>NZ_MOBI01000021.1:0-159616 GCF_003732175.1 Pseudomonas brassicacearum
CTATGAGAGAGTTTTACCGGACACTAGTGACGCAGAGCGTGGGAACGATCAGGGCTACCTCTTGACGAAAACACGCTGAATCAGGATAGGAAACCACCGTCCACATTCAGCGAAACCCCAGTGGTGTAGCTCGACGCATCACTCGCCAGATACAACACTGCCCCAGCCATTTCACTCGGATCCGCCACACGCTTGAGCGGAATCTGCTGCAGTGCGGTCTTCAGAATCGCGTCGTTCTTCACCAGCGCCGAGGCAAACTTGGTGTCGGTCAGGCCCGGCAGCAGGGCGTTGCAGCGGATGCCGAACTGCGCGCACTCCTTGGCGAAGACCTTGGTCATGTTGATTACCGCTGCCTTGGTCACCGAGTAGATGCCCTGGAAGATGCCTGGCGAAATGCCGTTGATCGAGGCGACGTTGATGATGCTGCCACCACCGTTTTCTCGCATCAGCTTGCCGGCTTCCACCGACATGAAGAAGTAGCCGCGAATGTTCACATCGACGGTTTTCTGGAAGGCGCCGAGGTCGGTGTCCAGCACGTTGCAGAACTGCGGATTGGTTGCGGCATTGTTGACCAGGATGTCCAGGCGACCGAATTGCTCGCGGATGCCGGCGAACACTTGAGTGATTTGTTCCATTTCGCCGATGTGGCAGGCGATAGCGGTGGCTTTGCCGCCGTCAGCGATGATCGCGTCGGCCACGTGTTGGCAGCCGTCGAGTTTGCGACTCGATACGATCACGTGGGCGCCTTGCTGGGCCAGCAGTTTGGCGATCGCTTCACCGATGCCACGGCTGGCGCCGGAGACGAAAGCGACTTTACCGTCGAGGTCGAACAAATGGGTCTTGGACATGGTTTTTCCTTGAGGTGGGCAGGCATCGGGCGCGCGATCAGAGGCTGGAGTTCTGGATGACTTGCAGGCTCATGTGCTCCAGCAGCTTGTTCATGTGAATGAACTGCGCGAAGCGTTTGTCCTGGGTCTGGCCATGGAAGAAGCGGTAATAGATCTGCTGCACGATACCGGCCAGGCGGAACAGCCCGTAGGTGTAGTAGAAGTCGAAGTTGTCGATCTTGATCCCCGAGCGTTCGGCGTAGTAATCGACGAACTCGCGACGGGTCAGCATGCCGGGGGCATGGCTCGGTTGACGGCGCATCAGTTGCACCGGTGCCGGGTCGCCGGCTTCGATCCAGTAGGCGAGGGTGTTGCCCAGATCCATCAGCGGATCGCCGAGGGTGGTCAGTTCCCAATCCAGTACGCCAATGATCTGCATCGGGTTGTTCGGGTCGAGGATCACGTTGTCGAAGCGGTAGTCGTTATGGACGATGCTCGATGTCGGGTGGTCGGCGGGCATCTTGTCGTTGAGCCAGTCCTTGACCGCTTGCCAGCTCGGCGCATCAGGGGTCAGGGCTTTTTCGTAGCGCTCGCTCCAGCCATGAATCTGCCGCGCGACATAACCTTGCGGCTTGCCCAGGTCGGCCAGGCCACAGGCCTGGTAATCGACGCGGTGCAGCTCGACGAACTTGTCGATGAAACTCTTGCACAAGGCTTCGGTTTTAGCAGCGTCGAGGCCCAGTTCCGGGGGCAGTTCGGAGCGCAGGATAATCCCCTTGACCCGTTCCATTACATAGAACTCGGCACCGATCACCGATTCGTCGGTGCAGTGCACGTAGGCTTTCGGGCAGTACGGAAAACCGTCCTTGAGCTGGTTGAGAATGCGGTATTCACGGCCCATGTCGTGGGCGGATTTGGCCTTGTGGCCAAACGGTGGTCGACGTAGCACGAACTCCTGCTCGGGGTATTCGAGCAGGTACGTCAGGTTCGAAGCGCCACCGGGGAACTGGCTGATCTGTGGCAACCCACTCAGGCCGGGAATGTGCGCCTTGAGGTACGGATCGATCAGGCTGGCATCGAGTTCTTCGCCAGAGCGGATACGGGTGGACTGGTCAGTAAGCGCCATGCTTATCCCTTCTGCTTATTTTGGAGGCCAGACATCATTGGCTAATCTAATGGCGCACCGGGGGCGCCACAAGCGCGGCAAGGTCTTATAGGTTAGCGTGTTGCTGGATAATCAGCGTTCCTGATGTGCGAGAACAGGTTCGGCGGACTATGGTTCAGAGGAGCATCGCTTCCAGGAAGGAGATTCGACATGGGCTGTCCGCAAGTGTGCGCCACCGCGACCCTGCAATGCAGTTTCGGTGCGGCACCGGGGGTGCTCAACGTGCTGCCGGTCAACCGCACGCTGACCGGGGGCATGCCGGCGGCGAACATCATGGATCACATTCCGCTGCTGAACATCATGCCGTTTGGCATGTGCATGAGCCCGGCCAATCCAATGGTCGCCGCGGCCACCGCCGCCGCCCTCGGGGTGCTGACGCCGATGCCGTGCATTCCGGCCACTGCCGCCCCGTGGATCCCCGGCGGCCCGCCGACCCTGTTGCTGGGGAACATGCCCGCACTGGATGCCAACAGCACCTTGATGTGCAACTGGGCCGGAGTGATCAAGATCGCGATGCCAGGGCAGATGCAGATGCTTATTCCCTGATCCACCCACCCCTTCAAGTCTAAACATACAAGCGGGCTTGCTCGCGAAGGCGGTGCTTCAGTCACCATTTATGCAGGATGTACCGGCCTCATCGCGAGCAGGCTCGCTCCCACATTTTGAACTCGGTCGTACGCAACGGATGAGTTCGATGGAGATCCCCTGTGGGAGCGAGCCTGCTCGCGATGAGGCCATCACATTCAATACAAGGCTCAGGCTTGTGTCGGATCGGCCCAGCGCCGATACCACCAGCGCATCCGTGAGATCGGCTTGCCCTCGGCGTCCAGCGGTCGTCCATCGCTGGCAAAGGCTTGCTCCGGTTCAAGCAACTGACCGTTGAGGTAGCGGGCGTTTACAGCGGGTTTACCGTTGGGATGAAAACGCTGGTAAACCCCTTCACGCACGCCATCGCGGTAACACTCCACTTCAGCCACTTTTCCATCGGGAAAATAGTTGCTGGCTTCGCCATGCAGCAGGCCTCGGCGATAGGTGGCTTTGCGTTGCAGCCAGCCTTGCGGCGCATAAAACGTCGCCACGCCTTGTAACTTGTCGTGCACAAAAGGCATCTGCGCCGACAGCTTGCCGTTGGGGTGATACAGCAGGCTCATCCCTTGCAGTTCGCCCTGGCTGTAATTCAAGGCGGCCTGGGGCTTTCCGGCTTCCTTGATGTGCAGCAGGCCTTCCAGCCGGCCGTCAAGCATTCGTCCGTCGAGCCGGCTGTCACCGCGTTCCAGTTCGAGTTTGTCCGATGACATCCTCTGTCACTCCTCAATTGACCTTCACCAGTCCGCCCTTGATGGTCAGCATGCCGCCGCCATCCACGGTCTGCTCGGCGCCGCCCTTGTTGGTCAGGCTGACCCCGGCATCATTGGTCAGCGAGGTGCCTGCCTTGTTGGTCAGTTCCGTACCGGCCTGATTGCTCAGGGAGGTGCCGGCCTTCTGACTGATCGAGGTACTGGCCTGGGCCGCCAGATCAGCGCCACTCTTGATCGCGAAACTGCCACCGCTTTGCAGCGTGAGAGTGCCGCTCACCTTGATGGTCAGGTTGCCGTCCACCGTCAGGCTGTAATCGCCGGTGACCTTGTGTTCGTAGTTGCCGCCGGTGCTGTGTTTCTGATCGGCGCCGACCTTCACTGTGCGGCTGCCCTTGACATCGAGGCTGTCGCTGCCGGTCTGGATCGTCACGCTGCGTTTTCCTTTTTCCAGGGTCACGGTTTCGTCGCCTTCCTTGACCGTGCGGGTTCGGGCGTTCTTTACCGTGAGGATTTCATCATGGCCGACGCTGGCGGTGGTGTCGTTGAGTACATTGATCTTGAAGTCCTTCTGCGCCTGCAGAAACACCTCTTCGGCGTCCTTCTTGTCCTCGAAGCGCAGCTCGTTGAAGCCGCCACCACCTTTGGAAGAGTTGGTCTTGATCCCGGACTGGGTCTGGTTTGCCGGCAGCGCATAGGGCAGGGCGTTGTCGCCGTTATAGACGCAACCGGTGACCAGTGGCCGGTCCGGGTCGCCGTCGATAAAGGTCACAATCACCTCCTGACCGATCCGTGGCACGAACTGCATGCCAAAACCCTTGCCGCTCCACGGCAGCACCACGCGCACCCAGCAGGAACTGCTTTCGTCATTCTTGCCATCGCGATCCCAAGGAAACTGCAACTTGATCCGACCGTACTGGTCAGTCCAGATTTCCTCGCCGGATTTACCGACCACCAGCGCCGTTTGCGTGTGCATCCGCGGTTTGGGAGTGAGCCGCGCGGGACGATAAGGCGTGGCTTTGGGGATGGCTTCGAAGCGGTTGCGGTAGCTGTCGTGACTGGCCTCATGGGTGACGGCCGTCACCACCCAATCGATATTCAGCGTTGGGTCATCGTGACCGGCCAGCGTGAACCAGTGCCCCGGCACCAGCCAACGGCAATCGCTCTCGCCGACGAAGCGCTTTTCCTGACTGCGCAAACCGTCCACCCGCTGCTTGGTCAGCGCATCACCCCGGGCCTTGGCGTTGTAACCGCCCGGATGTTCATAGATGGAGCGCGGCCCGGCCACTGCTTCGGCCTGGTCGTAGAGGGACGCAGTGGGTGTAGTGAACTCATAATCCGTCGCCCGATACACCCCGGCCACCGCCTGCACACAGACTTGTCCGGAACGGATGCCATGCAATTCGCGCTCGCCCATCCGTTGCCCGAGATAGCTCACCTTGGGTCCATTGGGTATCGGCACGAAGGCATCGTTACTGTCCCCGAGCACCAGCGTGTGCTTGCCGTCTTCATGGGTGAAAAACCAGAAAATCCCTTCCTCTTCCAGCAACCGTGAAACGAAGGCGAAATCGGTTTCGCCGTACTGTACGCAGTACTCGCGGGGCGTGTAGCTGCCGGTGAGTTTCAACTGGAAATCGGTGAAGCCGTGGGCCTTGAAAATCGTCGTGACGATGTCCGAGGTGGCGAGGTTCTGGAACCCCCGATTGTTGCTGGCCAGGGTCAGCCACCAGAGCCATGGGCGCAGTAGCAACTGATAGCGCTCGGCGGTGGCGTCGGCGGGGAGTTGGCGGATCTCGGCGACCAGTGCGTCGAGCGGGCGGGTCAGTGCGTCGTTGTGCAGGGTGGTGGTGACGTGGGTAGCGACGGCGCTGGTCAGGGTGAGGGACGAGCCGTCGTTGAGGCCGTTCAGGGTTTGGCTGCTCAGTGCGTTGAGAGATTCCTCGCCGGAGAGGGACTCAGGGTAAAGCGCCGACAGCGAGGTGGCGGTGAGGGAGAGGCTGGTGTTGCTGTCGGTGGTGCGGGGCATGGCGAAAATTATCCGGGCGTGGCTAGAGGGTGAATAACACCGGGAAGTGGTCGCTGCAAATCGAACGCCTCAGGCAAAGCGGCACGACTTCTATTACGTTCCCGTCGCTGTCGCTGTTGACATGCAGACTGCCCTCGCACACGGCTTTCCAAGCATGGGCGTGGCGCAGATAAGCGTAGTCGAGCAATAACAGGGTCGGTGATAACTCACCTTTTTCGATGCCTTTCCTTGTGAAATAATTCTGTCCGATTTTTGCTGTGGAATCGGTTAGTGCTGGAAAAAAGTGTCATATAGATTGTCGGTTTCCGCTTCGCTCAAAGGGCAGGAGACTGTTGAAACTGCAAAGTCCAGATAAACATCAAGTACGATAGTGGTGAGTGCGGCTTCGGCAGATTTTTTCTTTGCGTCAAATACTTGTGCAGTAGGGATTGTTTGGGAGTGTTTACGGTGATCATAGTGGCTCTTTTGTTCAGTCATTCTTCCAGAAGACGTGAATATCGCGGTTTTGCAAGCGTCAATATACTCACTGTGTAATTTGTCCCAAAGCTCATGAACGTAAATATTGAATTCAGACCTGGTTAGAGAGGGCGTTAGTCGGTCGTCAGTGATGATCGTCCTGGCGATGGTCCGTAGTGGAATTCTGATAAGTGTCTCTATTTCACTGTCCGCGTTGTTGAAACATGATTTTAGGATGGATGTTTCTGATTGCAGGTAAATGAGAAAAGTCTTGCTTGCCCGGTCACTGACAAGGTCTTCAAGCCGTTTACTACTCACCGTGAAGGTCGCCATGATTTTATGGGCTGCAGCGTCCCCCACGCCCCCTTGGCCATGTTGATAAAGCGTCGTGGGGATATCCACATCACCTTGGGTCGCGGAGCTGAACAGGTTGTTACATTTTAGAAGGGCGATAATCGAAAAAAGACGTAACTGGCGTTCCATTCTATGCGCTGCGTGTTTTTTTACGTCGGTTTGTGGGGGGGCGAGAAAAACGCCTGTGCTTTCAGGTGTTGTTCGCAGGTTCGATGATCGCGCACCTGTGGGCCCTGAGCCGTTATTCACGAAGGTCTTCAAATCTTTTAAAAAGTCGTCGGGTTGCAGAAAACCATAAGTCTTGGTTGTCCGCCCCAGAAAGTCCGAGAGCATCAAGCCATCTCCGCGAAAAAGATCCAGCGGGTAACCGGACTGCGTTAGCCAGTTGATAACAGTGCCTATACTCAGTGGGTTCTTCAATGAAGAAAATTCCTTGGGTCCAGAATAAAATTGAATAGTGATTGGCATGGTATTCCTTGCTCCGTCTACAGGAACTCATCAAATAAGAGACCAGGCTATTTGTTGGGAAAATAAATCTGGTCTCTTGTTTCAGAGCTTTGACCTTGGTTGAATTACTATTTTATGCGGTTCTGCATTGGCTGCTGAACTGAAGTAGTGCCTCGGTACCTTGAGTTCCGGGCGATAGATACCATTGATTAGGCTGTTTAATGAGGATTCGCCCGCCATGGCAAGAAGGCGGGTTTGGCCTGTCGGGCTGAGCTTTCTTAGGTCCAGAATCAAAGACAATGCTATTCCGTTGATCATGTCTTGCCCGAAAAAGACGGTAGACAGAGGCGATAGTTCTCGCTTTTTTAGTAGGGTGTAATCCTCCGCACTTAAGTCGTGAATATGCCTGGAAAGATCTGGAGTACGGGCAAAACGCATCTCCACTAAAGAAAGCCACCCAACTTCCATGAAGATTGTTTCATGGAGGTTGAATCGGTATGTGAGATCTCCAAAGGCGCTGCCTCCTTTTTTTGGCGTTTCACCTACCTCTAAAGAGAAAAAGACAAAATCATCATTCCCTAACAGAGCTATGTCTTCTACAGGTGAGTTTTTAGTGTTGAAGATAACGCCTCTGTCGAGCAGTTTTTGTCTTGAGTACAGGCTGATGCCACCGCCTTTGTTTGTTCGAGGAGTGTTGGTGGTGTGGGTGGCAAAAAATTTGGCGTGTTTGATATTTGTTACCAGGGTCAACTCTGGTGGGGTGAGCATCTCCAAGTTGGAGATTAAGTTGTGAATGTTCTTTTGTGAAATGCTACGTATGGCTGCCAATTTTTTCTTCATGGATAGCTCAGCCTGCCAATCGCTGGAACGCGGGTCATCCTTGTTCCATATGGCGCCCTTTTTTATCATTCGAGCATAAGACTTCTCTGCGATGTATCGGCGAATTGCAGAGGTGATGATTCGGGCTGCTTGGTCTTGTGTCATTGGCATGTTATGCGGGCTCCATGTTGTTAAGAGAAGAAAGAAGACAGATTTATTTTCGCGTCACCTGGTTCGCCCACGGTGTTTGATCAATAAACCCGTCCCCTTTCCCCTTTCAAATCAACCCATACGACCCAGAACGCCAATCAGCGTCAGACTCGCTTGAGCCGCCTGAAACAACCGAAATCCCGGCGTACCCAAATGTGCTCTTACGTCGTTGAATGCATCATTGAACGGTGCCGTCTGTGCAGGTCCCTGCAGCACAACCTGAATGCCATTGGGGTAAGTAAGACCGGTGACGTTGTCCCAGCCAAAGGGATTTGCACCGCCGTTCTGGGTGATCCAGGTCTGGAGGTTGTTGAAGTAGGTGGTGAAGGCCGGCACCATGGGGCCCTGGTTTTGCAGGGTCGAGTTCGCCCATAGCTGCAGGTCAGCGCGGCTGTTATTGATCTGTGCGGCCAGTTGTGCGGTTGTAAATGCCATATAAACGCTCCTTGTTCACTACAGTGGTTTGCATTGCGCCAAGCACGGGGCGGACTGCATCTGCTGCTTACTCCAGCACCCACTCCGCCAGTTTCCCAGTCACCTGGGTCATCAATACATTTTCGACATCGCGCGCTCCGGCCGCACTGCACTTGGCCAGCACCGCCTGCACAATCCCGGCATCAAACTCGAACTGTTTGCCGGTCGCGGCTTTGTAGCGGCCACGCAATTTCTCCAGTTTCGCCAAGACAATCCCTTCCAGCGTCGCCTCATCCAACGGCCGATACGCGACCACGGTCATGCGCGCCAGAAACGCCGGGCGGAAGGCTTTCAGCAGGACTTTGTGCAGGGCTTCGGTGAAGGCATCGCTGTCCAGTTGCGCAGTCGGTGTGTCGAGCAGCAGTTCGGCGCCGACGTTGCTGGTGGCGAGCATCACGGTGTTTTTGAAGTCCACCACCAGGCCGGTGCCGTCTTCCATCAGGCCTTTGTCGAAGACGTTATAAAAAGCCTCCAGCACATCCGGGTGGGCTTTTTCGATTTCGTCCAGCAGCACCACGGAATAGGGTTTGCGGCGCACGGCTTCGGTGAGCACGCCGCCGCTGCCGTAGCCGACATAGCCGGGCGGGGCACCTTTGAGTTGGCTGACGGTGTGGGCTTCCTGGTATTCCGAGAGGTTGATGCTGATCAGGTTGCGTTCGCCGCCATACAGCGCATCGGCCAGTGCATAGGCGGTTTCGGTTTTGCCGACGCCGGTGGGGCCGACCAGCAGGAATACGCCGACCGGTTTTTGCGGATCGGTGAGGCCGGCGCGATACGCCTGCAAGCGTTGGGCGATGGTGTTCAGCGCGGTGCGTTGGCCCATCACCCGTTGGCCCATGCGTTGACCGAGGGTGCGCACGGCGTGGGCTTCATCGGCGAGCATCTTGCCGACCGGGATGCCGGTCCAGCCGGCAATCACTGCCGCGACGGTTTTCGCATCGACCTGCTCCGGCACCAGCGGGTCGTCCTGGCGAATGGCGTCGAGACCGGCCTCCAGGCGCAGCAGTTCGGCGGCCAGATGGTCGATGCGTCCGTCGGTGACATCGTCCGGTTTGTCGCTGTCGGCGCGTTCGCTCAAGGCCAATAGTTCGCGCCGGGTTTCCAGTAGCTCGCGCACGGCAACGCGTTCTTCGCTCCAGCGGATCTCCAGTTCGCGAATGGCCTGCACGTTGCTGGTGGACTCGGTCTCCAGTACGGTAATGCGCTCACGGTGATCGAGGCCGGTGGCCTGCTCGCGACGCAGGCGTTCGACCTCATCCTTGAGGCTTTGCTGGCGATGACGCAGGCTTTCCAGCGGTGGCGGTACGTCGTGTTGACCGAGGGCGACACGCGCGCAGGCAGTGTCGAGCACGCTGATGGCTTTGTCCGGCAGTTGCCGGCCAGAGATGTAGCGATGGGACAGCTTCACCGCCTCATGAATCGCCGCATCCAGCACCTGCACGCCATGGTGCTGTTCGAGTTTGGCGGCGACCCCACGGAGCATTTCCACGGCGGTGATTTCATCCGGCTCTTCGACCTGGACCAGTTGAAAGCGTCGGGCGAGGGCCGGGTCTTTCTCGAAGTATTTCTTGTACTCAAGCCAGGTGGTCGCGGCCAAGGTCCGCAGTTCACCACGAGCCAGCGCTGGTTTGAGCAGGTTGGCGGCGTCGCTTCCGCCCTCGACACCGCCGGCACCGATCAGGGTGTGGGCTTCGTCGATGAACAGGATGATCGGTTTTTCCGCGCTGCGGACTGCATCAATCACCCCTTTGAGCCGTTGCTCGAATTCCCCTTTGACCCCGGCGCCGGCCTGCAACAAACCAAGGTCGAGGACCCGCAGGCTGACTTCTTGCAGCGACGGCGGTACGTCCCCGGAGGCGATGCGCAGCGCCAGGCCTTCGACCACCGCGGTTTTGCCGACGCCCGGCGCGCCGACCAGAATCGGATTGTTCTGGCGACGGCGCAGCAGGATGTCGATGCATTGGCGAATTTCGCCGTCACGCCCGACGATCGGATCGATGCGTCCGGCATGCGCGTCGGCGGTCAGGTCCTGGGTGAACTGGTCGAGTACCGAGTCTTGCTTCTGCTGCGGTTTGCCGGCGGTTGCGGTTACCGCACGAGCTCCGCCGACGTGCTCGCGGGAGCTTTCGGTCCATTCCAGCAGATTGCTGCGCAGGGCATCCCGAGGAATGCGCAGCAGCGACGAAGCACTGTTGAGCAACAGGCTGCGACGTTCATCGCGGTCGAGCAGCGCCAACAGCAACAGGCCGGAACGGATGCTCTCAAGGCCAAGCACGCTGGCCTGCACCACGGCGTCCTCCAGCAAGCCGATGGTGTGCGCCGAGAGTGCCGGGGTGCGGGTGCTGCCAGTCTTGAACAACTCCAGAGCCTTGTTGATTTCCGCCGTCAGGGCATCGCGTTCCAGGCCGAAGCGCGGCAGCAGGTAGGCGAAGTCACCGCCTTCGATTTCCAGCAGTTCGAGCAACAGGTGCTCGATTTCAACGTAATGGTGACCACGTTGCAGGCAACGCTGGGCGGCCCGTTCCAGGGCGCGGCGGTTGTCCGGGTTGAGGCGTCCGATCAGGCTGGCCAGTTCCATGTTCAGGTAATCTCCAGCTGACGAAGACGAGTCTCGATGCGTTGCAGGGTGAGACTGGACTGGCGTTGCAGGCCACCGTTCCAGCTCAACAGCGGTGGTGTCTGGCGACCGAGTTTGATCGGGCTGGCGCCACGCACCAGCAGCACCAGTGTGCACTCCAGGTCCGGCCCGAAATACAGTGCACTGAGGCTGGCCAAGGCTGCGTGTGTTTCACCGTCCGGCAAGAAAGCGGCGGCCTGGGCAGGAGTCAGCGGGCCGAGGGTCAGACGGATTCCCGCATGTTCGTCCCAGACCCGCGTGCCGGCCACTGCACTGCGCCCCAGTTGCAGGTTGCGCCCACCGGGCTGCAAGCGGCTGCGACTGGCGGGTGGAATCTCGCGCCAGGCACCGTGATAGGCGCTGAGCTCGACCGGCAATTCGAACTGTTCGCGCACGATGGCGGCAAAGCCTGCGAGCGAACGACGCCCGTCGGCGAACAGCGCGCTGCACGCCAGCACGGCAGCATCGGGTATCGCCTGACGTTCGTGCAGGGCCTTGGGTAGCAGGCCGGTCAACGCTCGCAACTGAGCGTGCACCGGTGTCGCGCCCGGCACCGAAAAGCCTGCGGCAATCCGGTGTTTGCGCAGCACTTTGTAGAGCAGGCTGAGGAGTCGGTGCTGGAACAGGTCGAGGAACTCGGCCGGTGCATAATCCTTGGCGCGGGCCCGTTGTTGCAGCCATTCCTGATAGGCGTAGGGCAGTGGCCCATCCGGCCCACCGAGACCGAAAACCGGGGTGGTCAGGGTCGGTTTGTGGCCGGTTTCGTCGGTCAGGTTTTCAACCTGGCTGGCAGCGAACAACGGCGTCAGCGGGCCGCGCAGACGCAGCGCTTCAGCCTGCGGCGCGGTGCCGCTGCCCAGCGATTCGGCTTGCGGATGCTCGCGTTCGAGCAGCAACAAGGCCTGCAATAATTCGAACGCCTGAGGGTCGCGGCGCAGCCGTTGGCTCAGGCTCAGAGGGAGAGCGGCATGCCGGCTTGGGGTTGCCATGCCTTGATCTCCTTGTCTGATTCAACCAGCACCGTACGCACGAAGCGATTGGCCGTGGCATAGAGTGAGAAAAACTGCGCCAGCACCGCTGAAAACAGCACCGCGCTGGTGCCGACAAAATGCTGCGGATCGAGTTGCAGGCGAACTTCCAGCCCATTGCGCCATCCGCGCCAGGCATCTTCACCGACATGCGCAATGACCCGCTCGCAGCTCAGGCTCAGCAGGCCTTCGATTTGCCTCCGGCCGCTGGCCTCGTCACGCAGGTTATGCAACTCGAGAATTTCCTTGAGCGCGTCCAGCGCCTGCGGACCTTCGACCAATGACAAATGATTGAGGGTCAATTGCGAGACCAGCCGCCAGCGTGATTCACCGTCCAGACGCGGCAGGCTTTGCGGGCTCGGCGGATTACGCAAGCGCGCCGAGGCAATCGGCCCCGGTCGCTCGAAACCCAGCGGTGTTCCGGCCGACAGGCTCTGGGCCAGGTGCCGATTGGTGCAGAGCAGCTCGGCGGTCAGGCTCAGTTCAGTCACTTCTTCAAACGGGTCGAGCTGGGTGTCCACCAGGCTCAGCATCAGGTCAGTGCCCAAGCGGTTTGGGGTCATGCCGCTGATTCGCCGGGCGTGCCAATAGCAGCGGTGGTTGCCGCCGTGATGGCTGCCGTAATACGCCGGTACACGCTGCACGCCCTGCGAGGTGCTGGCGCGCAGGGCGCGAATGCTGTGGATTTCGACGCTGTTTTCCCGATGGCTGTCGGCAACCAGGCGGTATTCGCTGCGAGTGCCGTCCGGGCGCAGCGGCTCGGAAGTCCGTGGGAACAGGTTGATCACCGGCGCGCAACCGAGTGCGATATCGCTGGCTTGTAAATGCAGGCGGCTGCCGGGTGCCTGGTCGAAAACGATGTACAGATACAGCGTCTGGCTGTCGCTGATTGCACCCGCCAGCGGTACGTCGAAAAAATTGAATTTGTCTGGAAAGGCAAAGTACTCGGCGAGTAAACGCATCCCTGGATGCACGCCATCTTCATCGGGTAGCAGCACTTCATCGTTGGCGAAACCGACAATTTTCGGCAACCCGGCCAGCACTTTGGGCGCGCTGCCGGGTGGCCCGGCGAGGAGCTGAATCGCGTGTGCACCGAGCAAGTCGTAGAGGTTGGCATTGATCACCGGCGACGCGGCCAGGTGCAGGCGCAATTGCTCGATACCGAGTTCTGCCCACTGGCTTTTGCCCAGACAGCGCAGGCTCAAACGCAGGGCCGAGCGTGCCAGGGCGACGCCGGTGAGGGCCTGGGCTTCGTCGCTTCCCAGCAGTAATGCTTCGTTGATTTCCAGCGGCCATAGGTGAACGGCGGCGCTGGTGCGAAAGTGAATGCTTTCACCGTGGCGGGTGGTGACGAACAACGGCGTGTCGCGCGGCAGCGGGTAACCGCCGGTCAGGTTGCCCTTGCTCGGGTCCGGTTCGAACTGGACGATGGCGCAGGATGGCAGTGGCCGCATGGTCAGCGGATACAGTTGTTCCAGCAGCGCGTCGCTGAACTCGGCGTAATCGTCGTCGAGTCGTCGTTGCAGGCGCGCCGCGAGCAAGGCGAAACCTTCCAGCAAGCGCTCGACATGCGGGTCCGGGCATTCGCCGGGAGACAGTTCCAGGCGTCTGGCAACCTTGGGGTAGCGTTCGGCGAAAATGCTCCCGGCGTGGCGCAGCCAGGTCAGTTCTCGCTGGTAGTAATCGAGCAGTTGCGGGTCAATCGAGTCGCTCATTGCGCACCTCAAGGCCATCGCCGGCGTTCTCGATGACGAATGCGACAGGCCAATGCTGCTTGCCGCTGCGTAGCTCACCTTGCAGCCTGATACTTAGCTGTTGCGGATTTTCGGGGACGGGCGTGACGTCGACCGCGTCGAGCCGCAGGCGCGGTTCGAAGGCGTCGATGGCTTCACGAATCTGTCGCGACAGTTGACGGCGGTCATCGCTGCGCTGTTGCTGCAATGCAGTCCAGTCAGCGATGCCGTAGTCAATGACGCTTGGCGGCGTGGTCAGCGGGCGCTGGCCACGACGGGTGTTGAACAAGCGCAGCAACTCGATACGGACCGACTCCAACAGTGCCTGGCGATCGAACGCCTGCACGGTATCCGCCTCGCTGGCGGCAAGGCGTTCGAACAGCGGCGGCAGAATGCCGGTGCCGGTCATTATCGGAGTACTCCGTCAGCCCTTGATCAGCTTGTTCGCGGCCATGTCCCAGGTTGAAGCGGCCGTGCCTTCCTTGGTGCCATCGTCTTTCTGGGCGGTCAGTTCCCACTTGATCTTGGTGAAGTTCAGCGAGAGGGTTTCCACCGGTTTACCGCCCGTACCACCGCTGACGCTGACGTTGGACAGCACCACGTTGTTCAGGGTGTAAATGATGAAGGGCATCAACTGGCCGCTGCCTTCGGCCGCGTTGCGCCCGATGGTGATCTTGGCTTCCGGGATCGGTTTGCCGGCGCAGCAATACTCGTTGAGAGACGGGGTCGAGCTGTCGACGAACTTGGTGAGCGTGAACTCGCCGATGTGCGGCTTGCCGGAGGTGCGCTCCGAGTTGCTGACGTCGTTGGTCACCTGCATCGCGACGTTGTGGCTGTAGGACATGACTTCGATCTTGTCCTTGTAGCCTTCGAGCAGGCTGTCGCCTTTGATGTCACCGCCGAGGTCGAGAATGATTGCATCCATCGCATGAAACTCCTGAAGAAAATCGCGTTAGATAAGCAAAGGAAAACCCGCCGGCCTGGCCGGCGGGAGGCAGGTCAGGCGGCTACCGGTGGTGGCAGGGTGGCGACCAGGCGAATCGAGGCCGTCAGCTCTTCGAGCTGGAAGTGCGGCCGCAGAAACACCGTGGCCCGATAGACGCCCGGTTTTCCGGCGACTTCCGAGACATCCACGCGGGCCTCGCGCAACGGGTACTGCGCCTTGATTTCCTGTGGGGCGTTGTCGTTGATCAGCACGTAGTCGGCGATCCAGTTGTTGAGGTAGGTCTGCACGTTGTCGCGGGTCATGAAGCTGCCGACCTTGTCGCGCATGATGACCTTCAGGTAGTGCGCGAAGCGGGACGCCGCGAGCACGTAAGGCAGCATGGCCGAGATCCGCGCGTTGGCGTTCGCCTCGTTGGTGTTGTAGACCTTGGATTTGTTGGTGGTCTGGCCACCGAAGAACACCGCCACATCGCTGTTCTTCTTGTGACACAAGGCGATGAAGCCGAGGTCGTTGAGCTCTTTTTCACGGCGGTCGGTGATTGCCACCTCGGTCGGGCATTTGAGCGACAGGTCACCCGAGGTGGTGCGGAACGTGTGGGCGGGCAGTCCTTCGACGGCACCACCGCCTTCGGCACCGCGAATCGCCGCGCACCAACCGTATTTGGCGAAAGCTTCGGTGATGCGTTGCGACAGGGCCCAGGCCGCATTGCCCCAGAGGTATTTACTGTGGTCACTGCCGTTGACGTCTTCAACGTAATTGATGCCTTCCACCGGCAAGGTTTCCGGGCCATAAGGCAGGCGCAGCAGGAAGTGCGGCAGCACCAGCGACACGTAGCGCGAATCTTCGCTTTCACGGAAGGAGCGCCACTTGATCAGCTCCTGGCTCTCGAAAACTTTCGACAGGTCACGCGGCACCGCGAGCTCGGTAAAGCTGTTCATGTCGAACAGTCGCGGGCTGGCAGCGGCAATGAACGGCGCATGGGCAGCGGCGGCAACGTTCGAAAGTTTCTCCAGCAGGCCGATGTCCTGCGGATTCCGGCCGAAGGTGTAGTCACCGACCAGCAGGCTGAACGGGTGACCACCGAAGGTCCCGTATTCTTCTTCGTAGATCTTTTTGAACAGTGCGCTCTGGTCGAACTCGACGGCTTTTTCCAGATCGTTCTGCAGCTCTTTCTGGGTCACGTTGAGCAAACGCAGTTTCAGTCGGGAACTGGTTTCGGTGTTCTGCACCAACAGGTGCAAACCACGCCAGGAGGCTTCGAGTTTTTGCAGGTCCGGATGGTGCAGGACTTCGTTGAGCTGGGCGCTGATCAACTTGTCGATCTGGCTGATGCGGTCATTGATCATCGCCACGGTGTCCTTGTCGACGGCCATGCCTTTATCAAGAACCTGGGTGGCGAACTCCGCGAGCATGTCGCGGGCGTAATCCTTCTGGCTTTCGTCGTGGGCCATTCGCCCTTCGGCGATGATTCGGTCGAGCAGAGACAAGGTCTCGTTCACATTCTCGCTGGCTTGGGCCTGGGCACTGGATGAGGCGGGCATGGCAATTTCTCCCTAAGTGAATGGACGATCAGGCTTGAGCTTCTGGCGCCGCGTCGGCATCGCCGGCAGGTGCAGAAGACTGCGCTTCAGGCTGCGCTTCAGGCCGGGCCGACTTGATCTCTTGCAGGCCTTCGGTGTTGGCGATGACATCGCGTAGCAACTTGTCCAGGTCATCGTTGCCATCGAGTTTGGTCAGCAGGTCGCGCAGACGCTGACGCGCTTCGAACAGGCGCCGCAATGGTGTCACTTGCTCGACCACCTTGACCGGGTCGAAGTCGTCGATATGACCGAACTTGAGCTCGATGTTGAGCTTGCTGTCATCGTCAGTGAGGGTGTTGTTGACCTGCAAGGTGGCGCGCGGGGCGATCGAGGCGAGCACTTCGTTGAAGTTGTCCCGATCGATCTCGGTGAAACGCCGTTCATTCAATTTTGGGAGGGGTTCCAGGGGTTTGCCGGAGAGGTCGGCAAGAATGCCGACCACCAGAGGCAATTCTTTTTTCTCGATGGCGTTACCTATTTCGACGTCATAGGTGATTTGCACGCGGGGCGGACGGACCCTGTCGAGCTTGTGCTGAGTACTTTCTGCCATGGTGGCGGACTCCGATGCATTGGGTGGGAGCAATGCTTCGGGAGGCCCGCTCATCGCATTCCCTTGCTGAACCGTAGGTTAGAAAGGGAGGCAGTGGGACCTGTCATTCCCTTGACGAACCTTCCACATTCGTCGTGCTGACCGAACTATCCAAGACGCTAGAACAGGTCTATAAAAAAGCAAACAAAAACGATTTTTGACCGTCATGAGAAAAGGAAAATTCATTGTGCGCGCAGGATTTTTTAGCTCTCTCTCGTTCTTGTTACTCGCAGGTTGTTCGTTGTTCGGGCCGCGAGTCGATCTCGATAGCCTGACGCTGGACGTCGCCGCCCATGCCAATGACGACACGCCGATTGCCGTGGATTTCGTCGCGGTGAATGATCCGGACCTGCTCAAACAACTGTCGGCACTGACCGCTCGGCAATGGTTCAGCGAGCGCGAGCAGTTTCAACGCGACTACCGGCAGCTGATGACGGTCTGGGGGCTGGAGCTGGTTCCAGGGCAGTTTATCGATCAACAACCCTTCCCTCTGGGCGGCAAGCGGGCCGCTGGACTTTTGATCTTCGCGAGCTATAACACACCCGGAGCGCACCGACTTCGCCTGGACGATCAGAGCAAGGCCTGGCTGAAGTTCGACAGTCGCGAAATGACACTTGTCAGCGACGCTGCGCACTGATTTGCACTGAAAAGATCGCCAGGCCGCGGGCCAGCGGCGCCATTCGACGTCGAAGGGAATCGTATGAATTTGCTACCTGACGCGGTTTGCTGGCACGAAGGCATGCAATTGCTGCCCCAGCATTTTCAGTTGCAAGGGCTGCGCGCCGAAGCCTTGGTCGCGCATTTCGCCAAGGCCTGCAACCCCTGGTTCTGGGGTGTCACCCATCTCGAGATCGACCCCTCGGCACTCAGTGCCGGGCACGTTCGCCTGCTCGCCTTGCAGGCGACGTTGCCGGATGGTTTGCCGATCAATGTGCAGGCCGGTGTGGGGCCGATGCTGGAGCTCGATGTCAGCGAAGCGGTCAATGCAACGGATAACGCCACTGTGACCGTGTACCTGGCGGTCAGCCCGTTGTGGCGTGCCGGGCAATTACTGCCGCTCACGGGACGATTGCAATCGGTGGTCGGCGATGCACTGCCAGACCTCACCAGCGGTCAATACCCCGAGTCGATTACGGTATGGCGGCCCAATCCGCGTTTGTGCACGCAGTTGAACAAGGCTGACTCGATCTGTGTGCCGCTGCTGCGCGTTCGCAAGGAAGGTGGCGGCTTTTTGCAGTTGCCCTACACCGCGCCGACGCCGTGTCTGTTGCCGGAGTCGATGTTGGGCCGTCGGGTCGGCGGTCTGTGCGCCCGGGCCCGAGAGAAGTGCATGTTTTTGGCCGGTCGCTTGCGTCAGGCACAGCAGGCCGGCAATCAGGACGACGCCGCGGAAATCCGTCGCCAACTGACGGCACTCTGGGCGCGTCTGCCGGAGGTCGAGGGTTTGTTGAGCAGCCGGCTGGCGACGCCTCAGGCGCTGTATGGTCTGCTGCTCGGGTTGGCCGGTGCCTGGTCGGCGCTTGATCCGCTGGCGGGTGTGCCGGCCTTCGCGGCGCTGGATTTTCTCGAGTTGCAGCGTGGCTACGAGAGCGTACTCGACTGGCTGGGCAACACCCTCGAATTAATTCGCGCCGGCTATCGCAGCCTACCGTTCGAACGCCACGAACATACCTTCTCGATCCAGTTGCCTGACGATCAGCCGAGCCAGCGCCTGGTGATTGGCTTGCGCATGCCCAACGGCGCAAGCGAGCAGTCTGCGAGCGAGTGGTTGAGCCGCGCGATCATCGCCTCCGCGCCGTACATTGCCTTGCTCGGTCGACAACGCATGAGCGGCCTGGCGCATCAGGCCATGAGTCGCAACGAACAGGTGGCTTACAGCGTGGGCGAAGATACCCGGTTGTTTGTGGTCACTGCCCAGGGGCAATGGTTCGACGGGCAACTGCCGCTGCAGATTGTCGCGCCGGCCTCGCAGTTGGCGAGCAGCCCGTGGCAAGTGGTGCTGTTTGTCGCTCAGGCCAATGAAAACGCTTGATCAGGGAAGGGGAATCCAATGCCTGAAGGGAACGTCGGCAGCGGTGCGCGAGGCCTCCACGAAGCGCCACTGAGCAGTGCTTTTCGTCAGGCCTGGCAAGAGTGGTCGCAGGCCTGGAACGAACAATCCAAAGACAGTGACGATGAGGCGTTGGTCGAGGCCGTCGTCGAGTTCTCTACACAGATTACCCAGCGTTTGTGGCGAACGGCATTCGCCAAAGTCGGTGATGCCGCCACCGAACAGGTGACCGCCGTGGTGTATGCGTTTGTTGCACTGATCGACGAGACCCTGTTGTTTACCGTCTGGCCGGGTCAGCTCGCCTGGCAGGACAAACCGCTGGAGTCACGGATGTATGCCAGTCGTCAGGCGGGCGAGCGGCTACCACTGGCGATCAAGACATTGCTCGATGACCAGGTGCCGGCCACCCGGGATCTGGCCAATGTGTATCTGCAATGCCTGGTACTGGGTTTTGAAGGCCGCCTGCGTGGCGAGCAGAATCAGCTCCAGCATGAAAAATGGCGGCTGGCGCTGTTTGCGTTTGCCTGGCAGCACGAGCCCGATTACGCCGATGTCAGCGCCCGGCTCGAGCAGCCTTCGGCGGTCGCTCCCGTGCAGTTGCCCACGCGACTGTCGCTACCCGACGGCTTTCGTCTGGGTCTGGCGATCCTCGGTGTCGTGCTGTTGATGACCGGGTTGGGGCAGATGTTCTGGCGCGACATTCATCAAGAACTCGAGCCGGTCATGCACCTTTCCGAATCGGCAGCGGCCCAGGAGCAAGACTCATGAGTACTCTGGGGATTGTCTTGACTGTCGTTGCGGTGCTGTTGCTGCTGGCAGTATTGCTCGTGGCGGTGTGGTGGCTGCGCACCCAGAGCGGTGCCGCGATTCGCAGTTTTTATCTGTCGGTCCGGCACATGGAGCAGGAGCAGGGCACGCAGGATCGCTATCAGATTCCGTGGCTGCTGATGCTCGGCAACGAAACCCAGGGCACTCAACTGTGTGCCCAATGGCGCTTGCAACCCACCGACATACCGGCCTGGTTCGGGCGTTGGTGGTCGGACCCCGAGGGCGCAGTGCTGGTGGTGCCACAGGCGTTGTTTTTGCCTGATGAAGGCTTGAACCTGCAACGGGGCGGCTGGTGGCGTCTGTTGGGGTTGATCGTGCGCCTGCGCAGCAAGCGACCGCTGGACGCGGTGATCTGGACCGTGCCAGCCAGTCAACTGGGCGATCCGGAGCAGGCCGCCAGCCTCGGTCTGGCGGCGCGGCGGCGTTTCATCGATCTGTTACAGCGGTTCGGCCTGAGCTTGCCGGTGTATGTGGTCATCACGGGCATGGAGGAGTTGCCAGGCTTTCAGGCGTTGATTGCTGCATTGCCGGTTGAGGCGCGGGAACGTGCGTTGGGCTGGTCGTCGCCGTATTCGCCTGAGGCGGTCTGGCAATCGCACTGGAGTGATCAGGCGCTGGATCAGGTGAGCCGGGCATTGTCTGAATCGATCATCGAAATCGGTGCCTTGTCCGGGCATTTGAGCAGCGAATTGTTCGCCTTGCCGGACCGTTTCGAAGCGCTGCGGCGCACACTGCAAACCCTGCTTGAACCGGTTTTCCAGGGCAATGCACAAGGCGAGGCACCGCGTTTTCGCGGGATTTACTTCACCGCCAATCAAGCGCCGGAGAGTACTCGGGAGAGCTTCTCGGCCTATGACACGGTGTTGCAGCAGAGCGCGTTTGCCCGGCAGTTATGGCAGCGACGGATTGTCGCCGAACGTGGCGTGGCTCAGGTCGTACCGCGTATTTTGCGGCTGCGCCAACGCTGGCAACGGGTGACCGGCGTGGTGGCGCTGGCGGTCGGTCTGGTCTGGGCGATCGGTATGGTTTGGGTCTGGCACGACTCGGTCAAGGATGCTCATGAGCTGTCACGCTTGCTGCAAGGCGCGCAGAAAAACTATGTCGCGGTCACGGACGAAAGCCATCGGCTGGAACCGACGCGACGTAACGTCGAGAGTTTCTGGCGGGTACTGGAGCGGGCCCCTCGCTGGACGTTCAGTTCGCTGGTATTTCCCACTTCCTGGTTTTCATCGCTGGATGCGCAGCTGGAGGACGAGCTGCGGCTGACGGCTCAGCGGCAGCTGCTGGTGCCGCTGCAAGAGTTGCTGGTGTCGGACCTGGCGCAACTCAAGGCGATCCGCAATACCGAACGCCGGGTGAATGTTGAAAGCGAAGACCCCGCGCAATGGCAAAACTACGTCAAGGCCAAGGAACTGGTAGAGCGCGCGGTACGTCTCGAACAACAGAACCAGTGGTTCAATCAGGCGTTGAACAATCCCCGGAGCCCACTCGATGACCTGGTGCTGCTGAGCAATAATGCGTTGTCGCTGAACCTCAACGTCGGCACGTTGCGTCGCGCGGCCTTCTATAACCGGGTGCTGCTCAATTCCGACACCAGCGGGTTGAAAGCGCTGGACCTGAGCACGGAACGCTCGACCATCTCGACGAATTTTGAAGGCCTCATGGAGCGCTGGCTGGACCAGTACTTTCTGGCTGACAACTTCGTGCGTCAGGCCGGCTACCTGAAGTTGCACCTGGAGCGGCTGGAGTCCGGCAGTGGCAATTCACTCAGCGAACTCGAGGACTTGAGGGCGCTGATTGACGACCTGCAAGCATTGATTGGCTTGACCAACTCGGCGTGGGGACGGGGCAAGGGCCAGGACCTGGTGCCGGGCTACCGCGAGCTGATGGATAAAGTCCGCCAAAGCGCCTTGCTCGGGCCGCAACTGGAGCAACAGCTGGACATGCAGGCATCGAAGTTGCAGCAGAGCTTTCGCGATCAATGGATTGCCCAGGCCGGCTCGCGTGGCAATTTGCTGGTTCAGCAAGGCAGCGGACAACTGGCGTTGCAAGAGCATGTCAGCCAGCTGGACAACGCCGTGCAGGCGTTGTTCAAGCGCGATTTCGTGGCCATTGCACTGCGTCAGGATGATTCCGGCCTCAGTGCTTCACAGGGTCAGAGCGCCGACAGCGATGATCTCAACAGTGCGTTGAATTACTTCGCCAGTTACAAAAGCTACGCCAGCGAAGAGTTGCCGCGTATCCCGCCGGCGTACCGGGGCGCGCTGCTCCAGGCGGCGGAAGGGGCGGCGGCCAAGGCGATGTGGATCAGCCTGGAGGAACAGGGCGGCCAGGCGCAGCAAAGCACAGGGTTCAATGTGCAGGCCTCGCAGGCCGTGGCGTTGCAGAAAGCCTTTGTCGAGTTGCGGCGCAGTGACCTGGCCACCCGTTTGCAGAACGCGCTCAACCGTCGGGCGTTGGCCGAGGTCGCCAGTGGCCTGAACGAAATAATCGCCCAGCCGCTGTTCAGCGAAAGGACCAGTATTGCGCGCTGGGATGGTTCGAAAAACCTCGGCTTGCAGCTGTACGGTGCCAGTGATGTGCAGGACCTGAAGCTGAGCCTCAAGCAGCAGTTCAACACCATGTTGGGTATTGCCGAACAACGTACTTCGGCGCTGGAGTGGCTGAAGGTCCAGCAGCAGAATCTGTCGGGGCTGGATTACGAACGGGTTGTGCAGTTCAGTGCCTTGAATGATGAACTGCTCAAGTACAAGGAGCAGAATCCTGCCAGTTCTCCGGCACAGATCGAACAGTTGGTGAGCCGGGATTTTATCGAAATGGATGCCGGGTCCTGTGCGCAAATCCTGCAAACCGCCAACGTTTCCGGCGGCCGTGGGACGCTTGCCCTGAGGGCCCAGGAGCTGCAGCAAACCGCGATGCAGCGCTGCCAGTCGCTGCAGCAGCAACAGGCTTCGGCGGCATGGAACGACCTGGCCAACTATTTTAATCAGTACCTGGCCGAGCGTTTTCCATTCTCCAATGGCACGCAGGTGACCGATGCCGACCCGGCGCGGGTCCAGCATTTGCTGGAGTTGATCGACAAGCGCCTGCCGGTGGCGCAAGCCGGTTTGCAGCTCAGCCGGACGCCGGAACGCTTGGCCGCCGAGGACTTTCTCAATCGCTTGAAGCAGGCCAGCACCTGGCTCGGGCCGCTGTTTGTGCGAGATAAAAGCGGCATTCTCGGGGTGGAAATGGACGTGCGCTGGCGCACTGATCGCGAGGAAGAGCACGGTGCCGATCAGGTCATTGCCTGGGGCTTGAATGCCGGTAATCAACAGATCAGCTATCCCGGCGAGGCCCAGCAGAACCTGCGCTGGATGGTCGGCCAACTCGTCAGGTTGACGTTGCGCTGGGCCAGGAATGGTCCTCAGCGGCCGGTCAGCGACCCGTTGCAACCGAACCTGGTGATCAAGGATCTGGAGGCCGGCTGGGAGTACGGTGGCCCCTGGTCGTTGCTGCGCCTGATGCGTTCGCACCAGTCAAATCAGCGCCAGCCGAGCATGGACTACACCGATTTTCCACTGACCTTGCGCTTGCCGGTCGCGGCGAGCACCAGCATTGAGGAGCCGACACAGATGTTCATGCGCCTGTCATGGATGACCCAGGGATCGAAACTGCCGTTGTCCATTCAACCGTTGCCGACACGTGCGCCGCGCTCACCCTTTATATCGACGGGTTCGACGGCGGCCATCGTGACGAACGAGGAGGAGGGCTTGTGAGCCTGCCGTCGCTATCGCCATTACCCCCTTCGCTGCCGGAGTTGATCACACAGCTGCTCGAACCGATCAGCGACGAAACGCCCTGTGGCCAGGACCTGCGCTATGAGCCTGAATTCGATCAGTTGCGCGAACTGCGCCGCGAGGACGATACCAGTTTGCCGACGGGGGTCTGGCAGGCGTCGATCAAGCGTGCCCAATGGCCGGAACTGGCAAAGCTCGCCAGCCGCTTGCTGCTGGAGCGCAGCAAGGACTTGATGCTCAGTGCCTGGCTCGGCGAGGCCTGGTTGCATCTGGACGGCCTGGAAGGGTTGCCGGGCAGCCTGGCGCTGGTGGCGGGTTTATGCGAGCGCTACCCCGAGCAACTTCACCCTCAGGCCGAAGAGGGCGATCAGTCGTGGCGGGTGATTCCTCTCGAATGGCTGGCACGACGCTACAGCGAAATCCTGCTCACCCGGGTGCCGCTGTTCGACACACGCACCAGCGAATTTGCGGATTTTTGCCTGGATGATTGGCGGCGTTTGCAAGTGCAGCAGGTGATGGTCAATGACACCAAGGCTGCAAAAACCTCAGCTGAAGCCGCGCGCAACGAGCAGAAAAAACTCACCGAGCAGATTCGTGCGACACCGCTGTCCTTCTGGTTGCGCAGCCAAGGCAGCCTGTTGCTGAGCTTGCAGCATCTGCAACGGCTGGAGGACTGGAGTGATGCCTACCTGGGCAATCAGGCGCCAGGCTACAAGTCGTTGCAGGACATCATCGAGGCGCTGTTGACGCTCGTTCAGGAGTTCATCGCCATGCATCCACGTCAACCCACCCAGGCCCCGGTCGAGCCACCGCCGGTCCAGGCGCCGCAAAATACTCTGGAGCCGGAGGCTGCGCCAGCCCAACAGGCACTGCGCGAACCGGTGAGTCGCGAAGAGGCTTATCGGCAGCTGTTGCTGATTGCCGAGTACCTGGCGCGAACCGAGCCCCACAGCCCGGTGCCTTATTTGATCAGGCGTGGTGTGGAGTGGGGTAATAAACCGCTGAGTGAACTGCTTGGTGAGTTGATATCGGCTGACGCGGAGTCGCGTCGACTCTGGACGTTATTGGGGGTGCTCTAAACGCTCCACGGTCCTCTCAGAGCGGCTCGGGCAACTTGACGGGCGTCAACACCGGACGATCGGAGAAAAACGCCATCAGGTTCTGCCCGACCAGTTCAACGGTTCCCTTGGTTGCTTCCGGTGACAGGCCGGCCACATGAGGTGTGAGGATCACGTTGCTCAATGCCTTGAGCGCATCCGGTACCTGAGGCTCTTCATCGAATACATCGAGTGCGGCACCGGCGATCCGCCGTTGCTCGAGCGCGCTAATCAGGTCGCTGGTAGCAACCACGCTGGCGCGGGCAATGTTGACGATAAAACCCTGGGGGCCCAAGGCATCCAGCACCTGCTTGTTGACCAGGTGCTGCGTGCCGATGCCGCCGGGCGTGCAAACGATCAGAAAGTCAGAGGCCCGAGCCAGTTCGGTGGGCGTTGAGCAAAAGTCGTAGGGGACGTCGCTGAGTAACTGGCGGCTGTGGTAACTCACCGTCATGTCGAAGCCATTGGCGGCGCGTTTGGCGACGGCCATGCCGACGGCGCCCAGCCCCAGAATGCCCAGGCGCTTGCCGGCCAGGGACGGACGCATGATTTTCGGCCACTCTGCGCGGCGCACCGCTGCGTCGCACCGAGGGATGTCACGCACCAACGACAGCAACAAGGCCATCGCATGATCGGCCACCGACGAGGCGTTTACGCCAGCGCCATTGGTGACGGTAATGCCCCGGTCGCTTGCGGCTTGCAGATCGACCTGCTCGTATCCGGCACCGATCACGCAAATGATTTTCAGGTTCGCCAGCGCAGCGATTTCGTCGGCGTACAGCCCCAGCGGGCCGCGCGTCAGCACGGCGTCGATCTGCCCGCGGTGACTGGTGATGGCCTGGGCACGCTCGACGGGAGTGGGGGCGAGAATCAGATGGAAGCCTTGATGTTCGAGAATCGGCAGGTAATCGTTAATGGTTTCAACCAGTACCAATACGGTTGCAGGCATGCTGGGCTCCTGTAGGCACGGAATGTCGGGGCTCGAATGTCGCGTCAGGTTGCTGACTCCGGATCGGTTTGGCAATCACCAAAAGTCGCAGAACACAGTGTAGGAGCTGACGAAAGTAATGAAAGCGAGATCAAAAGATCGTCCGAAGGCTCGGGCCGCGTTCGGACGATCTTTTCAGCGCGTCAGAATCTGGCGTCCGCTGTGTTCAGTAATTTGACGAATGCTCCGTCAAGGGTCGCGTTATGGTGCTCGATGATCATTTTGGCCGATAACGCCGCAGTGTCCATGCAGGTATGGGCGTCGGCGACCAGCGTGACTTGAAAGCCCAGGTCGGCTGCGGCTCGACAGGTACTATCGATGCAATACTGGGTTTTCATGCCGACGATGAACAGCTCATTGATCCCGCTCGCCTGCAGTTGCTGCGCCAGGGACGTTGCGTAAAAGGCATTGGGTCTGGTCTTGTCGAACAGAATGTCGCTACTGGCATCCAGTTCAAGGTTGGGAAGCAAGTGCCAAAAAGCGCTGCCAGCCTCAATGGGCGAACCCTGAGGGCCGGTGTGCCGTACCGCATAAATCGGCACTTCGCGCTCTCGGGCCCGGTGAATGAGCTGCCGGATGTTGGCAAGCACTCGCTCGCCGTCGTAGGGCTTGTCCGGGCCGTTGAACAGACCGACCTGCATATCGATGATCAAAAGTGCCGATGACATAGGTGTTTCTCCATGAAGTGCCGAACGGACGGGAGAAACAACAAGGCCCCGTCCATTGCTGGCGGGGCCTGGGGTTCACTGCGCTGTATTTATTTCAGCCAGCCACCGCACGACCCGCCGGAAGCGGTCGTGGTGGTGAGGGTGAGGTTCAGCGCAGAGAAGTTCATGAGGCCGATCATGCTGTGGGTTCGGCAAACATGTCAATGCAGTCGCAAGGCGATTATTAAGTGCACTCGGCTCACTGATTAAGCGCCCCCCATAAAGCAGCTTCTTCGGATTGCTCGCGTTCAGCCGGCGGATTGTGTGGGCTGTGGCGCGTAACGCCATTTCCGAGCATCTGATCCGCATAACCATTCCTCAGCTAAGTCTTTGCTTCTGCTGATTAATCCCGGACAATCGCGCCCCTGTTTCGGCCAGGGCGCTGCCTGTCAGCTATTTCTGACTCGTCCTGACCGAGTGGCAAGTGACCGGAATGCGGAGATCCGACCGGATGAATGATCAGGCCAATAGCGTTGATGAACGCTATGAAGCGGCGGCACCAGCGAGCCTCAGCAGCTGGAATCGCCATGACACCACCTGGATGCTGGGCCTGTTTGGCACGGCAATTGGTGCGGGTACCCTGTTTTTGCCGATCAACGCAGGCCTTGGCGGTTTCTGGCCGCTATTGATCCTGGCGTTGCTGGCGTTCCCCATGACCTTTTACGCACACCGTGGCCTGACCCGCTTCGTGTTATCCGGTCGCGCGGGGGCAGACATCACGGAAGTCGTCGAAGAGCATTTCGGGATCAAGGCCGGCGCCCTGATCACCTTGCTGTACTTCCTCGCGATCTTCCCGATCCTGCTGATCTACAGCGTTGCGCTGACCAACACCGTGGGCAGTTTCCTCGAGCACCAGTTGCACATCATGCCGCCTCCGCGGGCGGTTCTGTCGTTCGTGCTGATCCTCGGTCTGCTGGCCGTGGTGCGCTGCGGCGAGCAGATGATCGTCAAGGCCATGAGCCTGATGGTGTACCCGTTCATCGTTGCGCTGCTGTTTCTGGCAGTGTTCCTGATTCCACACTGGAACGGCGGCATTCTCGCCACCGCGAGCACCTTGCCCGC
This sequence comes from Pseudomonas brassicacearum, assembly GCF_003732175.1. Classification (GTDB taxonomy): domain Bacteria; phylum Pseudomonadota; class Gammaproteobacteria; order Pseudomonadales; family Pseudomonadaceae; genus Aquipseudomonas; species Aquipseudomonas brassicacearum_G. The sequence goes on from NZ_MOBI01000021.1 coordinate 27,078, forward strand.
GCCTTCGGCGTTGCTGCACACGCTGTGGCTGGCGATTCCGGTGATGGTGTTCTCGTTTAACCATTCGCCGATCATCTCGGCCTTTGCGGTGGACCAGAAGCGTCGTTATGGCATGCACGCCGAAGAGCGCAGCTCGCAAATCCTTTCCCGCGCTCACGCCTTGATGGTGGTGATGGTGCTGTTCTTCGTCTTCAGTTGCGTGCTGACTCTGTCGCCAGCACAACTGGCCGAGGCCAAGGCGCAGAACCTGTCGATCCTGTCGTACCTGGCCAACCACTTCAGCAACCCGACGATCGCGTTCGCTGCGCCGTTGATTGCGTTCGTGGCCATTTCCAAGTCGTTCCTGGGCCACTATATCGGCGCCAGCGAAGGCCTCAAGGGGCTGATCGTCAAAAGCGGTCGCCGTCCGGCACCGAAGACCCTGGACCGTATGACCGCAGCGTTCATGCTGGTGGTCTGCTGGATCGTCGCAACGCTGAACCCGAGCATCCTGGGGATGATCGAAACCCTCGGTGGCCCGGTCATCGCGGCGATTCTGTTCCTGATGCCGATGTACGCGATCCGCAAGGTTCCTGCCATGGCGCGTTATCGCGGCCAAGCCTCCAACGTCTTCGTGACGCTGGTGGGCCTGGTGGCGATTTCGGCGCTGATCTACTCGCTGACAGCCTGAGTCCGTAGCGGCTCGGTCCGGAACGACCGGGCCGGGCCGTTACGTATAAACGCCTGATTCAACGAGGTAACGGCCGCTGACTGCGCGAGAAGCGCGGCGCGGCCGTTTTTTTGGTACGCCGCAAAGCTTAGGGCGATCACCTGTTCCTGGTTTACCCGTTGCGGTTGGCCAAGACGTCTCAGCAGCACGCCATTACGCAAGAAGTAACGCTCCAGTGCTGGCGTGGTGACCGCGACCACTTCGTTCGCGCCCAGCTCCCAGGCGGTGTTCAAACTGTGCCAGAACACCCGCATTGGCAGCTTTCCCTGTTCGAGCGCACTGGCGGCAAAACGCGATATTTCCCAGGCATCGTTGCGCCGTGGTGCGGGTCGGTCGCAGAGAAAGGCAAACTCCTCGGACAGCAGATACGGTTCGGTGGTCGGCAATAGCCGGGCGCAGCCGTGGACATGTTGCTGTGGGTCAAGGGCGATGATGTAGCGCGTATCGTTGTGGTCAAACTGATCGAATTCGCGCCCCGGCAATGCGCCGGAGGTCTCGAGTTGCCAGCCAAGATGCTTGATGAAGACCTTGTGCCGGTAGCGGCCCAGGTTGTCATGCAGGTCGGGGGAGAGTTCGTGATGGGGCCGTGAAATAACAGTGATCATGGGTCGATATCCTTATCGTGGTGTGAGGGTTCAGATCAGCCCAAGCACCGCCGCATAGGCGGCCGCCAGGGTTTTGTTGGAAGCACCGAACTTCTTCTGAACGATCTTCAGATGGAAATTTACGGTATTCACCGAGATGCCAAGGATCAGCGCAATTTCACCGGAGCTTTTGCCGTCTGCGGTCCATTGCAGGATTTCCCGCTCGCGTTGGCTGAGCTCGATGGTTTCGCCGAGTGTCTGAGGGTGAGCGATGTCGCCGAGCCGTGAGCTCACCAGCTCGATGATACAGCGCAGGCGCAAGCGGATTTCCTCGTACTGCGCCTCGGCAACCGCCGTTTGATCGCGGGCAACCGAGAGCACGCACAGTGAATTGTTCGGCGCGTGGGCGGGTACGGTCACCCCGACGCGCAGGCCCCAGTCCTGGGCTTCATGCCATAGGTTGGAGCTGCGGTCGAAGAGGGCATCGTTCCACACGATCAGTTGGTTGGAGCGCAATCCATTGAGGATCGAGGGATCGATCGCGGCATAGTTTTGCTGGTGGTAATGCTCCATCCATTGCTGGGGGTAAGAGCCGTAGATCTCGGTCTTGGGTCGGGTGAAGGGGATCGAATGGCGTACTCCGTAGGCGTAGTAATCAAAACCCAGTTGTTGAACTTCCTGTTCCAGAAGCGCAAAAATTCTGGGCGCTTCCTGTTGCTCGAGTATTTTCATGCGCAGGTCATTCCACCATTGCATGAAATCTCTATCCCTTTCCATGGCAGTCGCCTTGATTCCGTGCACAGGAGGGAATCTAGTCCACGACGACTCGCTGTCAATGTTTAATGACACCTTTATGACCATCGCAAGCGCTCTGGCCCGGCTTTCTGGCGTTTTCAGGCGCAGCGGAACCGGATGATATTGGACCGTTGCGTTTGCACCGGTTCAGCCGGGCGAGCGAGCAAATGGCCTAACAGTGCGCTATGCACCCGTACCGCCGAACAATTCGACTCCAGGTCCAGGAAGTGCCCGGTGTCTTCGATGACCGAAAAGCTGCAAGCAGCAATGTAGCGTTGAAATAGCAGTGCATCTTCGGCGGTGGTGTACTCATCCAGGCTCCCGTTGAGGAAGTGCACGGGACTGGCAATGTCGCTGAAGCGCTGCAGATAGCCGCTTCCATTGAGGTTCAGCAGCTGATTGATATGGAAGCGCGCTTGCCGGAATTCGGCACTGGCCAGCGAAGCTACATATTGGTGATTGGCGACTTTCAAGCGCTGCGGCAAGTGTTTGCCGACGGTATCGTTGAGCAGATGACCTATGGCTGACGCGTCGTCCTGTTCAATCAGCTCCTGGGCCCGCTTCACATAGTCGAGCATGGCGCGGTTGAGGACGGGAGCGAACGCGGTGACCGCCGAACTGATGATGCTCGGCGGGTTATGCGCGAGGGCCAGCAAGGTCGAAAGGCCACCCCAGGAGGTCGACACCAGGTGATTGACCTCAAAGCGTTCGATCAGCGCCAGCAGAATTCCGACTTCGTCCTCTTTGTTGACCAGCTCTTGATCCGGATTGTGCGGGCGCGACTGACCGGCAAACGGCAGATCGAACAGCACGACATTGAAATGCTCCGCCAGGCATTTTCTGGTTCGGGCGAACGCCGCGGTGGTCGCCAACGCGCCATTGACCAGCATTACGGTGTTGCGGCGCGGGTCGTTGCCGACTCGTTCGACGTAGATCCGATAGTGCTTGAATACGTTATTGATCACCCAATGGTCACTCGACATCACAACATCTCCAGCATTGACTTCGAAAAGCGCGCAATCGTCAGGCAGCACAATCCTGTTCGGAGTTGAACGGTTGGACGATTTTTAACAAGCCCTCAGGCTCCGGACAACTACCTGATCTGGTAGGGCGCGTTGCCGGGCGCTGCTGGAAATACAGTTGCGCAACCTCTCGTCGAGGCGTTCAAGACAGTGACCAACGGCTGATTAAGGACTACGCTTGTGCTTGAAAAACAACGTGATGGGCTGTCTGCCTTGTGCCATCGTCGGTGATTTGACCGGCTTGTAATTGCTTGTCTGGAGACACCTGATTGCCGACTGAGCCACCGATTACTTCATCCAGAATCACACCTGAGAGTCCGAATCGTTGGCAGGACCTGTTGGCCGGGCTATCGATTGCCGGTTTGTTGTTGCCAGAGGCTGTCGCTTACTCAAGTATTGCCGCCCTGGCGCCTCAGGCAGGGGTTATTGCGCTGTTCGCCGGCTTGCTTTGTTATGGACTGTTTGGCACCAGCCGATTTGCCATCGTTTCCGCAACCTCTTCGTCAGCCGCCGTGCTGGCGGCCGCCACGGCGACACTGGCCAATGGCGACCCGCAACTTCGTGCGAGCCTGGCCATCGGGCTGGTACTGGTGACCGGCGCGTTCTTTTTGCTGGCCGGGTTGTTCAGGCTTGGCAGTGTGACGTCGTTCATCGCCAAGCCGGTATTGCGCGGCTTTGCCTTTGGTCTGGCGCTGACGATCATCCTTAAACAGTTCGCCAGCGTGGTCGGCGTGCACCTGAGCAACGGCAATCCGATTCGCTTTTTACCGCAGTTGCTGGAGCAACTGCCTCAGTGGAACTGGGTCGCCGTCAGTGTGGCTGCAGTGGCGCTGGCCTTGTTGTGGTTGTTCGGGCGGCTCCGGCGCTTGCCGGGTGGCTTGCTGGTGGTGGTGATCGGCATCGCGGCGGGGCAATGGCTGAACCTGCCGGCCTACGGGGTCAGGATGATCGGGGTTATCGACCTTGGCCTGGAGATTCCGAAGCTGCCGGTGCTGCCCTTTGCCGATTGGTTACGCCTGGGAGAACTGGGTTTTGCCATGGTGATGATCCTGTATGCAGAGTCCTACGGTTCGATCAGCTCCTTCGCACTCAAACACAGTGATCGGGTGTCCTCGAACCGGGATTTGCTGGCGTTGGGGGCGTCGAACCTGGTGTCCGGGTTGTTTCACGGGATGCCGGCAGGGGCGGGCTATTCCGCGACTTCCGCGAATGAGGCCGCCGGCGCGACGTCGCGTTTGGCCGGTGGCGTGGCAGCGCTGGTGGTGCTGATCATCGTCCTGACAGTGCTGCCTTATATCGCCTTGACCCCTGAACCGATACTGGCCGCGATCGTCATGCATGCGCTGGGCCGTGGCTTGAGCCTGCAACCGTTGGGGCGCTATTTTGTCTGGCAGCGTGATCGCCTGCTGGTGATCTGCGCCGTGGCGGCGGTGTTGGTATTGGGGGTGCTGGACGGTTTGCTGGTGGCGGTGGCAATCAGCGTGCTGTTGATGCTCAAGCAAATGTCAGCGGCGGATATCCAGATTCTCGGGCACATCGGCACCGGGCACGACTTTGTCGACATGCAACGTCATCCATTGGCCAAGGCCGTACCGGGGATGCTGATTGTCCGACCGGGCGAAGCGCTGTTCTTTGCTAACGCGGAGCGAATTCTCGGCGGCGCATTGCACTTGATTCGGCACTCTGAAACGCCGATTCACACAGTGATTCTCAGCCTGGAAGAGTCGCCAAACCTGGACGGCTCCAGCATCGAGGCGCTGCAGGAGTTTTTCTTGCGGGTACGTAACGAAGGCAAGCGCCTGGTGCTGGCGCGTCTCAAGCTTGAGGCGCAAGCGGCACTGTCGGCGTTACCGGAGGTTAAGCATTCGCAGGTCACGCTCTGCGACTTGAGCGTCGACGGCGCGGTGCAGGAGGCACTTAAAGCGTAAGGGCAAAACCTTGTGGCATAAAAAAACGCCGCGCACCTTACGATGCGCGGCGTTTTCTATGGCGTTGTAACGTTAGGCTTGAATGACCGGGATGTTGGCATTCGCTGCAGCTTCACGGAACTCGGCGATCTGGTCGAAACTCAGGTAGCGATAGACATCGCTGGCCATGGTGTCGATTTCTTTCGCGTAGGCCATGTACTCCTCGACGGTCGGCAGGCGACCCAGGATCGAAGCCACCGACGCCAGCTCGGCCGAAGCCAGGTAGACGTTGGCGCCATCGCCCAGACGGTTCGGGAAGTTACGGGTCGAGGTCGACACGACGGTGGAGTTCGGTTCTACGCGAGCCTGGTTACCCATGCACAGCGAGCAGCCCGGCATTTCCATGCGCGCGCCAGCCTTGCCGTAGATGCCGTAGTAGCCTTCTTCGGTCAGTTGGTGAGCGTCCATCTTGGTCGGCGGCGACAGCCACAGACGGGTTGGCAGCTGACCCTTGACCTGATCCAGCAGTTTACCGGCAGCGCGGAAGTGACCGATGTTGGTCATGCACGAACCGATGAACACTTCGTCGATCTTCTCGCCAGCAACGCTGGACAGCAGACGGGCATCGTCCGGATCGTTTGGCGCGCAGAGCACAGGCTCCTTGATGTCGGCCAGGTCGATTTCGATGATTTCAGCGTATTCGGCGTCAGCATCGGCAACCATCAGCTCAGGGTTGGCGATCCAGGCTTCCATCGCTTGAGCACGACGTTCCAGGGTACGCGCATCGCCGTAGCCTTCGCCGATCATCCAGCGCAACAGGGTGATGTTGGAGCTCAGGTACTCGGTGATCGACTCTTTCGACAGCTTGATGGTGCAACCGGCAGCTGAACGTTCAGCCGAAGCGTCGGACAGCTCGAAGGCTTGTTCGATGCTCAGGTTGTCCAGGCCTTCGATTTCCAGGATGCGGCCGGAGAAGGCGTTCTTCTTGCCTTTCTTCTCTACGGTCAGCAGGCCAGCCTGGATCGCGTAGTAAGGAATGGCGTGAACCAGGTCACGCAGGGTGACGCCCGGTTGCATTTTGCCTTTGAAGCGCACCAGGATCGATTCCGGCATGTCCAGTGGCATCACGCCAGTGGCTGCGGCGAACGCGACCAGGCCGGAACCGGCCGGGAACGAGATGCCCATCGGGAAGCGGGTGTGCGAGTCACCACCGGTGCCGACGGTGTCCGGCAGCAGCATGCGGTTCAGCCAGCTGTGGATAATGCCGTCGCCCGGACGCAGGGAAACGCCGCCGCGGGTCATGATGAAGTCTGGCAGGGTGTGGTGAGTGGTGACGTCGATCGGCTTTGGATAGGCCGCGGTGTGGCAGAAGGACTGCATGACCAGATCGGTCGAGAAGCCCAGGCATGCCAGGTCTTTCAGTTCGTCACGGGTCATCGGGCCAGTGGTGTCCTGGGAACCGACGGTGGTCATTTTCGGTTCGCAGTAGGTACCTGGGCGAACGCCGGCTACGCCGCACGCCTTGCCGACCATTTTCTGCGCCAGGGTGAAACCCTTGGTGCTTTCAGCCGGAGCTTCCGGCTTCTTGAACAGGTCGGACGGTGGCAGACCCAGTTCGGCACGCGCCTTCTCGGTCAGGCCACGGCCGATGATCAGCGGGATACGACCGCCAGCACGAACTTCGTCGAGCAGGACCGGGGTCTTCATTTCGAAGGTGGTCAGGACTTCATCAGTGCCGTGTTTGCAGACTTTGCCAGCATGAGGGTACAGGTCGATCACGTCGCCCATGTTCATGTTGGTGACGTCGAATTCGATTGGCAGTGCGCCGGCATCTTCCATGGTGTTGTAGAAGATCGGAGCGATTTTGCTGCCGAAGCAGAAACCGCCAGCGCGCTTGTTCGGCACGTAAGGAACGTCGTCGCCGAAGAACCACAGAACCGAGTTGGTCGCCGATTTACGCGAAGAGCCGGTACCCACTACGTCGCCGACGTAGGCAATCGGGAAACCTTCGCCGCGCATGGTTTCGATCTGCTTCATCGGACCAGTGACGCCTTGCTCGTCCGGCACGATGCCGTCACGGGCCATTTTCAGCATGGCCAGGGCGTGCAGCGGGATGTCTGGACGCGACCAGGCATCAGGAGCAGGGGACAGGTCGTCGGTGTTGGTTTCGCCGGTGACCTTGAACACGCGCAGGCTGATCTTGTCGGCCAGCACCGGGCGGTTCTTGAACCACTCGCCGTCAGCCCAGGATTGCAGTACGCCTTGAGCGTGAACGTTGCCGTTCTTGGCTTTTTCCGCGACGTCGTGGAAAGCGTCGAACATCAGCAGGGTGTGCTTGAGTTGCGCAGCGGCGACGGCGGCCAGTTCGGCGGAGTCGAGCAGGTCAACCAAGGTCACGATGTTGTAGCCGCCTTGCATGGTGCCAAGCAGTTCAACAGCGCGCTTTTTGTCGATCAGGGGGGACGTGGCTTCGCCTTTGGCCAACGCAGATAGGAAACCGGCCTTTACATAGGCTGCTTCGTCCACGCCAGGCGGAACGCGATTGGTGATCAGGTCAACGAGGAAAGCTTCTTCGCCAGCAGGAGGATTCTTCAGCAGCTCAACCAGGCCTGCAGTTTGTTCGGCGTTAAGCGGCTGGGGAACGATACCCAGTGCTGCGCGCTCTTCGATATGTTTGCGGTAGGCTTCAAGCACAGTTATTACCCTCATCAGTGGTCCCAAATGGGTGTCCGGGACGCTCATCCCGAAATTGCCGTACTCATGCGCTGCGTGGCGTTGTGGGCCGCTTAGCCAGAATTACCGACAATTCCTTACAGAAGCTGCTTTCAAAGTTTTACGCCTGCAGAACGGGGAGCTGATGAGGGTTGGCGCTGAGTTTTTCCCCGCTGGAAATACTCATCGCCAACACCGCTCTGAAGGAACGACTGTGCTCGTGACGCTTTGAAAACAGCTTCTAACGGACATTGGCGCCTTAAAAGGCTGGCTGATTCTACGGCAAAAAAAATTTAAAGGTAAGTTAGCCTCTGAACTTTGAGGGGTGATGAATGTTAGACAAAGGGCTAACATGCCGACCTGTTTTGCTTTCTCGCGTTCTGCCTACCTATGCCCAATCAAACCATCAAGACTCCCTGTGTCGGCCTCTGTTCCACTGTTTACGGTGATCTGGTGTGCCGCGGCTGCAAGCGTTTCCACCATGAAGTGATTCACTGGAACGGTTACAACGAGGAAGAAAAGCGCGCCGTCTGGCTGCGTCTTGAGCAGCTGTTGGTGCAAGTGATGGCCGGGAAGCTCGAGATTTTCGATCCCTGGCGGCTGCGTGAGCAACTGGAGCAGCGGAAGATCCGTTTTGTGCCGCATCAGTCGGAATATTGCTGGGCCTACCAGTTGATCGCCCGGGGGGCGCGGGTGATCAACAATCTGGAAGCTTATGGGATGGTGTTGTTGCCGGAGTTCCGCGACTGGAGCTTGCCGGAGTTGCGTGATGCCATTGATCGGGAGTTTTTCCTGCTGTCGGAAGCGCATTACCAGCGTTATATCGCGCCGGGTTTCCTCAGGGATGCGTTTGGCAACTGATCAACTGTACACAGTTCAACTGTGGGAGCGAGCCTGCTCGCGATGGCGGCCGGACAGCCGACCAATCTCTTGCGAGTGTACATAAATCTACTGTGGGAGCCGGGCTTGCCCGCGATGGCGGCCTGACAGCCGACCGATCTCTAGCAGGTGTACATATCCATTCCTGCGGTAACGGCCGCTTAGGGTTTCGCCTGACGGCGACTCACTTTTTTTACAAGCGCCTAAAAAAAGTAAGCAAAAAAACGCTCGCCCCAAGCGTCCGGCACCTCGCCTAGGCTCGGCGTTCCCTCGCTCCGGCGTCCATCAGGGGGCATCGCCTACGGTCTGCTTCGCGACGACCTCCTCTCGATGTGTCCGGCTGCGCCGTACGGCGCTGCGCGCCCCCCCCTGATGAACACCTCCACTCGGCCTCCCGATAGGGGCGGGTGGATCAAGATCAACTGCGGCAGGCGAGCTAACGCTCGGCCTGTTGAGTGGTTGGGGGCGGGCGCGCCGCTTTATTGTGTGCGGCAGGCTGCGATCTTTTGATCCTTAGTTGTCGTAACCCAGGTTCGGCGCCAGCCAGCGCTCACTCACACTCAGCTCCTGGCCTTTGCGGGCGGTGTAGCTTTGCACCTGATCCTTGTCGATTTTGCCCACGGCAAAGTATTGCGCCTGCGGGTGGGCGAAGTACCAGCCGCTGACGGCGGCGGCCGGGAACATTGCATAGTGCTCGGTGAGGAACACTCCGCTGCGACCGGCGTGCATTTCGCTGGCCTCGGGATCCAGCAGCGCGAACAGCGTGCCTTTCTCGGTGTGGTCCGGGCAGGCCGGATAGCCGGGGGCAGGGCGGATGCCGGTGTATTGCTCTTTGATCAGCGCCTCGTTGTCGAGGGTCTCGTCCTTGGCATAACCCCAGTAGTTTTTACGAACCTGCTGGTGCAGCCATTCGGCACAGGCCTCGGCCAGACGGTCGGCCAGTGCCTTGACCATGATCGAGTTGTAGTCGTCGCCAGCATCCTGATAAGCCTTGGCGACTTCTTCGGCGCCGATCCCGGCAGTGGTGATGAAACCACCGACATAGTCGGTAATGCCGCTGTCTTTCGGCGCGACGAAGTCGGCCAGGGAGAAGTTCGGCTTGCCGTCGGTCTTGATGATCTGCTGGCGCAGGTGATGCAAGCGGGCCAACGGCTTGCCGTCGTCGCCATAGACTTCCAGGTCATCGTCGTGCACCTGATTGGCCGGCCAGAAGCCAAACACCGCACGGGCGCTAATGAGCTTCTCGTCGATCAGTTTGGCGAGCATTTCCTGAGCGTCGGCGTACAGCGCGGTGGCTGCTTCACCGACCACCTCGTCCTGGAGGATGCGCGGGAATTTACCGGCCAGGTCCCAGGAGATGAAGAACGGCGTCCAGTCGATGTACTCGGCCAGCACATTCAAGTCGATGTTGTCCAGCACCTTGGCGCCGGTGAACGTCGGCTTGACCGGTTCGTAAGAACTCCAGTCGAACTGTGGCTTCTTGGCGATCGCCGCCGGGTAGCTCAAGCGTTCGGTGCGGGCGCTGCGGTTGGCGGTGCGCTCGCGGACTTCGATGTATTCCTCGCGGGTTCTCTCGACGAAGCCGGCCTTCAGTTCCTTGGACAGCAACTGCGTCGCCACGCCGACAGCGCGTGAAGCGTCGGTGACGTAGACCACCGCATCGTTGCTGTACTTGGGTTCGATCTTCACCGCCGTGTGGGCCTTGGAGGTGGTCGCGCCACCGATCATCAGCGGCAGATGGAAATCCTGGCGCTGCATCTCGCGGGCCACATGGACCATCTCGTCCAGCGAAGGCGTGATCAAACCGGACAGGCCGATGATGTCGCACTTCTGCTCTTTGGCCACTTGCAGGATTTTTTCGGCCGGGACCATCACGCCGAGGTCGACGATGTCGTAGCCGTTACAGCCGAGCACCACGCCGACAATGTTCTTGCCGATGTCGTGCACGTCGCCCTTGACCGTGGCCATCAGGATCTTGCCCTTGGCTTCCGGCTTGTCGCCTTTTTCCAGTTCGATGAACGGGATCAAGTGCGCCACCGCCTGTTTCATCACGCGGGCGGACTTCACCACCTGTGGCAGGAACATCTTGCCGGCGCCAAACAGGTCGCCAACGATGTTCATGCCGGACATCAGCGGGCCTTCGATGACCTCGATGGGCCGGGCGAAGGACAGCCGGGATTCTTCGGTGTCTTCCACGATGTGCGTGGTGATGCCTTTGACTAGCGCGTGCTCCAGACGCTTGTTGACGTCCCAGCTGCGCCATTCTTCGGTCTCGGCTTCCTTGACGCTGCCATCGCCCCTGTACTTGTCGGCAATCGCCAGCAGGGCGTCGGTGCCGTCCGGGGTGCGGTTGAGGATCACGTCCTCGACGGCATCGCGCAGCTCGGCCGGGATCTGGTCGTAGATCTCCAGTTGGCCGGCGTTGACGATACCCATGGTCAGGCCGTTGCGGATCGCATACAGCAGGAACACCGAGTGGATCGCTTCACGCACCGGGTTGTTGCCACGGAACGAGAACGACACGTTGGACACGCCGCCCGAAGTCAGTGCGTAGGGCAGTTCGTCACGGATATAGGCGCAGGCGTTGATGAAGTCGACTGCATAGTTGTTGTGCTCTTCGATACCGGTGGCGACGGCGAAGATGTTCGGGTCGAAGATGATGTCTTCCGGCGGGAAGTCGACTTCGTTGACCAGAATGTCGTAGGAGCGTTTGCAGATCTCCTTCTTGCGCGCTTCGGTGTCGGCCTGGCCGGCTTCGTCGAAGGCCATCACCACCACGGCAGCGCCGTAGCGCTTGCACAGTTTGGCGTGGTGAATGAACTGCTCGACGCCTTCCTTCATGCTGATGGAGTTGACGATGCCCTTGCCCTGGATGCACTTGAGGCCGGCTTCGATCACTTCCCATTTCGACGAGTCGATCATGATCGGCACGCGGGAGATGTCCGGCTCGCCAGCGATCAGATTGAGGAAGGTCACCATGGCCTTCTTCGAATCGAGCATCCCTTCGTCCATGTTGATGTCGATCACCTGCGCGCCGGCTTCGACCTGCTGCAGGGCGACTTCCAGCGCTTCGGTGTAGTTGTCTTCACGGATCAAGCGGGCGAATTTGGCGGAACCGGTAATGTTGGTCCGCTCGCCGACGTTGACGAACAACGAGCTGCGATCGATGGTGAACGGCTCCAGGCCCGACAGGCGGCACGCCTTGGGGATATCCGGAATCTGCCGCGGCGCATAGCCGGCAACCGCTTTGGCGATGGCCTCGATGTGCCCCGGCGTGGTGCCGCAGCAACCGCCGACGATGTTCAGGAAACCGCTTTGGGCGAATTCTTCGATGACCTTGGCGGTTTCCACCGGCAGCTCATCGTATTCACCGAATTCATTCGGCAGGCCGGCGTTCGGGTGCGCCGACACGTAGGTGCTGGCCTTGTTCGACAGTTCTTCCAGGTACGGACGCAGCTCACGGGCGCCAAGGGCACAGTTCAGGCCAACGGAAATCGGCTTGGCGTGGGCAATGGAGTTCCAGAAGGCTTCGGTGGTCTGGCCGGACAGGGTGCGACCGGAGGCATCGGTGATGGTCCCGGAAATCATGATCGGCAGTTCGAAACCGACTTCCTCGAACACGCCCTGCACGGCAAAGATCGCGGCTTTGGCGTTCAAGGTGTCGAAAATGGTTTCGATCAGGATCAGGTCGGCGCCGCCTTCGATCAGGCCTTTGGTGGCTTCGGTGTAGTTCTCCACCAATTCATCGAAGGTCACGTTGCGATAGCCAGGGTTGTTAACGTCCGGCGACAGCGAGCACGTGCGGCTGGTCGGGCCCAGGACGCCGGCGACAAAACGTGGTTTGTCCGGGGTTTCGAGGGTCTTGGCGTCTGCCACCTTGCGTGCAAGGCGTGCACCTTCTACGTTTAACTCGTACGCCAGGCCCTGCATGCCGTAGTCGGCCTGGGATACCTGGGTGGCGTTGAAGGTGTTGGTTTCCAGAATGTCGGCGCCGGCATCCAGGTATTGCTTCTCGATCGCCCCGATCACGTCCGGGCGGCTCAGCACCAGCAAGTCGTTGTTACCCTTGACGTCGCTTGGCCAGTCGGCAAAGCGTTTGCCACGGTAGTCCTGCTCCTCGAGCTTGAAGCTCTGGATCATTGTGCCCATGCCGCCATCGAGAATCAGGATGCGCTCTTTGAGGGCTTGCTTGAGGACGTGTAGGCGAGCACTGCGATCGGACATTAGGACTACCTGGTAAGGCCATTACGAAGGGTCGGAATAATAGCAAACCTGTGCGCTTTTAGAGCATGAGCTGCTTTTGCATGAATATCGCTCATGTTGATGGTCGGGCCAGGACGGTAGAATCGCGACGTTTTTACATGAACGGGACCAGGGATATGTCATATCGCGTTTTCATCAGCCTCTTTGTGCTGCTAATCAGCAGTGCCGCCACAGCACAAGGCACGGCGCCGGCGATCTCATACACCCGCGACGTTCAGCCGATCTTCACTGAAAAATGCGTGGCCTGCCATGCCTGCTATGACGCCGCCTGTCAGCTCAATCTGGGCAGTGGCGAAGGTGCGGCGCGTGGCGCAAACAAGATTCCGGTCTACGCCGGCGAGCGCAGCAAGGCGTCGGAGCCGACACGGCTGTTTTATGACGCCTTTGGCAAAGCCGCCTGGCAACGCAAGGACTTCTACTCGGTACTCGATGCCCAGGGCAGTCAGGCTGCGCTGATGGCGCGCATGCTGGAACTCGGCCACCGGACGCCGCTGCAACCTAACGCCAAGTTGCCGGAAGAGATTGTGCTTGGGCTCGAGCGCGAGAACATGTGCCCGATGCCGGGCGAGTTCGAGGCCTATGCCGGCGCCCATCCGAAAGAAGGCATGCCGCTGGCGGTGACCGGGCTGACCGATCAGCAATACCAGACGCTGCAACGCTGGCTGGCCTCCGGTGCGCCAATCGACCAGCAGGGCCTGGTCCCGAGCGCCAGGGAAGCCTTGCAGGTGGTGCAGTGGGAAAACCTGCTCAATGCACCGGGCGCCCGTGAAAGTCTGGTGGCACGCTGGTTGTTCGAGCATTGGTTTCTGGCGCATATCTACTTCAAGGATGGCGAGCCGGGGCACTTCTTCCAGTGGGTGCGTTCGCGCACACCGACAGGCAAGCCGATCGACCTGATCAACAGCCGTCGTCCGAACGACGATCCGGGTACCCAGGTGTATTACCGCTTGTGGCCGGTACAAGGGGTGATCGTGCACAAGATGCACATCACCTATCCGCTGAGCCCGGCGAAAATGGCCCGGGTCAAAACCCTGTTCTACAACGGCAACTGGCAGGTCCACGCCTTGCCGGGTTATGGCCCGGAGCGTCGGTCCAACCCGTTCGAGACCTTCCAGGCGATTCCGGCCCAGGCGCGTTATCAGTTCATGCTCGATAATGCCGAATACTTTATGCGCACCTTTATCCGCGGCCCGGTTTGTCGTGGGCAGATTGCCACCGACGTGATCCGCGACAACTTCTGGGCGCTTTTCCAGGCACCGGAACATGACCTGTACATCACCGATCCGAGTTATCGCGGCAAGGCCACGCCGTTGCTGACCATGCCCGGCCAGAATGACGATGTCGGCAGCGTGCTGGGCCTGTGGCATGCCTACCGCGACAAGCGTAACGAGTACGAAGCCTTGCGCCGTGACACCTACGCCAAAGCACACGCGCCGAGTTGGTCGACTTTGTGGGCGGGTAATGACAACGCCTTGCTGAGCATCTTCCGGCATTTTGACAGTGCTTCAGTGAACAAGGGGCTGATCGGTGAAGTGCCACAGACCATGTGGTTGTTCGACTTCCCGTTGCTGGAGCGCACCTATTACCAGCTGGCGGTCAACTTCGACGTGTTCGGTAACGTTTCCCATCAGGCGCAGACCCGGCTGTATTTCGACTTGATCCGTAACGGCGCCGAGCAGAATTTTCTGCGCTTGATGCCGGCCGATTCGCGTGAAGGCTACCTGGACGACTGGTATCAGAGCAGCGGCAAATTCAAGATGTGGCTGGATTACGAAAGCATCGACAACGACAAACCGACTGCGCTGAAACTCGACGAGAAAAACCCGAAACGCGACTTCGTCCAGCAATTGTTGATGCGTTACGGTGACCTCAATGCCACGCCTGATCCGATCAACCGCTGCGACGGCGCCTATTGTTCACGGCCCAATATCGATCCGGCCTTGCAGAATGCCGAGCAGGCCTTGAGCCGCCTGACCGCTCGTCCGGCGGCCGGGCTCAAGGTGATCGATCAGTTGCCGGAAGCGACGATGCTGCGCATTGAAAGTCGCAGCGGCAAGCGCGAGGTGTACAGCCTGCTGCGCAACCGTGCCCACAGCAACGTGGCGTTCCTGCTTGGCGAGGCGTTGCGCTATCAGCCGGGGCTGGACACATTGACTATTTATCCCGGTGTACTCAGCAGCTACCCGAACTTCATGTTCAACATTCCCGCTGAGCAAGTACCGGCATTTGTCGCCGAGATGGAGAATGCCAAGAATGCCCAGGACTTCGAGAAAATCGTCGAGCACTGGGGGATTCGTCGCAGCCACCCGCAGTTCTGGCAGTATTTCCACGATTTAAGCCGCTATATCCACGAGACCGATCCGGTGGAAGAGGGCGTGCTGGACATGAATCGCTACGAAAACCTCTGAT
This sequence comes from Pseudomonas brassicacearum, assembly GCF_003732175.1. Lineage (GTDB taxonomy): Bacteria > Pseudomonadota > Gammaproteobacteria > Pseudomonadales > Pseudomonadaceae > Aquipseudomonas > Aquipseudomonas brassicacearum_G. Next base: position 42,358 of record NZ_MOBI01000021.1, read on the forward strand.
TGACCCGCCGGTCGCCCTGGTGGCGACCGGTTCTTTCCCGACAAAAATACTGGGACTTTGTCCGGCGCGATGATTGGCGTAAACTGCGCCCAAGCCTGCGAGGAACTTCCATGACCGCCATTACTATTACCGACGCCGCCCACGATTATCTGGCTGATCTGCTCTCCAAGCAGAACACCCCGGGGATCGGCATTCGGGTCTTTATCACCCAGCCTGGCACTCAATACGCCGAAACCTGCATTGCCTATTGCAAGCCGGGCGAAGAAAAACCTGAAGACACGGCGTTGGGGCTCAAAAGCTTCACCGCTTACATCGACTCGTTCAGCGAAGCATTCCTGGACGATGCGGTGGTCGACTACGCCACTGACCGCATGGGCGGCCAACTGACCATCAAGGCACCCAATGCCAAAGTACCGATGGTCAACGCTGACAGCCCGGTCAACGAGCGCATCAACTACTACCTGCAAACCGAAATCAACCCGGGGCTGGCCAGCCACGGCGGTCAGGTCAGCCTGATCGATGTGGTTGAAGACGGCATCGCCGTATTGAAGTTCGGTGGTGGCTGCCAGGGCTGCGGCCAGGCTGACGTGACCCTCAAGGAAGGCATCGAACGCACGCTGCTTGAGCGCATTCCCGAGCTCAAGGGTGTACGCGACGTGACCGACCACACGCAGAAAGAAAACGCCTACTACTAAACAAGGCGTTCACTGCGAACAAAAAAAACGGCGCCCGTGAGCGCCGTTTTTTTATGCCCGCGAATTGTGGCGAGGGGGCTTGCCCCCGTTGGGGCGCGAAGCGGCCCTGTGTTCTTTCAGACATACCGCTTTGCTACGGCTTCGCCGCCGAACGGGGGGCAAGCCCCCTCGCCACAGGTTATGTGTGCACCTACGGACGGTAGAGATGCGCATGCCCGGCGCGGTACAGCGACGACTCGCTAAAGGTGTCACTGCCCAACACCCGACCCACCAGAATCAGCGCCGTACGCCGGAATCCCTTGGCCTGAACCTTTTCGGCGATGTCTGTCAGCGTCCCCAGCACCCAATCCTGATCCGGCCAACTGGCCCGATGCACCACCGCAATCGGGCAGTCCGCGCCGTAATGCGGCAGCAGTTCAGCGACGATTTTCTCCAGGTGATTGACCCCCAGATGAATCGCCATGGTCGCGCCATGCCGGGCCAGGCTGCTGAATTCTTCGCCCGGCGGCATCGCGGTCTTGTCGGCATAGCGGGTCAGGATGACGCTTTGCGAGATGTCCGGCAGCGTCAACTCGGCGCCCAACAGCGCTGCGCAAGCGGCCGTGGCGGTGACGCCGGGGATGATTTCAAACGGGATATTCAGCTCGCGCAAGTAACGAATTTGCTCACCGATTGCCCCATACAGGCTCGGATCGCCGGAATGCACGCGTGCCACATCCTGACCTTTGTCGTGGGCGATTCTGATCAGTTCGATGATCTGTTCCAGGTGCAATTCGGCGCTGTTAACCACCTGTTCAGCCTGATGGCCTTCCAGTACGGCTTCCGGCACCAGCGAGCCGGCGTAAATGATCACCGGGCAACTGCGAATCAGCCGCTGGCCCTTGACCGTGATCAGTTCCGGGTCGCCGGGACCTGCACCAATGAAGTAGACGGTCATAGCCGGTTCCTGTGAAAAATTGTCAAAGCAAGGCTTCAGATGAAGATTGCTCATGATCGAAGGCGGGGATTATCGAGGATTTTACGCGGCGCCGGCCAACGCAAACGTCGCCCGGGCATTTTTTTGTCGCGGGATCAGCAATTTTGCCGGTGCCTGCGCCAGTTGTTCGGCGAGGGCCAGTGCAGAGCTTTCCGCTATGCCGTAGCAGCCGGTGCGCTCGAAGGCGATTTGCGAGCGATGGCTGAGTTGCGCTTGATAGCTGGAAAGTTGTTCGCTGCTGAAGCAGATCAGTGGCAGTGACAGTTGCCGGGCCAACTCGATCAGACCGGCCTCATCACGTTTCAGATCAATGCTGGCCAAGGCCTTGATCGCCTGCAATTGGATGTGATGAGCCTGCAACGCCTGGTCGAGCAACGCGCGCAGCGTGCTGGCCGGGCAGCCGCGCTGGCAGCCCAGGCCGACCACCAGGGTCGGCGCTGCGCGCGTTTCACTCATGCGTGGTATTGACCATCGCTTTTGCGGCGGAACAACCAGGCGCTGATCAGGCCCATGGCCAGCCAGAACGCGGCGTTGGTCAGCTGCGAGGCGATCTTGAATTGCGCTTCGAGGGCTTCGGGGGCCAGCATCGAATGCACTTCAGGTTGTGGCGCGCCGATGATGTGCGGCACGGCCAGAATGGCGACACCGAGCACTTTCAGCAGCCAATGCCGGGCGAACACGATCAGCGCGATACCGACGGCGGTGGACGCTGCTGTGCTGATCCACCAGATCTGCCGTTGTGCCAGGTCTGCGGCGGCAGTCCCCGGCAATTCCGGCGGCAAGCCCAGGGTCGGTGCGAGGACGAAGGTCGCGTAACCGGCCAACCCCCAGAGCAGGCCTTGAGCGGTGCGAGTCGGGGCGCGCAGGGTGTAGAGCCCGGCGAGCATCAGCGCAAAACCGACGGCGACCACCAGATTACCGCCGGCGGTCGACAGCACGCGCTGCCAGCCGTCTTCCGGCTCCCAAGCCTGTGCATCGTGGGTGTGGCCAGCCATCGCGCCTTCGGCATGTTCATGGACTTCAGCTGCCGGGGCTTTTTCGTAGGTCTCCGCCTGAAGAATCAGCGGCGCGACCCAGAAACTTTGCAGCAGGGTCAGCAGCAGGGCGGCCAGCAAACCGGTGAAACCTGCGGTTTGCGCAATACGCTTGATCATCTCGGCAGGTCTCAGTGGCACGGGAAAGCAGAACTGTGGCGGGTATCGTGGGCGGCGTTGTGCACCGCGTCGATGTGCGAGAAACCGGCGAAATACACAAGGCATGCGCCCAGGATCGATGCGCCGATAGCGGCAACGAGGCGTTGGCTCAGGGTGGAGGTGGTGCTGGCGGTGGCGTGGCGAGTGCTGCTGATGGTCGACATGGCGCTTCCCTCTGGTCAGTCAGTGGGTGAATCGAGCGCATGCAAACCCCCGCGAGCCGGGCACGCAGAGGCTAAAACAGCGCCCGCCCACCGCGGGTTTGTTATTGATGTGTTGCGGGCCGGTCTCCGGGCTCACGAGGGGCTGGCATTCGCCGAACCTGCAAGAATCGCCTTCCCATGCCGAACTGCTGGCACAGTGGATCTGATTCTTCGCTCGTTTACCGTTGCGGGGGCAGCACCGGACTGACATGGCTTTTGAGTAAAGCACATGATTCACCGGTTTCCCGTTTCACCCTGTGAAGGGCACCCGTAACAAGGCGTGTAGGAGAGCATGGGCGAGGGCGGGGCGTCAATTGGCGAGCGTTCTCAACTCGATACCGAGGTGCTGCCATCGCGAGCAGGCTCGCTCCCACAGGTTCGGTAGTGCTCTTGTGGGAGCGAGCCTGCTCGCGATGGCGTCATATCAACCACCACAGAACTCTGCCCGAACATTGACCCGCCCCGATGCGATGCGTAGCCTTGCGCTTTCGAGGTTCTTTGGCGCGTGCGCCGAAGCTAAGAAGGGAACGCGGTCGATGCCGCGGCTGCCCCCGCAACTGTGAACGGTTTCGTTTCTGCCATGCCACTGCGCTCCTTGTTTTCAGGCGCGGGAAGGTGCAGGAACCGCCAGTCGAAAGACCGGCCCACCGTCAGCCAGGAGACCTGCCTCGATACAGATTCTCACTACAACCGGGCGGGGTGATCCGGTGGCGAATTCTTCCGCGCGCTCAAGCGCTGCCGGTTGTCGTCCCGTATGCCCGCCACCTTGCCAAAGGGCATCCGATGAAAACACTGGCCAAACTTCCTGTCACCATCGTCACCGGCTTCCTCGGTTCGGGCAAAACCACCTTGCTGCGACACATGCTCGATAACGCCCAGGGCCGGCGCATCGCGGTGATCGTCAACGAGTTCGGCGAGCTGGGCATCGATGGCGAAATCCTCAAGCAATGCTCCATAGGCTGCACTGAAGAGGAAGCCAACGGCCGCGTGTATGAGCTGGCCAACGGCTGCCTGTGCTGCACCGTTCAGGAAGAGTTCTTCCCGGTCATGCGCGAACTGGTCGCCCGTCGCGGCGACCTCGACCACATCCTCATCGAAACTTCCGGCCTGGCGCTGCCAAAACCACTGGTGCAAGCCTTCCAGTGGCCGGAAATCCGCAGCGCTTGCACCGTGGATGCGGTGATCACCGTGGTCGACAGCCCGGCCGTGGCCGCCGGCACCTTTGCCGCGTTCCCGGACCAGGTCGACGCCCAGCGCAAACTCGACCCGAACCTGGATCACGAATCGCCGCTGCACGAGCTGTTCGCCGACCAACTGGCCAGTGCCGACCTGGTGATTCTCAACAAGGCTGACCTGATCAGCCCGGCAGATCTGGCCAAAGTACGCCTGGAAGTCGCCGAAGAACTGCCGCCAGCGGTGAAAATCATCGAAGCCAGCAGCGGTCGTTTGCCGCTGGACGTGTTGATCGGCCTGGGCGCCGGCTCTGAAGAACACATCGACAGCCGCCACAGCCACCATGACCATCACCACGATGGCGATGACCACGACGACCACGATCACGACGCCTTCGATTCGATTTCCATCGAACTGCCACAAGCCGATGAAAGCCTGTTGCTCGATGCCCTGACCCAATTGGTGGTCCAGCACGGCATCCTGCGGGTCAAGGGCTTCGCCGCGATCCCGAGCAAGCCGATGCGCCTGCTGATCCAGGGCGTGGGCACGCGTTTCGACAAGCACTTCGACCGTCAGTGGGGCGCAGATGAAGCCCGCAGCACCCGTCTGGTGCTGATCGGCCAGCAACTGGACGCCGCCTTGCTCGAAGCGCAATTGCGCGCCGCGCTCAGCGTTTAATCCATGCACCTGCTCAGGACCCAGCCCGGCGGTTTCGTCTCGGATGACAACATTGCCGACCTTGGCCAAACCCCTGCCGAGCTGGTAATTCTGTGCAGCGGCGACTCCAGCCTGGCGCTGCTCGCCGAAGCGGCGCAGCAGTTGCCCGAGGACTATCCGAGCCTGCGCCTGGCCAACCCGATGCAGGTGCAGAATCACGCCTCGGTCGACTTGTACGTCGACGAAGTACTGCGCCACGCCAAGGTGATTCTGATCTCGCTGCACGGCGGGATCGCCTATTGGCGCTACGGCATCGAACGCCTGGTGGAGCTTTCGCAACGCGGTGTGCAGCTGATCCTGGTGCCGGGCGATGACCGTCCCGACCCGGAACTCAGTGATCTGAGCACCGTGACTGTCGAAGACCGCGAGCGGCTTTGGCACTTTTTGCGTCAGGGCGGCATGGGCAATGCGCTGGATCTGTATCGCTGTCTGGCCAGTCGTTGGCTGGGCCGTGATTACAACTGGTCCGAACCGCAAACCTTGCCGCGTACCGCGATTTACCACCCCCACAAAAGCAACGCGACGCTGGGCGATTGGCAAGCCGACTGGCAGGTGGGTCAACCGGTGGCGGCGGTGCTGTTTTATCGTTCGCATTTGCAGGCGGCGAACACCGCCTTCATCGATGTTTTCTGCCAGCGCTTGCAGGCTGCGGGGCTGAACCCGCTGCCGATAGCGCTGGCCAGTTTGAAAGAGCCTGGCTGCCTGACGGTGGTCGAGGACTGGCTGGATGAGGTGCAGGCCTCGGTGATTCTGAACACCACCGGGTTTGCTCAATCGAGCCCCGAAGCCCCGCACCTGCGACCCTTCCGGCGCAATATCCCGGTGATCCAGGCGATCTGCGCCCAGGACAACGAGCCCGGTTGGCGCGCCAGCGAGCAAGGGCTCGGCCCACGCGATCTGGCGATGCACATCGCTTTGCCGGAACTCGATGGGCGGATCATCAGCCGACCGATCAGCTTCAAGGACCTGGCTTGGCGCAGTGAGCGCAGTCAGTCCGATGTGGTCTGCTATCGACCACAACCCGAGCGCATGGACTTTGTCGCCGAACTGGCGCGGCGCTGGGTCGAGTTGGCGCGGGTGGCCAATACTGAAAAACGCATTGCGCTGATCCTCGCCAACTACCCAACTCGCGACGGACGGATTGGCAACGGCGTTGGCCTCGACACGCCGGCAGCGGCGCTGAATATCCTGCGGGCGCTGCACGCCGAAGGTTATCCGTTGCCTGCCGATTTGCCGGAAAGCGGCACCGCGCTGATTCAGCAACTGCTCGGAGGGGTCAGCAATGATCTGGAGAGCATCGACTTGCGCCCGTGTCAGCAAAGCCTGGCGCTGGACGACTATTACTTGATGTTCAACGCGCTGCCCGAAGCCAACCGCGCGGCGGTGCTGGAACGCTGGGGATCGCCTGAAAACGACCCGATGTTCCGCAGCGGGCGAATGATGGTCGCCGGGCTACGGTTTGGCCTGACCTTCGTCGGTATTCAGCCGGCGCGCGGTTATCAGGTCGATCCGAGTGCGGTCTACCACGACCCGGACCTGGTGCCGCCCCACGGTTACCTGGCGTTCTATTTCTGGTTGCGTCAGGCCTATGGCGCCCACGCGGTGATTCACGTCGGCAAGCATGGCAACCTCGAATGGTTGCCGGGCAAGGGCGTTGGCCTGTCCGAAAGCTGCTGGCCGGACGCATTGCTCGGGCCGCTGCCGAACATCTATCCGTTCATCGTCAACGACCCGGGCGAGGGCGCACAGGCCAAACGTCGGACGCAGGCGGTGATCATCGACCACCTGATGCCGCCGCTGACCCGCGCCGAAACCTACGGCCCGTTGCGCAATCTGGAACTGTTGGCCGACGAGTATTACGAAGCCCAGTTGCTCGATCCACGACGGGCTCGCGAGTTGCAGCGCGACATCCTCAATCTGGTGCGTGAAACCCACATCGACCGCGAGTTGCAACTCGACGAGAAGCTCGACAGCGACGCCGATGCAGCGATCTGGTTGCCGCGTCTGGACACCTATTTGTGCGACCTGAAAGAGTCGCAGATTCGCGACGGCCTGCATGTGTTCGGCGAATCGCCAAGCGGTCGTCTGCGCATCGACACTTTGCTGGCGTTGCTGCGGATTCCGCGCGGTGACGGTCGTGGGGCGCAATCGAGTTTGCTCCGGGCGTTGGCCAAGGCGTTCGCGCTCGGGTTCGATCCACTGGATTGTTCTTTGGCCGACCCGTGGGTCGGGCCAAGACCGGCGGAGCTGCAATCGCTTAGCGATGAGGCCTGGCGTACGGCGGGCGATACCCGTGAACGTCTGGAGTTGTTCGCCACTCAACTGATCTCACAGACTGTGAATACCGAGGTCGAGCTACCGAACCCGTCTCAAGCCAGGCCCGGTCCCTGTGGGAGCGAGCCTGCTCGCGAAGCGGTTAATCATTCAACATTGATGCCGATTGACCCAGCGCTTTCGCGAGCAGGCTCGCTCCCACAGAAGGCAGGTTGGTCTGACGTGAAAGCAATCATCGACAACCTGTGTGAGGTGGTCGCGCCGCGACTGGACGCTTGCGGCCCGGCAGAAATGCGCGGTCTGCTGGATGCGCTCAGCGGTCGTTTTGTTCCGGCAGGGCCGAGCGGCGCACCGAGTCGCGGACGCCTCGATGTGCTGCCCACCGGGCGCAATTTCTACTCGGTGGACGTGCGCAACCTGCCGACCACCACCGCCTGGCGCATTGGTTTCCAGTCGGCGAACCTGATTCTTGAACGGCACCTGCAAGACCACGGCGATCATTTGCGCCAGTTGGGTTTGTCGGTGTGGGGCACGGCGACCATGCGTACTGGAGGCGACGATATTGCCCAGGCCATGGCGCTGATGGGCGTGCGTCCGGTCTGGGCTACGGGCAGTCAGCGGGTCGACGACTTTGAAATACTGCCGCTGAGCCTGCTCGACCGGCCGCGAGTGGACGTGACGTTGCGCGTTTCGGGGTTCTTCCGCGATGCCTTCGCCAACCTGATTCGGTTGTTCGACGCGGCCGTGCAAGCGGTTGCCGCGCTGGACGAGCCCGACGACATGAACCCGTTGGCGGCCAAGGTTCGCGGTGAACGCGAAGCGCTGATCCAGTCAGGACTGGATGAAGACGCCGCCGCACGACAGGCCGGCTGGCGGATTTTCGGCGCCAAGCCCGGTGCCTATGGCGCGGGCGTGCAGGGCGCTATCGATGGTCGTTTATGGCAGAGCCGCGAGGACCTGGCCGAGGTTTATCTGAACTGGGGTGGCTACGCTTACGGCGGTTCCGATGAGGGCACGGCGGCTCGCGAACAGTTCGCCCAGCGCTTGAGCCAGGTTCAGGCGGTGTTGCAAAACCAGGACAATCGCGAGCATGACTTGCTCGATTCCAACGATTATTACCAGTTCCAGGGTGGGATGCTCGCCGCCGTCGAAAGCCTCAGTGGCGAAGCTGCGGCGAGCTACCATGGCGACCACAGTCAGCCGGATTTGCCGAAGATCCGCACACTCAAGGAAGAGCTGAACCGGGTGATCCGCTCCCGGGCGGCCAACCCGAAGTGGATCGATGGGGTCAAGCGGCACGGCTACAAAGGCGCTTTTGAACTGGCGGCCACCGTCGATAACCTGTTCGCCTTCGACGCCACCACGCAGTTGATCGACGATCACCAGTACGCCTTGCTGGCCGACGCCTATTTGCTTGACCCGTCAACCCGCGAATTCGTCCAGCAGCATAATCCGCACGCCTTGCGCGACATGACCGAGCGCATGCTCGAAGCCCAGCAGCGTGGGATGTGGCAGGAGCCTGGGGCTTATCGAGAGGCGTTGGAGAATTTGTTGCTGGATATAGAAGAAGACAGCTGAGGGCTCGTTCCCACGCTCTGCGTGGGAATGCCTCATTGGACGCTCTGCGTCCGCTCTTGAATGTGACGCGGAGCGTCACGGGCTGCATTCCCACGCAGAGCGTGGGAACGATCAACCGCAAACGAGATATTCGACATGACCGACACCCCGCATTTCCCGCTGTCCGCCGTGGTCGGCGCCGATGCCCTGAAACTGGCGCTGTGCCTGACGGCCATCGACCCGAAAATCGGCGGCGTGCTGATCGAAGGCCCGCGGGGCATGGCCAAGTCGACGTTGGCCCGTGGCCTGGCGGACCTGCTCGCCAGCGGGCAATTCGTCACCTTGCCGTTGGGCGCGACTGAAGAGCGGCTGGTCGGCACTCTGGATCTGGACGCCGCGCTGGGCGAAGGCCGTGCGCAGTTTTCCCCCGGTGTGCTGGCCAAGGCCGACGGCGGCGTGTTGTATGTCGATGAAGTGAATCTGCTGCCCGATCATCTGGTGGATTTGCTGCTCGACGTCGCTGCCAGCGGCACCAACCTGATCGAACGCGACGGCATTTCTCATCGGCATTCGGCACGCTTTGTGCTGATCGGCACCATGAACCCGGAAGAGGGCGAACTGCGTCCGCAACTGCTCGACCGTTTCGGCCTGAACGTCGCCCTCAGCGGTCACACGGCGCCGCTTGAGCGTGGTCAGATCATCCGTCGCCGGCTGGATTTCGACAGTGACCCCCAAGCGTTCTGCGCCGAATGGGAAGCGCGGCAGCAGGCATTGCGTGAACGCTGCCAAGGTGCGCGTGCGGCACTGGCGAACATTCCTCTGGACGATCAGGCGTTGGCGCAGATCACCGAGCGTTGTTTTGCCGCCGGGGTCGACGGCTTGCGCGCCGACCTGGTCTGGCTGCGTGCCGCCCGCGCCCACGCGGCGTGGCGTGGGGCCGAGGCGATCAGCGAGGAAGACATCGATGCAGTGGCGGAGTTTGCCCTGCGTCACCGTCGTCGCGACACGCCGCCTTCTGCGCCGCGCCAGAACCCTGCGCCAGACGCGTCCGCCGCCCAACCACCGAGCCCCGGCGAAGGCCAGGGCCAGTGGGGTGAAATGCCCGCTCAGGCATTACCCACCGGTGCCCGCCGTGAAGTGCCGAGCTGGCCAAAAAAGCCCTAGGCATTCGCCCTCGATCTGACGCGGGGGCGAATGCCAAACCCCGTGCAGGACACCTGAAAAACGGCAGGCAGGGTCAGCGCCGAGCCAGCCAAAACGGCTCGGTCAATTGGCCCGGCACGCTGCTCAACGGCCGTCCGCGTCAGCGCGAAGATCTGCTGTTCTATCTGCGCAGTCGTTCACCCCACGAGCTGTGGCTGGTGATTGTCGATGCCTCGGCCTCGACCCGGCGTCATCAGGCGTTGAGCGATGCCAAAGGCCTGCTGGCGCAACTGTTCGACGACGCCTATCGCCAACGTGCGCGACTGGCGCTGTTGACCGCCAGTGGCACAGCGCCGAAGTGGCAAGTGCAAGGTCTGAAAGCCTCGGCCAGCCTGCGCGACTGGCTCGACGCACTCGGTGCGGGCGGAGGCACGCCGCTGTTCGCTGCGCTGGATGAGGCGACGCATTGGCTGGTGTTGCGGCAAAAGCGTTTTCCGGCAGAGCAACAACGGGTGTTGCTGCTGACCGATGGCCGCCTAAAAGCCACGCCAATGCAGGTGGCGCTCAATTGTCCGGCGTTGCTGGTGGACATCGAGCGCGGGCCGATTCGATTGGGGCGGGCGAAAACCCTGGCGCACGAGTTGAACGCGGATTATCGACATATCGACATGCTTTAATCTGCCGAACTGCCAACAGCACCTATGCTGTGGGTTCAGCTCATCACAGGAGTGGATCATGCGTGTTTTAGCCGCCAACAGTCAGGATGATTTCCGGGTCAAAGCCTATGCCGGAACCAACGGCGTGTTACTGGCCATGGACCTGGCCGAACCCCGACGCAAAGGCCTGCTTGGTTTTGCCATCGAAAAACAGCAGGGCAGCGGGCCTTGGGAGTTTCTGTTCAACAGCCTGACCTTCCCGGGCAAGGCGCACACCTTTCCCCAGTACAACGCGACGCCGAGCGATAGCGCGCCGCTGCAGAAGTTTCGTTGGGCTGATTACGCGGTCAATCCGGGCGTGACGATCAACTACCGGGTGCATCTGGCCTATGGCACGCCGGATGCGCCGCAATTGGGCGAGGCCTTGGCGGTGACGGTCACCACCGACGATGGCTTGCCGGCAGGCCAGCATGTGATTTTCAATCGTGCGGTGGCGGCCAGTCAGGCCTTCTCCCGCAAGTTTCCCGAGCTCGATGCGCAGCTGAGCGCCAACAAGAACCTGTCCCTCGACGACTGGCCCTCTGCACCACGGCAATGGCTGGAAAATGGCTTGCTGGAGCAGATCACCGGTTTTATCGAACGCGCCGCAGACGGTCAATGGGCGCTGGACATTGCGATTTACGAGTATCAACTGCCGACCATTATCGATGCGGTCAACGCGGCGTTTGCGCGCGGGGCCAAGGTTCGGGTGCTGTATCACGCCAAGCCCGGTGACGCTGATACCACGATGAATGAAGAGAGCCTGGCGAAGCTTCCCGCCGAGAGCAAGCAGGGGAGGGTGACCCACGCGATCTTCCACGACAAATTCATTGTGCTGAGCAAGGTCGACGGTGGTGAGTATCGGCCTCAATCGGTGCTGTGTGGCAGTACTAATTTCACCGACAACGGTGTCTATCGCCAAGCCAACGTGGTGCATGTGCTGGACAATACCGCTGTGGGTGTCCGATATTTGCAAGTGTTCGAGCAGATCTGGGCCGCGCCGACCGATGTGGGCGCTACGCGTACCTGGTTGACCAAGAATAACCCGATGGACCCGTCACAGCCGTTGTTTGTCGGTTTTTCACCGCGTACCGGCCAGGCCGATCTGCAGCAGTTTGTCGAGATCATCAATGCGGCGAAGAAGGACGTCCTGTTTGTCACCGCGTTCGCGCTGCCGGACGAAATCCTCAACGCCTTGCTCGGCCAGCCCCACGACGATGTGCTGCGCTATGGCCTGCAAAACACCGCCAGCCGCATCACCGGTTATCACGCCGACCGCACGGCCGATTTCGCCGCCACTGCGCTGCTCAACACCGGTATCGAAGGCTGGCTCAAGGAAAGCATGAAGGGCCAAAAGGGCGATCTGTTGGTGCACCTCAAAGCCATCGTCGTCGACTTCACCACCGACGCGCCGACCATCATCAGTGGCAGTCACAACCTGAGTATCAACGCCAGTGATGGCAACGATGAAAACTTCCTGATCATTCGCGGCAACACCGATCTGGCCGACCGCTATGGCCTGGAATTGCTGCGCTTCTACGAGCATTACCGCTTCCGCTATGCCGCCAGGCAAGAGGACCTCAAGCAGGTTCCGCCCCTGGCGGTGGATGACAGTTGGACCAACGCCTATTACTTGGACGGCGACCTGCGAATGCTCTCGCGGTTACGCTTTTCCGGGAGATAAGGAACGCCCGTTTCCGCGTGGCCTTGAACGCCATGCCGCCGGTCTGCTTTCACAGGGGCTGTGCGGCACTTGATCTACCGTTGCCAGTTGAGGAGTGCGCTCCTCATCCACGCGGTTTTTCAGGGAGATCTACCATGGCACATGTACGGCGTGATGTATGGAGACTGGGTTCTGGCTGGAGCGATACCTTGTTGTGGTATGCGCGTGGCGTCGGAGTCCTTCAACAACGACCGATCACCGACCGCACCAGTTGGCGGTTTCTGGCAGCAATACACGGTATCGATATTCCCCTTTGGCAAAGCGCCGGTTATCTGCGACCGAATGAGCAACTGCCGTCCCAGACAGATCAGGACACCTACTGGAACCAGTGCCAACACCAGACCTGGTACTTTTTGCCGTGGCACCGCGGCTATCTTGCGTCATTCGAACAGATCGTCCGCAAGGCTATCGTCAGCCTCGGAGGGCCAAGTGATTGGGCCCTGCCGTACTGGAATTACAACGAGAACCAGCAGACGCTGAACCTCCCAGCCTGCTTCGCCGCGACCGCCTTGCCCAATGGTGAGCAGAATCCCTTATTTGTGGCTCGCCGGTTTGGCCCGACCGGCAACGGGGTGGTGGTGCTCAACGAGCAGCGGATCGATCTGCGCCCGGCCCTCACCGATCGTGACTTCGCCGGCGGTTCCGGCGGTGGCTCTCCTGGCTTCGGTGGCCCGGTCACGGTGTTCGAGCACTATGGCCAGGTCAGCGGTCGGCTCGAGTCGCAACCGCACAACTACGTGCACGTCGCCGTGGGCGGCCAGCAACAGGGCAGCCGGGTGCCGGGGTTGATGATCGATCCGGATACCGCCGCCCTGGACCCGATATTCTGGCTGCATCACGCCAACATCGACCGGCTCTGGGACGTGTGGCTGCAGCGCGACCGGCAGAACCGCAACCCGGTCACCAGTGCGTGGCTCAATGGTCCGCCGACCCCGGGTCGTGGTTTCGTGGTACCGACGGTCAGTGGCCAGCCGTGGCCGTTCAAGGTGTCTGACATGCTCGATACCCGGGCACCGAAGCTGGATTATAGTTATGAAGATACGTCCGACCCGCTGCACGGTACCCGGGTATTTCAACAACGCTTGGAAACTCTGCACGCAAGCCCCGAGCCTCTTGGTGCTGCAGCCGTGAAGGAAAAGTCCATGAGTGCCCAATCACCCGCCGAACTGCTCGGCGCCAATGACAAAGCCATCGCGCTGACCGGCGCTACAGTCGAGACGCCGTTGCAACTCGACCAGAGCACCTCGGGCAAGCTGATGGGCAACCTGAAATCCCGGGCCTTTGCCCCCGCGGTTGCAGAGCATTCCCTGGACCGGGTGTATCTCAACCTGGAAAACATCCGCGGAAACAATGACGCGGCGACCTTCGACGTGTACATCAGCCTGCCGGTCGAGGGACAGTTGTCGGCGCTGCCTGACCAGTACGTCGGGTCGATCTCGCTGTTCGGCGTGCGCAAGGCCAGCCGTCCGGACAGCCAGCATGGCGGTAAGGGCGTGAGTCATGTGCTGGAGATCACTGATGTCTTCGACAAGCTCAGTGCCAGCGGCCACCCGGTTCTGGCCAAATTGAAAGTGCGCTTTGTGCCGGTGACCGATGTTCAGGCCGAGGACAACATCACGGTCGGTCGCGTGAGTGTCTACCGGCAAGGTGACTGAAGATGGGGCCATACCTCATCCAGGTCGTGACCCGAGGCTTCCTGCCATGGCTGATCCTGATCAGCCTGGCAGGTTGGGGGCTGCTCCTCGGGTCAGTGCAGATGCTGTCTATCCCGGCATTCTGCGGAGCCTTCGTGCCTCTTGCTTATGCCGCGAGCTGGCAGGGGATTGAACAGGCGTTGCTGTTCAATCCTCCCCGGCAGTTGGTGGTTTCATGGCTATTGATGTTGCTGGCGATGACCCCCTTGCTGCTGGTCCATCCGCTGACTTATGTGTGGCAACGCAGTTTGCTGAGGAAGCGCTGGCAGGCGGTGCTGTTGTTTGTGCTGGGTTTTGCCAGCGTCTGGACGCTAGCCGGTCTGCTGCTCATGACCTCGGTAGTAGCGGCGCGGGTGATGTTTGGGGTTTCCCAGGCGATGGCGTTTGTCGTCACTCTGGCCGTGAGCCTGGTGTGGCAGGCCTCGCCGCTCAAACAACGGTACCTCAACCGCTGTCATTATCAGCCGCGAATCTCGGCGTTCGGCCTCGACTTTCTCAAGGACTGTCTGAAGTACGGCATGGTCAGCGCAGGCTGGTGCGTCGGGTCATGTTGGGCGCTGATGCTGTTGCCGATGCTGGCAGAGGAGGGGCATGTGCCGTTGATGCTGTTGAGCATGGGCTGGATGCTGTGGGAGCGCTTTAAAAGTCCTCGCCCCGTTCGTTGGCACTGGCCGTTTCAACTGCGCCTGTTTCACTGAAATCCAACCCGGAGCTGCCGAACCTTCGGCAGCTCCGGGTTGTGTAAGTCATCAGTTTTTCGGGGATGGGCTGACGGTCGCGTTGCGCCAGGCGGTTTGCAGTTGCTCATTCAGTAGCGCCGGTACGGTTTTGCCTGGCTGTTTCTCCAAACTGAGTTTCAGGCCATTGAGTGAGCGGCCACTGAGGCGATTGCTTGCCAGGTCTTCACGGAACACCTGTTCGGCTTGCGCGTATTGCCCCTGGGCCAGCAACGCATAGCCCAAAGACTCGCGTAGCGTGTAATACCAGTCCGGCGGCTCGTTGTAGTTGAGCGCGTCCTGGATTTGCACGGCTTTGCGCCAGGCCGCGATGATCCGCGCATTGTTGTCACCCTCGAGGGCCTGGAGATCGGCGTTCAACGCTTGTTTCTGATCCTTGCCGAACACCTCTGTGCCGGCGTCCCTGAGTGTCGCGATATCGAGTGTTCCATGGCTGCTGCCCTGAGCTTTGTTGAGCAGGATCAGGTTGGCAATGCGAAACAGTTCCACGGCTTTGTTGCTGCCATACCTCAAGTCCGGATTGACGCTCAAGGCTGCGTTGACAGCCTGCCAATAACCTTTGAGGGCATCACGAGCAGCGCTGCCATCGAGCCCGTCGGCGGTCAGTTTTTGGTAGGCGCGGGCGTATGCCGCCATGACCTGAGTGTAAGGTGCGGTCAACGTACCGTATTTGTTCGCGGCAGCGCAGGTCTGGTTGATGGTTTGCAAGCCGGCGTTGATCTTCGGTTCGATACGCTTCAGGGCATCCCAGTCTTCGAAGCGTACGGCGAAGTAATAGGGCACGGCGTAGAAGTAGTCGGACTTGGTGGCGATCTCTTGGGGGTACTGCTTACAGAGGAAATCCAGCGCGGCATAGCGGGTGGTGTTTTCCACCAACTCCTCGGCCATGTTCAGCGCTTCGTTCTGGCGCCCTTCGATGGACAGCGTCCAGGTCAGGAAGTGAATGTTATGACCCAGATAATGCAGCGGGTACGGGCTCTGCGGGTCGATCTGATGGGTGTAGGCGCGGTCGACCGATACCGCCGTATAGTTGGCGACGCTGGCCAGGGCATTGTTACCGGTGCGTTGGTAAATATGTGAAGCCATATGCACCAGATGACCGATGGCCGGGTTCTGATCGCGAAAGCGGTCGGCCATGGGCAGGCCGCTGGCGGGGAAGGGCGACTCTTCAATGGCATGGATATAGAAGTGGTTGGCGCCGGTGTGCAGTTTGTCCTGCACCAGTACCCGGTTGAGCACTTGTAATGCCTCATAGGCGGCGGAGGTGGGTTTGACTTTATCGGACACTGCTTCATCGCCCTCCCACCATTTCCAGGGGCTGAGGTTGAGCAGGGCATCGGCATACAGCGTAGCGGCGTCAAGATCGTCGAAGTAGTTTTCCGAGAGGGTTTTCATCGCGTCGGCATAGCGCCGCTTGCCTTCGTCGGGCAGGCTGAGCTTGCCGTCCTTCTCGCTGTAGAGAGTCAGGAACGCCTTGGCGTAATCGACCTCGCGTTGCAATTGCCGTTCGCTGAAGCGCTCTTTGGCGGCGGGGTCCTTGAGGCGCGCCATGGCGTTGTCCAACGCTATGTGTGCCGAGCGGTAGGCCAGTTGATCACAACCCGTGGTGGCGTCGCTGTTGATGTTGGAGTTGGCAGACAGCGCGATGCCCCAATAGGGCATCGACGCGCCTTCATCGAAGCGGCTGGCCTGGTAGAACGCTCCAATAGCCTCGGAAAAATTGAAGCCGTATTGCAAGGCGATGCCCTGGCTGTAGAAGGCTTCGACCTGATCGGCGTCTTTGAGACTCACCAGTGGATAGTGTGTGCCACCGAGTCCTGAGAGCAGGTGAGCGTTGTCGGTGTCCTGCTGGCTGACGCACTGATGCAGCACCTCCAGATATGGCGTGTCGGGTGGTGCGGGAGCAAAGCTTTTCAGGTTCTCGGTCGCGCCGTGGCCCAGGGTGTGGGCCTGGGCAACAGGAAGTCCGGCCAGTAGCAGATTGCCAATCAGGGTGGCGCGCAGAAGGCAGGGTACGTCCATGAGTCAGTTGCTCCTTGAGACCTCATCCGTCTGCGACGAAGTATTGTTGAACTTCGCTGAAATACCAGTCTGCCATCACACTGTTCCAGTGCAGCCATCCGGCTATTTGCTCATCGCTGTCCGGTACTGGCGTGTGCGTTTGGCGATGTACAGCTGGTCGAGGATCAACGCCCAGAGCGCCAACACGCTTGAGCTTCAATGGTTTTGTACAGCGCCTGGCTGGTTTTTATGTTGATTGTCCAGAATCACCCGTCCCCACGGACGGTAGCGCAAGTCGAATATGGCTGTTGGATGGCAGCCACTGGGCGTGGCGTCCGGGGTGGCCGGCTCGGCACGGAACGGTTGGCCTTCGGCGCTGACCTGGCGGAACGCTTCACGCACGATACCGACCGAGCAGGGCAGTGCACTGGCGTAACTGTTGCGCACCACCGGCGGCAGGCGTCCCGTGCCGGCGCCGTCCTGCCACCAGACCCGAATCCCGCTGCCGGCCAACTTCCCCAGCCAGTCTGCATTGACCTGCGGCGCCAGTTTGCCGGCACTGAACGCGCTGATGTGTAGCGGCGCGTCAAGTTGGTGGGCGAAGTCCTGGAGTTGCCGTTGCAAGTGCTCGCGCCTGTCGACAGCGGTGAAGTGCGCGTCATCCAGTTCCATCGGCAAGTACCAGCCGCTGACAGGCAGCTGCCAGTCCTTGCGCAGTTTTTGCTGCTGGGCCAGTGACTGCCCAAGTTGCGCTTGCCAGTAGGATGCCAGCCCGGCGCTGTCGAGCTGGTCGATACGCTGGTAAAACGCCGGGTCCATCGACAGCCCGAGCACCAGTTTCAAGCCCTGCGCCTGAGCCAGGCGCAGACTGTTGGCGAGCCAGCCGCTTGCTTCGCCAAAGGCCGAATCACCGTACGCCGTCCACTGCACGATGACGGTGGTCGCGCCTTGTTCGGCGCTGGCTTGCCAGACCTGTTGCCATTGCGCCTGACTCAGGCTGGCGTCGACATTCAACGGTTGATAGAAAATCCGCTCATCAGCGCAAAGCTGTTGGCTACCCAGTATCAGCAAGCAGAGAACAAGCATCGTTCGATTCATCAGAAGTTCAACTCCACGCCCAACAGCGCGCCATTGCCACCTTCATACAAATTGCCGCCCAGCGATTGTTGATACTCGGTGCGCACGGTCAGGTGCGCGCGGTAGGCGTTGTAAGTGTCGTCGTCGAACCACCATTGCCAACGCAGGCCGAGACCGGTGCGCAGGTCCTGGCGCCAGTCGTTGTTCGGGTCCTGACTGGCAAACTCGAGGAAGCCATACGGCATGATGGTTTGCGCGCTGTTGAACGGTAGCTTCCAGGCGTGCCCTTGCTGGAAGCGTGACAGCCATTGATGGTCACCGGCTTTGGTCCACCATGCCGCATCGAGGTAGAGAAAACGTTCTTCCCAGTCACTTTCATCGATGCGCCAGTCGTTGCGGAACCGGCCTTGATCGAGGAACGAGGCGGTGGAGCGCAGTAAATAGTCGGTGCTGGTGTGGCCGTCTTTACGGTGGTCGTTGAGCTGGTCCCAGAGCTGATTCGGGTTGAGAAACTCACCCAGACTCAGGCCTTGCTTGTTCTGTTCGTCGAAGGTGTTCTGTTGGTAGACCTCGGCGTAGAAGTTGATGTTCGCCGTACCCCAGGGTTTGTAGCGCAGGCCCAGGCCCGTGCCGACGGATTCTGCGTAACTGGAGCGACCAGTGGCGCCCAGCAATGCCCGGCCATACACCGACAGCGTGCTGCCGGCGCGGCTTGGTTCATCACCCAGGGCATGGTCCCACATGGCGACCTGCACATTTTGCGAGGCGGCGTGACGAGCAGTGCCTTGGGTGTTGTCGGGTCGCAGGATGTCGTTGGTCGAAACCCCGGCCGGCGACCAGGTGCTGGCGAGGGTCAGGCTGTCACGTCTGGACAGGGTTTCGTGGGCACGACGTTGGCGATAGCGGCGAGCTTCGAGACTGCCGCTGTCGTCGTCAGCGGCCACCGGGTTTTGCTCAAGGTCGATGACCCGGCGCAGTTCCTTGCGCGCCGAGGCGCTGTCTGCGACTTCGTCGTAGCGCCAGGCCAGGGTCTCGCCGAGGCTATAGTCCTCGGGGAAATTATGGGTGGCGATTTGCAAGTAGGGAATTGCGCTAGCCCGCTCTTGGCGGTTTTCGGCCCCGGCCAGACGCATGCCGTAGTCGGCGCTGTAGCGCGGGTTTTTCGGGTCGCGGCGTACCGCTTCGGCCAGCCATGCAGTGCTTTGCGGCAGATCACCAGCCTTTTGCGCGGTCACCGACGCGGCATAGAAGTGCCCGGCGTCAGGGGATTGCTGCAACGCCTGACGTTGACGCTCAAGGGCCAGTGCGTCATTGCCCCGGGCTTGGGCGATGGCCGCACCGAGGGCCCATTCGTTGCTGCCGCGGGTGTGGCTTTGTTGCCAATAGCGTTCAGCGTCGTCGGTGTCACCGACGGTCAATGCGCTGCGGCTGGCAGTGAGGCGGGCGTTCTCGGTGAGCTGGCTGTCCGGCACGCTGCGCCAGATACGCAAGGCGCCGGCGGAGTCACCAGCGGCTTCCAGGGCGTAGGCCAGCGGTAAGCGACTGCCGCGATCTCCGAGTTTCTCCGCGGTCTGGTAATAGACCGCCGCCTCACCTGGCAGGTTGGGCAAAGCGCAGCGACCCAGGGCACGGAATTCGCCGGCTTCTTTGGGCTGTGCACCGATAGCCTGACGTACCGCGTCGCACTGGCCGTTCTCGGACAGTTGTCCGAGCAATTGGTCGCGCGTCGCAGCGTCGACCTGATTCAACAGCAAGGCCATGCGTTTTTGCTGGGCAGGGGTTGTCGTCGACGAGCCATAGAGCCCGGCCAGACGCTGCAACATGACCGTCGGCAAACGTGCGTCGTGGCGGTCAAAGGCGTCTTCCAGCAATTGCTGCGCATGATCACGCTGGCCATTGTTGAGTGCCAGGTAGGTGGCTTGATTGAGTGAGTCGAGGTTGCCGGTCTGTTGGTAATGCCGTTCCCATAGCGCGGCCGCTTCACTGTTACGGCCCTGCGCCTGAAACAGTTCGGCCCGGCGCTGCACCACGTCGGCGGTTTGCGGTTGGCTGGCGAGCCACGCCATGACTTTGTCGCTCTGGCCCTGTTGCTGCCAGACATCGAGCAAGCGTTCGCGGCGTTTGCTGTCCCAGGGGGCGGGCAGACGCTGGTTTTGCAGCAGGTCGGTGGCCTGCAGGCGTTGTGCGAGAACCAGCCAGGTCTGCGGATCATCGCTGGGCGAGCAACCACGTAATTGGGCAAGCGCGGCGTGCGGGTCGCGACGCGACAGCCATTCTGCGGTTTCCAGGCACGGGCGCTGCAACTCGCCGCTCAGGCGTTGCACGGCCTGCGTGTCGCCGGTTTGCCGTGTCAGTTCCCACAGTCGTTGGCGCTGGGCCGGGTCGGCGAGGTCGCCGGCCGGCAGTGATTGCATCCAGCGTTGAGCCTGTTGGAGATGGCCCATGGCAACCGCTCGGTCAACCATCGCCAGCCGCGCCTTGCGTGCCGCTTCCGGGGTTGGCGCCTGTTGCAGCAGATCCTGCAAGGGCTTTTCCTCGAGGCGTTGCACATAGGCGTTGGCCAGTCGTTGCCAACCTTCGGCGTCCAGTTGTTTACGCGCGGCCAACGGCGCGAGTTGCTCGATGGTGCCGTTCCAGTCGCGCAGTTGCTCGGACCAGTTGGCGCGGGCCAGACGCAGGATGTTGTCGTCACCCTTTGGCGACAGTTGCGCCAGCCAGTCGTGGGCTTTGAGTGCACCACCAAACTTGGCCACGCTCATGCTGTAGGCCTGCCACAGGCGCACGCGCTGGTTCAGAGGGCTGGTGTCCAGCCATTTTTCGACCTGTTCGGAGGTGGGTGGGTCCTGTTCGATCCAGGTCAGTCGCAGGTTGAGCAGGACCTCGCTGTTGTCCGGGTTGTCCGGCAACGCTTGCACGGCGTCTTTGTATCGCCGTTGTTTGGCCAGGGCCTCGACCAGCAATGCCCGGGCCTCGTCGTTTTTCGGGACTATGGTCAGCAAGTGGTGCATCAGTCGTTCGACTTCAACCCAATTGCCTTTTTTCGCTTCGCGGTAGCTGCGGTCCATGTACGGGAAACTGCGGAACTGCTCGAAATCGCTCAGCGGCGCCGCATCTACCCAACTGGCAGCGCTCAGGCTCAGCAACAGGCTAGCGAGCACCAGTGGATGACAAGTACCCGGCCTCATGCGACCTCCCGGGCAATGCGGAAAGCTGCTTGTTGTTCCGCAGATTGCTCGGCCAGTGCCTGTTGCAGAATCTCTGGGGTGATCATGCCGCGTTCGATCAGGTGATCGCCCAGCGACATGCGCTCGGCGTCGAAGTCGATCAGCGCCTGATTGAACAGCGTTGTCGGGACCATGCCACGCACTTGCAGCAGGTTGCCGAGCAATACCTGGTGATGGCCTACGCGCTCCAGCAAGGCTTCATCATCCTGATGGCGCTCAAGCACTTGCAGCATATGACGGACATCCTCGTTTTGCAGCGCGCTGGGGTACCAGTAGCGGATGCCCAGAGTGACTCGGCCCTGCGGTGCCAGACGGCAGCGAACCGGGCGTTTCAATTGACGGCTGATGGCCCCCAACGAAACCTGACCGACCGGACCTTCGGAGGCCAGCACCAGGGTTGTGCCTTCTTCGGCGACCGGCAACACGCCGTAGTGGGTGGCGACTTTGCGGGGCACGCGGTCGATCAGCTGTTTGTCGAGCTTGAACGGATTGAGTGGCGCCCACTCCAGATCCAGTTGCTCGGCCAGGGTTTCGACCAGTTGGGTGCTGTTGATGTGCTCGCGCAGCAGCAGTTCATGACCGAGGCGACGACGCACCGGGTTGGTGATCGCGGCTTCAAGTTGCTCTTCGGTCAGCAGGCCTTTTTCTACCAGTCGATGGCCCAGCGGTGTGCGTTGGGCCTTGGCCAGCGCCGGGAACTCATGGGTAGTCTTGTCCCAGGCCACGCGGCGCGAATCGCCCATTTCCATGACCTGGCGCAGGGCGCGCAGGTTGGCGAAAAAATTCACGAAGTTGCTCCACATCATCCGTGGCGCCGACAGCAGGCCCTGTCCCAGACCGTAGAAACGGGTGACGAACCAGGCGCGCTGGAACAGACGGTTGAGCAGCATCAAACCGTTCAGCCAGAGCAGCGCTGAAAGCAGGATGCTGTCCGAGAGAATCGAGGGGAAGCGCCAGGCGTTCGGTGAAATCAGGGTGACCAGCCACATTGCCAGCAGCACCAGAAACAGCAGATTGACCATAAAACTCAGCAGATAGGCGATGAGTCCTCGACGGTCGCGCCAGAGGAAATAGTTCAGCGAGCCCTTGCTGCTCCAGCCGAGGTTTTTGGTGCCCTGGAACACGATGCCGACAATCCAGCGCGATTTCTGTCGGATCGCGTGCTGTAAATCACGTGGAAAGTGTTCGCGTACGCAAATGACCTGGGAGAACGCGCGGTTCATACCCACGACCCACTTCTGTTCCAGCGCCAGTTTCGGGTCGGTGACCGAGTAGCGGGCGAAGATGCACTTCATGCCTTTTTGCTTGAGGCGGAAACCAATGTCGTAGTCTTCAGTCAGGCTCTGCACGTCGAAGGCGATG
The DNA here is from genome assembly GCF_003732175.1 of Pseudomonas brassicacearum. Lineage (GTDB taxonomy): Bacteria > Pseudomonadota > Gammaproteobacteria > Pseudomonadales > Pseudomonadaceae > Aquipseudomonas > Aquipseudomonas brassicacearum_G. The sequence continues at coordinate 64,802 of NZ_MOBI01000021.1, forward strand.
CCATCACCGTCCTCCAGTAGGGCGCTGATCGCCTTGCGACTGAAGCAGGTGCCGACGCCGGCGCTCGGCACCTGGCCGGTCAGCGCTTCGCGCACGATCACGTCCTTGCCGTGGTTCTCGGCGAACTCATCGACATAGTGCCCGGCGGTGAAGCCGTTCCATTCCGGCGCGTAGGGGTAGACCGGAATCTGGATCAGGTCCTTGTTCGGCAGCAGGTAGTTGAAGAGGCGCAACTCCATCGGCGAAATCACGTCTTCGGCGTCGTGCAGGATGAACCCGGCGAACTCGATTTTCGCTTCGCTTTCAAAGCGCAAAATCGCGTCGATGATGTTGTTCAGGCAGTCGGCTTTGCTGGTCGGGCCGGGGCGGGCGCAGACCACTTTGTGCACGTTGGGATAGTGCTGGCACACGGCATCGACGTCGGCCTGGGTCTCGGCGTCGTTGGGGTAGGTGCCGACGAAGATCTGGTAATTCTCGTAGTCGAGGGTCGAGGCCGCGAGCCGGGCCATTTCACCGACCACGCCGACTTCGTTCCATGCCGGAACCATAATCGCCAAGGGCTTCTCGGGGATCTCATAGAGTCGCTGTTCATCGGCACGCTTGAATTTCTCGTAGATCCGCCAACGCCGGATCAGCTTGCGACTCCAGTAGATCAGGTCGATGAACAGGTCATCCAGACCCAGCACAAACATCAACAAGGCCAGGGTGATCGCAAGGTATTTCAGGCCAAACAGTACGTATGCAAAGAAATCGACAAACGCCAGGCTCATAGCGTGCTACTCGCCGAGTGCGCGCTCAACCAGGTGCATAGGCGTTTGGCGATACGTTCACTGGCGTGCCCATCACCATAAGGGCTGTGGATGCGGCTCATGCGTTTGTAGGTGGCCTCGTCATCGAGTAGCTGGCTGGCTTCCTTGACGATCTTCGCGGTGTCGGTGCCCACCAGCAACACGGTGCCGCCCTCGAGCACCGATGGCCGTTCGGTTACTTCGCGCAGCACCAGCAACGGTTTACCAATGGCGGGGGCTTCCTCCTGGATGCCACCGGAGTCGGTCAGGATGATGTGTGCCCGGCCCATCAGCCAGACGAAATGCTGATAGTTCTGGGGCGCGATCAGATAGATGTTCGGCTTGTCCGAAAGCATGTCATACACGGCGTTTTGCACCCGCGGATTCAGATGCACCGGGTAGACGAACTGGACATCGGGATAGCGCAGGGCCAGGTCAGCCAGGGCCTGGCAGATATTGCGGAAGCCTTCGCCGAAGTTTTCCCGACGGTGGCCGGTGATCAGCACTATGCGCCGATTGTCGTCGAGCATTGCCAGCGCAGAGCCGGCGGCGGGGTGCCAGTGGATTTCCTGCTGATGGGTACGCATCCACAACAGTGCATCGATCACTGTGTTACCGGTGATCTCGATGCTTTCCAGCGGCACACCTTCGCGCAGCAGGTTGTCCTGGGCGTTACGGGTCGGTGAAAAGTGCAGGTCGGCAATCACCCCGGTCAGACGTCGGTTGGCTTCTTCCGGCCACGGTGCGCGCAGGTTGCCGGTGCGCAGACCGGCCTCGATGTGGCCGATTGGCAAGTGACGATAAAAGGCGGCGAGGGCGGCGATGAAGCTGGTGGTGGTATCGCCGTGTACCAGCACGATGTCTGGATGCAGGCGTTCATAGCTTTTATCCAGGTTCATCAGCAGTTGCTGAGACAAGCCGTTGAGAGACTGGCCCTGGGTCATCACTTGCAAGTTTTCATCGACCGTCAACTCGAACGAGTCGAGCACTTGTTTGAGCATTTCCAGGTGCTGCCCAGTGGAACAGATGTTCAGCTCGACACCAGGCCACTGACGCAGAACCCGGGCCAATGGCGCCATCTTGATGGCCTCCGGCCGAGTACCGAAAACCATCATGACTTTGAACGACATTGCCCCTCCCGAACCGATATGTTGCTCGAACCTCACGGTTTGGGCGAACGCTTTTCAATCGGTCCATTAAAGGAAAGCAGTGGATCGAGGGGTTGTCCAATACGCCTTTGAGCTTCTCAGCGAGCTTTGCTGATGACGGCGGCTCGACGATCGACCAGTCGATGTGCCCGTGGGACGGTACGCAAGGTACCAAGGGTATGCCGCAACCATGACAGGTCATGGTGAGGTTTGCGCACGACAGATTTGTGTCGGGCCTTACCGATGAGGCTGGCAAAGACAGCGTTCAAGGCTTGTGCATCTTCAAAGCCTTTGAGTTTCTTCAGCAGTTTCCCGTTGCGATAGAACAACAGGGTGGGGGTACCCCTGACCTCGGGGTGACGGGGGCATTCGGCGGTATTCAACATGTAACAATCGGCGCGATCTTTATAGGCCTCGGCGGTCTCCCGAAAAATCGGCCCGGCAAACTCACAGGCGCAGCAGTGCGGATGACCGAAATACAGGACGACCGGGCGATAGTTTCTCAATGCCCGGAGGTATTGCGGTGCGAGCGAGTGGGGTGTCGAGCTCATTGAAGTCTTCCTTGTTCAGCAGCAAGACGAAGTGAAAGCGCGTGATAACGCTAATGCCGTCTGCAGGGGGCGTCTACTGTCAGAGTTGACAGGTACAGGGCGCTGACGTGTCTCGTTTTGAAGCGCACCTGACCTCAAATGTGGCCCCACTACCCGTGCCTGTAGCCAACGGTAGCGCTTGTGCGCTGCGTCGTTTGGTAACGCCTTTTTGTGCTTTCTCGTATCCCGTTGATTCGATTCATATTTCATTTGCCGTGGGATTTTCCTGTCGGGCTATGGCACACTTTCTGCTGTCTATTCCGTTGTTACATACCAAGTTCCGGTATAGCGGAATAAACATCATCCTGGAGTGCCCGTCATGCAGCGTCGACTTTCCTTGTTTACAGCGTGTGTTTTTCTCTTTGCGGCCACAGCCTCTGTCGTGGGCATTGCCCAGGCGGCGGACAGCAAGCTCGACAACGTGTTGAAGCGCGGGCATTTGATCGTGGGCACGGGCAGCACCAACGCGCCGTGGCACTTCCAGGGCGCGGACGGCAAATTGCAGGGCTTTGATATCGACATCGGGCGGATGGTCGCCAAGGGTTTGTTCAATGACCCGAGCAAGGTCGAGTTCGTGGTGCAGTCGTCGGATGCACGGATTCCCAATTTGCTGACCGACAAGGTCGACATGAGTTGCCAGTTCATTACCGTCACCGCCAGCCGTGCGCAGCAAGTGGCGTTCACCCTGCCGTACTACCGCGAAGGCGTTGGCCTGCTGTTGCCGGCCAACAGCAAGTACAAGGAAATCGAAGACCTGAAAGCGGCCGGCGACAGCGTCACCGTGGCGGTGCTGCAAAACGTCTATGCCGAAGAACTGGTGCACCAGGCGCTGCCCAAGGCCAAGGTTGACCAATATGACAGCGTCGACTTGATGTACCAGGCAGTCAACTCTGGCCGTGCCGATACAGCTGCCACCGATCAGTCTTCGGTCAAATACCTGATGGTGCAGAACCCTGGCCGCTATCGCAGCCCGACCTACGCCTGGAGCCCGCAAACCTATGCCTGTGCGGTCAAGCGCGGCGATCAGGACTGGCTGAACTTCGTCAATACCGTCTTGCATGAAGCGATGACCGGCGTTGAGTTCCCGACTTACGCGGCGTCCTTCAAACAGTGGTTCGGTGTCGATCTGCCTTCCCCAGAGATTGGCTTCCCCGTCGAATTCAAATGATCCCGTGAGAGTGGGGCGCCCCTGATGCGCCCCGCTCAAGGTACTGCTGACCATGAACTATCAGTTGAACTTTGCCGCCGTCTGGCGCGATTTCGACACCTTGCTGGCGGGGCTCGGCCTGGGTCTTGAACTGGCGTTGGTGTCGATCGCCATCGGTTGCGTGATCGGCCTGCTGATGGCGTTTGCTTTGCTCTCAAAGCACCGCACATTGCGGGTGCTGGCATCGGTGTACGTGACGGTGATCCGTAACACGCCGATTCTGGTGTTGATTCTGTTGATCTACTTTGCGCTACCGAGCCTGGGTATTCGGCTGGACAAACTCCCGTCGTTCATCATCACCCTGTCGTTGTATGCCGGGGCGTACCTGACCGAAGTGTTCCGCGGCGGGTTGTTGAGCATCCCTAAAGGCCTGCGTGAAGCCGGGCTGGCGATTGGTCTGGGGGAGTGGCAGGTGAAGGCCTACGTCACCGTGCCGGTGATGTTGCGCAACGTGTTGCCAGCGCTCTCGAACAACTTCATTTCGCTGTTCAAGGACACCTCGCTGGCGGCGGCGATTGCCGTGCCGGAGCTGACCTATTACGCGCGCAAGATCAACGTCGAAAGCTACCGGGTGATTGAAACCTGGCTGGTGACGACAGCGCTCTATGTTGCGGCCTGTTATCTCATCGCGATGCTGCTGCGTTACCTCGAGCAGCGTCTGGCGATTCGCCGTTAGGAGCGCCTCCATGTACGAGTCCCCAAGTTGGTTGCATGAGTTATGGGTCGCCCGCGACACCCTGTGGTCGGGCTTTTTGACCAGTGTGCAGTGCTCTGTCCTGGCGATCATGCTGGGCACCCTGATCGGCATCGTTGCCGGGCTGGTGCTGACCTACGGCACGGTATGGATGCGTGCACCGTTTCGTTTTTACGTCGACCTGATCCGTGGCACGCCGGTGTTTGTGCTGGTGCTGGCCTGCTTCTATATGGCGCCCGCGCTGGGTTGGCAGATCGATGCGTTCCAGGCCGGAGTGCTGGGGTTGACGCTGTTCTGCGGTTCGCACGTTGCCGAGATCGTTCGCGGTGCGTTGCAAGCATTACCACGTGGGCAGATGGAAGCGAGCAAGGCCATCGGCCTGACGTTTTATCAGGCCCTCGCTTACGTGCTGTTGCCCCAGGCGCTGCGGCAGATTTTGCCGACCTGGGTCAACTCATCGACCGAAATCGTCAAGGCCTCGACCTTGCTCTCGGTAATCGGTGTGGCCGAGTTGCTGCTGAGTACCCAGCAGATCATTGCGCGGACCTTCATGACCCTGGAGTTTTACCTGTTTGCCGGTTTTCTCTTTTTCATCATCAACTACGCCATCGAATTACTCGGCCGGCATATTGAAAAGCGGGTGGCCTTGCCATGATTCAAGCTCAAGTTTCGACACAGAACGCCAGCCAGGCCTTGCTGGATATTCGCGGTCTGCACAAGCAATACGGGCCGCTCGAAGTGCTCAAGGGCGTCGACCTGACCATGCAGCGTGGCAACGTGGTCACGTTGATCGGCTCCAGCGGCTCAGGCAAAACCACGCTGCTGCGCTGCGTGAACATGCTCGAAGAGTTCCAGGGCGGGCAGATCCTGCTCGATGGTGAGTCCATCGGTTACCACGAGGTCAACGGCAAGCGCGTGCGCCACTCGGAAAAAGTCATCGCCCAGCACCGGGCGATGACCGGCATGGCGTTCCAGCAGTTCAACCTGTTTCCGCATCTCACGGCGTTGCAGAACGTCACCCTTGGCCTGCTCAAAGTCAAAAAGCTGCACAAGGATGAAGCGGTGGTGCTGGCGGAAAAATGGCTGGAGCGTGTCGGCCTGCTGGAACGCCGCGACCACTATCCGGGTCAGTTGTCGGGTGGTCAGCAACAGCGCGTGGCGATTGCCCGGGCGATTGCGATGAACCCAAGCCTGATGTTGTTCGACGAAGTGACGTCGGCACTCGACCCGGAACTGGTCGGCGAAGTATTGAGCGTGATCAAGGGCCTGGCCGAGGATGGCATGACCATGCTGCTGGTGACCCACGAAATGCGTTTTGCCTTTGAGGTTTCGGACAAGATCGTTTTCATGAATCAGGGGCGTATCGAAGAGCAGGGGCCACCCAAGGATTTGTTCGAACGTCCGCAATCTCCGCGTTTGGCGGAATTTCTCAAGAACACTCGTTTTTAACATTCAATTTCAGATCAGGAGAAACACTCATGAGTATTACTCGTTACGGCGCCGGTAGCACCGCCGGTGGCGGCCAGCCTCGTCCTTTCGCCCGTGCGGTCGAAGCCGATGGCTGGTTGCATGTGTCTGGCCAGGTGCCGGCGGTGGATGGCGAAATCATTGCCGGCGGGATCGTCGAGCAGACTCACCAGACCATGCGCAACCTGATCGCGATCCTCGAAGAAGCCGGCTATGGCCTCGAAGACGTGGTGCGCACGGGCGTGTGGCTGGAAGATCCACGGGATTTCTGGAGCTTCAACAAAGTCTTTTCCGAATACTTCAGCCCGGAACACGCACCGGCCCGGGCCTGTGTGCAGGCGAACATGATGGTCGATTGCAAGGTCGAGATTGATTGTGTGGCGTACAAGAAAAAGGCCTGAACCGAGGTGCGCCCATCGCGAGCAGGCTCGCTCCCACAGGAGTTTGGTGGTGTGGCTGCAATCTGTGGCAGTACACAAATCCAATGTGGGAGCGAGCCTGCTCGCGATGGCGGCCTAACCGTCGCCATCTCACTCTGGTTAAACTCCCCGGCGAATTTGAATGGGAACCCACTGACATGACCGAAGACACCATCAAGCGCCGGGCCCGCGGTCTGGACCGGGCGTTCGATATTCTCGATTTCCTCAAGGAAGTCGGCCAGCCGCTGCGGCCGAACGATATTGCCAGCGGTATCGGCAGTCCGAAATCCACGGTTTACGAACTGGTCGCGTCCCTGCTTGAACGACGGATTCTCGAACCGGTGGGCAAGGAAGGTCACGTCTACCTTGGCCGGCAACTGTACTTTCTGGGGCAAGCGCATCTGCGTCATTTCGACCTGAGCCGCGAGGCCGATCACGCCTTGCAGGAAATCGTCAGCCAGACCCGCGAAACCGCGCAGATGTGCCTGCTCAACGGGCGCAAATATACGGTGGCGCTGATGAAGGAGGGCGAGCGGCATTTCCGCATTTCCTCGGACATTGGCGAGAACGCGCCGATCCCGTGGACCGCTTCCGGACGCTTGTTGCTGGCGCACTTGAGCGACCAGCAAATCATCGACCTGATCGATGAGGAAGACTTCATCCTGCCGGGCGGAGAACGTCTGCCGCTGGAGCGTTTTCTGGCGGAAATCCGTCAGGCCGGTATCGACGGATTCTTCTCCTTCGATAGCGTCGCCGACACCTTTACCCATTGCTTCGCCGCCCCGGTGAAAGACCCGAGCGGCGTCGCGATTGCGACCCTGTGCATTGTCGCCCCAAGGGCCGATGCGAAGAACAATTACAACGACTATCGCCGGGTGCTGATCGACAGCGCGAACAACCTGGCCCGTCGCATCAACGAATAACAGTGGCCGTTCGCGGCCGCGTGTGAGGAGTTAGAACATGCCTTCTGCCTTGAACATCGCCGCCGTAGAAAAGGGCGCCGGCCAACCCGGCGCCAATCTGGTGTGTGACGTCAGCCTGCCGGCGCTGGTGCTGCACCGCGAAGCGCTGGAGCACAACATTCGCTGGATGCAGGCATTCGTCAGCCACAGCGGTGCCGAGCTGGCGCCGCACGGCAAAACCAGCATGACCCCGTCGTTGTTTCGCCGCCAACTGGAGGCGGGCGCCTGGGGCATAACCCTGGCCACTGCGGTGCAGACTCGCGCCGCCTACGCCCATGGCGTGCGCCGGGTGTTGATGGCCAATCAGTTGGTGGGGGCGCCGAACATGGCGCTGATCGCCGAGTTGCTGGCAGATCCGGCATTCGACTTTTACTGCATGGTTGATCACCCGGACAACGTTGCCGACCTCGGGGCATTTTTCGCCGCGCGCGGCCTGCGCCTGAACGTGATGATCGAGTACGGCGTGGTCGGCGGCCGTTGCGGCTGCCGCAGCGAAGCCGAAGTGCTGGCATTGGCTGAGGCGATCAAGGCGCAGCCGGGGTTGGCGTTGACCGGTATTGAAGGTTACGAAGGGGTGATTCACGGCGACCAGGCGGTTAGCGGAATTCGCGAATTTGCTGCGTCTCTGGTGCGCCTCGCGGTGCAGTTGCAAGACAGCGGCGCTTTCGCCATCGCCAAGCCGATTATCACCGCGTCGGGTTCGGCCTGGTATGACCTGATCGCCGAGTCCTTCGAAGCCCAGAACGCTGCCGGACGTTTCCTCAGCGTGCTGCGCCCCGGTAGTTACGTGGCTCACGACCATGGCATCTACAAGGAAGCGCAATGCTGCGTGCTCGATCGTCGTAGCGACTTGCACGAAGGCCTGCGTCCGGCGCTGGAAGTCTGGGCGCATGTGCAGTCGTTGCCGGAGCCGGGGTTTGCGGTGATTGCCTTGGGCAAGCGCGACGTGGCCTATGACGCGGGGCTGCCGGTGCCGTTGCTGCGTTACCAGGCGGGTGTGCTGCCAGCGATCGGTGATGACGTCGGTGCCTGCAAAGTGACGGCGGTGATGGATCAGCATGCGTTCATGACGGTCGCGCCCGGGGTTCAGTTGCGCGTGGGCGACATCATCTCGTTCGGTACGTCTCACCCGTGCCTGACCTTCGACAAATGGCGCACTGGTTGCCTGGTGGATGAGCAGTTGAACGTCATCGAAAGCATGGAAACCTGTTTCTAGGTCCTCCACGTTCTCGTTCCCACGCTCTGCGTGGGAACGAGCCGCCACGGACGCTCCGCGTCCATTCGTGAGGTGACGCAGAGCGTCACAGGATGCATTCCCACGCAGAGCGTGGGAACGATCGACACACCAGAGAACCCACTAACATGAACACCCTCAGCAATCTCGGCACCGACACCCCGCGCATTGCGCTGATCGGCGAGTGCATGATCGAGTTGCAGCAGCGCGCCGATGGCAGTCTGCAACAGAGTTTTGGCGGCGATACCCTGAACACCGCGGTCTACCTGTCTCGTGAAATGGGCGATGGGGCCACGGTGGATTATGTCACCGCGTTGGGCGACGACAGTTTCAGCGATGCCATGTGTCAGAGCTGGTCCGAAGAAGGTATCGGCCTGGGCATGGTCCAGCGGCTGCCGGGACGTTTGCCCGGTTTGTACTGCATCCAGACCGATGCTTCGGGTGAACGTCGTTTCCTCTATTGGCGCAACGAAGCCGCCGTGCGCGATTGCTTTACCACGCCAGCGGCGGCACCGATTCTTGCGGCGCTACCGGATTACGATGTGCTGTATTTCAGTGGCATCACCCTGGCGGTGCTGGGCGAAGCAGGGCGCAAAAAGCTCATCGAGACACTGATCGAAGCCCGTCAGCGGGATGCGCGGATCGTTTTTGACAACAACTATCGGCCGCGTTTGTGGAGCAGCGTCGAACAGGCTCGGACGGCGTACCGCGAAGTCTTGCCCTATGTCGATCTGGCTCTGCTGACAGTGGACGATGAACAGGCGTTGTTCGGCTTTTCCGATGATGCGGCGGTGTTCGCGGCCTACGAGCAGATTGGTATACCGGAAGTGGTGCTCAAGCGCGGCGCCGAGCCGTGTCTGATTCGCTGTGGCGGTGAGTCGTTCGAGGTCCCGGCGCAACGCGTCGAGCGGGTAGTGGACACCACGGCGGCGGGGGATTCGTTCAGCGCAGCGTATCTGGCCAGTCGGCTCCGTGGCGCAAGCCCGGCCGAAGCCGCAGAGGCCGGGCATCGGTTGGCGAGCCGGGTGATCCAGGTGCCGGGGGCGTTGATCCCCAAAGATTGAGGTTCAATGGCCGCTTGCTGCGCAATCGGATCGCGAGCAAGCTCGCTCCCACATTGATTGCAGTCACACTACAAAACCTGTGGGAGCAGCCGGGCGACGTTCCGTTTGCTCGCGAAGAGGCCCTCAAGCCAATCCATCAATCGCGGTAAAACACCTGCACCAGGTGATAACCAAACTTGCTCTTGATCGGCCCATGTACGACACGCAGCGGTTTCTTGAAGATCACCGCGTCGATAGCGCCGACCATCTGCCCGGGCCGAACTTCGCCCAGATCACCCCCGCGTTTGCCGGACGGGCAGGTGGAAAACTTCTTGGCCAGCACATCAAAGGCTTCGCCCTTGGCGATGCGTTGTTTGAGCTGTTCGGCTTCTTCGGCGGTTTTCACCAGAATATGGCGGGCTTGAGCTTTCATTGGGGCAGTTACCTTGGAGCGGTGGTGGCGGCGGGGCGCGATTATGCCTCAAATCATCCGGTTCGGCGGATCATGTGGCGAATCTTGCCGGCCAGTTGTTCAAGGGTGAAGGGCTTGGCCAGCAGGTCCATGCCCTCGTCGAGAAAACCCTGACGTTCGGCGGCTTTTTCCGCGTAACCGGTCATGAACAGCACGTTGAGCCCAGGCCGATGCTGACGGGCGATTTCCGCCAGTTGCCGGCCATTCATACCGGGCAGGCCGACATCGGTCACCAGCAGATCGATGCGCAGGTCAGACTCCAGCAACGGCAGGGCGTTTTTTGCATCTTGCGCCTCATGAGTGATGTAGCCCAGTTCGTTCAGTACATTGAGCACCAGCATACGCACCGCAGGGTCGTCTTCGACCAGCACCACCGACTCACCCGCCGTCGCATAGGGGCTGCCCCGGCTGACTGCCGCCAGCGAGGTGTGCTGAGGCGCGTTGTGCAGGCGCGGCAAATACAGGCGCACCGTCGTGCCTTGTCCAGGCTCACTGCTGAGGGTCACATGGCCGCCGGATTGCTGGGCGAAGCCATAAATCATCGACAACCCCAGCCCGGTGCCCTGGCCGATAGGTTTGGTGGTGAAGAACGGATCGAAGGCCTTGGCCAATACGCGCGGAGTCATGCCGGTACCGTTGTCGCGTATGCCGAGCATTACATAGTCACCGGCCTTGACTGGCTCAAGGGTGCTGATGTCGTTGCCATCGAGGTAGCTATTGGCGGTTTCAATCACCAGCTCGCCGCCCTCAGGCATCGCGTCGCGGGCGTTGATCACCAGGTTGAGCAGGGCGTTTTCCAGTTGGTTGGCATCGGTGTTGACCGGCCAGACTTCAGGTGCCAGCTGAAACTTCAGCTCGATATGCTCGCCCTTGGTGCGGCGCAACAGCTCTTCGAGAGAATGCACCAGCGTGTTGGGCTCAAGCGGTCGACGGTCCAGTGATTGTCGGCGCGAGAATGCCAGCAGTCGGTGAGTCAGCGCGGCTGCCCGGTTGGCTGACGACACGGCCGCATCGGCAAAGCGGCCGATCTCATCGCTACGCCCATCGGCGATATAGCGCTGCATCAGGTCCAGGCTGCCAATAATCCCGGTCAGCATGTTGTTGAAGTCGTGGGCAATACCACCCGTGAGTTGGCCGACGGCTTCCATTTTTTGGGCATGACGCAACGCATCTTCGGCGCGTTCACGCTCAAACATTTCGTTTTGCAGGCGATGGTTTGCTTCAGCCAGTGCCTTGGTGCGTGTGTCGACCCGTTCTTCCAGCGTCTCGTTGAGGTTGCGCAAGGCTTCCTCGGTCTGTTTACGCTCGGTTTCGTCGATCACGAAAATGTAGAACCCATTGACTGCGCCGTCAGAACCAAAGCGTGGCAGGTACTTCATCAGTGCATAACGCGGTCGGCCGTCGCGGTGTGGTGAATAGGCCTCGAAACTGCAGGCTTTGCCCGCCAGCGCGGCGCTGATGTGCTCGACGCGGGTGGCATAGAGTTCGTCGCCGAGAATTTCGCGAATGGTTTTGCCGTACAGCTCCTGCGGGGTCATGCCGTACCAGTCCAGGTACGCGCTGTTGTTCAGGCGAAAGCGTTGTTCATGATCGACATAACCGATCAGCACCGGCATGGCGTTGATGATCAGCTGCAGCTCGGTCTGGCTTTGCCGTAACGCCTGTTCGGTGTGCTTGCGCTCGGTCAGGTCCAGTGCGGCACCGAGAAAACGCAGGGGGCGACCGTGGTGATCCTTGTAACAGCGGCCTCGGGCAAAGACCCAGCGCACTTCGCCACTGGCTTGCAGCAGTCGGTATTCCTCGGCGTATTCGCTGCCATGGGCGATGCAATGCTTGATGCTGCGGGCGACCATGGCCCGGTCTTCCGGGTGCACGCCGTTGAGGTATTCGGTGATGGGCAGTTGGCTGGCGAGTGCCGGATCAACACTGTGCAACTGGGCGAAATGGGCATCGGCAATAAAGCGATCTTCGCCGATATCCCAGTCCCAGGTGCCCACCGCGTCGGTGGCGGCGAGGGCCAATTGCAGACGCTCTTCGGTTTCGTGCTGGGCCTTGAGACTGGCCTCCGAGCGTTGTTTGAGCTCCAGGGCGATGCGTCGGCGCTCATTGGTTTCGATCGCAGTGACCAGGATCCCGGACACCTGCCCATGTTCGTCACGAATCGGGCTGTAGGTCAGGTCCAGCCAGAAGTCCGATTCACCGCCATCGCGTTGCAGGCTGAAACGCTGCTCGCTGTAGGAACGCACTTGGCCTTGTAGGACAGCGCTATAAATAGGCGCCGTGAAATCCTTAAGTTCTGGCCATGTCTGGTGCGTGGGTTGTCCGAAAGCCTGCGGATGCTTGTTGCCGGCCAGCAGCGCAAAGCCGTCATTGTAGATCTGCGAGAGCTCTGGTCCCCATAACAACAGCATGGGCATGGGCGAGTGAATCACGATGTCCACGGCGGTGCGCAGGCTCTGCGGCCAGTGGCTGGCAGAGCCCAGCGGGCTTTGTGCCCAGTCGAGTCGGGCAATCAAGGCCTGGGCGTCGCCGCCGGTAGGGGATCCGTTCATTGGGGTTCCTGCATCATGTCCGTGCTACATGTCTGTACTGGGGCATCTACTATTCTTCGAAGGAGTAGACGCTTGGACGCGTGAAAAGTGGCGTGCCTTGGCAATTTTCGTTCAATGGAAGGCTCAAGGGATATTTTTTTGCCATGGAAATTCACTCGCTGCTAAGAATGCTGGCCAGCCAGGATGGCTCCGATCTTTACCTGTCGACTGGCGCACCGCCTACCGGGCGCTTCAAGGGGACACTTCGAACACTGGCCCACGAAGTGTTCAAGCCCGGCGAGATCGCCCGGATTGCCGAGACCCTTATGGACGTCGAACAGCGTGCAGAGTTCGACCGCGAGCTGGAAATGAACCTGGCGGTTTCTCTGGTTGGAGTCGGGCGCTTTCGCGTCAACATCTTCAAGCAGCGCAATGACGTATCGATCGTGGCGCGCAATATCAAACTCGATATCCCGCGCTTTGAAGACCTTAAACTACCGGCCGTGTTGCTTGAGACGGTGATGCTCAAGCAGGGGCTGATGCTGTTTGTCGGCGCCACGGATTCGGGCAAGTCGACATCGCTGGCAGCGTTGATCGATTACCGCAATCGCCACAGCAGCGGGCACATCATCACCATCGAAGACCCGGTGGAGTATATCCATAGCCATCAACAGTCGATCATCAACCAGCGTGAGGTGGGCGTCGATACGCGCAGTTTTCATGCCGCCTTGAAGAACACCCTGCGTCAGGCCCCGGATGTGGTGCTGATCGGCGAAATCCGCGATCGCGAAACCATGGAGCATGCATTGGCATTCGCCGACACCGGGCACCTGGTGCTCTCCACCTTGCACGCCCACAACGCCAATCAGGCGCTGGACCGGATCATCAACTTTTTCCCGGAAGAACGCCGTGGGCAGTTGCTCAATGATTTGGGTAACAACCTCAAGGCCTTCGTTTCCCAACGCCTGGTACGCACTCGCGATGGACAGCGCCGGGCGGCGGTGGAGGTGATGCTGGGTACGCCAACCATTGGCGATCTGATACGGCGCAATGAGCTTCACCAGCTCAAGGAGATCATGGAAAAGTCGGCAGAGTCGGGAATGAAGACGTTTGATACGGCGTTGTTCGATTTGGTTGTCGAGGGCGCGATCGATGAGGAGGAGGCGTTGAAATTCGCCGACTCGGTGAATAACTTGCGCTTGCGCCTGAAGTTGCACGCGGACAATGTACCGAATGCCGAACCCCCATCCACCGAAACCGGTGAATGGGGGCTGATGGATTGACATCCCCCTACGCGGGTTTTCAGTTCGCCAGCTCCGGTCGATTCCGAAATTGCTCCAGCGCTTCAGGGTTGGCCAGTGCATCGGTGTTTTTCACAGGCAGGCCGTGCACGACATTTCTGACGGCCAGCTCGACAACCTTGCCGCTGATGGTTCGCGGTATATCCGTCACCGCCACGATCTTCGCCGGCACATGCCGAGGCGTGGTATTGGCGCGGATGACCTGGCGAATCTGCTGCTCAAGGTTGTCGTCCAGTGTCACGCCGTCACGCAGTCGCACGAACAACACCACGCGCACGTCATCCTGCCATTGCTGGCCGATGGCGACCGAGTCCAGTACCTGATGGACTTTTTCCACCTGACGGTAGATTTCCGCGGTGCCGATGCGTACGCCACCGGGGTTGAGTACCGCGTCGGAGCGCCCGTGGATCAGCCAGCTGCCATTGGGTCGTTGTTCGGCGTAGTCACCCTGAGCCCAGACGCCCGGAAACTGGCTGAAATACGACGCGCGGAGTTTTTCCTGCTGCGGGTCGTTCCACAGGCCGATCGGCATCGCCGGGAAGTGCCGGGTGCAGACCAACTCGCCTTTTTCACCGATCACCGGCTGACCTGCCTCATTCCAGACTTCAACGGCCATGCCCAGGCCCTTGCACTGCATCTCGCCACGGCGTACCGGCAGGACCGGATTGCCGGCGATGAAGCAGGAAATGATGTCAGTACCGCCGGACATCGACGATAGGCATAACTCGCCTTTGATCTCGCGATAAACGTAATCATAGCTTTGCGGCGACAGTGCCGAGCCGGTCGAGAGCAGGGCTTTCAGGCTGCCCAGGTCGTGGCTGAGGCGCGGTTGGATCTCATTGCTTTCAAGGGTCGCGAGGTATTTTGGGCTGGTGCCGAAGACACTGATGGCTTCGCTGTCGATCAGGTCGATCAAGCGTTGCGGGCCGGGGTGGAAAGGTGAGCCGTCGTACAGCACCACGCTGCTGCCGACCGCCAATGCCGAGACCAGCCAGTTCCACATCATCCAGCCACAGGTGGTGTAGTAGAACAGTCGGTCGTCAGGCCCGAGGTCGACGTGCAAGCCGTGTTCCTTGACGTGTTGCAGCAGCACGCCACCGACGCTGTGAATGATGCATTTCGGCACGCCAGTGGTGCCGCTGGAGTAAAGAATGTACAGCGGATGCGCGAAGGGCACCGCGACGAACCCGGGCTCGCCGCCTGGGCGATAAAAGCTGTCCCACAACGCAACATTGGCTTGGGTTTTGTAGTCGTCAACGCGGGCCTGTGGTCGGGCATAAGGCACGATGATCAGTTGCTGCAGCGATGGCAGGCGTTCGAGGATTTCGTTGACCTTGATCGTCTGGTCGATCTCCTTGCCGGCGTAGCGATAACCGGCGCAGGTGATCAGTACTTTCGGTTCGATCTGGCCGAAGCGGTCGACTACTCCATGCGTACCGAAATCCGGTGACGAGCAGGACCAGGTCGCTCCCAGACTGGTGGTCGCGAGCATGCCTACCAGGGTCTGCCAGGTGTTCGGCATGCAGGCCGCGACTCGATCACCCAGGCCGACACCAGCGGCTCTCAGGCTTTTTTGCAGGCCGGCGACGTGCTCGGCCAATTCACAGTAGCTCAAGGTTTCGCGCTGGCCATTCTCGGCGATGGCAATCACGGCGGTTGTGTTATCGCGACGACGCAGCAGGTGTTCGGCGAAGTTCAACGTGGCGCCGGGAAACCACTCGGCGCTGGGCATCTGCGGGCCTTCACGCAGCACCGTGCTCGCTGGCTGGTGAAACTTGATCTCGAAAAAGTCGACGATGGCCTGCCAGAAGTCTTCGCGTCGATCGATGCTCCATTGATGCAGAGCGGGATAGTCCGCGAGTGTCAGGTTGTACCGCTGATTGCTGAAGCGCCGGAAGGCATCCATACGGGTTTTGCCGATGCGTTCGGCGCTGGGTTGCCAAAGAACTGCTGACATGGCTTGCCTCTTTCTTTATGACTGCACATACGCTTGTCGGATCGTTCCCACGCAGAGCATGGGAACGATCATCAATCATCATCAGTAAAGGCTACTGCGCCAGCCAGCCACCATCAATATTCCACGCCGCGCCACGCACTTGGCTGCCGGCTTCACTGCACAGGAACAGCACCAGTTCACCCAGTTGTGAAGGTGTCACAAACTCCAGCGACGGTTGCTTCTCGGCGAGTAAATCATGTTGTGCTTGTTGTGGGTCGACCCCGGCGGCGGCGCGGTCGTCTATCTGTTTCTGCACCAGCGGCGTCAGTACCCAGCCGGGGCAGATGGCGTTGCAGGTGACGTTGCTGGTGGCGGTTTCCAGGCCGACCACTTTGGTCAGGCCGATCACCCCGTGCTTGGCGGCGACGTAGGCAGCCTTGCCCACCGAGCCGACCTGGCCGTGTACTGAGGCGATGTTTACGATCCGTCCCCAACCTTTGGCGCGCATGCCTGGCAGGCTGAGACGAGTGCTGTGGAAGACCGACGACAGGTTGATCGCAATGATCGAATCCCAACGTTCCACGGGAAAGTCTTCCACCGCAGACACGTGCTGTATGCCCGCGTTGTTTACCAGAATATCGACGCCGCCGAACTCACGCTCGGCGTAGGCGATCATCTCGGCAATTTGCGCGGGGTCACTGACGTCGGCCGGGTGATGGCCGACCTTGCCGCCAAACTGCTGCACCTGCGCGATGACTGTGGAGGCATCGCCGAAACCATTGAGGATCAGGTTGGCGCCGGCCTTGGCCAGGCTCAGCGCGATGCCCAGACCGATGCCGCTGGTGGAGCCGGTGACCAGTGCGGTTTTGCCCGAAAGAGTTGTCATGAATGCCTCACACAATGCCGGTGGCGTAGAAAGTGCCGATGACTACGAAGACCGCCAGGGTCTTGATCAGCGTAATACAGAAAATGTCTTTATAGGCTTCGCGGTGGGTCAGGCCCGTCACCGCGAGCAAGGTAATGACGGCGCCGTTGTGCGGCAGGGTGTCCATGCCGCCACTGGCCATGGCTGCGACCCGGTGCAGCACTTCCAGCGGAATGTTCGCCGCATGGGCTGCCGCGATGAAGTCATTGGCCATCGCCGCCAGGGCGATGCTCATGCCTCCCGAGGCCGAACCGGTGATACCCGCCAGCAGGGTCACGGTGATCGCTTCATTGACCAGCGGGTTGGGGATGCTTTTGAGCCAGTCGGCCAGTACCAGGAAGCCGGGCAAGGAGGCGATGACCGCGCCAAAACCGTATTCCGATGCGGTGTTCATCGCCGCCAGCAAGGCGCCACCGACCGCGCTTCTGCTGCCCTCGGCGAGCTTGCCGCGGATCGCCTGGAAGCCGAACACCAGCACCATGATGATGCCGACCAGCAACGCGGCCTGGACCGCCCAGATGGCGGTGAGCTTGGCGATTTCGGTGGTCACCGGCGCAGCCATGCCCGGCAGGCTCAGGCTATGGGTCTTGCCGTACCACAGCGGAATCCAGTGGGTGAACAGCAGGTTCATGACGCCCACCAGCAGCAACGGCGAGAGCGCGATCCACGGGTTCGGCAGCTTCACGTCTTCGGCGGTTTCCGGCTCGTTGCGCAGCTCTGTGCCGTAGCCTTCGCCATTGCGCTGGGCTTTGTTGCGCTGACGCTGGAGGAACAGCATGCCGGCGCAAAACACGAAGATCGTGCCGATCAAACCTAGCCACGGCGCGGCCCAGGCGGTGGTGTTGAAGAAGGTGCTGGGGATGATGTTCTGGATTTGCGGGGTGCCGGGCAGGGCGTCCATGGTGAAGGAAAACGCGCCGAGGGCGATGGTCGCCGGGATCAGCCGTTTCGGGATATCGCTCTGACGGAACATCTCCGCGGCAAACGGATACACCGCGAACACCACGACGAACAACGACACGCCGCCGTAGGTGAGCAGGGCGCAGACCAGCACGATCACCAGCATCGCCTGGCGCGTGCCGAGCAGACGAATCGCTGCGGCGACGATCGAACGCGAGAAGCCCGACAACTCGATCAGCTTGCCGAACACCGCGCCGAGCAGGAACACCGGGAAGTACAGTTTGACGAATCCGACCATTTTCTCCATGAACACGCCAGTGAAGGCGGGCGCAACGGCAGAAGGGTCAGTGAGCAGGACCGCGCCAAGGGCGGCAATCGGAGCGAAGAGAATGACGCTGTAGCCACGGTAAGCAGCCAGCATCAGCAGCGCGAGGGCTGCCAAGGCAATGATCACACTCATGGTGTGTCTCCTGGATTGTTATTTTTTTTGGTGGATCTTTTGTCGGAGAGGGCGTTAGCGAGTTTCGTGCCATTAAAGCAACTAGCTGAAATATAAGGATATTTATTATTTTTTCGACGATTGAAAAATCATTTGTCTCAAATTAGAGATTTGTAGTGGTTTGGATGGCCCTATCGCGAGCAGGCTCGCTCCCACATTTGTTCAGGGTTGACCGGGAAATGCGAGTCTAATGCGATTTAGTGTGGGAGCGAGCCTGCTCGCGATGGCTGCGATACGGTTTCAAGTCATGTCTATAAATGGAGATCTATATCTCTTTATTGAGACTCCGCAATCCCCAGCACCACCATCTTCTTGTACAGCGTCGAACGCCCAAGCCCCAGCCGTGTCGCGGCTTCGATCACCCTGCCACCACAGTGCGCGAGCGTGCTTTCAATCAACTGCCGGTCGAAGCGTTCGCGTGCCGCACTGAAGGTCTCATTGGCATGCGTTTCAATGGCCGGTGACGCAGAACGCTGTACCGGCACAAAACTGCCAATCGCTGCACGAATTTCCGCAGCATTCAGGATCAGGTCATCGCTGAGCAGCGCGGCCCGCTCCAGCACGTTGCGCAATTCACGGATGTTCCCCGGCCAGGCGTGTTGGCCGAGTAATTCCAGCGCCTGGCTGTCGAGCTCATGCTGGCTGCGCAGCTCTTCCAGGATCGCTTCGCTCAGGGCCGGCAGGTCGTCGAGGCGCTCGCGCAGGGGTGGCACCTGAATCGGCAACACGTTGAGGCGGTAATACAGGTCGGCACGAAACTCGCCGCGTTTGATCGCCGCCTCGAGGTCGGTGGAGGTCGCAGCGATCACTCGCACATCGCTCTGAATCACTTCGTTGGAGCCGACCGGTTCGAATTCTTTTTCCTGCAATACCCGCAGCAGCTTGCTTTGCAACGGCAGCGGCATGTCGCCGATTTCGTCGAGAAACAAGGTCCCGCCCTGAGCAATCTGCAGCTTGCCGGAGCGGCCCTTGCGATCTGCACCGGTGAAGGCGCCAGGCGCGGTGCCGAAAAATTCGGCTTCGAGCAGCGCTTCGGGAATCGCCGCGCTGTTGATGCTGACAAAGGCTTTGTGCGCCCGTGGCGAAGCACCATGAATCGCCTGGGCCAGCAGTTCTTTGCCGGTGCCGGTTTCACCCAGCAACAAGACCGGGGACTCGGTGCTGGCGCTACGTCGGGCGCGGCGTTTGACCTCCAGGCTGGCAGCGCTGGTGCCGATGAAGTGGGCGAAGGTGTACTTGGCTTGCCGGGCACGCAGCAGCGAACGCGTGGACGCAAGCTCTTCCTGCATGCTCAGGTAACGCTTGAGCATCGGCGACAGGCTGTGCAACTCATCGAACAGCGCGAAGCCGATGGCACCGATTACCGCGCCGGCGTCATCGTGAATTGGCAGGCGCATCACCACCAGAGGCTCTTTGGGCGTGTCCTGCATGTCCAGAAGGATCGGTCGACCGGTACGCACCACCTCGCGCAAAAGGCTGCCGGGAATTACGCTTTCGCACGCCTTGCCGATAGCCCCTTCGGCGGACGCCAGGCCAAAGCGCTTGGCATAACGTTCGTTCATCCAGACGATGTTCGCGTCACGGTCGACGATCACCGTGCCTTCGCTGGATTGCTCGATGATCTCGAACAATGAGCGGATCGCCAGCATGCGCACACGTTGGTAGTCCTTGAGGCTTTCGGTGGTGTTCATGGCTTCACTTCCAGAATGTGTTTTGACTGTGCTGGCCCCTTTGCGAGCAAGCACGCTCCCACAGGGTCTTGTTAGTGCCGAAGATCCAATGTGGGAGCGGGCTTGCTCGCAAAGGCCATGACGCGGTCCGATGCGATCATACCCAGCCCGGATGCGCCGCGGCCAACAGCTCTTTGGTATAGGGGTGCTGCGGCGCGGCGAACACGTCATGGCTGGCGCCGCGTTCCACGACTTTGCCGTCCTTGATCACGATCATGTCATGGGCCAGGGCTCGAATCACTGCCAGGTCATGGCTGATGAACAGGTAGGTCAGGCCGTATTTTTCCTGAAGCTGGCGGAGCAGGGCGACCACCTGTTTTTGCACCGTGCGATCAAGCGCCGAGGTCGGTTCGTCGAGCAGGATCAGCGCGGGTTTGAGTACCAGGGCGCGGGCGATGGCAATCCGTTGGCGCTGACCACCGGAGAATTCGTGCGGGTAGCGGTGGCGGCTTTGCGGGTCAAGGCCGACTTCTTTCAGCACCTGAATGACCTGGGTCTCGCATTCGGCAGCACTCGATTGGCTATGGACTTCCAGCCCTTCGCTGATGATCTGTGCGACTGACATTCGCGGGCTGAGGCTGCCGAACGGGTCCTGAAACACTACCTGCATCTGCTTGCGCCAAGGCCGCAGCTGCTTCTGGTTCAGGCTGTCGAGCGCCTCGCCCTGAAAGCGGATGCTGCCGTCGGAGTCGAGCAGGCGCAGGATCGCCTGGCCGAGGGTGGACTTGCCGGAACCGGATTCGCCAACGATGCCCAGCGTCTTGCCACGTTGAATGCTCAGGCTGATGCCGTCGACTGCATGCAACCAGGTTTTACGCTGGAACAATCCGCCGCCCAGCGGAAAACGTACGTTGAGGTCGTTGACTTCAAGCACTACTTCACGCTCGTCACGAGGCAGGGGTTCGCCTTCCGGTTCGGCGTTCAACAGCAGTCGACTGTAGGGATGTTGCGGGTGGTTGAAGAGGCGCTCGCACTCGGCTTGCTCGACGATTTCCCCGGCGTGCATGACGCAGA
The DNA here is from genome assembly GCF_003732175.1 of Pseudomonas brassicacearum. Taxonomy (GTDB): domain Bacteria; phylum Pseudomonadota; class Gammaproteobacteria; order Pseudomonadales; family Pseudomonadaceae; genus Aquipseudomonas; species Aquipseudomonas brassicacearum_G. Next base: position 85,662 of record NZ_MOBI01000021.1, read on the forward strand.
CACGCTGGGCGATGCTGCGCACCAGATTGAGGTCGTGGCTGATCAACAGCAGCGACATGCCCAAGCGTTGTTGCAGTGATTTGAGCAGCAGCAGGATCTTGCGTTGTACCGTCACATCGAGCGCGGTGGTTGGTTCATCGGCGATCAGCAACTCGGGCTCGCAGGCCAGTGCCATGGCGATCATCACCCGTTGCCGCTGGCCACCGGAGAGCTGGTGCGGATAGGCTTTCAGGCGCTCTTCGGGGTTCCGGATGCCCACCAGTTCGAGTAGCTCAAGGGTGCGCTTTTGCGCTGCCTTGCCACCCAGTCCCTTGTGCACCAGCAGGGTTTCGCCAATCTGTTTCTCGACGCTGTGCAACGGATTGAGAGAGGTCATCGGCTCCTGGAAAATCATCGCGATGCGATTGCCGCGCAAGGCTCGCAACGTCCCGGCGTCTGCGCCGAGCAGCTCCTGGCCTCGGTAGCGAATACTGCCCCGGGTTTCGGTGCCGACATCGGGTACCAGTTGCAGGATCGAGTGGGCGGTCACCGATTTGCCCGAGCCGGATTCGCCGACCAGTGCCAGGCATTCGCCGGGGCGGATGTCCAGGCACAGGTTACGCACTGCGGCCTGGCCATTGAAGGCCACATTGAGGTCACGGATTTCGATCAGGTTGTCGCTCATATCAACAGTCCGCTTCAAAATCGAGGATCAAAATCGCGGCTCAAGAGCGCGGATCAAACGCATCACGCATTGCTTCACCGATAAACACCAGTAAAGAAAGAATCAGCGCCAGGGTGAAAAACGCCGTCAGCCCGAGCCATGGTGCTTGCAGATTCTGTTTGCCCTGACCGATCAACTCGCCCAGCGAGGCGCTGCCGGCGGGCATGCCGAAGCCAAGGAAGTCGAGGGCAGTGAGGGTCGAAATCGCCCCGGTGAGAATGAACGGCAGGTAACTCAAGGTCGCGTTCATCGCGTTTGGCAGAATGTGCCGCACGATGACTTTACGGTCGGTCAGACCCAGCGCGCGCGCCGCTTTGACGTACTCCAGATTGCGCCCGCGAAGGAACTCGGCGCGCACCACGTCCACCAGTGCCAGCCAGGAAAACAGCGCCATGATCCCCAGCAGCCACCAGAAATTCGGCTCGACAAAACCCGACAGGATGATCAGCAGGTAAAGCACCGGCAACCCTGACCAGACTTCCTGCAGGCGCTGACCGAGCAAGTCGACCCAGCCGCCGTAGTAGCCCTGCAAGGCGCCGGCGGCGATGCCGATCAGCGCGCTGATGAAGGTCAGCGCCAACGCAAACAATATCGACACCCGGGCGCCGAAAATCACCCGCGCCAAGACATCGCGCGCCTGATCGTCGGTGCCCAGCCAGTTAACCTTTGAGGGTGGACTCGGCGCCGGCTGATTGAGGTCGTAGTTCGGCGTGTCGTCACTGAACGGGATCGGCGGGAAGAGCATCCAGCCGCCGTCCTTGTGGATCAGCTTCTGCACGTAATCACTGCGGTAATCGGCCTGGAATGGCAGTTGCCCGCCGAACTCTTGCTCGGTGTAGCGCTTGAACGCCGGGAAGTACAACGAGCCCTGATAATCGAGTACCAGCGGCTTGTCATTGGCGATCAACTCACCACCGAGGGTCAGGACGAACAGGCCGATGAACAGCCACAGCGACCACCAGCCTCGACGGTTTTTCTTGAAGCGTTCCAGGCGTCGGCGCGCCAGGGGCGAGAGATTGAGCATCAGGCGTTCCTCGCGGCGAAGTCGATGCGCGGGTCGACCAGGGTGTAGCAAAGGTCACCGATGAGTTTTATCAAAAGACCGAACAGGGTAAAGATGAACAGCGAGCCGAACACCACCGGGTAGTCCCGGGACACCGCCGCTTCGTAACTCATCCGCCCCAGGCCATCGAGGGAAAAAATCACCTCGATCAACAGGGAACCGGCGAAAAACACGCTGATGAACGCCTGCGGAATACCTGAAACCACCAGCAGCATTGCATTGCGAAACACGTGGCCGTAGAGCACTCGGCGTTCACTCAGGCCTTTGGCGCGGGCGGTGACCACGTATTGACGGGTGATCTCGTTGAGGAAGGAGTTCTTGGTCAGAATGGTCAAGGTAGCGAAACCGCCGACTACCAGTGCCGTCACCGGCAGCACCAGGTGCCAGAAGTAATCGGCCACCTTTCCCAGCGTCGACAACTGATCGAAATTCTCCGAGACCAGTCCCCGTACCGGAAACCAGTTCAACGATGTACCGCCGGCAAATACCACGATCAGAAACATCGCAAACAGAAACGCCGGCATTGCGTACCCGATAACGATTGCGGTGCTGCTCCAGATATCGAAAAGGCTGCCGTGATGCACGGCTTTGCGAATACCCAGCGGGATCGATACCAGGTACGTGATCAGTGTTGCCCAAAGCCCGAGGGAGATGGTCACCGGCATCTTTTCAAGGATCAGGTCGGTGACCGTGGCACCGCGAAAGAAGCTTTTGCCGAAGTCCAGTCGGGCATAGCTGGTGATCATCAGCCACAGGCGTTCCGGTGCCGGCTTGTCGAAACCGTACTGTTTTTCGATGTCCTTGATCAGTTGCGGATCAAGCCCGCGACTGGCTCGCGAGCCGTGACTGATGGCGTCACCGGAAGAGCCGATGCTTGCGCCGCCGATGCCTTGCAGGTGAGCGATGGCCTGCTCGACCGGCCCCCCCGGTGCGGCCTGCACGATCACGAAGTTGACCAGCAGAATAATCACCAGCGTCGGAATGATCAGCAGCAAACGTCGAAATATATAAGCCAGCATCAATGCGGCCCTCCGGGTTTGCCACGGCTGATGCGTTCGACGGCCATCTGTTCGTTGGTCAGCGGCGTCGGGTTCATTTCCCACCAGCTCTCGATGGCTTCGTCATTGCTTGCTTGTACCGCCGGAATGCCGAAACGGTTCCACCACACGGTCGAGGAGCCTGGCGGGTAATAGTTGGGAATCCAGTAGTAGTTCCATTGCAGCACCCGGTCCAGTGCATGGGCATAACGCAGCATGTCGGCCTGGGTGGTGGCTTTGACCAGGCCGGTAATCAGCGTGTCGACGGCCGGGCTTTTCAGCACCATGTAATTATTGGCGCCGGGGTCGGTGGCGGCGGCGGAGCCGAAGTAGTTGTACAGTTCGCTCCCTGGCGAGGTAGTCACCGGATAGCCGGTGACGATCATGTCGTAGTCACGACTCATCAAGCGGTTTACGTACTGCGACGAGTCGATCCGGCGGATATCCAGATTGATGCCGATCTGCGCCAGGTTGCGCTTGTACGGCAATAGCAGACGGTCCATGCCGTTCTGGCTGATCAGGAAAGTAAACGCCAGCGGTTCGCCCTCGGCGTTGACCAGTCGATCGCCATCGGCTTTCCAGCCGGCTTGTTCGAGCAGCGCCAGTGCCTGCAATTGCTTATCGCGGATCAGGCCGCTGCCGTCGGTTTTCGGTGCTTCGAATACCTGGGTAAAGACCTCGTCCGGAACCTGCCCGCGCAAGGGTTCGAGAATCGCCAGCTCACCGACATCGGGCAGTTGCCTGGCCGCCAACAGGCTATTGGAAAAGTAACTCTGCTGGCGAATGTACATATCGCGCATCATCTGCCGGTTACTCCACTCGAAATCCCAGAGCATCGCCAGGGCCTGGCGTACGCGGCGGTCCTGGAACATCGGCTTTTGCAGATTGAACACAAAACCCTGGGCCGGTTGTGGTGCCTCTTTGGCCAGATGAGCCTTTTGCAAGCGGCCGTCGCTCAGCGCTGGACCGTCGTAACCGATTGAATACGCGGTGGCCGAGAACTCGCGGTTGTAGTCATAGGCGCCGCCGCGCAGCACCTGACGAGCGACATCGGTGTCGCCGAAGTACTCGATACTGAAATGGTCGAAATTGTACAGGCCGCGGCTGACAGGCAGGTCCTTGCCCCACCAGTCGGCATTGCGCTGAAAGGTAATGCTGCGTCCCGAATCAATCTTGCCGACGCGGTACGGGCCGCTGCCCAGTGGTGCTTCGTAACCGCCGCCATTGGCGAAGTCGCGGGTTTTCCACCAGTGCTCGGGAAATATCGGCAGGGTCGCAATGTCCAGGGGCAGGGTGCGGTTTTCGTTGCTCTTGAAGTCGAAGCGAATGGTGCGCGGCGACTCGACTTCGACGCCTTTGACGTCGGCGAATTGGGTGCGATAGCGCAGGCTGCCCTGGGTCATCAGCAGGTCGAAGGTGTAGCGCACGTCTTCGGCGGTGATGGGCGTGCCATCGGCGAAGCGAGCCTTGGGATCGAGGTAGAAACGCAGCCACAGACCATCGTCGGCACGCTCCATTTTCTCTGCCACCAGCCCGTACACGGTGTAGGGCTCATCCAGAGACCGTTGGGCCAGTGGCGAGTAAATCATCCCGTCGACCTGGGTCACACCAATACCCTTGTCGATATACGGTAACACGTGGTCGAAGTGGCCGATTTCCATCGCCGAGCGGCGCATGCTGCCGCCCTTGGGGGCTTGCAGGTTGGTGTAGGCAAAGTGACTGAAACCGGCAGGGTATTTGGCCGGTTCGCCATACACGGTCAAGGCGTGTTGTGGCGCAGCGTTCACGGCTGCGGTGCTCAGCAGCAAGGCCAGGGCCGTGAAGATCAATGAGGGGAAAGCCAGTCGCATTGTCAGCCTTAAGAGCCGGATGATCGATAAGCACAATTTGTACGCTAGCAGCGCGTGACTCGCCAGCCATAATCATTCGATCCAAACGCAACGGCCCACCAGAAGGTGGGCCGTTGTTTGAGCAAATCGCGGAATGATCAGTCCTGGCGGCTGGTCACTTCCAGCAGGTGGTAACCGAACTGGGTCTTCACCGGGCCTTGTACGGTATTGACTGGTGCGCTGAAGACCACGGCGTCGAATTCCTTGACCATCTGGCCAGGACCGAACGAACCGAGGTTGCCGCCGTCACGGCTCGACGGGCAAGTGGAGTTGGCTTTGGCGATTTCGGCGAAATCAGCGACGGCTTCGATTTGGGCTTTCAGTTCGTTGCACTTGGCTTCGGTGGCAACCAGGATGTGGCGGGCAGTGGCTTTGGCCATGAGAAAAATCTCCATTCAATGTTCAAGTAAGGTGCTGAGCCTACCGGATTCAGTGACCTATTTCTCGTCAAAGTTCCGTCAATCCATTGCCTGCTGTCGCGACGTCTTGCGTTGCGGTTGTGACCAGACATCAGCAGACCCTAGAGACCGACGCCTTTCAAGCGTTCGGCATGCAGCAAGTACAATTCGACGGGGTCGATGCCTTTGCGTACCAGACCTGCCGTTTGATTGATCGCATCCAGGTGGTCCATTGGGTAATCGGAGCGCAGGACGGTGCCCAGATGCGAGCTGTAGCGGCCGACCATCCCGTCGTTTTGCTCAGCCTCGCGAGTGAAAAACCTGGAAAACCCTCGACAAAAAGCGTGCAGCGGATCGAGCGCATGCAGCCCTGTATCCAGCAGGTTGCCCTGCAAGGTGCCACTCCAGGAGTAGTAGCGAACGCCGTTGACCCATTCCTCGCCGTTGCCACCCCAGGTCTTCGGCAGGCCTTGGGGGTATTTGGCGTTGAACTCAGCGACGCCGTCGGTGGTTAAAGCGTTGAGGGCGGCGACGGCGTTCTGCGGGATTTTCGAACTGCCACTGATAAACGACAGGAATTCGACGAACAACGTCGAGACCGCCACTGCGACGTGTTCTGGCAGGTGGCCGGGGGTCAACGCTTTGCGCAAGTAGTCGGCGAGCTCGGAGCCATGGTTCGGTCCGCTGACCGAGGTCACCGAAGCGATGTTTTGGGGTGCCATCGCTGCGGCATAACGAGCGGTCAGTGCACCTTGGCTATGGCCGATCAGATTGACTTTGCTCGCGCCGGTGCCAGCCAGCACCAGGTCGATTTGTGCCAGCAGTTGCTCGCCACGGACCTCATTGCAGTGAGCGGCCGAGAGGTGGGGTATGAACACTTGAGCGCCAGTGTTCCTCAGTGCCTGTTTCACGCCATGGAAGAGTTCCAGTTTGCCGATGCTTTCGAATCCGAAGAGACCGTGGACCAGCAGGATAGGGTGTTGCGTGATTGCATTCCGTTGCATGTGCGTACCTGTATTCCGTAAGTTCGAGTGGGGTTCACGTCCTCACTCTAATGCAGGGCGGCAGGCGAGCGGTGTGGGAAAAAACCGCTAGAAACTGTTGAAAGCGGAATAGAAATAGCAGGAAAGATCAGATTTTTGCGAGGCATTGCTCGGAACATTTTGAGATCTTTTCTTCAGTGATTGTCTGGCGCTGCCGTTCCAGAGGTGCAACTGGAACGGCAGTGCCGGGCAATTGATCGCTGAGTACTTGTATGCGGGTTTGTTCAGATGCCCGCTTCAGGTCCGCGCAGCTTCAGACTGGCGTTGCGCAACAACTGCTCGGTCGCCTCCCACCCCAGGCAGCCGTCAGTCACCGAAACGCCATAGCGCAGCGACGTGCTTAACGGTTGGCAGCCTTCGAACAGATGGCTTTCAAGCATCATGCCGATCAGCGAGCGATTGCCGCTCAGGCGTTGCTCAAGCACTTCGTTGAACACCACCGGCTGGCGTAGCGGGTCTTTACCGCTGTTGGCGTGACTGCAATCGACCATGATCCGCGAGGCAATCTTCAGTTTCTGCAAGTCCACCTGTATGTGCGCGACGCTCTGAACATCATAGTTTGGCCCACGATGCCCGCCACGCAGTACCAGATGCGTATCCGGGTTGCCCTGAGTCTGAATGATTGCCGGGTGCCCCTGGCTGTCGACACCGAAGTGGCGATGCGGATGCGCCGCCGAGCGCATGGCATCAGTGGCGATGCCGACACCGCCATCAGTGCCGTTCTTGAAACCGACCGGCATGCCCAGGCCGCTGGCCATCTCACGGTGAATCTGTGATTCGGTGGTACGCGCACCGATCGCGACCCAGCTCAGCAGGTCATCGAAGTAGCTGGCGGCCATGGGTTGCAGCAGTTCGGTGGCGATCGGCAAACCGAGGCGAAGCATTTCACGCATCAATTCACGGGAGAGGGTCAAGCCACCGACCATATCGTCGCTGCCATCCAGGTGCGGGTCGTAGGCCAGGCCTTTCCAGCCCACCGTGGTGCGAGGCTTTTCGATGTAGGCGCGCATTACCACGAGCATTTCATCGCTGACGTCGGCCGCAAGCCGGGCGAGCTTGCCAGCGTATTCGAGGGCGGATTGCGGGTCGTGTATAGAGCAAGGGCCGACGACGACCAGCAGACGGGAGTCTTCACCGTCGAGAATCGCGCGGACTGCTTCACGGTGGGCAGCGACCTGTTGGGTCAGCGTGAGGCTGAGTGGCAATTGGTGCTTGAGTTGCAGCGAGCTGGGCAAGCGCTGGGTCAGCGTTTCATTGGCCGGGCTCAAGGTGGACAGCGGCAGAGCAGAGATGGACGAGTTCATATTCGGGCTTCCTGGGCTGGCGGCGGGTTCGGTCCCGCGCGCTCGGCCCTACTGGGGTGTTCGACAGTTGGCCGGGTTGGCTTCGAGTGTGTGCATGCCACCTGTGGGTGACCGATCGGAGGCGGCAGGCTGTCCCGAGCGGAGGCTGGTAAATCGCCAGGCGGAAAAACTGTCGTAACGGTAATAAGTGGCGTAGTTCATGTCGTGATTCCTTGAAGTCAGTGATGTCGCTAAAAATGTATGGGGCTGAAAAAACAAAACCCCCGGTCGGGAAGCCGACCGGGGGTTGAGAATTCTCTGGTAGGCGACCCCTTGAGTAGTGGGCGCCATGTGGGTATCAGGCGCGCCAGTGGCTAAACCAATACCCAAAATAAAAGTTTACCGGTGCGCAGACGCCATTTACCCGTGCAGCCGCAACCGAGCGCGGGGCGCTGGCGATGCGAAGCTGTGAAGGGGTATGCGGCATGGTCTGTCTCCGATGAATGCGCCGAGCTTACTAGAGGCGGGTGTGCAGATTCAATCAGTAAATACTATCGGCTCGCAGGTCAGTTTCTATGGCTTAAGCACGGCGTAGCTTTGTGCCACACTTCGTGATTGCTTGCGGACACTCATCAAGGACAATGCAGATGACGACACTGACCATCGCCGCCGCACAATCGATCTCGATCGCCGGGGACCTTCGCGCCAATATTGCCCGGCACCAGCACTTCATCCAGGTCGCCGCCGAGCAGGGCGTGCAACTGTTGGTGTTCCCCGAGTTGTCGCTCACGGGGTATGAGCGTGGATTGGCGGCGCAATTGGCGATCGCGCCGGATGCAGCGGTTTTGCAGCCACTGCGGGATCTGGCTCAAGAGCTGGGTATTACCACCGTCGTCGGAATGCCGATTCGTCTATCGACCGATTCGCCGGTACTGATTGGCGCGCTGGTACTGGCTGCCGATGGTTCGCTGGGGGTCTACAGCAAGCAGCATCTGCATTCGGGCGAGGAGGAGGCGTTTGCACCGGGGTCGGGCGGTTCGCTGCTGACAATCGGTGACGATACGATCGCGTTGGCGGTGTGCGCTGACTTTTCGCATGCCAGCCATGCCGCTGCGGCCGCCGACATGGGGGCGAACCTCTACGCCGCAGGCGTGCTGATTACCGAAGGTGGCTATGCTCCGGACACCGCGTTGCTGCAGGGTTATGCCGGCGAGCACTTGATGGTGGTGCTGATGGCCAATCATGGCGGTGCAACGGGCGGCTGGGAGTCTGCGGGGCGCAGTGCAATCTGGGCGCCGGACGGTTCGCTGATCACAGCGGCCCCGGGAACCGGGGATTTACTGGTGATCGCCCGTCGAAATGCCAGCGAATGGCGCGGGGAGGTCCTGCCCGTGGTCAGTGCATGAGGAGGGCAAATGGATCTTGAACTGCGGCCGGCCTCGGCGGAACATTTGTCATTTGCGCGAGCACTGACGTGCCAGACGATGCTTGGCTATTACATTCGGCATGACCTGCCGTGGATCGACGAGGCTTTCGATGTTGCCTGGGCAGGTCGGGAAAACTGGCTGATTTGCCAACATGCATCGGTGCTGGGTTTTATCAGCCTGAGCCACGATTCGAAGGCCCTGTACATTCGCGAGTTGCATGTGGTGGAGGCCTCTCGCGGTCAGGGCGTTGGCACCTGGGCCCTCGAGCAGGTGTTTTCGAAAGCCTGTGCAGAGCGACGTCCGGCGTTGCGTTTGACGGTGTTCAAGGACAATCCCGCGCAAGCGCTTTATCAGCGCATGGGCTTGCAGATTGTCGGGCAGGACGACTGTTTCCTGAGGATGGAGCGTAAATGTCTGCGCTGAAACGTCTGCAAAGCGTGTAGCTCAAGCCATTCAAGACGAATTGAAACTTTTTATATAGCGCTTGCTGCTAGGTCTACCGGATGCTTTTTGCTAAGGTGTTCGGCAACCAATAAGACCATTATCGCGAGGTGTCTGCTTGATTAGGGTGCTAGTAGTCGATGACCATGATCTCGTTCGTACAGGTATTACACGAATGTTGGCTGACATCGATGGTCTGCAAGTAGTCGGCCAGGCTGAGTCGGGGGAGGAATCCCTGCTTAAAGCGCGTGAGTTGAAACCGGATGTGGTGCTGATGGACGTCAAGATGCCTGGGATCGGCGGTCTTGAAGCCACGCGCAAGTTGTTGCGCAGCCACCCGGACATCAAAGTCGTCGCTGTAACCGTGTGCGAGGAAGATCCGTTTCCTACCCGACTGTTACAGGCAGGTGCCGCAGGCTATCTGACCAAGGGCGCAGGGCTAAATGAAATGGTGCAGGCGATTCGCCTGGTATTTGCCGGGCAGCGTTATATCAGTCCGCAAATTGCCCAGCAGTTGGCGATCAAGTCGTTCCAGCCGAGCAATGATTCGCCCTTCGACGCACTGTCAGAGCGGGAGATCCAGATCGCCCTGATGATTGTCGGCTGCCAGAAGGTCCAGATCATTTCCGACAAGCTATGCCTGTCGCCGAAAACCGTGAACACTTACCGTTACCGCATTTTCGAGAAGCTTTCGATCAGCAGCGATGTTGAGTTGACGCTGTTGGCGGTTCGTCACGGCATGGTCGATGCCAGTCTCTGATAATGACTGACCCGTTTGATCCAAGCGCCTTCCTTTCGACCGTCAGTGGGCGCCCTGGTGTGTATCGCATGTTCGACAGCGATGCGCGCCTGCTGTATGTGGGCAAAGCCAAGAACCTGAAGAAACGTCTGGCGAGTTATTTCCGCAAGACCGGCCTGGCACCCAAAACGGCTGCATTGGTTGGCCGCATCGCCCAAATTGAAACCACCATCACCGCCAACGAAACCGAAGCGCTGCTGCTTGAGCAGACGCTGATCAAGGAATGGCGGCCGCCTTACAATATCCTCCTGCGAGACGACAAGTCCTATCCGTACGTATTTCTTTCGGATGGCGATTTTCCACGCTTGAGCATCCATCGCGGTGCGAAAAAGCTGAAGGGCAAGTACTTCGGTCCTTACCCGAGTGCCGGTGCGATTCGTGAAAGCCTGAGCCTGCTGCAAAAGACCTTTTTTGTTCGTCAGTGCGAAGACAGCTACTACAAGAACCGCACGCGACCTTGCCTGCAATACCAGATCAAACGGTGCAAGGCGCCCTGCGTCGGCCTGGTCGAACCGCAGGTCTACGCCGAGGATGTACGTCACTCGGTGATGTTCCTCGAAGGTCGCAGCAATGCGCTGACAGACGAGCTGTCTGCAGGCATGGAGCAGGCGGCGAGCACCCTCGATTTCGAGCGGGCGGCCGAGCTGCGGGATCAGATTTCCCTGCTGCGCCGGGTGCAGGATCAACAGAGCATGGAAGGCGGAACGGGAGATGTCGATGTCATCGCGGCGTTCATCAACCCGGGCGGTGCCTGTGTTCATCTGATCAGTGTGCGTGGCGGACGGGTGCTGGGCAGCAAGAACTTTTTCCCGCAGGTGGGTATTGAAGAGGATGTTGCCGAGGTGATGGCGGCGTTTCTTGGCCAGTACTTCATCAGCAGTCCCGAACGCGACTTGCCGAGCGAGTTGATCGTCAATGTGGTCCACGAGGACTTTCCGACCCTGATCGCGGCCATTGAAGAGCTGCGTGGTCGCGAGTTGACCATCAGCCATCGGGTACGCGGTACGCGAGCACGCTGGCAGCAACTGGCCGTGACCAATGCCGAGCAGGCGCTCGGGGCGCGTCTGGCCAACCGTCAGCACGTTGCCGCGCGGTTTGAAGCCTTGGCGCAAGTGCTTGACCTCGATGAGCCGCCGCAACGACTGGAATGCTATGACATCAGTCATTCGAGCGGCGAAGCGACAGTGGCGTCTTGCGTGGTGTTTGGCCCGGAAGGGCCGCTGAAGTCCGACTACCGCCGCTACAATATCGAGGGTGTCACGCCGGGCGATGACTACGCGGCGATGCATCAGGCGCTGACTCGACGCTTCAGCAAGCTGAAGGAAGGCGAGGGCAAGTTGCCGGACATCTTGCTGGTCGACGGTGGCAAGGGGCAGTTGTCCATGGCGCGTGATGTACTCAACGAGTTGGCCGTGCCTGACCTGATTCTTCTGGGTGTGGCCAAGGGCGCGACGCGCAAGGCCGGGTTTGAAACGCTGTATCTCAATGACGCCGCCCATGAGTTCACCTTGCGCGGGGATTCTCCGGCGCTGCACTTGATCCAGCAGATCCGCGATGAGGCTCACCGTTTTGCAATTACCGGTCACCGCGCGCGACGTGGCAAAACCCGCCGCACTTCAACGCTTGAAGGCGTTGCCGGGGTAGGGCCGACACGGCGGCGTGACCTGTTGAAACATTTTGGTGGATTGCAGGAGCTGTCTCGTGCAAGCATCGAAGAGATCGCCAAAGCACCGGGGATCAGTAAAAAGCTCGCTGAGTTGATTTATGCAAACCTGCACAGCGAGTAGAATGCCCAACTCACCTCGTAGCCAGTTGTGCCGATGAATATCCCTAATCTGATCACCGTTCTACGCGTTCTACTTATCCCGATCTTCATTTTGCTGTTTTACCTGCCGTACCAATGGAGCTACCTGGCGTCCGCTTCGGTCTTCGCGTTCGCTGCGGCTACCGACTGGCTGGATGGCTATTTGGCCCGCCGCCTGGAACAAAGCACACCGTTCGGGGCATTTCTCGATCCGGTAGCCGATAAACTGATGGTCGCAGTGGCACTGGTGCTGCTGGTGCAAGAGCACGGTAACGTGTGGCTGACATTGCCGGCAGCGGTCATCATCGGTCGTGAAATCGTCGTTTCCGCTCTCCGGGAGTGGATGGCCGAACTGGGTGCGCGAGCACATGTTGCCGTCTCGAACCTGGGCAAATGGAAAACCGCTGCGCAGATGCTGGCGCTGGTGATCCTGCTGGCCAATCCGTCGGACTTCAGCTTTTGGGTTCTGGTGGGTTATACCTTGCTGATGGTCTCCGCAGGCCTGACGTTGTGGTCCATGGTGCAATATCTGCGTGCTGCCTGGCCGCATCTGAAAACCGATGTAGAAAAAAAATAAAACTTTTTTGAATCAAGGGGTTGACGAGACTTCTAAATTCTATAAAATGCGCCACACCAAGACGCGGGAATAGCTCAGTTGGTAGAGCACGACCTTGCCAAGGTCGGGGTCGCGAGTTCGAGTCTCGTTTCCCGCTCCAGATACAGAAAAACGCCACTCAATGAGTGGCGTTTTTTTTGCGCGTTATTTTATTGGTACGTCCGTTCGCAACGTAAAAAACCTCGTAAAAATTGCAGCCTCAAGGACGTGGATGGCTTGCACCTATTCGTCAGCTCGAAGGGTGCCAAGAGCTGGCATTTTCGTTTCAACTGGCTGGGTAAGCCGGCTCGCATTTCCTTGGGAATGTATCCGGAAATAAGCCTTAATGTAGTGGTCAACTAATCCCGGACACGACGTTAAGTTTTTTCTCGGCCTGCGCGGGTATGGACACGCACGGGCATGACTGTCCGACAGATAGAACATGTCGACTTGAGGTTGGAGCCATAGAGCTGTGTGGTCCCTGTGGAGACTGGCTTGGCAGCGAAGTTTTGGCGATCATAAAGGCCTCTTCGCCGGCAAGCCCTGCTCTACAGGGACTGTGTTCAGCCTTGTTTGAGCGGCACTCCCCCAAGCAGTAGCAGTGTGCTCAGGCCTGGGTGATATCCAGCAACCGAGGTTTGGCAATCGCCAGATAATCCTGCGTATCGAGCACCATCGACGCATCCAGCCGACCGGCGTTGAAGGCGATTTCGCCGTAGCCTGTGGTCAGGGCCGGGTCGACGATCAATTGAATCCGTTCATCGAAGACGAACGGAGGGATGGCGCCGATCGGGCACCCGGTCAGTTCCATGACGGTTTCGGCTTTCACCAATTCGGCTTTTTTTCCGCCCAGGGCCGCTCCGACCTTCTTCATGTCGAGCTTCTGGTCCCCCGGCAGTATCGCCAGGGCATATGGTTCAGACTGACCCTTGAGCGAGCAGAGCATGGCCTTCGCGCCCTGGCCGGGCTCAGTGCCACGGATTTCGGCGACCCGCGCCGACTGGCCCTCGGCATCGTGCATCAATACCCGGTAGGAGGCTGCGCGGGCATCGAGTAACGCCACCAGGCGATCGAACATGGGGTGCATGGAGTTTTCCTCAGGTTTGCAGGAGCAGGTCGTAGGACAGTTTGCTGATCAGGATCACCAGCAACACCAGGAACAGGGCACGGACAAAGGGCACGCCTTTATGAACCGCCAGCCAGGTGCCGGTCAGTGCGCCCAGGATGTTGAATACCGCCATGGGGATGGCGATCAGGTAGAGCACGTTACCTGTCGGAATGAAGAATATCAGCGCCGCGACGTTGGTCGCGATGTTCACCAGTTTGGCCGACGCCGAGGCATGCAGGAAGTCGAAGGCGAAGCAGCGGATAAACAGGAAGATCAGGAAGCTGCCGGTGCCGGGACCGAACAGTCCGTCGTAGAAGCCGATGGCGCCGCCGATGACAATCGCCAGCAGTTTCTCCCGGGTACCGATGCGCATGGGTTTGTGCAGGGTGCCGAAGTCCTTTTTCCAGAAGGTGTAGATCGCCATCAGCACGATCAACACCAGCACCGCCGGCCGGATCACCGACTGGGGGACGTACGACACCGTGGCCGCTCCGAAGAAGGCCATCACAAAGGCCGCACAGGCGGCGGGGATCACCAGACCCCAGTCGATCACCACCTTGCGCACGAAGGACCGGGCCGCGAATGCGGTGCCGAAGCCTGCCGCGACCTTGTTAGTACCCAGCAGCGCCGCCGGTTGTGCCGTGGGCAGCACGTTGAACAGCGCGGGTATCTGGATCAGTCCGCCGCCGCCCACCGCCGCATCGATCAGGCCTGCGGCGAAGGCGAACACGCAAAGGATGACAATATCGACCATGAAATCAGGCCCTGACGATGAAGGGTTGGTCAGGGGCCAGGGGTACCACGCGTGCCGGGTCGTTGACCCCGAAGACGCGCAGCATCCAGCGGTCGTGGCCGTCGTAGCGGGGGGTAAAACCGTCCCGGGCATGCAGGGTTTTCTGATTCTTGAAGATCAGCATGTCCCCCGGTTGCAGCAGAATGTGATGCACGACATCGGGATGATTGGCGGCGGCGGCGAACAGTTGCAGGGCAAACTGCGCGTTGGCGCAGGTCGCTGCGACACTGGCCTTGTTGTAGCGGCAATACAGGCTACCGGTTGCGCATCTGTACAGCAGGGGGACGTTTTCCAGCACATTACCCTGTTTGCCGAAGGAGGCCGGTCGGCGAATGGCGAAGTGCGGTTGTGACAATTCTTCTTCGACAGAGGCTGGCAGCATGGCCAGCACGTCACCAATGGCGACGATGCGCGTTGGCACGCCGAGCTCGCAGCGCAGACCGGTCAGGGACAGGTATTCCGGACAGGCCGACAACTGCGAGACGGGTTCGCAGGTCAAGGGCAGGTGAGGGTTGTCGACATGCATGCCCAGGTCCATGCGCGAGCCATAGGAGCTCTTTTCGGTCTCTCGCTTGTGCTTGGGCGATACGTGGCGGAACACCGTGTCGTCGTTTTCACCCTCGTACGCTACCGGATGGGTTTGCAGGGTTTGCAGCACGGACAGGATAGCTCCGGCCAGAATCGACAGGTTCTCGATACCCGGCTTCATGTCGTAGGGCGTAGCGGGCAGTTGCGGGTCCAGCGGCAGCCCCCTGACGATCATCGCCACCTCACGGGACTGGGGAAAGTTGCGCAGCCGCCGGATTTTCTCGGCACACAGGGCGCTCTCCAGCAACTGCCCCAAGGCCGGCATGCGGCGGATGCCCGAGGCGCTGTCGGTTACGGCCAGCGATGCCAGGCCGGCTTGAAGAGTGCGCTGTTCTTCGAACGACACATGAATTTGCGGTATCTCCTGTCGGATCGAAGTCGCTGATTTTTTCCCCGGCCGTTCACGAATTTCTTCATCGACACGGGCCGCGGATTCCCCAACTATTTCATCCAGCTTTGACACGTCCTTTTGCTCCTGTTTGCCTACATCCTTGTGGGTTGAACAGGAAGGCTAACGGAAGGGGTTTTTTTATGTTGCAATGCCACGTTGTGAAATCTGCAATGAGGTGGTGAATGGCACTCGATATGTTGGGGAGTTTTGAAGCCTTTGCGACGGTAGCTCGCAAGCGCAGCTTCATCGCGGCGGCACGAACGCTGGGGCGTTCCCCGAGTTCGCTGACCCGCGCCGTTCAGGCCCTGGAGGAAAGTGTCGGGGTCAAGTTGTTCAATCGCTCGTCCAATGCCGTGAGCTTGACCGAGGCGGGTGAGCGCTTGTTGCCCCACGCTTATAAAATGCTGGATTTGCAACGTGAGGCGGATGAAGACCTGGCCGGTCTCAGCGGCCTGGCCTACGGCTGGATCCGTTTTTCCGCCCCCGAGTTTCTCGGACATGGACTATTACCCCGGTTGATCGCGCAGTACTGCGAGCTTTATCCCGACGTAAATGTCGATGTGATTTTCACCGATGAGACCATCGACCCGGCCAAGAGCAAGCTGGACTTCTCGATTCGCGGCGCATTTCCGCAATCCAGTGACCTGATCGGTTTTCCGCTCTGGAATTATTCACGTCACCTGTATGCCAGCCCCGGGTATCTGGAGCGGTGCGGGATGCCCGACTCCATCGAGGCGCTGGAGGCGCACTCGCTGATCCTGCATACGGCGCCGCGGATTCTCAAGGATTGGAACTTTCGCAGCGAGGAGCAGGCCATCAGCTTTCGGGTTCATCCGAAGTTTCGTTTCAGCTCCGGTGTGGCGGTGTTCCAGGCGGCCCTGGCAGGCATGGGGATTGCCCGCCTGGCGGACTGGCTGGCGGAGCCCGAAGTGGAAGCGGGGCGCCTGCTCCGGGTCTGTCCCGAATACATGCTCACCTCCAGCAGCGGCGAAAGCCCGCAGATGCACGCAGTGTACCCGGCCGGTAATCTGCCGCTGCGGGTGAAGTCGCTGTTGGAGGTGATCCGTGGCTTTGGCGAAAGCCTGGACCGAAAGCATGCACTGACGCTCTAGGCGGCTACCAGCCGCCGTCACTTCTTGAATGCCAGGTATGTTGCCCAGGTCACACCACTCCCTGCCTGCGCGTTGCTCAGCAATGGCCTCCCTGGATTATGGCGCTCAGTCCAGGCTGTTCGCATTGCCGACAACCGCATGTTGCACCCAAGCAAAGCCCCGTAGCACTCCATTGAGCATAAACCGGCCGTCGCTTCAGGGGTGTTCGGTTTTCTGATTTTTGGCAATCAGAATCCTTGAGCATTTCCCGGCTGCATGTGTCCATTCGTGTCTCTTTGCCCTCAGGCGCTCCTGCCTTTGATGGTTGCGTTTTTACATGGCTAGGAGTTTCGAACGGAACCTGCGGCATCTCCTGAGTATTTTAAGAACACTCCTATTCGGCATGCTCCGAGCAACTTGTGCTGCACCGCCATCTGATCGTACTCGGGTATCTCGTTTCGGGTGGTCTGAACGGTGAGTCTTTTGGTAGGGAGCCCTCGTGTCTGCCACTTCTGAGCTTGTCATCAGTTTCTCATCAAGATTGTCCGGAGAAGGCTCTTCATCATGGTCGTCGGGAAAGCAACCCGGGTGACGACGATGAGGTGGTTGATGTGAGGGTAGGCGAAGAGCCAGGGCGGGATGTGATGCTGGAGCAATGGTGCGCCGTTGCGAGGTCTGGCGAGCAGGTTCTTCGTATTCACAACGGTCGCAACGCATTATGCCTTGCGCATCGCGAGAGCACGGTGCAGTGGTGTCTGGCTCCTGACTGGCAGGGTTTGCTGGTGGTGCGTTCAGGTCTGCAGGTGGTCAGTGGGAGTGCGCAGGTGCTGTCTCTGTCGCAAGCGAATCTCGTCAAGTTGCAGTTCTTTATTGATCAGGGTGTTGTGTCTGAGGTGCGGTCTGCGCATGGCGAGCCCTGGGCGGTGCTGAGGGAGGGCTGCACTCGGGATCAGACAGTCTCGGATCTGGAGTCCTGGTATCTCACCCTTGCCCTGCAAGGCCATGCGGCCTACCGGGCGTTTGCTCATCGGCTGCGTAGTGGTGAGAGCTATCAGTTGCTCGGTTTTTTGCTGGGGCAAGGTTCGAGCAGTGAAAAGCTGCAAGACCTTGCCAGGCGCTATGGCGTGTCGGTCTCGCACTTTCGAAGGCTTTGCCATCAGGCGCTCGGCGGTACCGCGAAGTCCGAGCTGCGTGAGTGGCGCACGGCGCGAGCGCTTCTGACCATGGCCGAAGGTGCCGTTTCCCTGACAGACGTTGCTCTGGAGTTTGGCTATGCCTCCTCCTCGCATTTTTCCAAAGAAGTCCGAGAGCTGGTCGGGGTCGCACCGAGTAGTTTGATCGATATAACCCGCCTTTCGAGCGAATGAATTCATGATGTTGAAAAGTATCTATCCGCGAGCGGTCATGCTTGCGCTGTGCTGTGCGTTGCCCATGACTTCGTCGCAGGTGTTGGCTCGTGATGGAGAGGGCTATGTGGCCCGTCAGGAAAACCTGCGGACGTTCTTCGACGCACTGTCAGCGCCTCTGGGCAAGCCGATCATCCTCAGCAAAGCAGCCGCCCGCCGCACCATCAGTGGAGAGTTTTCGTTAGCCGCGCCGCAACAGACGCTGGAGCGGATTGTTCGGCAAATGGCACTGATCTGGTACAGCGATGGCCAGGCGCTGTACATCTACGAGGCGGCCGAGGCGAAGAGCGCTGTCATCGCGCTCAATACCATCACGGTTGAGAAGCTGGATGCCTTCTTGCGCCGTTCCGGTTTGCGGGATAGCCGATACCCGCTGCGTCACGATGGCCTGCGGACCTTTTACGTTTCCGGTCCGCCGATTTATGTCGACATTGTGATGCAGGCCGCGCAGTTCATGGACACTCAGAGTGCCGACTTGCAGCTTGGGCAGCAGCGCATTGGCGTTATCAACCTGCGCAACACCTTCGTCGGTGATCGCAAATACGAGTTGCGTGATGAAAGTATCACCGTGCCTGGTATGGCGACGGCCATCGAGAGTCTGCTCAAGGGCGAAAGCCGTGGTGTCGACACGGCGATCAGCAAGGATGGAGGAGGGCGTTCGGGTGGCATGCCGAGCTTTCCATTGGAGGGACCAGGTATCTCCGGGTCAGGAGATACGACCGCACCGCGGATCATCGCCCGTGATCTGGCTGCGGGTAACATCCGCGTAGTGGCCTATCCCGACACCAACAGCCTGTTGGTCAAGGGGCTTCCAGAGCAGGTGCGCTTTATCGAGAACCTGGTTGCGGCACTCGACGAGCCAAAGCGCCATGTCGAGCTCTCACTGTGGATCATCGATCTGCAGAAGGACGATCTCAATGAGCTCGGGGTCGACTGGAAGGGATCGCTCAAGGTTGGTTCGAAGGCGCAGGCATCGCTCAACGGAGGTTCGCTGAGCACCCTGGACAGCACTTCGTTTATGGCTGCCATTGCAGCGCTGGAAACCGACAACCGCGCACGGGTCGTTTCGCGTCCAGTGGTACTGACTCAAGAAAACGTTCCGGCGATTTTCGACAATAACCGCACGTTCTATGCACGACTGATTGGTGAGCGCAGCGTCGAGCTGGAACACGTCACTTACGGTACGTTGATCAGCGTTCTGCCAAGGATTTCGGCATCCAGCGAAATCGAGATGGCGCTCAATATCGAGGACGGGAGCGAGGTCGAGTCTTCCAGGGAGCAATCCGAAGGAAGTGACGCGCTGCCGACGGTTGGCCGTACACGTATCAGCACGGTAGCCCGAGTACCGCGCGGCAAAAGCCTACTGGTCGGAGGCTTCACGCGTGACGAGAGTGGAGAGGTGATCAGGCGTGTCCCGGTGTTGGGACACATCCCCTATCTGGGGCGTTTGTTCAGCTATCGACAGACGCGTAAATCCAACACGGTTCGGGTATTTCTGATTCAGCCCAAGGAACTCGATAGCCCGCTGGAACCCGGTGCTGCGCAGATTGGTTCGCAGGTGATCGGCGATGTGGCGCGTGACCAGGCCGACCGTGCGGTGCTTCGCGCAATGGAGCGTTGATATGGCAGCCATTGGCGGGGTGCTGTCGCGCACGCAAATGTTGCGCCTGCATCAGGATAACGAGCCCCAGATAAAGGCCGGGGACGGCCCCGACGACGATGCTACGCCAGCGGCCAGCGTTCAGCGTTTTGTCCAGAGCAGTGACGAGATGGCGGCTTCGCTACGTTCACAATTTCGGCGCAGGGGAGATTTCGGCAGCAAGTTCGAAGGGTTGGCGGAAAGCTTCGAACGGGTCTTGGACGAAGATGTGATTCCCAAAGCCCAACAGATCCAGTCGCTGGCGAAGCTTGCCGAGCGCAGTATCGAATGGTTACTGGCGCAGGCCCGGGGATTGTTTCCCGACGACAGCGATCTAGTGCTGGTACTGCGCGAGCTTTTGCGTGCAAAAGTGATGGCCGAGGCGACCCGCCAACGCCTGGAAACCCTGCTGCAACAGGTGCTCACCCAGTCGCCGCCCAAACGCTTGAAGGCGGGTATCAACTCGGCGCTCAAGGCCAAGATGTTCGGTAAAGCGCTAGCGTTACGAGCGGCCTTGATGCGTGACACGTACCGCTCGTTCCTTGAGTCCGACGGCGGCCCGGCCGAGTCCTATGAGGACTGGGTGGCCATCTACGGCTATCAGCATCGCGGCACAGTCCTGGAGTTCATCGAGGCCGCGCTGCTGACGGACATCGATGCCCAGGACCCCAGTTGCTCGCGCGACGAGTTTGGCCAGCTGCTGAAAAAGCTCGGCGATCTCAAACGGCTTCGTTCGGTCGATGTCGTGTTCATCCAGCGCCTGCTTGGGGACGAGTTGGTTTGTCGGCACAACGCTAGCGAGCCGGACTGGCTGGTGTTCTTGCTGGGGCTGTTGCAGTTTCCCGACGCGCTTGAGCAATTGTTGCTCGGCCTCTTTGGTGAGCGGTTGTTGCTGGTGGAGCACCGCGAGCGTGCGCAGCTCCTGCAGTTGTTGCGCCTCACCTGTCTTGCGCTGCCCTTGGAACTGTTCGGCGATGACGAGTCGTTGCAGCGGGTCGCGGTGCAATTCACGCATCTGGCCGACCTGGTGTTCGCCCACGAAACCATCGAGCAACACGCCACTCTGGCCGGTCGTTTCACCTCCTAGTTTTCAAGGTCCGTATTCATCATGCTCGACAAACTTTTGCGCAGTGTCACCTCACGACCAGAGCTGCTGATCCTGACGCTGATGGTGATGATCATCGCCATGCTGATCATTCCGCTGCCGACGATGCTGGTGGACTTTCTGATCGGTCTGAACATCGTCATTGCGATCCTGATTTTCATGGGCTCGTTCTACATTGAACGGATCTTGAGTTTTTCCACCTTTCCCGCGCTGTTGTTGATTACCACGCTGTTCCGTCTCGCGTTATCGATCAGTACCAGTCGATTGATTCTGGTGCAGGCCGATGCCGGTGAAATCATCGCGTCTTTCGGTCAATTCGTGATTGGCGATAGCCTGGTGGTGGGCTTCGTCATCTTCTCCATTGTCACCATCGTTCAGTTCATCGTGATTACCAAGGGCTCGGAGCGCGTCGCGGAAGTGGCGGCGCGGTTTTCCCTCGATGGGATGCCGGGCAAGCAGATGAGTATCGACGGTGACCTCAAGGCCGGCGCTATCGATGCCAAGGAGGCTCGTGAGCGACGCAGTACGCTGGAGCGCGAAAGCCAGTTGTACGGATCCTTCGATGGTGCGATGAAGTTCATCAAGGGGGATGCGATCGCCGGGATCATCATCATCTTCGTCAACTTTCTGGGTGGCATCGCCATCGGCGTCGGGCAATTGGGCATGGATATGTCCACGGCCCTGTCGACGTATACCTTGCTGACAATTGGCGATGGTCTGGTGGCGCAGATTCCCGCGCTGTTGATTGCCATTGGTGCCGGCTTCATCGTGACCCGGGTTAATGGCGACGAGGCCAACCTGGGACGCAACATGATGACTCAGTTGCTGAGCCATCCTTTTGTACTGGGCATCACTGCCTTGCTGGCTGTCGGCGTAGGTGTGCTACCCGGGTTCCCGATCGGAGTGTTTCTGATCATTGCCAGTGCGTTGGCGGCGTTACTGTTCTTCCGCTACCGGTCGAAAAAGAAAGCGTCGGGTACTGCCTCCGCCACGCCCTCAGAGGGGCCGGAGGGTGAGTCCGACAGTGAGCTGGGCCTGATCGAAAATGTCGATGATATGGCTACCGAAACGATCGCCCTTATGCTGCTGGTGCCAAACGCCCGTCTCGATGAGTTGCGCGAAACTCGGTTATGCGAGCGTTTCCGCAGTCAGTTTTTCATCGATTACGGCATCCGGATTCCTGAACCCCAGTTGCGCGGTGCCGATTCACTGCCGCAGGGGCAGGTGGCGGTTCTGATCAACGAGGTCCGTGCAGACCAGTTTGATATCCACTTCGATCTTCTGCGCGTTGTCGATTACAAGCCGGAACTTGAACACCTTGATCTGGATTTGACCACTGGCGTCGATAGCAACAAGCAAGTCAGCGTCTGGATACGCAGCACCGAGCGCGAAAAACTGCAGAACCTGGGGCATCAGTTGCGCCCGGCCTATGACGAATTCTATCGCTGTCTGGTGACCCTGCTGGCCCGCAATATCTCGGAATTTTTCGGCGTGCAGGAGAGCAAGACGCTGCTCGACGAGATGGAAGCGCGCTACCCGGACCTGGTCAAAGAGGTCTATCGCCACGCCACGGTGCAGAAAGTCGCCGAGATCCTGCAACGTCTGATCGCCGAGCGCATCTCGGTGCGCAACATGAAACTGATTCTTGAATCGCTTGCTCACTGGGCCTCGCGCGAAAAGGACGTGATCGCCCTGGTCGAGCATGTACGCGGTGGCCTGGCGCGCTACATCAGTAACAAATTCGCCAACGGCAATGACCTGCGGGTGTTGCTGCTTTCACCGGAATTTGAAGACGTGGTTCGCAAGAGTATCCGGCAGACCTCCGCCGGCAGCTTCCTCAACCTGGAGCCCTCCGCCAGCGAAGACCTCATGGATCGTCTGACGGTCGGTCTCGATAGCCTGCACATCCCTCAGAAAGACATGGTCATCCTGGCCTCGGTGGATGTGAGGCGCTACATCAAAAAACTGATCGAGGGCCGTTTCCGGGAACTGGATGTGGTCTCGTTCGGTGAGATTTCCGACACCATCTCCGTGAATGTGATCAAGACCCTTTAGGACAATTCTCTATGCAAAACATCGATATCGCCTCTTTGCTTCGTGAGGCACTGACGCTCAGCGGCTGCAGCGATAAGCAAATCGGCACTTTTGACGGACACAGCACGATCGAGCTGGAGCTGACCAGTC
The DNA here is from genome assembly GCF_003732175.1 of Pseudomonas brassicacearum. Taxonomy (GTDB): domain Bacteria; phylum Pseudomonadota; class Gammaproteobacteria; order Pseudomonadales; family Pseudomonadaceae; genus Aquipseudomonas; species Aquipseudomonas brassicacearum_G. The sequence goes on from NZ_MOBI01000021.1 coordinate 108,449, forward strand.
TGCCTGCCATCAACATTGGTGTGGTCGATAACGACTTATGGTTCTGGAGTGGTCTGATCGAGACCGGTGACATGCTGCTGGCGCATCGTTCCGAGGACCTGTTGCGCTTCTTGATGCGAGGGTGTGCATTCGCCCGGACCGAGCAGATGCAACTGGTCGAGACCAACGGCATGCTGGAGGTTCGGGTGATGCTGGCTGACTCAGCCTGTGCAGATGCCGCGTCGTTGGCGGATACGGTGGATGCTTATCTGACGGCGTTGACTTCGCTGTGCGATCTCGTTCGCCAATGAGCCGGGTGTCGCTGGAGCGCCGTGCCGCCCATCCACTTCGCTTGAACGGTCCGTTGCTTGACGCGGCATTGCACGGCGTTGTCATTGGCGAAGTATGCGAGGTGCGCGGCGACTGGCGGGATCCCGAGGTGAGCGCTCGAGCTCAGGTGATTGGCTTCAGCCCTGATGCGGTATTGCTCAGTTTGTTGGGTGACGCACGAGGGTTGTCGCGTGAGTCGTTGATCGTGCCGACCGGTGCATTGCTCAGCCTTCACTGCAGTTCCGCCATGCTGGGAAGCGTGATTGACCCCCAGGGCCGGATAGTCGAACGCTTGGTCCCCGGTGATGCGTTCAACGGTCGCGACTGTCCGGTGGATGCCGCTCCGCCGAGTTACGACCAGCGCCGTCCGGTGAACCAGCCGATGGTAACCGGCGTGCGGGTTATCGATGGGCTGCTTACCTGCGGCATCGGTCAGCGCATTGGCATTTTTGCGGCGGCGGGATCAGGCAAGACCTCATTGATGAACATGTTGATCGCTCACAGTGAAGCGGACGTGTTTGTGATCGGGCTGATCGGTGAGCGAGGTCGAGAAGTCACGGAGTTTGTCGACATGTTGCGCCATTCGGATCAATGCGCGCGCTGCGTGGTGGTCTACGCGACTTCGGATTTTTCCTCGGTGGACCGGTGCAACGCGGCGCTGCAGGCAACGGCCATCGCCGAGTATTTCCGTGATCAAGGTCGGCAGGTTGTGCTGATGCTTGACTCCATGACCCGTTATGCCCGCGCTCGTCGCGACCTCGCTCTTGCAGCGGGGGAAGCACCGGCCCGGCGTGGTTATCCAGCCTCGGTGTTCGACTCCCTGCCGCGTCTGCTGGAACGCCCCGGCGTGACGGCCAGCGGGAGCATTACTGCGTTCTACACCGTACTGCTGGAAAGCGACGATGAGCCGGATCCTGTCGCCGAGGAGATCCGCTCGATTCTCGATGGGCATATCTATCTGAGCCGCAAGTTGGCCGCCAGCGGTCATTTTCCGGCGATCGATGTACTCCGCAGTGCCAGTCGGGTGGCCCATCAGGTCACCGAGCGTGATGTTCAGCAACTGGCGGCCCGCACTCGAGGGGTATTGGCCCGTATCGAGGAGTTGCAGGTGTTTCTCGATCTGGGCGAATACCGGCCGGGTGAGAGCGCAACCAACGATCAGGCCATGGCCTGTCGTGAGGCACTGATGGAGTGGCTCCGCCAGGATCTGAGCGAGGGATGTGCGCCCCACGTCGCGCTGGAGAGCCTGCATGCTCTCCTTGGCTAATGTCCGTCGCCTGCTGGGGTTTAGCGATCACCGACAACATGAGTGCGCACGGGGGCTGGATAAGGCCTTGGGCTCATTGGCGCCGCTTGAACGTGAGTTGCAGGAGATCGAGCAGCAGGCTCAGGGGCTCGATGAACTTCTGGCCAGCCACCACGCCACGGATCAGCGGTTGAGTCACGCGCAGTTGCTGGCGCTGTTACGGCGCCAGGCGGTGATTCGCCGGCAGATCGGCAGCCTGGCGTTGGATCGTGCCCGGGTGATGGACCAACACGAGGAGGTGGCCCTGGGGGTCGAGCGTCTGCAACAGACCCGCAAGGTTTTGCAAAAGAAGCACTTGAAGTACCAGAGCCTGGAGCAACGTTTGTTAGTTGAGCGTCGTTCACGTCTGTGGCGCCAGGAAGAAAACGACATTGATGAATTATTGGTGAACTTGAAATGAGCATCGTGAGCCCGCCTGTAGCGGTAATCCGTCCGGTCAATGTTCCTTTACCCGGCGATGAGCCTGACCAGAAAAATGAACCGCCGGTCTCTGAAGACCACAACGAACTGGACGAGATGCCACAGGGCGCACTCGTGTTATTGGCACAATTGCAGCCATTGCGCGAGCACGTGTTAAAGCTTGCATCAGGAGCGCTACGCTCGGGGCCGGTGACTGCAATCGGGGCGGCCATGGCACCGGCACCGGTCAATCAGAAAATGCATCCGCCAGTGAAGAAACCGTTCGTGCCTTTATCACCAGTGCTCAGCAACGGTCAGTTGGCGTTGCCTGCTCCCCGGTTGCTGGCCGCTGCGCAAGCTCATTTGCCCCTAAAGGCTCCCGATCCAGCCTCTGCATCAGTCCTGGCTCAGGCCTCAGTTTCAGCCTCAGTTTCAGCCTCAGTTTCAGTTTCAGTTTCAGTTCCGGTCCCGGCCCCAGTTCCGGCTTCGGTCCCAGTTCCGGCGTCAGCTCCGGCTTTGGTCCCGGTTCCGGCGTCAGCTCCGGCTCCGGTCCTGGTTCCGGCTTCAGCCTTGGCCCCGGTACCGGTTCAGCCCTCCGGTGTCGCGGTTGCTCAGGCGTCTGTTGCCAGTGCGCCCGCCGCCAAACTCGATCAGGCCGCCACGCATTTTGTCGCCGAGGCCGGCGCTGATGTTTCGGTCAAGCAGGATTCCCCTCAACCATTGCCAGCGCAGCCGTTGCCTTTGATGGACAAACACGTGGGTGTACAACTCGCGAAGAAACCGCCAATGCCCGCTAAGGCCGCCCCCTTACCGATGCTGAAACCTGAAGCCAACATCGATAAGGGCGCTTCGAACTACCTTCAGGTGCCCTTCAGCAAAGGTGATGTCGCTGGCCTGATCACGATCAGCAAAGCGGGTGCCGAACGTCCTGATCAGCTACTGCTCAACCCCAGCAGTGCATCGATTTTCAGTCATTTGAGTGACAACCTGGCGCAGGCCCCGGACCCGCGTTGGCGTCTGACTGATCAGCAGGGTCGTGAGCACAGTCACGGACATAACCAGGGCCGTCCGGATGAGGAGGCTGAAGAGGGCACCCATCAGGCGTTTCAAGACAAGCGTCAGCAAGGGAGGCTGGAGACGTGAAGTCGACTCTGGCCTTGCGCCACGTAGCGGCGGCTGAGTACGAACGGCGCCACGCGGTCGCGCGCTGGCAGCGTGACGGGCACCCTGCGCGGCTGTGCCAGCCGCAGCCGCAGACCCGCTATATCACTTTCTGGGCACAGGGCTCCCACGGTCTCTGGCAGGGCATGGTCGGGGCTCGCGAGTGGCTGCAAGCAGTGTGGCCGCAGTGGTCGCAATTGCTCTCCAAGGGGTGCCCTGATCAGGACATCCTTGCGCTGTTCTCAGGGGTGAGCAAACCCGTCGACATCGCCCCCCATCTGCTGGATTACCAGCGCCTGTTTGAGTTCAAGCTCACTGACGGGGAGTCACTTCAAGGGGTTTGTCTGCCCTGCATTGCCACGGCCCAGAGTGACCTGTGGGTGATCGAGGGGGCGGGTCACCGCAAGGAGGCGCCACGGCCACTGCAGGCATGGCTGCAGGCAGTGCCGCAGACTTTGCGAATCGTGCTCGGCAGCAGCGACCTGGGTCGACTGCCGCATCCGCAGTTGGTGCGGGGCGATGTGCTGTTCATTGCCGAGCAAGCCCGACAACTCTTTATGGCCGATCAATGCATCGGCCAATTCACCTTTATCGAGGAAGGTCTGCACATGCAACTCACCCCCCCAGATAGCGCTTCGCCGATCGCTCCCTGTGTGCTATCGCAACTGCCGGTCAAGCTGGAATTCGTACTGGGCGAACTTACCTTGAGCATGGCCCAGCTCAACGAGTTCATCGAGCGTCAGGTGCTGCCACTGGAGCCCATGGCCGCGAGCCATGTTGAGGTTCGTGCCGGCGGTAAGCGCATCGCCATTGGCGAACTGGTTCAACTGGACGACCGACTGGGTGTCGAGCTGCGCGAGGTTTTTCGGGGCATTGGTGATGAATGACGTTTCAATGATCGGGCTGTTGGCAGTGGCTTCATTGCTGCCATTCCTGATTGCCGCCGGCACTTGCTACATCAAGTTCTCGATCGTCTTCATCATCGTACGCAACGCCCTGGGGTTACAGCAGGTGCCCTCGAACATGACCCTCAACGCCGTTGCGCTGTTGCTGGCAATGTTCGTCATGAGCCCGGTGGTTCAACAGGGATATGACTATTACAAGGAAAACCAGGTGGAGTTCACCAGCATCGATGCGGTGGTGGCGTTCACTGATAACGGTCTGGGCAGTTACCGCGAATACCTGGTCAAGTACACCGACCCGGAACTGGCGCAGTTCTTCGAACGAGCGCAGATGGCGCGCGCGGATCAACAAGCCAGCGATTTCGAGTCCGAAGAGGAACTGCAACCCTCTCTGTTCGCGTTGCTGCCGGCCTATGCGCTGAGCGAAATCAAAGCGGCCTTCAAGATCGGTTTCTACCTGTACTTGCCCTTTGTCATCGTCGATCTGGTGATCTCCAGCATCCTGCTTGCCTTGGGCATGATGATGATGAGCCCGGTGATCATTTCCGTACCGATCAAGTTGGTGTTGTTTGTTGCGCTGGATGGCTGGTCGCTGCTTTCCACCGGGTTGATCGGGCAATACCTGTCCCTGGCTCAATGAGACTCTGCAATGAATGATCTGGTGTTTGCCGGAAACAAAACCCTGTACCTGATATTGATCCTGGTGGCTTGGCCGATCATCGTGGCCACGCTGGTGGGATTGCTCATTGGTCTGTTTCAGACCGTGACTCAGCTTCAGGAACAGACCTTGCCCTTCGGTTTCAAGCTGCTGTCGGTGTCGATCTGTCTGTTTCTGCTGTCTGGCTGGTATGGCGAGACACTGCTGAATTTCAGTCGGGAAGTCATGCACCTGGCCCTGAAGTGACCTCCCATGAATACAAGCCTTTTTTTTGATCTGCATGGCTGGTTGGCCGGTGCGGTAATTTGCTTCGCTCGCCTGGCACCGATTTTTTTCATGCTGCCGTTTCTCAACAACAGCGCGCTGACCGGCGCACCACGTAACGCGGTGATCGTGCTGGTCGGCATGGCGCTTTGGCCCTATACCCCGGACACACTGCCTCGCCTGGACTCACTGGGCTTCTACGCCCTGTTATTGCGGGAGGCCGGGGTGGGGGTGATTCTCGGCTGTCTGTTGTCCTGGCCGTTCTGGGTGCTGCACGCCATGGGCAACCTGATCGATAACCAGCGCGGAGCGATGCTCAGCAGCACGGTCGACCCGGCCAACGGCGACGACACGTCGGAGTTGGCCAATTTTCTCCAGCTGTTCGCAGCGGTGATCTACCTGGAGGGCGGTGGTATGGGGCTGCTGGTGGAAACCCTGGGCCGCAGCTATCAACTCTGCTCGCCGGTACTTGGCTGCGAGCTGCGGATTCAGCCGTTGCTCGGGTTACTCGATCCTTTGGTCAGCAAAACGCTGATGATCAGTTCGCCGGTGGTTGCGACGCTATTGCTCACTGAGGCACTGCTCGGTCTGCTGGCGCGTTTTGCGCCGCAGATGAACGCGTTTTCGGTGTCGCTCACCGTCAAGGGAGCCATCGCGTTACTGGTGTTGATTCTGTATTTCGGTGCGCACTTGCCTGACGAAATTCTGCGCATGGCCACCAAGCCGGATCAGTTTGCGGACTGGATCGTCCGGCCGGAGGCCCGCTGAGATGTCCAGCGCCTCGAAAACCGAAAAACCCACGGCAAAGAAACGCCGTGATGCGGCGAAAAAGGGCCAGACCTTCAAGGCCAAGGACCTCTCCAGCTCCTGCCTGATGCTTTGCGCGATCATTTACCTGGCAAGCAGTGGGACGTTGTTGGAGGTGATGGAGGTGTATCGACGGATCATCGCTTCGGGTTTCGCCGGCGATCAGCAGCGGTATGCCGCCGAACTGGGAGTGCTGATGTTCAGGGTCGTCGCTCCGCTGATCGTGGTGTGTTTTCTCGCCAGCGCCTTGCCGACGTTGTTGCAGACCGGGCTGGCCATCGCCAGTGAAGCGCTCAAGCTGAACTTCGGCGCGTTGAACCCGATCAACGGATTCAAAAAACTGTTCAGCCTCAGAACGGTCAAGGATGCCGTTAAATCCCTGTTGTACCTGGGCTGTTTCGCCGTTGCTTTCTCGGTGGTCTGGCTGACTCAGCGGCATTTGCTGTTTGCGCAACTCTATGCGCGACCTGTCGACTTGTTCCCGATCTGGGCTCATCTGCTGTTGGTGCTGGTGCTGACGTTTCTGGCGTGCATCCTGCTCATCGTCATCCTCGATGCGCTGTGTGAGTACTGGCTGTACATCAAGGATCTGAAGATGGACAAGCAGTCGGTCAAGCGCGAGCACAAGGAGCAGGACGGCAACCCGGAAATCAAGAGCCGGCGGCGCGACCTGCATCAGGAACTGCTGTCCGAGCAGGTCAAATCCGACATTCGTGGTTCACGAGTCATTGTCGCCAACCCCACGCATATCGCCGTGGGGATTTACTTCCGTCCGGAAGTCACGGTGATGCCGTTTATCTCCCTGATGGAAACCAACCAGCGGGCATTGGCCGTGCGCAAGTATGCGGCGGAAGTCGGCGTGCCGGTGATCAGTGACATTGCCCTGGCCAGACGAATCTTCAAGACCCATCAGCGCTACACCTTCATCCAGATGCAGGAAATCGAAAATGTTCTGCGTCTGCTGGTCTGGCTGGAACAGGTCGAACAGGCCTGACGGGGGCCTCGCTACAACCGCTGCTGCCATGAGACATCGACGAATACCACGATGAGCGCTTTGTGGCGGTTCCCTTTTCCGTTTACTGGCTCAATAGCCTTGTCAGCACCGCTGACGAAACATTCAGGAGTGAGTACCCATGAGTAGTCGCAAAGACACAGAGCAGGAAGAAGACCGGATGGCCGAAGAGGTGATGCAGGCCGTCATTGACGGTATGCCGCTCAAGGATCTTCGCGGTGTCAGCAGCGAGCAGATGGACAGCCTCTACGCGTTCGCCCATGAGTTCTATGAGCAGGGGCGTCTGGACGACGCGGAAAGGTTTTTCCACTTCCTGTGCATCTACGACTTCTATAACGCGCAGTACTGGATGGGTTTGGCCGCGGTGCATCAGCTCAAGCAGAACTATCAGAAAGCGGTTGATCTGTACGCCGTGGCCTTTGCCCAGGGCAAGCATGACTACCGCCCCATGTTCTACACCGGTCAGTGCCAGCTTGCGCTGGGAAAAGCCGGCAAAGCCAAACTGTGTTTTGAATATGTCATTGAGCGCGTTCAGGAACCGGGGATCTGTGAGCAGGCCCAGGCTTATCTGGATGCGTTGAGCAATGTCGAAGCCGATCATTCAGAGGAATCGTTTTAATGGATTTCAGAGATCTGTACACCCGTGTATCCACAGAGTCGCTGGCCCGTCAGGCAGGTAGAGAAAATTACGCCGACGCCGCGAGCCAAGCGGTTAACACCAGGGCCTACCAGCGCATTGCCGACACCGCATTGGTCAATCTGCAGGGCGTGAACTACACCGACCCGTCACAGGATGGTAGTGCCGCCGCACCGGGCAGGCCGCGTCTGGCTGCGCCACCGCGAGGCGCCGAACGTGCAAAAAAGGACTCTGGAGACACGTTTACATTGCTGATGGCCACGCTCATCGCCTTGCTCGGCGATGTCAGCATGGAGTCGCTCAAGACGCGCATGGGCATCCTGAAGTCCGCGGCCAAGGCCGCCGCTGAAGGTAATAAGGCGCTGTCGGACAAGTACCTTGGGGCCGTGGCGGAAATGGAAGCAGCAGTCGCCTCGGCGAGCGGTTCCGAGGAGAAGCTCGCTGCGGCCAAAGCCAACCTCGAGCGTGCGCAAAAAGACCTGGACGATGCAGAGGCGGCTCTGGGTCAAACCGAGCCGGGCACTCCTGAGCATGACAAGGCACTGGCGGTGCGCGATTTGGCACAAGGCAAGGTGGTCGACGCGCAGCAGCAACAGACCAAAGCCAAGGCAGAGCATCTGGCTGCGGTGAAGATAGCCGTTGAAGCCAGCAAAAAAGCCGAAGCGCAGGCCAAGGAGGTGGAAAGGGCAGGCCTTGGCGATAAGCCGATGATGGATGGCATGAAGGCTCAGCTGAACGCCGCTGCGACCATGATTCTGCTGATGATGCGTTTCGCAGAGCTGATGGGCGAAAGCGCGGAAAACAAGATTGAAATGGAGCAGGAACTCTTCCGTAGCATGCAGGCCGCGCGTCAGGAGTACATGGAGAAAAAGTCCGAGGAATACCTGGAGCAAGTGCGTAAAGCCGAAGCCGCCAGCAAGGCGATGGGGTGTATCGGCAAAATTCTGGGCGCGGTACTGATGGTGGTCAGCATCGTCGGGGCGGCCTTTACAGGGGGGGCCAGTCTGGCCCTCGCGGCTGTCGGTGTCGCATTGATGGGCGCCGACATGCTGTGCAAGGAATTGACAGGGGTCTCCTTCATGGAAGAGGCCATGAAGCCACTGATGGATAACGTCCTCGCTCCGATGATTCAGGCCATCGGCAAAGGCATCGCAGACGTTCTGAAAAAGATGGGTGTCGATGAGAAGTCGGCCGACATGGCCGGCATGATCATGGGCGCGATCATCGGCGCGGTGGCCATGCTGGCGCTATTGGTGGTCGTGGCGCTCGTCGGTAAGTCCGCGGCGGGTCGTGTCGCCAGCACGATGGGCAAGATGCTCGGCAAGCTGGTCAACAAGATGGTTCCCGACATGCTCAAACAGGCGACGCGTGCGGTCAGCAAGGGCTTTAGCAGTGTCATGACCAAAGCCCGTACCAGTATCGGCCTCAAATCGGACGCGAATTCCCTCGGCATGTACTCGGCCCGCCTGGGTGCCGGGGTGGCCGCCACCGAGGCAGGCGGCGTCGCCGCCCAGTCCGCTTTGGGGATCAAGTCCGGCATTCACCAGCGCAATGCGGCCGAGGAGCAGAAAGAGCTCACTTTCGCCATGGTCATCTCCGAGGCACTGAAAAACTGGCTGAGCGAGATGGTTCAACTCTTTGAACTAACCATGAACGCCGCCTATGCAGGCATCAAGAAAGCCCTCGACATTCAGGACAACACCAACAGCACCAGCCTGAGCATGGCACGCAACATTTAACTCAACTCAACTCAACAGGATCAGACACTATGGACATTTCAATCAGCAGTCGCGCACCAGTCATTCGCAGTCCAGCCGCAGTGCCAACGACCAAGGCGGTCCTCGATCAGAAGCAGTCGTTGCCGATCGGCAGCGTCGGTGCGCTACCCGATGCGCAAGTGTTGATGCCTAGTGCCAAGCAGGCCCTAGAAGCAATGACGCCCCAGCAACTGAATCAGTACCTGGATACCTCGAAATTCAGCGAAAGCGAAAGCCAGGCGATGATGGGGCTGTTTCTGGCCAGTGTGGTCATGCAGGAGAAAGAGCAGCCCGGGGCCGCTGAAAAAGACCCGGTGAGCGATCTGATGTCTTTTGATCCCGGGGCCTGGGAAAAGCACATTGGCGTGCTGGTGGCAGCCATTGTCGCGGTCAATATCGCACGCAAATCGAGTGCCGAAATGAGCGGCACCTTCACGCAGATGGCCTATGAGGCCGCCGTTGCACAGGGCGTTGCGATCATGGCCGGGGGCGAGGCCGCCATGTGGGCCGCGGTGAGTGGGGCAGTCCTTGCGTCCACCATGGCCATCGCCGGTGCCGGGTTCTCCATTCGCGGGCAGAATCAGAAACACGCCGACATCAAGACCAATAAGACCGACGCCGCCAAGTTCGATGCTTCTGCCGAAAAGCAGCGCATTAATCTGAAGACTCGACCGGCAGACATGACCGCTTCCGGCTCCAAGCGGGTGACGGGCACCAACGCCAAGGGTGAGCTCGAAACGATCGAGCTGCAAAGAGGCAGCGGCAAGCTTGACTCGGGTGAGCGTGCGGTCCTTGAGTCGGAAATACGTTCAACGGTTGCCAAGGCCAAGGAAGCGCGCATGAAAAGTGCGCTCCAGCAGAAAACCTATGATCGCAACCTGACCGTCGGTGGCGCCATCAGCTCCATGGCAATGATCACTAGTACCGGGTTGTCCTCCATTCTGCGCCTGCAAGAGTATGCGCAGCGTCAGAACGAGGTACTGCATCAGTCCGAGCAGAACCTGAACAAGGCCGTCACTGAAGCTGCCAATCAGGTTATCAGCGAAGACACTGCGTTGATCGGCAAGATGCTGGACGCCATCCAGCGGATGGTCGACAGCTGCAATTCCACCATGAACAGCATCGCCTCTGTGCGTGCCTGATCAGGAGATGAGTCATGTCGATTCAATCGAACATTACCACCAGTTTCCGACCGCAAATCGCCGTACAGCCGCGCATTGATCAGGTTCCGGATTCAGAAGTCCGTGGCGATGAGGTCAATCATCGTCAGTCCCTGTCGGCACCGGAGCAATCGGTGCGCTCGGTGGTGTCCCGGCTGGACAGCCTGAATGCCCGCCTCAACGATATAAACGTTGCCGCGAAGGGGATAAGCCTGCCAGCGGTTGCCGGTTCCGCCGATCTTGCGGCGGGAGCCCGGGGCGTGGGTGATGGTTTCAAGGCGCGTCATGCTGAGAGCGTCAAGACGCAACAGGCTGTGCAAGGGCTGCTTGATAAGGTGGAAACCAGCAAGGTTGCGGCGCATCTGGCGTACGCTGAGTTATGCAAGTTGGCAGCCCTGAACTTCGCCGGTAACCCTGAAGCCGAGAAACTGAGCCGCTCGTTTGCCGATGACACGGCCAGGCAAGTGCGTGGACTGCCAGGTGCTCCGCCGGAAGCGCAGAGTAAGGCCAAAACCAGCAATGACTTTTTTGCACAGTTGCTGGCGATGATCGGTTTCATCAAAGGTGAATACCTTGCGATCTACGAGGCGCTGCTGACCAAGTACTCGGACTTCTACAAAGAGTTCAACGAAACCATCATGGCGAAGATGGGGGATTGGATTACGGGCAAGGACGACGGTAAGAAAGTCGAAATCAAAGGGGGCTTGTACAATGCTTTGAAAGCACTGAGTAATAAGTATACGAAAGCCCCGGCTGGCGTCCTGTACCCCATTCCTGGCGCCGGGCCTGCGTCGCAGGCAGATGCATTGAAGTGGGCAAAGGCCATGGGCGTGCCTGAGTCATGCGTCAAGCCAGATGGCAACGGCGGCTACCGCGTGATGATGGATCTGTCACCTCTGGATGCGATGATGGCCGCACTCCCCATCAATATCCTCACTGGCAAGGGATCGGATGTGACTTGGGACTCTGCAAAGTTCCAGGCTTGGCAAACCGGCTTTAATAGCCAGGAAGGTGATCTGAAGAACCAGTTGCAGTTGTTCACCACCAAGTACAGTAACGCCAACTCGTACCACGAGAACTTCAACAAGATTCTCTCCTCGCAATTGAGCCAGTACGCAGAAATGCTCAAGGCGATCGCGAGCGGAATTGCCTGACATACCCGTTTTTTTGCAATCAGATCGCTCAGTTGTTTTTGATCCGATGAGACGCCGTGCCTTGAACAGAGGGCGGGCTCATCGGTTTCGGGTTGCGCAATGATTGTCGATAAACGCATCGCATACAGGGTGGCGAGTGGGTACATGTGCTTGCAGTTGCCGCCAGCAAGGTGATTTGAAATGAGTGTAAGTTTAAGTGTAAGTGGCGCGATCCCTCTGATGAATATCCGAGAGGGATCGCGTAATGAGAGAACCATTACGGGCGCGCTGCTATCGAGTAAGAACAATGCAGGCATGAACCTGGCTAAGGTTTTACATCAGGACGCGCCCTATACAAAGGAGGCTGCGTATCGCGACCTTGCGAAACAGGCATGCGAGGACCTCTACAGGGATAAAGCGAATGTTGTACTCAACGACACGACCAATCACGGGAAACGGTTGAGGGAGCATGCAATCAACCTTTTCATCTTGAGCAAAGAGAATGAGGTCAAAAAAAGCGCCTCGTATACTGCCGCGTTCAGCGCGTTCCAGAAAGCAGTAGATGCCTATGAAAAAGTTGGGGAGAAAGATTATTCATCAACCTGCAACGTAAGCAGCTCCGGAGGGTATAAAGCCAACACTGATATAGAGAAAGCGATCGACAAGGTCGTCAAGGAAAACCTCGGTGTATTTGATACCGCCGCCGGTACGATGCATGACATGTACCTGCGTGACGGGTTGCCCAAGGCAGAGGGGCGCCGTTTGGGGTTGACGCTTGACGAGCAGTCCATGGTGAACAGCAGCTTTTGCGGCAACGCGACCAGTGCCGCCAACAGTGCTCTTTCGGACCAGTTGAATCTCTTCGTGAAAGAGGGTGGTGGTGTCGGCCTGACTCACTTTGTCAGTGCCATGCTGAACCAGTTGGATCTGGGGGCTGACCCGACGGGACGTCGCTCAAAGGAATCAAAACCGCCGACCGCAGGGCCTCTACGCGATGGCAACGGTGCCGGGAGCGCAGTGCGCGATATCATCCAGAATGGTGGCGGCGCGAGCGTCGGTGACATCAATGTCAATCTGGATGGCTTGTCCAAAATGGCGGATGTCCAGGCCAAGGCGCTCGACATCATCGCTCAACTGATCGGGGGTAGGAACTCGAGTCCAAACAATCCGACTACTGACGCCCTTCCTGATGATCGAGGGAGGGCGCACCTGCAACCGAACGGCAGTCTCACCCCGTCGCCTGCCAAACGGGACGCTGCATCTCAGGATCCATTGAAATCCGTCGGCGGACTTCCGACCGAGTCAATAGGTAACCGTTTTACACTGAACGATGCAAGGCAGGGCAAGCTCATCGAGCTGGGTAAGTTCGAGATCCCGGGATCCAAACTCAATGTTTCCTCCGCTCCACCGAAAGTGGCGTCCGAGTCGACACTTAAGGAAGGGGTGGGAACATTCGGGCCGACCGGGACCCATGCTACAGCTACAACGGTAGATAAACTGGGCGTCCCCCCTCAGGTTATTTCGAGCGATAAAGTGACCTCCTCGGACGTCGCCGGCAAAGGTCCGGCCGCGCCAACAGCTAGCATCGTTGTACCCAACGCCTCCCCGATACCGCTTCTTGAGTCGACTCTACTTTCTGATGTGTTTCAACCCGCAGTTCGCGCAAAGAACAATCCACAATTGACCCGCGCCCATGATGAACTGGACACGGGAGCTCAGAAAATTTCGAATAATGAAGTGCGTCTACCGAGTACTGTTGGCAATACTGCGACCGTACCAGCGGCTAGCCGCCTTGTTTCAGCGGCCGGCACGCTGGAAGCAAGCATTGCCGGGCTTTCGGGGGGAATGGCCCTCGACGCGTCCTCGGTAGGGGACGGCAAGTCCACCTATCTTGGTCAAGCGTCTCTATCTTGGTGGAGCGGCAAGCTCCCTTCACTTGAATTGAAGCCGGAGTTAATGCCCCAGCGTGCCCCGGAGCCTGTCGGTCTATTGCGCTACAAAGGTGAGCCTACTTCTGCCGGTAAGGCCTTTCTCGCAAATATTGCCAGTGGTATCCAAAGTCTGAGTGCAGACGCACAGACGCTGAAAAACTACATCAAAGGAGGGCGCAACCCTTCACAGGCGAAAGCCGACTCTTCTGATGAGAAGGAGGCGAAGACTTTCAGAATTTTTGCCGAGGCTAAAAAGCAGTCGCCGGAGTTCGTACGTCGTGTCGAGAAGTTGTTTGGAGAATACAACGGCACATCAGCGGTTCGTTTTGCAGGCATGAGCGCGACGGACAATACATTCATTTCGTCTCTCGGAGGTTCTACATCCGTGGCAGGCAATCCGAAGAGAGAGTCGGTGTCGAGCACATGATGAAGAGCGAAACCCAAACCGTCATCATAATGATCATCGCCGAGAAACTGCTGGTCGAGCTTGAAGCGGTGACACCCAACGCTCGATTGGTCGAGGACCTTGGCGCTGATTCGTTGAATGTTCTGGAAATCGTTCTGGATATCAACGAAGCGTTTGAGATTGAACTGTCCACGGATGGCCTGGCCCGCGTGCGCAAGGTGGAGGACCTTCACCAGCTGGTCCATCAGGCAACGGCACCGACGTAAGCTGAATCGTCGTATGGAAAGCGCGCTCCTTTACCGGGGCGCGCTTTTTTTTTGTTCTCCAAATCTGTTGCGTTTGGCAAGCGCGGGCTCCCCAAAAGCGTGCGGGAATCTTCCTTGGCTGATATGGAATTTTCATTGGCCTTTCTGGAATCGTCGGGCATTTCATGCGGTTTCCTTTCCCTATAGTTGAGTGCTGAGGCCGGGCTTGCCCCGGGGTCACTTCGCTAACGCCACGGTATCTCCATTGCCTCGGGGGAGGGGCAAATTGCGCTATGGAATGGGTCACTGATCAATCGTCAAGTCGGTCGTTTGTTTTCGGCCAATGGATATTGCAGGGTGATGGATTGCTTCTGCACGACGGTAACGGACTACATCTTCCACCTAAAGAGTTACATGTATTACGGCTGTTGTTGGGGGCAGCGGGTTCACTGATTCCCAAAGACTGGCTGCTGGACCAGGTCTGGCCCAATTGTGATGTGGCCGAGGAGTCCCTGACTCGTTGCATTTACGCATTACGCAAGCTGCTGGGTCGTCAGAATGATTACATCAAGACGATCTACGGCAAGGGTTATCGCTTCGTGGGGGAGGTCGTCGAGCGTGCAGCGTTAACGTCTGCTCCTTCATCGGCACCCTCATTGTTGGTTTTGCCTGTGCGAGTGCAGGGTGATGATTGTGGCCGGGAGTTGCAGTGCGAAGTGATTCGCCAACTGGCTGCAGCATTCGGCGAAAGCCTGTGTGTGATGCCGGCGGGGCTGACCGCTGACGTGCAGGCCGCGGACGATTGCTTGTCAATGGTTGAGCGCATGACGCCCGATTATTACCTCAGTGTTCGCTGCGTCGTGCGTGCCGGTTACTGGGCGTTGTCGGTCGAGTTGGTCCGTGGTCGCGATCATGCGTTGCTGCACAGTGAAGCGCTGGTGGCGGCCAATGACCGCGACGAGGTGTTGCAGCGGTTGATCTCTCTGGTGGCGCAGCGCCTGCCGGGCCTGCGTCCGGTGACATCTGCGTGCCGTTCCTATCCGTTGGCACTGGCGTATCTCAATGGCTTGCTCGAGCTGCAGGCTTACACGGCTCAGAGTCTCGGCGAGGCGTTGATCGAATTTCTGCACTGTCTGCAGCTGGATGCCAGTTATGCGCCGCCCTGGTGTGGTCTGGCCGATACCTATCTGGCCATGGCCAATCTCGGACTGTTGGCTCGCGACAAGGCCTTGGCTCAGGCGCAGCAGGCGCTGACTCAGGCGTTGGCGCTTGAACCTGACAATACGCCAGCGACTGTGCGACTGGCGCTGTTGACCAGTCTGCAAGGTGCATCCGATGCCGCTGAAGCGTTGTTTCGTCCCGCGCTTCTGGGGGGCGATCGGGCCGGAACGCGTTACCACTATGCTTGGCATCAATGGTGTTCAGGTCGGCCGGAACAAGCGTTGCAGAGCATCGAGATATCCCTTGTTGAAGACCCTGCCTCGGTCGCGGCTCTGCTATTGCGCGCGCGCATTGCCTTTGAGCTGGATACGCAGCGCGGGTTAGCCGCGATCCAGGCGGCTATTGGCGTGCTCGGGACCGGGCATGAAGGGGTGGATGCCATGCATGCGCTGATCCTCGATGCGTGTGGCGACTCGGTGGCGGCTCTGGGCGTCATCGAGGGTGCTGGATTGCTGCAAGTGCAGACGGGGGAGGTGGGTCTGGTGGCCTGTTATGTGCGCGCCGCCTCCGACCCGGTTGAGGCGCGGCGGCACTATGAGCGCTGGCGTGCTGCGTCGAACCATCCGCCGTTGTGTCCGGTGCAGCTGTCGGTATTGCGTCGGCTTGAGGGGGACTTCTGCGTTGCACATCTTTGGTATGAGCTGGAACGCAAGGCGTGTCCCTGGCAGCGCGCCCAGTTGGGCGATCCACGCTTGCGAGGGCTGGCGGATCTGGCGAGCGAGCGTTTACAGGCATGAGCTGGAGGGTGTGGTGTGGGGTGGTACTGGCCCAGGTTTGGATGGGCACTGTCTCGGCGAGTTGCTGGATCGAGGTGGGCGATCGGCACTCGATAGAGCCTGAGTTGTTGTATGCCATTGCCCAGGTCGAGTCGGGGCTGAACCCTGGAGCGGTCAATCACAACAACAATGGTTCGCGCGATGTCGGGCTGATGCAAATCAACAGTATGCATCTGCCTCGGTTGCAAGCGCGCGGCATCACCGAGCAACGTTTGCTGGATGAGCCTTGTCTGGCCATTGAAGTCGGCGCGTCGATACTCGCTGAATTCATCGAGCGTTACGGCTATAACTGGACCGCCGTAGGGGCTTACAGCGCGGGTAACGCGCCTGAGCGACAGGCCTTGCGCCTGCGTTATGCGGGCAAAGTCTGGAAGCGTTATAGGGCGTTGCTGGCCAACGATTTCGGCGCGACCAGATTATGATCATTTTGATTGGGCTTTCACTATGGTTTGATCAGGATTGCCCGTTAGCCACTCCCTATCATTGACTGAAATTTGAAGCGTCAGACGCTTTTCATGTTGATAGACGGGATGGTGAACAGCATGCAGGACTCCCCTGCAACGCAGTGTGTATTGAGGGTGTTTGGCGGCCCGTTGCAAGGTTGTGAGTTTACCCTGACACAGCGGTGTACTCTTTTTGTGGTCGGTTCAGAGGCGGCATTTTGCTCCGCCGAGCATCCACTGACGGTTCCGGAAGATGCGATCTACATTCCGCTGGAATACGGTGGCTGCAATTTCGAGATTTTGCTCGAGGACAGCGGCCGGCTGGAGTGCATCGTTCGTGTGTTGAGCGATGAGGGTGCAATCGAGCGTCCCCTGCCATTCCAGACGCTGGAAAGCGTTGGGGGCTTGCAAATCGCAGTGCGTCCGTTCGACGAAGCGTGGCAGGAAGAGTTGCTGGTGCAGTCGCCGCCTGTGTCCCTGGATCCTGAAGCGGTCCGGGTGCCCGGTACCTGGCCGCAACGAGTGGCGGCCGGGGCAATCGCCCTGCTGGTAACCGGTCTGGCAATCGTCGGTTGGTACGCGTCGCGGCCCAGTCCTGTGTCGAATATGGAAGCCCTGATTGCCGGGGCCAACAACAGCATGGCTGTGGTGTATGGCCGCGACCAGGCAGTGTATGTCTTTGCCGACTCCGAGCGTGATGCGGGGTGGGGGCGCCAGGTGCTGGTGCGCAACGGGTACGCAGCGACCCAGGTGTTGACCAGATACGACGAGCGCGGACGGCTGGAGAATCTGCTTGCCAATCTGGCGCCACAACTCGCCTATCACCGCCTGGACCTCAGTGATCCGGTGATGCCGCGACTATTGATCAGTCGTCAGCGCAATCTGCTGACGCCCGAGTTGCAGGAGCGCTTGGAAAAAGCTCTGAGCGCAGCTGCTCCCTATGCCCGTGAAGTGAAGGTCGTGCGCCGCGATGACAATGAGCTCTCGCGTCTGGCCGAGGAAGGTTTGCAGCGCCTGGCGTTGCCCTTTACTCGGCACACGCATGCCGACAGCGTGACCTTCACGGTCGAGGGCAGCCTTGAAGACGCTGAGTTGCAAGCGCTGGGCGGCTTTGTTGCAGGATTCAATCAGCAGTGGGGCGAGCGTTACGTTCACTTCGCAATCGAGCTCAAAGACGACTGGCTCAAGGGCAAGTCGTTTCAGTATGGCCCTCAGGGCTACGTCAAGATGACTCCGTCATCCTGGTACTTCCCCAAACCTCTTTGATAATGACAGGTGATTTATGGCTGGTTCTATTTCAGATCCCATCAAGTTTCATGACGACTTCCTGGGGCAACAGGCGCAGGGCTTCGAGGAGGGTGCCAAGGGTCTCAAAACCGCGCTCGACGAAGCGCTGAAAGCGTTGCATACCGATGCGTCGGACCCGACCCTGCTGGCGGCCTATCAGGCTGCCTTCTCTTCCTACAACGTTTTCCGTAACGCTGCGACTAACACGATCAAGGGTTTCAAGGAAATCGATACGGCGATCATTTCCGCCGCGCGTTAAGCGTTGCGTCTCCCTCCGGTTGGCGGGTGTTCTGTGCACCTGCCAACGCTATTGCATGAGTGTTCCCTATGCCTGTTTCTTCTTTGACCTCAGTGGGTTTGAATTCGGTTCAGATGGCCGAGCTCGCTCGTCCCGCACCTGATTCGGTGGTTTCACTGGAAGGTCGCTTGATAGAAAGTTTCGCTAGCTCCGCAGTGGGTACCGAGCGTGATCACGCAAGGATCAATGCCATGCTCAAGCGTCCGGACATTACCAATCCGGAAGTTTTGAGCGAGCTGCAGTTGCGTACAGCGCAGTACAACGTCGATGTCACTTTGCTCAACGCCCTGGTCCGTAAAGCAGTGACGACGGCCGAAACCTTGTTGCGTTCATCATGAGATTGTATGGCTGCCTAGTGCTGCTCTGTCTGATGTTGGTCGGCTGTCGGCAACCGAGCCTGCTTGAGGGGCTTGACCAGCAGCAAGTCAATGAAGTGGTTTCAGTACTACAGCGCAATAACATCACCGCGACCAAGGTGGATAACGGCAAGACCGGATATTCGGTGCATATCGCACAAGCCGATTTTGCTGCTGCGGTCGACCTGTTGACACTGTATTCGTTGCCCTCCAGGCCGCGTGTCGAAATCGCGCAGATGTTTCCTGCCGATTCGCTGGTGGCTTCACCTCGAGCCGAAAAGGCGCGCTTATACAGTGCGCTGGAACAACGTCTGGAGCAGTCGTTGAACACCCTGGCAGGTGTGGTCTCGGCACGCGTACATGTGAGTTACGACCTGGAGTCTGGAGAAAGTGGTCGCAAGGCTGCCCCCATACATTTATCAGCGCTGGTGGTGCGTGAACGTGACAGTGAGCCTCAGCAACTGATCAACGATATCAAGCGTTTCCTCAAGAACAGCTTCTCGGCCATGGACTATGACCACATCTCCGTGGTGCTGTCCAAACGTGGGCTGATTCAGCATGCCGCCCCCTCGCTGGAGCCTCGCACCCGCGACTTTACCTGGCTCTACGGGATTTTCGCTTTAGGCGTTCTGGCTGCGGCGGTGTACTCGGCCGTGCTGTATCGCCAGATGAAACGCAGAGAGACCGAACATGCCCCGCCGAACTGACGCCCTGCGCGCCATCCTGATTCAGCCGCTGGACTATCTGCATCCGCAACGCGGTGTTGTTCCGCCGCTGTTCGAAGTGCCGGCGGTGCGGGCGGTGCTCAATCAATCGTTGCTGCGCGGATTGGGGCTCAGCTGTCCCGATCTACAGCAGATCAAACGCAGTCCGTGGACTGACCTGTGGGTGATGCATTGGCAACGCTTGCCCGCAGTCGCTCGCCTCATGGGGGCGCAGTTGATGTGGCCGCAGCTGGCTCGTGGTGCGCGCATACGTGAACTCGATACGTCGGCGAGAGCATTCGCCCGTATCGATCTGGGCCGTCGGCCACCGGTCGCGGTCAGCGAAGAAGACGGGCTTGAACAGGCACTCAGCGCTCTGGGGTTCGGTGCCCTGGCAGCCTGGCATCTGCACATTCCAGAGGCGCTCATGCAGCGTCTGTCCTTGCAGTTCTCGCCGCGAGTGGTCGAGTTGCAGCAAGCCTTGCCGGCGCAAATGCCGAATTCGTCACTTTTCATCCTGGCGGTACAACATGCTCGAATCCATCAGAACCCTTGTTGATGTTCCCTCGGCGGATGTCCTCCTGGTCAGGCGTGAAGATCGGGTGGCTGCGCGAGATCGCCGGTTGCTGATGCAGCAAGCCCGCGAGCGGGCCAAGTCCTGCATGGCAGAAGCACAGCAAGAAGCCGACATTATTCGGGCCAACGCCTTTCAGGAGGGTTACTCCAAGGGTGTGCTACAGGCCGCTGGTGACCTGAGCGTGCTGTTGCTGCAATCACGGGTTCTGGCGTCCACATTGCAGGCTGACCTGCTACAGGCTGCCCGGGCATTGCTTGGCGATTTGCTGAAGGATGAGCAACTGCTCGACACATTGCTGCAGCGCTGGCAGGGAGAATGGGCAGTGCAAGGCCAGGTGCCGCTGCAGATTATCCTGCCGCTGCGGTGCAGGCCTGAACAGGCGGCGCTGAAAAACACGTTGAAAGGCTTGGGTGTCGAGATCGTGGATATCCGTTTCCATGCCCAGGAACGTTACCTGTTTCGTGTGGCCGATCAGGTGGTCGAACTCGATATTGGTGCTGCCCAGGAGCGTCTGTCACCGCGCCTGATTGCCCAACTCAAGCAATTGCCGAAGAGCGTGCGCCAGCTCGATGAAGGGTCGAGGGACTTTTTCGTTAACTGGGCTGCGAGTCTGGGCGATAGCCCGAATCATTTTCCTGAGTCGGATAACCGCGATGAACATTGATAACCATTCGGTCGAAGGTCGCGGCCAGATCCCGCCCCAGAGCACCGACACGATTGTGCCACTGGACCAACGCATGGGACTTCAAGGCGCAGGATCCAATGCCGATCGGGATCCTGAGTTTGATCAGTTCTACGACGCGTTGATGAAGTGGATAGCGGGATCCGAAGCACTTCCATCGGACAGGATTCAGCGTTACTTGAAACAATACGCCAATACAGGGGGTGAGCTGCCCTATAGAACGACACAGAAGCAGATGAATGCGCTAACGCAAGTGATGGTGCGAATGAAAGAACAGGGGCAGGAACATAGCGCGGTTTATAAAGAGATAAGGGCAACATTAGTGTCGGTTTCATCGGCCAATATGTTTGTTCAGCAATTTATGCAGGAAGTGTTCAAACCTTCTGATGATGAAGATGATCGTGAAAACAGCAGTTGGTAATCCGCGTCTGCCCTTGCGTGTCTTGGCGGGGGGAATCCTGCTTCTGGCGCTCATGCCTGTGGGCTTCGACCTTTACCACGCAAATCTGCTGGAACAGGCTGCGAAGCGACTCGATAGAACGAGCGTGGCGGTAAATGCCCAGCGCAGCGCCGACCAGGCGTCATTCGCAATGCTCGGGGCAAGACTTATGGCCCTACAGGTCAATGAGGCCCCCCAGCACGGGCGTACCGTCGAGCGTTTACTGCAACTCCGTGAAGCGGCGGTCAACGATCAATTGGCGCACATTTCACGCCTGGAATACGTCCAGGGAGAATGGCAGCTTGAAGTGCTGGTCAAGTCCTTCGAGGACATTGACGAGTTGCAACGTCGATGGCAAACGCTGGGGTTCCGGGTTGACGTCGACCGTGTGCGCAAGAGCGAGCAGGGCGTGCAGGTTCAAATCAACTTAAAGGGGTAACCGGGCGATGGCCAAGAAGTTTGCTGCCTGGCGCCGAGCCAAAGCAGCGTGTATGAAGCTCGGTCGAAATGATCGCCGCACGCTGAGGGTGCTGAGTGGATTCAGTGTCCTGGCGATGATTTACCTGGGTGTGATCGCACCCGTATCGGCGCGACTGGCGGCGGCCGAAGTGCGTTTTGAACAGGCCCGCCAACTCAATCTCGAACTGATCCGAACCTTGAGCAGCGTTTCGGTATCGAGCACGACGTTGAGTGCCGACCTGCTGCGCCAGGAACTCAGTCAGGACCGTACTTTAGTGGGTATCGAGTTGCTCAATCTGTCCCGCCAGGGCCGGGGGACGCAAAGCCATCTCAGCGGTCCTGCCGAACCCCTGCTGCGCTGGTTGGCCTCGCTGGAGGCGCGGGGCGCGCGCGTGACGCAGCTACGTTTGATATCGATCACCGAAGATAAGTTAGAAGCCTATGTTTATTGGCAGTGAAGAATCTCGTCCCGGAGTGACGCGCATCATTATGAAACTAACTTTTTCAACCCGAATTCATCAGTCGGCCGACTCGCTGAGTGCGGCGCTATTAAAAAAAGCAGACAATCATACTTTCTCCGCCAAAACCGCCAGAAAGCTTGTTGGTATTGCCAGTCGAGAAGTCAATCTATCGAGTATTGTCGGAAGGCAAATATTTTTTAATAGTACGTCTGCTGAGAGCATTCTGGTCGATAGCGAGGCCATCAATAAGTTGCACGTGGTGCTGAAGGGCTGTCTGAAATATGTAAGGAATGAAGATGCAGGGGCGCAGTTTAATAACTGGCTTGCCAACTGCGCAAAGATGCTTCCCGTCGAGCGGAATAAAGATTCAAATTCGAAGGTGGAGCAGAAAGATGCAGAAAATAAAGCGAATGCTGATCGGCTCCAACGATTGAAGCTGCGCCACGGCAAACCAGAACTTTTAGCGATAGGTAGTAATGGGCGTGTGTCCAGGCTCGGTGATTATATTATCAAACAGTTCAATCAATTCGATACAGCGGCTATTTGGCACGAATTGAATATGTGCAACAGCTATAACGCGTCAGTTTGTGGAAGGCAGAATTCGGCTTATTTAGTGGGGCAGGAGCTGGTGATGCCGTATATCGAGGGTAAAGTACCGAGCACGGGGGAAGTCCTTGACGCTGTTAAATCGCTTCACGAACAGGGTTACATGATGGGTGATCCTAAACCGGATAATTTCAAAGTGACCGGCGATAGTGTTGTGCCTGTCGATTTTGGGCAGGTGTTCAAGGTTGATGAGCACAAGTCTCTTGATGGGAGTGTCAAGTATTCTGTTGTTAATGACTATCTGAAAGGCGGGCACAACTATGTTCATGGCAAAATCAAGGCGGAATATCAGGAAGTGCTGATGGCGTTGGATGAGTCGCTAGGGAAAAATAGTCCGAGTCGCTACGCAACTGTTTCAGAGCTAAAAAACCTGGGGTACGAGTTTGGTCTGGACTATAGATCCTGACCCCGATGAGTATCTTTCAAAGTCAGGGCGACGGATAGTTTTTAGCCTGATTGATCAAGAGACAATCCCAGCGGTAGAGCTGGGAGTCTTGTCAGTACGCACCCGCCAAAATTATGCGGGGTATTAGTCCATTATCAAGTCAGTTTTTACCACTTATCAAAATACAAGTGCAGGTAGTATCGATTATGAAAAAATTATTTTTATTGGCGTTTTCTTTGTTGGGGGCTGGTTGCAGCAGTCAGCCGGATCAACTGAAGTTGGGTGATAGTAAAGATTATTGGCTGGATACGACTCATGAATCAAAAACCGTAGGCCAGAATGATCGGGTTCGTCATCTCGTGTTTCATTACACCGCTCTGGATGATGAAGAGTCACTCAAGACGCTAACCACAGATCAAGTCAGCGCTCACTACCTCATCCCGAGAAGTCCGCCGATGGTCCAGAACATGCCTTCAGTTTTCCAATTGGTTCCTGAGGATAAACGTGCGTGGCATGCCGGTGTAAGCAGCTGGCAGAACAGGACCAATCTGAACGATACCTCCATTGGTATCGAGATCGTCGGTTTGGGTTATCGGGATGATGACGCGGGAAGGAGAATGTGGTTTCCCTACCCGCGCGAGCAGATGGTCGCCTTGGCTGCGCTGGCAAAGGACATCGTACAGCGTTACAAAATCGAACCTGCCGATATCCTCGCACACAGTGATATTGCGCCCAGTCGTAAAAGCGATCCCGGTCCGCTTTTTATCTGGAAGGAGTTAGCACAGGCCGGCATCGGTGCCTGGCCGGATGCCGATACCGTACAGCGTTACCTGGCGGGCCGTGATGAAGATGCGCCGGCCGACATTGCCTTGCTTCAGAAAAACCTGGCGCACTACGGCTACGAGATACCCCAAACTGGGGTGCCGGATAAGCAGTCTCGGGAAGTTTTCAGGGCTTTTCAGATGCATTTTCGTCCTGCGAACTTCAGCGGCAACCCGGATGCGGGCACTGAGGCTATCGCATCAGCCTTGGTCGAGAAATATCGGTGACGCTGTTAGATAAGACGCTCCGCATCATCGTTGCCGATAAATATCAAGAACATCGCTTATATATTGAGAAGTCACTTAATAAATTTGGCTATTTCCGCATCGCTACAGCCTCCTCCTATGAAGAGGCTTTAAAACTGACGCAAGTGGACACTTGTCTGGTAGAGCTACTGATCATCGATGAACATCTACTAGGCGCAGATCGCGACAGGCAGCTGGATTGTGATGGAAGCAGACTAGGCGCAAAGCATACTCTGACTTACAGGAGTAGAAGCCAAGCCACAGGATTGGTTCTGGCAGGCATGAGTCAGCTGCAGCCATTTATGCTGCCCAACCTGCCGGACAGGCAGTCACTGAAAATGCTCATGAGTATTATCGATAATTCGGTCATGGGGGATAAGCGCCGACTCGCATCAACTCTTGGTCTTGGGTTGCCGTGAAAACCAGCGATACGCGTTTTAACGGAGAGTCGCACCACACGAAAACCTCCTGAGGGAATTTACGAGATGG
This sequence comes from Pseudomonas brassicacearum, assembly GCF_003732175.1. Classification (GTDB taxonomy): domain Bacteria; phylum Pseudomonadota; class Gammaproteobacteria; order Pseudomonadales; family Pseudomonadaceae; genus Aquipseudomonas; species Aquipseudomonas brassicacearum_G. The sequence continues at coordinate 132,786 of NZ_MOBI01000021.1, forward strand.
CGCTTCAGCTCAGGTTTGCCTGATCTTAGAGTGTGTCCGGGACGTCAGGTGCCATTCAGGTTAAGAGGAAAAAATGATGTACCATCGTTCCGGTTATTCATAGCGTACCCATTACGCTACGCTTTTCTTAAAGGTTCAAATGAAAAAAGCCATGATTGTGGACGATCATCCGTTCATTCGCTCTGCCGTAAAAATGGTCCTTAAACAGGAGCAGTATGAGGTGGTCGCAGAGGCCGATAACGGTGCTGATGCAGTACAGCTTGCTCGTGAGCATTTGCCAGACCTTATCCTGCTCGATATAGCCATGCCCGGGGTTGATGGGCTGGATGCGCTGAGTAGAATTTCCTCGTTGGGACTCGCCGTAAAGATTCTGGTGCTGACGTCTTTATCGCCTGACTTCTACTCCTTGCGTTGCATGAAAGCGGGTGCGGCTGGCTACGTCTCTAAAGCGGATGACTCTTGTGAGCTGATCAACGCAATCAACGCGATAAAGTCTGGCTACACATTTTTTCCGGATCTGACGGTCAATTCTGTACGCAGAGACGATGTCCATGCGTCGGAGCGGGAACTTATACAGAACCTTTCAAACCGGGAGTTGACCATCCTGCAACAGCTTGCCAAGGGCTTGAGCAACAAGCAGATTGGTGAAGACATGTTGCTCAGCAACAAGACCATCAGCACCTATAAGGCTCGCCTGATCGAAAAACTCAACATGAGTTCTTTAGTCCATCTGTCTGAGCTGGCTAAGCGTAATCATCTTATCTAGTGGGTATTTCTTCGCAAGCCTGGTTGGCACTGCTGTTTGTGCTCAGCCCGATATTGGCCACCTCGCACGCGGCTACGCAAACAGACTCATCTCAAGTGCTTGGGCGATCGAAAGTCGAGGATTACGGCGTAGGGCTGAATGAGGCTGACTGGAGCTGGCTGTGGCAAAAAGGCACGTTACGCCTTGGGGTATCCGTATCGGATTACCCACCGTTCGACATCACCAGTGATGGTCGTCACTACGAAGGACTCACTGCTGATTACGCCGGACTGATCGCCGAACTATTGCATGTTCAGGTCACCGTCAGGCGCTTTGACTCCAGGGCTGAAGCTGTACGGGCCATGAAAAATGACGAGCTCGATCTTTTGGCTCCCCCCCACTTTATTGAAGAAACAGACAGCAATCTGGTGATGTCTGATTTTTACGCGGAGGATCGGCCGACACTGGTTACCCGCAACGATGATCGAACGCCACTGACATCGAACCTGGCCGGCAAAAAAGTGGCCATGCTCTACCACTATTTGCCGTTAAAGAGTGTTCGTGAACTCTACCCCGAAGCAGACTTGCAACTCTATCCCTCGACCTTGAGTGCTATCGGTGCCGTGGCCGTTGGTAAAGCCGATGTCTACCTCGGTGATGCCATCAGCACCCATTTCATGATCAGCAGGAACTATTTCAGTAACCTCAAAGTGGTGGGTTTTCCCCGGCTTCAGGGCAGTCACTTTGCGTTCGCGATGACTCGTGAAAATACTCATTTGCTGCGTATCATCAATGCGACTTTGGCGCAGATCCCGGTTATTGAGCGCAGGATCATCCTGCGTCGATGGGGTATGCGCAAGATGAGTATACCGGACAAGCATCCCTTGCAATTAAGCGCCCGAGAGCAGCGCTGGCTGGAACAACATCCTCGGGTGAAGGTCGCGGTTATCGAGAGCTTCCTGCCGATGTCATTCTTTGATGAGCAGGGCGAATTTCGTGGCATCAGTGCAGATGTATTGGCATTGATAAGCTTGCGTACTGGATTGAAATTCAATGTCTTGCGCGGCGACTCGATGGTTCAACAAATCGATCAGCTCCATGACGGCAAGGTGGATGTGCTGGCAGTGATTACACCGAGTGGGGAGCGTGAAGGTGCGATGCGCTTCACTCGACCTTACTTGACGACACCCTTTGCGTTGGTCAGCCGAGTGGAAGCAAATAGTCCGACAACATTGGACGAGATGGCCGGCAAAAGACTGGTACTGATCCGTGGAATGGTGCCGCGAGAGTTCTTTACCAACAATTTCCCACGGATACGGATTCTTTGCGTCGATAACGCCACACAGGCCATGGATATGCTCGCCAGAGGCGAGGTCGATGGCGCAATCAACTCGTTGCTCAGTGCTCGCCACATGATTTCACGGCATTACCATGAGCGACTGCAGGTTGCCAGCACTGTTGGTGAGGAACCGGCCCGGGTTTCGTTTTCGACCGATCGGGGTGCACTGGAGTTGAGCTCGATTCTGGACAAGGCGCTGTTGAGCATTTGTCCTGAAGAGATGAGCGCGCTGGCCAATCGTTGGCACAGTGATGTGGTGATTGATGACAGTTATTGGCTGCGCAATCGGAGGCTTATCATTCAGGGATTCTGCATTGTAGGGGGGTTGTTGCTGCTGGCCTTTGTCTGGATTACCTACCTGCGAAGATTGATCCGCCGGCGTGAAGAGGCGGAACAGGCACTCAATAACCAGATGGAATTCATGCGTGTATTGATTGACGGTACGCCCCATCCGATCTATGTCCGCGATCGCGAGGGCCGCATGAAGATCTGCAACGCTGGTTACCTCGATGCGTTCGGGCTCAAGCGCGAAGCCACATTAGGTAAACGAATCACCGAAAGTGAGTTTACAGATCCGGTCGAGGCTCTTGTCTACCATGACGAATATCTCAAGGTGATGGAGGAGGGGACTCCCCTGATACAAGACCGCTCGCTGACCACCGCCGACGGTAAAGTACTGACTGTTCACCACTGGATATTGCCGTATAGAGACACAGGCGGAGTGGTCATCGGGATGATTGCTGGCTGGATTGACGTGAGTGAACGGCAGCGGCTACTCGGTTTGGTGCAGGAGTCCAAGGACATGGCTGATGACGCCAGCCGGGCCAAGACGACCTTTCTGGCGACCATGAGCCATGAAATCCGTACGCCGGTGAACGCCGTGATCGGTATGCTCGAATTGGCACTGAAGAAGGCCGAACAGGGTGTGCTTGATCGCTTCGCTATCGAAGTTGCCGCCGGTGCGGCCCAAGATTTGCTGGATCTGATCGGCGATATCCTGGATATCGCCAGAATAGAATCAGGCAAACTCTCGCTGTCTCCGGAGCGGGCCAATCTGCGGGAGTTGCTTGAGTCTCTGATGTGCATTTTTGAAGGCTTGGCGAGCCAGAAGCATCTGCAACTGATATTGGATCTCGACTCCGGAGCCAACTGTGACGTATTGATTGATCAACTTCGGTTCAAGCAAATCGTCTCGAATTTACTGAGCAATGCCATCAAGTTCACCGCCGAAGGGGAGATACGCCTGACTCTGGAGGTGCTACCGACGACGGTACATGAGCGTCTGCCTGTTCGATTACTCATAGAAGATTCAGGAGCGGGAATCTCCGCCGAGGATCAACAGCGATTGTTCAGCCCCTTCAGTCGGGCCAGTAACAACACTCAATCGGCGCGCACCGGCTCGGGCCTGGGTTTGGTCATCAGTCGAACCCTGTGTGAAATGATGGGCGGTGTACTGAGTTTGAGTAGCGAGTTGGGCAAGGGCACGCAGGTCGAAGTGCTACTCGACTTGCAAATCCTTGAACCGCTGATGGCAGCCAAGATTCCGGCCGGTGAAGTGGCGCGCGCAAAACAGGCATTGAGGATTTTGGTGGTCGACGACTATCCCGCCAATCGCCTGCTCCTTTCCAAGCAGCTGGGTTACCTGGGGCATCGGGTTATCGAAGCTGAAGAGGGTGCGCACGGCTTGCGTGCCTGGATAAACAATAACGTCGACGTGGTCATCACCGACTGCAATATGCCGATCATGAACGGTTATGCGCTGACTCGGGCAATTCGCGACGAGGAGCAGGCGCGCGGCAGGTCCCGTTGCCTGATCATGGGCTTTACCGCCAACGCCCTGTCTGATGAAAAAGCCCGGTGCTTGGAAGCCGGAATGGATGATTGCCTGTTCAAACCGATCAGCCTCAAGGCATTGGGAGAACGCCTGGCTTTAGCGTCGTCCGTGACCGCTCAATTCCCGACAGGGCAAGAGATACCTGCCCAAGTCGGGACTATCGACTTCACGTACCTTGAGCAATTGGTCCTCGGTGATAGTGTGGCGATGAACGAGTTGTTGGATGAACTGGCAATGAGTAATCACGACGATTTGGCCAGGCTGCCAACCATTCTATTCGAGCAAGATCTGCAAGGCCTGTTGGACCTGGCCCATAAAGTCAAAGGCGGAGCACGCATGGTTAAAGCTCGAAGACTTATCGCGGCTTGCGAGCAATTGGAGGCGGTTTGTGAAGCGAAAGACGATGAGTCGGTGTTGGAGCAAGTGGTCGGGGTGTTGAAGCAGGAAATGTCAGTGCTGGCGATGTCCTTGAAAACGTACGCCGAAAAGACGGGGGGCAGTGAGTCTCAAATGTAAGTGATGGTCGGGCTATGGGGGAGGGATTGCCATTATCTCGATTGAGAAAGAAAAATCCGGACGGCGCGAAAGCTTGGTTACAAGGGAAATTATTGGTGGCTTACCTGATTGAGCGATTTATCGCAGCAGGCGAGCATTTTCCCCCTGTCGAGAGTGATGTGCACACAAGAGAATGTAGCGCAACGGCGTAGGTGCTGGCGTGAAATGTCCTTTATCCATTGGCTGCTGGCTCCGGAAAGGAGTCGCGGTGGGCGTAGTAACTTGAGCGGTTGACTTCAAACACCGTGCACAGCCAATCAATTGGCTAATGGATGCTCAGCTAATTGATGATCGTTTTTTGCAAGCTGCCGATCTGAAAATATACTACAAAGCTGCCATCTATTATGAGGGCGAGAAATGATTGAAGTAATACATGGGCCATCAAGCATTCTACATCTTGAAAGAAGTAACAATTCGCAAAATCCTCCCAGTGCCATTTTCGAAAACTTGGTCAGCGCTCGACAAGGGTGCCAGACTAAGGATGGTCGAGTGCAGGAATACACCGTTTCCAACGGATTTGTCGCAGGAAGAACGCCTGGGGGCAGTAGGTTTTATCATTCGGTGGCGCGCCCTTATTCTAGCGAAAGGCTGCTGGCCAATGCCACTAAGGGTAGTTCAGCCGAGCAGATCAGCGCTAATGTGAAATCCGTTGCGGGCATCGCGAAGACCATGTCCGATTTGATCCGGGAGGGGCACGCGCTTGCCAAAGATAACCCTGTAAGCAACTCGCCACGGATCGCACTAGCCAAGCACCTTGAGCCCTGCCTCCGCGAGGCTGCAAAGGGTCGACTAGCAGTACTTACGTCACCTATTCGCTTGACCGTCGGTAAGGATTCGGGCGTATCGCACAGTCCTGCCACAGCAAACATTGCTGACTGGCTGCAGCACCATGACAGATCAGATTGCTACATTGTCCTGAATGGCAACAACGACGAAACCTATGTTTCTTTCATCGGTGAAATGCTTGCAGATAGCAAGCATATTAATTTTATTACCAGTGGGTTCGGTGGTCACGGCACTACGGATCGTCATACCATAGCGACTAATCTAACCGAGGGCGACCGCTTTAAGGCGCTGCTGATGGAAAAAGGAATCTCAGATCAGCGGATCACTGTTGACGCGTATTCAACCAACAGCGGTCAAAATGCGATTAACGTCGCAAATATTATCAATCGAGATATTCAAGACGGAAAGCCGTTGGGTACGGTGATTGTCAGTGGTACGCCCGCTGCGATCTTTCGACAAACCTATACCTATGCTCAGCAACTCAAGGTGAACAGTGAAGCGTCATTTCAGATTAAATCATTCCCGTTCTGCGATGAGGCAAAATACACCACGCTCGCTGATAATCTGGCTATTATTCGAGAGTTTTCTACCACGCTGAACTACTTATTCAACACTGAATATCTTCCGGGTGATGCTGGTGTGTACCCTGAAGCGTTCTTTTCCTCGGCTCAGGAGTGTTTGACTACTTTTGCTGATAAGTACCCAAAAAATGTTAGTGGAAATGAGGAGGTCGTCAGCTCGATATGGAAAATTGATTCAAATATGATTGAACGATTCAGGTCGGGGCAGCTGACCTCGGAAGACAAGGCAGACGTACGTAAAGTCGACGACTTTTTCAGGTCTCTATTCAATCCGCTGGAACTCACCTTCAAACGCGGCATGGTGTAAACCCTGGGCTCTGTACGAGAATCTATGGTCACCCCCATTTTTGCAATACTGATTAATCGGCATGCTGAGAGTACCATCTACGGGCGTCGTATCCCTGTATATAGGGGGTGATCGCAGCTGCGAACAACCCTGGGGGAGTCCGGTGGTAATCCACTCATTTTCAATACTCGCCAGAAATAGAGGTCAGGCCACCAGAGCCAACTTCTGTTTAGGGGGGATGCCTCCGAGGGCCACATTCGGGCGCTCGTGATTGTATGTCCAGGTCCAGTTCTTCAACTATCGATTCAAACAGGTCATGTCCCTGCCAGTCATAACGTACCGTGCGGTTGTAGCGCTCGACGTAGGCATTCTGCTGGGGGTTGCCCGGCTGAATATATTTCAGTCGGATGCCCCGTCTCTCGGCCCATACAGAGAGCTTGGCGCTGAAAAATTCTGGACCGTTATCGCTGTGGATCGCCTGTGGCTTTCCACGCCATTCAATGACCTGATCCAGCGCATGCACCACACGTTCAGCCCGTAGCGACAAATCAATTTCCATTGATGTGCTTACACGGCTTGATCCGCAGATTCAGCTCCAGTTCGCGGTAAATCCGGTACACCCGCTTGTGGTTCCAGCGATAGCCCTTCACGTTGCGCAGGTACAGAAAGCACAAGCCAAACCCCTGGTTACGCTGGTTATACGTGAGTCGGATCAACTGATCAGCGATCTCGGTGTTTTCAGACGACAAGCGTGGTTGATAGCGATAGCACGTGATGCCGACCCCGAATGCAAGGCATGCCAGCTTGATACTGCACCGGCCTGAACGAACCGCTTCCTGCGCCATCTCTCATCGCCTCGATGGCTTCACCTCTTTTTTGCCATGGCTTCCTGGCTGATTTCGGCTTTGAGACGCTCTTCGGCGTACATTTTTTGAGCCGCCGGTTCTCGTCCTCCAGTTCGTGCAACCGAGCCATCAGCGACGCGTCCATGCCCCCGAACTTGGTGCGCCACTTGTAGAGGGTGGCCGAGCTGATGCCGTGCTCGCGGCACAATTCTGGCACAGGGCTTCCAGCCTCGGCTTGCTTGAGGACGGCCATGATTTGACTGTCCGAAAAACGCGATGTCTTCACACAAAATTTCCTTGATCCGATTAGGAGAAAATTCTACTTCCGACGAGTACTTTTTCAGGGAGGGTTACCTACGCTGCTGGAATTTCCCTACAAGTACGCCGGAATCCGCCCATGGTTTAAGTTTTGGAGTGACACAATAATTGTCAGTGTCGAAACGCGCGTAAATAGTCAGCTGGGTTGTTTCTTAGTTGCTAGCGCTTTGCGTTAAAAGAGATGAGATCTCGATTTATTCTTGTTTTTAACAATCAACCTTTAAAATAATAGGTGCTTAACAATGTTCAAGAAGTTTGCAATCGCTGCGCCATTGGCTGCCTTGGCTCTAGGGTCTTCTGTTGTTTTTGCTGCGAGTGAAACGCGTCATACCATTCAGCTGACTGCACATGTACCGACTAAGACCTTCCATGTGCAGCCAGTCGATCCAGACCTGGTTATCCGGGATCAAGTGCTGAGCTACAACCCGGCAACGGGTGACTTGAGCACTCTGCGCGCCGCCTTCGATACCCGGCACACTGCTGGCGCTATTGAGGCAAGTCTTGAAAGTGCGGCTACTTTGTTTAATGGCTCGGATACTGTACCGTTGACCGTCAAATTTAATGGCAAAGACCTTAAAGTGGGGACTGCTCAAGAAGTTCTTTCAGAGGCGGACGCTGCTGCGGGTCGACGTGTAGATTTGGAAATTATTCCTACCAAACCTGCTGATGGGTACGCTGCCGGTGACTACACTGGCACTGTCAGTATGATTTTCGACGCTGTTGCTGCTTAAGTTGTCTATTATCGAATAGCGTTAGTTGGTCGGCGGGCATTTTTTTTGTTCGTCGATCACATGTTATGCATATGTTATCTGCAAGTTAGAGTCTTTCTCCTATGTTTCCGATGACGCCCATCGCGGCCGCGCTTGCATTTTTTTTATGTGCCAGTGCGCTGGCCGCGCCAACTAACGGCGGCACGACGCCGAGAAGTCTGCTTGCTCAGGCCAAGGGGTTGCCGGCCGAATTCGAGGAGCACTTCTTTGAAGTGCCGTTAGCGGTACGGGTGGAGATTGATCAACAGTTTCTGGGCGAGGCGATGATCGTGCTGACCCGCGATGATCGCATCACCCTGCTTGAATTCACCGACACGGGCGACAGCAATATTTCCACTAGCGAACGTGAAATCTGGGCCACTTACTTACAACAAGGCGCGGCTTTGGGAGCTTGCGAGGGCACCTGCCCTGAGCAGATGTTGGCCGTGCATTACAGCCTTGAAAACTCCCTGGTATCGATCCTCACCGAAAACGCTGAGCGTAACGTCGAAACCAAGCAGTATTACGACCAGCCCGAGGGTGGCAGCCTCGGTTTGATCGTGCGTAATCAGTTGAACCTCAACGGTGGTCAGGAGCAGTATTTGGGTGGGCGTTATGGCCTGGAGGCCAGCAGCAGTCTGGGCAACTGGACCCAGACCTTCAATATGCAATTGTCCCGCCAGGGCGGTCCGGACGATCAGTTCAATCATGCAATGCATGAACTGCACACGCAACGCGAATTGGATGGGAGTTTTGTCCGCCTGGGCTATTTCACGCCATCATCCGAAGGGTTGAGCCGCCAACCGCGTTCATTTGGCGCCAGTCCCGATACCGCGTTGGGCGTGATGTACGGCAGTTCCGACAGCCTGGCCATCAACAACCCCAAGTCCAGCGTCTATCCGATCTACGTCACCGCCAACCGCCAAGGCTCGGTGGAGATCTATCGCAACGGCCTGTTGATTAACACCCAGCCGGTCCCGGCCGGTTTGCAGACTCTCGACACCCGGCCATTGCCCGGTGGTATCTACGATGTGGAAGTGCGCCTGATCGAGGACGGTCAAACCACTTCCACCACCCAGGAGTTGATCTATAAGCCCAACAACTGGCGCAACCATGACCAGCGCTGGCGCTATAGCGCGTTTGCCGGACATGAAACCAAGCTGCTCAGCAATTGGGAGCAGCAGGCCTCCGACAGCATGACTGCCGGTATCGCCGCCAACTATCTATTGCACCCGCGTGTGGTGCTCGGGATGTCGGGCCGTCAAGTCAGGGAAAAGCTGCAATACGGCACCTCCGTCGACTGGGCGATAGCCAACACCACCAGTGTCTACGCTAACCTCTATCAGACCGAGGACCACGGTACCGGCATCGACCTGCAAGGCCTTTACAACTATGGCGCCGGCAGCGTGGTAGCCAGCCACAACCGCAGTTGGCTGGACACCCGCGATACCTATGAAACCCTGTCCGATGGCACTCGCATCCGCCAGCGCAATGTATTCAACGGGCAAACCAGCAGCTCATCGCTGTCGTTGAACCATCGCATCAGCAGCAAAAGCTCGGCTAATGCCCGCATCTCCCACAGCGAAGGCTACACCGAGGGCGTGGGAGTCGACCTGGGTTGGACCCAGCGCAGCAACCTGTTCGGCAGCGAGACCAGCTGGCGTTTCTCGGTCTTCGATCGTCCTGGAAGCAATAGCAGTGGTGAAAAACGCAACCGCGGTGTGGATTTGAGCCTCAACCTGGCCTTGGGCGGTGACGGTCATCAAGTGTCCGGCAGCATTGGCACACGTACGTCCCGGGATGGTGGGCGCGATAACAATGGCTCGCTCACCTACCGTCGTGATCTCAAGGACCATGCGCTGCAAAGCGTGTCTGCCACGGCGATCGCCGATACCTACGGGGTCGGGTTGTCCGGTATGGCAGACTTCCGGACCGACGCGGTTAACGGTGACGCCTTCATTCAGCGCTCCTCGTACAGCGGGGACTTCACTGGCGGCTTGAACCTGGACAGCACCGTTGCCGTGGGTGGCCAGAAAATCGTTATGACCAGCGAGCATCACGGCCAAGGGGCCGGGATGATCATCGACGTCGAGTCCGACCTCGATGAAATCACTCTGCGCGCCGACGACTTGACCGGTGGCAGTACCCTCTTGCGTCCGGGGCGTAACTTCGTCCCGATCACCGCGTACAAAAGCAGTTCGGTGAGTTTCGACTTCCAAGGTAATCACGTACCCGCGGCGTCCATTCAACCTGCGCGTACCAGCTATCACTTGAACAAGGGCGGTGTGGACTACCGCAAGATCACCGTCAGCAAAACCATGACCGTTCTGGGTCGCTTGATCGACCCTCAGGGTCAACCGCTCAAGGGCCACCATGTGATCAACCACGCTAGCCGTGGGGTCAGTGAAGTGGACGGTTTCTTCTCCATGGAAATGAGCGCCAGCTCGCCGACACTGGAAGTGCGTCATGGCAACCAGTTGTTGTGCCAATTCCGCCTGGATCAGAGCAAGCATCGCAACGAAAACGATGTGTTGATGATAGGGGATTTACGTTGCCATCCGGACACATTGGCCGATGCAACTTATAAGGTTGAAACGTCTGGCTGATTAGCTAGTCAAGCACCGCGGTGCAAGAAACTGAGCCGGCTGCTTTTAAATTAATGAGGTTAAGGTCTATGAAGCACCTGTTGGCACTATTGAGTTTTAGTCTGTTGTCCCTGGTAGCTCATGCCGGGCCGAGTATCAATGTCGGGGTGGTGTATGACTATCTGGATGGCGACAAAAGCACCTACTTAAAACGCGTCTTTAACGGCGGCAATTCCACCGCTTTCGTCAAGGTCAATATTTTCGAAATTGTCTACGGTCCGGATGGCAGTTCCCGCGAAATCCCGGTCAAGACTCAGGCTGACGCCGCAGCGCGCGATGGTTTGATGGCCAGCCCCGCGCGGTTGATCGTACCGGCCAACGGCATGCAGGGCACCCGCTTGCTGTATATGGGTGAACGTGACACCGAGCGCTATTTCCGGTTGCGTTTTGTACCGGTAGTGCCGGAAAAAGAAGATGAGTTTGCCGTCTCGACCGAAGAGCGCGAAGACTACAAGCAGAGCCTGACCGCCGGGGTCAATGTGTTGGCCGGCTACGGCACCGTGTTCTTCGTGCGTCCGAAAGAGACACGCTTCGATAGCGTGATAAGTGACGAACCGGGCAAGTACGAGATTCGTAATAACGGCAACAGCGTGGTAGTTGTCGATGAGTTCAAGGATTGTTCAGCCAAAAGTGAAACCGACTGCCTGCCGACCACCAAGCACCATATTTTGGCCGGGCGATCCTTTCAGTTCGAGAAACAGGCTGGCCGTGAATACCGCTTTAAACTGATCGAGGGCTCGGTTCAGAAAAAGCTTGAGGTGAAAGGCTTATAACCCCGCTTTCCCGGTGAGCGGATTTGCTCGCGTTCGGACGCAATCCTTTGCTTAAAGTGGAAAAGGCATGCTGATGAGCCATTGTGGCATCCGTGCTGAATACGTATGACGGTTGTGTTGATCTTAACGCGGAGCCTTCCCATCACCGCAATGGTGCGATCGGTTCTGGTTCTTCTTTAGCTGACTGGTATTGGGGTTTGTTTACGGTCAATTGCGAGGCAGTTGCACTACACAGCGCCTGTCGGCATTTGAATCGAGTGCTGACGGTTGTCTTGAAAAGGAGCGCGTTGTGTTCATCCGTCCAGCGAACCGTCTTTTTTCAAGCAGCAGGTATTTTACATGATCAAAAAACTAATACGCGTGGTGCTGTTGGTAGCGTCTGTGGTGGGAAGCTCTTTGGCGTTTGCTGTCAGAGAAGAAGCAGTTTTTGAGCTGTCGGTGTCTATTCCAACAAGTGAGTTCTATGTCATCCCGGTGAATCCAGACTGGATCGGTCGCGAACAAGTACTGGGCTGGAACGTGGTCACTTCAGACCTGAGTCCTCTGCGCGAAAATTTCGATGTCAAGAATAGTAGCGGGGGCATTACCGCTCGCCTTGAATCACAACCCTACTTATCCAACGGTAACGATGACATCCAACTAAAAGTCATGTTCAACACAGTGGAGCTAACACTCAGTGACACTGTAGTGATTTCGGCCGCTGAGGCGGGAGTGGGCAAGCGTGTTGCATTGGAAATTGCAGCGATAAAGCCTGTTACTGATTATGAGCCCGGTGACTACTACGGCAGTGTCCAGGTGCTGTTCGAAGCCGTGGCGCCTTAACAATGAGACGCGTCGCCGCTCGCGAATAAGGCCCGTGCCGCCAACGTGAAAGGAATATGAAGAATTACATGAATATCATGACCAGCGTTAGAAACGTCGTGGGTGGTTCAGCCCTCATGGGGTTGCTGTTGTCGATTGGGTTGTACTCAGCGTCAGCTGGCGCTTTGACACAAGAAATCACGGCGGAGTTCAGGCCGGATCCGGCTCATGTGTCGAATAACAAATTTGTTAATACGACTCCGGTGAGTGGTTACTGTGCGGAGTATCCAAGCCAGTGCTCGTTGAGCTTTCGTCTTCCTATAACGTTCGAATCTAATAGGCCTATTCAAGCTAATCATGGCGATTCGCGTCAGGGTGCCATGATTAGTCCTCCCAGCGAATGGAAGGAAGTCTCAGTAATAAATTCAGCTTCCGGTGAGTCTGAGAGGGTTAGAGTCCGCATTAATGGAATAGGTTCTACATATAGTATTAACAACCTCTCGGCGGTGGTCCCGGGATCATGGTCAGATGTAGAAAGACATAGGAAGCTGTGGGACTCCTCAAGCTGGGTCAATGTTCCTCGCCCATGCCTCTATAGTGGCGTAGGTTATCCAGGCAGCGACAGTTATGGTTTTTTTTGGAAGACACCGCAAGCAGGTGTGTGTTCCAAACTAGCGCGATACGATATTCCCCTAATGAAATATACATACCTTGACTTCAGTTATGAGCTTGAAGCACCTGACCCTCTGAAAATGTCAGCAGGTAGTTACACTGGGAGTGTGGTATACACAGTCGGTCCTCGAGGCGACTTTGATATGGGCGATATTATGATTCCCAGTGATTCTGAGATCCGTCTTGACTTTACCCTTAAGGTTGACCACATCCTCAAAGTCGAAATCCCGCCTGGAGGCACTAAAGTTGAGCTGGTCCCCCAAGGCGGTTGGTTGGCCTGGCTTCAGCAAGGTCGTAAACCCTCACGGCTGTTCCGAGATCAGAGGTTTGATATCTGGACCAGCACTCGGTTCAAAATGAAGATGGAATGCCAGTACTCGGTAGGCAATACCTGTGGGTTGCAAAATACGACGGGGACTCATCGCGTGCCGGTGGATGTGCGGGTGAGCTTGCCAAGTGCTCTGACTGACGCCGCTGGTCGCCCTGTTAGCCGTCGCCCACTACTTCTGGATGGCAGTGAGACAGACATGTTCCAGCCGTCGCACTATGTGGACCATAAACCCGGCTCTTTACACTTTGAAATCCAGAAAGATAGCGTTGAAGAGATGCTGACATACGATGCTGATAAGTACTCGGGTAATATCACCGTGATCTGGGACTCAGAAGTTTGATCGGGATGAAAAGTTTGCATACTACTACCTGCCTGTAGTCGCCACCTAGGCCACAGATCACGTAGTGGTTGAGCCGTGCAGCCAGCAAGGTTCATACTTTCAATGTACGAGATATACCGTCACCAATGGTGGTGACGGGTCGCGGCGGCTGGCTGCTGAACCCTGGCAACCACCAGGATCTGACTCACTGACATCACCTATCAGGGGAGCAGTTATCAGTTTCTTTCACGTCCAATAGCCTGCTTTCATTCCGACTGCCCACTGTTTTTGCCACGTTCTAGAAATGGAACTATTTCAATAACATCGTTATCAATCCTGTCAGGCTCTCCATTTCTGATTGCGACACTCACTCTGGAGTAAATTAAAATGCCATCGAATTCATTTTGAATACGATTTTTTATAACTTCTCTTTTGCTGTGCCGCCTGAATTGTACTTCGTAATTTCCATCTCCAAGCGGGACCAGGTGTCCTGCGCTTTTTTCTTCTCGGCATGCATTGAAAACAAATTTCTCATACCCGGAAAACCCGTCGCGCCTTTCCAATTCCATGGTTTCAAATAAATTTTTCAAGGTTTTGTTTTCAGCCTCTTTTGATACTGAGACAATATCCATTTTTTCTCCACCATTTGCTCTGTTGTTCCATACAGCAGCAGTAAGTTCCTCTTGCGGAGTCTTCTCATAGTGCTTTACGGAGTAATTCAGGGTGTTGACTCCTTCTAGATCTAACCCAGTCTGAGCTACCAACCAATCCTTCCTGTTTTTTTCTGGGTTTTTTACACTCCATTGTTCGAAATTTTCCACTGTGACCAACTTGTCAGACACGCTGCTCTTGTTTGTGATTTTTGCATAGAAAAAATTATTCGTATTGTCAACGTTAAGTAGCTTTTCGGTCGGGGTGAAATCCATTAGATTTTTAGACTCGAACAATCCGTCGGGGTGCAACCCTGCCAGTGGTTCCGATAGAGTGTTCTTATGTGGGCCCAAAAAGATCAGTTCTTTATTTGCAGGGATCCTGAGTTTTGTAGTCTCGCTGGTAAACCACCCGTGTGCATTTAAAATCAGAGTTTTAGCTTGATCACCTTCTACGGTAGTGATGGGGAAGTTATGGTTCCCTCGGATGGCGTCTACTTTTCCTTTGAGAAAAGGGTATCTATTTTCAAGTTGCTCAATACTGAGTTGAGCCTTGCATCGTCTTTTTTCAAGGTTTTCTTTGGCTACTTGTGCATCCTTGTCCAAGGAAGGATCATATTGGTACTTTGATTTTTTATTGGCAGTATATTCTTTCCATTTATTATTGAAATCAGACATTGCCTTGTTGTACTCATCCATAGAGGGATAGTCGTTTTTATCTGGCAGTTTGGGCTTCTTGATTTCAGGTCCTCCCCGAAAATTTAGATCAGGTAGAGGTTTTTCAAGGTTCGTTCGGATGGCAGGTAGCTCCGATTTATACTGTTTGAGCCTTTTTAACATGCCGGCGGAACCTTGCATGAGGTCAGCCGTTGTACCCACTGCGGTGAACACAGCGCCAAGAGCAATCTCTCGTATTGCATTGTTGTAAGCGCTTCCACTGTCCGTGCTTGCGGCAATGTTGGCATTGATGAGGATTTCACCTACTCCTGCACCAAAGCCAACGGCAGCCAATGCGGTAGCACCCATGGGGCCCGTTACAACTAAAGAAAGTAATCCAGCGACAAGCCCTATTGCTTCCAGATAAGATTTTACAAATACTTCGTATTTATCGTTTTCATATTCAGCAGTTGTGTATGTGCTGGAGTCAATATTCACCTTGATTTGGTTCAGCATGCTGTTGTAAAGCGCAGCTTGATAGTTTTTTTCGTATTGTCGTCTTATGATCGGGGTGCAGGTGGTGCCTGATTGCTCTCTGAGGTATCTATCTTCACAGTCTAAAATTGGCTTTAGGCTACCTTCTGGCCACGCTTCCTTGTCGAAAATTGATAGGTGCTTTATAATAAACTGTTGAAATATCGAACTGTAATCCCTTTCGTCAAACGCAATCACCTCAGAAGTCAAGAGGGAGATGTAGGTGATCTTTGGATTGTTAGGAAGGGACAAGGCGAGTAAGCCGGGGATCACTTGGCGTTTTGGTCCGTCAAATATTGAATTAACTCTGTCTGGTAAGGTGACTAGTTGTGGGTTTAGAGTTCCCTTCAGAAATAAACGCACTGCAAGCGGAAGATTGTCATAGTGTCTACTGCCGATCCACTCGATAAGAATTCCTAGCGTTCTGTAATCTACGGAATTGATGAATGCATCCTTGAATTCTTCATTTTTCTCGAGGTTTTCAAAAAGCGCGTTAAATTTACGCTCGATAGCATTAGTTACCGAATAACCATGACGCTGGAGTGATAATATATGAGGTTCTCCATTTGCTTTCGGGAAAGCACACCGTTGTCCATATAATCCGACTGCAAATCGCTTGTGAGCGCCTAATAAAATTTCTTTTGTAGAGAATTCTTTTTGGAATGATTGGGGAAGACCAAGAGGCCCTCTTGTGCTGCACGATAGCGTATGTGTTTGATCCAAGGTTGGTAGTTCATTGAACTCATGTGAGTAATATTTTTTATAAGTCGTGTCAATGATGTCGTCTAAATTTTTGGAGTTGGATTTATAAATTCCATTGATGAGTGGGAGGTTTTTTTCTGTTTCTTCCCGATACGAATTCAAGGTTTTTTTCGCCGTCTCCGTATCGCGGCGTGCTGAAAAATGTGGTGGGGTTTCTGCTAAATAGGTTTTAATGTCGGTAATGTTTACTTTTTCTTTCAGTCGCATCCTGAAAGCATTCCCCACGCTCTGATAGGCGGCTTTGTAAGGGCCTGGTAATCCTCCATGTGTTAGCAATATATAATCGGCTGCGAGGAGACTTATGTTGACAGTGAATTTATTGGGGTTCTTTTGCTGAATTTTGGACAATTCCTCTCTCAGCATTGTATAGATATGCTCCTTGTGATCAGGTATGACACCTGCTGAAGTATAGAGCTCATCGAAAATTTCTTTAAAGTTAGGCTTGGTATTCACATCTCGTCGACGTCTATTTTGGCTTCGATAGAGGGGGGGCGAGTCGGAGACTGGGCTTTGCAGCGCAGGATCCAGTTGTATGAACTGTTGCAAGTAATCATTAACCTCTTCAATTTCTGTACTCGTCAGCTCATGATCTTGCTCATATTCGTCTTCACGGATCTGCGATGCTTGTTGCGCCCAGCCATCCTTGCTGGCCCCGTAGTGCAAAAACGCTCCGCCTGCCGCCATGGCCGCCACGCCCAGCAGCAGGGGGACCTTCTGGTCCATCAACGACGATTTGCCAAGGGGAGTCGCGACGGTAGAGGTCACTTTAGGCGCCTGGAACAAGCTGGTTTGGTCCACCTGACCAGCCTGAGTAGGCTGCACCAGCACTTCCGTCAACTCTGTTTCTTGGGATGCGGCGTCCTTGTCGGCTTGGCGCATTTGCCACAGGGCATAGCCGATGGCGGCCATGCCAACGGCTTCCAGGCTGATGCCGGTCGCCAACTGCCAGTTTGGTCCGTGGCCGGAGGATGGTGCGGTGGCGCTGGGAGCTGCCGGCGCGGCCGCTGGTTTGGCGTTTTCTGGCAAGGCCATGTCTTTGGCGCCGATCTCGGCCCAGTCGGCCTCGGTCACTTCGCTCTGGGCTGGCCCCTGCAATGCCAGTTCGTCGGCCATTGCCCCCGGCAGTAGCCCCCAACGTTGCCGGGCCATGGCGTTAAATGTCGACATCAGGGCGTCCGCCAGCCAGTTTTCCACCCGGTGGGACAGCTGGTCGCGAAGTTCCAGCAGGCTGCGGCTATTGCTGTTGGCTAGCGCATCCATCCATTGCTGGCCCCAGGTCAGCCAGGAGTCGGTGGGCAGCTGCGCTTGCACCACTTGTTGCGCCTCCCGCAAAGCCGGCAGCAGCGGGATCAGGTTGATCAGTTTTTCCAGTTGCGGATAGCTTTTCACCACCTGGCAATCTTTTAGCTGGCGTGCCAGTTGACGCAGGTTGTCTTCGGTTTCGACCGGATCATTGCTGTTGAAGGCTTGGTACACCTGCCAGATCAGTATGGCGTTCAGATATTGACTGTAGGCAAACTGCAGCGTCTCGTTCTGGTTCTGGTCGTGCGCGACGAACCATCTGAGGGTCTGTTCCCAGCTCGTGTGTGTTTGAATCGCTTGGGCATATTGCACAGTGGCAGCGGCCAGAGGATCTCCGGTCACACCGGCGATCAAATAGGGTTTGGCAGTCGCCCATGCCCCACTGGCGATGCGCTGGCACATAACGGCCCAGCTCTCGCTGGAGGTGCTTTCCTGGTAAAACTTTTCCAGCTCTCGCACCACCGAGGCCGGTAGCATTTTCCCGGCCACGTGGCTGGCTGCGAGTTTTCCGACGGAGGGTGCGATGGCCTTGGCGATTTCCTGCATCAGCATCCGCAGGGACTCGGGCTTCTGATTCAGGGTCAGTAGACGGTGCAATAGCGTGGTCGTGGCAGGATCGGCGCCCAGTGCTGACTTGAGTTGGTTGACCCATTGCAAAACCGGGGTGCCGCCAGCGCCTTTGTCCAGCGTGTTTAACAGCCAGAGGGCCTGTTCGCTCAACGAGCTGTTCATGGGGAAACGTCGTATTTGATCAGCGAACTGGAAGGCGGCAAACAGTTTGTCAGCCTGCGGTTTGCCACCGAGCAGCATCTCAAGATGAGGCTGCAATTGTTCTCGTAGAGCCGGGTTGGATAACGTGCCAGCTAGCCATGCCAGCCTTGCGGGGAGCGTTCCCTGGCTCGGATAGGGGGCCGTCATTTGCACTTGCGCCAATGCCTGCCCCATTTTTAACGTGGACTCGTCCAGCACCTTTTTGATCAGGCTATTGCCAGCCAAAATACCCAGGTAATCGCCCAGCTCGGCTTCGTTCGGTAGCGATTGCCACAGCTGCACCTGGCACAGTGTCTGTCGCATCGCGTCCAGGCCCCGGGTCACGCTGTCCAGGCTGTCTTTGCCCATGGCTCTTTTCAGCTGTGGGTCGGACAGCAAGGTCTCGCTTATAGCGATCAGACCCACGACCTTGTCGAGCACAGACTGTTGATCGTTGAGGTCATGGATGCCGGTATCCAGAGCCATCCACTGGCTGCTCACACTTTTCAGCCACGGGACCACCGCGTCCAGATATCCTTTCAGGGTTTTGTATTCTTGCGAGTATCGTTCCGGGTAAGCGGTGAGTGTTTGTCCAAGACGGTCGAGTGCGGCACTCATTTCTCCTAGTTTTCTCTGCGGACTGTAGTTGCCCCGGTAGATGTTGCGCAGGTCTTCACAAGCGTTTGTGAAGACACGGAGCTTGGGGATTGGAATAGCCTCGATACAGAGTTTCCCCGTCACTTTGTTGATCACATTCCAGGCCATGGCGTAAAGCATTCTGCCGACTGCCGAGTTGTTGTCCTGCGCCTGGGTCGATACAGCCACCGTGCCGGCCGACTGACAGGACAGCAGGGTTTGATAATGGTCCGGGGCGGACTCCAGTTGCGCAGCTACTTTCTGGAAGAACTCCCTCAAATACGCCGGCGCATCACGGCAGTCTCTGCGCCCATCGAACGCTTCCAGTTCGCCGAGAAAACAGTCGTTATCCCAATATGGGGACAGTGTTTCCTGATCTGAATGCAGTTTCCCGACCACCATCTTGAGCAGGGCGCTGGTGGTCTCGTCCCAGCAGGTTAAATGCTTCAGGTTTTCCACTTGTTGTTTGAGTTCCGGGTAGTAGGCCAGAGACGGACTGCCAGGGGCCGGGACCTCCGAAGTTGTGGTAGGAGTATTCTGGAGCGAATATTGTCTAACGGGCGTAGAACCAATGTTCTTCATTCAGTAATCTTTCTTTGGCAGATGGGATAAAGCGAAAGGTGGTGACGGATCTGTCCATCGTGGCCAACATGTCTGTTGGCCGTCTTAAAGGAGGTCATGAAGGGCGTGCTGAATTGACGGCTTCTTCCACGTTCTTTGTTGGAGGTGGCTAAGCTTCATGGCGTGGAGCGAGAAGCTTATTTAAAATAGACTTTATCGCTCCAAAAAAAATGGGTTATACCTTCTTTCTTTAGTTGGCATTCAACATGATGAGTGTGTCACCTCGGGCGCTGTAGGGTGGGGAGCAAGTATTTCTTTTTTTTAAGAGGCGCTTATATAATTTATGATGGCTGGCTAGGCTTTTCTATCACAAAGCGCTCAAGTAGCATCCCACCCAATCATTGCATTCCAGCCGCTTGGGGGCGCTGAACAAAACGCATGTATTTAGTGAAATACCCGTCTTTACGAGCTGATCGAGTTGGACCGATTCGTACTGTGGAAGGGGTTGCTTGCTTGATCGGGCCGACTTATTCGAAGGGCGAAGTTGGTTGTCCGGCGTTTCCGTTGATAGTCATGTTGCGGGGGTATCTGATGTGGAACTAGTTCGGCTGTAGCGGTACTACTGACAGTAGCCGCGGAAGGATGATACTCAGTATGCAGAATAAAGCCCGACAGCGTCGGGCGTATGTTCACGATGACGTTACGGCCAGAAGGCTGGTTCTTCTTCTTTGAGCGAAACTCGCAAATATGGACTGCCCAACTCCGATTCGACGAGGTTAAGCCTGAGGTCTAGCCACGTTCGGTATGAGCGATCACTCAGGGGCGGAAATCGATATAAACCGAAAATTACCTGACGGATCTCAAGATGCGTGTGCAGCTCTTTGTAAGCCGCCAGGATAACTTCGCCCAGGCGATTCGAGATATCTGTCAAGTGTGAGGGGCGCGCGAGGTGAACAGCTTTTTGCCATGCTAAAGGTGTCAATACGACAGGAAGTTTCAGTAGGTGAGTATGTGTGGCTGGCAAGGTGGTTAGCATCGGCTTTCTCCTGATGAGTGGAACCACCTGATCCTCCTTGGAGGTGATGTCCGGTGACGATTTGTCGATGTCGTAGTTGCTAAATCCTACTACAAAATGTAGTTGGGTTGGTTTGGCTATTGCTCAAAAGGATTAATCAGACCATGCCCGTCGTTGGAATGCTGTAACTACCTATTTTCATATGGTTTGGTTCAGGGTCGTTATTAGATATTGAAATGCTAAATTGGATATTGCACACTTGTATGTAGGAAAATTCCACAATAATAAAAGAAGTTTCTAATTAGGTCTATTGTGTCATCTTTTTGTTGTGGCTCATTTGATCCAGGGTGAGAGGCAGAGCTTTTCTTTGGCCCGAGCTAGCGTTAGCTAGTCGTTGAGTGTTAGGGTGTGCCTAAAATTTGTAAGGTCTATACCGGTACTGTTGCAGCCCGTAGTTTATTAACCTGTTCGGAATCTTTGATCGTTGTCTTATTCTCGATTTCAACGTCAAGACATACTTAAAGCTAAGGCCTTATATATGCCAGCGTCGATACAGCTTTATCAGGGAGGCCGCTCAGGTGGGTGGCAGTCGGTTGCGCAAGATGGGGCATTCATTGCAATTCTGCTACCATCCGAGGAGCAATCCCCCCGCATGGCTGGAGCACATTGATTACAACTTTCTTGGCGTTACAGAACCTACATCGAAATACACTGGCCTTTACGATGCAAGCCTTGATCGTCCAACCGTGAGGAACAAGCAGTATGGGAACAATCTTAATCGTGGACGACCACCCCATTGTGCGGCTGGCTGTACGATTGTTATTGGAGCGAGCGGGGCACGAGGTGATTGGTGAAGCGGATAACGGTGTTGATGCGGTCAGCAGTGCACGCGATCTGCGGCCAGACGTTGTACTTCTTGATTTAGACATCCCTAGACTCGGAGGGTTGGAGGCTATTGCGCGACTTCAGGTGCTGCCATTGCCCCCCAAAGTGTTAGTGCTAAGCAGCCTGGATCCTGATTTTTTTTCGGGACGGTGCATGCGGGCGGGAGCTCATGGATTTGTGTACAAACAGGAGAATACAGAGGAGCTCCTCACAGGCGTAAAAGCAGTGCTCTCCGGGTATAGCTACTTCCCGAATCAGGCACTGGAGTCGATACGCAATAACAGTCAGGAGCGCGATGAATCGCAGCTGCTAGGATCTCTATCTGATCGTGAACTAACGGTTCTTCGCTATTTGGCCTTGGGCTATACCAATAAACAAATTGCGGATGAGTTCTTGATCAATAATAAAACGGTGAGCTCATACAAAAAACGCCTGCAGGATAAACTGGGTGAACTCAGTCTTGTCGGCTTGAGTGAGTTTGCGAAACGCAATTCGGTGGTCTGAAGACGGCCGTCGTGTTCATGTGTTGAACAGTTAGAGCTATCGGTTGTGTGCGGTGATTTTTTTTCGCAGTTGTGTGTAGCCGATGAGCTAAAACCGTCGACAACGTATCCTGCCTCGCCTTGGGCGAAACCATGCCCTTGCATACCTCCCGGCTTTTGAATCGGGCATGGGGTCCACTCTATTGCGGCTGAAGAGTACTTTGTCCTCTATGGCGGGCTGATCAGGCTGAGCAAGTCGCTTTCGAGTTCGATCATTGCCAGTTCCAATCTGGTTAATATTGTTTTTATCTGTGAGCCAGCAGCGGATTTCCGATTGGCTTGTTCCAGCTGTTCACAGTGTGTGATCAGTGTATGCGCTTTGATGATGCGTGCTGCGCCTTTGATCCTGTGCGCCAGCTCAGGAATACCTTTGTTACCGCCACTGGCTAGCACGTGCCTCAATTGGGTCAGATCATGCTTGTTACTTTCGAGCAGTCCCTCGAGTACACGATGGATCACTTGAGGGTCGCCGCCAGTCAGGTGATCAAGTTCTTTGACATCGAATTTTTTGGGGGGGCAGGATGGAGATAAGGGAGGAGACAGAAAACGGAGGTGACGGTCCAGTGTGGCCATTTCGATTGGTTTGAAGATGCATCGGTCCATGCCCGCTTTATGGCAGCGTTCATGCTCATCGGGCTGGACGTTGGCAGTAAAGCCGAAGATTGCGGTGCGCGGGCGTTGCTGTTCTTGCTCAGTTTTCCGTATCTGCCGGGCCAAGTCATATCCACTCAGGATGGGCATGTTGCAATCGGTGATGACGAGATCGAAGACTTCATCTTGCCAAACCCGAAACCCCTCCGCGCCTTCTTGGGCCTGACGTACTGAATAGTCCAGAAACTTGAGCTGCTCACATAGGAGCTGGCGGTTGGCTTGATTATCGTCCACCACGAGAATGTGCAATGGTTGTTTCTGGCTGGAAAATGGAAGATCAGCAGATCTGACCAAGGGAGTGGCCAACGTCTCGAGTATGTTCAGGTGGAGCTCGATCAGGATGCGTGTGCCTGTTCCAGGCTCGCTTTCAAGAGTCAGGTGGCCGCCCATCATTTCGCAGAGGGTTTTTGAAATCACCAAGCCCAACCCCGTGCCTGACCGAGCATGCTGACCGTTACCGGAAAGTTGGGTGAAGGGCTGAAACAGCTTTTGTTGATCTTGGGGTGATATGCCAATCCCCGTATCTTTGATCGAAAGCTGTACCTGCAGTTGAACAGTGTTGATCGGCTGTGCGACAACGGTAACGCGGATAGTGCCGTGTTCGGTGAATTTGATTGCGTTGCTAATCAGGTTAGAAAGGATTTGCTTAAAGCGTAATGGGTCAACCAGCACGTCGCAGTTTGCGCTGTTGTCAATTTCAAGTTGCAGGAGCAGGTTTTTTTGTCTGGCCAGTCCATCGAATACACGGATAACGGTCTCTAATAGTTCTCGCAAATTTGCCCGCTCCGGGCTCAGGCTTAGACGTCCACTTTCGATACGGGCAATGTCTAGAATGTCGCCAATCAAATCCAACATGCTACGGGCTGAGCGATAAGCAACTTCGATGGACGGGCGGTCGAGATGGCCTTTGTCGGCACGCTTGAGTGTCAATTCGAGCATGCCGATCACTGCGCTCATCGGCGTGCGGATTTCATGACTCATAGTCGCGAGGAATGTCGTTTTGGCATGGCTGGCTTGGTCGGCATCTTCCTTCGATTGCCTGAGCTGTTCCAGTAGTAGATCGCGCTCACTGATATCCAGCCACCCACCGATGATGCCTTGAATATCGCCTTCTGCGTTACCGAAAGGCAGCACCCAATGGTAGATACTCAGGCGCTGGCCATTGATATGCACCTCGCGATCCTGCAAGAGTGGTTCGCCTCCGGCCAGAATTTTCTGATAGTCCACATCAAAGCTCGCGGCTTCTTCCAAGGGGCTTTCATAGATGCGTTTGCCAATAAGGCTTTCGCGATCAGCGGCGAATGCTTGGAGGTAACTGTCGTTGCAGATCAGCAGGCGCCTGTCGAGATCACGGATATAAATAGGATGAGGCGTACCATCTATTAGTGCTTCCATAAGCTGTATCTGGTTGCTCAGTGCGCGTGCGGCCTTTTTTCGTTGATTGGCTGAACTGCGCATATGGGCGCCCCAGATGAGTCCGATTAGCAGCAAGGTCGCATAGCCCGCGATGATTAGAAAAATCAGGTCGTCATAGTCGAGCCAGGAGGGGGGGGCTATAGCCGCATGGGTGCGCCAGTGGCTGTAGAGTTCGTTCAGGGCATCAGGCGAAACGCCGCGTAATGTTTTTTCTAGAATGCCGTAGAGCTCAACTTCGTCACGGCGAACGGCGAATGCCGAGAGTGATCGTCTTGAGTCGAGAGAAGAGGCGACTTTCAACTTATCCTCGTTCATACGGGGTAGGTTATAGTTTGCAAGGATCTCCGATTGGATGGTGGCGTCGGACTTGCCGTTCTTGAGCATGGCCAAGGACTCAAGGACGTTTTCTGAGTTCAGCAAATGGATTCGAGGGTAGTACTCGCGCAGGTACGGCTCCAGTGTATGACCGGCGAAAATGCTCAGAGTCTTGCCGCTCATTGCATCGAGGTTTTCAGGCTGCCCGGGTTGGTCTCGGGTGATCAGTAAAAAGGGCGAGAACAGGTACGGACGGGTAAAAAAGAGGGAAGCGCTGCGTTTTTGGTTACGCGTCAGATCAGCGGCTATCTGCACTTTATTCAGCCGTATGGCTTCGTACATCTGACTGACATTAGAAAACGGTTCGATTTCGAATTTAAGCCCAGTCTTGGTTTCGATTATCGATAGCAATTCCGAGGTGATGCCAAGGTAATTATCGTTTGCATCGAAATAAGAAAGCGGAGCCAAATAGCGGCTTACCGCAATGCGTACGGTAGGATGCTGTTTGATCCAGAGTTGTTCTGCATCACTCAATTCGGCTTTTTCAAGGCTGAACATCAGCTTGTCGCCCCAGCGTCGGCGGATGCTCAGAGCCTGCTCTTTGGGGATCGTTTCCAGTACAGCATTCAGAAGATACTGCAAGCGCTGATCTTCTTTGCGGACTGCAAAGCTGAAACCAGGCGGGGTCGGCTCACCTGTATAAATGACTCGCACATAGCTTGAGTACGCTTTGGAAATCAGGTATTGCGCGGATATTGCATCGCTTAGTAGAACGTCTGCCTGACCAAACGCGACGGCGGTCATCGCGCTTTCCTCGGAGTCGTACGTTTTAATGATGGCGTGCGGATAATGTGCCTCGGCGTCGTTCTTGCGGGTGCTGTCACGCCGGATAGCCAGTCGTTGACCTTTGAGGTTCTCATTGAGTGGTGGGGCATCACCAATACGAGCAACCAGAGTCGGGCGGTTGATAGCATAGCTTTTGCTAAGCAGCAGCCCCCTGGCATCGCTCTCTGCCGGAGTAATGCTACTGAGCAGATCGACTTTTCCATTCGTCAGTGCGTCTAAAGCCTCTTTGCGATCAGCATATCGGCGTATTTTGATATGGACACCTAACGATTTGGCGATGATACCTATGTAGTCAGCCGTAATCCCTTCGTAATCGTTAGTATTATCTGATATTTCGAGTGGCGGATAATCGGGTAATGCAGTGCCGAGCACTAATTCGCGCTTCCTTCTCAGCCAGCGCCAGTCGTCGTGGCTAATGTTCGGTTCCTCATAGAGGGGGGGCTCATGACTGAGTAACTCCAATTGCTCTATAGGGGCACTACATGCGAAGGGGCTGAGAGTCAATAACAACCATAGAGTGATAAAAAAGCGAGGCATCACGACTCCGGATCATCAGATCCCGCAATTTGAAAGTTTAAGATAGGGCGGATAGTTGGAGCGGCTTGCTACCAGCGTTAAGGTTAGAGGTGGCTTAGCATATAGATGGGGAAGCACGATGGGCTTATCAGGATGGTTTTGACGGCGTTTACCAGCTCATCGAGCCCGGCTCGTTTGCGTATAAGGCCGGCAGCGCGGTGCAGTGTACGGAGTATTGCATACCCTTCAGGGTTGAATTATCCGGATGTTAAGGCTGGAATGAAAGTCGGTAAAAATGAACTGAACATCCGTCTCGTCGTGATATGTTAATGTCAGAAATTATAATGTCAGGTGCGTGCTTGCGGCAAGTTTAAGTGCTTCTGTATGGTTGTCGACCGCTCCAGTCACACTGAAATCATGCGTGTGAGCAATGGGGCGAGAGTCAGGTGAGTCAAAGGATGCTCGTCAACAATCAGTGTGCTAGATGATCTCCAACGCTTTTATGTATGACCTGGAAGTCGCGTGGAGTGGCCCGTGGGGCAGCTACATGCGCTTGTCGACGTCGAGCCGTTGGAGATTATCACCTTCGCGCAGCGATTAAATTCTGGTGCGCGCGCAGTACCGTTACCGGTAATCAGGCATTCCATTCCGAAACCTTTGGCAAGTATCACTTTCAGAGTGAGCTCCCTATTTTTCCAGCGCACGACAGCGGTAGCCAAGTGTTCGGATAAACATAGGTTCAACTGGTCAGTTGCGTTTGTCGCATTGGCTGCTGTAGTTGAGTTTTGACTTGCGGGCGCCAAACAATATGTCATCGACCGTAACGGTCTGATCCCGATCGGTAGATCTCACGTTCGCAGTAAAATCTAGTGCTCGGCCCAGGAATATCTTGGTTCTTGCAGCTAATTTGAACTTCCTAGTCTATGTAAAGTACATCTGAATTGATGTAGGGCATTTCAATAAGTTGCGACGAATTTTCCTACATGCCGCGAAGCCATTGATGACAGTGCGATTGATTCAATTTAGAAGCGATGTCTCTTGATTGCATAAAGGCTGGCTATCCTCTTGCAATGTTGGTCTACCCATAATCCACTCACGAACAGATTGAGCAGCGGGTAGTAGGTGAGTAGGTGAGTAGGTGAGTAGTTCGGAGTTCAGCTCTCTGAACGAGCCCCATGAAAGACAGGACACCGTTTCCCCCTTACGATAAGGGA
>NZ_MOBI01000022.1:0-263674 GCF_003732175.1 Pseudomonas brassicacearum
GAGCAGCACTCGTACAGCAAAACCAAGGAAGTGAAGAGCCAGGAGGACCATGTTCACCAGGTGTCCACCACTCTCACCGCCGGCGGCAATGTCGCGCTGAGCGCGGGCAAGGACTTGACGCTGATTTCCAGCCGCATCAACGCGGGCGACGAAGCGTACCTGGTGGCGGGCGACAAGCTTGAACTGCTGGCCGCACAAGACAGCGATTACTCGCTGTATGACATGAAGAAAAAGGGCAGTTGGGGCAGCAGTAAAACCCAGCACGATGAAGTGACTCAGGTCACGAACGTCGGCAGTGAAATCAAGACCGGCGGGGACCTGACACTGGCCAGCGGTGGGGACCAGAAGTATCAGGCGGCCAAGCTTGAAAGCGGTAAGGACATCACGCTGCAAAGCGGTGGCGCCATCACCTTTGAAGGGGTGAAGGATCTGCATCAGGAGAGTCATGAGAAGAGCGACAGCGACCTCGCCTGGACTTCTATGGAAGGTAAGGGCAGTACTGATGAAACCCTGCGACAGAGCAAACTGCTGGCCCAAGGCAATCTGGTGATCAAAGCCGTCGACGGCCTGCACATCGACGTCAAGCAGATCAACCAGAACACCGTTAGCCAGACCATTGACGCAATGGTCAAGGCCGACCCACAACTGGCTTGGCTCAAAGACGCCGAGAAGCGTGGGGATGTGGATTGGCGGCAGGTTAAGGAGATGCACGAGTCCTTCAAGTACAGCCATTCCGGGCTGGGCCAAGGGGCGATGCTGGCGATCATTATTATCATCACGGTGCTGACGGCGGGAGCGGCGAGTGCAGCGGTGGGGACTGCGGCTGGTGCTGGCGCCGGCTCAGGCACTGCAATGGCTGCTGCGGGCACTTCCGCGATGGTTGAAGCTGGTACGGCTGTAGGAACCGCCGCCGCTGGATGGGGCAACGTGGCTGCCGCCGCAATGCTGACCTCAGCTGCCAGTGGGGCAGCAATTAGCACAATCAACAACAGAGGCAACGTTGGGGCTGTGCTCAAAGATGTCACTTCCAAGGAAAGCCTTAAAGGTTATGTGGTTGCCGGAGTCAGCGGTGGTATAGGGAATGCGAGCGTTGGTGTTCGATTAGCGGTTAACTCTGCGTTGAAAACAGTCGCCAATGGCGGAAAGTTCAAAGACAACCTCGCCCAGGCCGCGATCGGAATGGCCGCAGATATGCTCAGCGGGGCGATCTACGACAAGGTCGGCGATCGTTTGTTAGGTAGCGGTTTGCCGACCAAGGTTGCAGTTCACGCCATAGTAGGTGGTTTGATCGGTGAGGCGGCAGGCGGAGACTTCACTACTTCGGCGCTGGCGGCTGGAGCAAACAAAGCGTTGGTCCAACTGGTGGGGGACAAGATTTTTCCTGGCGAAGCTCATAACCAAGTGCTGGCCATGACTTCTCAACTGCTGGGTATGACTGTTGCGGCGGCGGCCGGTGGTAGTGATAAGGATCAGCAAGTAGCTGGATGGGTAGCACAGCAGGCCACGGTTAACAATTACCTAAACCATAAGGAGGTTGAGGGCTTAATAGAAGAGTCCAGAACCTGTGCTGCCACTAATACCTGTGAGCAGGTTAGAAACAAATACGCAGATTTGAATGATGCCAACGAGAAACGGCTGAAATCGTTTTGCGACGCTGATCCAAGCGGGTGTAAAGCAGCATTTCAAGATTTGGTGGCGGATTACAACAAGACACACGAACTCATTTCTCAAGCGCGGGTATCCGGTGATATTCCGGAGGAGATGAAACGAGTACTTGCGACTGCTCAGTTGATGAACCAAACCACTCAAATTCGCCTTGTGGAGGCGGGGATAGCATCGGGAGCAGCGCAAGCTGCTAGCGATTTTGCGGGGCGGTTTGGTGTTGATGTCAAGCCCGAAACGGTGGGGAGTTTTGCCAAGTGGTCGGCTATACTCTTTGGGGCAGGGAAGGCTGCCGGCAGCTCTTCCCCGAAAACAGCAGTTCAAGAGCTTGAGGTGGACTCTTATCAAAATTTGAAATTAAGAGAAGTGGTTGGAGATGGCCTAGAGCATGATCATATCCCTTCATTTGCTGCGTTACGTACGGCGAAGGAAGCTGAGTTAGGTCGTCCCCTTACTGAAGTGGAAACGAAGGCTCTATATCAAAATGCTACTGCTGTAGAGGTGTCGAGAGATGTACATATTGCAGGTACTACTTATGGCGGAAAAAATACGCCTGCACAGATTCAGCGAGATGCGGCGGATCTCTGCGGTGCTGTTTGTCGTGATACAGACGCATTGCGAACAAGCTTAACGAGTCGAGGTTATGACTCGAAGCTTGTGGAAGAGACAGTTCAAAAAATCGTGGAAAGAAATCGGCAAATAGGGGTTATTAAATAATGAATATTTGGTCGGATTTTGTTCTGGCCCTTGGTCAAAAAGAGGCTGGGGACGTAGTAGAGAATGTGTTTCGGCGGATTGGAGAGTCTCCGAGTGTTTCAGAAACTCCAGATAGTTATAATGATCCGTTAGGGAAAACTAAGTTTTATAAATTTTATGAGTCGGGTTTGGAATTTGGATTTCGTTCTGGGAAACTGAATCATGTGCATTTTTTTGTGCAAGATCATGAGGGGTATTCAGCTTATAGGGGGGATATGCTTGGTCGAGTCGCGCAAGTCTGGAACTGTAAAGAAGTTGTTAGAGAGTTAGGTATTGCTAGTAGAGCGGGGGAGGGTAGGGTCGATATGCTCATCGGCTATGTACATCAATGGATGAGGTATGAGTATGGGGAATATGCGCTACGTATGGAGTTTTCTCAAAATGGTGATTTGTGGAAGGCAACTTTAATATCGACATAAAGATCGCTTCTATGAGCTGGACGAAAAGAGGACACCCATTAGCCGGTCTCAAGTCAAGGCTAATAGGTGTCCCCTTTTGGGTGCAGATCAATTGCAGCTTGGAAGGCTCCACCATCGGGCCCACTCCGAAAACGAATCTTACCCTCAAATAAATCGTACCCCGCGATGAGGTAAATGGTTATCGCGGGGTACGGCGTTGAACACCATCGCTTTGCAAGATTTTGCACGCTTGGCCTGAGGCTCAGTTCATCCTTCCCCGCAACGTGCGGGAACAGCCTATGCGTTACTTCAGTGCTGCGCCCGAATCTGGCGCCCCAATACATCCATCACATCGCAGCCATCACGCAGCAGCATGGCCGCTGCGTGGGCTATTTGCTGCACGTCTGCGCCTTTGGCATGGGCAATGTCGAGGCTGGCCAGGCTTTCCATCATCTGCGTGACCGCCAGAAACCGTGCAGCGGCGTTGCTGTGCAGCACCTCCAGCGGCGCTTGGGTGGCGACCAGCAGCACCGGGATGTCGCAATCGTTGTTGGTCATCGGCATGTGCGGGTTCATGCGTCCTCTCCCGGTTGGGCGGCGTGCAGTCCGTCGATCGAAGCCTGGAGCAGTGAGCGGGCGGTGCCGAGCATCTGCTGGCTGGCCCAGCGTAACGAGACGATGTGTTCCGGGGTGGTGGCGGTGGGGGCTTGATGGGCGAGGGCTTCGGCGCAGCTCAGGTAGACCGAGGCGTGTTCGAGTGCGTCGAGTAACGGGATGTCGGGTTGGACGGCGAACAGGTAGTGGTCGATGTGGTCGCAGCGGGCGAAGGGGGTGGATTTTGTGGTTGGATCGGTCATGGGTGTAGCTCCTTGGAAGTCAGAGAGCTGCCACTGGGTCGCCGTCAAACGAAATAGGGTGGCAACTGTGCGCAGGTTGACGGACCGGTCCAAGATACCCGGCGCACTCGAAAGTGCCCCGCACACAGTTACCATTAAGCTGTGCAGCGGGCACACAAGTGCACGAGCAAAGTTGAGGAACCATGCGCATCTTGGAATTGCCGAGCCGTCAAACCCGATCACGAATGAGTCGTGACAGGCGCGAGGATAGGGAGTGGGGCGAGGTCAGTCAATCGACCTAAGGTCTGACGCAGGTGGTTTGTTTGTAGGTTTGTTCCGGAACTGACAGTTGCCGTGTGCGCAGATACCGATGCGGAAAAGGGGACACCCATTAGCCGATCCCGCCCTGAACAAGGTTCACACCTGTTTCAGAACCAGACACTCACCAAAAAGCCCGAACACTGTCCGGGCTTTTTTACATTTCAGCTCACCAACAGCTGATTTAACTCCCCAACAATCCCGTAGTGTCCGCATCAAACAGTTTTTTGGTCTGGTTGGCGGCAGGCGTCAGCAGGGCGAGTATTTTTGCCTCGTTATACAACTGCGTACCGGCCAGGCTCTTGGGTGTCGGTTCTATCGGAATAATGACGTCCTCATTACTCGCGTCGTTTGCATGCAGCCAGATCGCCACAAAGTGCAGTGCCGAGACAAACAACACTCTTAGCTCATAGGATTTTCCCTGCAGGCTCGCCGAGTTTTCTGCCAGGTTCAGCGCGCTGACGGTGGCGGGGGCCATAGCGCCATGGTTCACCGATGAGAACTCGACATTGCCGTGTGCTTCGGTCAGCTCTGCATCGGCAATGGTCGTTCCATCGGAAAACACCAGGTAGTGCCAGTTACCTTGGGTGGCCGCTTTCAAGCCTTTACCCTGGGTCAAGTCTTCCAGGCTCAGTGAATAACCACGGTAAGGTTCGGAGAGGCTGATTTTGCTCGGGACGGCATTTGCAAACTGGCGGTTGATACCAAAGCCTTGTGTCTGCAAGGCCGCTTGAAGAGCGGGACGCAGTGCCTGTACGCCGTTGGAAGGCGCCATTGGGTAAGAAAGTTTCATGATGCCTCCTAGTTTTTCCGGGTGAAGTAAGTGTTGGTCCAGTTGCCGCCGCTGTTGTATGAGCCGGGGAACGAAGTCAATGCGCGCGTGGAATAGCCATAGATGGAATCTGCAACTAGTACATAGTTGCCGTTGGTCCCATAAAACGTCAGGAAGTGAGCACCACCGCCATACCAGGCAACGCGTATGCCGATGGGTCTTCCCATGTTGATCTGTTTTTCGATGGCGCTCATTTGAATCGAACCCTGGCTCATGCTGGCAAAGCTTCTTGTGGTCCTGAGGGCCGAGTCCAGATAGCCGTAAACGTTGCAGGGGCCCGGCTGGTTGCAGCAGGAGTTCCTGTCGAGTTCATCGTTGGCGACAACGCATTGGGTCCAGGACCCGGTGCCGTAATAGTTGCCAACAGACGCCGAAACCGCTGCCCAGCACCAGTTGGTTTGGGTTTGCCGCTGCATGCTGAAATTGAGACTGGCAGCGGCCAACGCTGCTTGCTCTACCGATGTTTCGATTTCGGCCAGTTCAGGGTTGATAAGGTGTTGGGACAGGCATTTGGGAAGGGCTTCGCCGGTGGCCGAACTTTTAAACTGTGTTTCTTCAGTCAGTAACAT
The DNA here is from genome assembly GCF_003732175.1 of Pseudomonas brassicacearum. Taxonomy (GTDB): domain Bacteria; phylum Pseudomonadota; class Gammaproteobacteria; order Pseudomonadales; family Pseudomonadaceae; genus Aquipseudomonas; species Aquipseudomonas brassicacearum_G. The sequence continues at coordinate 5,372 of NZ_MOBI01000022.1, forward strand.
GATTCATCCTCCATGAATAAACGTAAGCGTCCAGCTTGGGTATGTGTACCTAATTGAAATAAAACTGCTTTTTAGCGGGTGAGGTATCGGCTTGCGCTATTTGCCATTTTCGATGGCCTGCTCCGATCGGGTCTCGCTGTAACCTTAGGATGCAATATGCGTTAGCGCAAATTTATAATGCGTTAATGCATTTTTTGTGGCGGACGTCTTCGAGTGGAGAGGGCGCTTGCACTCCCTCGCCCCAACCGGGGCGAGGGGCCGGCAGCATCATTACTCGCAGCCACAGTCTTTGGCGCCTGGCGCGGTCTCGTAACGATCGTGATGGCGCACCCATTTCATGCCTTGCTCTTCGTTGCGGCCCTTGGGCGTCAGGTCGAGGTAGTTATAGGCTCCGACCAGCAAGTCCAGACCGCGAGCGTAGGTGGAATAGGTGTGGAAGATTTCCCCGGCGTCATTGCGATAAAACACGCTCAGCCCCGGCAGTTCACCTTCAGTGCTGGTGCTTTTTTCGTAGTTGTAGGTCGCGGTGCCGTCCGCGAGTTCCTGATCGCTGATGGTCACCTTGTAGTCGGCGTTGAAGTCGCTGCCGGCCGATGAGACCCATTTGAACTTCCAGCCCATGCGTTTGCGGAACGCCTGGAATTCGCTGAGTGGCGCGTGGGAAACCACTACCAGCGAAATGTCGTGGTGGGCCAGGTGCAGGTTGGCGCCGTCGATGTGGTCGGATAGAAACGAGCAGCCGTGACAGCCTTCTTTCCAGCCCTTGCCAAACATGAAGTGATAGACGATCAGCTGGCTGTTGCTACCGAAAAGATCGGCGAGGCTTTGCCGCCCGTCGGGGCCCTCGAACACATAGTTCTTGTCGACTTTTACCCAGGGCAGTGCGCGACGTTCGGCGCTGAGTTTGTCGCGCTCCCGGGTAAAGGCTTTTTCGTGAATCAGATGCTGTTTACGGGCCGCGAGCCATTCTTCTCGGGACACGATCTTATGCTGTTGCACGCTGTTCATGACTGTTCCTCCTGCGAGGTGGGCGTGTTGTGGCTTACACAGCCTAGTCGTTTGGCCGACGCTGTAATCGACAAGCCGCTGATCGGTTGTCGCCGAGATCTACCCGCATGACAACCAGGTTGAACGGCTATCGATGGCGCCGGTCACAACCTATGAAAGGCATTTCACTCTCTGTCTGGAGGTTGATATCGGATGACGGCTTATAACTGGGATTTGCTTGAACGAATGCTGCACGAAGTGCAGAACAGCGCCGAGCATAGCTTTGCCCCGCGCGTCTACGCCGAGCAGCATGCGGCGGCGAAGGCTGCAGAGGGTGAGCCGATCGGCAATCTGGATGAGCTGAAAGTGACCGCCACCGAATATGAAAAGCTCCTGCTGGACCGTGGCTATATCGAGTCACGCCCCGAAAGCGAAGGTGGTAACGGCGAGAACTTCATCCTGACACCGCGCGGTTCGAGTCTGCTGAGCATGATCGACAGCAGTATTACGGGCAATGACCATCCACGGCAGGTGCTCGACGAGCAGGTGGATGCACTGGACCCGGCGACCTTTGATGAAGTGGCGTCTAAAGCGCAGATCGCTTAAGAGGCTCCCGCTACTTTTAAACACTTCAATGCGCTGAAATCGCTGCGCATCTTGTCGATTTTTTTCAGCAAGTGCTGGCGTTGATCGGCGGTACTGTCGGCCATCAGGTCGACAATCAGGCTGCGCGCCTCGGCTTCGGTGTGGGTGTAAGCCTGACGATACGCCGGGGTCCATAGGGTCTCGCGATCGACCAGCAGGGTTTCGATGCGTTGCGCAAAGTCGCTGCTGTGACGTTGTTCCACTGCTGCGCTGAACAGTGCCTGCCAATGAGCGCGGTTGGCGATCCATTGCTGATTTTGCTCGCCCAACGCGTTGGCCCAGGCAACAACCCGCTGCGCCTGAACAGTGTTGAGCGGACCAAGCCAGTCGTCCACGCGTTTATCCATCCGCTCGATGCGATGTTTGATCTGCTGTGCCAGCGGCGCTTTGAGGTATTTCTCCTGATGCGCGCGCTGGTCTTTGGCGAAGGCCTGTTTCATTTCATTGACCTGCTGGTCATTCAAGCCTTGCAACAACTCGACCGCCGACGGGGTGATTTCCCGGGCGGTCTGGGCAATGGCTTGCTTGGCTTCCAGGATGCGGGCTTGCAGTGCGGCGTCCGTGACTCGATTGGTTTCGACCATCTGCTGCAAACGGTCGAGCCAGTCGACGTAGCCGGGTATTTGCGTGGAGCAATGCCAAGTGAGGTGTTCCTTGAGACGTTCGCTGAGCCAGCCTTTCTGCTCGCTGTTCATGTCCAGGTAGTCGTTGAGCGTCCAGGGAATGATGATGTCGAGATTACGATAGGCCAGGCTCACTCGGTTGCAGGCCGATAGTGAGAGGCACAGGGTCAGGAACAGGGCCAGGTGTTTCAACCAGCGCGACATGAGCCAATCCTTGCAAGGGCGTAGTTCTGGTATCTGAATGCAGGATGGACCCGGTCGTTCAGCTGATCAAATAGAACGCACGTTTGGTCTTGAAGGATGTTGCAGGGGAGGAGGGTTCCAGTCCTAGCGCTTCGAAGCTCAAAGCGCTTAGGGACCAGGGTGACGCGAGGGGGGTATTACTTTTTGCCCAGGGTGATCTGTTTGGACGGGCCGAATGTCTGGCCGCTGACGCCTTTGGCAATTTGCTGGATCTCGCCGCCGGACTTGAGGAAAGCAGCAATCTGGTTGTTGATCGATTCGCTGGTTTCAACGGCTGGAGCTGGCTTTGCTTTGCTGTTGGATGCTTTTACACGCATGGCGGCCATTAACCTGTAGAAAATTAACTTGGCCAGGCATCGTACAGGAAATACTTGACAATTGCTTGGTAAATATCCCCCTGGAATAACCGAGGGTAGGGGTCGATTATTCATAAGTTGCTATTCGCAATAATCACCTAAGCTGCTGTTTTGAATAAGAACGCAGGCCTGAAAAGTACCGTGTATGGCTTACCGATATCAGCAGAATACCGTCCGGACGGTCTGACGAGCGGGCTCTGCCCTGGTGCAAAACCCAGGAAAAATGAGCCTTGCAGCGGATTTTTCTTCGCAAGCCGGCCAGTCACCCAACAGCACCGGCAAAACCGGGTAGAATGCCGCCCAAGCAATGAGGGTATTGGAAATGGCTTTAGTCGGGCGCTACAACAGCTTGCAAGTGGTTAAACACACTAACTTTGGTTTATATCTGGACGGTGGCGCGGATGGCGAAATCCTTCTGCCGAATCGTTATATCCCCAAAGATATTCCCAGCGAAGATGAAGACTGGCTGAACGTTTTTGTTTATCTGGACAGCGATGACAAACTCATCGCAACTACTGAAAAGCCGAAAGTTCAGGTCGGTGATTTCGCCAGTCTTAAAGTCGTTGAAGTCAACAGCATCGGTGTGTTTCTCGACTGGGGTCTGCCCAAGGACCTGCTGCTGCCGTATTCCGAAGAAAAGCGTCAGATGACCGCGGGCGAATACTGCGTGGTGCACGTCTACCTCGACAAGCACACCCGCCGTATCACCGCGACCGCGCGTCTGGATCGCTACCTGGACAAAACCCCGGCCAACTACAAACCCGGCCAGGAAGTTGACCTGTTGGTAGCCGAAGCGACCGATATGGGTTTCAAGGCGATCATCAACAACAAGCATTGGGGTTTGATCCACAAGAACGAAATCTTCAAGTTCATGCGTGCCGGCAAGGAAGAGAAGGGTTTCATCAAGGAGATCCGCGCCGACGGCAAGATCAGCCTGAGCCTGCAGCCCGTGGGCGAAGAAGCAGCCACCAGCTTGAACTCGAAGATTCTCGCCAAACTGCGCGACAACAACGGCACCTTGCCCGTCAGTGACAAGAGCGACCCGGCGCTGATCAGCAGTTTGTTCGGCGTCAGCAAAGGCAACTTCAAGAAGGCCATCGGCGCGCTCTACAAGAACGGCCAGATCGTCATTCATGCGGATCGAATTGAACTCAGCTGAGCCGAGCTGACCTGACCTGATTGCCCCGGCCAAGTACCGGGGCATTTTGTTTTTATTGAGTAACTGCCATGTCGTTAACCGTTCGCGAGGTTTCGCGGTGATTCCTACTCGGCGCAGCGCCGATGGTTTTGCCCTGCAAGTGATGCTCGGGTTGTGCCTGGTCTGGGGTATCCAGCAGGTCATGATCAAATGGGCGGCGGCGGACATCGCACCCGTGATGCAGGCCGCCGCACGTTCCGGGATTTCTGCATTGCTGGTGGGTTTGCTGATCTGCTGGAAGGGCGGCTGGAACCAGGTCGGCAGCACCTGGCGCGGCGGTTTGCTGGCGGGCGGCCTGTTTGCCACCGAGTTTTTGTTCATCGCCGAAGGCCTGAAACTGACCACGGCGGCGCACATGTCGGTGTTCCTCTATACCGCGCCGATCTTCACCGCATTGGGCGTGCACTGGCTGCTGCCGAGCGAGCGCTTGCGACGGTTGCAATGGCTGGGGATTTTGCTGGCGTTTATCGGCATTGCCGTGGCCTTTGCCGGGGGCGTGTCCTGGGACAATCTGGACCGGCGGATGCTGCTCGGCGATGCGTTCGGCGTTCTGGCCGGGGCTGCCTGGGGCGCGACGACCGTGGTCGTGCGCGCCTCGCGGTTGTCGGAAGCGCCGGCGACCTTGACCCTGTTTTATCAACTGATCGTCGGTTTTCTCGGTTTGTTGCTGATTGCCGCGCTAAGCGGGCAGGTCACCCACGTCCACCTGACTCAGGTGGCGGTGGCCAGCGTGCTGTTCCAAGGACTGGTGGTGTCGTTTTTCAGCTACCTGACGTGGTTCTGGCTGCTGCGCCGTTACCTGGCGTCGAACCTCGCGGTGTTCTCCTTCATGACACCGCTGTTTGGTGTCACCTTCGGGGTGTTGCTGCTCGGTGAGCCATTGAGTGTCAACTTTATCGTCGGTGCCGTGCTGGTGTTGCTCGGCATCACGTTTGTCAGCGCAGAACAGTGGGTGCGCCGTCGTTTGCGCAAAGCGCTGGAGCGTTGAGTGGACGCAGCAGCAAACCACCGGCTACCAGCATGCCGCTGCCAGCCACCATCAACGCCGGTTGCAAGCCACCACTGAAGTGGCTGCTCAGCGCGGCCAGCAATGGCCCGCTGAGCTGACCCACGGCAAAGCACGCGGTCAGCAGGCCGGCGTTGCGCTGGGTGGCCTGCGGCGCCAGTTCTCGCGAGCGTTGCATCACCAATTGCATGCAGGCCAGAAACGGCGTGCCACACAGAATCACCCCCAGGGCCAGACCAAGACCGCTGCCCAGCAGACAAGCGAAGACCCCGGCCGCTTGCAGCCACAGCTTCGCGATCAGCCAGTGCCGCGTGGCATTGGGGTTATGCGGGCGCAAACTCACCAATAGCACACCGGTGGCGGACGCCAGACCAAAACACGGCCAGAACAAATCGGCCTGCCATTGACCATGAAAGCGGGCACTGGCCATCTGCGACAGGAAGGTCGCAGGAATGATGTAGCCCAGGCCGTACAGTGCGTAGATCAAACCCAGTCGCGGGATACCGGCACTCTTTGAGGCGTCGGCCGTGGGGATGGCTGCCACGCTCGCGGTCGGTTGCGGCAGGATCGGCAGAATCACCAACAGCATTGCCAGGCCTACGCCGGCATACGCCAGCCACAAGGTCGCAGAGCTTTGTCCCAACAGGTTCGAGCCAAGAGCGAGCAAGCCCGTCAGAAAAATCCCCAATCCCGGCCCGGCGAATACCAGAGCGCCAAGCCGTGGACGCCCGGCGGCCATCGCCAATGGCTGACTCAATGCGGTGATCATTACCAGCACCCAGGCGCTGGCTACGCCGGTACCGAAGCGCAAAACCAGATGCGGCCAGAAGCCCTTGGCCCAGAACGACGCGAGGGTCAGTAGCACGCACAGCCACAATCCGCCGAGCAAGCGCCGGCGGACTTGCTCGGGGCGACGGGCGAACATCGAGTCCACGGCACCGATGAAGTAGCCCAGGTAATTGGCCGCTGCAATCAGACCAGCGGCAGTCAGGTCGATCTGACCTTCGCTGAGCAAATGCGGCAGCTGCGGAGTGAGCGCAAAGCGGCCAATACCCATGGCCATCATCAAGGCGATGAAGCTGGCGAGTAAGCGTACAAGTGGCGACATGATCAGGATTCCTGCAGCGGAGCAATGACCGTTAGGCTAGGACTGATTGACTTTCTTTAAAAATGAATAATAGTGAGTAACTTGTTCTTATTTGGAGAAAGGTGTGGAGTTCAGCCAATTGCGCATCTTCCAGGCTGTGGCCGAGGAAGGTTCCATCACCCGCGCCGCTGAACGCTTGCATCGGGTGCCGTCGAATTTGTCGACCCGGCTCAAGCAGCTTGAAGATCAGTTGGGCGTAGAACTGTTCTTGCGTGAGCGTCAGCGCTTACAGCTGTCGCCCGCAGGCAAAGTGCTGTTGGACTACACCGCCAAATTGTTTGCCCTGCATGACGAAGCCCACGCAGCCGTGCAGGGCGGGCAACCGGCCGGCGATTTTGTGCTTGGCACCATGTACAGCACCGCGGCGATTCATCTGCCGGGTTTGCTGGCGCGCTATCACCGCACTTATCCGGCGGTGAACCTGCAAGTGCAGTCGGCGCCCAGCGGCGAATTGCTTGAAGGCCTGCTCACCGGGCGCCTTGATGCCGCGCTGGTCGATGGCCCGCTGCAGCTTGCCGGGCTCGACGGTGTACCGCTGTGTGACGAAAAACTGGTGCTGATCAGCGAAGCCGATCACCCACCGGTACGCAGCGCACTGGATGTGCAGGGGCGCTCGGTGTTCACGTTTCGCCAGGGCTGTTCCTACCGGATGCGCCTGGAGGCCTGGTTCGCCCATGACCACGCGGCGATGGGCCGGGCGATGGAAATCGAGTCCTATCAAGGGATGCTGGCGTGTGTGATCGCCGGCTCCGGCGTAGCGCTGATGTCCGAGTCGATGCTGGCCAGTCTGCCGGGCCGCGAGAGTGTGGCCGTGCATCCGTTGGCCGAGCCTTTCGCCAGTGCCACCACCTGGTTGATGTGGCGCAAGGGGATGCTCGGCGCCAATCTCAATGCCTGGATCGAAGTGCAACAAGCAGCGTTCGGTGGTAACTGCCCGGTTAGGGCCGATTTTGATGAATTCGGTAACAGATCTTTGCCTTTTGAGGCGAGCATTGCGTAAGACTTCGGACTACTATCTGTATGAAGCGTCTATAGAACCCGGTCGCTCAGCACTACCCTGAAGGGGGGCACCATGAAAGAGAAACTGCAAAACTGGCTCCATGACCTTGGTGTCGCGCTTGGTTTGATCGAACCACCTCTGCAGCCCGTACCCGTCCGTACTGACGATGAGCAACGTCGGCGTCAGCAACGCCGCCGGTAAGCACCGTCCAACGCCGAAGATCGCAGCCTTCGACAGCTCCTGCTGGCATCGTGCCAAACCGTAGGAGCTGTCGAAGCCTGCGATCTTTCTGTTTCTCCAGACGAAAAAAACGGGTGTGGCAACCGACGCCACACCCGCCGAAGAAAGCGATTCTATTGATAGTCTGGGATCAGGCAACGCTGGCCTGTGCAACCGGGCGAGGGGACAGCAGGCTGACCACGACGAAGCTCACCAGGCCGATCGCCAGGCTGTAGTAGATCGGGGTGTTGGCATCCAGGCCATCCTTGAACATGAACACCAGCGCGGTCACAAAGCCCAGGCCCATGCTGGCGATAGCGCCGGAGGTGGTTGCACGTTTCCAGAAAATGGCCCCGATCAGCGGAACCAGCATGCCGCCCACCAACAGGTTGTAGGCCAGGGTCAGGGCACTGATCACGTCACTCACAACCAAAGCGATACCCAGCACGACAATACCGGTTAGTAGGGTGAACAGACGGTTGATTTTCAGGCTCGACTGTTTGCCACCGCGCAGTTTTGGCAGCAGGTCTTCGGTCAGGGTGGTGGACGCGGCGAGCAGGCCGGCGCTGGCGGTGGACATCATGGCGGCCAGGGCAGCAGCGATGACCAGGCCACGGATGCCATCAGGCAAGGACAGTTTGACGATTGCGGCGAAGGCGTTGTTGACATTGTCCAGATCCGGGATCAGCACGTGCGCAGCCATACCGATCAGCGCACAGGCCAGACCGTAGAGGATGCAATAGAAGCCGGAAATGGTGCCTGCATACTGAGCGACTTTTTCGTTCTTGGCGGTGAATACCCGTTGCCAGATGTCCTGGCCGATCAGGATGCCGAAGAAGTAGATCATGAAGTAGGTGATGATGGTGTCCCAGCCAATGGTGGTGAAGCTGAAGCTGGATGCCGGCAGTTTCAACACCAGCTCATCCCAGCCGCCCACGCGGTACAGGCAGATCGGCAACAGGATGAACATCAGGCCAACGGTCTTGATCACGAACTGAACGATGTCGGTCAGGGTCAGCGACCACATGCCGCCGATGGTCGAATACACCACAACCACACCACCGCCGAGTACCACTGAAATCCAGAATGGCAGGCCGAACAGCACTTGCAGCACGGTGCCGATCGCCAGGATCGAGGTCACGCCGATCATCAGCGCGTAGGCCAGCATGATCACCGCACTGGCCTGGCGGGCCATTGGGTTGTAACGCTTTTCGAGGATCTGGGTAACGGTGAAGATCTTCAGTTTGAGCAGCGGCTTGGCGAGGAACAGGTTCAGCGCAATGATCCCGCAACCCAGCGCGGCGCAGAGCCAGAAACCGGAAATACCGTGGACGTAGCCCAGGCGAACGGTGCCGACGGTCGATGCGCCGCCCAGTACGGTAGCGGCCATGGTGCCCATGTACAGGGTTGGACCGAGGTTACGACCGGCCACGAGGTAGTCTTCGTGGGTCTTGGCCTTGCGCATGCCGTAATAGCCCAGCACGAGCATGCCGGCGGCATAGATGAGTACAACGAATAAATCCAAAGCCATGAAGCGTGTCTCCGATTGTCTTTCTTATGGTGGAACACTGGGTTGAAGCGATCTCTGTGGCGAGGGGGCTTGCCCCCGTTCGACTGCGCAGCAGTCGCAAACCGGCAGAGGGGTTCTTCCTGATGAATCCCTATGCTGGCTTCAGGGCCGCTTCGCGCCCCAACGGGGGCAAGCCCCCTCGCCACAAAAGCTCCAAGTCACAGAATGTGTTAAATCAGCCTGTTTTGCGCATGACCGCTTTAGCGAACGAATCCGTGCCCGTGCTGCCCGAACACGGCCACTGGTGCGGGGATCAGGCTCGACAACGCCAGCTGTCGCACAACGCCTGATTGGCATTGCGCGATAGCTGCGGTTGTCCGAGGGCATAGAGAACGAAGCCGGCAGCAGCGCTGAAGCAAGCTGGGGTTTCGTTGCCTCAGCGGTGAGCCACACCCGGCAGTACGCAGAGCATTTCGTACAGCAGGTTGGCGCCCAGCAGCGAGGTGTTGCCGGTGGTGTCGTATGGCGGCGAGACTTCTACCAGGTCGCAACCGACCAGGTCGAGGCCTTGGCAGCCACGAACGATTTCAATCGCCTGAATGGTCGTCAGGCCGCCGATTTCCGGGGTGCCGGTGCCTGGTGCCCAGGCCGGATCGATGCCGTCGATGTCGAAGCTCAGGTACACCGGGCCGCCGCCGACTTTTTCGCGGACTTCAGCCATCAGAGGCTCCAGCGATTTGTGCCAGCACTCTTCAGCCTGAACCACGCGGAAGCCCTGTTTGCGGCTCCAGTTGAAGTCTTCGGCGGTGTAGCCCTGCGCGCGCAGGCCAATTTGCACGACGCGGTCGCAGTCCAGAAGGCCTTCTTCAACGGCGCGACGGAAGGTGGTGCCGTGGGCGATCTTCTCGCCGAACATGTGATCGTTCACATCGGCGTGGGCGTCGATGTGCACCAGGCCGACCTTGCCGTGCTTTTTGTGGATGGCACGCAAGATCGGCAGGGTGATGGTGTGGTCACCACCGAGGGTCAGCGGGATCACGTCGTGTTTGAGGATCTCGTTGTAGGACTCTTCGATGATCCGCACGGCGTCCAGCAGGTTGAAGGTGTTGATCGCCACGTCACCGATGTCGGCAACCGACAGCGAGTCGAATGGCGCAGCGCCGGTGGCCATGTTGTACGGGCGGATCATCACCGATTCAGCACGAATTTCCCGCGGCCCGAAGCGGGTGCCGGCGCGCAAGGAGGTGCCGATGTCCAGCGGGATGCCAATGAAGGCAGCGTCCAGGCCGGCAGCGGTTTGCAAGTGGGGGAGTCGCATCATGGTGGCGATGCCGCCGAAGCGCGGCATTTCATTGCCGCCCAGTGGTTGGTGAAGAATCTTGTCCACGGGTATGGCCTCATCATCATTGTTTTATTTATGGGGTTGCACCGCGCAAAGGGATCGCACGGGCACCTGTTGGGCGGATTCTGCGAAATACGCTGCGGGAGAAGAATCGCTGCCGGCAAATACTTAGTTCAGGTTTTTCTAAACTAATGCCTTCGACAACGATAGACTTCCGGCCAGGTACTACTCCCTGTGGCGAGGGGGCTTGTCGGAACGCCGCACCGCCCCGTTGGGCTGCGAAGTGGCCCCCAAATCAGGCAACCGCATTCTCTCTGACACACCGTATAGCCTGATTTTACGACTGCTACGCAGCCGAACGGGGGCAAGCCCCCTCGCCACAAGAGCATCGCGCTTCTTTGCAATTGGAGACTCCTCATGGCCAACGCTTTACCCGACCTGAAACTGTTGCGCATCTTCGTCAGCGTGGTGCGTCATCAGGGGTTTGCCAATGCGCAGCAGGAGCTCAACCTCTCGACATCGGCCATCAGCACCTACATGAGCCAGCTCGAAGCGGCGTTGGGGCTGGTGCTTTGCCATCGTGGGCGTGGCGGTTTCAGCCTGACCAGCAAGGGCGAGCTGTTCCATCAGGAAACCTTGCGCCTGTTCGGTGAACTTGAAGGTTTCGAGCAATACGCCGCGGCGCTCAAGGGCGAGTTGCGCGGCACGCTCAACCTCGGGGTGATCGACTCGACCGTCAGCGACAACGCCTTGCCGTTTGCCGAAGCTATCGGCGCCTACAGTCAGGAGCACCCGGCGGTGCATTTGCACTTGTCGGTGATGAGCCCTTACGAACTGCAACTCGGCGTGCAGGACAACCGGCTCGATCTGGCCATTGGTGCGTTCTCCACGCGCATGAGCGGGCTGGTCTACATGCCGTTGTACCGTGAACAGCATTGGCTGTATTGCAGCAATCGTCATTCCTTGTTCAACGAGCGGCGGATTCCCGAACAAGTCATCACCCAGCAGCGCATGGTCGGTCGCGGTTACTGGAGCCAGGCCGAGTTGGCCCGCCACGGCTTCAAACACAGCGCGGCGACCGTGGAGAGTATGGAAGCGCAGCTGATTCTGGTGTTGTCCGGCGCCTACATCGGCTACCTGCCGGAGCACTACGCCCAGGCCTGGGCCGACAAGGGCGATTTGCGCGTGCTGCTGCCGGCGACCTTTGGCTATCAGGCACCGTTTTCGATGATCGTGCGTCGTGGGCGCAGCCGCGAGCCGTTGATCCAGACCTTCCGCGATTTGCTCAAAGCGCAGCTCAACCAGGCCTGATCGGAGAAGTCGTATGTCCAGAATCCAATGCGCCCATTGCCTGCGCCCGCAAACTCACTGCCTGTGCCCGTTGATTCCGAGCCTCGACAGTCGCACCAGGGTGCTGCTATTGCAGCATCCAAGCGAGGTGAACCATGCGTTGAACACCGCGCGGCTGGCGGCGTTGGGGCTGAACAATGCCGAGCTGATCGTCGGTGAAGTGTTCGAGGATTTACCGCGTCTGCTGAATCCACCGGGTTACCAGGCCCGCTTGTTGTTCCCGGCCGATGATGCGCAACCGTTACAGGCCTATACACCCGCCGATCAACCATTGCTGCTGGTGGTACCGGACGGCACCTGGCGCAAGGCGCGCAAGATGCTGCACCTCAATCCATTGCTGGCAGCGTTGCCCCGAGTGACGCTGGCCGAAGGCGCGGTCTCGCGTTATCGGTTGCGCAAGGCACCGGGGCCTGGGGCGTTGTCAACGGTGGAGGCGATCGTACAGGCGTTGCAGGTGCTTGAGGCACCGACTTCGTTCGAACCGTTATTGCGACCGTTTGAAGCGCTGATCGAAGGGCAGATCGCGGCGATGGGGGAGGAGACGTACCAGCGTAATCATGGTGGCAAAGTCTAGAGGCCACGACGCAAGCTGGCGTAGCCTGCCACTGGGCGGCCACACCTGCGTACTACATGGGTTCTGGTGGTCCGATCAGGCGGCCCATGACGCCGAACACTCCCAGCGACTTGATTGCCTCCAGTTCCCCCTGCGTTTCTATCTGCTCGGCAATCAACGGCAAATCGATGCTGTTGGTCGCGCGGAAAATGGCTTCGATGAACAGGCGCTTGTCGCTTTGCTGGTCGATGGCGCGAATGTAGCTGCCGTCGATTTTCAGGTAGGCCAAACCGAGTTGGGTGAGGTTGCCGATCTGGCTGAAGCTGCCACCGAAGTGCTGCAGGCCAATCGCGTAGCCGGTGTCGCGCAGGCTCAGGCACAGTTGACGCAGCTCTTCGGGGGGCGGCAGTTGGCGTTCGTCGAGCTCAAGGGTCAGTAAGGGTGCAAGGCTGGGCAGGCCGTCGAGCATATCGAGGATCAGGCGCCGTTGCGCGGCATCGCGCAGGGTGCTGCCAGACAAGCTCAAGGCCAGCGGCCAGCGGTGTTCGGCAAGGTAGTCGAGGGTGTGTTCGAGCATTGCCAGGTCGAATCGCGCCGACCAGCCCAGACGTTCTATCCAGGGTAGAAAATGTCCGGCGCAAATGGCTTTGCCCTGCGGATCGAGCAGTCGCGCCAGCACCTTGTGGTGCAGCACCTGGCTGGTGTCGGCGCATTGCACCACGGGTTGAAAGTACAGCTGCATCTTGCCATGGGTCAGGGCGTCATCGATCCAGGTACGCCAGTCGTGCTGCGTCTGGTTCGGTGTGTTATCGGACTGCTCCAGATGCACCCACGGTCGTTCTGGATGCTGCTGGGCCTGAGTCAGTGCCTGATCGAGGCGCAACAGAATGTCGGTGGAAGTTTCGCCAGGTGTGTAGGCGACTATTCCCAGATGCGCCACTGGCATGCAGTCGCTGGCGCCGGTCAGGCGCAGGTTTTCCAGGGTGGCGCTGATCTCTGCGGCCAGGCGCGCTGCGTCCTTGCTAGCCAGGCCTGGGGTCAGCAGGCTGAACTCACCACCACGATTACGTGCAGCCAGCCAGGTATGGCGATCCGGCTGTTGAATCAGGCGTTTGAGTAACTGACCCACGGCGCTGATCAGGGCGTCGGTACGCTGGCCACCCAGTCGCTGGTTGAGCCCGGTCAGGTCATTGATCCGCAGCATCAGCAGGTGTCCGGCGCTGCTCTGCTCGGTCACCAGCAACTGATCGGTGAGTTGCTCATTGAGCAAACGTCGGTTGGCCAGCCCCGTGAGGCTGTCCTGAAACGATTCGGCGCGCAGTTGTTCGCTACGCGCGGCTTCTTCGGCAAACAGCCCTTTGAGCTTTTCGACCATTTGGTTCATCGCCAGCACCACGCGTTTGAGTTCCGGGGTTCTGGGCAACTTCGGCAGGCTGAGAAACTCGCGTTTGTTGATGGCTTCGGCCTGTTTGACCATGGCGTCCAGCGGGCGCAGTTGCCGACGCAGCAACCAACTGCCGAACACCGCGCTGAGCAACCCGCACAGCAGTAACCAGATCAGACTGCCGAGGGTACTGTCCCACAGTTTGGCCAGTGCGAATTGTGGGGTGCTCACCACTTCAACACGTGCGGCTTGCTCCCAGCCGCGCATGACCAAGGCATCCCCCCCTTGCGGGTGCAGGTTCACCAGATCGACGAACCAGTTCGGTACACGTTCGGTGGTGGCGGCCGCATTGCGCTCGACCAGGACGCGCTCGTCCTCGATATTGATGACCCGAATACTGGAAAAGTAGCCGCTGTCGAAGACCGAGCTGACCATCAATTCAATCATCGCCAGATCGTTGATCTGTGGGGTCAGCGACAGCCCCAGTGCGGTGGCAGTGTCCTGGGCATGGGCGCGCAATTGGCTGAGCATCTGCGCACGCGAGCTTTCCAGGCTGACAAAAAAACTGCCGCTGAAGGCGACCAGCAAGAACAGGCAGATGGCCAATAACAACTGTTTGAGTAGCGACATGAGACGCTCCGGAGACATGACTATCCTGGGCAACAGGATTTGTCTGGCCGTTGACGTGCAGATGTCTGGAGTTTAGGCGCTGTTTTGTGAAAAGCAGGGCAGGTCGTTGGACAGGCCCTTGCCGCAAGGTTGGAAGGTATTCAGGGTTTGATCAGGGTTTTCTGCCGCAGGATATACACCGTCACCAGCATTGCGCTGGTCAGCATGAAGCCGCGTGCCCAGGGCAGTGGGACGAGGATGCAGGACAGGCCGATGCTCAGCCACATCAGACCAATGGCATAGACCTTGCCCTTGAGCGGGATGCCATTGCCGTCCAGATAGTCGCGAATCCATGGTCCGAGTCGTGGATGCTCGACCAGCCATTGATAAAAGCGCGGCGAACTGCGGGCGAAACAGGCCGCCGCCAACAGCAGGAAAGGGGTGGTGGGCAGTACAGGCAGGAAGATCCCGATCACCCCCAACGCTACGCTCAGCCAGCCGATGGCCAGCAGCACGTAGCGCAGGATCAGGGGGCGGTTGCCTATGGGGTCAGCCACAGGCAACGACTCAGTGGTGACGAGGCTTGAGGATCGCCGGTTTTTCGTCTGGCGCGTTGCACAGCAGGTACAGCGCGGTCAGGGCTTCCGGGATCTGCACGATCATGTCGTCCATCAGGTTGGCGTCGGCCGCGATGTCGGAGAACTCGGGCTGTTCGTCGAACAGGCCGGAACCGACCATGATCGGCAGCAGCATTTCGCTGACTTCGTCTTCGGCGGTTTCGAACCAGGCTTCTTCACGCAGGAATACGCCTTCCATGAAACCGATGCACCAGCCGCGCAGGTCGGAATCATCCGGCTCTTCGCCCAGGTCCAGGTCACATGGGAGCTCAAACTCTTCATCGGACGCCAGTTGGCGAGCAATGTGAGCCTTGAGGGCCAACAGGGTCGATTCGATTTCCTGACGCTCGGCGTCGTCGCGATAATGCGGCTCTTCGGCGAACAGCGCGTCGATCCACTCACGATCAGGCACCGTCTCGGAACAGATCGACAGGGCTGTCAGATAGCCGTGGGCGGCCACATAGTCCAGCGCCTCGTCATGCAGCTCGTCGGCGTCGAGGAAGGCTTGCAGGCGGGTTAGTTGCTCAGCGAAGGACATTGAAGGGCTACCTTGGGAATATACGATGCCCAATTCTAGGCGTTCTTGAGCGGTCCGGCCAGCCGCACGGCAGATTTGCCAGCATTGTGTGTTGTTGCGGCTATTCGTCAGTGACGCCCTTTGCCTGGGATGCCTCGGGTATACTCGCGCGTTTTGCAAAGCCCTGCAGGTGTCGCGACGGTCCAGGACAAATCCGCTTACGGATCTGTCCGTGACAACGTGGTTTTTTGATCCAGCCTGCACACAGGGATATTCAGCACCATTTGGAGTTTTTCATGCTCGAACAGGCTCAGCGCGTCCTCAAGGACATCTTCGGCTACGACAGTTTTCGTGGCCGTCAGGGTGCCATCATTGAGCGCGTGGCCAGCGGCGGTGACGCTCTGGTGCTGATGCCGACCGGCGGCGGCAAATCGCTGTGCTTCCAGGTCCCGGCATTGTTGCGCGATGGCCTGGCGGTGGTGGTTTCACCGCTGATTGCCTTGATGGACGATCAGGTCGCGACCCTCGAAGAACTTGGTGTGGCCGCGGCGGCGCTCAATTCGACCTTGAGCGCCGAGCAACAGCGCGATCTGGCAGCGCGGATCAAGCGTGGTGAAGTGAAGATGCTGTACCTGGCACCTGAGCGTCTGGTCCAGCCACGAATGCTGGCCTTTCTGCAAAGCCTTGAAATCGCTCTGTTTGCCATTGACGAAGCTCACTGCGTGTCGCAATGGGGGCACGATTTCCGCCGGGAATACCTACAACTGGGCCAGTTGGCGGAACTGTTCCCCAACGTCCCGCGCATTGCCCTGACCGCCACGGCCGACAAGCGCACCCGGGAAGAAATCGTCGAGCGCCTGCATCTGCAGAACGCCGAGCGCTTTCTGTCGAGTTTCGATCGGCCGAACATTTTCTACCGCATCGTGCCCAAGGAGCAGCCGCGCAAGCAGTTGCTGGCGTTTTTGGCTGAACGGCGCAGCGATGCCGGCATCGTCTATTGCCTGTCGCGCAAGAAGGTCGACGAAGTAGCGGTATTCCTCAGCGAGCAAGGTTTCCCGGCGCTGCCCTACCACGCCGGCCTGCCCAACGATACGCGGGCACACCACCAGAAGCGCTTCCTCAACGAGGAGGGCCTGATCATGGTCGCCACCGTGGCGTTCGGCATGGGCATCGACAAGCCCAACGTGCGCTTTGTCGCGCATCTGGACTTGCCGAAGTCCCTTGAGGCCTATTACCAGGAAACCGGTCGAGGTGGCCGTGATGGTCTGCCGGCAGATGCCTGGATGGCTTACGGTCTGCAAGACGTGGTGATGCTCAAGCAGATGCTGCAGAACTC
This sequence comes from Pseudomonas brassicacearum, assembly GCF_003732175.1. Lineage (GTDB taxonomy): Bacteria > Pseudomonadota > Gammaproteobacteria > Pseudomonadales > Pseudomonadaceae > Aquipseudomonas > Aquipseudomonas brassicacearum_G. The sequence continues at coordinate 22,014 of NZ_MOBI01000022.1, forward strand.
CGAAGGCGATGAGCGCCACAAGCGTCTGGAGCAGCACAAGCTCGACGCCATGCTCTCGCTGTGTGAAGAAACCCGCTGCCGCCGTCAGACGCTTCTGGCCTACTTCGACGAAGACATGCCGCAGCCCTGTGGGCATTGTGACAACTGTGTCGACGGTGTGCAGACCTGGGACGCCACCGAACCGGCCCGTCAGGCACTGTCGGCAATCTACCGCACCGGCCAGCGTTATGGCGTCGGGCATCTGGTGGACGTGTTGCTGGGCAAGGACAACGAAAAAGTCCGCAGCTTCGGCCATCAGCATCTGTCGGTGTTTGGTGTCGGCAAGGCGCGGGCCGAAGGTGAATGGCGTTCTCTTTTCCGACAATTGGTGGCGCGCGGTCTGGCGGACATTGATCTGGAAGGCTACGGCGGCCTGCGTTTAAGCGCCAGCTGCCGACCGCTGCTCAAGGGAGAAGTAACCCTGGAGCTGCGCCGCGACCTCAAACCGCAAACCACCGCGAAAAGCAGCAGCACCAGCCAGGCCAGCCAGTTGGTGCGAGGCGAAGAACGCGAGCAGTGGGAAGCCTTGCGCGCCCTGCGCCGCAAGCTCGCCGGAGAGCACGGCGTGCCGCCGTACGTCATCTTCCCCGATTCGACCTTGCTCGAAATGCTTCGCAGCCAGCCAAGCTCGTTGCCGGAAATGGCCAAGGTCAGCGGCGTCGGTGCACGCAAGCTGGAGCGCTATGGCGAGGCCTTCCTCGAAGTGCTGGGCGGCCAGGCCGAGGCCCCGAAAGTGGTTGCCGACCTGCGCCACGAGTTGATCACACTGGCGCGCGCCGGTATGACGCCGATGCAGATTGCCGGTCAGTTGCAGTGTTCGGAAAAGAACGTGTACACGATGCTCGCCGAGGCCATCGGCAAGCAGCAACTGTCGCTGGAGCAGGCACTGGACCTTCCGGAAGACCTGATGGGTGAAGTCCAGGACGCATTCCTGGACGGCGAGGGCGAGTTGCCGCCGGTGTCGGAGATTTCCGCGTTGTTCGCCGGCCGTGTTCCCGAGGGCGTTTTGTACTGTGTGAGAGCGGCATTGCAGTCGGAGTTTGAAATTTAAGTGTCGAAGATCAAGATGTAACGATTCAGTACAGACCGAGCCTTGCCTAGAGTCGAGGGTCATGCTTAGCTGACTAATAATTAGTTTCAGCCTATTTCAGTCTAACCATGAGTTTTTTATGCCGTTAACCGATCAACACCGTTTTGGCATGCAGTTGGCGCAGATGTCTCGCGGCTGGCGCGCCGAACTGGATCGCCGTCTTGCCGGCCTTGGCCTGTCCCAGGCCCGCTGGCTGGTGCTGCTGCACCTGGCGCGTTTTGAAGAAGCCCCCACTCAGCGTGAGTTGGCACAAAGCGTCGGTGTTGAAGGACCGACGCTGGCGCGTCTGCTTGATAGCCTGGAAACCCAAGGTCTGGTGCTGCGTCAGGCCGTGGTGGAAGACCGTCGGGCGAAAAAAATCGTGCTGTGTGCGTCTGCCCGTCCCTTGATCGAACAAATTGAAACCATTGCCACCGAGTTGCGCCACGAGCTGTTCGAGGGCGTCGACGAAGAAGATTTGCGGGTGTGCATGCGGGTCCATGGGCACATTCTGGCCAATCTGGAAAAATCTTGAGGCATAACCACACCGCAGACTTTTGAGAACTGGCACAGAGCAGACTATAAGAACTACCAGGCAATAACGTGTTCACACTGGAAGGTTGATTCTGGTTAGCTAAGGAATGCTCATGCTCAAGAGTTTGCAGTCTGTGTTACGGCGCTCCGTCAGCCTGTTGTCGGTCGCCGGTGCCTTGAGTTACTCCGCATTGGCACCCGCGTTGGGGTTGGGCGACATCACGTTGCACTCAGCCTTGAACCAGCCGTTGAATGCCGAAATCGCCTTGGTCGATCCCGGTGCCCTGAGCGACGGTGAACTCTCGGTCAGCCTGGCGACGGCGGATGAGTTCGCCCGCGCCGGTGTCGAGCGAGTGTTTTTTCTCAACGACCTGCGTTTTACCGTCGTTCTGCGTGGCAATCGCAGTGTTATTCGGGTGGTGTCCAGCAAGCCGGTCAATGAACCGTTCCTGAATTTTCTGGTGCAGGCGAACCAGCCCAATGGGCAGTTGCTGCGCGAATACACGTTGCTGATCGATCCACCGGGGTCACCGGGCATCGTACCGGCGAGTGACGTCGAGCCGGCCCCGGCGATCAGCCAGCAACCCACTGCCGCTACCTCCGCCAAAACGCCAGCAGCCCCGGTGAGCAAGGCGCCTGCAGCTACCGCCCGCACTTCCGAGTTGCTGGCAGCCAGCGTCCTGGAAAACCAGCAACTGAAACAAACGGTCGATCAGTTGAACACCCGGCTACAAGCCCAGGATGAACAGATCGCCAGCCAGCGCAAGCAAGTCAGCGATCTGCAAACCGAGTTGGCCGAAGCCAAAAAGCCCTTGCCTGTTCCCGTCATTCCTGCCGCGCCAATTCCGGTGCCCGCAGCCGCCGTGGATGAGACGAGCAGTGGTTGGGCGTTGTGGCTGATCGGCGGCCTGTTGGTGCTTGGCGTGCTCTTGCTGCTGGGCTTGTTTGTGCTGCGTCAGCGGCGGGCACAGCCTGTATCGGAACCCGCGCCACGACATGAGCCGGTGGTCCGTCGGGGAGCGCCCGATAGTGCGCAGAAACCATCGATTGAGCTTTCTGCGACGCAGAGCCCCCCTGCGAACCGCGAAACCGTTCATGGGGCAGAAGTGCTTGAGGGCGTCGGTATCTACCTGACCTATGACCGCTTCGCCGAGGCGGCCAGTCTATTGCGCGAAGCCTTGCTCAAAGAGCCGCAGCGCAGCGATTTGAACCTGAAGCTGTTGGAGGTGCTGGGGCTGCAGGGCGACAGCGCAGCTTATTCGGACCACGAAAACAGTTTGATTGAAGCGGGTTACAGTGCCGAGGTGCTGGAGCAGATTCGCGCACGTTCGCCGAAACTGGCCAGTGCACAATCGTTGGCGACTCTTGAGTCGACGGCTCAAACGACGGCTGAACCTGCTGCCTCGGTAGGGGATGAGTTCCAGTTGAATCTGGATGACTTGTCGATGGATTCGAGCTGGGATCTGGCCAGTCCGTCCGACACCACAGCGGCAATGGCTAAACCCGTGGATCAGCTGGAACCGCTGGACGATGGCTTTCCAGACCATTTCGCTGATGCATCACCGACCCTGGAGCTTGAGCCGTTGTCGGGCGAATTCGCGATACCTGCGCACGAAGAGATTCACCCCGGCAAACTGGAAGAAGCGCAGAACTGCATCGACGACGGTGATCTGGACAGCGCCATTGCGCTATTGAACGAGTTACTCAAGGACAGTGATGAATCCTTGAAGCAAACCGCCCGCAGCCTGTTGGCCAGTATTCGCTGAGCTCCTACAGGTCTCGCGCAGCCATCAGTTTTCGCAATACCTGCGATCAGAACGTCTGCCCAAGGTTCAGGTAAATCGCCTTCTGATCGTCGTCGTTGAAGCCATAGCTGAAGTTCAGCGGCCCCAAAGGCGTGTCGAAGCCGAGGAACACACTGGCAGCGTTGATGTAGCCGCTGTCGAATTCGTTGTCGTTGTTCCAGGCGCGGCCACGCTCCAGCGACGCACCGATGTACATCGGGAAGTCCAGCGGCAGATAAGCCCGCGGCGTCAGGCGGCGGAAATACACGGCGCGGGCCAGGCTGATGTTCTGGCCGGAAATCGAGTCCTGCCGGAAGCCCGACAGTTGCCGCGCCCCTCCGAGCACGAAGCTCGATGTCACCACGTCGGCCTGATCCAGGGTGCGCCCGTAGCGACCGCCAAGGATGAAGGTGTCCGGGCCGCTGCTCAGCGCCTTGTCCAGTTTGAACTCCCACTGACGGTAGCGTTTGTCTGAACCCAGCGTTGGTTCGAATTCGCGGAACGCCAGGCCAATGTCTTCACCGGTGTGAGGGAAGTACACATTGTCCAGCGAGTCGAACGAATATTTGAGCTGATAGAACCCTTCGCTGAAGCTTTCGCTGGGCAGATTCTGATCACCAATTCGTACGTTTGCCTTGCCCCACGCCTCACCGACACCGAAACGGATTTCGCCACTGTTGCCGATCTGCCGCCCGACATTCAAACCGAAGCCATAACGCTCAAGGCGATATTCGGCTACAGGGTCGTTGTCCAGAATGGCATCGACGTTCTGCGATTTGAACTCTGCATACGGTGCGACGAAGTAGCGAGAGCCGACATCCAGTGGCTGATAAAACTCAGTGTAGAGTTCTTGCCGATCACCAATCTGTGCCCGCGTCAGCCATTCCGCACCGAGGCGGTTGATGCCGTTCATTCGGTAACTGGCGCCAATGTTGAAGGCGCTGTCACCGCGCATATCGTCAGACAGGTTCAACCCCAGGCGCAGGTAGTCAGTACCGCTGCGTTTGCCGCGAGCACTGATCACCAGCGTATGGTTCTGGCCTTTGTGGACGACGCGGTACTGCACCTGTTCGAAGTAATCAAGGCCATACAGGGTGCCCATGTCGGTCTGCAAGCGCTCGAGGTCCAGCGGTTCGCCGATGATCTGGCGAATGTAGTAGCGGATTACGTCGTCGCCGATCTTCGAGTCATTTTCGACCTTGATCGCTGTGATGATCGGCGTGCGCTGACCGGGAGCGCGGGCGGCGGTCAGTTCACCGTCCACCGGCTCGGCGGGGCGCAGGCGTGCCAGTCGGGCGTCGAGGATGCGGGTGGCGCGATAACCGGCATCGATCATGTCCTGGGCCTTGCCGAAATCGGTGGCACCGAAACTGGCCAGTGGTGGCTGGATCAGCACATCGTCCTTGCGCAGCTCCGCGAGCTGTTCTTCGGAGTTGCGCCGGGTCATGAGGGTGATCGACTGGTTCAGCACGTCGACCACGGTTGTCAGTTGTTTACGGCTGCGTAACGGGGTGCCGATATCGACCACGATGGCGACGTCGACGCCCATCTCGCGCGCCACGTCCAACGGAATGTTGTCGGTCATGCCGCCGTCCACCAGCAGCCGGCCATTGAGTTCGACCGGGGCGAAGACGGCGGGGATCGACATGCTGGCGCGAATCACCTGGGGCAGGTGGCCTTTGCTGAAGACCACTTTTTCGCCACTGGCAATGTCGGTTGCGACGGCGCGGAAAGGGATCGGCAGTTTGTCGAAGTCCCGGGTGTCACTGGCGTGAGCGAGCAGGCTTTCGAGTAACAACGCGAGGTTCTGCCCCTGAATAACTCCCAGCGGCAGGCCGAGGCTGCCGTCGTCGCGAAAGCTCAGTTTCTGCTTCACCAGGAAGTCGCGGTCGTCCTGTTTGCGTCGGAACGGCACGTCAGCACGTTGCGGCGCATCGGACAGGGCCTGTTGCCAGTCGATGCCCAACGCGAGCTTTTCCAGTTCGTCGATCTTGTAGCCCGAGGCGTACAACCCGCCAATGACCGCGCCCATGCTGGTGCCGGCAATTGCATCAATCTTGATGCCTTGCTCTTCCAGCGCCTTGAGCACACCAATATGCGCCAGCCCACGCGCCGCGCCCCCCGACAGCACCAGTCCGACTTTCGGTCGTGGTGTCTCAGCGGCATACGCGAACAATGGGACTACACACAGCAACAGGCAGGACAGCAGACGGCGCATCGGGAATCTCGGGCGAGCGGCAAAGGCGGCTATTATAGCGGCGCCATCGAGCTCAGGAGTCCAGCACGCCATGACCATACACAAACCGGAAGTTGTCATCACTTACTGCACGCAATGCCAGTGGCTGTTGCGCGCCGCCTGGCTGGCCCAGGAGTTGCTCAGTACCTTCGGTGACGACCTGGGCAAAGTTTCTCTGGTGCCGGGAACCGGCGGGGTGTTTTTCATTACCTGCGACGGGGTGCAGATCTGGGAGCGCAAGGCCGATGGCGGCTTCCCGGAAGCCAAGGTGCTCAAACAGCGAGTCCGCGATCAGATCGACCCGGATCGTGATTTGGGCCATAACGACAAAACTCAGTGAGAGGCGGCTTCGGCCGCCACGTTTTTCTTGCTTGAACTGCCAGACAGGCTGCTGGACACAACAATCGCGATGATGATCAGCGCACCGCCAATCAACATCCGCAGTGTCGGATTCTCACCGAACAGCAGCCAGGCGACGGTGATGCCGTAAACCGGCTCCAGGGCAAACACCACCGCGGCGGTGCGAGCCTTGATCACCGCCAGACTGGCAACGAACAGGCTGTGGGCGACGCCGGTGCAGAACACCCCGAGCAGACCGATCCACAGCCAGTCGATGGCGCGCACCTCACTCAATCCCGATGCCGCCACCGGCAACAGACAGAGGGCGACCACTATGTTCTGACACAGCGCTGCCTGCACAGCGGGTATACGCCCGGAGCTGGCACGGTTGGTCAGCGACAGCAAGGCGAACAGCAGGCCCGAGCCCACCGCCCAGAGCAGACCGCTGGTAGCTTCGCTGGCCAGGTCGAAATCCGGGGTGACCAGCACCAGGCCGACGCTCACCAGCACCACCAGGAGGATTTCATTGGCGCGAATTCGCTCGCGGAAAATCAGGCCTTCGAGGATCACCGTGAACGCCGGGAAACTGGCAAAACCCAAGGTCGCAATCGCTACGCCGGCGACTTTCACCGCAATGAAAAAGCTCACCCAATGCCCGGCCAGCAACAGACCGCTAAGCAGCAGGCGACGCCAATCCACCGCTTCGAGTTTCTGCCAGCCGGTATTGCTGGCGAAACGGGCAAAGAACGCCAGTGCGATCACCGCGAATGCCGCACGACCAAAGACAATGATGGCAGGGGAGGCCGCAGCGAGTTTGCCGAACACACCCGTCAGGCCAAACATCAATGCGCCGATATGCAGGGCGCCAAGGGCGGTACGCGGAGTCATTTCAATCCTTAATCCATAGAGGCAATGACGACATTGAACTGCGTGACGGCCTGATCTGTCTGTCGCCAGACTCGCGTTTTTTATCGTCAGCCTAGCGCTTGCCGGCTGTACGACGCAGCGCGCCCGGCGAAGCGCCGAACTCGCGCATGACCGCTGCGGCGAAGGCACTCTGGGAGCCATAGCCGACACGGCTGGCCACTTCGCCGATGGGCAGCGCGGATTCACGCAGCAATTTCACCGCAATATGCAGGCGACGACTGCGGATGTAATCCATCGGCGTCTGCCCGCATTCAGCGACAAAGCGTGCGTGCAGACGTGCGCTGGACAGTCCGGCGATGCGCGCCAGATCGGCGACTTGCAGCGGGTAGGCGGCGTATTGGTCGATGTGCGCGTTGAGCGCGGCGTAAGGCAAGCGGCGCCCGGCGATGCTGTTCGGCGTGGCGTTGTTGAGGCTGGCAAGCAACAACACGGCGCCTTGCTGGGCGATCAGCGGGTCAGTGACCGGGCTGCTCGCCAGCCAGCTCACCAGTTGGCTTTGCCCGGCATCCAGCGGCAAGCGTCCGGGGTTGTCGAGCAAGCGTCGACTGGCATCGGCATGCTCACCCAATGATTGCAAAACCCATTGATCGCTCGGCACATCGAGCACCAGGCAGCGGCTGCCATTCGGGCTGCCGCAGGCGTGATGAGCGCCTGACGGCACGACCACAAAACTCTGCTGCACCACCTGGCTGCCATGACCGCCGACCTCGAAGTCGAGCGCACCCGACAGACCGAACACCAGTTGTGCGTGGTCATGGCTGTGGATGATCAGGTCGTGGGTGTATTGGCGTAGCGTGAGGATCGGTCTCATCGCAGTCTCCTGGGCAGACTCGCAGTCTACACCGGCCACGCCAGGGTTCGGACTGTCATCAGACTGCCGTATTTGTGTCATGGGCTATTAATCGCTGCGGTGCAAGCTTGCGAAAAATCTCGCAGAGGTTGCCCATGACCAGCGCCGAACGTGCAAAACCCAGCCGTAAACAACGCGTGCGCACCTTGTGGATCTCCGATGTACACCTCGGCACCCGGGATTGCCAGGCAGAGCATTTGTCGCAGTTCCTCAAGGGCTATCAGACCGACAAGATCTATCTGGTCGGCGACATCATCGATGGCTGGAAACTGCGCAGCGGCATGTACTGGCCTCAGGCTCACACCAACGTCATCCGCCGACTGCTGACCATGAGCAAGCGTGGCACCGAGGTGATTTACGTCACCGGTAACCACGACGAGTTTCTGCGGCGTTATTCGAAGCTGATCCTGGGCAATATCCAACTGGTGGACGAGGCGGTTCACGTCACCGCGGATGGTCGGCATCTGTTGGTGATTCACGGCGACCAGTTCGACGTGATCACGCGTTATCACCGCTGGCTGGCGTTTCTCGGCGACTCGGCCTATGAGTTCACCCTGACCCTCAACCGCTGGCTCAATCACTGGCGCGCGCGGTACGGCTACGGTTACTGGTCGTTGTCGGCGTACCTCAAGCACAAGGTCAAAACCGCGGTCAGCTTCATCAGCGATTTTGAAGAAGCCATTGCCCACGAGTGCGTCAAGCGCGAGCTGCACGGGGTGGTTTGCGGGCACATCCACCATGCCGAAATCCGTAAGGTCGGCGAGGTGGATTACCTCAACTGCGGGGATTGGGTGGAGTCGTGCACGGCCTTGATCGAGCATTTGGACGGCACGATCGAGTTGTACCGGTTGGCGGATGCGCAGGCGCGAGAGGCACAACTCAAGGCAGAGTTGGTGAAGGTCGCAGAGCCGGTGTAAACCGCGAGACTTTTGCTGCCTGGTCCGGCCCTATCGCGGGCAAGCCCGCTCCCACATGGGACGGGGCAAGGCCACAAATCTGTGGTCACCTACGATTCAGTGTGGGAGCGGGCTTGCCCGCGATGGACCGCATAGCGGTCCCCGGATATTTCAGGCCGGTGCGTATTCTTCCATCGCCGCCATGTAGATCGAGTTTTTTGGCCGGGCAAACAGGCGTTCCATCATCGGTTCGAAGAAGCTCAGCGGCAGGGTCTCGTAGTCCGGATCAAAGGCTGCAGCGTCATACCTGGCGCAGAACTCGATGGTTTGCCGGTACTGCGGGTGTTCGCGAAACTGCTCGCGCAGGTGCCGGTCCATGCCCAGGTGATGGAAGAAATAGTAGCCCTGGAAAATCCCGTGCTTTTCCACCATCCACAGGGTTTCAGGGCTGACGAATGGCTTGAGGATCGCCGCTGCAATGTCCGGATGGTTGTAGGAGCCAAGGGTATCGCCAATGTCGTGGAGCAGCGCACACACCACGTATTCCTCATCCTGGCCATCGCGCCAGGCGCGGGTGGCGGTTTGCAGTGAGTGGGTCAGTCGATCGACCGGGAAACCGCCAAAATCACCCTCCAGCAGTTTCAGGTGCGCCACAATCCGTGTCGGCAATTGTTTGGCGTAGGCACCGAAGTCCGCGGCGATGATCGCCCAGTCTTCCTGCGTACCATCCTTCATATGGGTGAAACGGGCGTGCGCATTCATCAGCTATCCTCTTATTGTTTTCGAAGGGACGTTGTGCAGTGTAGAGCTTGGATCCAATGTTGCACTGGCCATATGGGACGGCTTGATGGCCCGGCGAGCCTAGAAAGGCACTTTGCCGAGGATCATGTCGCGATACATGACGAAGTCGCCGAGCAGGCTGTAAAGCGGATGCTGGAATGTCGCCGGCCGGTTCTTTTCAAAGAAAAAGTGTCCGACCCAGGCGAAGCTGTAGCCGGCCAGAGGCAGGGTCAGCAACAACAGCCAGGCACCTTTGCCGATAGCGAAGGCCAGGATGCAAATCACCAGGCTGGTGCCGAAAAAATGCAAGCGTCGGCAGACACTGTTGCTGTGTTCGCTGAGGTAATACGGGTAAAACTCGACGAAGCTGCTGAAACGTTTGATGTTTTCCACGACTGCGATCTCTGTGGTTATTGTGCTGCTGAGCGGATGTTCTGCGGGGAGCTTATTTAAGTCTAGAGTCATCAGTGGCAACAGCCAGTGACCTTGGGCGCCACTTTAGTATCCTTCTGAAATTGGCCGTGACACGCGGCTCATCAAGTAAGAAAACGCCATGAGCGAACGAACGACTTCTGCAAGCTGGGCGATGGGGATTGTCAAAGCACTGGAGATGGACGGCCTGGATTGCCGGGTCTTGTTCAAACAGTTGGGGCTCGACTACGCGGCGCTGAATGATCCGGATGCGCGCTTTCCTCAAGATTCGATGACGCGGCTCTGGCAGCGTGCGGTAGAGCTGTCCGGCAACCCGGCGATCGGTCTGAACATGGGCAAGCTGGTCCGCCCGGCATCGTTTCATGTGGTCGGTTATGCCTTGATGTCCAGCCAGACCCTGGCGGAAGGTTTTCAGCGCCTGGTGCGTTATCAGCGGATCATCGCCGAAAGCGCCGACCTGAGTTTTCGCCTGTTACCCGAAGGTTATGCACTGATTCTGACGGTGCATGGCGACCATCTGCCGCCCACCCGGCAAAGTGCCGAAGCGTCGCTCGCCTGCGCGCTGGGCTTGTGTGGCTGGCTGACCGGACGCACCTTGCAGCCACGCAAAGTATTGATGCAGGGCGATCAACCTGTAGACCTCGAACCCTACAAATTGGCTTTTCATGCGCCGCTGGAATTCAACGCGCCCTACGACGCGCTGATTTTCGAACAGGCGGACATGGAAGCCCCGTTGCCGACTGCCAACCAGGCCATGGCGTTGTTGCATGACCGGTTTGCCGGCGAATACCTGGCGCGGTTTTCTGAAAGTCGGGTCACCCACAAGGCACGGCAAGTGCTCTGTCGCCTGCTGCCGCAAGGCGAGCCCAAGCGTGAAACAGTGGCGCAAACCCTGTACTTGTCCCAGCGCACCTTGCAGCGACGCTTGCAGGAAGAGGGCACGAGTTTTCAGACGCTGCTCGACGACACGCGCCGTGAGTTGGCCGAGCAGTACCTGGCGCAACCGAGCATGACCCTGCTGGAAATCGCCTACCTGTTGGGGTTCGCCGACCCGAGCAATTTTTTCCGGGCATTTCGGCGCTGGTTCGATACCACTCCCGGCGAATACCGGATGCGGTTGATGGACGCGCCCAAAGAACTCAGTGACGCCAGAACGCCGGGATACACAGCACAAACACGGTAATGATCTCCAGTCGCCCGAGCAACATGCCGAGGGACAGAATCCACTTGGCGGCGTCGGGCAGGCTGGCGAAGTTACCGGACGGTCCGATGGTTTCACCCAATCCTGGCCCCACTCCGGAAACCGTACTGGCGGCGCCGGTCAAGGCTGTCATCCAGTCCACGCCCAGCAGCGACAGCGCCAGGGCGATGGCGCAAATGGTGATCGCAAAGAAGAACGAAAACGTCAGGATCGAGCGCACAATTTCTTCGTCGAGACGATGACCGTTGTACTTCTGCTTGATCACCGCACGCGGGTGGATCAGTTGATTAAGGTTGGCCTTGAGCAAGATAAAGGCCACCTGGAAACGGAAGATCTTGATCCCGCCAGCGGTCGACCCCGAGCAACCACCGACAAAGCCCAGATAGAAGAACAGCATCAGTGAGAAGTTGCCCCACAGGCTGTAATCCCCCAATGCAAAACCGGTGGTGGTGACCACCGACGTGACGTTCAGCGCAACGTGGCGCAGTGCGTCCAGCCAATGCAGGTTGGTGGTCCACCAGTACCAGGTGCCGAGTACCAGCCAGGTCACCAGCAGCATGCCGAGCAATCCCTGCACTTGCTGATCCTTGATCAACGCCCGCCGATTGCCGCGCAAGGTCGCCACGTACAAGGTAAATGGCAGGCTGCCGAGAATCATGATCACCACCGCGACCCAGTGCACGGCCGGTTGCGTCCACTTGGCCAGGGACTGGTCGGAGGTGGAGAAGCCGCCGGTGGATATTGCCGACATCGCATGGTTAACCGCGTCGAACGGGCTCATGCCCGCCCACCAGAACGCCAGGCTGCCGAGAATGGTGATGCCGACGTAGGCGGCGACGATCAGCCGGGCCACCATGTGCGAACGAGGCATGACCTTTTCGGAACGGTCCGACGACTCGGTCTGAAACAGCCGCATGCCGCCGATGCGTAGCAGTGGCAGAATCGCGACCGCCATGCCGATAAAACCGATACCGCCCAGCCAGTGCAGCAACGAACGCCACATCAGGATGCCCGGAGACATGCTGTCCAGGCCACTGAGCACAGTAGAACCGGTGGCGGTGATGCCCGACATGCTTTCGAAAAACGAGTCGGTGTAACTGATGCGCTGGGTCAGCAGGAACGGCAATGCCGCGAATATGCAGACCACCACCCAGCTCGACACGGTGAGCAGGTACATGTCCCGCGGGCGCAGGTGTATATGCTCTGGTCGCCCGGGGATGACCAGCGCCAGGCCGGCGAGAAAGGTGATCGTGCTGGCCCAGAGGAACGACGGCAGGTCACTGGTGCGGTCGTAAATCAGCAGGGTTGCCATCGGCACAACCATGCTGATGGCCAGGGTGATCAGGAAGATGCCGATGATGAAACCAATGATCCGTAAGGTCGGCAACGCCATGAAGTCCGCTCGGGCTGATAGGGAAGGGCGCCATTCTACCTGCGAGGCAGGGCATGTAAACCGGCACCCCGGCGGCAGTTGCCGCTAGAATAGCCAGACATTTTTTTTCAGGAGGTGGCCGATGCAGGCTCTCGACGCTTTGCTCAACCGTGTATCCGTTCCGCGTTTGCTCGACCCGGCGCCCACCGCAGCACAACGCGAAGTGTTGTTTGCCGCAGCCATGCGTGCACCGGATCACGGGCATTTGCAGCCGTGGCGTTTTCTGACGGTCGAAGGTGCAGCGCGTGAGCAGTTGGGCGAGTTGCTGGCTGAGGCTGCACGCCTGCAAGACGCCGATGTGCCTCAGGCCCTGGTGGACAAGGCACGGAACGGCCCGTTGCGCGCGCCATTGGTTGTCGTTGTGGTCGCACGTCTGCAAGACCACGTCAAAGTGCCGAAGTCCGAGCAGTTGCTGGCGGCAGGTTGTGCGGCCCACGGTATCTTGCTGGCGGCTTACGCTCAGGGTATCGGCGCGGTGTGGCGTACCGGCGAGCTGGTCTATTCGGCGCATGTGGCCCAGGGGTTGGGCCTGGCGGAAGGTGAAGAAGTGATTGCGTTCCTTTACCTGGGTACACCGCAGAACGAACCGCGGGTGGCCGGGAAAGTCGATCTCACCGAGTTTGTCAGCGCCTGGCCCGCCAAGCCCTGAATCATTGGATCGTTCCCACGCTCTGCGTGGGAATGCCTCTATGGACGCTCCGCGTCCAAGTGACGCGGAGCGTCACGGGCTGCATCCCCACGCGGGAGCGTGGGGACGATCGTTACGTTGCGATACCGGGTTCTAATGGCAACTCCAGGCTGGCAATGAATCCACCTTCCGGGTGATTGGCCAGAATCAGGCTGCCGCCGTGGCGCTCCGCCGCACGCCGGGCGATGGCCAGTCCCAGGCCATGTCCGGCGGCCGTCTGCCCGGGTGCCCGAAAAAACGGCTCCCCCAGTTGGCTCAAATGCTCGGCTTCTACGCCGGGGCCGTGGTCGCGCACGCTGATGACAATCCGATCTCCCTGACGCAATGCCAGCACTTCAATCGGTTGTCCTGCCGGATTGAAGCGCTGGGCATTGCGCAACAGGTTGTCCAGTGCCCGCTCGATCATGGTCGGCCAGCCCTTGAGGCTTAATTGCCGTTCGGCTTCGATACGTATGCTTTGTTCTGGCGCGCCAAGCTGAGCGTCTTTTTGCACAGTATTGAGTAGCGCATTGAGGTCGACCGTTTCGGCACTCGCGTTGTCGGCGTCGACCCGTGCCAGCACCAGGATTTCGCTGATCAGAGCTTCCAGACGATCACATTCGCGGGTCAATCGTGGCCAGAGTTTTTCGCGCTCTTCAGGGCCGGCCCGTTCCGCTAGCGCCAGGGCGATACGCAACCGGGCCAAGGGCGAGCGCAGTTCGTGAGACACGTCGCGCAGCAGTTGCCGCTGGCTGCCGATCAGGCTTTGCAGGCGTGCGCCCATGCGGTTGAAGTCGTTGGCCAGCACGCCAAACTCGTCACGCCGGTTGGCCAGCCGCGCCAGGCTGTTTTGCTGATAGGTCGTCTGACCGAGGTCGTGCACCGCACCGCGCAAACGGCTCAGCGGGCGGGTGATGGACAGCGTCACCAGCAGGCTGAACAGTGTCAGCACCACCAAGGCAATCGCCAGCGCACTGAAGGGCCAAAGCAGGCTGTTGCGGTGCCAGGCATTGAGCTCTGGATGCGGAATACGGTAGATCAGCAAGTAGGTTTCAGCGCTTTTCGGGCTGGTGTACTCGACGGTCAGACGCCGCCAGGGCAGGTGGCGAGCGCTGTTGTCGGGGTTGTCGTTCTGCCGTGCTTCCAAGGCTGCCGCGCGGCGAGGAAAGGTCCCGCGCACCACCGGGTCGCCACTTTCATTCAGTACTTGAACATCGATGTGGTAACGCCGTTTGCGTTGTTCGAGCAGCGCTTGCGCCGCGTCCTCGCCTTTTTCTTCGTAAAGCTGCGTCCACTCTTGCGCCAGGGTATTGAGGCCCGGGTGGCGACTGAGAATCCAGGCGTCCTGGTTCAACATGTGCCCGAGCAGGATCGACAACCCTGCAACCAGGGCGATGGCCAGCCAGAAACTGGCAAGGATGCGCCAGAACAATGAACGCACGGTAAGTCCTCAAACAAAGAAAGCCCAATGGCGATTGACCATTGGGCTGGGGAGAAACGCTAGAGCATTATTGCGTTTTTTTCGGTTGTTGGGCTTTCCAGGCCTGGAACTGCTCCCATTCGGCTTTGCGTTCGGCCCGCTTCTTTTGGATAGCATCGAACTTCTGCTGTTGGTCCGGCTTGAGAAGGGCACGAATGTCCTGCTCGGTTTTCTGGCGGCCGGCCGCCATTTGGTCTTTCATGGCCTGCTGATCGGCTGGCGAGAGTTTTTGCAGGTACTGCTCGACCAGCTCTTTACGTGCATGCATCTGCTCGCCGATCAGTTTGCGAATCTGTTCGCGTTGTTCATGGCTGAGGTTCAACTCTCTGTACATGCCTTTGCCGCCGTGCATGTGCTCGCTGTATCCGTGGCCATCCATTGGACCCATCGGGCCTTGGCCTTCTGGTGCAGCCATGGCAATGGTCGGCAGTGCCGCCGCGAACATCAAAGCGATAAGGGTCTTGCGCATGGTGTGTCTCCTTGTCTCGTTCCCGGTGTGTTCCGGATGAGTACAGAATACGGAGATCAAGGTCAGCGGCGGTCAGCAGAGCGTAAAGCTTGGGTAAAGACGGTTCAGAGGCTGTAGTAATAACCACGGCTGCGCAGGGCAATGATGCGCGGGCGACCGTCGGGGTGTGGGCCGATCTTTTTGCGCAGGTTGCTGACGTGCATGTCCAGGCTACGGTCGTACAGGGTCAGCTTGCGCCCGAGGGCGATCTGCGCCAGCTCCTGCTTGTCCAGCGGTTCGCCGGGTTGCTTGAGCAGGGCTTCGAGCAGGCGACTTTCAGAGACGGTCAGGGTGAATTCCTGGTCGTCGATGCTGACCACGCCGCGGACCGGGCTGAAGCACAGGTCACCGAGTTCCATCTGGCTGGACACCGCTGCCGGATGGCTGCGCCGCAGTACGGCGCGCAGGCGGGCCGTCAGCTCTCGGGGATCACAAGGCTTGGCCAGGTAATCGTCGGCGCCCAGTTCCAGCCCGAGGATCCGGTCCAGCGGCTCGCCACGGGCCGAGAGCATCACCACCGGCAAGTCCGGGTGGTCGTTGCGCAACTGCTTGAGCAGCTCCAGACCGCTGCCATCGGGCAGCATTACGTCCAGAACTACTGCTGCCGGTGCAGACTCGGCCAAGGCGCGGCGTGCACTCAGACCGTCGTGGCAAGCGCGCACGACAAAACCTTCCTGGCTCAGCCAACTGCTCAGGAGCTCACACAGCTCCTGGTCATCATCAATTAGTAACAGCTCGCTCATGACTCACTCAATTTAGCCATTGCCGACGTTTTCTACGTCCACCACTGGCGAAGATACCGCAGAGCAGGGCCAATAGCGCTACTCCGGCTCCAGTGACGAACCACTGCTGTTGATCGGTCAGCAGGCGCGGCAGCGGGTTTGCCTGGGCTTCCTTGAGTTGCAGCTTGAGGCGCTGATTCTCTTGGCGTAACCGGCCCAGCAAAGCGCTTTCGCGTTCGTTATCGGCATTTTGCAGTTGTTTGTTCAGCTCTTCTCGTTGCCGCTCGCTTTCTTTCAAGCGCTGCTGCAATTCGGTGATCTGGCTTCCGGCGCTTAACGACAGAGGCGTTGAATAGCCCGAGTCCGAGTGCTCTTCGGCGTGGGCGAAGGCCCCGATCGATAACGTGACCAACAGCAGACACAGCGGACCTTGGCGCATCGAAACTCCTGATTCCAATCGAGTGTTGGGCAGGTTGTCGGCCGTTGAACAAGAATAATGAGCAATTGAACGCGCGATGAACCGAAGGTTCATCGCGCAGAGGCTGGGTTATGGCAGGACTTGCTTGAACGGTTTGACCAGAACGTTGGCGTAGACGCCTGCGGCGACATACGGATCGGCATCGGCCCAGGCCTTGGCGGCTTCCAGGGAGGCGAACTCGGCGACGATCAGGCTGCCGGTGAAACCTGCTGCGCCCGGATCATTGCTGTCGATGGCAGGGTGCGGGCCTGCCAGAACCACACGGCCTTCAGCCTTGAGCTGTTGCAGCCGCTCGATGTGGGCAGGGCGCGCAGCCAGGCGGTTTTCCAGGGAATTGGCGACGTCTGTAGCAATGATTGCGTAAAGCATGTCAGTCCTCGGTTTTTGGCGTAGAAGTGTCGGCGTCGTGCAGGTGGCGGGACAGGTAAATGCCCTGGCCGACCAGGAACAGCAGGGTCATGCCCAGGCTGCCGAAGACTTTGAAGTCGACCCAATAGTCCTGGAAGGTGAACGCAACGAACAGGTTGGCCGCGCCGCAAAACAGGAAAAACCCGATCCAGGCGATGTTCAAACGGGTCCAGACCTGGTCCGGCAGGGTCAGCGCGTGGCCCATGATGCGTTTGATCAGCAACTGCTCGCCGATGAAGTGGCTGCCGATAAAGGCCAGGGCGAACAGCCAGTTGACCACCGGCGCTTTCCATTTAAGGAAGGTTTCGCTGTGGAAGGCCAGGGTCAGGCTACCGAAAACCAGGCAGGCGATCAGGGTCAGCCACTGGCTCTTCTCCAGCTTGCGCTGTTTGATGAACAGCGTGCCGTAGACCACCAGGGAGCTGGTGATCAGCATCGCGGTGGCGCTGTAAATGCCGCCTACCGTCAGTGGGTAACCGGCGATGTCGACGACCCGTGGATCGATTTTGAAGACGATGAAAAACAGCAGAAGCGGGATGAAGTCGATGAATTGTTTCACAGTGGCAGCCAGAAGCAGGATGTGGCGGCATAATAACAAACATATTGGGTCGCGAAAGCGCCAGCTGATTTGAGGTTACACAGTCCTGTGAATGTTGATTTGCACTGCCATAGCACGGCCTCCGATGGCGCCCTGGCGCCTGCGGTACTGGTTGCGCGTGCGTTCGAGAAAGGCGTGCGAGTCCTGGCCTTGACCGATCACGACACCCTTGAAGGCCTCGACGAGGCCCGCAGCGCCGCGGTTGCGCTGGGGATGCAACTGATCAACGGCGTCGAATTGTCCTGTACCTGGGGGGGCGCAACCATTCATGTGCTCGGTTACGGGTTCGACGTCAACGCGCCGGCGTTGGTCGAAGCGATTGCCAAATTGCGTGACGGGCGCTGGCTGAGGTCCGAAGAAATCAGTCGCAAGCTCGAACTCAAGGGCATGCCGGGCGCGCTGGAAGGCGCGCGGGCTATCCAGCAAGAGCTTGGTGACAGCGGCAATGCGCCGGCCCGACCGCACTTTGCCGACTATTTAGTCCGTGCAGGCTTCGTCAAGGACCGTGCCGAAGCCTTCCGCAAGTGGCTGGGCGCCGGCAAGCTGGGGGACGTCAAGCAGCACTGGCCGACCCTGGAAGAAACCGTCGAAACCCTGCGCGCTGCCGGGGCCTGGGTCAGCCTGGCGCATCCTTGGCACTATGATTTCACCCGCAGCAAGCGCCGTCGCCTGATTGCCGACTATATTCAAGCAGGCGGCCACGCAATCGAGGTGGTCAATGGCCATCAGCCGGCCGAGCAGGTTGGCAGCCTGGCTATTCTTGCGCGTGAGTTCGGTCTGCTGGTCAGTGCCGGCAGTGATTTCCATGGACCCGGAGGCTGGTCCGAGATTGGCGAGTACCGCCCACTCCCGGAGGACCTGCCGCCACTTTGGTGTCGGTTCAAACATGACCCAGCCATTATTGCCGTCTGAACAGGTAGAAAATGTGAGTCAATTTTTCCAGATTCATCCGGAAAACCCGCAAGCGCGCCTGATCAAACAGGCTGTCGAGATCATCCGCAATGGCGGGGTAGTGATTTATCCTACTGACTCGTCCTACGCCATTGGTTGCCAGATCGGTGACAAGAATGCTGTGGAGCGCGTGCGTCGGCTACGTCAGCTGGATGAAAAGCACAATTTCGCGCTGATTTGCAGCGACCTGTCACAGCTGGGGCTGTTCGCCAAGATCGACACCGGCACCTTCCGCTTGCTCAAGGCCCACTTGCCGGGGCCGTACACGTTTATTCTCAACGCCACCCGCGAAGTGCCGCGTCTGCTGCTGCACCCGAAGAAGCGCACCATCGGACTGCGGGTGCCGAGCCATCCGATTGCCCTGGCGCTGCTCGCAGAACTGGGTGAGCCGCTGATGAGCGTGACCCTGATCATGCCCGGCGACACCGACCCGTTGAGCGATCCGTATGAAATGCGTCAGTTGCTTGAACATCAGGTCGACCTGATCATCGACGGCGGTTTTGGCGGTATCAAAGCCTCCACGGTGATCAACCTGGCTGACGGCGAGCCAGAAGTGATTCGCGTCGGTTGCGGTGACCCCGCGCCGTTTACGGTTGAGGCCTAGATGTCCGCAGTAGAGCCCGTCGATAGCCAGGCCGGGGCACAGCAAGAGCTGCCGTTCGCGATGGTCTATGGCCAGGCGGTCATGGAAATGCCGCTGGACCTGTACATTCCCCCGGATGCGCTGGAAGTCTTCCTTGAGGCCTTCGAAGGCCCGCTCGACTTGCTGCTGTACCTGATCCGCAAACAGAACATCAATATCCTCGACATTCCGGTGGCGGAAATTACCCGGCAGTACATGGGCTATGTCGAGTTGATGCAGTCGGTGCGTCTGGAACTGGCCGCCGAGTACCTGGTGATGGCGGCGATGCTCGCCGAGATCAAGTCGCGGATGCTGCTGCCGCGCTCGGCCGAGATCGAAGAGGAAGAGGACGATCCGCGTGCCGAACTGATCCGTCGCTTGCAGGAGTACGAGCGCTTCAAGGCCACGGCTGAAGGTATCGACGGCCTGAGCCGGGTCGGCCGCGATGTGGTGGTGCCCAAGCTCGATGCCCCGGAAGCGCGGGCGCGCAAGTTGCTGCCGGACGTGAGTCTGGAAGAGTTGCTGATGTCCATGGCCGAGGTGCTGCGCCGTGGCGATATGTTCGAAAGCCATCAGGTCAGCCGCGAGGCGTTGTCAACGCGCGAGCGCATGAGTGATGTGCTGGAACGGCTCAAGGGCGGCGGCTTTGTGCCTTTTGTCGAGCTGTTCACCGCTGAAGAAGGACGCCTGGGTGTGGTCGTGACATTCATGGCGATCCTCGAACTGGTCAAGGAATCCTTGGTCGAGCTGGTGCAGAATGAGCCGTTTGCGGCTATCCATGTGCGGGCGCGAGCCGAATAACGAGCAAAATCAATGAATCTGAGTGAACCCCGCGAGCTGGCGCCACTGCTTGAAGCCTTTCTGTTGGCCTCGGGAAAGCCGCAGTCGATGGAGCGTCTGTTCGAGCTCTTCGAGGAGGGCGAGCGCCCGGAGCCGCCGGTCTTCAAGAAGGCTTTGGCGATTCTCGCGAAATCCTGCGACGGTCGGGCTTTTGAGCTGAAGGAAGTCGCCTCGGGCTACCGTCTGCAAATTCGCGAAAAGTTCGCGCCCTGGGTCGGACGTCTGTGGGAAGAACGCCCGCAGCGCTATTCCCGAGCGATGCTGGAGACCATGGCATTGATTGCCTATCGCCAGCCGATCACCCGTGGCGAAATCGAAGATGTGCGTGGCGTGGCGGTCAACAGCCACATCGTCAAGACCCTGCTGGAGCGTGAGTGGATCAGGATCGTCGGTTACCGCGACGTACCGGGCAAGCCGGCGATGTTCGCCACCACCAAGGCGTTTCTCGATCATTTCAACCTGAAGAACCTCGACGACCTGCCACCGCTGGCCGAACTGCGCGAGCTGGAGCCCGAGCCGATGCTCGAGTTCGACGACGCACCGGTGCCGCAGGGCCTGCAAGAACTGGCCGATGCCAGCGCCGAGCCGGAAGAACCGAAAGACGAGACCAGTTTCCATTCCTTGTTGCTCGAACTGGACTCGATGGAAGAGGGGATCAAGACCGACTTCGACGACTTGCTGCGTGATGGCGCGGTCAGCGAGAGCGAGCCGCAGTCGCCCGTTGATGAGCCTGTCGAGGTGGTGGAAGAGACCGGGCTTCAAATCGAAGCCGAGGCCGAAACCGAAGAAGTTGAGGAAGAGGCCGAAGATGACATCCTGGGCGTTGCCGAAGCTCGCGAGAAACTGCTCGCCGCCGTCGCCGCGCTGGAACAGCCCAAGCCAGAACCCGAGCTGAGCGACGAAGAAGCCGAAGCCCAGGCCCTCGCCGAAGCGATCGAGAACGAACGCCGCCAGTTCGAGGATTGACGCATATTACTGTGGGAGTGAGCCTGCTCGCGATGAGGGAGTGTCAGTCGACATCAATGTTGTCTGATACACCGCTATCGCGAGCAGGCTCGCTCCCACAGTGGTTCAGTGTTGTGATTGACCTGACTCGGCACCACCGGTCGGCGGAAAAACAATTAACCGACCGTTTATCCGCTAGTCTCTGATGCGCGAGCGGCGTCATGCGCGTATGATTCGCGACCCTTCGGCGATCCTTTCGCCCAAAGACCAGATTTCAAATCTTCAGGCCAGGCCTGAACAGACCACACCGGGAGGTGCCCAGATGAGTATCAACGACCAGAAAGACGACCAGGAAATCGGCCCAGCAGGCGAAAAACTGCAGAAAGTCCTCGCCCGTATCGGCGTCGGCTCGCGCCGCGACGTAGAAGCCTGGATCAGTCATGGCCGGATCAAGGTCAACGGCAAAGATGCCACCCTTGGCCTGCGAGTCGACCTGCACGACGCCATCACCATCGATGGCAAGGTGATCAAGCGTGAAGAAGCGGCCGAATCGGTCCGCCGCGTGATCATGTACAACAAACCCGACGGCGAAATCTGCACCCGTGACGACCCAGAGGGCCGTCCGACCGTGTTCGACAAAATGCCGAAACCAAAAGAAGGCCGCTGGATCAACATCGGTCGTCTGGACATCAACACCACCGGTTTGCTGATGTTCACCACCGACGGTGAACTGGCCAACCGCCTGATGCACCCATCCTACGAAATGGACCGCGAGTACGCGGTACGTGTACGGGGTGAAGTCGACGACGAAATGATCGAGCGCCTGAAGGCTGGCGTCGTTCTTGAAGACGGCCCGGCGAAGTTCACCGACATCAAGCAGGCTCCAGGTGGCGAAGGTTTCAACCACTGGTACCACTGCGTGGTGATGGAAGGTCGTAACCGTGAAGTTCGACGTCTGTGGGAATCCCAGGGGCTGGTGGTCAGCCGTCTGAAGCGCGTGCGTTTCGGTCCGGTGTTCCTCAACTCTGACCTGCCGATGGGCCGCTGGCGCGAAATGAGCCAGTACGAAGTCGACGTACTGAGTGCTGAAGTCGGTTTGACCCCGGTGGCCATGCCGCAAATGAACGCCAAGAGCAAAGACAAGCTTGAGCGTATGCAGCGCAAGTCGTCGCGCCCGGTCGGCAAGAGCGAGCGCGTGCGGACCCTGCGTCCAGCGACTGGTGCTCCAGCGGCTGCTGGCCCGCGTCCAGCGCGCGAGCCGCAGATCGAAGGCGAGCGTCCAGCCCGCAAGCCGGCACCACGTCAGGACGGCGAGCGCGGTCCACGCACTCCGCGTCCGGCCAACGGTCGCACTGAACGCGGCGAAGGCCGCGGTGCTCCGGCAGGTGGTCGCAGCGATCGCGGTGCGCCGGCAGGTCGTGGTGAGTCGGGTCGCGGTACGCCAGTGGCAGACCGTCCGTCCGACACCAAGCGTCCGGCCAAGCCTGCGCCGAAAAAGCGTCCGGGCATCGTCCTGGTCGACCGTGATGCGCCATCGGGCAAGCGTCGCGGCGCACCGGCCGGTTCCGGTCAGCGTCCAGGCTTTGGTCGTCGCAAGCCGGAATAATCGGTAAGCGCTCCATAAAAAACGCCAACCCTCGGGTTGGCGTTTTTTTTTGCCTCTGATCGTTCCCATGCTCTGCGTGGGAATGCCTCAATGGACGCTCTGCATCCGCTCTTGGTATGTGACGCGGAGCGTCACGGGCTGCATTCCTTTGCTGCGCATGGGAACGATCAACTAAAAGACAAACCGCCCATCAAACACCGGCTTGTCATCCAGCGCCAACACGCCGCTGGCGAAGATCAGGTCCAGGTGATGGCTGCCCTTGGCGCCACCGCCCAACCCCAGGTGGAGGCCGCAATGGCGCTCTTCGAAGCCAGCGTTGCGGGCATACAGGTCCTTGACGCCCTCATTGGTGCCGATCCCCAACTCCTCGATGCGTCGGTTGGACGGATTGGCATCCAGGTATTTGTTGAAGTCATGTTCCAGTCCCGGCACTTGCGTGGCGATTCGGCTGATGGTCGAGTTTTCGATCCACAACTCCAGCGGTGATTCGAGCACACCATATTTGCGGGCGAAGGGAATGGTGCCGAGGAACGTACCGACGAACTTTACCTGGCCATTGATGGCTTCGCTGTGGGTGGCGATCTCGCCGGGCGCCAGGTCGAAGTTGCCGATGCCGTTGATATTGGTCCACTTCTTGATGCTGCTTAGCGGTGTTTCGAAGTAAGAGCCGTGCCGATCACTGAAGCTCAGGGTGGTGGCCTGGGACATACGCTGGATCAGATGGCTGTTGAGCCCGGCGATACGTCGTGGCGTGACGCTGAAGGTGTCGTAGAAGTAATCGCCGTAATCCTTGAACAGCAGCGACTTCTTCCAATGGTCGGCCATGATGCTTTGCAGGGCACGAACAAAGTCGGGGCCGTCCGGGCGCGGGTTGGGCAGGGTCGACGAGTCGTAGAAGAAAATGTACAGATCGCAGTCGGCAATCGCCTGTGCCAGGGTTTGGGGCGATTCGAGGTCCAGGCGCATGGCACTGAAGTGAAATGGCTCGTTGGCCGCTTGCTCGATGATCGCGCCGGTCAATGCCTCGTAAGGTTGCGTATGTCCGAGCAGGACCTTGGCCGGACGCACGTCAACGAGGGCAGGGTGGTGTTCGAGGTAGTAAAGGAAATGCGAAATGGCGCGGAGTCTATCCATGAATCCTCCCTGACAGTCAGCGAATAGTGGCAGGTACGACCGGCCGGCGCGTACCTGCCTGGATGTCTTACAAAGGCCACATCGCCGTGCCGAACGGAACGACCGCGTCGGCTTGCATCATTTCAACAGCAGCGTCATGAGTCGGCGCTTCAAACCACTCGTCCAGTTGCAGTTCGGTTTCCAGGTCTTTATTCATCGCTTGCATAGTGAATCTCCCAGATGGCTTTAAAAGGTTGAATGGCGGTGCTGTTTTCAGTGCAGGAATAAATCATTGCGACTGAAAAAAGTTGCCGCTTACTTGCGGGACTTCACGGTCTGGCAAGTGGTTGGAAACCTAGTCCAGTACTTTTTAAAATACAATTTAAAATTTAAATTCAACTTCGGTGAAATTTTTATTCCGTTTTTTGCTGTCTGTTTTTTCAATTAAAAACAAAACGCTAACTCGGCCTCATCGGTAGGAATGGGGCTGCTGTCAATTTGCAGTCGGCCCCCAGAAAGATCTGTTGTGGAAAAAATACGTTACGCCTCGTAACGGAGGCTTTACGAAAAGCCGCGTTCTGCGCCATGGATTCGGGTTTAAGTGAGGGCTGTAAGGAAAAGCTTCCGGTTGGCACTCGATAGTGTGGTTTGCAGGGCTCTGGTCCGCTTGTTTCAGGACGGTTTCAGCGGTGAGATGCGCCCATGCCTGTCGTGCAGGTACATAACAAGAAGGAGGCGCAATGAACGCCGTGAGTCATCTCCATCTCTCTTCGAGGGGCGATTTTTCCATCGCTCCCGTCAACGACCCGCAAAGGTCTGAGCCTTTTTTTGCAGCCGCCCGGGCCCCTCGAGGCGGACACAGGCAATCCCGGCAAACGACGCGCTGATTCAGCGGTGTCTGGCAGCAGGGGGTTACAGGTGTACAATGCGCCGCGTTTTAACTGTGACCTCCTTGCGTAACTGCGCAAACTCAAGGCTATCCGCTTTGTTAACTCCGCCGCGCCACAAGCGTGTCGGGTTCGATTTCGTCACAGATAAAAACAAACAGGTGACGCATGACCGGTAAAAAAACGCTGAACTCCTGGTGCCTGCGCTGGGGTTTGATCCGCGCTGCTTGATCCTGATCCGAGCAGCAACGTCTTAACGAACATTATCAAACCTTGCGTGAGACCCTTTTAATGAGTGGACAAAACTCGCATTCAGGCGAGCTTAAACGCGGCCTGAAAAATCGTCATATTCAACTGATCGCCCTCGGCGGCGCGATCGGTACCGGATTGTTTCTGGGTTCTGCCGGTGTGCTGAAATCGGCCGGCCCGTCGATGATTCTCGGTTACGCAATCTGTGGTTTCATCGCTTTCATGATCATGCGCCAACTGGGCGAAATGATTGTTGAAGAGCCGGTGGCTGGCTCGTTCAGCCACTTTGCGCACAAGTACTGGGGCGGTTTCGCCGGCTTCCTGTCGGGCTGGAACTGCTGGATCCTGTACATCCTGGTGGGCATGTCGGAGCTGACTGCGGTCGGTAAATACGTGCACTACTGGTGGCCGGATGTCCCGACCTGGGCCTCGGCTGCAGTGTTCTTCGTGATGATCAATGCGATCAACCTGGCTAACGTCAAAGTCTTTGGCGAAGCGGAGTTCTGGTTCGCGATTATCAAGGTCGTGGCGATCGTCGGCATGATTGCCCTGGGCAGCTACCTGCTGGTCAGCGGCCATGGTGGCCCGCAAGCCTCGGTGAGCAACCTGTGGGAACACGGCGGGTTCTTCCCGAACGGCGTCAGTGGTCTGGTGATGGCTATGGCGATCATCATGTTCTCCTTCGGCGGCCTGGAAATGCTCGGTTTCACCGCAGCAGAAGCCGACAAGCCGAAAACCGTGATCCCGAAAGCCATTAATCAGGTGATCTACCGGATCCTGATTTTCTACATCGGCGCCCTGGTGGTTCTGCTGTCGCTGACTCCGTGGGACAGCTTGCTGGTGAGCCTGAATGCATCCGGCGATGCCTATAGCGGCAGCCCGTTCGTTCAGGTGTTCTCGATGCTGGGCAGCAACACTGCGGCGCACATCCTCAACTTCGTGGTGCTGACGGCAGCGCTGTCGGTGTACAACAGCGGCACCTACTGCAACAGCCGCATGTTGCTGGGCATGGCTGAACAGGGTGATGCCCCGAAAGGCCTGGCGAAGATCGACAAGCGCGGCGTGCCGGTGCGTTCGATCCTGGCCTCGGCCGCGGTAACGTTCGTTGCGGTGGTGATGAACTACCTGATCCCGCAGCATGCGCTGGAACTGCTGATGTCGCTGGTGGTTGCAACGCTGGTGATCAACTGGGCGATGATCAGTTTCTCGCACTTCAAGTTCCGTCAGCACATGAACCGCACCAAACAAACGCCGCTGTTCAAGGCGCTGTGGTACCCGTACGGCAACTACATCTGCCTGGCGTTCGTGGCCTTTATCCTGTGCATCATGCTGATGATCCCGGGCATCCAGGTCTCGGTGTACGCGATTCCGGTATGGGTCCTGTTCATGTGGGTCTGCTACAACATCAAGAACAAGCGCAGTGCTCAGCACGCGTTGAATGCTGCGGCTTCTGCGGTGAAGTAACGCGCAGCGCAGAAACAACAAACCCGGCCATGTGCCGGGTTTGTCGTTTCTGCGCTCTGCGTTACGTAGGAGCTGCCGAAGGCTGCGATCTTTTGATCCTTATCTTGTCCCGATCACAAGCAAGATCAAAAGATCGCAGCCTGCGGCAGCTCCTACAAGTGCCCGTATCCGCGTATCCTGAACACCCTGACCCCGGACTGTTTTCCATGCTGGTGATTTCCAACAACGTGCATCTGCCGGATGCCGAGATCGAATTGACCGCCATTCGTGCGCAAGGCGCGGGTGGGCAGAATGTCAACAAGGTCTCCAGCGCGGTGCACCTGCGCTTTGATGTTCCGGCGTCATCCTTGCCGGAGTTCTACAAGGAACGCTTGCTGGCGCTGCGTGACAGTCGGATCACCAGCGACGGCGTGATCATCATCAAGGCCCAGCAATACCGCACGCAGGAAGCCAACCGCGCCGATGCACTGGCGCGTCTGACCGAGTTGATCCTCAGTGCCACCAAGGTTGAAAAGAAACGTCGCCCGACCAAGCCGACCCTGGGTTCGAAGAAGCGTCGGCTGGAGTCAAAAACCAAGCGCGGCTCGATCAAGGCCGGGCGCGGTAAAGTCGACTTCTAGTGCGCTTCGCGTTCTTCACGATACTTTGGTGACTGTCGATACAAGTAGAAGCTGAGCATCAAACCGCTCAAGGCGGCGAGGGCGGCGAACAGGAAGATCGAGGCAAAGCCGAATCCGGCCGCGATGGCGCCCGCCAACGGCCCGGTGATCCCCAGTGACAAGTCGATGAACAGCGAGTAAGCGCCGACTGCCGCGCCACGGCTGGAGGCGGGCACCAGATTCACCGCTTCCACCCCCAGCGCCGGGAACACCAGCGAGAAGCCGAACCCGCTCAACGCCGCGCCCGCCAGTGCCCAATGGGCGTCCGGGGCTATCCACAACAGCAACAGGCCAAGGGTTTCGACCGACAGGCAGGCAATCGCCACGCGAAAACCGCCGAGGCGATTGATCAAGTTGCCGAACAGCAGGCGCGCGCCAATGAAACAGGCGCCGAACAGGCTCAGGCAGAGCACGGCGTTGTCCCAGTGTCGGGTGGCGTAATACAGGGTGATGAAGGTGGCGATGGTGCCGAAGCCGATCGAGCCCAGTGCCAGTCCACAGCCGTGGGGCAACACCCGTCCCAGGACATGCATGAACGGCAGGCGTTCGCCGGCAACGATCGGCGCCGCGGTTTTCGGCCAGGCCAACAGTAGCCCCAGCGCTGCCAACAACAGAATGCTCACGCCCATGCTCCACAGCCCCAAGTGATGAACCAGCAGCACGCCGAGCGGTGCGCCAACGGCCAGTGCGCCGTAACTGGCGATGCCGTTCCAGGAGATGACCTTGGCGGTATTCGCTGCACCGACCCGGCCGATGCCCCAGCCAATCGATCCCGAACCGACCAGGCTTTCGGCGCTGCCCAGCACCAGTCGACCGATCAGCAGGCTGATCAGGCTCAAGGTCGGCAAGCTCTGCGTCCAGGCCGACAGCAGCATGAACACCCCACTCAAGCCGCACCCCACCAGGCCGTACATCACTGCGCGTTTGCTGCCCTGATTGTCGATGATCCTTCCTGCGTACGGGCGGCTGAGCAGGGTGGCGAGGTATTGCACGCTGATCACCAGGCCCGCGATCACTGCGCCAAAACCCAGGTCGCTGTGCACGTAACCTGGCAACACGGCCAAGGGGATGCCGATATTCAGATAGCCGATGAAGGTAAACAGGACGATGGAAACGACTTGCAGCGTGACCGCCATGGGGCGCTGAGGATCTGGCATGGGAGTGGGTCCACGGGACAGCAGGATAGATAGGCTGCTTATGATACCGGTGGTTGGATGCGCAGAGGGGGAGAAATTGGCGTCAGGTGTCGGCCGTTGTGTTGCCTGGCCGGAATCAGGATTTGGCGGGTGCGACCAGTTGCGTGGTCACCAGTGCGGCGAGGGCGTTTTCCTGGTTGCCGAAACGGGCCAGTAGCAGGGCTTGCTTCTCGGGTGTCAGGCGGTTCCAGATATCGATCATCTTTTCGGCGGTGCCGATCAGTACGCTGGCCTGGCTTTCGGTGAAGGTGTCGCTCATGTGCGGGTCCTTGGTTCAGGCTGTGTGGAAAGCGCATGAGTTAGCGCTTTCCACACGGTCTGGGTAGTGCTTTTTCAGTCTTCGCTGTCGGCCTTGCGGCTGCCAGTGGCTTCTTTCGGCTCGGGCTGTTGGGCACCGGCTTGTTGCGGGGTTGTCTGCGCAGTTTCGTGCAGGCTTGGGAAGGGGAGATTAGGAATCTCGTGCATGTTGGTTGCTCCTCGCAAGGTCTGTTTTTAAATCGCTGTGTAGATCCGCGCTTTTAAAAAAGCCTGGGAAGGATACAGCAGGGGAGATGACAGAAAGACTTTTATCTCCCTTTGTTGCGACGGATGGGATTGTCTAGACAGGTCTACGACAGATCGTTCCCACGCTCTGCGTGGGAATGCAGCCCGGGACGCTCCGCGTCCCAACAGCGGACGCAGAGCGTCCATTGAGGCATTCCCACGCAGAGCGTGGGAACGATCAGGAGAAGGGTTACTTGCAGACGTCGGCGATAGCTTGCGCCAGCAAATCCAGACGTGTGGCATCAATCCCGGCGACGTTGGCGCGCCCGGAGCTGACCATGTACACGCTGTGGTGGTCGCGCAGGCTTTTCACCTGCGCCGGCGTCAAACCGGTGTAGGAAAACATCCCGCGTTGCACACCGATATGCGCGAAGCGTTCGCCCAAGCCGTGTGGCTCCAGCGCTTCCACTAGGCCCGAGCGCAACTGCGCGATGCGCAAACGCATGGCTTCCACTTCATCGGCCCACAGTTGTTTCAGCTCCGGGTCGCCAAGGATGGTTGCCACCACGGCGGCGCCGTGATCCGGTGGTGTCGACCACAGGTTGCGGGCGATGTTGGCCAATTGGCTGCGGATATCCACAAGCTTTTCGGCATCCTTCGCGCAGACGATCAACGCGCCAGTGCGGTCGCGGTACAGGCCGAAGTTTTTCGAGCAGGAACTGGTGATCAGCAACTCAGGTAGTTCAGCGGCAAACAACCGCACGGCCCAGGCGTCCTGCTCCAGACCATCGCCAAAACCCTGATAAGCGAAGTCGATCAGTGGCAGCAGTTCGCGGCTGCGAACCACCTCCAGCACTCGGCGCCAGTCATCGTGAGACAGGTCGAAACCGGTCGGGTTGTGGCAGCAGGCGTGCAGCAGCACCACATCGCCCTTGGGAATCAGGTTCAGGGTCGCCAGCATCGCTTCGACATCGAGGCGATTGTCGCTGCCCACGTACGGATAGTGGCTGACCTTGAGGCCGGCCGTGGCGTAGATGGTTTCGTGAATCGGCCACGTCGGGTTGCTCAGCCAGATGCCACGCCCCGGCAGGCAGTGTGCAATGAAGTCGGCGCTCAAGCGCAAGGCGCCGGTGCCACCCGGGGTTTGGGTCGCGCCGGCTCGCTGTTCGGCGATCAGCGCGGAATCGGCGCCGAGCACCAGCTCATTGATTACTTTGCCGAATGCCGCGTCACCATGACCGCCGATGTAGGTCTTGGTGGTCTGACGATCCACCAGGCGCAGTTCGGCGAGTTTCACCGACTGCGGAATCGGGGTCAGGCCCTGGGCATCCTTGTAGACGCCCACGCCAAGGTCGAACTTGCACGGATTGTTGTCCTGCGCATAGGCCTCCATCAGGCCGAGAATCGGGTCGCCGGGTACTCGGCCGATGGCGTCGAAATGCATTATTTGCGGCCCTCGGCGTCTTTGGCCACTTCGTCAGTGCGCGCGGCCATGATGAAGTCGTTGCGGTGCAGGCCTTTGATCGAGTGGCTCCACCAGGTCACGGTGACTTTGCCCCATTCGGTGAGCAGGCCTGGGTGGTGGCCTTCGGCCTCGGAGATTTCACCCACGGCATTGGTAAAGGCCAGGGCGAATTTGAAATTCTTGAACAGGAAGACTTTTTCCAGCTGCATCACGCCATCGCGAACTTCGATGTTCCAGTCAGGGATCTGCTTGATCAGTACCGGCAGTTCTTCGTCGCTGACTTGTGGGGCATCGGCACGGCAGGCTTCGCAATGGGCTTGGTTCAGAGCGTTCATGGTGTATTCCTGAATTCGGTTCTTGTTAGACGTTACTATTTTTTGAGGGGCGCCGCGACTGCGGCGCTCTCAGGCCGCCTTGGGCTTAGGCGGAAACTTCGGTGCGTGCAGACCCAGCTGCATGCCTTGCTGGACCATGCCCATGATGTCCTCGTGGGCGAGATCGAACAGACGCTTGAGATTGGGCAGGACAAAGTACAGCGGTTGCAGGATGTCGATGCGATATGGCGTGCGCATCGCTTCCAGCGGGTTAAAGGCTTGATGCTCCGGTTCGCCGGACAGGCTGTACACGGTTTCTTTCGGCGAGGAGAGGATGCCGCCGCCGTAGATGCGTTTGCCTTGCGGGGTGTCGACCAGGCCAAACTCGATGGTCATCCAGTACAGGCGCGCCAGATAAACGCGTTCTTCCTTGGAAGCCTGTAGGCCGAGTTTGCCGTAGGTGTGGGTGAATTCGGCGAACCAGGGGTTGGTCAGCAGCGGACAGTGCCCAAAGATCTCGTGGAAAATGTCCGGTTCTTGCAGGTAATCCAGTTCTTCGCGAGTACGAATAAAGGTCGCGACCGGAAACTGCTTGCTGGCCAGTAATTCAAAGAAGGTCTGGAATGGAATCAGCGCCGGTACGCGGGCGACTTGCCAGCCGGTGGTCTCGCCGAGGACTTTGTTGATTTCGTCGAGTTGCGGAATGCGGTCATGGGGCAGGCCGAGTTTTTCGATGCCGTCCATGTATTCCTGGCATGCACGACCCTCGAGCACTTTCAGCTGGCGAGTGATCAGCGTGTTCCACACCGCGTGTTCTTCAGCGGTGTAGTGGATAAAACCTTGCGCATCGGGCTCGCGGGCCACGTATTGCGTCTGCTTCATGCTGCTCTCCTGCAAAGGGATACGTTCTTGTTATGTCTGTTGCCTATGGACCTAGAGATAACCCGAAGTGTGCGACCTTGCAGCAGGGTTTGAGCGTTGCGCGTAGGAGAATTCCCTGATTTTCGTAAAGTATTCGTTACGGATGGGCGGCTGTCGCGTAGGTATTGAGATTTTCGGGTTTTAAAAGGCCCTGGGCTGTCACATAATCTTGACAACAAACTTCGCGCCTTGGCAGAAAAATCCTCGCCATGCGCCTCATTTACCATCGTTCAGGCCTTTATATGCGTATCAAAGTCCACTGCCAGAACCGCATCGGTATCCTGCGCGACATTCTCAACTTGCTGGTGGAGTACGGGATCAACGTCGCCCGGGGTGAGGTCGGGGGCGAGCATGGCAACGCGATCTATCTGCATTGCCCGAACCTGATCAATATTCAGTTCCAGGCATTGCGTCCGAAGTTCGAGGCAATCGCCGGTGTGTTCGGCGTCAAGCGCGTAGGGCTGATGCCCAGCGAGCGTCGGCACATGGAGTTGAATGCCTTGCTCGGCGCGCTGGAGTTTCCGGTGTTGTCGATCGACATGGGCGGCTCGATCGTCGCGGCTAACCGTGCCGCCGCGCAATTGCTCGGTGTGCGGGTGGACGAGGTGCCGGGTATTCCCTTGTCGCGGTATGCCGAGGACTTCGATCTGCCGGAGCTGGTGCGCGCCAATAAATCGCGGATCAATGGCTTGCGGGTCAAGGTCAAGGGTGATGTGTTCCTGGCCGATATCGCGCCGTTGCAATCGGAACATGACGACAGCGAGGCCATGGCTGGTGCGGTGCTGACGCTGCACCGGGCGGACCGGGTCGGTGAACGCATCTATAACGTGCGTAAACAGGAGTTGCGCGGTTTCGACAGTATTTTCCAGAGTTCGAAGGTCATGGCCGCGGTGGTTCGTGAAGCACGGCGCATGGCGCCACTGGATGCGCCGCTGCTGATCGAGGGCGAGACCGGCACCGGTAAGGAGCTGTTGGCGCGGGCCTGCCATCTGGCCAGCCCGCGTGGGCAGTCGCCGTTGATGGCGCTCAACTGTGCCGGGTTGCCGGAGTCGATGGCCGAGACCGAGTTGTTCGGTTATGGCCCAGGGGCGTTCGAAGGGGCGCGGGCCGAAGGCAAGCTCGGGCTGCTGGAGTTGACGGCGGGCGGTACGTTGTTTCTCGATGGTGTCGGGGAAATGAGCCCGCGCTTGCAGGTGAAACTGCTGCGGTTTTTACAGGACGGTTGCTTCCGCCGGGTCGGCAGCGATGAAGAGGTTTACCTGGATGTGCGGGTGATTTGCGCCACCCAGGTCGATTTGTCTGAACTGTGTGCCAGCGGTGAATTCCGTCAGGATCTTTACCATCGATTGAATGTGCTTTCGCTGCACATCCCGCCGCTGCGTGAATGCCTCGACGGTCTGACGCCGCTGGTCGAGCACTTCCTTGATCAGGCCAGTCGGCAGATTGGTTGTCCACTACCGAAGCTGGCACCGGCGGCGATGGAGCGGCTCAGTCATTACCACTGGCCGGGCAATGTCCGGCAGTTGGAGAACGTGCTGTTTCAGGCGGTTTCGCTGTGTGACGGCGGCACGGTCAAGGCGGAGCATATTCGCCTGCCGGATTACGGCGTGCGCCAGCCTCTGGGGGATTTCTCGCTGGAAGGCGGGCTGGACGAGATTGTCGGGCGTTTCGAAAAGGCGGTGCTGGAGCGGCTGTATTCCGAGTACCCGAGCAGTCGCCTGCTGGGTAAACGCCTCGGGGTTTCTCATACCACCATCGCCAACAAACTGCGTGAATACGAAGTCGGTAAAGAGCCGGGCGCATAACCTGTGGCGGGCGGGCTATTGTGGCTGGCGCATAACCTTGTGGCGAGGGGGCTTGCCCCCGCTGGGGTGCGAAGCAGCCCTGATAGTTACAATCGGGTTTCAACTGACATACATCAAGGGATGGCATTGCGACCGCTTCGCGGCCGAACGGGGGCAAGCCCCCTCGCCACAAGGTACGTGTTGACCTGTTCAGGCCGACACTTGCCGTAAGCGGCATAACCGCGCCGGTTTTTCGTCTTTGATGCCATTGCCCATTCTCCTCCAATTCCTCTCAAGTCCTTTGTTTAGAGGGCTTCGAACCCCTGCGTGAAAGTTGGTCTGCAAATTGCTTGAGGCTCAGCAGTACAGCGGTGGGCGGCAAACGTCCGACATGCAGAGGAAAGACTGTGGACAAGTACCTTTATGTGGCAATGACCGGCGCCAGCCAGAACGCACTGGCGCAAAAGGCTCATGCCAACAACCTGGCGAACATCTCCACCAACGGTTTTCAGAAAGACCTGGAGCAGGCGCGGTCGATGCCGGTGTTTGGCGACAGCTTTCCGGCGCGAGCGTTTGCCCTGTCCGAACGTCCGGCCACCGACTTCTCTCCTGGCGCGATGATTGAAACCGGTCGCGACCTCGATGTAGCGGTTCAGGGCAACGGCTGGATTGCCGTACAGAATCCGAACGGTGGTGAAAGCTATGTGCGCACCGGCAGCCTGAATGTCGACGCCTTGGGCGTGCTGCGCGCCGGCAACGGCATGCCGGTCATGGGCAACGGTGGCCCGATTGCCGTGCCGCCCGAGCAGAAAATCGAAGTCGGTCAGGACGGCACCATCAGCATTCGGTCAATGGGTGAAGGTCCGCGCGTCATCGCAGAAATCGACCGCATCAAGCTGGTCAACCCGGACATCAAGAACATGACCAAGGGGCTGGACGGTTCGATCAACACCGCAGACGGCAAGCCGGCACCGGTCGATGCCAACGTGCAGCTGGTGTCGGGCTTCCTTGAATCGAGCAACGTCAACGCCGTTGAAGAGATGACCTCGGTGTTGGCCTTGTCCAAGCAATTCGAGCTGCACATCAAGATGATGAACACCGCCAAAGACGACGACCAGGCCATGGCTCGGGTCTTGCAGATCAGCTAATTATCAGAACGTCGCGCCGTAAAACAGGCGCACGAGGAGAATTGAATGCTTCCGGCTCTATGGGTTGCCAAAACAGGTCTGTCCGCCCAGGACACCAACCTGACGACTATTTCCAACAACCTGGCAAACGTATCGACCACGGGTTTCAAGCGTGACCGTGCCGAGTTCCAGGACTTGTTGTACCAGATCAAGCGTCAGCCAGGCGCCCAGTCGACCCAGGACAGCGCGCTGCCGTCGGGTCTGCAATTGGGTACCGGTGTGCGTATTGTCGGCACTCAGAAAAACTTCACCGCCGGCAGCCTGCAAACTACCGACCAACCGCTGGACATGGCGGTCGACGGTCGCGGTTTCTTCCAGATCCTGCAGCCGGATGGCACTACCGCTTACACCCGTGACGGTACATTCCACCTGGACTCCAATGGCCAGATCGTCAACGCCAGCGGCTTTGCCCTGGAGCCGGCCATCGTCATTCCGAACAACGCACAGACTTTCACGGTCGGTCGTGACGGCACAGTATCGATCACCATTCCAGGCGCCGCTGCTGCGCAGGTAATCGGCAACCTGCAAACCGCCGACTTCATCAACCCAGCCGGTCTGCAAGCCATGGGTAACAACCTGTTCCAGGAAACCGCCGCCAGTGGTGCGCCGCAAATCGGTACTCCGGGCCTGAACGGTTTTGGTACCACGCTGCAGAACACCCTGGAAACGTCCAACGTCAGCACCGTTGAAGAGATGGTCAACATGATCACCACTCAACGCGCTTACGAGATGAACTCCAAGGTGATTTCCACCGCCGACCAGATGCTCTCGTTCGTAACGCAGAATCTGTAATCAAGTCTATGAGGTGGCGTGAAGCTGCCTGCAACACCGTGAGGTAGGGTCATGAATCGCTTTGTATCTGTTCTCGCACTGAGTGGGATCGCCGTGCTCGCGGGCTGTGTCGGCCCGACGCCGAAGCCCAATGACCCGTACTACGCGCCCGTGTTGCCTCGTACACCGCTGCCGGCAGCGGCAAACAACGGCTCGATCTATCAGGCCGGTTTCGAGCAGAACCTGTACGGCGACCGCAAGGCATTCCGGGTCGGTGACATCATCACCATCACCCTGAACGAGAAGACCCAAGCCAGTAAAAACGCCAACTCCCAGGTGGACAAAACCAGTAAGACCGGACTCGGTCTGACCTCGTTGTTCGGTGGCAGCCCGGCCACCAATAGTCCTCTGAGTCTGGGTGCCAATTACAGCGGTGACCGCGCAACCAAGGGTGACAGCAAGGCAGGGCAGGGCAACAGCCTGACCGGTTCGATCACCGTCACCGTTGCTGACGTGCTGCCTAACGGCATCATTGCCGTGCGTGGCGAGAAGTGGATGACCCTCAACACCGGTGATGAGCTGGTGCGCATTGCCGGACTGGTCCGGGCGGACGATATCGCTACCGATAACACGGTGTCGTCGACTCGTATCGCTGATGCGCGCATCACCTATTCGGGCACCGGTTCGTTTGCCGACGCGAGTCAGCCAGGCTGGTTCGACCGTTTCTTCTTAAGCCCGTTGTTCCCTTTCTAGGTGATGAAACGACTCATGTTTAATTTCAAGCACCTGATGGCGGCCATGTTATTGCTGTCAACCTCCCTCGGCGTTCAGGCCGAGCGGTTGAAGGACATCGCCAGTATTTCGGGCGTGCGTTCCAACCAATTGATCGGCTACGGCCTGGTCGTCGGGCTTAACGGTACGGGTGACCAGACCACGCAAACCCCGTTCACCCTGCAGACCTTCAACAACATGCTCTCGCAGTTCGGCATCAAGGTGCCGGCCGGCTCCGGCAACGTGCAGTTGAAGAACGTCGCGGCGGTCTCGGTCAGTGCCGACTTGCCGGCGTTCGCCAAGCCGGGTCAGCAGGTCGACATCACCGTGTCCTCGATCGGTAACTCCAAGAGCCTGCGTGGCGGCACCTTGCTGCTGACGCCGCTCAAGGGTATCGACGGTAACGTCTATGCGATCGCCCAGGGCAACCTGGTGGTCGGTGGTTTTGATGCTGAAGGTCGCGACGGTTCGAAGATCACCGTCAACGTTCCGTCGGCCGGTCGCATCCCGGGTGGTGCTTCGGTCGAGCGTTCGGTGCCGAGCGGTTTCAATCAGGGCAACAGCCTGACCCTGAACCTCAATCGCTCCGACTTCACCACCGCCAAGCGCGTCGTCGACAAGATCAACAACATGCTCGGCCCTGGTGTTGCACAGGCGATTGATGGCGGTTCGATCCGCGTTACCGCGCCGCTCGATCCGAGCCAGCGCGTCGACTACTTGTCGATCCTGGAAAACCTCGAAGTCGATCCGGGTCAGGCGGTGGCCAAGGTCATCATCAACTCGCGGACCGGCACTATCGTGATCGGCCAGAACGTCAAGGTTTCACCAGCCGCCGTGACTCACGGCAGCCTGACCGTGACCATCACCGAAGACCCGATCGTCAGTCAGCCAGGACCTTTGTCCAACGGTCAGACGGCCGTCGTGCCGCGTTCCCGGGTCAACGCTCAGCAAGAAGCCAAGCCGATGTTCAAGTTTGGCCCTGGCACCACGCTGGACGAGATTGTCCGTGCGGTGAATCAGGTTGGCGCGGCGCCGGGTGACTTGATGGCGATCCTTGAAGCGTTAAAGCAGGCTGGTGCACTGCAAGCCGACCTGATCGTGATTTGATATGGCGAACATGGATCTTCACAAGAGCGGGTTGGTCAGCAGCGGCGATTCGGGTTCGTACTCGGACCTGAACCGGCTTAACCAGCTCAAGGTCGGTGACAAGAACAGCGATGCGAACATGCGCAAGGTGGCGCAGGAGTTCGAGTCGCTGTTCCTCAGCGAGATGCTCAAGTCCATGCGCTCGGCCACTGAAACACTGGGCAAGGACAATCCGCTCAACACGCCTGCGGCCAAGCAGTACCAGGAAATGTACGACCAGCAGCTGGCGGTTTCCATGTCCCGTCAGGGTCATGGTATCGGTCTGGCCGACGTGCTGATGCGCCAGATGTCGAAGAACAAGCCGCTGGCACCGGGCGAGGCGGCGGCAATGTCTGCGGCCAAGCAGGAAGCGGCGAAAGCGGCAGTATCAACGCCGGTGGCTGCTGGTACGGTGGGTACCGATGGGCCGTTGTCGCGGCTTAATGGTCAGCGGCCGTTGTGGGCGTCGCGCGCGGTCAATCCGCCGCAGCAATCGCTCGATGGTCACCGCAATGACGTGGCGATGCTCAATCAGCGTCGTCTGGCGTTGCCACCGAAACTTGCGGATCGCTTGCTCGCCGGTCTGGTGCCGTCGGCATCGACGACCGCTGCGACCGCCTCGACGGCGCTCAACAAAACTCAATTGCCTCAGGGCGCGAAGAGCGCTTCCGATCCGTTGTTCAATGGTGATTGGCTGGCCTCGCAAACGGATTCGGCATCGAGCGGGCGGATGCAGATTTATGGTCGTGCCATGGCGCAAATTCCGCTGGCGCCGGCGAAGAAAGCCTTCAGCTCTGCCGACGAATTCGTCAATACGATGATGCCGATGGCCAAGGAAGCCGCCGACCGCATTGGCGTCGACCCGCGTTATCTGGTGGCCCAGGCAGCCCTGGAAACCGGTTGGGGTAAATCGGTCATGCGTGCCCAGGATGGCAGCAGCAGTCACAACCTGTTCGGCATCAAGGCCGGCAGCAGTTGGACGGGCGATTCGGCGCGGGCGATCACCAGCGAATTCAGGAATGGCGAGATGGTCAAGGAGACGGCCGAGTTCCGTTCCTACGCCTCTTACAAGGACAGCTTCCATGACCTTGTGACATTGCTGCAAACCAATAATCGCTATCAAGATGTTGTGAAGTCGGCCGATAACCCAGAACAGTTTGTACGCGAGTTGCAAAAGGCCGGGTATGCAACCGACCCGGGCTACGCCAGCAAGATTTCGCAGATAGCCAAGCAGATGAAGAGTTACCAGAACTACGCTGCGGCGGGCTCTTCCACGACGCCTTTATAGGCATAAGGTATAAGGTCTGAATCATGAGTTTGCTCAATATCGGGATGTCGGGGTTGAATGCGGCCTCATCGTCGTTGGCGGTGACCGGCAACAACATTGCCAACGTTGATACGGCCGGCTATTCGCGCCAGCAAACCGTGCAGACCAGCAAGTCCTCGATTCAGTACGGTAACAACGTCTTCATCGGCACGGGCACGACCCTGGCCGACGTGCGTCGAGTGTATAGCTCCTATCTCGACACCCAGTTGCAGACCAGCACTTCGCTCAACGGCCAGGCATCGTCCTACCTGGGGCAAGTCACGCCGGTTGACACGCTGCTGTCTGACAGCAACACCGGCCTCAGTGGCTCACTGCAGAAGTTCTTCACGTCCCTGCAGGCTGTAGCGACCACGCCTAGCGATGATGCGTCCCGCCAATCGGTGATGACCAATGCCAAGGCCCTGAGCGATCGCTTCAACTCGATTTCCAAGCAGTTGAGCGACCAAAACACCGGCATCAATTCCAACCTGTCGGACATGGCGTCCCAGGTGAATAAGCTGGCGAGCTCGATCGCCCAGTACAACCAGCAGATCTCGCAAACAGCGGGTAGCAACACCAGTAACAGCAGTGGGCCGAGCGACCTGCTCGACAAGCGTAACGAGGCGGTCCGCCAGCTTTCAGATCTGGTTGGTGCCCAGGTTGTCGAGCGCGGCACCAACTACGATGTCTACATCGGCAGCGGTCAGCCGCTGGTGATGGGCAGCACCACTAACACCCTGGAAACCGTACCGGGCAAGACTGATCCGACTCAGTCGACGCTCCAGTTGAATCGCGGTTCGAGCGTCATCGATATTACGTCGGTGGTGACGACCGGGCAGATGGGTGGCTTGCTGAGTTATCGCAGCGAAGTGCTCAACCCGGCAATGAA
The DNA here is from genome assembly GCF_003732175.1 of Pseudomonas brassicacearum. Lineage (GTDB taxonomy): Bacteria > Pseudomonadota > Gammaproteobacteria > Pseudomonadales > Pseudomonadaceae > Aquipseudomonas > Aquipseudomonas brassicacearum_G. The sequence continues at coordinate 60,942 of NZ_MOBI01000022.1, forward strand.
CGAGCTGGGGCGAGTGGCACTGGTTGTCGCCGATCAGATGAACCAGCAGCAGGCCCAGGGCATCGACAGGAACGGTAACTTCGGTTCGGCGATCTTCAGCAACATCAACAGTGCCACGTTGATCTCGCAGCGCAGCATTGCCCAGGCAGGTAACAGCGCCGGTTCCGGTAACCTCAATGTCACCATCAATGACACGGGCAAGCTGACCACCAACGATTATCAGGTGACTTTCAGCAGCGCCACGAACTACAGCGTTACGCGCTCCGACGGCACCAACATGGGAGCCTTCAGCACCACCACCACACCGGCTCCGGTGATTGACGGCTTCAGCATGACGCTCAATGGCGGCGCGATGAGCGCCGGCGACACCTTCAAGGTGACGCCGACCCGCAGCGGTGCCAGTGATATCCAGACCGTGATCACCGATCCGAAAACGCTCGCCGCGGCCGCACCTCTGAGCGGTGTCGCCAGTGCCAACAACAAAGGCACCTACAGCCAGCCAACGTTGACCAGTACCCTGGATATCTACAACCCGGCGGCCAATGCCGACCTGCAAACCGGGCTCCAGTATTCGACACCGGTCAAAGTGGTGTTCGACCCCGCGGCTGCCGGGACCCAGGGTTATAAGCTTTACGATGCCAAGGGCGTCAGCATGGGGACGGGCAGCATCGTTCCCGGTCAAAGCAATACCCTGAACCTGCAAGTGAATATGGTCGATGGCACGGGTGCCCCGATCCTGGACGGCGCGGGCGTACAGAAGACGTTCTCGATTCAAACCACCGTCAGTGGTTCGCCTGCTTCGGGTGAAAGCTTCAGTATTTCGTTGACCGGTGCCAACTCTTCGGACAACCGCAACGGGACCGCGCTGGTCGGCTTGCAGAGCAAGCAGACGGTGGAAACCGGCTCGGCGAGCAAAGGCGTCAGCATCTCGGATGCTTACGGCAAACTGATTTCCAATGTCGGTGCCCAGGCTGCTCAGGCCAAGTCTGACGGCGACGCCGCCTCGGTGATTCTGACCGGCGCCAAGAGCGCGCGCGATGCCCTGTCAGGTGTCAACCTCGATGAAGAGTCCGGCAACCTGGTGAAATACCAGCAGTACTACACAGCCTCGTCGCAGATCATCAAGGCAGCGCAGGAAACCTTCAGCACGCTGATCAACAGTCTTTAAGGAGTCGTAATTCATGCGCATTTCTACCGCCCAGTATTACGAAACGACCGCTGCCAACTATCAGCGTAACTACAGCAACGCACTGCAGACCAGCGCCGAAGCGAGCAGTCTGACCAAGGTCAACACCGCAGCTGATGATCCGATTGGTGCTGCGCGTTTGATTCAGCTTGGGCAACAGAGTTCGATGCTGGATCAGTACGCCGGCAACATCAGCAACCTCAAGGGTTCGTACAGTCAGGCCGAAACCGCCTTGAGCGCCATTGGTACCGCCTTGCAGCGGGCCAAGGAGCTGACGTTGGGTGCCAGCAACGGCACGCAGACTGATGCCGATCGTGGGGCTGCGGCCCAGGAGTTGGGGCAGATCCAGGACCAGGTGTTGGGTCTCATGAACAGTCAGGACGCCAATGGCAACTACCTGTTCGGCGGCTCCAAAACCAGCACGCCTCCGTACACTGCAAACTCCGATGGCACCTACAGCTACAATGGTGATCAGTCCGATGTGAGCCTGGCCATAGGCGACTCCATGTCGGTTGCCAGCAACATCACCGGTTGGGATGCCTTCCAGAAGGCGGCCAACACCACTCGCTCTCTGACCACCATGACCGCACCTGCGGTGGATGACGGTCGCGTAACGCTGTCCGACGGTCAGATCAGCAATAGCGCAACGTTCGATTCCAAATTCGCCGCAGGTCAGCCTTACACCGTGAGCTTTGTCAGCAGCACACAGCTGAAGATCACTGATGCGCTGGGTACCGATGTCACCGCCGAGGCCAGCCAGAATGGTGTGATCAGCAATAAAGATGCGTCTAACCAGACGGTCAGTTTCCGCGGTGTGGACCTGACGCTGAACATCAATCTGAAGCCTGGCGATACCGTTCCGGACGCAGTCATTGCCGGCCATAGCTTCCAGTTGGCGGTCAAGCCGGACACTATCAACACTTCGCGCAGCCCGGGCAACCCGTCCGTGGCAGTGATCTCCGGTGCCACCCAGACCAACTCGACCGCCTATAACAGCACCTTCCCGACGGGTGGGGCGATCCTCAAGTTCACCAGCGCCACCGCTTACGATCTGTATGCATCACCGATCACGGCTACCAGCAAACCGGTTTCCTCGGGCGTCATGGCGGGCGCTACGGCGACAGCGGCCGGGGTCACTTTCACGCTCGCCGGTACTCCGGCTGCCGGCGATCAGTTTGTTGTCCAGCCCAATGATCACCAGACCCAGAACGTTCTGGACACCCTGAGCCAGTTGCGTACGGCGTTGAATACCCCGGCAGATAACAACGCAGTGGCCTTGCAAAAAATGCAGGCAGCTGTCGCGTCGGGCATTGGTAACCTGGACACTGCGCAGGCGCAGCTGGGTTCCGCCATCACTGCCGTGGGCGTGCGTGGTCAGGCCCTGGATGATCAGACGGCAACCAACCAGAGTCTGAGCCTTGCGAACACGGCCAGCCAGTCGGCTATCCGCGACTCTGACCCGGCGGCGGTCATGACCCGTCTGACGCTGCAGCAAACCATGTTGCAGGCCGCGCAACTGGCGTTCAGCAAAATCAGTCAGCTGGGTCTGTTTAACAAGATCTAAAGGGGCCTGGCGCGAAAGCGCCCGGCCGTAAACCGCCGAATACCAATCGCCTTTTTTCAGCGGTTTCAGGGGCTCACCCGACCGGGTGAGCGTCCGCCGCTTGAGAGCCCCGCCGTGAATCCAGTCCCGTTAGTCAGCCTCGTCATTCCCGCCTTCAATCCACGCTTCTTTGCTCAGGCCCTGCGCAGTGCCCTGATCCAGCATTACGCCAACCTTGAAATCATTGTGTGCGACGACAGTCGCGGTGATGAGATCCGGCAGGTTGTCGAGTCGCTGACGGGCGATGCAGCAGAACGCGTGCGGTATGTACGAAACCCGCAGACGCTGGGGTTTGTCGGCAATCTGCTGGCGTGCCTGGGCGAGGCGAAGGGCGAGTACATCAAGTTTCTCTGTGATGACGATCAGCTATCGCCTGCGTGTATCGAGCGCCAGGCGCAGGTCCTGACCGAGCAGGCGGACATCAATCTGGTGCTGGCCCAGCGCGTGTTCTGGGATGCGGACGATCACCCGCTGCCATCACGCCTGGAGAACAGCACGCTGTCGCCGGTGTGCGGGATATTCAAGGGCGATGACCTGCTGGCGATTTTCGAGAGCTTCCCGGTCAACTTCCTCGGTGGCTTCAGCAGTGCGCTGTTGCGCCGCAAGGATGTGCAGGAACTGATGCCGGCCTTGACTCAACCTGGCCATTGCTTTGTCGCGTCGCTCGATCTGGCCTTGTACATCTGCCTGATGCGCCGGGGCAACATGGCTCAGCTCAACTACGTGTTGAGCGTCGAGCGCTTGCATCCGGAGCGTTTGATTCGTCAGCAGCCGATGAAAGATGCGGCGCAGCTGGAAAAACACTGGCTGGTGCAAATGCTCAAGGTTCGTGGTGGCGAGGGTGCTCCGGCGGGCGGCTGGGTTCGTTTCCTGCCACTGAGCCGGGCCGAAGAGGCGCCGCGAGTCTGGGAGGAGTTGCCCCTGAGTCGGACGCTGGGGAATCGCCAGGCCAGCCAGGAATATCGGGTGGGTATCGCCAGCGAGAGTTTTTCCCAGCTGTACACGCAATGGCTGGCGTGTCGCACACTCAGTGAGACTCAGCGACATCTGTTGCCGGAAACCGTCGCCGGTTGGTCGCGACAACCGAAAATCGTCCCGATCATCATCGATGATCAGTCCAGTCGTGCCAGCCTGGATCTGACCCTTAAAAGCCTTGCCGGACAGCTCTATGCGCCAGAACTGATCCTGGTGTTGTCCAGCGCCTGTACCGAAGCGCAGCTCGATGAGCGGGTGTTCAACCTGCCGTTGCAGGAGGACTGGTGCGCGCAGCTCAACGCATTGCTGGCGCAACTCGACGGGGTTGACTGGTTCTATATGCTGCGTGCCGGCGATCGTCTGGTGGAGCCGGCGCTGTTGCTGCTGGCCGAGCGCGTCAGTGCGTCACCGAGCGCATTGTGTGTGTATGGCGACGAAGGCGGATTGCGCGACGGTGAGTCGTCAGACCCGGTCTTCAAGCCGGATTTCAACCTGGACCTGATGCGCAGTTATCCCTACGTCGGGCGATCCCTGGCGTTCCAGCGTGAGCGATTCCTGGCGCTGGGTGGATTCAATTCAAGCTATGGCGAGCTGGCGCCTCACGATGTGCTGTGGCGCATGGTCGAGGACGGTGGCGTGGAGGTCGTCGAACATATTGCCGAGGTGATGCTGGAGTCGACACTCGGCCTGGCACAGTGGCTGGCGCTGCCCGACGTCATTGAGCTCAATCCGCAAGTGTTGGAGGCGCATCTTCAGCGATTGGGCGTTGCCCATGAGATTCGCCAGGGCAGTTTTACCTTGCTCAATCGTGTCGATTACCTGCACGCCGAGCGGCCGCTGGTGTCGATCATCATTGTCTGCAAGGACCAGTTGGCAGTGCTGCAACGGTGTGTCGAAAGCCTGTTGGAGAAAACCGCCTACAGCGAGTACGAGTTGCTGCTGGTCGACAACGGCAGTGAGTCTGCGCAGACGCTTGAGTGGCTGAGTGCCATGGCCCAGTTGGGCAGTGACCGGTTGCGGGTGCTGACGTATCCACAGCAGGGGAATGTCGCGGCGACGCGCAATTTTGCGGCGCAACAGGCTCGCGGTGAATACCTGCTGATGCTCGACCCGTATGTGGTGGTCACCCGTGCGGACTGGCTGGGTGAGTTGCTCAATCATGCGCAGCGTCCGGAAGTCGGTGTCGTCGGGGCCAAGCTGTTCAATCCTGATGGTTGCGTGCTGCATGCCGGCTTGATACTCGGGCTGCAAGGGCCGGCCGGTTCGCCGTTTTTCGCTGACTCGCTGAACGCGGCGGGCTACATGCACCGCTTGCAGGTGGTTCAGGACCTAAGCGCTGTCGGTGCCGATTGCCTGATGGTGCGCAAGGCAATATTCGAGAGTGTCGGCGGGCTGCAGGCGCAGGATTTTGCCTTGACCCTCAACGAGGTGGACCTGTGTTTGCGGGTCCGTCAGAACGGCTATCTGGTGGTGTGGACGCCGTACGCCCAGTTGGCCCTCGGGACACAGCCTGCTGTCGTCCCGGACAAGGCCGAGTTGGCGCAACGCACGCAAGAGCAGGAAACCTTCTACCGGCGCTGGTTGCCCATTGTTGCTCGCGACCCGGCGTACAACCCGAACCTGATGCTCAATACGCTAGGGGGTTCCAGTTACAGCCTGGAGCCAGGCTTGCGCACCGGCTGGAGCCCGTTTTCCGTTCGCCAGTTACCGAACATCATGGCGCTGCCGGTCAACTCCTCGGCAGTCGGTCACTATCGGGCGATTCAGCCGCTGGTCGAACTGCAGAAGGCGGGTCGTGCGACCGGGCGGATCTACTACGACCTGCCGTCGATCATCGAGATCGAGCGTGAGTCGCCGGACGTCATCATCCTGCAAGGGCGTTACAGTGAAGGGCCGATCAACGAGGTTGCTGCCTTCAAGCCCTTTACCAACGCCCGACTGATTTACGAACTTGATGACTATGTCATCAAAGCGCCGAAGAAGAACGCGCACATTCGCAATATGCCGGACAACGTCGAGATGGAGCGTCTGGTCCGTCGCGGTATCGGCCTGTGCGATCGGGTGGTGGTTTCGACTCAACCACTGGCCGATGCGTTGTCGTCGATGCATCACGACATTCGGGTCGTGCCGAACATGCTCGCCACTCATCTTTGGGATGGCCTGCGCAGTCAGCGCCGAACCTCGAAAAAGCCACGGGTAGGCTGGGGTGGCGGTACCAGTCACTCGGGCGACCTGGCGATCATCGCCGACGTCGTTCGCGAGTTGGCCAACGAGGTGGATTGGGTGTTCTTCGGTATGTGTCCCGAAGAATTGCTGCCTTACATGCATGAGTTCCATGGCGTGATCGACCTCAGTGTCTACCCGGCGAAACTGGCCAGCCTGAACCTCGACCTGGCACTGGCACCGCTGGAGTTTCATATTTTCAACGACTGCAAGAGCAATCTGCGTCTGCTGGAATACGGCGCCTGCGGCTACCCGGTGGTGTGTACCGATACCGAGGCGTATCGGGGTTATCTGCCGTGCACTCGGGTTGTCAGCAACAGCACCGATGAGTGGTTGCAAGCCATCCGCATGCACCTGGCCGACCCGGACGCCAGCTACCGCATGGGTGATGAACTGCGCGAAGCGGTGCTGCGCGACTACATGCTGCGCGGAGATAACGTGCGGTACTGGGAAAATGGCTGGTTGGGCGACTGACACCCCCTGCCTTCGAAGCTGCCGAAGGCTGCGATCTTTTCAATAGCACAATCAAAAGATCGCAGCCTGCGGCAGCTCCTACGCCCGTTTCTGTTTCCGTTTTTGTGTCAGCGCTAGCTGGCGCGTTTCCTGCAAGTCCCCCTCAAAATCGCCATAAATCGAGCATGTGCGGTGCAGCCAGATAGTGATGGGTGCAGCCTCATACGATTTATCCAGACGGTCGCAAAGCCTTGCAGGGCTTGGGCTGGCCCTGTGACGAACAAGAGGGGACAAGATGAAGGCAGTTATTCTGGCGGGTGGCCTGGGCACGCGGATCAGCGAAGAGTCGCACCTCAAGCCCAAGCCGATGATCGAGATCGGCGGCAAGCCAATTCTCTGGCACATCATGAAGCAGTATTCCGCACACGGAATTCACGACTTCGTGATTTGCCTGGGCTACAAGGGCTACGCGATCAAGGACTTTTTCGCCAACTACTTTCTGCATACCTCTGACGTCACGTTCGACATGTCGAACAACCGCATGGACGTTCACCAGAACTACAGCGAGCCTTGGCGTGTCACCTTGATCGACACCGGCGAAGAGACCATGACCGGTGGCCGTTTGCGGCGTGCCAGCCGCTATCTGGAAGATCAGGAAGCGTTCTGCTTTACCTATGGCGACGGTGTTTCGGACCTGAATATTGGCGCGCTGGTGGATTTCCACTTGAGCAGCGGCAAGCTGGCCACGGTCACGGCGGTACAGCCACCCGGACGCTACGGCGCGCTGGAGCGCGACGGTGATCTGGTGCGCGGCTTCATCGAAAAACCTCGTGGCGATGGCGGCTGGATCAACGGCGGCTTCTTTGTCTTGTCGCCCAAGGTGCTGTCGCTGATCAAAGCCGACGAGACAGTTTGGGAATCCGAACCGCTGATGACCCTGGCGGCCGAGGGACAACTGAACGCCTTCCAGCACGATGGTTTCTGGCACCCGATGGATACCCTGCGTGACAAGAATCATCTGGAACACCTGTGGCAGAGCGGGGAGGCCCCATGGAAGCTGTGGGACTGAGCCCGCAATTCTGGCGCGGCAAGCGGGTACTGGTCACCGGGCACACAGGTTTCAAAGGCAGTTGGTTGACGCTGTGGCTGCAAAGCCTGGGGGCTGAGGTCACGGGCTTTGCCCTGGACCCGTCCACCGAACCAAGTCTGTTCGAACTGGCGCGCGTTGCTGAAGGCATCAATGACCAGCGCGGTGACTTGCGTGACTTGGGTGCGTTGCTGGAACTGATCGCCGAGGTTCAGCCAGAAATCGTCCTGCATCTGGCAGCGCAACCATTGGTGCGCGAAGGCTACCGTGACCCGCTCGGGACTTACTCGAGCAACGTCATGGGCACGCTCAATCTGCTGGAAGCGATTCGTCAGATCGGCGGGGTGCGCGCGTGCGTGCTGGTGACCACTGACAAGGTCTACGCCAATCAGGAATGGCTGTGGCCCTATCGCGAGAACGAAGCCCTTGGCGGCCATGATCCTTACAGCAGCAGCAAGGCCTGTTGCGAGTTGTTGGCGCAGTCTTACGCAGCCTCGTTTTTCCCTGCCGAGCGGCATGCCGAGCACGGTCTGGCATTGGCCACGGCGCGTGCCGGGAATGTGCTCGGTGGCGGTGATTTCGCCCCGGAACGGTTGATTCCCGATGTGCTCAAGGCGTGGTCGGCGAATGAGCCGGTGACCCTGCGTTATCCACAAGCCGTTCGCCCGTGGCAGCACGCGCTGGAACCGCTGGCCGGTTACCTGCAACTGGCGGCGGGTCTGTATGAGCACGGTCCGAAATTCGCCGGTGCGTGGAACTTCGGGCCGAGTGAAAGCGATATGTGCAGCGTCGGTGAAGTGGTCGAACTGCTCTCCAGGCGTTGGCCGCACGCGCGAGGTTTGCGCGTCGAACCGAGCGAGTTGCATGAGGCCGGCCTGTTGCGCCTGGACAGCAGTCGCGCCCGTCAGTTGTTGGCATGGCAGCCGCGCTGGTCGCTGCAAGACTGTCTGACGCACACTCTGGATTGGCACCTGGCCTGGGAAAATGGCGATGACATGCGTGCCATCACGCTGCACCAGCTGAACCTGTATCGGGGGCCGCTGTGAGTGAGTTTTGCATCAGTGCGTTGCCTCTCCAGGGCTTGTTCAGTGTTCAGCACAAGCGTCATGAAGATCAGCGCGGGCACTTCGCCCGGCTGTTCTGCGAGGGCAGCCTGAACGCCTTTGGCGAGCCGTTCCATATTCGTCAGATCAACCAGTCCTGCACCCGTGAGCGCGGCAGCGTGCGCGGTTTGCATTATCAGAATGCCCAGGCCCCGGAAGCCAAACTGATCACCTGCCTGCGCGGTGAAGTCTGGGATGTTGCGGTCGATCTGCGACCGGACTCGGCGACCTTTTTGCAATGGCACGCCGAGCACTTGCGCGCCGGTGATGGTCGCAGCCTGTTGATTCCAGCAGGTTTCGCCCATGGCTTTCAGACCTTGAGCGATGATGCCGAGCTGCTCTATTTGCACAGCGCCGATTACGCCCCGGATCACGAGGGCGGCCTGTCGGTACTCGATCCGCGTCTGGCGATTGCCTGGCCCGAGCCTGTCAAAAATCTGTCGACCCGGGATGCCGCCCATCCCTGGCTTGATGACCATTTCCCTGGAGTGCGTCTATGAATTGCCGAGGTTGCGGCACCCCGTTGGCGTTGCCATTGATCGACCTGGGCACTTCGCCGCCGTCCAACGCGTACCTTCGGGCCGAGCAGTTGGAGCAGGCCGAGCAATGGGTCCCGTTGAAAGTTGCGGTCTGCCAGGAATGCTGGCTGGTGCAGACCGAGGACTACACCAGTGCTGACAGTCTGTTCGATGCGGACTATGCGTATTTCAGTTCGTTTTCCAGCACCTGGCTGGCCCATGCCGATCGATATGTGGCCGAGATGGTCGAGCGTTTCGGGCTGACCGCTGACAGTCGTGTCGTGGAAATTGCCGCCAACGATGGCTACTTGCTGCAGTACGTTGCACAACGCGGTATCCATTGCCTCGGCGTCGAGCCGACCCGCAGCACGGCACAGGCCGCGCGGGAAAAAGGCCTGGACATACGCGAGCTGTTCTTCGGTCGCGACAGCGCCTCGCAGTTGCTGAGCGAAGGCTGGGGCGCGGACCTGATGGCCGCCAACAATGTGCTGGCGCATGTGCCGGACATCAATGATTTCCTCAGCGGTTTCGCGACGCTGCTCAAGCCCTCGGGCGTGGCGACGTTCGAGTTTCCGCAGTTGCTGACGCTGATGGCCGGGCAGCAGTTCGACACCCTTTACCACGAGCACTATTCCTATCTGTCGCTGACCGCCGTGCAGCGTTTGTGCGAGCGCAATGGCCTGGAAGTTTTCGATGTCAGCGAGCTGCCGACCCATGGCGGCTCACTGCGGGTGTTCGTGCAGCGTGCCGATGGTGTGCGCCGTGAAGTAACGCCTGCCGTGCAACAGCAGTTGCAGGTCGAGCAGGCGGCCGGGGTGAAAACCGCTGCCTACTACGCGACCCTGGCCCCGGCCGCGGAACAGATCAAACACGGACTGCTGCGTTTCCTGTTGCAGGCCAAGGCCGAGGGCAAGCGCGTAGTCGGCTATGGCGCCGCCGCCAAAGGCAACACCTTGCTCAACTATGCCGGGGTCAAGCCAGACCTCCTGGCCTGGGTGGCGGATGCCAGCCCGCACAAGCAAGGCAAGTTCTTGCCGGGCAGTCGCATTCCGGTGGTGTCTCCCGAGCGGATTGAAATCGAGAAGCCGGACTATGTCCTGGTGCTGCCATGGAACCTGTTGGACGAGATCACCCAGCAATACGCAGTTGTCCGCAGTTGGGGCGGGCGTTTTGTCGTTGCCATTCCGGAGTTGAGCTTCAGATGAGCCGAATTCACTACACCAAGCCCAGTGTGGGCGAGCTGGAAGCCAAGTACGTGCTGGACGCTGTGCAGCATGGCTGGGGCGAGCGTTGCTACGAATACATCACGCGTTTCGAGAAGTCCTTTGCACAGCACATGGGCGTGCCCTATGCCATCGCGACGTCCAGTTGCACTGGTGCCTTGCACATGGGCATGGCGGCACTGGGGATCGGCCCGGGCGATGAAGTGATCCTGGCCAACACCAACTGGATCGCCTCGGCGGCACCCATCGATTACCTGGGCGCGACGCCGGTTTTTGTCGATGTGTTGCCGGACAGCTGGTGTCTGGACCCGGAGCTGGTCCGGCAAGCCATTACGCCACGGACCAAAGCCATCGTGGCGGTGCATTTGTACGGCAACCTGTGCGATCTGGACGCGTTGCTTGCGATCGGCCGCGAGCACGGGATTGCGGTCATCGAAGACGCCGCCGAAGCCATCGGCTCGCAATGGCGTGGTAAAGCCGCGGGTTCGTTAGGGGCCTTCGGCGCTTTCTCCTTTCATGGCACCAAGACCATGACCACCGGGGAAGGCGGGATTTTCGTGACCTCGGACAAGGCGCTGTATGAACGAGTGCTGACACTCTCCAACCACGGTCGGGTCAGTGGTAGCACGCGTCAGTTCTGGCCGGATTTCATCGGCTTCAAATACAAGATGAGTAACCTGCAGGCCGCCGTCGGTTGTGCGCAGATCGAACGTGTCGATGAGCTGATCGCCCGCAAACGCGCGATCTTCGATCGGTATGCCCAAGGGCTGCTGGATATCCCGTTGCTGTCCATGAACCCGCAACCGGAGCATTCCAGGAACGGTTACTGGATGCCCACCGTGGTGTTCCATGAAAGCACCGGTATTACCCGAGAGCTGTTGATCGAAGCCTTTCAAGCGGCGGATATCGATGCCCGGGTATTTTTCTGGCCGTTGTCGGCGTTGCCGATGTTTGCCGATAAACCGGTGCACACGCCGACGGCTTTCTCGCTGTCGGAACGGGCGATCAATCTGCCGAGTTACCACGACATGACCGACGCCGATCAACAGCGGGTGATCGCGGTGATTCGCACGGTCTGCCAGCAAAGGAATGTGCTGTGAAGGTCTACCTGTTGGGCGCGGCGAACCCTGAAGCAGTGCGCATGATCGGCTCCGCCAAACGGGCCAACCCGGCTGTGGAGTTTGCCTTTCTCGACAACGATGCAGCCAAGCACGGCACGCTGTTTTACGGCGTGCCGGTGATCGGTGGGGTAGAACGTGTGGCCGACTTGAAAGGCCCCGACGCGCACTTCGTGAACCTGATCACCCGCGACACCAGAACCCGTTACGAGACGACGCGGCAGATCATCGAGGCCGGCGGAACGCTGGGCAACTTCCTGCACCCCGGTATCGATCTGAGCATGACGCGCATGGGCACCGGCAACTATCTCCAGGAAGGCGTGATCATTCAGGCCGAAGTGTCCCTGGGCGATAACAGCAGTATCAGTTACGGCAGCCTGATCGGGCACGAAGGCCGGATCGGGCACTCCGTGTTCATGGCGCCCGGCGTAGCCATCGCCGGCTGCGTCGAAGTGGGGGACGGGGCTTTCATCGGCACCAACGCCACCATTCTTCCGCGTTTGCGGATTGGCCGCTGGGCAACGGTCGGTGCCGGCGCCGTGGTCACCCGGGACGTTCCCGACTATGCAGTTGTCGTGGGCAATCCCGCACGAATTATCAAGACTCAGGCCGTCCCTTATCAGGACGGTCGGGTTTTCAACTAACAACACCCCGTATCGGAGCGTTTGCATGAATCCTCATGAGCAGTTTCGCGAAGAAGTAAGCCAGAACATCGAAGGCTTGCAGCAAGACAAAAAACTTCAGTCCGAGTCGCTGGACTGGGTCGGTGTCACGGCCAAACACAAATACACCTACAACTTCAGCTGGATGGGCCGGCCGATCATTCAGTTTCCTCAGGACATGGTTGCCATGCAGGAAATCATCTGGGACCTGCGCCCGGATGTGATCGTCGAAACGGGCATCGCTCACGGCGGCTCCCTGGTGTTTTACGCCTCGATGCTGGAACTGATCGGCCACGGCGAAGTGCTGGGCGTGGACATCGACATTCGCCAACACAACCGCGAAGCCATTGAAGCCCACCCGATGGCGCGCCGGATCAGCATGATCCAGGGTTCGAGCATCGATCCGGCCATCGTTGATGAAGTGCGTGCGCGGGTTGCCGGCAAGAAAGTGCTGGTAGTTCTGGACTCCAACCATACTCATGAACACGTGCTTGAAGAGTTACGCCTGTACGCGCCGCTGGTTTCGCTCGGCAGCTACTGCGTGGTGATGGACACCGTGGTCGAAGACATGCCGGAAGACGCTTTCCCGGATCGTCCGTGGGGCAAGGGCGATAACCCGAAAACTGCTGTCTGGGCCTACCTGGAAGAAAACCGCGACTTTGAAATCGATGCGCGGATTCACAGCAAGCTGCTGATCACCGTCGCGCCGGACGGCTATCTGCGTCGGGTTCGTTAAGCAACGACATCATTGTTGAGTTCATCGGGCGATACGCCGGTTGTGGGGAAAAATTATGCAAGGCAAGTGCGGTTCTGAAAGCGGATTACCATTGAACGAGTTGTTGACGGTGGTACTCATCACCCACAACCGACCGGCCTTTGCGCGCCGGGCGGTGAAGTTTTACAGCGCCTTGCCTTGCAGGATTCTGGTGCTGGACTCTTCGACCCAGGTCACCGATGGCATCGACGGCGTGTACCCCTCGGTCGACTATCAGCACCTGCCGCAGTACGGTTATTGGGGCATTCGGGCCAAGCTCGACTACGGCGTGCAGCAAGTCACCACGCCCTACATGGTGTTTGCCGCCGACGATGACTTCATCGTGCATGACGCCCTCGACGCTTCGGTGTCGTTCCTGGAAGCCAATCCGGATTACGGCATGTGCCATGGCTATTGCCTGATGTACCTGACCCTGGCCAACAGCGTGAGCTACTACCGTCGGGACAAGAAGGTCTGTGAAGACTATTCATCCGAGCGTGCGCAGGATCGGGTCATCGACTTCATGCATCAGTACATCCCGCCGTTCTATGCGGTTCACCGCACCGAGCTGTTGCGTGACTGGTACGCGGTCATGCCGGAGGACACCATCTTCGAATGGCAGGAAATCGGCCATGCGTACTACATGCTGGCAATGGCCAAGGCGCGAATTCTGCCGATCCCGTATGTGGTGCGAGAGGTCAATTACCTTGAGTCGGAGCACAACACCGAGATCTACAGCACCCTGACCCTCGCCGATGCTAAATCGGTAGCGGATCGTGAAACGTTCGCCCAATTGCTGGCGACGTTGCCAAGTACCCGCACCGGTCTTGATACGGAGCAGGCCAGGCAATTGGCACTGGACAGTTTCGAGGCGATGGCCGACAGCCTGCGCAACCGTCGGGCGTTGACTGCCGAGCCGATTTTCGAGTCGCGCTGGAACAATGTGCAGAAGGGGCCAGACCGCCAATTCGGGCTTTTGCAATACGTCGAAATGCCTTTCTACAATCAAAAGTTCTTCGACCTGTTGAGCCAGTTTGAATTTCTGCTGCATGCCATGCCGGCTGGCCGCGTTCAGCTTCAGGGGCTCGAAGGTATCTGGACGATGCAGGCTGACATGATGCGGCCCCGCAACAACGACACCCCAGAAAGCGTCGTCGAGCGCCTGGGGTACGCGTACGGCAGCAACCCGTTCAACCGTCAGGTGGTCAAGCGTCTGGCGCAGCAGTTGGAGCTTCTGGGCGAAGCGGACGATGCGCGGGACATGTTTGCCTGGGCCGAGCGTCTGGACGCGGTATCGACTCAAGGCAATGACGAGGTGTTCGGTGCCATGCGCTCCGGTCGCCTGCTCAAATGGCTGGCGGCGCGCAGCCCGGACGCTGACGAAATCGCTGCGACGTCGCGTTATCTGGTGGCCCACAATGGTGGTCCACAGTTCGGCATTCTGGTGCTGGATCTGGACAACGACGCGGCCAAGCTACAGATCACCCTCGACAGCCTGCTGGAAGGTCACAACCACGCCTTCAAGATCGTGGTGTTCACCACGGGCGAGCCGCTGGCGGCAACGACGGTGCACAACACCTTGCACTTCGTTTGCGTAACGCAGGCCAACTATGTCGACAAGCTTAATCAGATCGCGCGTCAATCGCCGTGCGACTGGTTGCTGCTGACCGAGGCGGGGGACGAGTTCACTGCTGGTGGCTTGTTGCGCGCAGGTCTGGAACTGCACGCCGCGCCTGACTGTCGAGCAGTGGCAGCGGACGAGATTCAGCGTGATACCAGTGGCGCGCTGATCGATGTGTTCCGCCCAGGCTTCAACCTCGACCTGCTGCAAAGCCTGCCAGCGCTGATGGCGCGGCATTGGCTGATCCGCAAGGATGTGTTGTTGGAAGCGGGCGGTTACCAGGCCGACTTCAGCAAGGCGCTGGAGTTCGACCTGCTGCTGCGCATCATCGAGCAGGGCGGCCTGGCCTGGCTGGCCCATCTGGACGAACCGTTGCTGATCACTCGCGCGCCAGTACTGGAAGACAATGCCCACGAACGTCAGGCGTTGATCCGTCACCTTGCGACCCGTGGCTACAAGGCGCAAGTCAGCTCGGCCGAGCCAGGCACGTATCAAATCGATTACCGTCACACCGAGCGTCCACTGGTGTCGATCATCCTGGCCAGCCAGGACAATCTGGAGCAGCTGCAACGGTGCCTGACCGGCATTGTGCAACGAACCCGCTACACCCGTTACGAGGTGCTGATCGCCGACAACGCGAGCCAGTCACCGGACATCCAGCAATGGCTGGACGGCCTCGGGCAGCCGGGCGACAAGGTCCGTGTCCTGCGGGCGCACGAGCGTCTCAGCCAGTCGGCGTTGTATAACGAGGCCAGCCAGCAGGCCCAGGGTGAATACCTGGTGCTGCTGGCGGCGGACAGTGAAGTGGTCAACCCGAACTGGCTCGAGTCCCTGCTCAACCAGGCCCAGCGCCCGGAAGTCGGTGTGGTCGGCGTCAAGCTGCTGGATCGCGACGGCAAAGTGACTCAGGCCGGGTTGATCCTGGGCATGAACGACGGTGTCGGTTCGGCGTTCGTCGGTGAGCCGAAGGATGCCAAGGGCTATCTGAATCGTCTGGTGCTGGAGCAGAACTACTCAGCCGTCTCGGCGGTGTGCCTGATGATTCGCAAGGCGCTGTTCGACGAGGTTGGCGGGCTGGACGAACACGCGTTTGCCAATGCCTACGGTGATGTCGACCTGTGCCTCAAGGCCGGTCAGGCTGGTTATCTGGTGGTGTGGACGCCGCAAGTACAGGTCATCCATCCAGGCACCTTGCCCGATGCACCGCAGGCGCTTGCGGCCTTGCGTGAAAAATGGGCCGGGCCGTTCCAGCACGATCTGGCGTACAACAAGAACCTCGCCCTGACCGGCAAGGGTTTCACCCTTGGCAATCCGACCAGCGTGAATTGGGCGCGGTTGCTGGTTTAAGTCTGGCGTAACGGTAGAGGGGCACTACACATGTTCAATGGCAAATTGATTTCCAGCTCCGGCAACCGTCGAGCATGCCTGGATAGGGTATGGATGATCGGGTTCCGGTCATGCTGACCTATCAGATTCCTTATGGTTGCCAGAGCATCGAACAAGCGGATATCGATGCGGTGGTACAGGTGCTCCAATCGCCCTGGCTGACCCAAGGGCCAACCATCGCGCGTTTCGAGAACGCGATGGCCGAGCATTGCCAGGCTGAATTCGCGGTCGCCGTGTGCAACGCCACGGCGGCGTTGCACATTGCCTGCCTGGCGGCAGGGTTGGGGCCGGGGGATCGGTTGTGGACCAGTCCGAATACCTTCGTCGCGTCTGCTAACTGTGGGCGCTACTGTGGAGCCGAGGTGGACTTTGTCGACATCGATCCGTTGACCTTGAACCTCGACGCCCGGTTGCTGGCAGTGAAACTTGAAGTTGCCGAGGCCACTGGACAATTACCCAAGGTCGTTGTGGCGGTGGCTTTTGCCGGTCAGAGCTGCGACATGCACACCCTGGCTGCGCTGGCCGAGCGTTATGCTTTCACCTTGATTGAGGATGCTTCCCATGCGGTGGGCGCGTCGTATCTCGGGCGGCCTGTGGGTTGTGGCGAGTTTGCGGCGATGACGATTTTCAGCTTTCATCCGGTGAAGATCATCACCTCGGCCGAAGGCGGCATGGTGCTGACCAATCGCCCGGAGCTTGCCGAGCGCATGCGGCGCTTGCGCAGTCACGGGATCACCGGCGATCAGGCGCAGATGGAGGTGCCCGATCATGGCCTGTGGTATTACCAGCAACTGGAGTTGGGCTTCAATTACCGAATGACCGACCTGCATGCGGCGCTGGGGCTGTCGCAGATGGCCAGGCTTGACAGTTTTGTCGCCAAGCGGCGTCAATTGGCCGCCCGTTATGATCGTTTGCTGGCGGATTTGCCGCTGGTATTGCCGGTCGCCCAGGCGGGTGCTGAATCAGCGTGGCATCTGTACGTGGTGCGTTTGCGGCTTGACGAGATCAGCGTCACGCAACGCGAAGTATTCGATACGCTGAGGGCTACCGGGATCGGTGTGAACCTGCACTATATTCCCGTGCACCTGCAGCCGTATTACCGCAAATTGGGCTTTGAAGAAGGTGATTTCCCAGAAGCCGAACGTTATTTCAGTGAGGCCGTCAGCTTGCCGTTGTTCCCGCTTCTGAGCGATGAGCAGCAGGATTATGTGGTTGAACAACTTCGAAGTATCGTCGGTTAAACGACGTTCTGTGACCCGATGATGAGTGAGAAACATGCGTGAGTTAAGCGAGCAAGAAGTCTTCTGGCAGGGCGAGTTTGGCGATGAGTACGTGGCTCGCAACCAGGGACAGGCATTGATCGCTGCCAACCTGACGTTGTTTTCCAAGGCGCTGGCGAGAACCACGCGCCTCGACAGTCTGCTGGAGTTGGGCACCAATACCGGCAACAACCTGCGCGCCTTGCATCAGCTGTTGCCTGGCTGTGCCTTGCAGGGCGTCGAGATCAACGCCAAGGCCTGCGAGCAGGCACGGGCCTTGGGAATTGCGGAAGTCTGGCAGGGGTCGCTGTTCGACTTTCCTCGCGAGCAGTCTTTCGAGTTGACCTTGAGCAAAGGCGTGTTGATTCATCTGGCGCCGGAGTTATTGCCGGCGGCCTATGCACAGCTCTATGAGCTGAGTCGGCGGTATATCCTGATTGCCGAGTATTACAACCCGGTACCGGTTGAAGTGTCGTATCGCGGTAATAGCGGCAAGTTGTTCAAGCGCGATTTTGCCGGTGAAATGCTTGATCGCTATGATGACTTGCAACTGGTGGATTACGGGTTTGGATACCACCGCGACCCGCAATTCCCGGTGGACGACATCACCTGGTTTCTTCTGGAAAAACGCCGTTGAGCAACGTCGCCATCATCCCGGCCCGCGGTGGCAGCAAACGCATACCGCGCAAGAACCTCAAGCCGTTCGACGGCGTGCCGATGATTGTCCGTTCGATTAAAACCGCTCTCGATTCGGGGTTGTTCGCCCAGGTGGTGGTCAGCACCGACGATGACGAAATTGCCGACCTGGCCCGCGCCAGTGGTGCGCAGGTGCCGTTCGTGCGCCCGGCGGCGCTGGCCGACGACTTCACCGGCACGGCGGCGGTGATTGTCCATGCACTGGAAGAACTGCATCGACAGGGCCGCGACTTTGATTACGCCTGTTGCATTTACGCCACCGCGCCACTGCTGCAAACGCGGTTTCTGCAACAGGGTTTGCAGCGACTGGAACTGCACCCGGACAAGTCGTTCGCGTTCTCGGTGTGCGACTTCGGTTTTCCGGTGCAACGTGCCCTGACCCTTGACGATCAGGGCGCCTTGAGCGCGCTGTACCCGGAGTTTGGTAATACTCGCTCCCAGGATTTGCCGCCGGCCTATCAGGACGCCGGGCAGTTCTATTGGGGCCGCAGCAGTGCCTGGTTGCGCGGCGATGTGTTGTATTCAACCCGGAGTCTGCCGGTGATCCTGCCGCGCTATCTGGTGCAAGACATCGACACCCTCGAAGACTGGAAGCGCGCCGAGTACCTGTACGCCGCACTGAAGGCTGGCGGTGAATTGCAATGAGAGTGCTGATCCGCGCCGATGCCTCGCCGACCATTGGTAGCGGCCACATCGCCCGCTGCCTGACCTTGGCCAGAGCCTTGCGCCGGATGGGCGCGCACGTGGCGTTCGCCTGTCGCCGGTTGCCGGGGCATCGGCTCGACAGTCTCGCCGCTGAAGGCTTTGAAACCTTTGCGCTGCCAGACGGCTATCCCGACGAAGACCCGCTGCAAGCCATCGAGAGCCTGCTGCCATGGCAGGCGGACATCGCCGCGCTGGGACAAGCGCTGGAGCAGCAGGCGGCTTTCGACTGGATCATTGCCGATCATTACGGGCTTGATCACCACTGGCAGACCGCCGCCCGTCGCTGGGCACCACGGATCGGCGCAGTGGATGATCTGGCGACGCGCACCTACAGTGTCGATCTGCTGCTCAACCAGAATCTTTCCGGCACGCCAGAGGCCTATGCTTCGCTGCTTGCCCCCGGATGCCAGACTTTGCTTGGCCCGCGTTTCGCCATGTTGCGCGATGAATTCTGCTGCCCGGCGATTGAAATCAAACCCCGGGCCAAACGCGTATTGGTGAACTTCGGGGGCTTCGATGCGGCGAAGCAGACTCACCATGCAATGCTCGCGTTGAGCGATTTCCCTGAGCTGGAAGTCGACTTCGTCGCCGGTGCCGACAACCCGGCGTGGGAGCAGATGCAGGCGCTGGCGAGCAGTCGCCCGAACTGGCGTTTACAGCGTTTTGTCAGCGATTTTTACCGGCTGATGACCGAAGCCGACCTGTTCATCGGTGCCGGTGGCGGTACCAGTTGGGAGCGGGCGGCCATGGGGCTGCCGACGATTTGTATTGCGGTGTCGAATAATCAGCAGGCCAATGGCGAGGTCATGGCGACTTCGGGCGCCCATGTGTTCCTGGGCGCGCGGGAGCAGGTCAGCGTCGAGCAACTGCGCCAGGCCATCGGTTTTGTCGCAGGTAATCAGGGTTTGCGCCAGAGTCTGGCCGAACGCTCCCGGCAATTGGTCGATGGCCGTGGCGCGCAGCGGGTCGCGGCAGCGCTGGTCGGTGCCGTGCTGCCGGTGCGCAAGGCGACGCAAAATGATGCGCGCCTGTTGTTTGATGGACGTAATGCCGAGGCGGTACGGCGCTGGTCGCTGGACAACCGCAGCATCGACTGGCAAGCACACCAGGCCTGGCTGGCCGCGAGTTTGAGCAATGAGCAGCGCTTGCTATTGATTGCCGAGGCCGGTGACGGCCCGGTTGGCGTGTTGCGCTACGACCTTCATGGGGTGAA
Organism: Pseudomonas brassicacearum; assembly: GCF_003732175.1. GTDB lineage: Bacteria > Pseudomonadota > Gammaproteobacteria > Pseudomonadales > Pseudomonadaceae > Aquipseudomonas > Aquipseudomonas brassicacearum_G. The sequence continues at coordinate 80,727 of NZ_MOBI01000022.1, forward strand.
CGCCGAAGTCTCGATTTATTTGTTCGAAGGCCGTTTCGGTCTGGGCTGGGGCAGGGCGCTGCTGGCCCGCGGCGAAGCCTTTGTGACGGCCCATTGGCCGCAAGTACGCACCATCACCGCGCAGGTGTTGCCTGCCAACCGGCCGTCGCTGAGCCTGTTTCGCGAAGCCGGTTTTATCCAGAGCGCTTGCGCGTTCACGCGCGTATTGAAGGACCACAGAGATGACTAGCTTCAAGATTGGCGACCGCATGATCGGTGCCGAAGCGCCGCCATTCATCATCGCGGAGATGAGCGGCAACCATAATCAGTCGCTGGAAGTCGCATTGCAGATCGTCGAGGCGGCAGCCAGGGCCGGCGCGCATGCCTTGAAATTGCAAACCTATACCGCCGAGACCATGACCCTGGACCTGGATGAAGGCGAGTTCTTTATCAAGGACCCCAATAGCCTTTGGGCCGGCTCTTCGTTGTATGCACTGTATGAGAAGGCGCATACGCCGTGGGAATGGCATGCGCCGATCTTTGCCCGAGCCAAGGCGTTGGGCATGCTGGCGTTCTCGACGCCGTTCGATGACACCGCCGTGGACTTTCTCGAAAGTCTCGACGTGCCGGCCTACAAGATCGCCAGTTTCGAGAACACTGACCTGCCGTTGATTCGTCGGGTCGCCGCCACTGGCAAGCCGCTGATCATTTCCACCGGCATGGCCAGCATCGCCGAGCTGGATGAGACCGTGCGTGCGGCACGTGCGGCCGGCTGCAAGGACCTGGTGCTGCTCAAATGCACCAGCACCTACCCGGCTACGCCTGCCAACAGTAATGTGCGAACCATTCCACACCTGCGCGAGCTGTTCGGTTGCGAAGTGGGGCTGTCCGATCATTCGATGGGCGTCGGGGTTTCGGTGGCGGCCGTGGCCCTTGGGGCGACGGTGGTGGAAAAACACTTCACCCTGGAGCGGGCAGCCGGAGGCGTCGACGCGAGTTTTTCGCTGGAGCCGGCCGAACTGGCCAGCCTGGTGGTCGAGACCGAGCGCGCCTGGCAGGCCATGGGCCAGGTGCGTTATGGCGTCACGGATGCCGAGCAGAAGTCGCTGGTGTATCGTCGTTCGCTGTACGTTGCCCAGGACATGGCCGCCGGTGAGGTGTTCACGTCACAGAACCTGCGAGCCATTCGCCCGGGGCTGGGACTGGCCCCTAAACACGCTGAAAGCATTATCGGACGACGTGCACGCGGGCCTTTAAAGCGCGGCACAGCGCTGGCCTGGTCGCTGATCGAATGAGCGCTTGTGTGGCTGATTGCGCAAAATAGCGTGACCTGCGAGTCATAACGGGCATCTTCACTGTATTGTATTGATCGGGAAGATGGCGCCTGGCCGGTAATCGGTTCAGTGATAGTCCTTTAGGCTTTCCGTGGTTGCCCGTCGCGGGCAACGCAAAATCTATGTGTCGGCGCCCCTCGATTCGTGCGAACGGGGGTATTCAGCTGTTTATTATTGGGAAGCCGTAATGATTGGCATAAAGAGCATTGCGAGCTACGTACCTGTAGCCGGCGTGGACAATTACGCACAAGGTGCAAAATTCGAAAAGGATGAGGAATTCATCCTGGGCAAGATCGGTTCCGCTTTCCTGCCGCGTAAAGACGCCGGGCAGGAAACCTCGGACCTGTGTGTCGAAGCGGTCAATACGTTGTTTGCCAACAACCCGGCGCTCAAGCGCGAATCGATCGACGTGCTGATCGTCGTTACCCAGAACGGCGACGAAGAAGGTCTGCCGCACACCGCAGCGATCGTTCAGGACAAGCTCGGCCTGCCCACTACCGTTGCCGCCTTCGATATCTCCCTGGGCTGCTCTGGCTACGTGTACGGCATCTACGCGATCAAGGGTTTCATGGAAGCCGCGGGCCTGAAGAACGGCCTGTTGGTGACCGCCGACCCTTACTCGAAAATCGTCGACCCCGAAGACCGCAACACCACCATGCTGTTCGGTGATGCCGCCACCGCGACCTGGATGGGCGAAGATGCTCCGTGGCAGTTGGGCAAGGCCAAGTTCGGCACCGACGGTTCTGGTGCACCACATCTGAAAGTCACTGACGGGGTGTTCTTCATGAACGGTCGTCAAGTGTTCAACTTTGCATTGCTGAAAGTCCCGGCGCATTTGCACGAGTTGCTCGACGAGTCCGGTCTGCACGCCGACGATATCGATGCTTTCTGCATTCACCAAGGCAGTGCGGCGATTGTTGACGCCGTGGCGCGGCGTTTTGAAGGTGATCCGCAGAAATTCATCAAGGACATGGTCGAGACCGGTAATACCGTGTCGTCGAGCATTCCGTTGTTGCTGGAAAAACACGTACTTGATGCCAAATGGAAGCGCGTTGCGCTGAGCGGTTTTGGTGTGGGGCTCTCGTGGGGTTCGGCGATTATTTATCGTCCTTGAGCTAAATCCTGTGGCATAAAAATAGCGTCCAAGGTGTAACCTTGGACGCTATTTTTTTTGCCTGAATGACAGCCGAGGCAGCATGAGCGACAGCGTTGAAGACAATTTCCAGGTGATAGAGCGTCGCTGGCCGGCGTTGCATGTACGGTTGATGACTGAAGACAGTGCGGCGGTTCAGGCTGAGCTGGTGGAAGGTTTGGGGTCGACCCTGAGCATTGCCGGTATCCAGCTCACCAGTCGCCATGACCGTACGCGTGAAGCGCGGTTGCAAGCGGCCAGTCTGCCGCCGGCAAGCGAGGTGGTGCATGTCTACGGTACAGGGCTGGGTGACTTGCAGTCAGTACTGCTTGAAAACGCCGAGCTTCAGCGTTTGTACGTGCATATCCTCAATGGCGCGATTTTCTCGTTGACGTTGCAGTTGCTCGATCAGCGGCACTGGCTCAGTGATTCACGGGTCGAGTTGATCTATGCCGGCGACTTGCCGGACATCCACCTGCCGTTTTTTGCATTACCGTCCGAGATGCTGCTGGCAGATGATTTCAATGCCAAGATTCGGGATCGGCTGATCAGCGAAGTGCACCTTACCTTCAATAATCGTGAGTTCGATCCGCAGTCTCCAGCGATCATTGAGCGGCTGGAGGAGAGTCGTGAGCTCGTCAGCAGTGATCGCGATGTGGCCGAGTTGTTCGCGACGTGTCCCGGTCGGGAAGTCTATGTGATCGGCACAGGGCCAAGCCTCGAGCTGCATTTCGATCAGCTCCGGGCGATACGCGAGCGTGATCAGCGGCCGTTGTTCATCAGTGTCGATACGGCGTACCGCCCATTGCGCGAGCACGGCATCCGGCCGGATCTGGTGGTCAGTATCGACCGACGCATCAGCTTCAGGCACTTGCCGTCCGAGGATACCGGCAACATCCCTTTGGTGTACCTGCCAATGAGCGACCCACAGGTGTTGAAAGCCTGGCAGGGCACGCGTTACGTCGGGTATTCCGCCAGCCCGGTCTATGCCGCTATTCGCCAGGAGATCAGCAAGGCTGAACTGTATGTCGGTGGCAGCGTGATTCATCCTGCCGTGGATCTGGCGGTGAAGATGGGGGCGGACCGGATTACCCTGTTCGGTGCCGACTTTGCGTTCCCGATGAACAAAACCCACGCCGGCTGGAACGATGGTGATCTGGGGCCGGGGGTGAGCCAGGCCAAGCACTGGGTGCTTGATGGGCATGGGGTGCGAGTCAGGACGCAGTTGAACTTCCGCAGTTATCTGTGTGAACTGGAGCGCTACATCGCCGGGCATCCGCAGGTGCGCTTTTTTAACAGCAGCCGGGCAGGGGCGATGATCGTGGGGACGACGTTCAATCAGGAGTTCGTGCAATGAGCGAGCTTGCACAATGTGTCATCGATTCTCGGCAGTGCGCCGGGTTGTTTCGTCTCGGGCGCGACGTCGAGGCTGCGCTGACCATGGTCGATGTGTTCGATAAGGTGCAGGACCTGTTTTGTCAGGCCCCTGAAGATGTCCAGTTGCAGTGGGCGCAATTGCTCATGTCGATGCTGGCCTCTCAGGAAGCGCAGGACTGGCTGGGGTTGGCCGACACCATGGAGTATGAATTGATCGACTTGCTGGAGGCGAGTCACGCTCACTTCTGAACAGTACGCTGCTGGCCAAGGCGACCCTCTCGCTTCTCTGTTTTCGGCAATTTCCTGGCGTCATTTTTCTCTCGCGGGTCTTGTGCAGGCCTTTGTTTTCGCGGGGGTGGCAGTGTGATGGCAATTTTTTTCAAAAAAGCCCTCAAGCAACCTGCAATCGCGACGATAACTACTACGAAGGTTCTCTAGGCCACACCCGGCGGTTGCCAGGGCCGGAAGCCGCAGTACCCAACCAACGAGGAACTCACCATGTCTTTAGGCGTAAACACTAACGTCGCTTCTCTGTCTGTTCAGAAAAACCTGAACAATGCCGCTAACGCGCTGCAGACCTCCATGACTCGCCTGTCTTCCGGCCTGAAAATCAACAGCGCCAAAGACGACGCTGCCGGCCTGCAGATCGCTACTCGTATGAGCAGCCAGATCCGCGGTCAGACCGTCGCTATCAAAAACGCCAACGACGGTATCTCGATGGCTCAGACTGCTGAAGGCGCTCTGCAAGAGACCACCAACATTCTGCAACGTATGCGTGAACTGGCTGTCCAGGCACGTAACGGCACCAACGGCACAGCTGACCAGGCCGCGACCAACGCGGAATTCACTCAGATGTCCGACGAGCTGACCCGTATTTCCCAGGCCACCAACCTGAACGGCAAAAACCTGCTGGACGGTTCCGCTGGCAGCATGACCCTGCAAGTGGGCTCCAACACCGGTACTGCCAACCAGATCACCCTGACGCTGAGCACCAAGTTCGACGCCGTCAGCCTGTCGGTAGGTAGCGGTACTACTGTTCTGACCGGTGCTACCAGCGCTGCTGCCGGTTCCGCCATCGACGGCGCGATCACTGCAATCGACGCGGCAATCGCCTCCGTTGGTGCCGTTCGTGCAAACCTCGGTGCTGCACAGAACCGTCTGACCAGCACCATCTCCAACCTGCAGAACGTCAACGAAAACGCCACCGCTGCACTGGGTCGCGTACAAGACACCGACTTCGCAGCAGAAACTGCTCAACTGACCAAGCAGCAAACCCTGCAGCAAGCTTCCACCTCGGTTCTGGCTCAAGCCAACCAACTGCCTTCCGCTGTACTGAAGCTGCTTCAGTAATTTCGGAATGAGTTTTGGCGGGGGAGTGTGCTGGTCGCGCTCTCTCGCCTTTTTACGTTAAGAGGTGATGGATATGGACATGAGCGTGAAGCTGAACTTGTCTTACCCGACTGCTCAGCCGGCAAGTACGACGGTCGATAAAACGGCTGCAGCACCTCGTAGCAGTAATGACAGCGTTCAGGCTGTGGCTGGAAGCAAGGACGCGGACGCGGACGCGCAGAAGCTGAAACTGGCCGTGCAAGAGATCGAGAAGTTCGTACAGTCGATCAAGCGCAACCTGGAATTCTCTATCGATGAGGCTTCCGGCAGGGTGGTCGTGAAGGTGATTGCCACCGAATCAGGTGAAGTGGTGCGACAAATCCCTTCCGAAGAGGCGTTGAAGCTGGCGGACAGTTTGAATACGGCGAGCAACGTACTGTTCGACGCAAAAGCCTGACAACTGGCATGAATAGTGGTTGCACGTTCATTTGACGGCGTGAGTGGTCAAAAGACTGGCGACAGACAGAAAGGGAGATGCACATGGCAAGTCCAATTTTACCGGGGACAGGTCTGGGTTCCGGCCTGGATATCGGTTCGATCGTTACAGCGTTGGTCAACAGTGACAAGTCGGCCAAGCAGACTCAGATCACCACTCAAGGCACGCTCAATACCTCGAAAATTTCCGGTGTGGGTTCGCTCAAAAGTGCTTTGGCCGCTTATCAGGCTGCCATGGACAAACTGAACAGCTCGACAAGTCCGGCGTTTTCGGGTTTTTCGGCAACCTCGTCGACTCCGGCGACCTTGACCGTGACCTCTGATAACACTGCGGTCAACGGTACTTACAACATTAAAGTCAACAACCTGGCGACCGGTTCCAAAGTGGCCAGTGCTTCATTTGCAGGCGGTGCTACCAGTGCCATTCCGAGTGGTACTTTGAATATCAGTCAAAATGGCACTGCCTATAACGTCACTATCCCGTCTGGTGCGACGCTGCAGTCCACTCGCGATGCGATCAACACCACGCTGACAGCCCAGGGCATCACCGCCAACATCGTCACTGACAGTAGCGGTTCGCGTCTGGTGATCGGGTCGACCACAACGGGCGCAGGCTCGGATCTGACGGTCAGTGGTATTGCCGGTCTGGCAATCGACGGCACCCAGGTGATGGGCGCGAACCCTGGTCCGACCAGTTCCGGTACGATCAATGCGCTGGCTACTGATGCAAGCCTGACTGTTGATGGTCTGGCAGTGACCAGCAAAACCAACACCGTCAGCCAGGCTGTGGGCGGCTTGAGCATGACGCTGGTTGCAGCGGGCACCTCGACGGTGACTGTGGCGACCAACACCAGCGGTTTGCAGACGTCGATACAGTCATTCGTCGACGCCTATAACACGCTGGTGAAAACGGTCACCTCGCTGACCCAGGCCTCGGCCGATGCCAATGGCAAGCTGACCGTCTCTGCGGCACTGACCGGTGATTCGATGCCTCGTTCACTGATTGCCGATATTCGCAGTCAGTTGGTGACTCCCGGGCCTGGGGGGCAATTGGCGGTGTTGTCGCAATTGGGCATCACGACCGATCAGAAACTCGGTACGCTGAACTTTGACTCCACCAAGTTCACTGCTGCGATGACTACCCAGGGATTGAGTAGTCAGGTTCAGACGCTGTTCACCGGCACCAACAGCACCAATGGTCTGCTGGCCCGAATGGGTACGGCGATCAAGCCTTACTTGCAGACCGGTGGCATTCTTGATCAGCGCACCACCAGCCTGAACAAGCAGAAAAGCGATCTGACCAATCAGCAGGCGGCGCTGGATTTGCGGGTTACCACTCTGACCGCGACGTTGACTGCCAAGTACAACGCAATGGATCTGTTGGTCGGGCAGATGAAGGCGACGTCGACCAGTATCACCTCGTTCTTCACGTCCTTGAACGCGCAGAAGTCTGGCTAGTTTTTGAGCAGGCGCCAAAAACCCGGCTGTGTTTTTAACACGCCGGGTTTTTGCCTTTTGAATTTAAAGTTTTTTGACTCGTAGACGATACATTGGTTATACGAGCCCTTGAGTTGTGATGAGGTAGAGCATGAATCCGATGTTAGCCCTTCGGCAATATCAGAAAATTGGAGCACAGGCCCAAACCTCCGAAGCCAGTCCGCACCGGTTGGTGCAGATGTTGATGGAGGGTGGGCTGGATCGTATTGCTCAGGCCAAAGGCGCCATGGAGCGCAAGGATATTCCGGGCAAAGGTGTATTCATCAGCAAGGCCATCGGCATCATCGGCGGCCTGCGTGAAGGTCTGGACCTTGAGAACAAGGCGGATGAAGTAGGGGAGCTGGATAATCTCTACGTCTACATGATGAAGCGTCTGGCGGAGGCTAATATCAACAGCGATCCGAAGATCCTCGACGAAGTCGCCAGTTTGCTGGGGACGGTCAAGGAAGGCTGGGACGCCATCGCAGCGCCAGGTCCGCAGTTTTAAGGAGATCACCATGAGTCTTGTACTGCAGCGTATCGAACAAACCCGTGAAGCCCTGGTCGATGCACTGGCCGAGCGTAACTGGGAAGCTATCGGTCAACTTGACCTGGATTGCCGTTCCTGCATGGAAGACGTCTTGAGTGAGGCTTCGCTGGATGAGGTGGCGTTACGCGATAACCTCGAGGAACTGCTGGGGGTTTATCGGCAGTTGCTGGAGGCGGCGACGGGAGAGCGTCAGGCAATATTCGATGAGATGTCGCAGATCCATCAAGCACAGAGCGCGGCAAAGGTTTACCATCTGTTCGGTTAATCCTCAGTTAATCCGACCGTGATGCGTCATAAATTTGACTGTGCACGGTTTTTTGACTTAACTAGTGGCTGTTTGAAGATTTCAGGCGTCTATCAGGCTTAACGTGCCTGCAAGCGTCTAGCTTGCCCACTCATTTCGGGCATTGAGTTGACTAGGGAAGTTGCTATTGCATGTGGCGTGAAACCAAAATTCTGCTGATTGATGACGATAGCGTCCGCCGCCGCGATTTGGCGGTGATTTTAAATTTTCTTGGCGAAGAAAATTTACCCTGCGGTAGCCATGACTGGCAGCAGGCTGTCGGCTCTTTGTCATCAAGTCGTGAAGTCATTTGTGTCCTTATCGGGACAGTAAATGCACCTGGCTCTCTTCCGGGCCTGTTAAAGACACTCGCTACCTGGGATGAGTTCCTTCCGGTTTTGTTAATGGGCGATAATTCTTCCATTGACCTGCCGGAAGACCAGCGTCGCCGGGTGCTTTCCACACTGGAAATGCCGCCCAGCTACAGCAAGTTGCTCGACTCCCTGCATCGCGCCCAGGTTTATCGCGAGATGTACGACCAGGCCCGTGAGCGCGGTCGTCACCGTGAACCCAATCTTTTCCGTAGCCTTGTCGGCACCAGTCGGGCGATTCAGCATGTTCGCCAGATGATGCAGCAAGTGGCCGACACCGATGCCAGCGTGCTGATCCTCGGTGAGTCCGGTACGGGCAAGGAAGTGGTCGCGCGCAACCTGCACTATCACTCCAAGCGGCGCGACGCGCCGTTCGTTCCGGTCAACTGCGGTGCGATCCCGGCCGAGCTGCTGGAAAGCGAACTGTTCGGCCATGAGAAGGGCGCCTTTACCGGGGCCATCACCAGCCGTGCCGGGCGTTTTGAGCTGGCCAACGGCGGTACGCTGTTTCTCGACGAGATCGGCGACATGCCACTGCCGATGCAGGTCAAGCTGTTGCGAGTATTGCAGGAGCGCACCTTCGAGCGCGTGGGGAGCAACAAGACCCAGAGCGTCGACGTGCGAATCATTGCCGCGACCCACAAAAATCTCGAAAGCATGATCGAGGTCGGCAGCTTCCGTGAGGATCTGTACTACCGCCTCAATGTTTTCCCGATCGAGATGGCGCCGCTGCGTGAGCGTGTTGAAGATATTCCGTTGCTGATGAACGAGTTGATCTCGCGCATGGAGCACGAGAAGCGCGGTTCCATTCGCTTCAACTCGGCAGCGATCATGTCGCTGTGCCGTCATGGCTGGCCGGGCAACGTCCGTGAGCTGGCCAACCTGGTCGAGCGCATGGCGATCATGCACCCGTACGGCGTGATCGGTGTGGTCGAGTTGCCGAAGAAATTCCGTTATGTCGATGACGAAGACGAGCAACTGGTCGATAGCTTGCGCAGCGATCTTGAAGAACGGGTAGCCATCAATGGCCATACCCCGGACTTCAGCGCTAACGCCATGCTGCCGCCAGAAGGGCTGGATCTCAAAGACTACCTCGGTGGTCTGGAGCAGGGCCTGATTCAGCAGGCGCTGGATGATGCCAATGGCATCGTGGCGCGTGCTGCCGAACGCCTGCGCATTCGCCGTACCACCCTGGTCGAGAAGATGCGCAAGTACGGCATGAGCCGTCGCGAAGGTGATGAGCAGGCGGATGATTGACGCCTGTTTTTCAACTCGCTGAATAATGGGCGGTTTTTTTTAGGCACGGGTATTGCTACGTCCCTCGCAACGTTCCGTTTAACTGACGGTCAGCCAAGCGAGAGAGCACGATGCCCCACGCCGCCCAAATGTCTCCTGTCTCCGAAGTTTCGGGGCAATCGTTCTCTGTAGAGCAGGCAAGTCGGCTCGGCCTTGAGCAGGCGTTCGCGCTGTTCAGTCAGATGTCGAGCCAACTGACCGATTCCTACAGCATGCTTGAAGCCCGGGTCACCGAGCTCAAGGGCGAACTGGCGGTGGTCAGTGCTCAGCGCATGCAAGAGCTGGCTGAAAAAGAACGCCTGGCCAACCGGCTGCAGAACCTTCTCGACTTGTTGCCTGGTGGCGTCATCGTCATCGATGCCCAGGGGATTGTACGCGAAGCCAATCCGGCGGCCAGCGAGCTGCTGGGTCTGCCGCTCGAAGGCGAGTTGTGGCGTCATGTGATTGCCCGCTGCTTTGCTCCACGTGAAGACGACGGTCATGAAATTTCCCTGAAGGATGGTCGACGCCTGTCGATTGCCACGCGCTCGCTGGATGCCGAACCGGGCCAGTTGGTGCTGCTTAACGACCTGACCGAAACCCGGCACTTGCAGGACCAATTGGCTCGCCATGAGCGCTTGTCGTCCCTAGGCCGGATGGTCGCTTCCCTGGCGCATCAGATTCGCACGCCGCTGTCCGCGGCATTGCTGTACGCCAGTCATTTGACTGAGCAAGAGTTGCCGGTCGCTACCCAGCAACGGTTTGCCGGGCGTTTGAAAGAGCGCCTGCATGAGCTCGAACATCAGGTGCGGGACATGCTGGTGTTCGCTCGCGGCGAACTGCCGTTGACTGATCGCGTGACACCCGGGGCACTCCTGCAATCGCTGCAAGCGGCGGCATTGACGCATGTTCAGGATTATCCGGTGCGTTGGCAGTGCGACAGTCATGCCGGGGAATTGCTGTGTAATCGCGACACGCTGGTCGGCGCGCTGCTGAACCTGATTGAAAATGCGATTCAGGCAAGTGCTGGCGATGTCCGTCTGAAGGTCCATCTATACACCCGTGAAAACACCCTTCGGCTGTGCGTCAGCGATAACGGCGGCGGTATCGACCCCACTGTGCTGGCGCGCCTGGGTGAGCCGTTTTTTACGACTAAAACCACCGGCACCGGCCTTGGCCTGACCGTAGTCAAGGCGGTGGCCCGTGCTCATCAGGGAGAATTGCAGCTGCGCTCGCGGCCGGGCCGCGGCACGTGTGCGGTGGTGGTCTTGCCGTTGTTCTCCAGCGCTCAAGGAGTGGAAAGAGGCTGATGGCAATCAAGGTTTTACTGGTCGAAGATGACCGCTCGCTGCGCGAAGCATTGACGGATACGCTGCTGCTGGCCGGTCACGACTACACCGCAGTGGGCTCTGCCGAAGATGCGCTGGAAGCCGTGGCGAGCGAGTCATTCAATCTGGTGATCAGTGACGTCAACATGCCGGGCATGGATGGTCATCAGTTGTTGGGCTTGTTGCGAATTCGTCAGCCGCAGTTGCCGGTGTTACTGATGACCGCCCATGGCGCGGTCGAGCGCGCCGTCGATGCGATGCGTCAGGGGGCGGCAGACTATCTGGTCAAGCCGTTCGAGCCCAAGGCGTTGCTGGATCTGGTGTCGCGCCATGCCTTGGGTTGTCTCGGCGCCGCAGAGGGCGAAGGCCCGGTAGCGTTCGAGCCGGCCAGTGCGCAGCTGCTTGCGCTGGCAGCCCGTGTGGCGCGCAGTGATTCGACGGTGTTGATCTCGGGCGAGTCGGGCACCGGCAAAGAGGTGTTGGCGCGTTACATCCACCAGCACTCGCATCGCGCCAGTCAGCCGTTCATTGCGATCAATTGTGCGGCGATCCCGGACAACATGCTCGAGGCGACCTTGTTCGGCCATGAGAAGGGCTCATTCACCGGCGCTATTGCGGCTCAGGCCGGCAAGTTCGAGCAGGCCGATGGCGGGACCATTCTGCTCGACGAAATTTCCGAAATGCCCTTGGGGCTTCAGGCCAAACTGTTGCGCGTGTTGCAGGAGCGTGAAGTCGAGCGCGTGGGCGCACGCAAGCCGATTGTGCTGGATATCCGGGTGGTTGCGACCACTAACCGCGATCTGGCAGGTGAAGTGGCGGCGGGGCGTTTTCGCGAAGATCTTTACTATCGCCTGTCGGTGTTTCCGCTGGCCTGGCGTCCGTTGCGTGAACGCACTGCCGATATCTTGCCGCTGGCCGAGCGTCTGCTGGCCAAGCACGTCAATAAAATGAAGCATGCCGCTGCCAGGCTGTCGCCGGAAGCCCAGGCTTGCCTGATCGGTTATCCGTGGCCGGGCAACGTGCGTGAGCTGGACAACGCCATTCAGCGGGCGCTGATTTTGCAGCAGGGTGGTTTGATTCAGCCGCAGGACTTTTGCCTTGCGGGGCCGGTCGCTTGCGCGCCACTGCCGGCATTGGCGCCGGTTCCAATGCCGTCACGCATGCTCGAAGTCGAGGCACCACAAGGCGATTCAGCGGGCGCGCTGGGTGATGACCTGCGGCGTCGCGAGTTTCAGATGATCATCGATACCTTGCGTTCCGAGCGCGGGCGGCGCAAGGAAGCGGCCGAGCGCCTGGGTATCAGCCCGCGGACCTTGCGCTACAAGCTGGCGCAAATGCGCGATGCGGGAATGGACGTTGAAGGGTGCCTGTTCGCGACCTGAGCTCCTATACGCCGCATACCGTAGGAGCTGCCGCAGGCTGCGATCTTTTGATCTTCGGTGTCCTTGAATGCGCCAAAAGATCGCAGGCTTCGCCAGCTCCTACAGGTAAGGCGCCACCCAAGACTTTTATGAAAGGTCGCCATGGAGCTGGCACCCTTGTTGCTAACACCACTCTATCCGCCGAGTGAGTGTCAAAAAATTGCGGGTCGTCAGAGAGAGTAGACCATGAGCCAAGGTATTGAATTTAATCGGTTGATGTTAGACATGCGGTCCATGCAAATGGACGCCATGGCTCAGCCGAAAGCGGCAGTCGCGGTGCCGGAAATGGGCGGTAGCAGCTTTTCCGACATGCTCGGTCAGGCCGTCAACAAGGTCAATGACACCCAGCAGGCTTCGAACCAACTGGCCAATGCTTTCGAAATTGGCAAAAGCGGTGTCGACCTGACAGATGTAATGATTTCCTCGCAGAAGGCCAGCGTGTCTTTCCAGGCGTTGACCCAAGTGCGTAACAAGCTGGTTCAGGCATACCAAGACATCATGCAGATGCCGGTTTAAGGACGAGATTGAGTCATGGCAGAAGCAGTCGCCGATAACGTTCCGGCCAAGGTCACACCAGCAGACGGCAAACCGCCGTTGTTTGGTCTGTCCTTTCTGGAAAACCTCTCCGAGATGACCATGCTGCGTCAGGTGGGCCTGTTGGTTGGCCTGGCTGCGAGCGTGGCAATTGGTTTTGCCGTGGTGCTGTGGTCGCAGCAACCCGACTATCGGCCGCTGTACGGCAGCCTTGCCGGTATGGACGCCAAGCAGGTCATGGAAACCCTGGCCGCTGCCGACATTCCCTACACCGTTGAACCCAACTCCGGAGCCTTGCTGGTCAAGGCCGATGATGTGGCGCGTGCGCGGCTCAAGCTCGCCGCTGCTGGTGTCACTCCCAGCGACGGCAACATCGGTTTTGAAATCCTCGACAAGGACCAGGGTCTGGGGACCAGTCAGTTCATGGAGGCGACCCGTTACCGTCGCGGCCTTGAGGGTGAACTGGCGCGGACCATTTCCAGCCTGAACAACGTCAAGGGTGCCCGTGTGCACCTGGCCATTCCGAAAAGCTCGGTATTCGTGCGTGACGAACGCAAGCCCAGCGCATCGGTACTGGTCGAGCTTTATTCAGGTCGTTCGCTGGAACCAGGTCAGGTCATGGCCATCATCAACCTGGTGTCGACCGCCGTTCCTGAATTGAGCAAGTCGCAGATCACTGTCGTCGACCAGAAAGGTACCTTGCTCTCCGATCAGGCGGAAAACTCCGAGCTGACCATGGCCGGCAAGCAATTCGATTACAGCCGCCGCATGGAAAGCATGCTTACTCAGCGTGTGCACAATATTCTGCAGCCGGTGCTGGGTAACGATCGCTACAAGGCTGAAGTCTCCGCCGACGTGGACTTCAGTGCAGTCGAGTCGACTTCGGAGCAGTTCAACCCGGATCAGCCGGCCCTGCGCAGTGAGCAATCGACTACCGAGCAGCGCACGGCCAGCAACGGCCCGCAAGGCGTTCCCGGTGCTCTGAGCAATCAGCCGCCATCGCCGGCTTCAGCGCCACAAACCACCGGTGGCTCGAGCGCTTCCGCTGGCATGGTGCAGCCAGGTCAGCCGCTGCTGGATGCCAACGGCCAGCAAATCATGGACCCGGCAACTGGTCAGCCGATGCTGGCACCGTACCCGGCGGACAAGCGTCAACAATCCACCAAGAACTTCGAACTCGACCGTTCCATCAGTCACACCAAGCAACAGCAGGGCCGTTTGAATCGCCTGTCGGTTGCGGTCGTTGTGGATGATCAGGTCAAGGTCAATGCGGCCAACGGTGAAACTACCCGTGCGCCGTGGAGCGCCGATGAATTGGCGCGCTTCACGCGTCTGGTGCAGGACGCCGTCGGTTTTGACGCCAGCCGTGGCGACAGCGTCAGCGTGATCAACGTGCCGTTCTCGGCCGAGCGTGGCGAAGTCATCGCAGACATTCCGTTCTACTCGCAGCCCTGGTTCTGGGATGTGGTGAAACAGGTTCTCGGCGTGTTGTTCATTCTGGTGCTGGTGTTCGGCGTGCTGCGTCCGGTGCTCAACAACATCACCGGTGGCGGCAAAGGCAAGCAGTTGGCGGGTCTTGGCAGCGATGTCGAACTCGGTGGCATGGGCGGCCTGGACGGCGAACTGGCCAACGACCGCGTCAGCCTCGGTGGTCCGCAAAGTATTCTGCTGCCTAGCCCCAGCGAAGGCTATGACGCACAGTTGAACGCAATCAAGAGCCTGGTGGCCGAAGACCCGGGTCGTGTGGCTCAGGTCGTGAAAGAGTGGATTAACGCAGATGAGTGATAACCGAGCCGCTATCGCCAAACTCAGCCGGGTCGACAAAGCCGCGATTCTGCTGCTGTCCCTGGGTTCAACCGATGCTGCGCAAGTGCTGCGCCACATGGGGCCCAAAGAGGTCCAGCGTGTGGGTGTGGCCATGGCGCAAATGGGCAACGTGCACCGCGAGCAGGTCGAGCAGGTGATGAGCGAGTTCGTCGACATCGTCGGCGATCAGACCAGCCTCGGCGTCGGCTCCGATGACTATGTGCGCAAGATGCTCACCCAGGCGCTGGGCGAAGACAAGGCCAACGGCCTGATCGACCGTATTCTGCTGGGTGGCAATACCAGCGGTCTGGACAGCCTGAAATGGATGGAGCCGCGTGCGGTGGCGGACGTGATCCGTTACGAGCACCCGCAGATCCAGGCCATCGTCGTGGCGTATCTCGACCCGGATCAGGCCGGCGAAGTACTCGGTAACTTCGACCATAAAGTACGCCTTGATATTATTTTGCGCGTGTCTTCGCTGAACACCGTACAGCCTGCCGCGCTGAAAGAGCTGAACCAGATTCTCGAGAAGCAATTCTCCGGCAACTCCAACGCCGCACGCACCACCCTGGGTGGTATCAAGCGTGCAGCCGACATCATGAACTTCCTCGACAGCTCGATCGAAGGCCAGCTGATGGACTCGATCCGCGAAGTCGACGAAGACCTGTCCGGTCAGATCGAAGACCTCATGTTCGTGTTCAACAACCTGTCCGACGTCGACGATCGCGGAATTCAGGCGTTGCTGCGCGAAGTCTCCTCGGACGTGCTGGTGCTGGCCCTCAAGGGCTCGGACGAAGGCGTCAAGGAAAAGATCTTCAAGAACATGTCCAAGCGTGCGGCCGAATTGCTCCGCGACGACCTGGAGGCCAAGGGCCCGGTACGCGTCAGCGACGTCGAAACCGCACAAAAAGAAATCCTCACCATTGCCCGCCGTATGGCCGAAGCCGGAGAAATCGTTCTCGGCGGCAAGGGCGGCGAGGAAATGATTTAACGCCATGGCATCCAAGAGTGATGAGTCGCCCACCGACCTGATCCGTGCGCGTGATGTCAGGGGTTTTGATATCTGGTCGCTGCCCAGCTTCGACCCGCACGTCCCGGAGCCTGAACCCGAGCCTGAGCCCGAGCCGCCGGAGATGGAAGAAGTGCCGCTGGAGGAAGTCCAGCCACTGACCCTCGAAGAGCTCGAAAGCATTCGTCAGGAAGCCTACAACGAAGGCTTCGCTACCGGTGAGCGAGAAGGTTTTCACAGCACCACGCTCAAGGTTCGTCAGGAAGCTGACGTGGCCCTTAGCGCGAAGCTCGCCAGCCTTGAATTGCTGATGGGCAATCTGTTCGAACCGATTGTCGAGCAAGATACGCAGATCGAGAAATCTCTGGTCGGGCTGGTCCAGCACATTGCCAGGCAGGTGATTCAGCGCGAGCTGGCCATCGACTCGACGCAAATCGAACACGTCATGCGCGAAGCCCTGAAATTGCTGCCGCTAGGCGTCGGGAATGTGCGTCTGTACATCAATCCGCAGGACTTCGAGCAGGTCAAGGCATTGCGCGAGCGCCATGAAGAGACCTGGCGCATTGTTGAAGACGAAGTCATGTTGCCGGGTGGATGCCGGGTCGAGACCGAGCACAGCCGTATCGACGCGACTGTAGAAACCCGTATCACGCAAATCATGGCCAAGCTGTTCGATCAATTGCATGATCAGACCTTGCATCCGGCTGAGGCGGATTTGACGCTGGAGCTTCCCGTCAGCGAAAAACCGTCTGCCCCACTGCTTGAACCAGAGCCGGAAATCGCTGATGCGCCTTGATCGCACCAGCTTCGGCAAGCGCCTGAGCACTTATGCACAGGCCACCGAGTTGCCCGGCCAACCGATCCTTGAAGGGCGCTTGCTGCGCATGGTCGGCCTGACGCTTGAAGCTGAGGGCCTGCGCGCCGCCATGGGCAGCCGTTGCATGGTGATCAACGACGACAGTTATCACCCGGTACAGGTCGAAGCCGAAGTCATGGGCTTCTCTGGCGGCAAGGTGTTTTTGATGCCGGTGGGCAGTGTCGCCGGCATCGCCCCGGGCGCCAGGGTTGTGCCCTTGGCCGATGCCGGGCGCTTGCCGATGGGCATGAGCATGCTCGGGCGGGTGCTGGATGGCGCCGGCCGTGCGCTGGACGGCAAGGGCGGAATGAAAGCCGAAGACTGGGTGCCGATGGATGGTCCGACCATCAACCCGCTCAAGCGCGACCCCATCTGCCAGCCGCTGGACGTGGGCATTCGCTCCATCAACGGATTATTGACAGTCGGTCGCGGTCAGCGCCTCGGCCTCTTCGCCGGCACCGGCGTCGGCAAGAGTGTGCTGCTGGGCATGATGACGCGCTTTACCGAGGCCGACATCATCGTGGTCGGGCTGATTGGCGAACGGGGCCGCGAGGTCAAGGAATTCATCGAGCACATACTCGGTGAGGAGGGGCTCAAGCGCTCCGTGGTGGTGGCGTCGCCTGCGGACGATGCGCCGCTGATGCGTCTGCGCGCCGCGATGTATTGCACGCGAATCGCCGAGTACTTCCGCGACAAGGGCAAGAACGTCCTGTTGCTGATGGATTCGCTGACCCGTTTTGCCCAGGCGCAACGGGAAATTGCTCTGGCCATCGGCGAGCCGCCTGCGACCAAGGGTTATCCTCCATCGGTATTCGCCAAACTGCCGAAACTGGTGGAGCGTGCCGGTAATGCCGAGGCGGGCGGCGGTTCGATCACCGCGTTTTATACGGTGTTGTCCGAAGGCGACGACCAGCAGGATCCGATCGCCGATGCCGCACGGGGCGTGCTCGACGGGCACATCGTCCTGTCGCGACGCCTGGCGGAAGAGGGGCATTACCCGGCGATCGATATCGAAGCGTCCATCAGTCGGGTCATGCCGTCGGTGGTCAGCCCAGACCACATGACCCGCGCGCAGTACTTCAAGCAGTTGTGGTCGCGTTATCAGCAAAGTCGCGACCTGATCAGTGTCGGCGCCTACGTAGCGGGCGGCGATCGGGAAACCGATCTGGCGATCTCGTTGCAGCCGCAATTGGCCAAGTACCTGCGTCAGGGTCTGAACGACAGCATCAGCCTGGGTGAGAGCGAGGCGTACCTTGCCTCGATCTTCGCCCCGGCGGCTGGCGGCTAACACCTCATGGCCCAGAGCCGGTCGGCGCGCCTGGCGCCCGTGGTCGATATGGCTGAAAAGGCCGAAAAGACCGCCGCCCAGCGCCTGGGACACTTCCAGGGCCAGGTGCGATTGGCCGAAAGCAAGCTCGCCGACCTCGAAAGCTTCCGCCTCGAGTACCAGGAACAATGGATCGTACGCGGCAGCCATGGTGTCTCGGGGCAATGGTTGCTGGGGTATCAGGGCTTTCTCGCGCAATTGGGCACCGCGATCGATCAGCAGCGCCAAAGCCTGGCCTGGCACCAGAACAACCTGAACAAGGCGCGTGACACCTGGCAGCAGGCGTTTGCCCGGGTTGAAGGACTGCGCAAACTGGTGCAGCGTTACGTGGATGAAGCCCGCCAACTCGAAGACCGGCGCGAGCAGAGGCTGCTCGACGAGCTTTCCCAGCGTTTGCCGCGCCACGACCCCTATTGAGCGTTGGTTTGAAAAGATCGCATGTAAACGCGATCTCGTAGGAACTGCCGAAGGCTGCGATCTTTTGACCTTGCTCATGCCCCCTGCAAGTGCTAAACCTTCTACACGTTGCCAATGACAGGGAAGCCGCAGCATGTCAGTCGTTACAGAAGTATCGCCGGATGGGCAAAAACTCACGATTTCGGTCAAGGGGCGGTTCGATTTCGCCAAGCATCAGGAATTTCGTGAGTCCTACGAGCGCCCTGACGGGCAGATGCCAAGCTCGGTGGTGGTCGACTTGAAAGAAGCGACCTACCTCGATAGCTCGGCGTTGGGTATGTTGCTGCTGCTGCGTGATCACGCTGGTGGAGACAACTCCGATATTCGTGTGGTCAACAGCAGTACCGATGTGAAGAAAATCCTCGCCATCTCCAATTTCGACAAGTTGTTCGACATCAGTTGATCGTCATGTCGACGCTGCCCGAACCGCTGATCGTGCTGATCGCTGAAGACAGCGCGGCCGATCGCTTGCTGCTATCGAGTATTGTCCGTCGTCAGGGGCATGAGGTGTTGGCTGCGGCCAACGGCGCCGAGGCGGTTGAGCTGTACCAGCAGCAGCGCCCGCAACTGGTGTTGATGGATGCGATGATGCCGGTGATGGATGGTTTCGAAGCGGCACGACAGATCAAGCTGCTGGCTGGCGAAACGCTGGTGCCGATCATCTTCCTGACCTCGCTGACGGAAAGCGAGGCCCTGGCGCGTTGCCTGGAGGCGGGTGGCGACGATTTTCTGGCAAAACCTTATAACCAGGTGATCCTCGGCGCCAAGATCAAGGCGATGGATCGTTTGCGGCGCTTGCAGGCGACGGTCCTGGAGCAGCGTGATCTGATCGCCAGGCACCATGAGTACCTGCTCAATGAGCAGCGGGTGGCCAAGGCGGTATTCGACAAGGTTGCTCACTCCGGTTGCCTGAGCGCTCCCAATATCCGTTATTCACAATCCCCCTATGCACTGTTCAATGGCGACCTGTTGCTGGCGGCATTTACGCCTGCCGGTGACATGCATGTACTGCTGGGAGATTTCACCGGTCATGGCCTGCCGGCAGCGGTTGGCGCCATGCCGCTGGCGGAAGTGTTCTACGGCATGACCGCCAAGGGTTACGGTCTGGCGGAAATGCTGTGCGAGATGAACGCCAAGCTCAAACGTATCCTGCCGGTGGATATGTTCTGTTGCGCGACCCTGTTGTGCCTGAGTTTTCAGCGTCGTTCGGTGGAGGTCTGGAACGGCGGTATGCCGGATGGTTATCTGCATGATATCGCCAACGACAAGCGCACCGTATTGCCGGCGCGGCATCTGCCGCTGGGAGTGTTGAGTTCGCAAGCCTTTGATGATCGCACCGAGGTGTTCCCGATGGCCCTCGGCGATCGGGTGTTCCTGTTGTCAGACGGCGTGATCGATACCTGTGATGCCAACGACCAGTTGTTTGGTGTCGAGCGGTTGCAGCAGGTGTTTGCCGACAATCGCCAGCCAGACCGACTGTTCGAGGAGATCGAGCAGGCGCTGCAGGATTTCCGTGGCGAGGCGCGTGACGATGTCAGCATGCTGGAGGTTCGCCTGCTCGAGGCCTCGCAACTCACGCCTCCGGCCATGGTGTATTCCGACAGCAGTGTGTCTTGCCCACTGGATTGGTCGGTGAGTTTTGAGTTTCGTGCAGACTCGCTCAGGCGCTTCAATCCGTTGCCTTATCTGATGCAATTGTTGCTTGAGGTGCATGGGTTGCGGGCGCAAAGCGGGGCGCTTTACAGTGTGCTGGCCGAGCTCTATTCCAATGCACTGGAGCATGGTGTGCTGGGCCTGGATTCGAGTATCAAGCGCGATGCCTCCGGGTTTTCGCGGTATTACGAGCAGCGCAATGCGCGTCTGGAGGCGCTTGAGGATGGCTACCTGCGGGTGCATATGCAGCTGTCGCCGCAAGGTGCGGGAGGCTGTCTGGTGGTGGAAGTCGAAGACAGTGGCGCGGGGTTCGACGTGCAACGGGTCATGGCTCGGCCTGTCGACAGCGGCCGCTTGTCGGGTCGTGGTGTGAGTCTGATTCGTCAGTTGAGCCACAACGCCAGTTGGTCGGACAATGGTCGACGTGCCCGCGTGGAGTTTTCCTGGGAGGCTCAGGCATAATCCGCACATTCTTGATCAAGGAGCGAACAAGTGACTGACATTCATCTGGATCACGACGTGTTGAGTGCGCTGCAAGAAGTCATGGAGGATGAGTACCCGATACTTCTGGATACTTTTCTTCAGGACTCTGAAGAGCGTTTGACTCAGCTGCGTAAAACCCACGACCCTGATCAACTGCTCAGTACCGCCCACAGCTTCAAGGGCAGTAGCAGCAACATGGGCGCCACGCGCCTGGCCGAGTTGTGCAGTGAGCTGGAGCTGCGGGCCAAACAAAAAAGCCTCGCGGGAATCGAAGAGCTGGTCGGAGAAATCGATGGCGAATTCGCTATTATCCGGCCGCTTTACGAAGCAGAGCGCCAGCGTTCCGTCGGTGGCAACACGACCGCCCGGCGTTATTAGTCGCTGTCGAGCAAACCTGGCTCGACCTTTGCATTTCAGTTGATCAACTGTACCTACGATCCCAGTGCAGCGGAGACCGTTATGCCCCTTGCCCCGAATTCGCTTCTTCAGGCCGCCTCGCAGGCCAAGACACAGTCCGTGTCTGCCAGCGTGCCTGTCAATGCGCCGGCAGCGCCTGCAGAGCCCCGGGATAAGGCCGCAAGCTTTTCTCAGGTCTATGCCAAACAGGCGCAAGCTGCCCCGGCGTCTAGTGCTACCGCGGCCGGTAAAAGCGTGCGTGACAAAGTGGCGGACAGCACCGGCAAAAAAGTGGCGCCTGACAACAAGTCTGCCGCCCCGCAGGCGACCGTTGCCGATAGCGGCAAGTCCTTGCCCGCCGACAAGCCGGCGGATACCAGCGATAAGGCCGCTAGCGACACAAGCGCTGCAAGCGACACAAGCGATTCTGCAGCGGCCAAGAATGCCCCGGTAGCTGATAGTGCTCCGCTCGACCCTGCTCTCGATCCGGCACTGGCGCAGGCGGTGCAATCGGCTCCAGCGCCAGTGCCGGTACCCGATCCACAAACACCGCCAGTGGTTGCTCAGGATCAGGTTCAGACCCTGCCTCAGGTCGATGCGGCTCTTGTGGCGACGGTGGCGCCTGCGCCGGCTCAGCCTGCGGTCGCGACGGATCCCTCGTTCGATCCTGCATCCGATCCTTTGGACGCGATGCCGGCCTTGCGTCTGGCACTGGAGCAAAGTGGTCACGTGTCGGCCTCCAGCCAGTCCCCGACAAAAGCGACACCGGATCAGACCGATAGCGAGCCCACCGCGGCGCAGAACTTTGCCAATGGCATGGCGAGCATGCTTGACGTGCAAATCAGCAAGGACAGCACTAGCCAGGGGGGCGAAAAGTCCTTCAGTGGGTTGATCGACGACGGGCTCAAGGACTTGAAATCGGCGACCAGTGACACGCGCGTTGACGATTTTGCCAATCGCCTGGCAGCGCTGACCCAGGCCGCCACGCCAAAGACCGCGAATGCGTTGCCGGTGAATCAACCGATCGCCATGCATCAGAGCGGCTGGACCGAGGAAGTGGTCAATCGGGTCATGTACCTGTCGAGTGCCAACCTCAAGGCGGCCGATATACAGCTTCAGCCGGCAGAATTGGGTCGCCTGGATATCCGGGTGAACATGGTTCCCGATCAGCAGACTCAAGTGACCTTCATGAGTGCTCACGTTGGTGTGCGTGAGGCGTTGGACAGCCAGATGCATCGTCTGCGCGACATGTTTGCCCAGCAAGGCATGGGGCAAGTCGATGTCAACGTGTCCGACCAGTCTCGCGGCTGGCAAGGGCACGGGCAGCAGCAGGCCCAGCAAGGCCAGGGCGCAGGCACGACTGCCAGCGGTGGTCGTCTGGGCTCGGCGGATGAAGAGCTGCCGGCAAGCGTGGCTGAAGCAGCCGCCAGCACGACCAGCGTCGTAGGCTCCAGCGCGGTCGACTATTACGCCTGATTGCCGCTGATCGTTCCCACGCTCCCGCGTGGGAATGCATCCCGAGACGCTCTGCGTCTCAAGATCGGACGCCGAGCGTCCGTGGCGACATTCCCACGCAGAGCGTGGGAACGATCGTAAATTCAGATCCCCCTCACTACCGACACTTCTGGCATAACACTTGCTCTTGCCTTGCCGTGCACCTGTGAAAACTCGAATAGTGACGGATTATTGGCATGGCGAAGAGCGAAGCAGCAGTGAAAGACCCTGCCGGGAAAGGCAAACTCAAGCTTATTCTCGTGATAGTGCTGGCTGTGCTGCTGGCGATCGGTCTGTCCGTGGGGGCGACCTGGTACTTCATGCACAGCGCTCAGAGCAAGCCTGCGCCTGCGGCCGAAGCCGCCAGTAACACCAAGCCAGCGGCAATTTATGAACCCATGGCTCCGGCCTTCGTGGCCAACTACAACCAGAATGGCCGTCAGCGCTACATGCAGGTGAGCATTACCCTGCAGGCGCGTAACCAGGCCGACCTGGATGCGCTGAAAGTGCATATGCCGGTGATCCGCAACAATCTGGTCATGCTGTTCTCCGGGCAGAATTTCGACACCCTGGCGACTCCGGTCGGTCAGGAAATGCTGCGCCAGAAAGCCACTGCCAGTGTGCAGGAAGTGGCGCAAAAAGAAGTCGGCAAAGTCGTTATCGACCAGTTGCTGTTCACCAATTTCGTACTGCAGTAGGAACACGACATGGCCGTGCAGGACCTGCTGTCCCAGGATGAGATCGATGCGCTGTTGCATGGCGTCGACGACGGTCTGGTACAGACCGACAATGCTGCTGAACCGGGCGGAGCTAAAAGCTACGACCTGACCAGCCAGGATCGCATCGTTCGCGGACGCATGCCGACCCTGGAAATGATCAACGAGCGTTTTGCCCGCTACACGCGCATCAGCATGTTCAACATGTTGCGTCGCTCGGCAGACGTTGCCGTCGGTGGTGTACAGGTGATGAAGTTCGGCGAGTACGTGCACTCACTGTATGTACCGACCAGCCTCAACCTGGTCAAGATCAAGCCGTTGCGCGGCACTGGGCTGTTCATTCTGGATGCCAAGCTGGTGTTCAAGCTCGTGGACAATTTTTTTGGCGGTGACGGTCGTCACGCCAAGATCGAAGGTCGTGAATTCACCCCGACCGAATTGCGCGTCGTGCGCATGGTGCTGGAGCAGGCCTTCATCGATCTGAAGGAAGCCTGGCAAGCGATCATGGAAGTCAACTTCGAGTACATCAACTCGGAAGTGAACCCGGCCATGGCCAACATCGTCGGGCCGAGCGAAGCGGTGGTGGTCTCGACCTTCCACATCGAACTCGATGGCGGTGGCGGCGATCTGCACGTGACCATGCCGTACTCGATGATCGAGCCGGTCCGCGAAATGCTCGATGCCGGCTTCCAGTCGGACCTCGACGATCAGGACGAGCGCTGGGTCAATGCCTTGCGCCAGGACTTGCTCGACGTCGACGTACCGATCGGTGCCACGGTTGCCCGTCGCCAATTGCGCCTGCGGGACATCCTGCACATGCAGCCGGGCGATGTGATCCCGGTGGAACTACCGGAAGAAATGGTCATGCGCGCCAACGGCGTGCCGGCCTTCAAGGTCAAGATGGGCTCCCATAGGGGCAACCTGGCGTTGCAAGTGATCGAGCCGATCGAGCGACGCTGATCTGCGTTCGCACACATTCGCTTTTAATTGACGGCGTCCAATTGATTGGTTGCCCGCTGAGGACAAATGATGGCTGACGAAATGAATACCCAGGACGACCAGGCGCTGGCCGATGAATGGGCTGCGGCGCTCGAAGAAACGGGTGATGCCGGGCAGGACGATATTGACGCCTTGCTGGCCGCTGATGCGGCGAGTTCGTCGTCCTCCAGTCGTATGGCAATGGAAGAGTTCGGCAGCGTGCCGAAGAACAACGAGCCAGTGACCCTCGACGGTCCTAACCTGGACGTGATTCTGGACATCCCGGTGTCGATTTCCATGGAAGTCGGCAGCACCGATATCAACATTCGTAACCTGCTGCAGCTCAACCAGGGCTCGGTGATCGAACTTGACCGTTTGGCCGGCGAACCGCTGGACGTGCTGGTCAATGGCACGCTCATCGCTCACGGCGAAGTGGTGGTGGTCAACGAGAAGTTCGGCATCCGCCTGACCGACGTGATCAGCCCAAGCGAACGCATCAAGAAGCTGCGCTGAGTGAAGGCGTTTCTCGGCGTATTGCTGGCCTTGCCGCTCAGTGCATGGGCGGCGGAACCGGTAGCGGCGGTCGCGACCCCAGCGATCGGCAGCGGCGTGGCCGGGCAGTTGACTCAGTTGGTGCTGGGTTTGCTGCTGGTGCTGGGCCTGATCTTCTTCCTCGCCTGGTTGTTGCGCCGCGTCCAGCAGGCGGGTCCTGCCGGCAAAGGGCAGGTGATCGAGCTGATCGGCTCGCGCGCCCTCGGGCCGCGTGATCGCCTGGTGCTGGTGCAAGTCGGTAACGAGCAGATTCTGCTTGGGCTGACCCCGGGCACCATTACCCCGTTGCATGTGCTCAAGGAGCCGGTGCAAGTACCGAGCACCGAGCAGGCGACCCCCGAGTTTGCCCAGCGCCTGATGGAGTTGCTGGGTAAAGATAAGGATAAGAAGTAATGCCGTTGCGCATCCTGTTGGCACTGGTCCTGATGCTGGCCGCGCCGTTGGTGTTCGCTGCCGACCCGTTGTCGATCCCGGCGATCACCCTGGGCACGAACGCCAATGGCGCTCAGGAATACTCGGTCAGTCTGCAAATCCTGCTGATCATGACCGCGCTGAGCTTCATTCCGGCGTTCGTCATGCTGATGACCAGCTTCACCCGGATCATCATCGTGTTCTCGATCCTGCGTCAGGCCCTGGGTTTGCAGCAGACGCCGTCGAACCAGATCCTCACCGGCATGGCGCTGTTTCTGACCATGTTCATCATGGCGCCAGTCTTTGATCGGGTGAATCAGGATGCCTTGCAGCCTTATCTGGCCGAGAAGCTGACGGCTCAGGATGCGGTGGCCAAGGCGCAAGTACCGATCAAGGACTTCATGCTGGCGCAGACCCGCAGCAGCGACCTTGAGTTGTTCATGCGACTGTCCAAGCGCACCGACATCGCGACGCCGGACCAGGCGCCGCTGACCATTCTGGTGCCGGCCTTCGTGACCTCGGAACTGAAAACCGCGTTCCAGATCGGCTTCATGATCTTCATTCCGTTCCTGATCATCGACCTGGTCGTTGCCAGTGTGCTGATGGCCATGGGCATGATGATGCTCTCGCCACTGATCATTTCGCTGCCGTTCAAGATCATGCTGTTTGTGCTGGTGGATGGCTGGGCGTTGATCATCGGTACGCTGGCGAGCAGTTTCGGCGGTGTTTAGACAGAGTGGGCGGGTAGAGCGATATGACTCCTGAAGTTGCGGTAGACCTGTTTCGTGAAGCGCTCTGGCTGACCACCATGATGGTCGCCATATTGGTCGTTCCGAGTTTGCTGGTGGGGCTGCTGGTGGCGATGTTTCAGGCGGCCACGCAGATCAACGAACAGACCCTGAGTTTTCTGCCGCGTTTGCTGGTGATGCTGATCACGCTGATCGTTGCCGGTCCGTGGCTGATACAAACCTTCATGGAATACATACTGCGCTTGTACACCAGTATTCCGCAGTTGATCGGCTAAACCATGTCATTGCTGGCGCTGACCGATGCGCAAATCAGTACCTGGGTGGCCAGCTTCATGCTGCCGCTATTTCGGGTTGGCGCGGTGCTGACAACCATGCCGGTCTTCGGCACGACCCTGGTGCCCAGGCGTATCCGACTGTATTTCGCAGTGGCGATAACGGTGGTTATCGCGCCAGGACTGCCGCCGATGCCGCAGGTCAATCCGCTGGACTTGAGTGGTCTGCTGCTGATTGCCGAACAGATACTGATTGGCGCGTTGCTGGGGTTCTCCTTGCAGCTGTTCTTTCAGGCGTTCGTGGTGGCCGGGCAGATTATTTCGATTCAGATGGGCATGGGCTTCGCGTCCATGGTCGACCCCACCAACGGCGTGTCGGCGGCCGTCATCGGGCAGTTTTTGACGATGCTGGTGACGTTGCTGTTTCTGGGCATGAATGGCCATCTGGTGGTGTTTGAAGTCCTCACGGAAAGCTTCACGACCCTACCGGTAGGCAGCGGCATGCTGGTCAATCATTTCTGGGAAATGGCCGGCAAGATGGGCTGGGTGCTGGGAGCGGCCATGCTGCTGGTATTGCCGGCAATCACCGCATTGCTGGTCGTCAACATTGCCTTCGGGGTCATGACCCGCGCGGCGCCGCAACTGAATATCTTCTCTATCGGTTTTCCGCTGACCCTGGTGCTGGGCCTGGTGATTTTCTGGGTCAGCCTGGGGGACATTCTCAACCAGTATCAACCGTTGGCTGTCGAGGCCTTGCAGTTGTTGCGTGATATGGCACAGGCGCGCTGAATCATGGCTGAAAGCGAGAGTGGTCAGGACAAGACAGAAGACCCCACGGACAAGCGCAAGAAAGACTCCCGTGAAAAGGGTGAGATCGCTCGCTCCAAAGAGCTCAATACCCTGGTGGTGATGCTGGCCGGGGCGGGTGGGTTGTTGATCTACGGCGGCGGTCTGGCGCTGGACCTGCTGGAAATCATGCGCCTGAACTTCTCCTTGCCGCGTGAAGTGGTGCTGACTCCGGACGCCATGGGCCTGTACTTGCTGAAGTCGGGCAAGATCGCGATTATCGCGGTGCAACCGGTGCTGCTGACCTTGTTGTTGGCGGCGATCATTGGTCCGATTTCCCTGGGTGGCTGGTTGTTCGCCGGCAGTAGCCTGGCACCCAAGTTCAGTCGAATGAATCCGGCCAACGGCCTCAAGCGGATGTTTTCGTCCACGGCGTTGATCGAGCTGCTCAAGGCCCTGGCAAAATTCCTGCTGGTGCTGTTCGTCGCGCTGAGCGTGCTGCGCTCGGACATCGACGACTTTTTGCGAATCGCCCATGAGCCGCTGGAGCAGGCGATTATTCACAGTGTGCAACTGGTGGGCTGGAGCACTTTGTGGATGGCGTGCGGGTTGATTCTGATCGCGGCAGTCGATGTGCCAGTTCAGCTCTACCAGAGTCACAAAAAACTGCTGATGACCAAGCAGGAAGTGCGCGACGAGCACAAGGATCAAGAAGGTCGCCCCGAGGTCAAACAGCGGATTCGCCAGTTGCAGCGCGAGATGTCCCAGCGGCGGATGATGGCGGCCATTCCCGAGGCCGATGTGGTCATTACCAACCCGACCCACTACGCGGTGGCGCTCAAGTACGATCCGGAGAAGGGCGGGGCGCCGATGCTGGTCGCCAAGGGCAGCGACTTCCTGGCGCTGAAGATTCGTGAAATCGCGGTGGCCAATGAGGTCTTGTTGCTCGAGTCGCCGGCCCTGGCGCGTTCGATCTATTACTCCACCGAGCTCGATCAGGAAATTCCTGGTGGGCTTTATCTGGCGGTTGCTCAGGTGCTGGCTTACGTTTATCAGATCCGCCAGTACCGCGCCGGCAAGGGCAAGCGTCCGGATCCGCTCAAGGACGATTTGCCGATTCCACCGGATCTGCGCCGCGATTCCTGACCGGTTCATCTCTTGGCGGTGTACGCCGATCAAAAATGTGGGAGCTGGCTTGCCTGCGAAGGCGGCCTGACAGCCGGCCAATCTCCCGCAGGTGTACATATCCATTCCTGCGGTAACGGCCACTTATGGTTCCGCTCTTACAGCGTGTCACTTTGGCAAACGCCCCAAAGTAACCAAAGGTCTCGCCCCAAGCGTACGGCGCCTCGCCTAGGCTCGGCGTTCCCTCGCTCCGGCATTCATCAGGGGGCATCGCCTACGGTCGGCTTCGCTTCGACCTCCTCTCGATGTGTTCGACTGCGTCGAACGGCGCTGCGCGCCTTCCCCCTGATGAACGCCTCCACTCGGCCTCCCGACGGGGCGGGTGGATCAAGATCAAGAGCTGCAGGCGAGCTAACGCTCGGCCTGTTGAGTGGGGTGGTGGTGGTGATCGTTCCCGCGCAGGCGCGTGGGAGCGATCCGTGGTGGGTGAGTTAATGCTCGGCTTTTTGATGGTTGTTCGATGCGGCTATGACTTTCACCACGTCATCGATGACGGCTTTGCTCATCTCCTGCAAATAGTGGGAGGCCCAGGCATAGCGGTCGGTTTTGCGCTCCATCGCTGCATCTTCGGCCAGCATCCTGGAGAGGTGGAGCAGGTCGGAGACGTGGGACAAGGCAGTGAGCAGAGGGACGCCACTGTTGACGCGGAACAGGGCTTGATCGTTGTGGATGGAGAAGGGGGTGAGGCCGGCGGTTTTCAGGTCTTGAGTGGAGATGGCTTTGTGCATGGCGTAGCTCCTCGATTACAGGCTGGAGCTGTCCCATTCGTTTCCAGGCGAAGGGTGGCAGCTGTGAGCGGGCTGGAAAACCGAGGAGGAAACCAAAACTCGGCAGACCCGAAGGTCTCCCGCACACAGCCGCCATAACAAAGAACTGCTGGAGAAAAAGCGCTCGGCAGTATGTCATGTGGCACATCGTTAGGTCTTACTCAATCGGGTTTCCAGGCCCGGTCGCTGATTTGGCAGCGACCACCGAAGACTAGTGATGCGATTTCCGAGGGGCAACCTTGAAAACCTGTCGGACGTTTCCCGCTGTTTTGCAGGTTTGTGGTCGCATTCTTAGGACGGGCGTTGAATATTCCGGCCTCTTCGCGGGTAAGCCTGCTCCCACAGGTTGAACACCATCACTGGCCTCTATTACCTGTCCCCGCAAAAGTTGGAAGGCTTCTTGCAATAGCCGGCCTGCGCCTGCTTCAGGCGTCAAAAGTTTGCTTCAAGGAACGGGGAATACCGGTGGATCGCTCTCAGTTAATCAACAGTGCCCGCAGCAACCTGGCAGACCTCAGTCGAGGCAATCTGGGTGTGCCGCTGTTGCTGTTGGTCATGCTGGCGATGATGATGTTGCCGGTCCCGCCGTTCCTGCTCGATGTGTTCTTCACCTTCAACATTGCGCTGTCGATTGTTGTGCTGCTGGTTTGCGTCTACGCCTTGCGGCCGCTGGATTTTGCGGTGTTTCCGACCATTCTGCTGGTCGCCACGTTGTTGCGACTGGCGTTGAACGTGGCCTCGACCCGGGTGGTAATGCTCCACGGTCAGGACGGCCATGCCGCCGCCGGCAGGGTGATCCAGGCCTTCGGCGAGGTGGTGATCGGCGGTAACTACGTGGTCGGTATCGTGGTCTTCGCGATTTTGATGATCATCAACTTCGTCGTGGTGACCAAAGGTGCCGGACGGATTTCCGAGGTCAGTGCACGTTTCACCCTCGATGCGATGCCGGGCAAGCAGATGGCCATCGACGCCGACCTGAACGCCGGCCTGATCGACCAGCCCGCAGCCAAGCTGCGCCGTATGGAGGTGGCTCAAGAGGCCGAGTTCTACGGTTCGATGGACGGTGCCAGCAAATTCGTGCGCGGTGACGCCATCGCCGGTCTGCTGATTCTGTTCATCAACCTGATTGGTGGCATGGCGGTCGGGATCTTCCAGCATGGCATGAGCTTCGGCGATGCTGGCAAAGTCTACGCATTGTTGACCATCGGTGACGGTTTGGTGGCGCAATTGCCATCACTGCTGCTGTCCACCGCGGCGGCGATCATGGTGACCCGTGCTTCCGGTTCGGAAGACATGGGCAAGCAGATCAATCGGCAGATGTTCGCGTCACCCAAGGCGTTGGCGGTGGCGGCCGGTTTGATGGCGGTCATGGGCCTGGTGCCAGGCATGCCGCACTTCTCCTTTCTCAGCATGGCAGCCGTCGCAGCAGGCGGCGCGTATCTGTTCTGGAAAAAACAGAACATCGTCAAGGTTCAGGCTCTGGAGGAGGTCAAGCGCCAGCAGGACCTGCTGCCGTCGCCGGCGCGGGCCATGGAAACCAAAGAGCTGGGCTGGGATGACGTGACCCCGATCGACATGATTGGTCTGGAAGTCGGCTACCGGCTGATTCCGCTGGTGGATCGCAACCAGGGTGGTCAGTTGCTGGCGCGGATCAAGGGCGTGCGCAAAAAGCTTTCCCAGGATCTGGGCTTCCTGATGCCGACCGTGCACATTCGCGACAACCTCGACCTGGCGCCAAGTGCCTACCGCCTGACCCTGATGGGGGTGATCCTTGCCGAGGCGGAGATTTATCCGGATCGCGAACTGGCGATCAACCCCGGGCAGGTCTACGGCACGCTCAATGGCATCACCGCCAAAGATCCGGCCTTTGGTCTGGAGGCGGTCTGGATCGAAATCAGTCAGCGTCCGCAGGCGCAGTCCCTGGGGTACACCGTGGTCGATGCCAGTACGGTGGTGGCGACTCACCTCAACCAGATTTTGTACAAACACTCCAGCGAGCTGATCGGCCACGAAGAAGTTCAGCAGCTCATGCAATTGCTGGCCAAAAGCTCGCCAAAACTGGCCGAGGAGCTGGTGCCGGGCGTCGTTTCGCTGTCGCAGCTGCTCAAAGTGCTGCAAGCCTTGTTGGCCGAACAGGTTCCGGTTCGCGACATTCGCAGCATTGCCGAGGCCATCGCGAACAATGCCTCCAAGAGTCAAGATACTGCCGCTCTGGTGGCGGCCGTCCGGGTTGGTGTATCGCGCGCTATCGTCCAAAGCATTGTAGGCACTGAGTCCGAGCTGCCTGTGATCACCTTGGAGCCAAGGTTGGAACAAATATTGCTCAATAGTCTTCAGAAGGCAGGACAAGGCTCGGAAGAGGGCGTTCTGCTGGAGCCAAGCATGGCAGAGAAGCTGCAGCGTTCGTTGATCGACGCCGCGCAGCGTCAGGAAATGCAAGGTCAACCAGTGATTCTGCTGGTAGCAGGTCCGGTACGCGCGATGCTCTCGCGGTTCGGACGTTTGGCAGTGCCGGGGTTGCATGTGTTGGCGTATCAGGAAATCCCTGACAACAAGCAAGTGACCATCGTTGCGACAGTAGGGCCCAACGGCTGAGGTAGTGGTTTATGCAAGTTAAGCGTTTTTTCGCCGCCGATATGCGTCAGGCCATGAAGCTGGTTCGCGATGAGCTGGGCGCTGATGCCGCCATTATCGGTAATCGCCGGATCGCCGGTGGTGTCGAGCTGACGGCGGCCCTGGATTACAAGCTGTCGGCGCTGGCCCCGCGTGTACCGAACATTGAACTCGAAGACGAGTTGCGCAAGACCCAGTCGCGGATCGTCACGGCTCAGGCTGAATTGAGCCTGCGTGGCGATGGTGAAGGTGATGCGAGCGCCAGCACCAATCGCCAGTTGTTTGCCGGCCTGCCGCTGACCGCTGCGGAACCGTTGATCGAGCCGACCTATGCTGAGCGGCCGCGTCCTGCTCCAGCGTCTGCACCGTCTGCCGGGGTTGACCCGCGGGCTTTCGACTCGATGCGTTTCGAACTCAATGGCCTGCGTGAATTACTCGAAGTGCAGTTGGGTTCGCTGGCCTGGAACCAGCTGCAAGGCAGTCGCCCGCAGCAAGCCAACCTGTGGCGTCGCCTGCAACGCATTGGCCTGTCCGGTCCGCTGTCGCGCGATCTGCTGGAACTGATTACTGAAATTGAAGAACCCCGTCAGGCCTGGCGCATGCTGTTGGCGCACCTGGCGCGGATGATCGTGACTCCGGAGATCGAGCCACTGGAAGAGGGTGGCGTGATCGCCATGGTCGGCCCTGCCGGCATGGGCAAAACCACGACGCTGGCCAAGCTGGCCGCGCGTTACGTGCTCAAGTACGGCGCGCAGAACATCGCGCTGGTCAGCATGGACAGCTTTCGCATTGGAGCCCAGGAACAGCTCAAGACCCTGGGGCGTATCCTCAATGTCTCGGTGACTCACGTCGATCCGGGCCAGTCGCTGGCGCAAGCCCTTGATCCACTGTTGCGCAAGCGTGTGGTGTTGATCGACACCGCCGGTCTGCAGGCCAGTGATCCGGCGTTGCGCATGCAGCTGGAAAGCCTGGCCGGTCGCGGGATCAAGTCGAAGAATTATCTGGTGCTGGCCACTACCAGCCAGAAGCAGGTGCTGACTGCCGCTTATCACAGTTACAAGCGGTGCGGGCTGGCAGGCTGCATCCTGACTAAACTGGATGAAACAGCGAGTCTGGGCGAGGTGTTGAGCCTGGCAATCAGCCACGAATTACCTGTCGCTTATCTGACTGACGGGCCAAGGATCCCGGATGATCTACATTTACCGCGCCGGCATCAGTTGGTCAGTCGCGCTGTAAGCGTGCAGATGCAGGAAGAACCCAGCGAAGAAGCCATGGCTGATATGTTCGCTGACCTCTACCACAGCCCGGCCAAGCGCGTCGGCTGAGGTAATAATGAATAGATTTGTATCTACATCGATGGCCTGCCATGCATTGTTCCCAAGTGAGCGCGCAGCCAGTCATGTAGTCCGCGTCTAAGCAAGACAAGGTAAAGAACGAACATGGGCAGCATGCATCCCGTACAGGTGATCGCAGTGACCGGCGGCAAAGGTGGCGTCGGGAAGACTAATGTGTCAGTGAACTTGTCCCTGGCTCTTGCTGAGCTCGGCCGGCGCGTCATGCTGCTGGACGCCGATCTGGGACTGGCGAACGTCGACGTCCTGCTGGGGCTCACGCCCAAGCGTACGCTGGCCGACGTCATCGAAGGCCGCTGTGAACTGCGCGATGTATTACTTCAGGGGCCGGGCGGAATTCGTATTGTTCCAGCAGCGTCCGGTACCCAGAGCATGGTTCACCTGAGCCCGGCCCAGCATGCTGGCCTGATTCAGGCATTCAGCGACATTGGCGACAACCTCGACGTATTGGTGATCGACACGGCGGCGGGTATTGGTGAGTCGGTCGTCAGTTTTGTTCGCGCCGCCCAGGAAGTGTTGCTGGTGGTTTGCGACGAGCCGACGTCGATCACTGACGCCTACGCGCTGATCAAGCTGCTCAACCGCGATTACGGCATGAACCGCTTCCGCGTGCTGGCCAACATGGCACAAAGCCCGCAGGAAGGACGAAATCTGTTCGCCAAGTTGACCAAGGTCACGGATCGCTTCCTCGACGTCGCCTTACAATACGTCGGTGCGGTGCCTTACGACGAATGCGTGCGCAAGGCCGTGCAGAAGCAGCGCGCCGTGTATGAAGCGTTTCCTCGCTCCAAGTGTGCGCTGGCATTCAAGGCCATCGCGCAGAAAGTCGATACCTGGCCGTTGCCTGCCAACCCGCGTGGGCACCTGGAGTTTTTCGTCGAGCGTCTGGTGCAGCAAACTGCGGGTCCGGTTCTATGACAGCCAGCGGTTACAACCTGTACAAGAAGTCGGCGCGTGACGCGCAGTACGAACTGATCGAGCGTTACGCGCCACTGGTAAAACGTATTGCCTATCACCTGTTGGCGCGCTTGCCGGCCAGTGTTCAGGTCGAAGACCTGATCCAGGCAGGCATGATCGGCTTGCTTGAAGTGTCGACCAAATATGACGCGAGCAAAGGCGCGAGTTTCGAGACGTACGCGGGGATCCGTATCCGTGGTGCGATGCTCGATGAAGTCCGCAAGGGTGACTGGGCGCCACGCTCGGTACACCGCAATACCCGGATGGTGAGTGACGCGATTCGCTCAATTGAAGCTAAAACCGGGCGTGACGCTAAAGATCACGAGGTTGCGGCCGAACTCCAATTGAGTCTCGACGATTATTACGGGATTTTGAATGACACCTTGGGCAGTCGCCTGTTCAGCTTCGACGATCTGTTGCAGGACGGCGAGCATGAAGGGCTGCACGAGGATGGCGCGAGTGCTCATCTCGAACCGTCGCGCGACCTGGAAGATGAACGCTTCCAGGCTGCACTGGCGGATGCGATTGCCAATTTGCCGGAGCGTGAGCGACTGGTGTTGGCGCTGTACTACGACGAAGAGCTGAATCTCAAGGAAATCGGTGAGGTCCTGGGGGTCAGTGAATCGCGGGTCAGCCAGTTACACAGCCAGTGCGCGGCCCGTTTGCGGGGGCGTTTGGGGGAGTGGCGAGCGCGCTGACAGCAGTGTGGGGACACTGCGAACGAAACAGGCAGGGCGTAACGCTGTGCCGGTCTTCATCCGTTGTGCTCCAGACAGTCGTCGAGTGCTCTGCCTGATTGATTGAATGGCGTGTTCAGGTGCTGAACGCGTTTAAGACTGCTTGGAGGTCGAATTGGACAAGAACATGAAAATCCTCATCGTTGATGACTTCTCAACGATGCGGCGGATCATAAAAAACCTGTTGCGTGACCTTGGGTTCACCAACACGGTCGAGGCGGACGACGGTATTACCGCCATTCCCGTCCTCAACAGCGGGAGCATCGACTTTCTGGTAACGGACTGGAACATGCCTGGCATGACCGGTATCGATTTGCTGCGCCACGTGCGCGCCGATGAAAAGCTCAAGCACCTGCCGGTGCTGATGGTCACTGCCGAAGCCAAGCGCGAGCAGATCATCGAAGCCGCTCAAGCCGGTGTAAACGGCTATGTGGTCAAACCCTTCACGGCCCAGGCGTTGAAAGAGAAGATCGAAAAAATATTCGAACGCATCGGTTGATGTGCAGAGCCACTGCGCCACGGGGGGAGCTATGGAGCAAAGAGAATCTTCACAGGGCGATTTCGAGTCGACCCTGAAAAAACACGCTAACGAACTGGTCGAAAGCCTTGAAAAGGGCAGGTTCGGTGACGCTGTGCAACTGATCCATGAGCTCAATCAGACCCGTGATCGCGGCCTGTACCGGGAGGTGGGCAAGCTCACTCGCGAGCTGCATAGCGCGATCGTCAATTTTCAGATTGACCCGAACATGCCGCAAGCCGAGGAAGTCTCACAGATTACGGACGCCACCGAGCGCCTGTCCTATGTGGTCAAACTGACCGAAGCGGCCGCGAACCGCACCATGGATCTGGTCGAGAACAGTACTCCGCTGGTCAATGGCCTGAGCACTGACGCCCAGGCCTTGAGCGCGGACTGGGGGCGTTTCATGCGCCGCGAAGTCGGTGCCGAAGAGTTCCGCGAACTGGCCCGGCGTGTCGACGGTTTCCTGACGCGTAGC
The DNA here is from genome assembly GCF_003732175.1 of Pseudomonas brassicacearum. Classification (GTDB taxonomy): domain Bacteria; phylum Pseudomonadota; class Gammaproteobacteria; order Pseudomonadales; family Pseudomonadaceae; genus Aquipseudomonas; species Aquipseudomonas brassicacearum_G. The sequence continues at coordinate 116,161 of NZ_MOBI01000022.1, forward strand.
GTCGAGCAGAGCCAGGTCGTCTCGGGCAACCTCAACGATATTCTGCTGGCACAGGATTACCAGGATCTAACCGGTCAGGTGATCAAGCGCGTGACTCAACTGGTCACCGAAGTCGAAAGCAACCTGCTCAAGCTCGTGCTCATGGCCAGTCAGGTAGACCGCTTTGCGGGCATCGAACATGACCATGAAGCGATGCTGGCTGAAAAAGATCCGCAAAAACATCTCTCTCAGGGTGAAGGTCCGCAGATTCATGCCGATAAAAGAGAAGACGTTGTGTCCGGTCAGGACGATGTGGACGATTTGTTATCCAGCCTAGGATTTTAGAGTTTTAGCATTTTAGGTTTTTTAGGTTTTTAGACCTCAGGAGCACCCCCTTAATGAGCTTCGGCGCCGATGAAGAGATCCTTCAGGATTTCCTGGTTGAGGCCGGCGAGATTCTAGAGCAACTGTCCGAACAGCTGGTCGAGCTGGAAAGCCGACCAGATGATGCGGATTTGCTCAATGCAATTTTTCGCGGTTTTCACACTGTAAAAGGGGGCGCCGGCTTCCTCCAGCTCAACGAGCTGGTGGAGTGCTGTCACATCGCCGAGAACGTGTTCGACATCCTGCGCAAGGGTGAGCGTCGCGTCGACTCGGAACTGATGGACGTGGTTCTCGAAGCGCTGGACGCGGTGAACGGCATGTTCAGCGAAGTCCGCGAGCGTGCACCGATCACTGCGGCTACACCGGAACTGCTGGCGGCTCTGGCCCGTCTGGCCGAGCCTCAAACGGCCGATGTGGCGCAACCGGTTGCTGAAGTGGTCGAAACACCTGCCGCTGAAAGCGAATCGGGCGACATCACCGACAATGAATTCGAACTGCTGCTGGATTCGCTGAACGCGGTCAAGGCGCAAGCCGAAGCGGGGACGCCTGTCGCCCCGGCACCTGAAGTGGCTGCCGGCAGCGATGAAATTACCGATGCCGAGTTCGAGTCGTTGCTCGATCAATTGCACGGCAAGGGTCAGTTCGCTGTCGATGCGGTGGCAGCGCCAGCCGCGCCGGCTGCCCCGAAAGCGGCAGGCGACAGCTCCGACATTACCGACGACGAATTCGAAGCACTGCTCGATCAGTTGCATGGCAAAGGCAACTTCGCCGTTGATGCTCTGGAATCGGCAATTGCTGCCGTTCCGGCACCTGCGGCACCTACGGCTGCAGCCGCAGGTAGCGATCTGATCTCCGATCACGAGTTCGAATCGCTGCTCGACGAACTGCATGGCAAAGGCAAGTTCACGGAGGTCGGCACAGGTTCTGCTGCTTCGGTGGCGGCGCCAGTTGCCAAGGCTGCAGCGCCAGCACCTGTGGCTAAAGCGCCCGAGCCAAAAGCCGAAGCGCCGAAGCCTGCTGCCGCTGCTGCACCGGCTCCAGCTCGTGCACCGGCTTCACCGCCACCGGAAAAACCGGCCAGTGAAGCCGAGACCACCGTACGGGTGGATACCGCACGTCTCGACGAAATCATGAACATGGTCGGCGAACTGGTACTGGTGCGTAACCGTCTGGTTCGTCTGGGGCTCAACAGCGGCGACGAAGCCATGTCCAAGGCCGTGTCGAACCTCGACGTGGTCACGGCCGACTTGCAGACCGCGGTGATGAAGACCCGGATGCAGCCGATCAAGAAAGTCTTCGGGCGCTTCCCGCGTCTGGTTCGCGACCTCGCGCGCCAGCTCAAGAAAGAGATCAACCTGGAACTGGTCGGCGAAGAAACCGACCTCGACAAGAACCTCGTCGAGGCCCTGGCCGACCCGCTGGTCCACTTGGTGCGTAACTCGGTCGACCACGGTATCGAAGAACCGACTGATCGTGAGGCGATGGGCAAGCCTCGCAGCGGCAAAGTGATTCTGTCCGCAGAACAGGAAGGCGATCACATCCTGCTGTCCATCTCTGATGACGGCAAGGGCATGGACGCTGATGTCTTGCGCAGTATCGCCGTGAAGAAAGGGCTGATGGACAAGGATGCGGCGGACCGTCTCAGCGAGTCCGACTGCTTCAACCTGATCTTTGCGCCGGGTTTCTCGACCAAAACCGAGATCTCCGACGTGTCCGGTCGTGGCGTGGGCATGGACGTGGTGAAAACCAAGATCGCCCAGCTCAACGGCACCATCAATATCTACTCGACCAAGGGCAAAGGCTCGAAGATCGTCATCAAGGTCCCGTTGACCCTGGCGATCATGCCGACGCTGATGGTCATGCTCGGCAACCAGGCCTTTGCTTTCCCGCTGGTCAACGTCAACGAGATTTTCCATCTCGACCTGTCGCGCACCAACGTGGTCGACGGTCAGGAAGTGGTGATCGTGCGGGACAAGGCGCTGCCACTGTTCTACCTCAAACGCTGGCTGGTCAGCTCCGCCGCTCACGAAGAGCAGCGTGAAGGCCACGTGGTGATCCTTTCGGTGGGCACTCAGCGGATCGGCTTTGTCGTCGATCAGCTGGTGGGCCAGGAAGAAGTGGTCATCAAGCCATTGGGCAAAATGCTTCAGGGAACCCCGGGCATGTCCGGCGCCACCATTACCGGTGACGGCCGCATCGCCCTGATTCTCGATGTTCCGAGCATGCTCAAGCGTTACGCCGCACGGCGTATTTGATTCTGGCGGAGCGGGGCGACTGAGCCTCGCTCCGTCTAACGGAGTGTTTATGGCAGTCAAAGTCCTGGTGGTGGATGATTCTGGTTTTTTCCGCCGCCGCGTCTCGGAAATTCTTTCAGCGGATCCGAGTATCCAGGTTGTCGGTACGGCGACCAACGGTAAAGAGGCGATCGATCAGGCCCTGGCCCTCAAGCCAGACGTGATCACCATGGACTACGAGATGCCGATGATGGATGGCATCACGGCGGTGCGGCACATCATGCAGCGCTGTCCTACCCCGGTTTTGATGTTCTCCTCGCTGACGCACGAAGGCGCTCGGGTCACTCTCGATGCACTGGATGCCGGCGCGGTGGACTTCCTGCCGAAGAATTTCGAAGACATCTCGCGCAACCCCGAGAAGGTCAAGCAACTGCTGTGCGAAAAGGTCCACAGCATTTCGCGCAGTAACCGTCGTTTCAGCGCCTACAGCGCCCCGGCTCCAGCCGCCGCGCCAGCCCCGACACCGGCACCTTCGAGTTTCGGCAGCAGTGCAGCTGCGCCCGCGCGTCCGGCCCCGACGCCGACTCCCGCGCGTGCGCCGGTTGCCAGCGCCTCGTCGCCGGCCCCGAAACGCAAAGCCTACAAACTGGTTGCCATTGGTACGTCAACCGGCGGCCCGGTTGCGTTGCAACGGGTGCTGACACAGCTGCCGGCAAACTTCCCGGCGCCGATCGTGCTGATCCAGCACATGCCGGCGGCCTTCACCAAGGCTTTCGCCGAGCGTTTGGACAAGCTCTGCCGGATCAGCGTCAAGGAAGCTGAGGATGGTGACATCCTGCGTCCGGGCCTGGCCTTGCTGGCGCCGGGTGGCAAGCAAATGATGATCGACGGCCGTGGTGCGGTGAAAATCCTCCCGGGCGACGAGCGTCTGAACTACAAACCGTGCGTGGACATCACCTTCGGTTCAGCGGCCAAGTCCTACGGCGACAAAGTTCTGGCGGTAGTCCTTACCGGCATGGGCGCCGACGGTCGCGAAGGTGCGCGTCTGCTCAAGCAGGGCGGCAGTGCGGTCTGGGCTCAGGATGAAGCCAGTTGCGTGATCTACGGCATGCCGATGGCGATCGTCAAAGCCGATCTGGCAGACGCGATCTACGGCCTCGACGATATCGGCAAGCACCTGGCCGAGGCGTGCATCTGATGGATGTTTTAAGCCTCATCGGGATCATCATGGCGTTCATCGCCATTATTGGTGGCAACTACCTGGAAGGTGGGCATCTCGGTGCCTTGGCCAACGGCCCGGCGGCATTGATCGTGCTCGGCGGGACCATTGGTGCTGCGTTGTTACAGTCGCCGATGAGTGCCTTCAAGCGCGCCATGCAGATTCTTCGCTGGATCCTCTTTCCGCCTCGCGTCGACCTCGCCGGTGGTATCGACCGTGTGGTCAACTGGAGCCTCACCGCGCGCAAGGAAGGTTTGCTCGGGCTCGAAGGGGTAGCGGACAGCGAACCCGACAGCTACTCGCGCAAAGGCTTGCAACTGCTGGTCGACGGCGCCGAGCCCGAGTCGATTCGCAGCATCCTCGAAGTGGATTTCTACACCCAGGAAAGCCGTGACATCGAAGCCGCCAAAGTCTTTGAAAGCATGGGCGGCTATGCGCCGACCATCGGTATCATCGGTGCGGTCATGGGCCTGATTCATGTCATGGGCAACCTGGGTGATCCGTCGCAGCTGGGCAGCGGCATTGCCGTGGCCTTCGTCGCGACCATCTACGGCGTGGCCAGCGCCAACCTGGTGCTGTTGCCGATTGCCAGCAAGCTCAAGTCCATCGCGTTGCGGCAGTCGCGTTATCGCGAAATGTTGCTGGAAGGCATTCTGTCGATTGCCGAAGGTGAAAACCCTCGCTCCATCGAGTTGAAGCTTCAGGGCTTCATGGACTGATGGGGGTAATGGACTATGGCACGCCGCCGTCAGCACGATGAACACGTCAACCACGAGCGCTGGCTGGTGTCCTACGCGGACTTCATCACACTGCTGTTCGCCTTTTTCGTGGTGATGTACTCCATCTCTTCGATCAACGAAGGCAAGTACAAGGAAATTTCCGAAGCGCTGGTCGGGGTCTTTACCAACTCTGACCGTGCCCTCAAGCCGATCCCCATCGGCGAAGAGCGTCCGAAGACGGTTACCCCGGCCAAGCCGCTGGTCAAGGACAGCGAGCAGATCGATGCCGGCATTGCCCAGGCCAGCAAGGATCCGCTCAAGAGTATTGCCGATGACATCAGTGCGGCGTTTGGCGATTTGATCAGTTCCAATCAGATGACCGTGCGTGGCAACGAGTTGTGGGTCGAGATCGAACTCAACTCGAGCCTGTTGTTCGGCAGCGGCGATGCCATGCCCAGCGATATCGCATTCAACATCATCGACAAGGTCGCGGCGATTCTGAAGCCGTTCGACAACCCGATTCACGTTGAAGGCTTCACCGACGATCAACCGATCCGCACGGCGCAGTACCCGACCAACTGGGAACTGTCCTCGGCCCGCTCGGCGAGCATTGTGCGCATGCTCGCCATGCAAGGTGTCAACCCCGGGCGTCTGGCCTCGGTGGGTTACGGCGAGTTCCAGCCTGTGGCCAATAACGCGACTGCCGAAGGGCGTGCACGTAACCGGCGCGTGGTGTTGGTGGTGTCGCGCAATCTCGATGTACGTCGCAGCCTGACCGGTACCGGAACCGCTAATGCAAAACCGGACGCCGCGTTGAAGCGTGCTGGCACACAAACTGCACCGACGACTGTCAAGTCGCCGGGACACGTGAGTGCCGTCAATTCTCCGTCACCCGGCTTATAACGTTGAGCTATTTCTCGGTTGTATTGATTCGACCGGGAGGAACAATCTGAATGAGAGTCTGGGCAGTCGCCAATCAAAAGGGTGGTGTCGGTAAAACCACTTCCTCCATCGCTTTAGCCGGTTTGCTGGCTGAGGCGGGCAAGCGCGTGGTTGTGGTCGATCTCGACCCGCACGGCTCCATGACCAGCTACTTCGGTTACGACCCCGACAGCCTGGAACACAGCAGCTACGACCTGTTTCTGCACAAGGGCAGCGTGCCACAAGGCTTGCCCGGGCAGCTGTTGCTGCCGACCAGCGACGAACGTATTTCCCTGTTGCCGTCGAGCACCGCGCTCGCCACCCTCGAGCGCCAGTCGCCGGGGCAGAGTGGCCTGGGCCTGGTGATCGCCAAGAGCCTGGCGCAATTGTGGCAGGACTTCGATTACGCGTTGATCGACAGCCCACCGTTGCTGGGTGTGTTGATGGTCAATGCCTTGGCGGCCAGCCAGCAGTTGGTGATTCCGGTGCAGACCGAGCATCTTGCAGTGAAAGGTCTGGAGCGCATGGTCAACACCTTGGCGATGATCAACCGTTCGCGTAAACAAGCACTGCCGTTCAGCATCGTACCGACCCTGTTCGACCGTCGCACCCAAGCCTCGCTGGGAACCTTGCGGGTGCTGCGCGACATGTACCCGGAAGAGATCTGGCAAGGCTACATCCCGGTCGATACCCGACTGCGTGATGCCAGCCGTGCCGGCCTGACCCCTTCGCAGTTCGACGGCAAGAGCCGTGGTGTGCTGGCGTACCGCGCACTGCTCAAGCATTTGCTGGCGCAGCAACTTGTTCCGCAGGTGGCTTGAGATGAAGCCGATTTCTGCCGGGGGAGTGTGCCAATGAACCGGCCAGTAAAAATCACCAGTCGACCACAACTGGCGTTGCAGTCCTATCTGGATGCGTTGTTGCAAGACGCGACCGAGGAGTGGCCGTCAGAAGTCGAGGTATTACCCGAGGTTGTAGAAGTCGCCGAGGTCGTCGAAGCCATTGAGGCTGAAGCCTCACTGGACGAGTTCCAGGCTGCGGTGCTCGAAGAGCAGGCTCGCGATGCACAAAAGCCAGTGGTTGCGCCTCCCGTTGTAGCTCCGGTTGCCGAGGCGCCCGTTGTCGTGCCGGTACTGGAAGCACCTGCACCCATTCTGGCGCCGGTTTCAACGGTCGCTCCCTTGCTCAAAGCGCTGGTCGAGCCGGTCGTCGACATCCATCTGCCGCCGAGCAACACCCCACCGCCGGTGGTTGGTGATGACCGGCCAAGCTGGGCTGCCGAACCGTTTGAATGCCTGTTGTTCGACGTCGCCGGTTTGACTCTGGCCGTGCCGCTGGTGTGCCTCGGTTCGATTTACTCGTTGGCCGGTCATGAGCTGACGCCATTGTTCGGTCAGCCGGAATGGTTTCTCGGGATTCTGCCAAGCCAGGCCGGCAACCTGAAGGTGCTGGATACCGCGCGCTGGGTCATGCCTGATCGTTATCGCGATGACTTCCGCCAGGGCCTGCAATACGTGATCTCGGTTCAGGGCTATGAGTGGGGGCTGGCAGTGCATCAGGTCAGCCGCTCGTTGCGCCTGGACCCGAACGAAATCAAATGGCGCAGCCATCGGGGTCAACGGCCATGGCTGGCCGGGACGGTGATCGAGCACATGTGTGCGTTGCTGGATGTCTCGGAGCTGGCGGAGTTGATCGCCAGCGGTGGTGCCAAGCACATGGGTGGCGCTAAGCCGGCCCACAAACCTACATAACAAGCAGCTGGCCGCATACACAGTGCGGCCGGGCAGAACACACACCGCCACAGGCGGTTTTTCGAGGGGTCAGGGTATGAATGATAAGGCGTCGTCTGCAAAGGGTTCCGAAGATCCGATCCTGCAATGGGTAACCTTCAAACTGGACAATGAAACCTACGGCATCAACGTGATGCGCGTTCAGGAAGTCCTGCGCTACACCGAAATCGCTCCGGTTCCGGGTGCGCCAAGCTACGTGCTGGGCATCATCAACCTGCGCGGCAACGTGGTGACCGTGATCGACACCCGTCAGCGCTTCGGCCTGGGCACTGTCGAAGTCAGCGACAACACCCGTATCGTGATCATCGAAGCCGACAAGCAAGTGGTCGGGATCATGGTCGACAGCGTGGCTGAAGTGGTTTACCTGCGTCAGTCCGAGATCGAAACCGCGCCTAACGTCGGTAACGAAGAATCGGCCAAGTTCATCCAGGGCGTGTGCAACAAGAACAACGAGTTGCTGATCCTGGTCGAGCTGGACAAAATGATGAGCGAAGAAGAGTGGTCGGAACTGGAGAGTATCTGATTGATTCTCGAGGTTGCTGTCATAGTACTGGGGCTCCTGTGGGTAGGGACCCTGGCGATGTTCCTGGCTTACACGCGTAAACAGCGAGAGCTGGCAGCGCTGCAAGCCCAGGGCGATGCGTTGCGAGATCAGCGCATCAAGGACCTGGCCAAGCGTGTCGACGACTACCAGAACGGTAACGTGCGCATGGGTGAAGACCTGCATGAACTGCGTGCGGTGGTCGGCCCCTTGCCGGACAAGCTGGCCCAGCTTGAGCAGCGCGACCCGTCGAGCCTGTCATTCGCTCAGGCAGCCCGCCTGGTGGGGATGGGCGCCAGCGTCGACGAATTGACCCAGTCCTGCGGCCTGACCCAGGCAGAGGCGGAGTTGATGAGCAAGTTGCACAAGAACTGATTGCTGCATGGGATCGTTCCCACGCTCCGCGTGGGAATGCCTCTCTGGACGCTCTGCGTCCGCCCTTGAATGTGACGCAGAGCGTCACGGGCTTCGTTACCACGCAGAGCGTGGGAACGATCAACTTCAGTAATCCTCTCCTCGATCTGTCACATCCCGCTCCACCATTGCTGCCTCTGAACCGTGCCCTTGCGGAAACTTGCCCTTGAGTTTCCAGGCAAACGCAATGATCTCGGCAATCGTGCGGTAGAGCTCTTCAGGGATGCTTTCACCCAGCTCCATCCTCGCCAGCAACTTCACGAGTTCGGCGTTCTCATAAATCGGCACTTGATAGTCGCGGGCGATCTTCAGAATCGCTTCGGCCAGTTCGTCATCGCCTTTGGCGGTGAGCGTCGGGGCGTGGCTGCCGTCGTACTTGAGGGCGATAGCTTGGCGCGGTGGCGTGGGGTTGTTCATGCGGTTTCGTCGACCCAGCGTTGTTCGAGGCGGGTTTGATTGCCTTGGGGTGGTGTGCCGAGGTGGCAATTCAGGTCGCCAACATTCAGGCCCGATGCCAGCAACTGCGCGCGCAAGCCATCCAGGTTGCTTTCGATCAGGCTGGCGGTATAAGGCCGCTCGGCCCAGAGCTGGCTGGAGAGTTTGCCTTGGGCTAACTGCGCCTGGATCTGCAGTGGCCCGAGCGGTTCCATGTCGAACGCCAGCTCGACTCGCCAGAGCCGTTGTTTCGGCTCGCGCTCGACAGGTTTTTCGTGTTGTTCCTTTTCGGGGGTGTCCTCGCGTTGAAACTTGACCTGCAACGGCACGATGTCTTGCAGGTTACGCATGGGGATTTCCAACTGCCAGGTGGTTTGCAGCTTGCCATCCTCGGTCATGCCGGTCTGTTCCAGGCTCGACAGTTGATGGCTCTGCAGGCGGGAAACGGCCGCTGCGGCTAAGCGCAGCAAGTGTTCCAGGTCGCCTTCACCCTCCAGGCTTTGCAGCAGACGCGAGGGCAGGGGGAAGCTGCTTGGCTGGGGTTTGGCGCTGACCTGCCCGAGGGTGCCGAGGGCGCTGCGGACAAAGCTTGGAAGCGCCTGCGCCAAGGTGTTGGCAGCGATGACCGCGTTGAAACTGGTATTGGCCGGCAGGCCGGGGGCCAATTGTGCGATCAATCGCAGCAAGTTGCCTTTCATGTCCGGCGTCAGTGCCGGGTTCTGTCCGGCGAGCAGTTTGCTTTCCAGAAACAACCCACTGTTGGCCAGCGTCTGCGCCAAGCCTTTGGGGGTGCTCAGTTGCTGAACGTCTGGCAGGTCGGCGAGCAGTTTGTCGACGGCGGCGCGCAGGTCGTCGGAGGTGGTGTCGGAGTCTGGCAGGTTTTGCAGGGCATCGATCAGCCCGCTCAACGAACCTTGGCGACTTTGCTGGGTCAGCAGCTGCTGGGTTACTGCCAGTTGATCCTGACGGCTGGCCAGTGGCACGAAACTCAGGCTTTGCGCGCCCTGGACCAAGGCGCTGAGCAGGCTGCCGATGCGCAATGGTTGTGGGCTGTCGATACTCAAGGTGCTGCCGCTGAGCGCGGTATTGAGCAAACTCACCAACGAGCGATACACCGCCGGCTGCCCCGGTGTTTGCGGCATTAGCTGGGTGGTCAGGACTTTACCTTGCAGCAAGGTGCCGACCGGCAGTTGTGAGGTGTCGAGACGGGTGAGGGTGGCGATGTTGGACGCGATGGCCTGTTGCACCGTGATCGCCAGGCTCCCGGCCGAAGGTTGGCTGACCGTCAGGTTGGTGCCTTGAGGCAGGGGCTGGTTGCTGGTGGCTTGCACGGTGGTCTGACGGCCACCGTCCAGAGTGACCTTGAGCAGCAGCTGAAAAGTCTGGTCGTTCTGTTTGAGCGACAGCACTTCAGCGCTTGCGCTCTGGCCAGCGGCGATTAAGCCTTCCACCGGGGTCTGCAGCTTGAGCAACTCACCACCGACCACGAGCGGGCGCGAGGTGGCCGGCGTCATAGCGGGCAGTGGAAGGATGTTCATGTCGCCGGTCATCAGGTCACACCCTGTCGAAATTGCCCTCTTTGGAGTAGGACATGACATGTATAATGCCGCCCCGTTGTTGTCGGGGTGCGGAAAACATCGCAAATGTTTGACGCAGCTCTCTAGAACAGGCCGTCAATGCATCTATGCTGCATCACTTTAACGGCCGCTCCATTGCCGACTTGAACCGTAAAGGCCCGCGATCTCTTGACCAGCCCTCTACTAGAAGCCGTAGCGCTCGCCTGTGAGCGAGACTGGCGGATGCTCTTCGAAAACCTCGAGTTGCGTCTGGGCCGCGGTGACATGTTGCAGATCAGCGGCCCTAACGGTAGCGGCAAGACCAGCCTGCTGCGCCTGCTCGCCGGCTTGATGCAGCCGACCAGTGGCCAGGTATTGCTCAACGGCCAGCCCTTGAACACGCAACGCCCGGAACTGGCCCACAACCTGTTATGGATCGGCCATGCCGCCGGAATCAAGGACCTGCTGACTCCCGAAGAGAATCTCAGCTGGCTGTGCGCGTTGCACCAGCCCGCCACTCATGAGGCGATCTGGCAGGCGCTGGCAGCGGTAGGACTGCGCGGTTTCGAAGATGTTCCTTGTCACACCCTGTCCGCCGGCCAGCAACGCCGCGTGGCTCTGGCCCGCTTGTATCTGGACAGTCCGGCGTTGTGGATTCTCGACGAGCCGTTTACCGCACTGGATAAACAAGGCGTCGCCCAGCTGGAAGAACACCTGGCCGTACACTGCGAGCGAGGTGGCATGGTGATTCTGACCACTCACCACACGTTGACCCGGATGCCGGCCGGTTACCGCGACATCGATTTGGGGCAGTGGGCCGTATGAGTGTTTTTGCACTGTTGGTCGCCCGTGAGGCGCGTTTGCTGTGTCGTCGTCCTGCCGAGCTGGCCAACCCCCTCGTATTCTTCGCCATTGTTGTCTCAATGTTTCCATTGGCGGTCGGACCTGAGACACAATTGTTGCAAACCTTGTCACCGGGGCTGGTCTGGGTAGCGGCCCTTTTATCGGTTTTGCTCTCGCTGGACGGGCTTTTCCGCAGTGATTTCGAGGACGGATCCCTTGAACAGTGGGTCCTTTCGTCGCACCCCCTGCCTCTTCTGGTTTTGGCAAAGGTGCTGGCACACTGGGCGTTTTCCGGCTTGGCACTGGTGTTGCTTGCCCCGTTACTGGCGTTGATGCTCGGTTTGCCTGCCGCCTGTCTGCCGGTTTTGCTCTTGTCGCTATTGCTCGGTACACCGGTACTGAGCTTGCTCGGTGCGGTGGGCGCGGCGCTGACGGTCGGATTGAAGCGCGGCGGCTTGCTGCTGGCATTATTGATTCTGCCGCTTTACATCCCGGTGTTGATTCTCGGCAGTGGCGCTTTACAGGCTGCCTTGCAGGGCATGCCGGCAACCGGTTATTTGCTGTGGCTTGGTAGCCTGACCGCCCTGGCGATAACCCTGACACCCTTTGCAATAGCTGCTGGCCTGAAGATCAGCGTCGGCGAATAATAATGAGGTCTGGTTGTTTTTTGACCGCTTTTTTTAAAAAAGGCAGACCCTGACTTTTCGTGACAACGGAAAGCAACCGTGATGGAAACAGCAATGAACTGGACCTGGTTTCATAAGCTCGGCTCGCCCAAATGGTTTTACGGCATCAGCGGCAAGCTGCTGCCCTGGCTGAGCGTCGCGGCGTTGCTGCTGATCGGCGTCGGCGTGGTCTGGGGCCTGGCCTTCGCGCCACCGGACTACCAGCAAGGCAACAGCTTTCGAATCATCTACATTCATGTACCGGCCGCCATGCTGGCGCAGTCCTGCTACGTGATGCTGGCGGTCTGCGGCATTGTCGGGCTGGTGTGGAAGATGAAACTGGCGGACGTCGCCCTGCAATGCGCAGCGCCGATCGGTGCCTGGATGACCGCCGTGGCGCTGGTCACCGGGGCAATCTGGGGCAAACCGACCTGGGGCTCGTGGTGGGTCTGGGATGCACGACTTACGTCCATGTTGATTCTGCTGTTTCTGTACTTCGGTCTCATTGCGCTGGGCAACGCCATCAGCAATCGTGACAGCGCGGCCAAGGCCTGCGCGGTGCTGGCGATTGTCGGCGTGATCAATATCCCGATCATCAAGTACTCGGTGGAGTGGTGGAACACCCTGCACCAGGGCGCAACCTTCACCCTCACCGAAAAACCGGCAATGCCGGCCGAAATGTGGCTGCCGTTGCTGCTGACGGTGCTGGGTTTCTACTGTTTCTTCGGCGCCGTGCTGTTGCTGCGCATGCGCCTTGAAGTGCTCAAGCGCGAAGCCCGTGCAAGCTGGGTCAAGGCCGAAGTGCAAAACAGCCTGGAGGCCGCGTAATGAGTTTTGCTTCATTCGGCGACTTCCTCGCCATGGGCCATCACGGTCTTTATGTCTGGTCGGCTTATGGCATCTGCCTGGCGGTACTGGCTCTCAACGTGGCTGCGCCGATCCTGGCCCGCAAGCGTTACCTGCAACAAGAGGCGCGTCGTCTGCGCCGGGAGAACAGCAAGTGAATCCGCTGCGTAAAAAGCGTCTTGTCATTATTTTCGCGATTCTGGTGGGTGTTGGTGCAGCTGTCGGCCTGGCCCTTAGTGCCTTGCAACAGAACATCAACCTCTTTTACACACCGACCCAAATCGCCAGTGGCGAAGCCCCGCAAGACACGCGCATTCGTGCTGGCGGCATGGTCGAGAAGGGCTCGCTGCAACGCTCCGGCGATTCGCTGGACGTGAAATTCATCGTCACCGACTTCAACAAATCCGTGACCATCACCTACCGCGGCATCCTCCCGGACCTGTTCCGCGAAGGGCAGGGCATCGTTGCACTGGGCAAACTGAATGCGGACGGCGTGGTGGTGGCTGATGAAGTGCTGGCCAAGCACGACGAGAAATACATGCCGCCAGAAGTGACAAAAGCGCTCAAAGACAGTGGTCAATCTGCTCCAACACCCGCGAAGGAGGGTTGATCCATGACCTCAGGCATCTTCATTCCCGAGTTGGGCCATCTGGCGATGATTCTCGCCCTGTGCTTTGCCATCGTTCAGGCCACCGTGCCATTGCTCGGTGCCTGGCGCGGTGACCGCATGTGGATGGGCCTGGCCCAGCCAGCGGCATGGGGCCAGTTCACTTTTCTGCTGTTCGCCTTCGGCTGCCTGACCTACGCCTTCATGACCGATGACTTTTCGGTGGGTTATGTCGCCAACAACTCCAACAGCGCCTTGCCGTGGTACTACAAGTTCAGCGCGGTGTGGGGTGCCCACGAAGGTTCCTTGCTGCTCTGGGCGTTGATTCTCGGCGGCTGGACCTTCGCCGTGTCGATCTTTTCCCGGCAGTTGCCGCAGGTCATGCTGGCTCGCGTGCTGGCGGTGATGGGCATGATCAGCACCGGTTTCCTGCTGTTTCTGATTCTCACCTCGAACCCGTTCGCACGGATTCTGCCGCAGATTCCCACTGACGGTCATGACCTCAACCCGTTGCTGCAAGACATTGGCCTGATCGTTCACCCACCGATGCTCTATATGGGTTATGTCGGTTTCTCGGTGGCCTTCGCCTTCGCGATTGCTGCCTTGCTCGGCGGTCGTCTGGATGCGGCATGGGCACGTTGGTCGCGACCTTGGACGATCGTCGCCTGGGCGTTCCTGGGTATCGGCATCACGCTTGGCTCCTGGTGGGCCTACTACGAACTCGGCTGGGGCGGCTGGTGGTTCTGGGACCCGGTGGAAAACGCCTCGTTCATGCCATGGCTGGTCGGTACGGCGCTGATTCACTCGTTGGCGGTGACTGAAAAACGCGGTGTGTTCAAAAGCTGGACCGTGTTGCTGGCCATTGCCGCGTTCTCGCTGAGCCTGCTGGGAACCTTCCTGGTACGTTCCGGCGTGCTGACCTCGGTGCACGCGTTTGCCTCGGACCCCGCGCGGGGCGTGTTCATCCTGATCTTCCTGTTGTTTGTGGTCGGCGGTTCGCTGACGCTGTTCGCCCTGCGCGCGCCGGTGGTCAAGAGCCATGTCGGCTTCAACCTGTGGTCGCGTGAAACCCTGCTGCTGGGCAACAACCTGGTGCTGGTGGTCGCGGCTTCGATGATTCTGCTCGGCACCTTGTATCCGCTGGTGCTCGATGCCCTGAGCGGCGCCAAGATGTCGGTCGGCCCGCCGTATTTCAACGCGTTATTCATTCCGTTGATGGCGTTGCTGATGGTGGTGATGGCCGTCGGTGTGCTGGTGCGCTGGAAAGACACACCGGTGAAATGGCTGATGAACATGCTGACCCCGGTGTTGCTCGGCAGCACTGCTTTGGCGGTCGTGGCCGGGATCGCTTATGGCGACTTCAACTGGGCCGTGCTGGCGACCTTCATGCTCGCGGCCTGGGTATTGCTGGCCGGTGTGCGTGACATTTTCGACAAGACGCGCAACAAGGGCCTGATCAAAGGCCTGCCGAGCCTGACCCGCAGCTATTGGGGCATGCAGGTTGCGCACCTGGGTATCGCCGTGTGCGCCTTGGGCGTGGTGCTTTCGAGCCAGAACAGCGCCGAGCGCGATCTGCGCCTGGCACCGGGCGAGTCGATGGATCTTGCCGGTTATCACTTCATTTTCGAAGGCGCCAAGCACTTCGAAGGACCGAACTTCACCTCCGACAAAGGCACTATCCGGGTGATCCGGTCGGGCAAGGAAGTCGCGGTGCTGCACCCGGAAAAACGTCTATACACCGTACAAAACTCAATGATGACCGAAGCCGGCATCGACGCCGGTTTCACCCGCGACCTCTACGTGGCGCTCGGCGAGCCGCTGGAGAATGGTGCCTGGGCCGTACGCGTGCACGTCAAGCCGTTCGTGCGCTGGATCTGGTTCGGCGGTTTGCTGACAGGTTTCGGTGGGTTGCTGGCGGCGCTGGATCGTCGTTATCGGGTCAAGGTGAAAAGTCGCGTGCGTGAAGCGCTGGGCATGACGGGAGCCACTGCATGAGACGTTGGTTAATGGTGTTGCCACTGGCGCTGTTTCTGGTGGTGGCGGTGTTTCTTTACCGGGGTCTCTACCTGGACCCGGCCGAGCTGCCCTCGGCGATGATTGGCAAGCCGTTCCCCGAGTTTTCCCTGCCGGCTGTGCAAGGCGACAAGACCTTGACCCGCGCTGATCTGCTGGGCAAACCGGCACTGGTCAATGTCTGGGGCACCTGGTGCATTTCCTGCCGGGTCGAGCATCCGGTGCTGAACAAACTGGCCCAGCAGGGCGTGGTGATTTATGGCGTCAACTACAAGGACATCAACACCGATGCCTTGAAGTGGCTGGTCGAGTTCCACAACCCGTACCTGCTGGACATCCGTGACGAGGCCGGTTCCCTGGGCTTGAATCTCGGCGTTTACGGCGCTCCGGAAACCTTTTTCATCGACGCCAAAGGCATCATCCGCGACAAGTACGTCGGGGTGATCGATGAAGTGGTCTGGCGCGAAAAACTGGCGGCCAAGTATCAGGCGCTGGTCGATGAGGCCAAGCTATGAAGCGCTGGATTGCTGCCGCCGTACTCGGCCTGAGTATTGCCGGTGTCGCTCACGCGGCGATCGACACTTACGTGTTCGCCAATGACGCCGAGCGCGAGCGTTTTCACGAACTGACCAAGGAACTGCGTTGCCCCAAGTGCCAGAATCAGGACATTGCCGATTCCAACGCACCGATCGCCGCTGACCTGCGCAAAGAGATTTTCCGCATGCTCGGCGAGGGCAAGGACAACCAGCAGATCATCGACTTCATGGTCGACCGCTATGGCGATTTCGTGCGCTACAAGCCAGCCCTGAACAGCAAGACGGCATTGCTGTGGTTTGGCCCGGCCGGGTTGTTGCTCGGTGGCGTGCTGGTGATCGCCGTAATCGTCCGTCGCCGTCGTGCCGAGCGCACGGCAGGTACAGACACGCTTTCTGTTGATGAGCGCAAGCGCCTCGACCAACTGTTGGATAACACCAAGAATGATTGATTTCTGGCTCGCTGCAGGTCTGCTTCTACTGGTTGCCCTGAGTTTTTTGTTGATTCCGATTCTGCGTGGCCGTCGCGCCCAGCGTGAAGAGGATCGTACCGCGCTGAACGTGGCGCTTTACCAGGAGCGCGTGGCTGAGTTACAGGCTCAACAGGCCGAAGGCGTGCTTGATGCGACGCAAATGAGCGCCGGCCGTGACGAAGCGGCTCGTGAGCTTCTGGCCGATACCGAAGGTGCCGACACGGGCCGGGTTTCCCGTCTGGGCAAGCCATTGCCACTGCTCGCAGCGATCCTGGTGCCGGTGTTGGGCCTGGGGCTGTACCTGAATTTCGGCGCCAGCGACAAGGTTGAACTGACCCGCGAATTCGCCCAGGCACCGCAATCGATGGAAGAGATGACCCGTCGTCTTGAACGCGCTGTTGCGGCTCAACCGGATTCGGCCGAAGGCCTGTATTTCCTGGGTCGTACCTACATGGCTCAGGACCGTCCAGCTGATGCAGCGAAGATCTTCGAACGCACCGTGGCGTTGGCTGGCCGTCAGCCTGAATTGCTCGGCCAGTGGGCCCAGGCGCAGTACTTTGCCGACAACAAAAAGTGGTCGGACAAGATCCAGGCGCTGACCGACGAAGCACTGAAAGCCGATCCTAAAGAAGTCACCAGCCTTGGACTGTTGGGCATCGCGGCTTTCGAAGGCGAGCGTTATCAGGAGGCCATCGACTACTGGAGTCGTCTGCTGGCGCAACTGCCGCCAGAGGATAACTCGCGCAGCGCACTGGAAGGTGGTATTGCACGGGCAACCGAAAAACTGCAAGCGAACGGTGGTACTGTCGCCAAGGCGCCAGTCGTAGCGGCCAAGCCAGCAGCGCTGCTGAAAGTGACGGTTGATCTGGCGGCAAACGTGAAAGCCAAGGTACAGCCAGGTGACAGCGTGTTCATCTTCGCTCGCGCAACCTCAGGTCCTCCGGCTCCGTTGGCGGCCAAGCGCCTGACCGTTGCCGACCTGCCTGTGACCGTCGAGCTGGGCGATGCCGACGCAATGATGCCGCAATTGAAACTGTCGAACTTTCCTGAAGTCCAACTGGTCGCGCGCGTATCCCGTGCCGGCCAGCCGACTGCCGGTGAGTGGGTCGGTCGCAGCGAGCCTTTGGCCAGCAGCACTACCGCGCCGCAACAATTGACCATCGACAGCCCAGACAAATAATCAGGAATCCGCTATGACCGCCATCGCTCGTATCACCCTGCTCGGTCTTGTCTTGGGGTTAAGTGCATGTGCGGTCCAGCCGCCGTCACATGAAGAGCGGTTGCCGCCGATTCCGTCATCGTACCCGGGCAGCAAACCGACGACCGCCCCTGGCAAACCGGTGACCCCAAACAAGCCCGGCAAGCCACAGCCGCGTACCTCGGCAAGCTTCGCACCACCACCGGGCGGCAACAGCCACTGGGATGCGAAACTCGGTGTTTACGTCCTCGACAACCAGACCGACACCTTCTACCGCCAGCGCACCTACTACCGCTGGAACAACGGCTGGAGTCGTTCGATCAGCCCGAACGGGCCGTGGGAAGAGATCGATATCCATGGTGTACCACCGGGATTGGGCAAACAATACAGTCAGTAACGAAAACGGCGACCCAAGGGTCGCCGTTTTGCATTGCGCGCCAGGCATGGCGTGCAGGTTGAAACTGGCATGAATAGTGACTACTCATTGACTGACGATTGTTGAACAATCCTGAGGCGATGAGTATGAGTAGCGGACTGTCCCTGGCTGACCACATCACACTGGAGTTGCGCGCCGACATCATTGGCGGTCGTTTGCTGCCGGGGCGGGCGTTGGTGGAAGGCGATCTGGTGGTTGCCTACAACGCCTCGCGCAATACCATCCGCGAAGCGCTGCACCGCTTGGGGCAGGAGGGCCTGACCCTTTATGTCCGAAATAAAGGCGTGATGGTTCGTCAGCTCGGCGCCGATCAGCTGCGCGACCTGTTCCAGGTCAGACGCACGCTCGAGTTACAGGCCATCAGTGCCAGCCGACCGCTGCGCGAATACCAATCCGATCACATGATCGAAGCCATTGAAGCCGCGCAACTGGCCCGCGAGCGTGAAGACTGGCGGGCTGTCGGCACCCACAGCCTGCGTTTTCATCAACACATTGTCGGTTTGTTACGCAGCCCGCTGTTCGATGAATTCTTTACCAATGTCGTTGCGCAACTGCGTCTGGTGTTCAGTGCGGCGCCTGACGAGTCCCGCTTCCAGGCACCCTGGCTTGAGCGCGACCGGCTCATTCACGCTTTGCTGGTCGAAGGCGACAAGCCCGGCGCTTACGACGCCTTGAGCGATTATCTCGACGACTCCGAACAGCAACTGCTTGAGTTGTTCAACCATCCTTCCCGTCACTGATCGAGGACTCATGCCATGTACAAAGACTATCCCGCGGCTTATCAGGTCAGTAAGGGTTCGGCGTTGCAGGTCGATAAAGCCTTCTACGAGCGGATCCGCGATACACCGGCCGGGCGCACGCTGATCGAGCAATTCGAAGTGCCGATCCGCACCGGCCGCGCCTGGCACGTTCCGGCGGGGCATGTGTTCCGTGTGACCACACCGGTGGGCCCGCAAGTGGGGGACTTCAACGTCTGGAATGCCAACGACCCGCGCGAACGGCTGTGGGCTGCACGGACCCGGCAATTGCAGGGGGCTCACGTCAGCACCCATGATCGGCTCTGGTCGAACCTGCCCTTTCTGCGCCCGCTGGTGACCATCACTGACGACAGCCTGGCCAACTATGGCATCGACGAACACGGCGGACGTTTGCACGATCTGCTGGGCACGCGCTGTGATCCCTATGTGAACAAAATGCTCACCGGCGAGGATTTCCATCACCACTGCCATTCGAACCTGACCCGCGCCGTGTTACCTCACGGTCTGACCGAGTTCGACGTGCATGACGTGCTGAACATCTTTCAGTGCACGGGGCTCAACCACGACGATATGTACTTCATGAAGGCCTGTCCGGCGCAGAAGGGCGACTACCTGGAGTTCTTCGCCGAGATCGATCTGCTGTGTGCATTGTCGACCTGCCCGGGGGGCGATTTGTCGCTGCCGATGTGGGGGCCGAATGCGCAGGACCCGTTAAGTGTCTGCCGGCCGCTGGGAGTAGAGATTTACCGGTTGGAGGATTCATTACTTGAGGGCTGGAGCCAGCCGGAGCGTGCGGCTTATAAAGGACTGCACGGATTGCACATCGCCAAGGCGGCTTGGGAAAAATAAGAGCAAAAGCAAAAAGATCGCAGCCTTTGGCAGCTCCTACAGGGGAAACGCATATTCCGCGTAGGAGCTGCCGAAGGCTGCGATCTTTTGATCTTTTGATCTTTTGATCTTTTGATCTAACGGTCCTGCGCATCCTTGGAGTCCGCTTCGGCGTTGCGCTCAGCGACGCGTTTACGTTGCTCATCGGTCAATTCCACTTTGTTCGCGGTGTCGCGCAGCATCATCAAGCCACCGACGATCGATCCGATAGCAACCACCAGAATCAACCAGGCATACCAAGGCATAGGGTTCTCCTTAAGGACAGGTGTTGGCGCGAATGGTTTCGCGTCAACGCCGTGCCTATCCATTTTGAGTCACGGCGTTTCTCTATGGTTCCATTCTAGGCCTGTTCTGCCTGGGGCACCTCATCAAAGACCGGTCAGCATTGCATCGGCAGGGGCGTCGGCACGCAGCTGCGCGGTGAGCAGGAAGTAGACAAAACCGACCGCCATGAAACCGAGGAAGATCGCCCCGATCAGCGCGTTGAACCAGGCCATCGCCACCAGGCAGACCACCGCCAATACCAGGGCAGTCGCCGGTACCAGTGGGTAGCCGGGCGCACGGAAAGTCCGTTCCAGGTTCGGTTCGGTTTTACGCAGTTTGAACAGGCTCAGCATGCTCATGATGTACATCACGATAGCGCCGAATACCGCCATGGTGATCATCGCGGCGGTCAGGGTCATGCCGCCGAGGTTGATCAGCCCGTCGCTGTAAATAGCCGCGATGCCGATCAGGCCGCCTGCGATGATTGCCCGATGCGGCGTCTGGAAGCGTGACAGTTTGGCCAGATAGGTCGGCAGGTATCCTGCGCGGGCAAGGGCGAAGAACTGTCGTGAGTAGCCGAGGATGATCCCGTGGAAACTCGCCACCAGCCCGAACAGCCCAATCCACACAAGCATGTGCAGCCAGCCGGAGCTTTCACCGACCACGGCTTTCATCGCTTGCGGCAATGGGTCGTTGATGTTCGACAGGTTCCGCCAGTCTCCGACGCCGCCAGCAAAGAACATCACGCCCATGGCCAGCAATGCCAGGGTCAGAATGCCGCTGATATAGGCTTTGGGAATCGTCCGTTTCGGGTCCTTGGCTTCTTCGGCGGCCATGGCCGCGCCTTCGATGGCGAGGAAGAACCAGATTGCGAAGGGGATCGCCGCAAACATCCCGGCGATGGCCGGTGCACCGAACGCATCTGAGCCGGCCCAACCATTGAGGGCGAAATTGCTGAAGCTGAACGCCGGGGCGACCACGCCCATGAATACCAGCAACTCGATGACTGCCAGCACACACACCACCAGTTCGAAGGTCGCCGCCAGTTTTACGCCGAGGATGTTCAGGCCCATGAATACGATGTACGCGCCGACCGCTGCATGTTTCGGGTCGAGGGCGGGGAACTGCACGTTGAGATAAGCGCCAATGGCCAGGGCGATGGCTGGAGGTGCGAAGACGAACTCGATCAACGTCGCCAGGCCGGCGATCAGTCCGCCTTTTTCACCGAAGGCGCGGCGACTGTAGGCGAAAGGCCCGCCTGCGTGCGGAATCGCCGTAGTCAGTTCGGTGAAACTGAAAATGAAGCAGGTGTACATGGTCGCGACCATGAACGAGGTCACCAGAAAGCCGAGCGTTCCGGCTACGCCCCAGCCGTAACTCCAGCCGAAGTACTCGCCGGAAATCACCAGCCCGACCGCGATCCCCCACAAATGCAGCGTGCCCAACGTCGGTTTGAGTTGTGTGTTCATGCGTTTCTCCCGCTGCGAATTGGAAAAGCCCGGGAGGGCGTGTGCAGTGGGCGTGCCATGTCGGTTCGTTACGTCGTAAAGCGCAGAAAGCTGTCGTATCGAGGATGTTCGCTGCGGAATGTACGCTTTTTGTGCGCCAGTTGAGGGCGGTGGTGATTCATATGACGCCATCGCGGGCAAGCCACGCTCCCACAAGGATTGTGTGAAACCTGTGGGAGCAAGGCTTGCCCGCGATGGGGCCGTTCCTGACACCACTGAAATCTGGCCTGTAACCCCCACGTAAAGCCACTCTTTACGCTTTCTTTATGCCACACCCAACCCCTCGGTCTCGTTCCTTTACAGCCTTCCTGCGGACAATTGCGCCACACGCGGCAGTTGCCGTACGACGGAGAAATTCCATGAGTGTTCTGGACGGGGTGTCCCTGCTGTTGGCGGTGGGACTGTTCATTTATCTACTGGTTGCGCTGTTGCGCGCGGATCAGCACTAGGAGCGGCTATGCACAGTTATGACTATTGGCTGATCCTCGCGTTCTTCGCCGTGGTGCTGATTCCGGCACCGTTCCTGGGACGGTTCTACTACAAGGTGATGGAAGGCCAGCGCACCTGGCTGACGCCGATCCTCGGGCCCGTTGAGCGCGGTTGTTATCGCGTGGCCGGGGTCGATCCGCAGAGTGAACAGAGTTGGCAGAAATACACCCTGGCGTTGCTCGCGTTTAACCTCGCGGGCTTTTTGCTGTTGTTCGCGATCCTGTTGTTTCAGGACTACTTGCCACTCAACCCGCAGAACCTGCCGGGGCAGGAGTGGACGCAGGCGTTCAACACCGCCGTCAGCTTCATGACCAACACCAACTGGCAGTCCTACAGCGGTGAAGCGTCCCTGAGCTACCTGAGCCAGATGATCGGCCTCACGGTGCAGAACTTCGTCAGCGCCGCCACCGGCCTGGCTGTTCTGGTTGCCTTGTGTCGCGGCATCGGTCGCAAATCGGCGCAAACCCTCGGTAACTTCTGGGTCGACATGACCCGCGCCACCCTCTACGGACTGCTGCCGCTGTGCCTGCTGCTGGCGCTGTTCCTGGTCTGGCAGGGCGTGCCGCAAACCTTCGCGCACTATGTGAATGCGCTGACGATGCAGGGCGTGGATCAAGTGATCCCACTGGGTCCTGCCGCCAGCCAGATTGCGATCAAGCAATTGGGCACCAACGGCGGTGGCTTCTTCGGCGTCAACTCGGCGCACCCGTTCGAGAATCCGACGGCCTGGAGCAACCTGTTCGAAGTCACGTCGATCATCCTGATCCCGGTGGCACTGGTGTTTACCTTCGGCCATTACGTCAAGGACCTGCGTCAGAGCCGGGCGATCATCGCCTGCATGCTCGCGCTGTTCCTGATCGGTGGTGCGGTATCGCTGTGGGCTGAGTACCAGCCGAACCCGACCTTGAACAACGTCGCGGTCGAACAGGCAGCACCGCTGGAAGGCAAGGAAGCACGTTTCGGCACCACGGCGACCGTACTCTGGTCGGTGACCACCACCGCGGCCTCCAACGGCTCGGTCAACGGTATGCACGACAGCCTCAACCCGCTGAGCGGCATGGTCGCGCTGATCAACATGATGGTCGGCGAAGTGATCTTCGGCGGCGTCGGCGCCGGCCTCTACGGCATGTTGCTCAACGTGCTGATCGCGGTGTTCCTCGCCGGTCTGATGATCGGACGTACACCGGAATACCTCGGCAAGAAACTGCAAGCCAAGGAAGTACAACTGTTGGTCGTCACCTTGCTGGTGATGCCGGTCGGCGTACTGGTGCTGGGTGCCATTGCGGCGAGCCTGCCTGGCCCTGCGGGAACGATCAGCAACCCCGGCCCCCACGGTTTCAGCCAGTTGCTGTACGCCTACACCTCCGCCAGCGCCAACAACGGCTCGGCATTCGGCGGCCTGAACGCCAACACGCCATTCCATAACCTGATGCTGGGCCTGGGCATGCTGATCGGGCGCTTCGGCTACATCCTCCCGGTATTGGCCCTGGC
Organism: Pseudomonas brassicacearum; assembly: GCF_003732175.1. Lineage (GTDB taxonomy): Bacteria > Pseudomonadota > Gammaproteobacteria > Pseudomonadales > Pseudomonadaceae > Aquipseudomonas > Aquipseudomonas brassicacearum_G. Next base: position 139,365 of record NZ_MOBI01000022.1, read on the forward strand.
CGGCAGCCTGGCGATGAAGAAAACCGCACCGATAGGCCAGAACAGCTTCCCGACCCATGGCCCGCTGTTCGTCACTTTGCTGACCGTGACCATTTTGCTGGTGGGTGGCCTGACCTTCCTGCCGACCCTGGCGTTGGGTCCTATCGCTGAACACTTGAGCATAGGCTTCTGAGGGATTTGATGATGAATATGCCCGTTCGTGTATCGAAAAAAGCCGCACCACACGTTGTGCCGGCGCAACCTGTCGAGCAACCGAAAACCGCGATCTCGGCCCTGTGGCGGCCGGCGCTGGTGCAAGCCTTCGTCAAGCTCGACCCACGGCAGTTGAAGCGCTCGCCGGTGATGCTGGTGGTCGAGCTGACTGCGATCCTCACCACTGTGTTGTGCGTGATTCCAGATCCGGCAGTGCCGACGTTTGTCGCGGCGCAAATCGCCCTGTGGCTGTGGTTCACCGTGTTGTTCGCGAACTTCGCCGAAGCCCTGGCCGAAGGTCGCGGCAAGGCCCGCGCCGACAGCCTCAAGGCCGGCAGCGAAGGCTTGAGCGCTCGGCGTAAAAAAGCCGATGGCAGCTTTCAGGTAGTGCCAGCGGTCAGCCTGCGCAAAGGCGATGTGGTTCGCGTTGAAGCCGGCGAGATGATTCCCGGTGACGGCGAGGTGATCGAAGGTATTGCCGCGGTCAACGAAGCGGCGATTACCGGTGAGTCCGCGCCAGTGATTCGCGAATCCGGCGGTGACCGCTCAGCGGTCACCGGCAACACTCGACTGGTGTCCGACTGGTTGCTGGTACGCATTACCGCCAACCCCGGTGAGTCGACGCTGGATCGCATGATTGCACTGGTTGAAGGTGCCAAACGCCAGAAAACCCCGAACGAAGTGGCGCTGGATATTCTGCTGATCGGCCTGACCATGATCTTCCTGGTGGTGGTCGTGACCTTGCAGCCGTTCGCCCACTTCGCCAACGGCAACCTGCCACTGGTGTTCCTGGTGGCGCTGTTGGTAACGCTGATCCCCACCACCATTGGCGGTTTGTTGTCGGCCATCGGTATCGCTGGCATGGACCGTCTGGTGCGGCTGAACGTGATCGCCAAATCCGGCCGTGCGGTAGAAGCGGCGGGTGACGTGCATGTGTTGCTGCTGGACAAGACCGGCACCATCACCTTCGGTAACCGTCGCTGCACCGCGATTTATGCAGCACCCGGCGTCAGTGCCAAGGAGCTGGCCGAAGGTGCGCTGTTCGCTTCGCTGGCCGACGACACCGCCGAAGGCAAGTCGATCGTCGAGTACCTGCGTGGACTTTATCCACAGGCTGAACCGTCCGCCGAGGTGCTGACGGTTGTACCGTTCAGTGCTGAAACCCGCTTGTCCGGCGTTGACTATCAGGGCCGTGTCTACCGCAAGGGTGCGGTCGACTCGGTGTTGGCCTTCATCGGTCTGACTCGTGCCGAGATAATGCCGGCGATGTCCCGGGAAATCGACAAGATCGCCCAAAGCGGCGGTACGCCATTGCTGGTGTGTGCCGAGGGCAAGTTGCTCGGGGCGATCCACCTCAAGGATGTGGTCAAACCGGGTATTCGTGAGCGTTTCGCCGAGCTGCGCAAGCTGGGGATTCGCACCGTCATGGTGACCGGCGATAACCCGCTGACCGCGGCGGCGATTGCCGCTGAAGCCGGTGTCGATGACGTGTTGGCCGAAGCGACGCCGGAGAAAAAACTCGCCCGCATTCGCCATGAGCAGAACGACGGTCGTCTGGTCGCCATGTGTGGTGATGGCGCCAACGACGCGCCAGCACTGGCTCAGGCTGACGTCGGCATGGCAATGAACGACGGGACGCAGGCCGCGCGCGAAGCGGCGAACATGGTCGACCTCGACAGCGATCCGACCAAGCTGCTGGACGTGGTGCAGATCGGTAAAGAGTTGCTGGTGACTCGCGGTGCGTTGACGACGTTTTCCATCGCCAACGACGTGGCCAAGTACTTCGCCATCCTGCCGGCGCTGTTTGCCTCGATCTACCCGCAACTGGGCGTGCTGAACATCATGCACCTGACCAGTCCGCAGAGCGCGATTCTCTCGGCCATCGTCTTCAACGCCTTGATCATCGTCGGGCTGATTCCGCTGGCGTTGCGCGGGGTACGCGTCCAGGCCGCGAGCGCTGCACACCTGCTGCGTCGCAACCTGTTGATCTACGGCGTGGGCGGCATCGTGGTGCCGTTCGTGGGTATCAAGCTGATCGACATGCTGCTGACTGCGCTGCACTTGGTGTAACTGCTGCACGCCGCGCCCTGGGCGCGGCGTTTTACCTGAATTGAGGATTTGATGATGTCCACAATGATTCGTCCGGCGTTGAGCCTGCTTGTTCTGATGACCCTGATCACCGGCGTCGCTTATCCACTGGTGGTCACCGGTGTCGCCCAGGTTGCGTTCCCTGATCAGGCCAATGGCAGCCTGGTGCGTGACGCCGATGGCAAGGTGCGCGGTTCGTCCCTGATTGCCCAGGATTTTGTCGGTGATGCGTGGTTCCATCCACGGCCATCGGCGGGCGCATTTGCAACCGTATCGAGCAGTGCGAGCAACCTGGCACCGAGTAATCCGGCACTCGCGACCCGGGTGATCGACGATGCCAATAAACTGCTGGTGCCAGGCCAGGGGCCGGTGCCCTTGGCGTTACTGACCACCTCTGGCAGCGGCCTCGATCCACACTTGCCTCCGGCGGCAATTGCCTATCAACTGTCGCGGGTTGCGGCGGCGCGTAACCTGCCGATATCGACGGTCGAGCAGTTGATGAATGCACACATCGAGCAGCCGCTAGTAGGACCGCCGGTGGTGAATGTTCTGGAGCTGAACATCGCGCTGGAAAAGCTGTAGAAACACAAGATCGTTCCCACGCTCTGCGTGGGAATGTATCACTGGACGCTCTGCGTCCGCTTTGGCTGGGACGCGGAGCGTCCCGGGCTGCATTCCCACGCAGAGCGTGGGAACGATCAATCTGAAAAAAGAGGCCCCAATGAGCGACTCCGGCCGCGCCGACGCACTGTTAGCTGATTTACCCCGCGATGGTCGTGGCCGGCTCAAGGTTTTTCTCGGCGCCGCTCCTGGCGTCGGTAAAACCTACGCCATGTTGCAAGCCGCCCACACCCAGCTACGCCAAGGCGTGAAAGTCATCGCCGGGGTGGTGGAAACCCATGGTCGGGCGGAAACCGAAGCGCTGCTCGGCGGATTGCCGCAGCAGCCGTTGGTGCGCTCGGAATACCGTGGCGTGATGCTTGAGGAAATGGACCTCGATGGCCTGCTCAAGGCCAAGCCAAAACTGGTGCTGGTCGATGAACTAGCTCACAGCAATGCCCCCGGCAGCCGCCACGCCAAGCGCTGGCAGGATATCCAGGAGTTGTTGTCAGCAGGCATCGACGTGTTCACCACGGTCAACGTCCAGCATCTGGAAAGTCTTAACGATCAGGTGCGCGGGATTACCGGCGTGCAAGTGCGCGAAACCCTGCCAGACTGGGTGCTGCAAGAAGCCTACGAGCTGCTGTTGATCGACCTGCCGCCGCGCGAGCTGCTCGAGCGGCTGCGTGATGGCAAGGTTTATGTGCCAGAGCAAGCGCGAGCGGCGATCGATGCGTTCTTCACCCAAACCAACCTCACGGCACTGCGCGAACTGGCGATGCAAACCGCGGCGGCGCAGGTCGATGATGACCTGAGCCGCGGCTATCGACAGTTGGGGCAGGCGGCACCGGCCGTGCGCGGTCGCTTGCTGGTGGGCGTCGATGGCGACGCCCAGGCTGAGCGTCTGGTACGGCATGCCAGTCGGGTCGCGCAGCGTCGGCATTTGCCGTGGAGCCTGGTGCATGTGGACAACGGCAGCGTGCGCGACGAGCAATCGCGTTTGCGCCTGCAAAGTGCTCAGCAATTGGCTGAACGGCTGGGCGGCGAAGTGGTGCTGCTGCGCGCTGGCGAAGTAGCGAAAACCCTGATTCAACACGCCACCGAACGCCGTGCCAGCCTGGTGCTGGTCGGTCAGTCGCGTCAGCGCTGGCGTCGTCGACTGTTCGGCGGCGGGTTGGCCTCACGCTTGTTGCGCAATGCCCGAGGGCTGGAAATCAACGTTCTCGACAGCGATGAACAGCAACATCAACCGCGTCAGCGTTCGGTGCATTCGTTGATCTGGTTCGACTATGCGCTGGCGCTGTTGGCGACGGTGCTGGCCAGCGCTTTGGCGTGGGCGGTGTCGAGTATTTTGCCGCTGCCGAATATCTCGCTGGTGTTCCTCGCGGCGGTGCTGCTGGTGGCGGTACGCAGTAGCCTCGGGCCGGCGCTGGCGTGTGCGGCGTTGTCATTTCTGACCTACGATTTCCTGTTCATTCCGCCGACCTTCTCCTTTGCGATTCAGCGTGAGGAGGACGTGTTGACGCTGCTGTTTTTCCTGCTGATGGCTGCGCTCACCGGCAACCTCGCGGCGCGTCAGCGGCGACAGCTGGAAGCCTTGCGCGACACTCAGCAAGAGACCAGCGAACTGCTCGACCTGTCGCGAAAACTCACCGCCGCCACCGACCGGCAAGCAGTGATCAGCGCGGCGGCGGCGCATCTGGTCGGCTGGAACGATCTGCAATTGTGTCTGGTTAACCGTGACGGGCAGGGGGGCTGGAAGGTCGAAACCGGTGGCCCGCTGCAGTTTTCCGAAGCCGAGCGCGCTGCCGCCGACTGGGCCTGGCAGCACGATCAACCGGCCGGCATGGGCACCGGCACGTTACCGTTCGGTCGCTGGTGGTGGTGGCCGTTGTCGGTCGATGATGGGCCGTTGGGCTTGCTCGGCGTTTGCCCGAAAGAGGGTCAGCAGCTCAGTGGTCAGCGGCGGCGCTTACTGACTGCATTGAGTCAGCCACTGGCTCAAGCGCTGGCCCGTGCGCAGTTGGCCGACGACCTTGAGGCGGCACGTTTGCACGGTGAAACCGAACAATTGCGCAGCGCTTTGCTGGCGTCGGTGTCCCATGATTTGCGTACACCGCTGACGTCAATGCGCGGCAGCATCGACAGTTTGCTGGCGCTGGGCGAGGCGATCCCGCTGGAGGATCGCCGTGAGTTGCTGGAAGGCACCCGCGATGAAGCCGAACGGCTCGACCGCTATATTCAGAACCTGCTGGACATGACGCGCCTGGGCCACGGCGCCTTGAAGCTGGCGCGCGATTGGGTGTCGCCGGCGGATATCGTCGGCAGTTCGCTCAACCGTTTGCGTGCAGTGCTGGCGCCGTTGCAGGTGAGCACCGATGTGCCGGGCGAGTTGCCGTTGCTCTATGTGCACGCCGCATTGATCGAGCAGGCGCTGGTGAATGTGCTGGAAAACGCCGCACGCTTTTCGCCGGCCCATGGCCGTTTGCAGCTGAGTGCCGGCGCCAATGATAGCGAGCTGTTTTTTTCCGTGAGTGACGAGGGGCCGGGCATTCCCGAAGAAGAACGGGCGAAGATCTTCGACATGTTCTACACCGCCGCCCGTGGTGATCGGGGCGGGCAGGGCACCGGGCTGGGGCTGGCGATCTGTCAGGGCATGGTCGGCGCCCATGGCGGACGGATCAGCGTCGCTGATGGCATCGAAGGGCGCGGCACCTGCATCACCATTCACTTACCATTGCAGGAGCAGCCGGGGTTTGAAAGTGAAGCCTGACGCTGCCTGCGCTACTCTTCTGCCACCTCCTTTGCCTGATTTGAAGCCATGAGCCAGACCACGACCATTTTGGTCATTGACGATGAACCGCAGATCCGCAAATTCCTGCGCATCAGCCTGGCCTCCCAGGGCTACAAAGTGCTTGAGGCCGGCACCGGCACCGAAGGCCTGGCCCAGGCCGCGCTGAACAAGCCGGACTTGCTGGTGCTCGACCTCGGCCTGCCTGACATGGACGGCCAGCAAGTGCTGCGCGAATTCCGTGAATGGTCGACAGTGCCGGTGCTGGTCCTGTCAGTGCGAGCCAGCGAAGGGCAGAAAGTCGAAGCGCTGGATGGCGGCGCCAATGACTACGTGACCAAGCCGTTCGGCATTCAGGAGTTTTTGGCGCGGATCCGCGCCTTGTTGCGGCAGGCTCCAGTCGGGGAAGCCCAGGAAGCGGCGCTCAAGTTCGGCCCGTTGACGGTCGATCTGGCATACCGGCGGGTATTGCTGGACGGTACTGAAGTGGCGCTGACCCGCAAGGAGTACTCGGTGCTGGCGCAACTGGCGCGCCACGCCGGGCGGGTCATCACCCAGCAGCAGTTACTCAAGGACATCTGGGGCCCGACCCACACCGAAGACAGTCACTACCTGCGGATTGTGGTCGGGCATTTGCGCCAGAAACTGGCGGATGACCCGACCCGGCCGAGGTTTATCCTGACCGAGGCTGGGGTGGGGTATCGGTTGCTTGATGCCTGATCGTTCCCACGCTCTGCGTGGGAATGCCGCTATGGCCGCTCTGCGGCGGCTGTTGATGTCGTGACGCGGAGCGTCACTGGATGCATTCCCACGCGGAGCATGGGAACGAGAAGGGTGTTCAATCCCGCTCATTCTCATACCGATCCAGCGTATCCCGGGCAATCTCCTGTCCCAGCGCGATCAGCTCCGGCGCCTTGTAGAACTCGAAAAACCGGCAAACCCGCTTTGGCACGTTGATCAGGATGTCCGGTGGATAACCGGCGATCTTGTACTGCGCCAATGACGTTTGCATCACTTCGAAGCTCTGGTTGATCAAGTCCAGCAACGAGGCTGGGCCAACGTTGTCGATGATGAATGAGCCCGTGGCGGATTTCGGCGCCCCGTCGCCTTCCGGGGCGGCAGCGGGTTGTTGCGCTTCGGGCTCGGCGGATTCGATCCAGGGGTTGATTTCGGCGGCTTCACTGCGCAGTGCCTCCTGTTCCAGAAGCAGCAATTGTTCGGCCTGTTTGCGGCGGAACGGCAGGCGTGAACCGAGCGAGTTGATCAGGTTGTCGAAGCGGCTTTTGAATGCGGCGGGACGCTGGATCACCGGCAACTGATAGTGCCGCTGGTTGGTCGAGTTGAGGTTGACCGCAATGATCAGGTCGCAATGGCTCGAGACCACCGGAACAATCGGCAGAGGATTGAGCAGGCCGCCGTCGACCAGCATGCGATTGCCTTGCATGACCGGTGTGAACAGGCTGGGGATCGCCGCCGAGGCGCGCATCGCCTGGTGCAGGCAGCCTTCCTGGAACCAGATTTCCTGCTGGTTGGTCAGGTCGGTGGCGACGGCCGTGTAGGGGATGCGCAGGTCTTCGATGTTGACCTCGCCAACGATCTTGCGAATCTGCCCGAACACTTTCTCACCGCGTATCGCCCCAAGACGAAAGCTCACGTCCACCAGACGCAGCACATCAAGGTAATCCAGGCTCTCGATCCAGTCGCGGTAATCGTTGAGTTTGCCGGCGGCGTAGATACCGCCGACCACGGCGCCCATGGAGCAACCGGCGATACAGGCAATGTCATAACCGCGTCTTTCGATTTCCTGGATAACTCCGATATGGGCATAGCCTCGGGCGCCACCTGAGCCCAGTACCAATGCGACACGCTTTTTCATGACTCGCCCCTTCATCAATCAGGCTTCAACAATGCACCCAATGAGGGGCGTGCTTCAATCATGTTGACTCTGAGTCAAGCCGTTAGCGTCGTTTTTTCGATACTCAATAACGGCACATGAGTATTCTTGCGGGCGCTATAGTTTCCATGGGTGGACCAAGGCACTTTTTGCGGCATTGGCCGTCTTACCTGCACGATTGTTTTTTATACCTTGAGGAATCATTGATGAAAGCCTGGATCTGTCTGCCATTGATCGCGTTGGTGCTTGCCGGTTGCGCAGGAAAATCTGCTTACCGCGACAGTTGCGGTAGTCAACTGGACGCCGCCTGGCAGGAGCTGGACATAGCCAAGGCCGAAGGTTTCGCGGGTACCGTGAGTTACTCCAAGGCGCTTTCGCTGCTGACCGGGGCCAAGACCCAGCAGCAGTTCGAGGCCTATGAGGGCTGCACTAAAAAAGCCGAGAAGGCACGCTTCTATATTCGCGAATCCCGCGCAGGGCGTTGAATCCACCTTGACCTCGCGCAATGTCGGCACCCGGTTTTACCGACAGCATGGGCGTAAACTTGCGATCTGATGTTGGTTGTCGACTTGGGAGAGAGCGATGTCTGCGTTGGTGAATCGGTTGGTGGCCAAGGTATTGGGGCTGGAAGTGCGTTTGCTGGCCTGCCAGGCGCGCTTGAGCGCCAGCACCGACGCGGAAGCGCTGCATGACTTGCGCACGACGGTTCGCCGTCTGCGCAGCTTGTTGCGGCCACTGCGCGGTTTGCCCGGTGTCGAACAACTCGAAGCGGCAGCGGCGGGTGTCGGAAGCCTGACCACGCCGCTGCGCGACCGTGAAGTGCTGGCGGCGTATTTGCTGGCGCACGGTCAAGCAGACGCGGCCAAACGCCGGATGGTGCAAATGGCGCAGGCCTATCCGGCTGTGGCCGACAGCCCGGAATTGGCGCAACTATTGATGATTCTCGACGCATTTCCACGCTTTTTGCGTGCCTCCCAGCGTCAAGACTTGCTCAAGGGTTTGTGTACGCGCATCGAAAAACGCCTGGCCAAACAATGGAAAGCACTGGATGTGGCCCTGCATGATCCCGCGCATGACCGCCATCGCCTGCGGCTGTTGATCAAACGTGTGCGCTATGCGATCGAAGCCTACCCGGAACTGGATCGCTTGCCCAAAGCTGCCATACCGCGTCTTAAATCGGCACAGGAAGCGCTCGGCGACTGGCACGATTGCTGGCAATGGTTGGCCCGTGCCGAGCACGAGCCCGACTTGCTGCCTTGCGTGGCCGTCTGGCGGGCAACCATGACCAAGGCTGAAGGTCGCGCCGATAGGGTGCTCGACAAACTCATATCGGCTTGCTTCAAAGCCTGACGCGGATCGCCTTTCGTCGCCGTTGGCGGCCTATCTGTCAGCCTCTTTGGCCGGAATAGGCGCTGTACAGGCGCTGCTGGCTGGTTAAGATCCTTCAATCCTTTCCCGGCCTTGAGGTTTCCATGCGTTTTTCCGATTTGCTCGACGCTGTGCGCAGTTCGCCGAATGAGCTGTCTATTCCGGCGGAGTGGGCTCAGGGTCGCGCCAGTTTCGGCGGCCTGGTCGCTGCTTTGCAGTACGAAGCCATGCGCGCCAAAGTCCCGGCGGATCGCCCGGTGCGTTCATTGGCGATCACCTTTGTCGGTCCGGTCGAGCCCGGTGTGCCCGTGAGTTTTGAAGTGGATGTATTGCGCGAAGGCAAAGCGGTCAGCCAGGTGCTGGGGCGAGCCGTGCAGAACGGCCAGGTGGTGACCCTGGTTCAGGGCAGCTTTGGCGCTTCGCGTCCCTCCGAAGTCGAGGTGGTGGCTGCGCCTGCACCCGAGATGAAACACTGGGACGATTGCCAGGAACTGCCCTACATCAAAGGCGTAACGCCTGAGTTCATGCGCCACCTGGCGATGCGTTGGAGTGTCGGCGGTTTGCCGTTCACCGGTAATAAATCCCGGGAGATGGGCGGCTGGGTTCGCTTGCGTGGCGACGTCAAGGACGAGCCGGTTACCGAGGCGCACATTCTGGCGCTGGTGGATGCCTGGCCTCCGGCATTGTTGCCGCACCTGAAGAAGCCGGCGGCGGGCAGCACCCTGACCTGGACCATCGAATTCATTCAGCCGTTGCTGGCGTTGAGCACGCTGGACTGGTGCAAATATCTCGTGGAAATCGAACATGCCCGTGACGGATATGGCCACGCCGCCGCAGCGCTGTGGAGCGCTGAAGGGCAATTGATTGCGTTGAGCCGGCAGACGGTGACTATTTTCGCGTAAGACTTTTAGCGGTGATGGCGTTTACGCCATGCGCGCCACCAGCCACCGCTGAGTACAAAGCGTGGGAACGTCAGGAATTGCTCGACCAGTAAGCGCGACACAGCATCTTTGCGGTCACTGAACGGCTCGGAAGCTTTCGCTTCCAGGCTGTGACCGTGGCGTTGCAAGCCAAGTGCGGCGAGCAGGCCGACGACTCCAATGGCAACGTTCAGAACACTCAGGCCGAACACCCCGGAAACGATCAGCAGAAACGCCACGATGAACAGCGGCACGGCAATCAGGTGCAACACCAGATTGGTCGGGTGCTGGTGGTTTTGCGGGTATGCACGCCATTGCCAGGCGGGAAGGTTGGGGTGACGTTTGCCCATGTGGGTAATCCTCTATCCGTGTTGAACACATGATTGAAGGATAGGTGGGGCAATTGCAGGCGGCGAATCAAGGTTGGCTATCGGTGCGATAGGTGTCATGGCCAACATTGATGTTGACTGGTCTGGCGCTATCGCGAGCAGGCTCGCTCCTACATTCGATCGCATTCCTCTGTGGGAGCGAGCCTGCTCGCGATGGGGCCCTCAAAGCTTCAATTGCCCGATCGCCTTGCTCAACTCTCCAGCCAGCGTCGCCAGTTCATTGCTGGTGGTGGCCGAATCCACGGTCTGCTGCACGGTGTTCACGGTGACGTCACGGATGCTCACCACTGCGCGATTCATCTCTTCTGCCACCTGGCTCTGCTGTTCCGCCGCCACGGCAATCTGGGTGTTGCTTTCGCGCATCTGCGCCACTGCGCCGGTGATCTCTGCCAGTGCGGCGCCAGCTTCTTGAGCCTGCTGCACACAGTCATCGGCCTTGAATGAGCTTTCCTGCATGAAGTCCACCGCATCCCGTGTACCGGCTTGCAGCGCCGAGATCATGCTGGTGATTTCATCAGTAGAAGTCTGGACCCGCTTGGCCAGATTGCGCACTTCATCGGCGACCACCGCAAAGCCCCGGCCCATTTCCCCGGCGCGTGCGGCTTCAATGGCGGCGTTCAGGGCTAGCAAGTTGGTTTGCTCGGCGATACTGTGAATCACACTGACCACGCCGTTGATTTTCTGGCTGTCTTCGGCGAGACGCTGAATCATTTCGGCGGTTTGCTGTACCCCGGTGGACAGTCCGGCGATGGATTGTTGTACCCGGCTGACCACTTCCTGGCCACTGCCGGCGAGGGTGTCGGCGGTTTGCGAGAGGTCGCGAGTGGCGCCGGCATGTTGGGCGATGTGATAGACCGTGGCTGACATCTCATTGATCGCGGTGGCGGCCTGATCGGTTTCGCTTTGTTGGCCGAGCATGCCGTGGCGTACGTCGTTCATGCTGGCGGCCAGACGCGCCGCGCCGAGATCCAGTTGGCGGGCAGTATTGGCCACGGTGTTGACTACGCGCTGGTAGCCGGCCTGCATGGCGTTGAAGGCGCTGGCCATCTGCCCCACCTCATCGGTACAGGACAGTGGCACGCGAGCCGACAGGTCGCCGGTTTTTTCGACGTGCAGCATCACGTCCTTGAGGGTGTTGAGTTGGGCGAGCAGAAAACGGATCAACAGTTGCGAGGCACCGAGCATCGCCAACATCAGGATGAACACGGCTGCCGCGTAGTTGGCGAATCGTTCGCCGAACACCTGACTCAAACTCGGGCCATAGGCCAGAATGGCGATCTGCTCGCCGTTGGCGCGCGAAAGCACCTCGGCACCGATCAACGGGTTCTCGCCAAACAGAGGCATGTCATTGATTTCAACCCAGCCGTTGGCGTTGTTCAACTCGGGCAATGGCTGTTGGTTCAGCAGGGGAATCTGGCCTTTGCCGAAGCTCAGGAAATGCTCGGCTTCAGGCAAGGCCTGGCCGACCGGCCAGCCGCTGATCAGCCGCGCTTGAGCGACGGCCGACTGCTGTGAAGCCTGGCTGCGCGCTTGTTGCTCCAGTTGCACGGCATACAGCACCAGCAGCAGGGTGGTGACGAAGGCGACCGCGTTGACCGCCCAGAATTTGTATTTCAGCGAAATGTTGCTAAGCCAGGCACCCATGGAGGTCTTCTCTGATAGCGGAAACAGTTTTGGCAAGGTGCCAGCATTGTGCCGCTACTCAGCGAAAGGACTTTTGATGTGGATCAATGGGGAGCAGGGTGTAGCGGGTTCAATCAACCGACGGCAAGCCAAAAAACGCTCGCGCACACGCGGTGCTGTGAGCCGCTACGTCTTCCAGGCTTTCGCCGCGATGTAACGCCACTTCACGCAGCACTTCGGTCAGATACGCCGGTTCATTGCGCCCGTTCTTGGGTTTGGGCCGCAGGCTGCGGGGCAACAGATAGGGTGCGTCGCTTTCGAGCATCAAGCGCCCACGCGGGATCTCGCGGACCAGCGGGTGCAGGTGAGTGCCGCGGCGTTCGTCACAGATCCAGCCCGTGATGCCGATATGCAGGTCGAGGTCCAGGTAGCTGAACAGCGCCCGCTGCTCACCCGTGAAGCAATGCACCACGGCGGCCGGCAACTGGTCGCGAAAGTCACGCAGGATTTCCAGCAGGCGCTGGCTGGCGTCGCGCTCATGGAGAAACACCGGCAGTTGCAACTCGACTGCCATTGCCAAATGCTCTTCGAGCACTTTTTCCTGTTGCGGACGGGGCGAGAAATCGCGATTGAAATCCAGTCCGCATTCGCCGACTGCACGCACGTTTGGCTCTTTAAGCAAACTGCGTAAACGCTGAGCACTGTCGGCATTCCAGTCACTGGCCGAATGCGGGTGAATACCGGCGGTGGAGAACAATCGCTGCCCGGTTTCGTCCAGTTGCTGGCACAGTTCCAGGGCCTGTTCGCTGCCCTCGACACTGGTACCGGTCAACACCAATTGGCAGACGCCAGCAGCATAGGCACGGTCAAGTACCGCCTGGTGTTTGTCAGCGAAACTGGGGTTGGTCAGGTTGACGCCGATGTCGATGAGTTGCATGGTGTGACCCTAGCCTTTGGCCGGAAAGCATACCAGAGCTGTAGATTTATAATAAAAATCAAGAACTACAAAGAGTTAAAGCTGTCTTTTGATGCCGGAAGAGAGCTTCGACGAGCCAGATGGCCGTCGCGGCTGCACTCTTTCGCACTCTGCCAGCGCTCCAGGCGCTCTGTTTCTGTCGACCCACGGCTCGAAATATCGAGACGTTGGACAGTATTCTTTCCGGAGAACGGATGACACGACTCCAGGTTTTGCTAGTGCTGTGCTTGTCGATGCTGCTGCCGATGCCGGCCGTTGCACGGTTGGCGGGTCCTTTGGAAGCTGTTCAGTCGGGCAAGGTCCGCGATCTGGCTGAAATCCGCGGCAGCCGCGTGCTGCGGGTGCTGGTCAATCAGAGCCGCAACAGCTCCGGCGAGGTCCAGGGCCAGACCATCGGCGTTGAATACCATCGCCTGCGAGCCTTCGAACAGTACCTCAATGGCCATGCCCGTGACGGCCAGGAAATCTCCCTCAAGATCATCCCCAAAGCCAAGGATCAATTGCTCGGCGCGTTACAGCGCGGCGAGGGTGACCTGGTAGCACCGGGGGAGTTGCTCGATTCGCAGCCCGCACACGCGGTCAGTACCAGCGAGCCGATTGGCGGTAACGTGCCGTTGCTGCTGGTGGGGATCAAGGGCGAGCGCCGCTATACCCGGCTTGAACAACTTTCCGGTAAAACCCTGGCGCTGCCCGCCGGTAGCGCGGCCGGTGAGGCGATCAACCAGATCAATCAGAAGCTGGCGCTGCACAAACTGCCACCGGTCAAGGTCGAATGGGTCGACCCGAGCCTGGCGGTCGAAGACGTGCTGGAGATGGTGCAGGGCGGGATTTTTCACCTGACCATCGTCGAGCAACCGATTGCCGAGCGCTGGGGCAAGATCCTGCCCAAGCTGCGTTTCGATCGGCAGGTGGTCATCAGCGAGCCGGGCAAGGAATACTGGTTCGTCCGTCGTGATGCATCGATGTTGCGAGCGAGCATTGATCGCTTCCTGCAAGCCTATAAAACCCCGTCCGATGAGGATGTGGCTTTCCTGCGCATTTACCGACGCTTGTACCAGGTTCACTACCCGTTGGCTCGCGCCGACCGCCAACGTCTTGAGAAGCTGCGCCCGGTGTTGCAAAAGCACGCCCGAGAACAGGGCATGGACTGGTTGAACCTGGCAGCGCTGGCGTTCAAGGAGTCGGCGCTGGAGCCAAGTACCCGCAGCGGCAGTGGCCCGACCGGGTTGATGCAAATTACCTCGTCGGCGGCGCAACGGGTCGGGATCAATAACATTCAGTCCGTGGACAGCAATGTGCAGGCCGGGGCCAAGTACCTGGCGCTGATTCGTCGCAAGTTTTTCGCCAGCCCCAAGCTCAATGAGCGTGAGCGCATGGCTTTCGTTCTGGCGGCCTACAACATTGGGCCGGAACGTGTTCAGGGGATGCGTGCCGAGGCCCGGCGCCGCGGCTTGAACCCCAATCAGTGGTTTTTCCAGGTCGAGCGCATTGCCATGGAGCAGGTGGGAATGGGTCCTGTCAGCTATGTTAATAGTGTGAATAAATACTTTTTGGCATATGACCGGGAGCGGGAGTCGTTGGAGCCTCAAGGGCAGAAAGTTGCTTCACGCAAATGATCGACTAAACTGATTGTTATGGCGGGTTTTTTGCGCTTTTAACATTATGTTTACTGATTAATATAGCGGTCAACCAACACACACTCACACTGGATGACATAGCATGAGCACACTGATCAACAAGGTACTGTCCACCCGCGCTGGCTACGGCCTGACCGTTTTGCGGATCTTCGTCGGTATCATCTTTGCTGCCCACGGCTCACAGAAACTCTTCGGCCTGTTCGGCGGTTATGGCATTGCCGGCACCGCGCAGTACATGGAAAGCATCGGCCTGGCGCCGGGTCACCTGATGGCTATCCTGGCTGGTGGTACCGAGTTCTTCGCCGGTCTGGCGCTGGTCATCGGTCTGCTGGCACGCCCGGCAGCGCTAGGGCTGGCCTTCCTCTCACTGGTCGCCATTTTCTCGGTGCATATTCACAATGGTCTGTTCATGGCCAACAACGGCTATGAATATGCCCTGACCCTGCTCGGCGTCAGCATCGCCGTACTGATCGAAGGCGCAGGCAAGTTGTCGGTAGATCGTGCCATCAGCGGCTGACCGTTCTGACTCAACGAAAAGACCTGCATTGTGCGGGTCTTTTTTTGTTGCGCGAGATTCTTGACACTGTCCTGTCGGCTTCTCTAGGATGCTTGCCATGCGCCGATTTAAACAGCTACTTGCGGGGCGCCAGGTAACTCATCCAGTTGCCGATAGAAGCTTGAAACAGGCTTCGAAATACCGCTAAAGCGCTGGTTCGGTGTTGCCTCTCACCTGCCACGCAGACTTTTGAGGCAGAGACGCGACACGATGAATGCACTACGCCCTCCAGTACGTCCTGCGCCGATCACGGCACACCCGACCCAGCGCAATCCAAAAATCCTCCTTGGCGGTAATCATCAGCCGACATTGCTGCGTTATCTCGATGGTTGGCCACATCGTACCGGTGGCCCGGCAGCGTTCCTGATCCAGTTTGTCGAAGACGGCGAATCGCTGGCGCGCTTTGCCAGCGACAGCTTCGATCTGGCGGTGATCCAGTCACCCAACGCCGAAGACGCGCCCGAAGTGATCAGGCAGCTGACGCGCGTTGCTCGCCAAGGGTTGATTACCCGTCGCTAGGGTCTGTACGAAAACTCGTCGAGCGGCGATCAGGCAAGGCAAAAACAGGCGAGGAACGGCTGGGGTCGCAGGCGACTTTAGGCCCCTAAATGAGCATTCAGAGCCTGTTTTTAACGCAGCCTGGTCGACGCGCAGACAGTTTTCGTACAGAGCCTAGGGATAGTCGATTGCGACGATGTACACGAACTGCTCGCCGGTAGGCGTCTGCACCTGGACTTCGGCATCCAGCGCCTTGCCGATCAAGGCCCGCGCCAGCGGTGAGTCGATGCTGATCAGGCCTAGTTTGAGATCAAGCTCATCCGGGCCAACGATGCGATAGCGCGACTCTTTGCCGTGTTCATCTTCGATGGTCACCCAGGCCCCGAAGTAGACCTTGTTGGGATCACTGGGTTTTTCGCTGACAACCTTGAGCGCTTCCAACCGCTTGGTGAGAAACCGCACGCGGCTGTCGATCTCGCGCAGCATCTTTTTGCCGTAGGTGTACTCGGCGTTTTCAGAGCGGTCGCCCTGCGCAGCAGCCTCGCTGACGGATTGGGTCACCTGGGGGCGGCGTACATGCCAGAGTTCATGGAACTCGGCACGCATCCGCGCTTCGCCCTCGGGCGTGATGAGGGCGGTGCCGGCGGTGCGAGGTGGGCGGTAGCGGCTCATTGCAGTTTCTTTTGGTCAGGAGGCATCAAGTTTATCAACCCTCGCGCAAGACTGTCAGTGGGCTGGCATTCAGCGCCCGACGAGTACCGAACACGCCCGCACCGCCGATCAGCAATGCGCCAATCACCGGCAGCCACAGCAGCCACGGATGCGGATGCCAGACAAGGTCGAACGCATAGCGGTAAAGCACCAGGCTTACCAGTTCCGAGCCCAGCGCCGCGAGTAAACCGCTGACCGCACCGAGCAAACCGAATTCGATCCGCCGCGCCTTGACCAGCAACTGCCGTTCGGCGCCCAGCGCACGTAGCAATGCACCTTGGCGAATACGCTCATCGAGTGTCGCCTGCAAGCCGGAAAACAGCACTGCCATGCCGGCCGCCAGCACGAACAACAACACGTACTCGACCGCCAGCGTGACTTGCTCAAGGATGCTGCGCAGCTGCGCCAGCAAGGCTTCGACCTGCAGAATGGTCACCGCCGGGAACGCTCGCGCCAGGTCGATGATCTGTTGGTCGTGACCTGCCGCCAGGTAAAAACTGGTCAGGTAAGTAGCCGGCAGGTCTTTCAAGGTGCCGGGCTGGAAGATCATGAAGAAGTTCGGCTGGAAGTTGTCCCAGTTGATCTTGCGCAAGCTGGTGACCTGCACCTCGCGGTTGACCCCGCCGATGGTGAAAACCAGATGATCGCCGAGCTTGAGCTTCAGGCTCTCGGCCACTTTGCCTTCCACCGAAACACCGGGTACATCGCCTGTCGGCTGCGCAGACCACCAGCTACCGGCCGTGATGCTGTTGCCGGCGGGCAGGTCGGAAGCCCAGGTCAGGCTCAGATCGCGCTGGATGGCCCGATCGCCTTCGGTGTCCTTGCTGACGATGCCTTGCACCGGTTCGCCGTTGATGCTGATCAGCCGTCCTGGCACCA
The DNA here is from genome assembly GCF_003732175.1 of Pseudomonas brassicacearum. Taxonomy (GTDB): domain Bacteria; phylum Pseudomonadota; class Gammaproteobacteria; order Pseudomonadales; family Pseudomonadaceae; genus Aquipseudomonas; species Aquipseudomonas brassicacearum_G. The sequence goes on from NZ_MOBI01000022.1 coordinate 156,487, forward strand.
CCGGGTACAGTGGCGCCGATTGTGCTGAGAGTTCGATCAGCCGATCGGTGAAGGCCTGTTTGTCGGCGGGCAAAATATTCAGTGCGAAGTAGTTAGGGGCGTTTTTTGGCAACTGGTTTTGCCAGGTGTCCAGCAATTCACCGCGCAGCAGGGCGATCAGCGCCATCGACAATAGAATCAAGCCGAAGGCCAGCGATTGTCCCGCCGCCGCCAATGGGTGACGCAGCAATTGGCCCAGACCCAGCCGCCACGGCAAGGACGCACGGGCCAGCAGTCGTCGCAGGCTGTTGAGTAGCAGCAGCAACAGGCCGCCGAGGACCAGTGCGGCGATGACACCGCCACCAAGCAGGGCGAAGGTCAGCAGCAGGTCCAGGCTCAAGCGCCACATGATCAGCCCCAAGGCTGCCAGCGCGGTACCGTAAACCATCCAGGTGCTGGAAGGGATTGGCAGTATGTCGCGGCGCAGTACCCGCAGCGGCGGTACGCGACCCAGTGCCGCCAGTGGCGGCAGGGCGAATCCGGCGAGGGCGACCAGTCCGGTGCCGATCCCGGCGATTGCCGGCAGCAGCCCGCCCGGTGGTACATCGCTGGGCAGCAATTCACCCAGCAAGGCGAACAACCCCAACTGCGCGAGCCAGCCGAGGAGGGCGCCGCTGAGGCTGGCCAGCAGGCCGAGCACGGTCAGTTGTACGCTGAACAGCAGCAGGGTTTCCCGACGCGATAAACCCAGGCAGCGCAGCAGCGCGCTGGCGTCGAAGCGGCGGATGGCAAAACGGGTTGCCGAGAGCGCCACGGCAACGCCGGACAGCAGCACGGCGACCAGGCTGGCCATGTTCAGGTAACGTTCGGCTTTGCCCAGGGCTCCGCCGATTTGCCGGTTGCCGTCGCGGGCATCCTGCAGGCGCTGGTTGGCGGCCAGCCCCGGTTTGATCAGTTGTCGATAGGTTTCCAGGGCCGGCGCGGTGCCGCGCCAGAGATCGTGGTAACTGACCCGGCTGCCGGGCTGGACCACGCCGGTGGCGGTCAGGTCGGCAAGATTGATCATTACCCGCGGCGTGAGGCTGTAGAAATTCCCGGCACGGTCCGGTTCATAGGTCAGCACGCGAGTCAGGTGCAGGGTTTTCATGCCGACGTCGATGGTGTCACCGACCTTCAGATTCAGTGCCGTCAGCAGGCGCGCCTCGGCCCAGGCTTCGCCCGGTTTCGGACTTCCACCGGCCTCTTCGGGAGCGAACGGCGCGGGTGCGCTTTTCAGTTGGCCGCGTAATGGATAGACCCCGTCCACCGCTTTGATGCTCGACAGCTGAATGCCGTTGTCGGTGGCGATGACGCTGGAAAACTCCACCACTTGAGCGTGTTGCAGCCCCAGCTCCTTGCCGGATTGTATTTGTTCCGGGCGGGCGGGCGAGCTGCCTTCCAGCAGCATATCCGCACCCAGAAACTCGGTGGCGCGCAGCAGCATGGCGCCGTTCAGGCGGGCACCGAAATAGCCGATGGCGGTACTCGCCGCCACGGCGACCAGCAGGGCGAAGAACAACACCCGCAGCTCTCCGGCGCGGGCATCGCGCAGCAATTGGCGAATGGCGAGGCTGAACAGGCGCAACAGCGGCAAACGTGCCATCAAGGCTCCAGAGGGGCGACGACCAACAGGCCGGCTTCAAGGCGGATCAGACGGTGGCAGCGGTGTGCCAGGCGCTCGTCATGGGTAACCAGGACCAGGGTCGTGCCGCTTTCTTTATTGAGTTCGAAGAGCAGGTCGCTGATGTGCTCGCCGGTGTGCGTGTCGAGGTTGCCGGTGGGTTCATCGGCAAACAGCACATCGGGTTCGGCGGCAAATGCCCGGGCGATCGCCACGCGCTGCTGTTCGCCACCGGAAAGCTGGCGTGGCGAATGGCTCAGGCGTTGGCCCAGGCCAACGCGGCGTAGCAGTTCGGTGGCGCGTTCGCGGGCGTCTTTGCGACCGTCCAGTTCGAGCGGCAACATGACGTTTTCCAGGGCGTTGAGGCTGTCGAGCAACTGGAACGACTGGAACACGAAGCCGACATGCTCGGCGCGTATCCGCGCGCGCTGGTCTTCATCCAGATTGCTCAGGGCTTGCCCGGCAAGGGTGACTTCGCCGCTGCTGGGCAGGTCGAGGCCGGCCAGCAGGCCGAGCAGGGTGGATTTGCCGGAACCGGAACTGCCGACGATCGCCAGGCTGTCGCCCTTGTTCAGTTCCAGGTTGAGTTCGTGCAGGATGGTCAGTTCACCTTCCGCGCTGGGAACCACTTTGCTAAGGTTCCGCGCAGTGAGAATGCTTGCGCCCATGGAGAGTCCGATGCGTGTGTGGTTTTTGAGTGCTGGCCTGGCCTTGATGTGCATGGCCCAGAACGCAGCGGCGGGTACAGTCCTGATCGTTGGCGATAGTATCAGCGCAGCTTTCGGCCTGGATACCCGGCAAGGGTGGGTGTCGTTGCTCGAACAGCGGCTCAAGCGCGAAGGTTTCACCGAAACGGTGGTCAATGCGTCCGTCAGTGGCGACACCAGTGCCGGTGGCCAGGCACGCCTGCCGGCGCTGCTTGTGGAGCATAAGCCTGAGGTGGTGATTCTCGAGTTGGGGGGCAACGACGGGCTGCGTGGATTGCTGCCAACGCAATTGCAACAAAATCTTGCGTCGATGATCGACAACGCCAGGGCCAGCGGTGCCAGGGTGCTGCTGCTGGGTATGCAATTGCCACCCAATTATGGGGTGCGCTACACCGAGGCTTTCGCGAAGGTCTACAGCGATCTGGCCGAGGAGAAAAAAGTCCCGCTGGTACCGTTTTTTCTTCAGGGAATCGGCGGGAACCCCGAGCTGATGCAGGCAGATGGCATTCATCCGGCGGTCGCGGCGCAGGGCAAGTTGCTGGAAAATGTCTGGCCTACGCTAAAACCGCTGCTATGACGCTTTTCTAGCGGCAGTCTTTCGGCTAATGTGGCGCCCCCCTGATTTGGAGCCCCCGATGCCGCGTCCTGCCTGGTCCCTGTTTGCCTACCAACTGATCGAGCCTGACGAACAGCTGGATCTGTTCGCCTGCCAGGAAGTCCGGGTGCATCTGGTGACGCGTCAACTGGAGTTGGGCGGCTCGGCTGACCGTACCCTGTGCGGCACTTTGCTGCCGGCGCAGCCGCGCTGGTCGAGTGTCGACCGGACGGTGTTTCAGGACCAGCGACTGTGCTCGCTGTGCCGGGCGATTCTGGAGTCGCAAAAGCGCGGTACATCGCCGATCTGGCCTGAGTTGCGCTTCGAGCTGTAAAGCCCCCGAAAGGGCAGTCCATCGACCCGACTCCCCGAATTCGGGGGCTTCGGTGTACAATCTTGCCCCCATACCCTCTGTTGATCATACGAAGGATGTTCCGGATGTTGCCGCGCTTTCCTGCCGTCACCCGCTACTTGTCTCTTGCCGCCTTGTGTGTAGCGGGTCCCGTTGCAGCATTGGAGCTGCCTTTACCGCCGCCGGGCGAAGATATCGTCGGCCAGGTGCAAACAGTCAAAGCCAAGTACGAAGACACCTTTGCCGATCTGGGCACCACCTACGATCTGGGCTACCTGGAAATGGTCGCCGCCAACCCGGGCGTCGATCCGTGGTTGCCGGGTGCTGGTACCGAAGTCGTACTGCCAACGCGCTTCATCCTGCCACCAGGCCCGCGTGAAGGCATCGTGATCAACCTGGCCGAGTATCGCCTCTACTACTACCCCAAAGGCCGGAACGTGGTGTACACCTTCCCGCTGGGTATCGGTCGTGAAGGCTGGGGCTCGCCAATCGCCCACACCAGCATCACTGCCAAAACTCCGAACCCGACCTGGACTCCTCCAGCCTCGATCAAAGCCGAGCACGCCGCCGATGGCGATCCGCTGCCAAACGTCGTGCCGGCCGGCCCGGACAACCCTCTGGGGCCGTTCAAGTTCACGTTGGGCACACCGGGCTATCTGATTCACGGTTCGAACAAGAAGTTCGGCATCGGCATGCGTACCAGCCATGGCTGCTTCCGCATGTTCAACAACAATGTGCTGGAAATGGCCGGCATGGTGCCGGTGGGAACGTCGGTGCGGATCCTCAACGACCCGTACAAGTTCGGCATGAGTGGCGGCAAGGTTTACCTGGAAGCGCATACGCCGCTGGACGACACTGGCAACCCGTCGGTGGTCGACAAGCACACCGCGGTGATCAATGCCTTGCTCAAGCGTGAAGATCTGGCCAAGAACCTGCGCATGAACTGGGATGTGGTGCGCGACGTGGTCGCCGCTGAAGATGGCATGCCGGTGGAAATCGCCGTACCGAATACCTCCACGCCTGTGGCGTCGGCTGTACCGATCGACCTGCAGTAAGCGCTTCAAACGACCCGTCGGGGCTTCACAGCGTCGGCGGGTTTTTTATTGCCTTCGGCAAAATCGGGGCAATAAAAAAGCCGACCCAAAAAATGGATCGGCTTGATAACAATCCCGAGGGACTATTACTTGCGGCTAGCTTTGTCCAGCATGCGCAGAGCACGCTCGTTAGCTTCGTCAGCAGTCTGTTGTGCTTTTTGAGCAGCAGCCAGAGCTTCATCAGCTTTACGGTAGGCTTCGTCTGCACGAGCCTGGGAGCGAGCTGCTGCGTCTTCAGTAGCAGTCAGACGTGCTTCGGTTTCTTTCGATACGCTGCTGCAACCGGTAGCCAGAACTGCGGCCAGAGCCAGAGCAGAGAATTTCAGAACGTTGTTCATCGTGTTCCCCTTCAAGGACTTTCTATTAAGTAGCTGTCTCCTCAGAGTGAGGAAATAGCCGGCGTACATACTACCCATTACTTGTAGTAAGTAAACTGACGTAGCGCAAGAAGCAAAAAAAATTGTAGGCGCGGAATCTTTTTCGAGCAACTTTTAATCGTGTTGTATAAAAATTAGTCAGCTGGGAGGCCCGTCCTGAGCGACCTGCCTGTATAGCTGACAGACGTATACGACTGTTTCACGCTCTAGAGCCAAAGTCGCTCTATATCGATCCGTCTACACTTTTGTTCAGATTTTGCGGAGCGGCTCATGCCTCTTTGTGCATCTAGAGGTGACTTTAACAAGCCCGGTTCGTCTCAAGTCTCAACATCCGGCAATGTTCAGGCTATCGACCAGGGGTGATGTTCGGTCGAGCCGCCACTACGTGCTCTGTGCTGAACTGACGCAATCGACGTGATGACAAGTGCGCCTTGAGCATTTCAGCTTTTAGTGCCTACTATTCGAAATGTGTCCGGTTGCGCGAGATGGGTGCAGTTCCTCTCGGTGTCCAAACAGACACGGGGTGGCGTAGAGGTTCCTTCGCCGGGAAAACATCGGTAAGGTAGGGGTCAGTTCAAGACCCGCGAGGAGTAGTGATGAGCGAGGCGTTGTCCATCCACCATGACCAGGCTGGTCATCAGTTCGAGACCAATGTGGACGGTCATCGTGCCTACCTGACCTATATGGATCTGGGGAAACAGACCTTGGATATCTATCGTACTTTCGTGCCCAACGCGCTGCGTGGTCGCGGTATTGCGGCGGCGTTGACCGAACAGGCGCTGCAGTACGCTGAGGAAATGGGCTACACAGTCATTCCGTCATGCTCCTACGTGGAGCGCTACATGGAGCGTCACCAGCGGCATGCGGCCAAGCTCTGAGCAGGATCACCGAATAAAAAAAACGCCGGGCTTAGCCCGGCGTTTTTGTGTGCGCTGAATGCAGTCAGGTGCGCTGACGTTTCGGCAGCACATCCTTGAGCTTGGCATGCATGCTGCGCAAGGTGTTTTCAGTGGCTGTCCAATCGATGCAAGCGTCGGTGATCGACACGCCGTATTGCAACTCGGCGAGGTCTTTCGGAATCGCCTGGCAACCCCAGTTCAAATGGCTTTCGACCATCAGGCCGATGATCGACTGGTTGCCTTCAAGGATCTGGTTGGCCACGTTCTCCATCACCAGCGGTTGCAGCGCCGGATCCTTATTGGAGTTGGCGTGGCTGCAGTCGACCATGATGTTCGGCTTGATCTTCGCCTTGTTCAGCGCTTGCTCGCAGAGTGCGACGCTGACCGAATCGTAGTTCGGCTTGCCGTTGCCGCCGCGCAGTACTACATGACCGTAGGCATTGCCCTTGGTGGTGACGATCGACACGCCACCTTCCTGGTTGATCCCCAGGAAGCGGTGTGGGCTGGAAACCGATTGCAGGGCGTTGATGGCAACCGTCAGGCCACCGTCGGTGCCATTCTTGAAGCCGACTGCCGAAGAAAGGCCAGAAGCCATTTCACGGTGCGTCTGGGATTCGGTGGTGCGTGCGCCAATCGCCGACCAGCTGATCAGGTCCTGCAGGTACTGTGGCGAGATCGGGTCAAGGGCTTCGGTCGCCGTCGGCAGGCCCATTTCGGCCAGGTCCAGCAGCAACTGACGACCAATGTGCAAGCCGTCCTGAATCTTGAACGAGTCATCCAGGTACGGGTCGTTGATCAGGCCTTTCCAGCCGACAGTGGTACGAGGCTTCTCGAAATAGACCCGCATGACCAGATACAGGGTATCGGACACTTCAGCGGCGAGTACCTTGAGGCGCTCGGCATATTCGTGTGCAGCCTTGATGTCGTGGATCGAGCAAGGCCCGATGACGACGAACAGGCGGTGGTCGGTGCCATCCAGGATATTGCGAATCACTTCGCGGCCCTTGGTCACGGTGCGCAGGGCAGCATCACTCAGGGGGATATCACGCTTGAGCTGGTCAGGAGTGATCAGCGTCTCGTTGGAGGCGACGTTTAGGTCATTGATCGGTAAATCAGCCATCGTGTTACTCGTCAGGTCACGGGTGCCGGCCGCCAGCGATCCCCGCGCGGCGGAGCACAGCATGATTTAAGCGCAGCGGGGAGCCGAACCTTAGCGCGTTACGCGGTGGCTCGACAATGGGCAGGCGCGGGTTTATCCAGCGCTTACTGCGCAAAGGCCTGTCGAACAGTCTCGTGGGAGTACTCGGTGGCATGCTGGTCGAGCCATTTGAGGGCCAGCGCCTCGACGCCTTGCTGTTCGACCTGAGGCATTTGCTGACGGCAAAAACGTTCAATCTGGCAGACCTGCTCGCCCATCCGCGCTTTGAACAGGGTCTGCTCGTCGATGAACGCGATGCCGACCAGATAACCGTGCTTTCGTCGCAGGCACCAGGCTACATAGCCCAGATAACAGACATTTTCGCTCAGGGTCGGCATTCGCACTTCCAGTGCCGTTCCTTTGCGCCAGGCGCGGTGGTAATTGCAAGCCACGCCTCCGAGACTGATAGTGTGCAGTTCTTGCCGAGAAATACACTGATGCTTGCGCAACGTTAACTCGACAGGCACATCGTCAGGATGAGGAATAAAGCGCCCCATGAACACAGACTCCAAGTGTCGGTCATTCGACAGTGCTTCTCCCAGTATAGTGGTCGAATGCGAGCTGACCGATTTCGATGCCGACCAGCGGCTGTTGGCGATGAGTGGTGTGTCTCTGGTGGTTTTCACCAGCGTCGGCTGTTCCAGTTGCCGCTGGGCCCGTCAGCAGTTACCGGGGCTTGACCTTGAAGTCGATCAGTTGTGCTGGATCGATGCGGGGAACAACGGTGGCGTGGTAGAGCGTTATCAGGTCTTTCATTTGCCCGCGCTGTTTGTCGTGCGCGATGGCGAGTTTTATGGGGCGCTACAATCGCGTCTGGCCCGCACCGAACTGAATGCTGCGCTGGGGCAGGCGCTGAGTCGAAATCCAGAGGAGTTGCCATGACGGGCACAGCAGTTGAAAAACCGAGAATCGGCATTATCGGCTCCGGGGCAATCGGTGGCTTTTACGGCGTGATGCTGGCGCGGGCCGGGTTCGATGTGCACTTTCTGTTGCGCAGCGAGTTTTCAGCGGTCGCCGAACGCGGCCTGCAACTCAACAGCGCGCCCTATGGCGCATTGACCTTGAATCCGGTTCAGGCGTATTCGTCGGCCGACGATATGCCGCTGTGCGACTGGTTGCTGGTCGGTGCGAAAACCACCAGCAACGCCGAGCTTGCACCGGCGATCATCAGAGCTGCGGCGCCGGGGGCGAAGATCCTGTTGCTGCAAAATGGTCTGGATGTCGAAGACAGCCTGCGCGATCTGTTACCCGACTCACTGCACTTGTTGGGCGGATTGTGCTTTATCTGCGTGCATCGCTCGGGTCCCGGAGTGATTGAACATCAGGCGTTCGGTGCGGTAAACGTGGGTTATCACAGTGGTCCGGCGCTTGATGACGAGGCGGCCCGTCAGGCGATTATCGAGCAGGGGGCGGGGCTGTTTCGTACCGCCGGTCTTGAATCGCAGGCGATGGCCAACCTTCAGCAGGCGCGCTGGCAAAAACTGGTCTGGAATATCCCGTACAACGGTTTATCGGTCTCGCTCGGCGCGAGCACGACACCACTGATGACTGATGACAGCAGCCGTGAACTGATTCAGGCATTGATGGCGGAAGTGGTGAAGGGCGCACTTGCCTGTGGCCACAGCATGCCGCCGGGGTATGCCGAGCAGTTGTTCAAGGTTACCGAAAAAATGCCCGACTACTGGCCGAGCATGTACCACGACTACCAGCATAAACGGCCACTGGAGCTGGCAGCGATTTATGCGCGGCCATTGGCAGCCGCCAAGGCCGCCGGTTGCGAGTTGCCGAAAATCGAGGCCTTGTATCAGGCCTTGAGTTTTGTCGATCGGCATAACGGTTAAGTCGTTTCACCTGGGGGGAGCAGCATGGCAAAAGGGATAGGCGAAAAATTAGTGCTGGCGATTTCTTCGCGGGCGCTGTTCGACCTGAGCGAAAGCCACAAGCTCTATCTGGCGAGCGGCGTCGAGGCTTATCGGCAGTACCAGATCGAGCACGAAGACGAGATCCTCGAACCGGGCGATGCGTTCCCTCTGGTGCAAAAACTGTTGAACCTCAATACCAGCCTCGGTCGGGCGCGGGTCGAGGTGGTGCTGGTGTCGCGCAATAGCGCAGACACCGGTTTGCGAGTCTTCAACTCGATTCATCATTACGGCCTGACGATTTCCCGCGCGGCGTTTGTCGGCGGGCGCAGTCCGTATCCGTACCTGAAGGCTTTTGGCTGCGATCTGTTTCTCTCCACTCACGCCGATGATGTGCGCAGTGCGCTCGACGCCGGTTTCGCGGCGGCGACGATCCTGTCGGGTGGTGCGAGCCGCGCCGCCAACGAAGAGTTGCGTATTGCCTTCGATGGCGACGCTGTGTTGTTTTCCGATGAATCGGAGCGGGTTTATCAGTCGGGTGGTCTCGAAGCCTTTCAGGCCAACGAACGCGAAGCCGCTCGCGAGCCATTGCGCGGTGGTCCCTTCAAAGGCTTTCTGGCAGCGCTCAATCTGTTGCAGCGAGAGTTTCCTGATGACAGTTGCCCGATCCGCACTGCACTGGTGACCGCGCGTTCGGCGCCGGCTCACGAGCGGGTAATCCGTACCTTGCGCGAGTGGGATATTCGACTCGACGAGTCGCTGTTTCTCGGTGGGCTGCCCAAGTCTGCATTTCTCGAAGCGTTCGCCGCCGACGTATTTTTCGACGACCAGGCAGGTCACTGCGAGTTGGCCCGTGAGGTAGTCGCCACCGGGCACGTCCCTCACGGAATCAGCAATGAACTGAAGGTTTAAGCCCAACGTTCAATGCCTTGTGCGGGACGTCGTACTCGCTGTGGCACTGCTAAGCTGAATCAATTGCCGCCATCTCGGCATTCGAGGAGGTCACATGATTCATTCGATGCTGTATGCCACTGACCTCGGCCTCTACGCACCTTTTGTGATGCAGCATGCGTTGGCATTGGCACGAACATTCAAAGCCGATTTGTATGTGGTGCACGCAGTTGAGCCCATGGGGCTTTTTGCCGAATCGGTGTTGCAGAGCTATCTCGATGAGCAAGCCTTGAATGAATTTCACAACCAGGGTTTGAACACGGTGATGGCCAATATCGAGCAGCGGGTATTCGACAGCTTCCGTGAAGAGTTGGGGGAGGGGCAGCAGGATCTGGCGCTGATTCAATCGGTCAGAGTGTTTCAGGGCGATCCATCGCAGGTCATTCTTGATCAGGCGCAGAAACTCTCGGTGGATTTGTTGATCCTAGGAAGTCACAGCCATGGGGCCGGTAGTGAAACACCGTTGGGGCGGACTGCTGCGCGCGTGTTGCAGTTGTCGCAGGTGCCGGTTTACCTGGTGCCATTGTCGCAGCGTCGGCGTCACGGCGATATTTAAGGCGAGAATGCTGGCCTTTTGATGAAAAAGTTCTAGATTTATTCTTCAAACCATTAATATAGTTATATACCGTCGCTGATGCCCGTGGCGTCTATCTGCTTTGAGGGATTCATATGAAGCTTCAACAATTGCGCTACATCTGGGAAGTGGCGCACCACGACCTCAACGTTTCCGCTACCGCCCAAAGCCTGTACACCTCGCAGCCGGGCATCAGCAAGCAGATCCGTCTGCTGGAAGACGAATTGGGTGTCGAGGTTTTCGCGCGCAGCGGCAAACACCTGACTCGCGTCACCCCGGCCGGTGAGAGAATCATCACCACCGCCGGCGAAATTCTGCGCAAGGTCGAAAGCATCAAGCAGATCGCTCAGGAGTTCTCCAACGAGAAGAAAGGCACCCTGTCGATTGCCACCACCCACACCCAGGCGCGTTATGCATTGCCGCCGGTGATCAGTAATTTTATCAAGCAATACCCGGACGTTGCCCTGCACATGCACCAGGGCTCGCCGATGCAGATCGCTGAAATGGCCGCTGACGGCACCGTGGATTTTGCTATCGCCACCGAAGCGCTGGAGCTGTTCGGTGACCTGGTGATGATGCCGTGCTACCGCTGGAACCGTTGCGTAGTCGTGCCGCAAGGTCACCCGCTGACCAAGCTGCCGAAGCTGACCCTCGAAGCCCTGGCTGAATACCCGATCGTGACGTACGTGTTCGGTTTCACCGGTCGTTCGAAACTCGACGAAGCCTTCAGCCATCGCGGCCTGACCCCGAAAGTGGTGTTCACCGCCGCCGACGCCGACGTGATCAAGACTTACGTTCGCTTGGGGCTGGGTGTCGGGATTGTGGCAAAAATGGCCGTCGATACCAAACTCGACAACGACCTGGTGGTGCTCGACGCCAGCGAACTGTTCGAGTCCAGCGTGACCAAAATCGGTTTCCGTCGCGGGACGTTCCTGCGTGGCTTCATGTGCGACTTCATCGAGAAGTTCGCCCCGCACCTGACTCGCGAAGTCATGGCCAAAGCCATCCAGTGCCACAACAAGCAGGAGCTGGAAGAGCTGTTCGACGGCGTTGAACTACCCGTTCATTGAGCTGACTAGACAACCTCGGTGACAGCGAATTGTTGCCGAGTGCCTGCCACCACGATCTCCACCTCATCCCCCTCGAACTTGCCCAGCAAACTTTTGCCCAGCGGTGAGCGCGGGGTGATGACGGTAATCAGTTGCCCCACCAGATCAATCTTCAAACCGGCCGCATCAGGGGCCAGGAACAGCCACTGTTCGCGTCCCTTTTCGTCTTCCAGGCCCAGCAGCGAACCGACTTCAATCCCGCGCTGATCGTCATAAGAGCGCAATGTCAGGTTCTGGCACAGCACCAGCGACTGGCGGATTTCCTCCACCCGTTTGGCTTGACCGGCGGCCAGATAAGACGCTTCCAGCCCCAAGGTGTCGTACTTGTTCTCGGCGATGTTTTCTTCGTGGGTCGCGGTTTCATACGCGGTTTGCGCTGCGCGCTCGGCGATGTCGAGATCGACCGCAAGCTTTTCCAGGATCAGTTGGTGGACCGTGTGTTTGTTCATGATCAATCGCAGAATTGCTGGACGTTGGTGCGGCTTTTTTCGCTGGGTGCGGTTTGGTCTTGCTGCATCCAGAACTGGCATTTCGGGTTGGACAGGTTACGGGTATTGCTGCGTGCCTGATCGAGCGTTTGCTGTTGCGCCTGTTTGCGCAGGTTTTCCTTGTACTGCTCGAACATCGGATTCTCGGGTGCAGGTTCAACCGCCGCAGGCTTGGGTTGAGTCAGTTGGTGCGCCGCCTCGGCAAGCGGGGCGAGTTGTTCGCTGAACAGCAGTTTCGACGCCAGCCAGCAGGTCAGCGCGATGGCTAAAAAACCCAGCCACAAACCCACCGCAATGCTGGCAATCAGTTGCAGTGGACTGAGTGTGATAGACACCGTACGGCGAACGTGTGGGCGGTAGGGCATGACTGCCTCCTGGCGAGGGTGGTGGGCTGGCGCGATTGTCGCACGAAGATTAATCGGCGTCGGCTCTTCTGCGCGCAACGATTTATGCGGACAATTGAGGTCTTTGCCCCACGGAGCCTGGAATGAAAGTCGACTGGGATATTTTCTGTACGGTCGTCGACAACTACGGCGACATCGGCGTGACCTGGCGTCTGGCCCGACAATTGGTGGCCGAACATCACTGCGCGGTACGACTGTGGGTCGATGACCTGCGGGCGTTCGAACGCTTGTGCCCGGAACTCGACATCAGTGCTGCCCGACAGTGGCAGCAAGACGTCGAGGTCTGTCATTGGCCGGCCGACTGGGCGCCGACAGAGGCCGCCGATGTGGTGATCGCGGCGTTTGCCTGTCAGTTGCCGCATGCCTATATGGAGTCAATGGCCGCACGCGAAAAGGCTCCGCTGTGGATGAATCTCGATTATTTGAGTGCCGAAGACTGGATCGTCGGCTGCCATGGCTTGCCGTCGGTGAAGTACCAACAGGTGCAGAAGTACTTCTTCTTCCCGGGGTTTCAGGCGGGTACCGGCGGCTTGCTGCGTGAGCGCGGGTTGCTGGAGCGGCGTGATCAGTTTCAACACAGCGCTGAGGCGCAGCGCGAATTCCTCCAAGGGCTGGGCGTCGATCGCGCCGACGGTGCACGGCTGATTTCGTTATTCGCCTACGAGAATGCCGGATTGGCCGATTGGCTGGACGTCATGGCGAGTGACATTCATGCCACTCATCTGCTGGTGCCCGAGGGCCGGATTCTGGGCGACGTCGAGCGCTGGTTGGGCGTTGAAGGGCTTGGTGTCGGCGCATTGCAGGTGCGAGGGGCGTTGACCGTGCAGGTGTTGCCGTTCGTCCGACAGGATCAATATGACCTGCTGCTGTGGTGTTGTGATTTCAACGCGGTGCGTGGAGAGGACTCGTTCGTCCGTGCGCAATGGGCGGCCCGGCCAATGCTGTGGCATATTTATCAACAGGAAGAAGATGTCCACCTGGACAAACTCGAAGCCTTTCTGACGCTTTACACCGCAGGCCTTTCACCGGCGGCAAAAGCCGCGCTCGTCGGGTTATGGCGAGCCTGGAATACGGGCGCTGGAATGGCTCAGGCATGGGTTGCGACACAGGAACACTGGCCAGAACTGCAAAAGCACGCCCAGGCATGGTGTCTGGAACAGGCTTTGCAGGCCGATCTTGCTTCGGCGCTGGTGCAGTTTTACCTAAATTGGATATGATACGCGGCCTAGATTTTTGTAAATCCCATCCAAATTCGGATATTCGCAATGAAAACTGGTAAAGAACTGAAACCCGGTACGGTGATCCGTCTCGAAAACGACCCTTGGCTGGTTCAGAAAGCTGAATTCACCAAGTCCGGTCGTAACAGCGCGATCATGAAGACCAAGCTGAAAAACCTGCTGACCGGTTACAAGACCGAGATCGTTTACAGCGCTGACGACAAACTGGACGACGTAATCCTCGACCGCAAAGAAGCGACCCTGTCGTTCATCAGCGGCGACACCTACACGTTCATGGACACCACTGACTACACCATGTACGAGCTGAACGCTGAAGACATCGAAGCTGTTCTGCCTTTCGTTGAAGAAGGCATGACCGATGTTTGCGAAGCGATCTTCTTCGAAGAACGTCTGGTTTCCGTAGAGCTGCCGACCACTATCGTGCGTCAGGTTGACTACACCGAAGGTTCCGCTCGCGGTGACACTTCCGGCAAGGTGATGAAGCCTGCCAAACTGAAGAACGGTACCGAGCTGTCGGTTGCCGACTTCATCGAAATCGGCGACATGATCGAGATCGATACCCGCGAAGGCGGTTCTTACAAAGGCCGTGCTAAATAAGCGCAGTTTTTGCAGGAAAGAAAAAGCCCGACCATCGAGTCGGGCTTTTTTGTGCGCGTCTATCGGGTACGAACACTCAGACAGTGACGTGCAGGCGAACGTCTACATTGCCGCGCGTGGCGTTGGAGTACGGGCAGACCTGGTGCGCGGCGTCGACCAGCGATTGCGCGTCGGCCTGTTCCAGGCCTGGCAGGCTGACGTGCAGGTCGATGTCCAGACCGAAACCACCTGGAATCTGGCCAATGCCGACGTGAGCGGTGATCGAGGCATCATCAGGGATTTTGCGCTTGGTCTGGCTGGCGACGAATTTCAGCGCGCCGATGAAGCACGCGGAGTATCCGGCCGCGAACAGTTGCTCAGGGTTGGTCGCTGCGCCGCCGGCACCGCCGAGTTCTTTTGGCGTGGCGAGCTTGACGTCGAGGATGTTGTCGCTAGAAACGGCGCGACCATCACGGCCACCGGTAGCGGTTGCAACTGCGGTATAGAGAGTTTGCATGGTGTGAGCCTCGTTCGGATTTGATTTTTGCGCTAAAGGTTTGCGCGCTAAGTAAGTGCGAAATAAATGTAGCTCGCCAATGTTTTGCGCGCAAGATAAATTTTTAAAAATTTTGCCTCGCAAAAAAACGTGGGAGCGAGCCTGCTCGCGAAAGCGGACTCACATTCAACATTGATGTTGGCTGACAGACCGTATTCGCGAGCAGGCTCGCTCCCACAGGGGATGTTTGATGGTTTGAGGGTTAGAGGCTGTCTTGCAAATGACTGCGCAGGTTCTGCAGATCGGCCTGCAGCTTGCGCATCTGTTCCAGGGTCTGGCCGCTGGCGCCGAGGATGCACGGCGGAATCTCTCGGGCTTTATCTTGCAGGGCGCGACCTTGTTCGGTCAGTTCGACAATCACCACGCGTTCATCTTCGCGGCTGCGGGTACGGCTCAGCAGGCCTTCGGCTTCCAGGCGTTTAAGCAGCGGCGTCAGGGAGCCGGGATCGGTCAGCAGGCGCGTGCTGATTTCGCCGACGGTCAGCCCGCCGCGTTCCCACAGCACCATCATTGCCAGGTACTGCGGATAGGTCAGGCCCAGCGCTTGCAGCAAGGGTTTGTAGACCTTGGTCATCAGCAGTGACGTTGAGTGCAGGGCAAAGCACAGCTGGTTATCCAGCAGCAGGTTGTCGCAGTTGTCCGGGGTGTTGCGTTGGGTGCTCATGTCTAAACCTTGATCATTCATCGTCATGAATTTAGCGGTCGAGTCTTTAATGCGCCAGATAATTTTCGGTTATTGCCGGCCGATGACGCATGCGGCAGGGTTTCGACGTTACTGCGCGTTTCCCTGCGTGTGCCGACTGCGTAGGATGCGAGGCCTGATGTGAAGGGGAGTCGTCAGTGATTGAGTTAGTAATGTATCTGGTGCTCGGCGCTGCGCTGGGCACTGTAGGCGGTGTATTCGGGATTGGTGGTGGTTTGATCGCGATTCCCGCGTTGGGCGTGTTGTTCGGTCTGGACCAGCAAATTGCTCAGGGCACAGCGCTGGTAATGGTGGTGCCCAACGTGATGCTGGCGCTGTGGCGCTATCACCAGCGTAATCGCATCGAACTGCGCCACGCATTGCCATTGGCCTCGATGGGTTTCTGCTTTGCCTGGATCGGCTCGATCTGGGCGGTGGGCATTGACGCACAGCTGATGCGCATCGGTTTCGTGGCGTTCCTGATCGCCTTGTCGGCCTACAACCTGCTGCGCATGTTCATGGCCACTGCGCCGGCTACTTCGCAGATGCGTTACTCGTGGCCTTGGCTGGGGGTGTTGGGCGCTGCATCGGGGACCATGGGCGGGTTGTTCGGCGTGGGCGGTGCGGTGGTGGCGACGCCGGTGCTCACCAGCCTGTTCGGCACCACGCAAGTGGTGGCTCAAGGGTTGTCACTGGCGCTGGCCTTGCCCAGCACCGGCGTCACGTTGGTGACTTACGCGCTCCATCATCAGGTGAACTGGAGCATCGGACTGCCGATGGCGGTCGGCGGGCTGCTCAGCATCAGCTGGGGCGTGAAGATTGCTCACGCCATGCCGGAGCGTTTGTTGCGCGGGTTGTTCTGCGCCTTTCTGGTGCTCTGCGCGGTGATGCTCGCCTTTAAAGTTTGAAGCCTTCGACAATGTGCTCCGCCAGGCATTCGGTGATGGGCGAAGGGTTGTTCAGGTTGCGCACCAGCATGATGCTGGCTTCGGGCAGCAAGGGCAGCCCTTCAGCCTCGCCCAGGATGCGCATGTCCTGGGTGATCAGGCTTTCCAGTTGCGCGGTGACCGCCAGCCCGGCGCTGACCACCGCCATGATCGCCGACAGGCTCGAGCTGTTGTAGGCGATCCGGTACTCGCGGCCGGAAGCGTCCAGCGCATTGCAGGCCCAGATCCTGCAAAAACAATCACTGTTGAACATCGCCAGGGGTAACGGCGTCTGCTCGTTGGGGCTGAAGCACTGCGCCTGCGCCCAGACAAATCGCTCCTTGCGCAGCAACTGGCCGATTTCGCTGCCGGGTTCGCGGGTGACGATCGACAGGTCCAGGTCCTGGCGCAGCAGTAATTGTTTGGACGACTCGCAATGGACCTCGATCTGGATCAGCGGGTAGGCCTGGGCAAAGCGCGAGAGGATGCCCGGCAGGAAGCGCATGACATAGTCATCCGGGGTGCCGATGCGCACCGTGCCGACCATGTGCGGCTCACGCAGGGTGTTGAACACTTCGCTGTGGAGTTTCAGGATCCGCCGGGCATAACCGAGCAGCACCTGACCCTCGGCGGTCAGCTTCACCTGACGGCCGTCGCGCTGAAACAACTGGCGTTGCAGCACGTCCTCTTCCAGCCGTTTCATCTGCATGCTCACCGCCGATTGCGTGCGATTCACCAACTCGCCAGCGCGGGTGAAACCACCTTGGTCGGCAATGGCAACGAAGGTGCGCAGGACTTCCGTATCGATACTCGGGTAGTGGCTCAATTCATCAATCTCCGAGATGTATTGCATAAGAAACATTCGTTGGATTGATCTTAGTTCCGGCGCGAGACTTCAGTCATCTACAACGGAGGGCAAGATGATGAAAGGTCAAAAAGGTTATGTGCTGGTTGGAAAGTTTCACGGGTTTTCTTTGAGCCATTGGCTGGAAAAAATCGTCCGCTGGCATGAACTACACCGTGAGCGCGCTTTGCTGGCCAGCATGAGTGACGAAGCGCTCAAGGATATCGGTATCAGCCGCGCCGATGTCGAGCATGAACTCGTCCGGCCATTCTGGGATGACCCGATGCACAAATGAGTACCGAACCGCTACACAAGAAGCTTCACACTGAGGTAGTTTGCGAGCAGACAAGGAGATGCACATGCCCGCAGAACTGTCCTTATCCCTCAAACAGGCTCGGCGTCTGGCGCTGACCGCCCAGGGTTTCACCGGGCGCCAGCCGCCAGCGGCGATCAAGCCCGTTCAGCTCAACCGCCTGATAGAACGCTTGGGCATTCTGCAAATCGATTCGGTCAACGCACTGGTGCGCTCGCACTATCTGCCACTGTTCTCGCGTCTTGGCAATTACTCCTCCGACTTGCTTGATCAGGCCGCCTGGGGCCAGGGCCGGCGGCGTACATTGTTCGAGTATTGGGGGCATGAAGCGTCGTTGTTGCCGCTGTCGATGTATCCCTTGATGCGTTGGCGCATGCAGCGCGCGGCGCAAGGCGAGGGGATCTATCAGCAACTGGCGCGTTTCGGTCGCGAACAGCAAGAGACCATTCGCCGCGTCCTGGCTTCGGTCCAGGAGCTGGGTGCCCTCGGCGCCGGCAGTTTGTCGACGCGTCAGGAACGGGCCGGTCCATGGTGGGATTGGAGCGCTGAAAAGCATGCGCTGGAATGGTTGTTCGCTGCCGGCGAAGTGACGGTGGCGGGGCGTCGCGGCTTCGAGCGTCTTTACGATTTGCCGGAGCGGGTGATTCCCGAATCGATTCTCAAGCAACCGCTGCTCGGCGAAACCGAGGCGCAACGCGGATTGCTGTTGCATGCAGCCAAAGCGTTGGGTGTCGGCACGGAAAAGGATCTGCGCGACTATTTTCGCTTGAGCCTGACTGAGTGCCGCAACGGCCTGGCCGAGCTGGTTGAAAATGGCCAGTTGCTGGTGTGTGAAGTGCAGGGCTGGAAACAACCGGCGTACTGCCTGCCGGAGCCAAAAGTGTCGCGCAAGGTCGAGGCCAGTGCGTTGCTTTCACCCTTTGATTCGTTGATCTGGGAGCGTAGTCGAACCGAGCGGTTGTTCGATTTCCGGTATCGGCTGGAAATCTACACGCCGCCAGGCAAACGGGTTTACGGCTATTACGTGCTGCCGTTTTTGCACAACGAGCGGATTGCCGCGCGGGTTGATCTTCGAGCGGAGCGGGCGTTGGGTCGGTTGGCGGTACATGCGGTGCACGAAGAGGAACAAGGTTTGGATGAGCGGGGGATGCAGGCGTTGGCGGCGAATCTTCGGCAGATGGCCGATTGGTTGGGGTTGGAAAAGATTCAGCTCAATTGCCCGCGGGCCAGTGCGGCGCGGTTGCGGGTGGCGTTGGCGCAGTCGACCTGAATGATCGTGATGATCGTTCCCACGCTCCCGCGTGGGAATGCAGCCCGTGACGCTCTGCGTCACTGGACGCGGAGCGTCCCTAGAGGCATTCCCACGCAGAGCGTGGGAACGATCACTCTCGTCCTCTAACGACGAACCTGCTTCAGGGTCTCGGCAATCAAAAACGCCAGCTCCAGCGACTGGTCGGCATTCATCCGAGGGTCGCAGTGGGTGTGGTAACGGTCCGACAAACCATCTTCGGTAATCGGCCGTGCACCGCCGATGCATTCGGTGACATTCTGCCCGGTCATCTCGATATGAATGCCGCCGGCATAGGTGCCTTCAGCTTCGTGAACCTGGAAGAACTGCTTCACCTCGCCGAGGATCTGCGCAAAATCCCGGGTCTTGTAGCCGCTGCTGGCCTTGATGGTGTTGCCGTGCATCGGGTCGCAACTCCAGAGCACTTGCTTGCCTTCGCGTTCCACCGCACGAATCAGTTGTGGCAGATGGTCGCCGACCTTGTTCGCGCCCATCCGCGCGATCAGGTTCAGGCGGCCCGGATCGTTGTCGGGGTTGAGCACATCGATCAGGCGAATCAGTTCTTCGGTGTTCATGGACGGGCCGACCTTGACCCCGATCGGGTTGTTCACCCCGCGCAGAAACTCGACATGAGCACCGTCGAGCTGACGCGTACGATCGCCGATCCACAGCATGTGCGCCGAGCAATCGTAGTAATCGTTGGTCAGGCTGTCACGGCGCACGAAGGCTTCTTCGTAGTTCAACAGGAGCGCCTCGTGGGCGGTGAAGAAACTGGTTTCGCGCAATTGCGGCGAGCTGTCCATGCCGCAGGCGCGCATGAACGCCAGGGTTTCATCGATACGGTCGGCCAGGTGGCTGTACTTTTCGGCCAGCGCCGAGTTGGCGATGAAGTCCAGGTTCCATTTATGCACTTGATGCAAGTCGGCAAAACCGCCCTGGGCAAAGGCCCGCAGCAGGTTCAGGGTCGCGGTGGACTGGTGATAGGACTGCAACAGGCGATCCGGGTCCGGTACGCGGCTTTTTTCGTCGAAACCGATACCGTTGACGATGTCTCCGCGGTAGGCCGGCAGGGTCACGCCGTTGATGGTTTCGTCATTGGCCGAACGCGGCTTGGCGAATTGCCCGGCCATGCGCCCGACTTTTACCACCGGACAGCCGGCGGCGAAGGTCATGACGATCGCCATTTGCAGCAGGACTTTGAAGGTGTCGCGGATTTTTGCTGCCGAGAACTCGGCGAAGCTTTCCGCGCAATCGCCACCTTGCAGCAGAAACGCCCGGCCCTGGGTCACCTCGGCAAACTGACGGCGCAACTCCCGGGCCTCACCGGCAAACACCAATGGCGGATAACTGGCCAGGCTTTGCTCGACTGCGCGTAAATGTGCAGCGTCAGGGTAATGGGGTTGTTGCTGGATCGGCAGGGCGCGCCAGCTGTCAGGGCTCCAGGGTTGGCTCATCATGGACTCTAGTGTTTTACGGTCGGACGTTCATGTTATCAGCAATTAGTGCGTGACCTGTTCCCGAAGCTTGGCGGACAATCGCGCCTTTGCCGCGCCAAGCGGAACGAATGATTGCGTTGCCGGGGATCAGCCCGGCAACGACCAGGAGACGAAATGACTGAGGAGCGCGTCGAGCATCTGCTCGCCGAGGTGCACGATGAATTCGGCATGATCCGGGTGCTGGAAGTGGCGGATTACCGTTTTCTCGAATTTGGCGACGCCATCGAGCAGAGCTGCGTGTTCACTGCCGACCCGAGCTGGCTCGAGTACGACTACACCCGCGCGATGCTGATTGGTGCGCTGTGCCATGAGCAGCCGGACAGCGCGCTGTTTCTCGGTCTGGGGGCGGGCACCCTGACTCAGGCGTGCCTGAAGTTCCTGCCGCTGGAAGACGTCGAAGCGATCGAGTTGCGCCCGGACGTACCGCGTCTGGCCATCGAGTACCTGGGGCTGGACGACGATCCTCGTCTGTATATCCGCATCGGCGATGCCCTTGAGTTGCTCGAGACGGCTGAGTCGGCGGATCTGATTTTTGTCGACCTTTATACCGATGTCGGTCCGGGTGTCGGTCATTTGGCCTGGGGCTTTCTGGAAAACTGTCAGAAACGCCTGAATCAGGGCGGCTGGCTGGTGATCAATCAATGGGCGACCGATGACGGCAAGCCGCTGGGTGCGGCATTACTGCGAGGTCTCTATCACCGACATTATTGGGAGCTGCCGGTGAAAGAGGGCAACGTGATCCTGATCGTGCCATCCGACCTTGACCAGGAACTGGACATGCAAGGGTTGACCGCCCGCGCCGAAGCGCTGGCGCCGCGATTGGGGTATTCGCTGCAATCGCTGATCAAGGCGATTCGCCCCGCGACCTGAGTCGTCTGTCAGATCGCCATCGCGAGCAGGCTCGCTCCCACAGTGTATTTTCGGTGTTCAAAAAAACCTGTGGGAGCGAGCCTGCTCGCGATAGCTTTCTTGTTGCCAACACACTTTTAAACCCCTTTGAAGACTCCGGGGCGTTTCTCGATCAATGACCGCACACCTTCCTTGGCGTCTTCACTGTTGAGCAACTTCTTCACCTGCAGTGGCAAAGCCAATGCCGCCGCTGTTTCGCCCTCCAGATGAGCCTGGCGCGCGGACTGCAAGGTCGCCTGACCCCCCAGCGGCGCCTGCCGGGCAATGCGTTCTGCCAACTCAAGCGCACGAGGTAAGAGGTCTTCGCTGGCCATCACCTCCTGCACCAGTCCCAGACGCAGCGCTTCGTGGGCATCGAACTCATCGCCGGTCAGCAGCCAGCGCATGGCGTTGCCCCAGCCGGCTATCTGATGCAGGCGCAAGGTTGCACCGCCAAAGGGAAAGATGCCGCGCTGTACTTCCATTTGCGCAAAGCGGATGTTGCTGGCGCAGAGATTGATATCGGCGGCCAACATCAGCTCGATGCCAATGGTCAGGCAATAGCCTTGGGCCGCAACTATCACCGGTTTACTGACCCTGGGGCCAACGAACACCCCCCACGGATCGCAACCGCCGGCCGGGGCTTGCCAGCCTTGGGCCAGCGCAGCGCTGACACTCGCCAGGTCCAGCCCGGCAGTAAAGTGCTCGCCATGACCGAACACCACCGCGACGCGGGCCTCGCTGTCGGCTTCGAACTCGCCATAGGCCAGGCTCAGCGCGTTGAGCAGATCGAGGTCAAACGCATTGCGCTTGGCCACCCGATCCAGCCCGATCAACAGGACATGACCGCGTCGTTCACGGCTGACGCGACTGCAATCTGCTTGATTCATGGGGTCTATCCTCGGGCGGGGAAGGGGGGCTCGGACCAAAGGTCATGGCCTGAAAGATGAACCGTTTAAGTATCACGACCAACAGGGCCGGGCCTTTGAAAAATAGACCGTCGCGCGATTATCCGCAAAGCCTGTGACACAACGGTGTATGCCGGGTTTTTCCGACAAATAAAGCTCCCTTTTTTGGTGAATTCCGGTATAGTGCGCGCCGGTCTTTAGCCAGGCCGCGTTTAGGTAGCGCAATTCCCCGAAGTCAGCTTCGGCTGCACGTCCGCACAGCGGACTCTTCCTTGACGAATCTTTTTCATTCATTCGTTTTCGCAAATCCCCGCCGACAAAGCAGCCAGGGCGACTCTTGAGTCTTACACGGCATGCGCAGCTTTGGAGCATGGGTCTTTGCGGATGCACTTAGAGGCAGACCCATGACCCAGGAAACCGGCGGCTTCGCCGCTTTTAACCTTAATCCGAATATTCTTGCAGCCGTCATCGCGACTGGCTACGAAGAGCCTTCGGCTATTCAGCAGCAATCGATCCCGATCATCATGGCCGGTCACGACATGATTGGTCAGGCGCAAACCGGTACGGGTAAAACCGCTGCGTTCGCCCTGCCGATCCTGCATCGCATCGATCCTGCTAAGCGCGAGCCGCAAGCCCTGATCCTGGCGCCAACCCGTGAGTTGGCGCTGCAAGTAGCAACCGCTTTCGAAACCTACGCCAAGCAAATGCCGGGCGTTACCGTTGTGGCCGTTTACGGCGGCGCGCCGATGGGCCCGCAACTGAAAGCAATCCGTAATGGCGCACAGATCGTTGTCGCCACTCCGGGCCGTCTGTGCGACCACCTGCGTCGTGACGAAAAAGTATTGGCGACCGTGAACCACCTGGTTCTCGACGAAGCTGACGAAATGCTCAAGCTGGGCTTCATGGACGACCTGGAAGTTATCTTCAAGGCCTTGCCGGCAACCCGTCAGACCGTATTGTTCTCGGCTACCCTGCCGCAGTCGATCCGTGCCATCGCCGAGCGCCATCTGCGTGATCCGCAGCATGTGAAGATCCAGACCAAGACTCAGACCGTTACCGCGATCGAACAGGCTCACCTGTTGGTTCACGCTGACCAGAAGACCTCGGCTGTATTGAGCCTGCTGGAAGTTGAAGACTTCGACGCGCTGATCATGTTCGTGCGTACCAAGCAAGCCACCCTGGACCTGGCCAGTGCCCTGGAAGCCAAAGGCTATAAAGCCGCTGCGCTGAACGGTGACATTGCTCAGAACCAGCGTGAGCGCGTGATCGAATCCCTCAAGGATGGCCGTCTGGACATCGTTGTGGCGACCGACGTTGCTGCTCGTGGTCTGGACGTTCCACGTATCACTCACGTTTTCAACGTTGATATGCCGTACGATCCAGAGTCCTACGTTCACCGTATCGGCCGTACTGGCCGTGCCGGTCGCGAAGGTCGTGCACTGCTGCTGGTGACTCCACGTGAGCGCCGCATGCTGCAAGTGATCGAGCGTGTAACCGGTCAAAAGGTTGCTGAAGTTCGCCTGCCAGACGCTCAAGCTGTTCTCGATGCACGCATCAAGAAACTGACCAACAGCCTGTCGCCGCTGGTGGCCGATGCCGAATCGACTCACGGTGATCTGCTGGATCGCCTGACTGCCGACATCGGTTGCACCCCGCGTGCACTGGCCGCTGCTCTGCTGCGCAAGGCTACCAACGCTCAGGCATTGACCCTGGCTGCCATCGAGAAAGAACGTCCATTGGTGCCGAACAACGCACCGCGTGGCGATCGTCCAGAGCGTACCGGTGATCGTCCGGACCGTGGTGACCGCGAGCGTCGTGCTCCGATCCCATTGGCCGAAGGCCGTGCTCGTTGCCGTACCGCGCTGGGTGCGCGTGATGGTATCGCTGCCAAGAACCTGCTGGGCGCCATCCTCAACGAAGGTGGTCTGGCTCGTGAAGCAATCGGTCGTATCCAGGTGCGTGACAGCTTCAGCCTGGTCGAGTTGCCGGAAGATGGTCTGGAGCGTCTGCTGACCAAACTGAAGGATACTCGCGTTGCCGGTAAGCAGCTGAAACTGCGTCGCTATCGCGAAGATTGATCCGCTCTCGGGCTGATTGATCGCACATAAAAAATCCCCGACTGGTTCGGGGATTTTTTTTGCCTGCTGTTTGCGCTTGGCCTGGCGAGCGGCGTCGTCCCCATCGCGAGCACGCTCGCTCCCACAGGTGCTGCAGATCAAATGTGGGAGCGGGCTTGCCCGCGAATGGAGCGACTCGGTGTTTCGGTCAGCCGAAACGATAGATGTCCATTCCCAGCGCACCCATGGTGAAACCCTGGTGAGCGATGCTGAAATCGCCACCGGCGCCGCGGGCGAAGTAAAGCGGTAGCAAGTGTTCGTCGCTGGGATGGCTGCGCACGGCATTCGGGGCTTGCCGACGATAGTCGTGCAGGGCGGCTTCGTCGTTTGCGGCGAGCTTTTCGATCATCCAGTCGCGAAAGGCCTTGGCCCAGGGCTCGACGCTTTCCGGGCCGGCATGCCAGTCCAGCTCGCGCAGGTTGTGGGTGATGCTGCCGGAACCAATCAACAGCACGCCTTGCTCGCGCAGAGTGGACAGCGCGTGACCGACGCGGGTTTGCAGGGCCGGGCCGAGATGGCTTGGCATTGACACTTGCACCACCGGAATGTCGGCCCGGGGATACATCAGAGACAGTGGCACCCAAACACCATGATCGAACGGGCGTTGGTTATCGAGCTGTGCCGGTAAACCCTCCGCGTTGAGTAATCCTGCGACCTGTTCCGCGAGTTCCGGCTGGCCGGGTGCCGGGTATTGCACCGCGAACAGCGCGGCGGGAAATCCGCCGAAGTCGTGCCAGGTTTCCGGTTGCTCAGCGCTGCCGACGCGCAGGTCCTGGCTTTCCCAGTGTGCGGAAACGATCACGATTGCCTTGGGTTTCGGCAGCTCGCTGGCCAGGCGGGCCAGCGCCGGGCCGCTGGCGCCGGGCTCCAGTGCAAGCATGGGTGAACCGTGAGAGATAAACAGGCTGGGGAACATGAATAAGGTCCTGAGCGTTAAGATGGGAGCATCTTCATTCAGATCATTGATCTAAATCTAATATAAGTTTTAGGGCATATAGATCGAATTATCAGGGGGATTTATGCAGCCGGAGTTTTGGCAGAAGCGTTGGGAGCTCAATCAGATCGGTTTCCATCAGTCAGAGGTTAATCCTTATTTGCAGCAATACTGGCCGCAATTGAAGCTGACAAAGGGCTCGCAGGTGCTGGTACCGCTCTGTGGGAAAAGTCTTGATCTCGTGTGGCTGGCAGGGCAGGGACATCGGGTGCTGGGTGTTGAGTTATCGGAAAAAGCCGTTGAGGAGTTTTTTCGTGAGCAGCAACTGACACCGCAGATTACTGAGCAAGGTGCGTTCAAGGTCTACCAGGCGGGTCCCCTGGCGTTGTGGTGCGGAGATTTTTTCGGCCTGACCGCAGGAGATGTGGCTGATTGTGCGGCTGTCTATGATCGGGCAGCGCTGATTGCCTTGCCGCCGCCCATGCGCGAACAGTACGCCGCGCACCTGAGCCGGATTTTACCGTCAGCTTGTGAAGGCTTGTTGATTACGATGGACTACGATCAGGCGCAGATGGACGGGCCGCCCTTTGCCGTGACGGATGAAAACGTGCAGACGTTGCTGGGTGGTCGCTGGCAGCTTGATTTCTGTGAGGTGCGGGACATTCTGGGGGAGAGCTGGAAGTTCCTCCAGGCGGGCGTTACGCGCCTTGAAGAGCGGGTATATAGATTGATCGCTCGCTAAACAGCAACAAGAAAGGGGCGATCAGATCGCCCCTTTCGTATTACCGCAGAACTTCTCAGCCGCGACGACGCAATGCGTCGATCCGCTCTTCCAGTGGCGGGTGGCTCATGAACATGCGAGCGAACCCTTGCTTGATGCCACCGTTGATGCCGAAGGCATTCAGGGTGTCCGGCATGTGCACCGGCAGGCCCTGTTCCGAGCGCAGGCGCTGCAGGGCGCCGATCATGGCGCTGGTGCCGGCCAATTGGGCGCCGGCTGCGTCTGCACGGAATTCGCGTTTGCGCGAGAACCACATGACGATCGCGCTGGCCAGGATACCCAGTACCAGTTCGGCGAAGATGGTCGCGACATAGTAGGCGATGCCTTGGCCCTCTTCGTTTTTGAAGATCACCTTGTCGACGAAATTACCGATGATCCGCGCGAAGAACATCACGAAGGTGTTCACCACGCCCTGAATCAGCGCCAGCGTCACCATGTCGCCATTGGCTACGTGGCCAATTTCGTGGGCCAGAACGGCTTTCACTTCATCGGGCGAGAAACGCTCGAGCAAGCCCTGGCTGACCGCGACCAGCGCGTCGTTCTTGTTCCAGCCGGTGGCGAAGGCGTTGGCCTCGTAGGCCGGGAAAATCCCGACTTCGGGCATCTTGATTCCGGCTTCACGAGACAGCTGCTCGACGGTTTGCAGCAGCCATTGTTCATGGCGAGTGCGCGGCTGGCTGATGATTTGGGTGCTGGTGCTCATCTTCGCCATCCACTTGGAGATGAACAGCGAGAACAGCGAGCCGGCGAAACCAAAGACCGCACAGAAAATCAGCAGCTGATTGAGGTTGAGATCAACCCCGTTGGCCGCCATGAACCCGTTGAAGCCGAAAAGGCTCAGGGTGATGCTGGCAATCAGCACGACCGCCAGGTTAGTGGCCAAAAACAGCAGGATGCGCATCATGGTTGTAGAAATCTCCTCGTGCTAAATATGTAGCGTACTGCGGGGTATATAAGGTGCCGCACCAGGCTATTCAACTGGGTGACTATTTCAAACTGTGTCCTACAGCTGGATTCTAGATGCTTGCAGGGCATTTCTGACGTCACCTGAATAGATATTTGGCTGGATTTTGCTTTCACAAGTCCCGCCTCCATTGGGCGTAGCTGGCAGCCGCGTAAATCCGCCAGCACTCAAGGCACTGTCGCAGTCGAAGAATAGAGATATGTTGCTGAATTAATCGCCGAGGGCCTTTTTGAGGCCCTCGGCGTTATCGCGCTTACTGGCGATAGGACTTGAGGAAGTTGCCGATCCGACCGATAGCCATGTCCAGGTCGTCCACCCGTGGCAGGGTCACGACGCGGAAGTGATCCGGCCACGGCCAGTTGAAGGCTGTGCCCTGGACCACCAGCAGTTTTTCCGAGAGCAGCAAGTCGAGGACGAACTTTTCATCGTTGTGGATCGGGCAGACTTTTGGGTCGATCCGCGGGAACGCGTAGAGCGCGCCCATCGGTTTGACACAGCTGACGCCCGGGATGTCGTTGAGCAGCTCCCAGGTGCGGTTGCGCTGTTCAAGCAGGCGCCCTTGCGGCAGCACCAGATCATTGATGCTCTGATAACCGCCCAATGCAGTCTGGATTGCATGCTGGCTTGGCACGTTGGCGCACAGGCGCATGTTGGCCAGCATGTCGATGCCTTCGATGTAGCTTTGGGCGTGATGCTTGGGACCGGAAATGGCGATCCAGCCGGAGCGGAAACCGGCAACCCGATAGGACTTGGACAGACCGTTGAAGGTCAGGCACAGCAGGTCCGGCGCCAGGGATGCGGTGCAGATGTGCACGGCATCGTCGTACAGGATCTTGTCGTAGATCTCGTCGGAGAACACCACCAGGTTGTGCTGGCGAGCCAGTTCCAGCATGCCCAGCAGGACTTCTTTGGAGTACACCGCACCGGTCGGGTTGTTCGGGTTGATGATGACCAATGCCTTGGTGTTCGGGGTGATCTTGGCCTTGATGTCGGCCAGGTCCGGCCACCAGTTGGCTTGCTCGTCGCACAGGTAGTGCACCGGATTGCCACCCGCCAGGCTGACCGCCGCGGTCCACAGCGGATAGTCGGGAGCCGGGACCAGCACTTCGTCACCGTTGTTGAGCAGGGCTTGCATCGACATCACGATCAGTTCGGAAACGCCGTTGCCCAGATAGATGTCTTCGATGCCGACACCTTCTACCTGTTTCTGCTGGTAATACTGCATGACAGCCTTGCGCGCACTGAACAGGCCTTTGGAGTCGCTGTAGCCCTGGGCGGTCGGCAGATTGCGGATCACGTCCTGGAGGATTTCATCGGGCGCTTCGAAACCAAAAGGCGCCGGGTTGCCAATGTTCAGCTTGAGGATGCGATGGCCTTCCTCTTCCAGGCGTTTGGCGTGCTTGAGCACTGGTCCGCGAATGTCGTAGCAGACGTTGGCGAGCTTGTTCGATTTGCTGACCTGCATGGCGATGTGTTCCCGAAAATGAGCGATCCAGACGCTGTTTGAACTACCGTACTGGGAATCCTGCGTTTTCACACGGGTCCGGTGGCTGGGGTCACCGCACCAAAATGTTTGAATGCGGGTAACTCGGCTGCCAGACTGGCATTTAACGAGGCGCAATCATACGTGCCGCCTGATCCGTGGAAAAGATACAGATCAGGCTTTTTCAGATGCAGAGGTATGACAATGGAAAAGTTGGAAAAAACCCTGGATGAATGGCGTGCGATGCTCGACCCGGAGCAATACAACGTTTGCCGTCTGAAGGGCACCGAGCGGCCGTTCTCGGGTAAGTACAACGGCACCAGGACGGATGGTGTCTATCACTGCATCTGCTGCAACGAGCCGTTGTTCGATTCAAAAGCCAAGTTCGATTCAGGCTGTGGCTGGCCGAGTTTCTATGAGCCTCTCGGCGAGAGTGCCATGGTCGAGATCCGCGATATCAGCCACGGCATGATTCGTACTGAAGTGGTCTGCGCCAAGTGCGACGCGCACCTGGGGCATGTATTCCCGGACGGCCCGCCACCGACCGGCTTGCGTTACTGCATCAACTCGGTGTGCCTGGACCTGGTGCCGCGCGAATAATCCGAGCCTGTAGGAACTGGCGCAGGCTGCGATCTTTTTGCTCAAACCAATTGAGTCCAAAGCGAAAGATCAAAAGATCGCAGCCTGCGGCAGCTCCCGACGAGCGGTGATTATTGATTTATTAAATTGTACGCAATCTAATTGCTCGCTATGTTTAAGCCTTTCCCCATCTTCCACCGGAGCATGTGCGATGACCGACACCCTGCTGAGTATTCCCTGCACCACCATCAACGGTGAGCAAAAGACCCTGGCCGATTACGCCGGCAAAGCGGTATTGGTGGTCAACACCGCCAGTAAATGTGGCTTTACCCCGCAGTACAAAGGACTGGAAGAACTGTGGCGGACCTACAAGGATCGAGGCCTGGTGGTGCTCGGTTTTCCGTGCAACCAGTTCGGCAAACAGGAACCGGGCAATGAAGGGGCGATTTCCGAGTTCTGCGAATTGAACTTCGGTGTGAGTTTTCCACTGTTCAAGAAAATCGACGTCAATGGTAGCGACGCCCACCCGCTGTTTGTTCAGCTGAAAAAACGTGCGCCGGGTGTACTGGGCTCCCAGGGCATCAAGTGGAATTTCACCAAGTTTCTGATCGGCCAGGATGGCAAGCTGGTCAAGCGTTTTGCGCCGGCGACCAAGCCGCAGGACCTGACCCGCGAGATTGAAGCCCTGCTCAAATGAACGATGTGTCAGCTGATTCGCTGCTGCTCGACAGTCAGCTCTGCTTCAAACTGTACGCCGCGTCCCGAGCAGTGATCCGCGGTTATAAGCCGATGCTCGATCAACTGGGCCTGACGTATCCGCAATATCTGGTGATGCTGGTGCTATGGGAGTGGCAGCAGAGTGCACCCGAGCAGCCAACAGTCAAAGCCCTTGGCGAGCGATTGTCGCTGGATTCCGGGACGCTCACGCCGTTGCTCAAGCGTCTTGAGCAGTTACACCTGGTCCAGCGTCAACGCTCGGCGCGCGATGAGCGAGAAGTGCACTTGAGCCTGTCGCCGGCAGGGGTTGCCCTGCGCGAACAAGTCGGGCCGCTCAAGGCACGCCTGTTGTGCGAGAGCGGTGTCGACCTTGAGCGCTTGGGCGAATTGCGTGACGGCCTTGATCAACTGCTGGGGCAGATCAGGGCGCTACCGTAGCCGGCACCCACTGCTCAAGCAGGGCGGCCAGCTCCTCGCGACGGAACGGTTTCGCCAGATAATCGCTCATGCCTGCCGCGCGGCAGCGTTCGCGCTCCTCGGGCATGGCGTTGGCGGTCAGGGCAACGATCGGCAGATCCGGCCAGCGCCCACTCTGACGGATCTGGCGGCTGGCCTCGTAGCCGTCCATCACCGGCATGTTGCAGTCCATCAGCACCATATCAAACTGCTTGAGCTCCAGCTGGTCGAGCGCTTCGGCGCCGTGGGAGGCGACAACCACCTTGCAGCCCAACTTGCTGAGCATGCCTTTGGCCACGAGCTGATTGACCGGGTTGTCTTCCACCAGAAGGATTCTCGCCCGCCGCTGGGGCATGATGCTTGACTCTTGAGTCTCGGTCACGAGAGCGACTTCGTCGGCCTGCAAGGTGCGTCGTAGTGTCTGGTAGAGTGCGTTGCGGGCCAGTGGGCGGGCTTGTTGTTGCAGAGGGGCGAGGGCAGCCGCTTCTTCGCTGGGCATGAAACTGCCATAGGCGGTCACCAGCAGAATCGGTGCGGTCATGCCCGGGCGTAATCCGAACAGACACTCCGGGCAGTCGGTGATCAGCACATCGGGCGATAAGCCGATCATTGAGTCGTCGATGGTGCGCTGCTGGTACTCCAGCCCCCAACCGGGCAACAGATTACCTAACAGTTCGGCCAGACCGCTGCTGGCGGCGGTGATCGCCAATACCTTGCCTTGCAGGGACGCGGGAACGATTGCCGGCGTGTGGGCGGGCAACGGCAGATCAGCGCAGAACTGGCTGCCGAAACCAGGCTCCGAGCTGATGCCGAGTCGGCCCTGCATGGCTTCGCACAGGTTGAAGGTCAGGGCCAGCCCCAGCCCGGTACCACCGAACTGACGAGTGATGCCGGCACCTGCTTGGGTAAACGGCTGGAAGATTTTGACCTGATCATCCTGCGCAATGCCGATACCGGTGTCGCAGACTTCGATTCTGACGCCGTCTTCGTGGGTGCTCAGGCGCACGTCCACCCGTCCAAAACGGGTAAATTTAAGGGCGTTGGAGAGCAGGTTGCTGACAATCTGCCGAACCCGCATCGGGTCGCCAAGTACCAGCGACGGGAACTGCGGATCAATCAGGCACGTCAGTTCGACGCTGGGCGCGGCGTTCTGTGACAGCAGGTTGGCGGTGTCTTCGATCAGTGAGCCGAGGTCGAACGGAATACGCTCCAGCTCAAGCTGGCCAGCGTCGAACTTCGACAGGTCGAGAATATCGTTGAGCAGCTCCACGAGCACTTTGCCGGAGTCGTGTGCAATCGACAGTTGCTGGCGTTGTTCGGCATTCAGCGGGCTGTCCAGCGAGAGGGCGATCATCCCCAGCAAACCATTGAGTGGTGTGCGGATTTCATGGCTCATGTTGGCCAGAAACACAGAGCGCGCCTGGGCCATGTCCAGGGCGGTCTGGCGCGCGATTTCCAGTTCTTCGTTCGATACCGTCAATCGGCTATTGATTGCTTTCAGTTCACCGGTACGCGCCGAGACAATATTTTCCAGTTGCCCGAG
Organism: Pseudomonas brassicacearum; assembly: GCF_003732175.1. Lineage (GTDB taxonomy): Bacteria > Pseudomonadota > Gammaproteobacteria > Pseudomonadales > Pseudomonadaceae > Aquipseudomonas > Aquipseudomonas brassicacearum_G. Next base: position 188,022 of record NZ_MOBI01000022.1, read on the forward strand.
GTAGTCGGTCAGGCGGTTTTCGGCATTGCGGCGTTGCTGGATTTCAGTGGTCATGCTTTCGAATTGCTGGTTGGCCACCGTGACCAGAACGCCGATCTCATCGTTTTCGTGCGCTACCGGACACTCCAGCGGTGGCTGTTCCGAACTGCTCGGGTCACGTGCGCTCAGTTCGCGGATCACGCGCACCAGCGGTTTGGTGAGCATCACGTAGAACAGCGCCAGTAAAATCCCGGTCAGTATCAGGCTACGGACAAAACCGTTGATCAGAGTGACTTCGGCCCGACGCAGAAAGCGGCTGCCAAACGTGTAGGTGTCAATGTCCAGTTGCAAGGTGCCGAGGGACTCATCGGGCAGGTGGTCGAGGAACAGGCGGTCCTTGAACTGTCGATTGGCGCCGAACAGAAAGTCGCTGATCACCCGATAGCCGCCGTTTTTCAGGTCCGGGCGTTTGACGCTGGCGAGGATCGTATTGTTGTTATCGCTCAGTTGCGCACTGATGACCGCGGGCGAGCGCAGCAGGCCGAGGGTCAGTTCCTGGGCCAGTTCGGCATCGATGTTGTAGGCGATCCGCGAAGCCGGGTTATGACTGATTTCCAGCAGCGAGTGTATTTCCCGGTTGATGGAGGCGTCTTCGCTGGCATAATCGATGCCTATTTGCACCAGACTGAGCAAGGTTCCCAGAATGAAACCGACCAGCACCGTAAGCCTGGCTTGCTTGTAAGACAGGCGGTTGGTGAACTTGATATCCATGGTGTGCTGAACCACTTTCGTTTCCCTTCTGGGCGAAGCATAGCCGATCATCAGTGGATTTCGGCATGACTGACGGGTGAGCCATTATTGCGATAATCCCGGCATTACGCGCTACGTTTGGTTTTCTTTCCCCCATCATTACTGTGAACGTGCCTGAGGAGAAGTCGTGGATTCCCGATTGAATGCATTTCTTGAGCGCGCCGATGCGGTTCTGGCTCGTATCGAGCCGTTACTGCCCGCGCAACGCACGGCCATCGACTGGACGCAGTGCCTGGCGGCACGCTGGCAGCGCGAGGGTCGCAGTGGATTTCTGTTGCCGCTTGAGGTCAGCCTGGACATGCGTCTGTCCGACCTGATCGGGGTCGACAAGCAGTTGGAACAGTTGGGGCGAAACACCCGGCAGTTTCTCGACGGCATGCCTGCCAACCACGCGCTGCTCTGGGGTTCGCGCGGCACCGGTAAATCGTCGCTGGTGCGGGCCTTGCTGGCCGAGCACGCCAAGGGCGGTTTGCGTCTGATCGAGATCGAGCGCGATCACCTGGCGGACCTGCCACGCGTCGTCGAGCAAATCGCCAAGCTGCCTCAGCGCTTTGTGCTGTTTTGCGATGATCTGTCGTTTGAGGCCGGCGAGGGCGATTACCGGGTGCTCAAAAGCGTGCTCGATGGCTCGCTGGAACAGGCACCGGATAACGTACTGCTGTATGCCACCTCCAACCGTCGTCACCTGGTTCCGGAAAAAGAAAGCGATAACGAAAACTGGAAAATGGTCGACGGCGAGCTTCATCCCAACGAGGCGGTCGAAGACAAGATCGCACTGTCGGATCGATTTGGCCTGTGGCTGTCGTTTTATCCTTTTACCCAGGAGCACTTCCTCAATGTGGTCGAGCATTGGGTGGGAGCGTTGGCGGGCAAGGCCGGCCTTGAGTGGAAGCGTGATGAAGAACTCGAGATTCTTGCGGTTCGCTGGGCTACCGGACGCGGTAATCGCAACGGCCGTTGCGCGTATCAATTTGCCCGGTATTGGGTCGGACTGAAGTTGTTGGAGCACAAGGCATGATCGATTTGCAAAAGAGCGGCGCAGGACTTGAGGGCTATGGCCTGCTCTGCGCGCAGTTGGAGTCGCTGCTGGCGGATGAGCGCGACTTTATCGCCAACGCCGCGCAGTTTTCGGCGTTCTTGTTCAATCAGCTCGATGACCTGAATTGGGCCGGTTTTTACCTCAATCGCAACGAGGAACTGGTGCTCGGACCGTTCCAGGGGCAGATCGCCTGTGTGCGCATTCCGTTCGGTCGTGGCGTTTGCGGCGCAGCGGCCGCAACCCTTCGCACTCAACGGGTTGAAGATGTGCATGCGTTCGCCGGGCATATAGCCTGCGACAGTGCCTCGAACAGTGAACTGGTGGTGCCACTGGTCAAGGACGGTCGGTTGATTGGCGTGCTGGATCTGGACAGTCCTTTGCTGGCGCGTTTCACCGTTGATGATCAGGCCGGTATTGAGCGGTTGGCGGCGATTTTCCTGCGTTTGACCGAGTGCTGATCAAACCCGTAGCCGCTACCGAAGGCGGCTGCTACGGGTTGCTTCAGGGTAGGTTTTACACGTTGGCGTGATGATGGATCTGTCGTTGTAGCGCCTGCTCCAACTCAAGCATGGCGTGTTCTATGCCTTTGCAGCGGGCCTCGAGCTGGTCCGGACAGAAGTTCTCATGACATACGCGCTCAAGCGCTTCGCAACCGTCGATAAGCCTTGAGGCCTGAACAATACGGGCCGCACCTTTGATTTTGTGCGCCATATCGATGAAGGCTTGCGGCCCGCTTGCAGGAGGCAGTGCGAGGAGTTCCTGGCGGTCGAGGCGATTGCTGTTGAACAGTTCGGCGAGCAAGCGCTGAACCAGTTGTGGATCGCCGCCGGTGAGTAACTGCAAGCCGTCCAGGTGAAAGGCTTGATCTTCAATGATCGGCTTGAGTGCTTCCAGTCGTTGGCCCAGCGTAGTCAGGCTGATGGGTTTGAACAGGCAATCGTTCATGCCAGCCTGTCGGCATCGGTGTTTTTCCTCCGGTTGAGCATTGGCGGTGAAGCCAAGCACCGTGCAGGGCGGGCGCAGCTCATCGTGCTCGATCTGGCGGATGGAACGGGAGAGTTCGTAGCCATTCATCAGTGGCATATTGCAGTCTGCTATCACCAGGTCGAAATGGCCCTCTTTCCACGCCTGAATACCTTCCTCACCGTTGTTGGCCGTGACGGATCGATGCCCCAGAAAACCGAGTTGCTGGCACATGAGCAATCGATTCGCGGGGTGGTCGTCGACCACCAGCACGTTCAGGGTGGCCGAGGCGTTCGCGATGACCGGTTGCGGGGTGTCCAGCACCACGGCGTCTGGCAGCGCGGCCATCGGCAATGAAATCCTGACCTGAGTGCCGACCCCGGGCGAACTGGTCAGTTGCACGCAACCGCCCATCATTTCGCACAGGTTGCGACTGATCACCAATCCCAATCCAGCGCCGCTTCTGGCCAAATGCCCGGTGTTATCTGCCTGAGTGAAAGGCTCGAACAAGCGTCGCTGATCGTCCTCGCCGATGCCAATTCCGGTGTCATTGACCCACAACTCCATCTGGAGACGGTCGGACTCCGAGGCTGATTGCAGATTGACCTTGATCCTCACCTGGCCGTGCTCGGTAAACTTGATGGCATTGCTGATCAGGTTCGACAGTATCTGCTTGAAGCGCAGGGGGTCTATCAATACATCGGGCTGTTCAGCGCTGGTGGGGAACTCCAACACCAGACAGAGGTTTTTTTGTCGGGCCAATCCATCGAAGACCCGCACGACCGATTCAATCGTGTCGCCAAGGTTCACCCGCTCTGGCGCCAGGCTCAAATGGCCAGACTCGATTCGGGCAATATCGAGTATGTCGCCAATCAACTCCAGCATGTCGTTGGCCGAACTATGGGCCACTTCGATGGCCGGCCGATCCAGGTGGCCCTGGTCGGCCCGTTTCAATGCCAATTCGAGCATGCCGATCACCGCATTCATCGGTGTGCGAATTTCATGACTCATAGTAGCCAGGAAGGTGCTCTTGGCGCGATTGGCCTTGTCCGCCTGTTCCTTGGCTGACCTGAGCTCATCAAAAAGCTGCCGTCGTTCGCTGATATCGATCCAGCCTCCTATGATCCCCTGGACCTCACCCGTCGAGTCTCGATAGGGAAGAATCCAGTGATAGATCGTCAGCCTTTTCCGGCCAATGTGCAGGGGGCGGTCGAGAATCAACGGGACACCTTCAGCCACCACTCGCTGGTAGTCGGCCAGGTATTCCCTGGCCTCGAACTCGTTGCTCATGGCGCCCTGCATGAGGCTTTTGCCAATCACGTCCTCGCGTTTGGCACAAAAGGCCTCCAGATAGCTGTCGTTACAACTTTGCAGCAGTCCTTCACGGTCCCGTACGTAAATGGGGTGAGGCGTACCGTTGACCAGCGTGCGCATGAATTCGAACTGGTCGTTGAGTGCGCGTTCTGCTCTCTGGCGTTGCTTGATCTGCCTGCGCATGTGGGCATTCCAGGCCAGCGAAATCAGCAACAAAAGACCGCTGCCAATGACCAGCTGATAAAACAGGCGATGGTAGTTGCGCCAGGTGCTATTGGCGGTGCCCGTGTAGCCGCGCCAGCGGCTGTTGATTATTCCCAGTTCGTCCGGCGCAATGCTGAGCAGGGCTTTGTCGAGGATGGAGTGCAGTTCCGTAGCATCGCGCGCGGTCGCCAGTGAAAACGCGGCTTGCTGCGTCCCGACAGTCGCGCTGATTTGCAATGCGTCCTCGAACACTTGCGATGAAATGAAGTAGTTGGCAATCACCAATGAATTGACTGCACCCTCGACCTGACCTTTGGCGAGTAACTCCACCGCGCTGAAACTGTCAGGCGTTTCAACCAGCTGGATCGTCGGGTATGCGCGGTGCAGATAGTCGAGGAGCGGATTGCCTTGAGTGATGGCAAGGCTCTTTCCATTCAATTGCTCAAGACTGATTGGGCTGGAGTTGCTCTTTCGGGTCAGTAGTACAAATGAGTTTTCCAGGTAGGGGCGAGTGAAGCTCAGTTGCGCCTCGCGTTCTGCGCTGGGAATCATCGCGGCAATCAGGTCGGCCTGGTTCCCTTTGACCTGGCTGATCATCTCGCTGTCACTTTGGCTGCGGTGAATCTCGAAGCGTAAACCGGTTCGAAGCCTGATCAGTTCGAGCAAGTCGGCGGTGATTCCCCGAAAGCTCTCATCGGCGTCAAAGAATGTCAGTGGGGCGAAGGCATCATTGACGACCACGCGAACGATGGGGTGCTGCGCAAGCCAGCGTTCCTCGCGGTTGGTCAATTGCAGTTTGTGGTCGGTCAGAAGGATGTCACTGCCCGCGCTCCAGCGCTTGGCAATGTTTTCCCGCTCGCTCGCAGGCACTTCCTTGAGTACCGCGTTGATAACTGCCAGCAGGTCTGGATTGTCCTTGCTGACTGCGAAGCTGAAGCCATAGGCCTCATGTTTGCCAAAGTTGGCCATCCGTACATTTTTCAGATAGCCCTTGTTGATCATGAAATGGGTGGAAATGGTATCGCCAAGGAATACGTCTGCCTGGTCGAAGGCGACGGCATTGATCGCGTTCTGGTAGGACGGGTAAGAGGTGATGATGGCCTTGGGATATTGCGCCTTCACCTCTTCCAGCGGCAGATAGTGATAGACCATGCTCAATCGCATGTCGGCGAGACCTTCGGTCAATGATCGGTTTTCGGCGTTCCGGGTGACCAGAACCGGCTGATCTATGGCGTAGGGGGCAGACAGTACGATGCTGGAACGTCGTCCTTCAAAGCTATTGGCCGTTCCGAGCAGGTCGACGTCGCCATTTTCGAGTGCTTCGATGGCGGTCTCTCGGGAGAGGTAACGACGGACCTTGATCGGCAGGCCCAGGGATTGTGCAAGAACCCCGGCGTAATCAGCCGTGAAACCCTCATAGTCGTGACCGCTGATCGTTAAATCGAAAGGAGGGTAGTCAGGCGCGGAGGTCCCCAGGATCAGTTCGCGCTTGTTTTGCAGCCACAACCGTTGTGATTTATCCAGTTGGACGTCCATGTAACCTGCCGTTGAGCGGCTGAGCAGCGCGTAATTTCCGACTCCGCTGTCTGCTCCTGACACAGAGGTGCTCAGACATAAACCTGCACTCAAATACAATAAATAGTCCTTTAAACACCTGGGCATCCTGTCTCTCACACTAGCGCGTTACGTTTTGCCATCTCGATAAGTTCTACCAGGGATTTGGCCTTGAGTTTTTGCATGAGTCTTTTTTTGTAGGTGCTGACGGTCTTGTTACTGAGGAACATGCCCTTGGCGATTTCCTTATTGGTACGCCCCTGGGCGAACAGTTGCAGGACCATCAGTTCGCGATCGTTGACGGACTTGAACAAGTCCAGTTCAGCGCAGAGCGCTTCATCCCCGCGAACCGGGTTCAAGGCCTGGCTGGGGAAGTAGTTGTAACCGGACAGCACGGCTTTGATGGCACTGAGCAGCTCGCTGAGATCTTCCTGCTTGCAGACATAACCGGAGGCCCCGGACTGCATGCAGCGGATGGCGAACAGTGTTGGGCTCTGGGCCGTCAGCACCAGTGTTTTCAGCGGGGTGCTCATTGCATTGAAGCGGGAGAGAACTTCCAGTCCGTCGAGTTTAGGAATGCTGATATCAAGAATGATCAGGTCGGGCATGCATTCGCGAACCATCTGCATCGCATCGACGCCGTTGTCGGCTTCACCGACTACTTTGTAACCTTCATGTTCCAGCAACATACGAACCGCAAGGCGAATGACGGGGTGATCGTCAACAATAAAAACCGAGTTCATAATCATGTCCCATACGTGCGCAAATAAAGCGAGCACCTTAGCTCAGATAAGTGCGTTGACGCATGAACTGACGAGGCTATAGGTGCAATATAGGACATGTCCTACATTAAAAGAGGCACCGGACTACGCGTGAACTAGGTTTGTGAGGAAGAGCGAGAATGTTAGTCGGGCATGTAGGCGCGTTTATTCAGGGTCGGTATGTGCTTTTACAATACATGCCGAATCACAGTTTTCTGATGCGTAATGGTACTGAGGGTTTTCTGTTTGTCTTGAGGTATCTGAGGGGTTTCATTAATTGTGTTTATTTATGAAGGTCCGGAAGGGTCAACAGGTTTATAAATTCAGATTGTTTCAGTGGTTTTGCCAAATAACCAAGTAATGGCAGTCGTTGTTCATGTGCATTTTTTTTCAAGGTGTCCAGTTCGGTTGAGTCAAGGCTGCTCAGGATGATTGCCTGTCGTATCAGGCCCTGGTGGCTGGCAATACCGATCAAGTCAAGGCCGCAGAGGTCTGGCAGGCATTGATCGCACAGCAGTATTTCGTAGGGGGGCTGCACGTGTCTCAACGTTTGTAATGCATTTTCGGCATTATCTACGGCGGTGACTTGAGTAAAACCGTAACTTTCAAGCAGGTATTGGGTTGCTTTCAGCTGAAAAGGATGGTCCTCCACCAGCATGATGCGCAGATCGTAGTTGAACATATAGCTTTCCATGTGGAGGGTCGAACTGCGGTGGGTGGCGGAAACAACGTTGTCGGTTTAATCAGTACTGTCTAGTTTGCCGTTGCTGGAGTTCTATCGGCTGTAAGGCCCCCAATTCTATTGTTCAGGATAGAGTGATTATTTCGTGTGTATACAGAGCAAACGATCAGTTTGCTCTGTATACGATGTAGGGAGATTCTCCCGGTACTACAAAGTGTGGGGGGATCAGCCGTCACGGAATATTTCGGGGCGACTGATCGATTGATTTTTAGTGGTGACTGGAGCGTCCGGTCATTTCCAGTGCCATTTCGCTGGCATAGCTGTCGGTCATTCCGGCGATGAAGTCGATCATGCGTAAAAACGAGTTATGCAAAGGACCGTGCGGGTCGGGTGCATTATTACCCAGCAGATCGAGTATGCGGCGATTCTTGAATGAAGCCGTACGACCGCCGTGCTGTTCCAGTGCCGCTCCACAAAAGCCATTCAGCAGAATTTCCAGCGTGGTGTAAGCGCCGATTTCATGCAGGGTTTTGCGCTTGTCCTGGAAGATTTTTTTACGCGCCATGTCCTTGGCATTCAGTACGCAACGCTTGGCGGGCCCGTGCATGTGTTCCACCAGATCGCCGTGAAGGGTGCCGGCCAATAGCGCGTCCTGTTGCTCGACGAATGCCTGTGCCGCAGCGTTGGTAAGGTGCTCGATGGCTTTGCCGCGAAGAATCGCCAGTTTGCGGCGACGCGAGTCATCGGGGCCGAGTAGACGGTAGGTTTCCGGCAGATCATCGCCGACCAGGCCGAGTAACAGGGACTCCACCTCGGCGTACTCCAGAAGCTCCATCTCCAGGCCATCTTCAAGGTCGATCAAGGCGTAGCAGATGTCGTCGGCGGCTTCCATCAGGTAGACCAGAGGATGTCGGGCCCAGCGCTGTTCCTCGAGTTGAGGCAGGCCGAGTTTCTGCGCAATCTGCTCCAGCAGGGGCAGTTCGCTCTGATAGCAACCGAACTTGTGTTTTTTGTAACCCAGCGAATCGGCATGGCGCGCGGTCCACGGGTATTTCAGATAAGTGCCCAGCGTTGCGTAAGTCAGCCGTGTACCGCCGTCAAACTGGTGGTATTCCAGCTGGGTCAGAACTCGGAAGCCTTGGGCATTGCCTTCGAAGTTGAGGAAATCGTTGCGTTCGACTTCGCTCATGGCGTCCAGCCAGCCTTTGCCCGCGGCTTGCTGGAACCAGTAGCGGATGGCGTCTTCACCCGAGTGGCCGAAGGGTGGGTTGCCAATGTCGTGGGCCAGGCACGCTGACTGCACCACCATGCCCAGATCGCTAGGCTCGCACCAGTCGGGCAGGGCGCTGCGGATGGTTTCACCGACGCGCATGCCCAATGAGCGCCCCACGCAACTGACTTCCAGTGAGTGGGTCAGGCGCGTGTGGATATGGTCATTGCTGGACACCGGGTGGACCTGGGTCTTGCGCCCAAGACGACGGAAGGCGCCGGAGAAAATGACCCGGTCGTGGTCTTTATGGAAGGGGCTGCGACCGAGCTCTTCCGGGCTGTGTAGCGGTTTTCCGAGGCGTTCACGATTAAGCAGGGTATGCCAATCCAAGGCAGGTTCTCCGTCAGGTGACTGATTGGGGTCTGTTGGTCTACGGGTCTTTGCGCGAGGAGCCTTGCAGCACCAGCTTGATCAGCGGCAACAGGCTGGTGCCGAGCTGGACTAACCGAGTGATTCTGCTGATTCCACCGCCCTTGGTGCCCTTGGCGGTGAGGAAGCCCAGCAAGGTTACGGCAGCGATGCCCCAGAGTGGCGCGTGCTTGATGCCCAGCCCCTCCTGAAAACTTTGCGTCATCCCACGTACGCGTTGCAAGGGCTCCAACAACTGCCGGGACTCGTGGCGAATTTCCTGGCGATGCATTTCCATGCGCAAGCGTATCAATGCCTTGCGCATCTCTTGTCGGGAACTGTTTTTGGGGATTTCAGGCAGGTTCATGGCAGCAGGCGCTCCCTGTCGTTCGCCAGCTCTTGAAGGGTGGCGTTGAAAGGTGATGTTTCATCGAAGATCGCCGCTTTCAAGCACATGCCACAAAAGAGTGCCGCGAGGGCATAGAAAACGCACAGGCCGATGATCCCCGCCAGGCGATAAGTGTCCCACAGCAGAATCAACACCAGCGCCGAAAGCCCGATCAACAGCAGTAAAGCGAAAACCAGTGCCAGCCCTGCGAACAGCAACAGGCTTACGGTACGGGCTTTTTGCTCCTGCAATTCGATGCCGAACAACTCGACATGGCTGTGCAGCAACCCGAGAAAAGCGGCACCCAAGCGTCGCGATGAAGACCCCGTACCTGTTTCGGACGAGCCGGATTCACCGATAGCCATATCAGCGCCGCGTCGTCAGCAGGCCAATCAGAAAGCCTACGCCGGCCGCGATGCCAACCGCTTGCCAAGGGTTGGCCTGAACATAGTCTTCGGTGGCGGTGACGGCTTCCTGGCCGCGTTGGCGCAAGGAGTCTTCGGTCAGTTTCAGGGTTTCGCGAGCCCGCTGCAGGCTTTCGTGAATCTGGCTACGTAACTCATCGGCTTGATCACCGGCCAGTGTCGCAGTGTGTTCCAGCAACCGTTCGGTGTCGCTGACCAATGTCTGAAAATCTTCCATCAGGATTTCTTGAGCAGTCTTTTCCGTTTTTCTGGCCATGATGATCTCCATTATTGACGTGTTAAATGTTCGAGTATGAGCCTTGTTCGAAGGTTCAGTGCAAATGCCTGGTACAGCTTTTGCTACGTCGTGGTGCGTCAAGCAGTGCTGTTGTGCTGAAACTGGGCGTGCTTCGCGAAAACCTTAACCTAAATAATAGAAACTCGCGCAAACACCCGAGCAACGATCGACCTCAATGAGTTTTTTGCGCCAAAACGGTTCGTCGGAATAAGGATGGACGCCAAGTCTGGTGTCAACTTGGTGCGTAAATTGTCTCGGTGAACCGCTTTGGTGCTTTTGCGACTTTAAGGTCTGCCAACTCCATGGAAAATTTGCAAAGTGCTGTGGACAGCCTGGTCCATAGCTCCAATACGCTGTTCATTCTGATCGGCGCTGTCATGGTTCTGGCCATGCACGCTGGTTTCGCATTTCTGGAAGTCGGCACGGTTCGGCAAAAAAACCAAGTCAACGCGTTATCGAAGATCCTCAGTGACTTTGCCATTTCAACGCTGGCTTACTTCTTTATAGGCTACTGGATTTCCTACGGTGTCACTTTCATGCAACCGGCCGCGGTAATCAGTGCTGATCACGGCTATGGGTTGGTGAAGTTTTTCTTCCTGTTGACCTTTGCTGCCGCCATTCCGGCAATCATTTCCGGGGGGATTGCCGAGCGCGCCCGATTCGTTCCGCAGTTGTGCGCAACGGCGCTGATTGTGGCATTCATCTATCCGTTTTTTGAAGGCGTGGTCTGGAACGGAAACTTTGGTCTGCAGGCCTGGTTGTTGGCACGCTTTGGTGCCAGCTTCCATGATTTCGCAGGTTCCGTGGTAGTGCATGCCATGGGTGGTTGGCTGGCGTTGGCGGCGGTATTGTTGCTCGGTCCGCGAAATGGCCGGTATCGCGACGGACGTCTGGTGGCGTTTGCGCCGTCGAGCATTCCGTTCCTGGCATTGGGTTCGTGGATTCTCATCGTCGGCTGGTTTGGCTTTAACGTGATGAGCGCACAAACCCTGCAAGGCGTCAGTGGTCTGGTGGCCGTCAACTCGTTGATGGCGATGGTCGGCGGCACGGTAGCAGCATTGATTGTCGGTCGTAACGACCCGGGGTTCCTGCACAACGGTCCACTGGCCGGGCTGGTGGCAATCTGCGCTGGCTCCGACCTGATGCATCCAGTGGGTGCACTGGTGACCGGAGCCATTGCCGGTGCCTTGTTTGTCTGGTGTTTCATCGCGGCGCAAAGCCAATGGAAGATCGACGATGTGCTCGGCGTCTGGCCGCTGCATGGTCTTTGTGGCGTTTGGGGTGGAGTTGCCTGCGGGATTTTCGGTCAGAGCGCCTTGGGCGGGCTCGGTGGGGTGAGCCTGATCAGCCAGTTGATCGGCACTGCACTCGGGGTGGCTGTGGCATTGATCGGAGGCTTTGCGGTGTATGGCACGATCAAGCTGTTGCATGGGCTGCGCCTGAGCCAGGAAGAGGAGTATTACGGGGCGGATCTGTCGATCCACAAGATCGGTGCAGTCAGCCAGGATTGATTGTCTTCAGCTAATTGGCCGGGCTCGCGCAGGATATTTTCCAGTTCTGCGCGAGCAACGCGGCCACGCCTCATTACCCCGCCAACAGCCGTGCTTCACAGGCCTCGATGGCAGACAAGGTGCCTGACATCAACACCCGATCGCCCGCCAGCAAGCAGGTGGCGCCCTCAACTGCCAAATCAGCGCCATTGCGCTGAATGGCTTGAACGTCCACCCCCAATGCTTCAAGTGCCAGCTCATTCAAGGGCCGGCCGCATGCATGGGCATCCATTGTCAGATTGACGGCATACATCAATACTTTCGGCTGCCCACGACTGTCTAACAGGTTGCTTTGCGCTCCGTGATAGAAACCGTGCAGCAGGCGATAGCGCCCATGTCGCACTTCGTCGACACGCTCCTGGACCTGCGGATGGGGCAAACCCAGCATGAGCAACGCGTGGGAAGCAAGCATCAGACTCGATTCCAGCAGTTCCGGGACAACCTCATTGGCTCCTGCCGCCTTCAGTTCGGCCAATTTACTGTCGTCACGGGTTCGAACCAGTATCGGGACCTGAGCGTTTAGCTGCCGTGCTGCCTTGAGTACGGTCATGGCTATATCGGTTTTGTCCACAGCGATCACCAGCAGTCGTGCGCGTTCAAGACCTACGGCACCCAGCAGTTCCATGCGACGGGAATCGCCATAGTGCACGCAGCTTTCACCCGCCGCGGCTTGATGAACACGAACCGGGTCATCGTCCAGCGCAACGAAAGGCTGACCTTCGCGACGCAGAAAACGCCCTATCGACTGACCCACCCGACCGTAGCCGCAAATCACTACATGTCCGTGCAGCTCGGCGTTCAATGCAGCGACCTGATCGAGTTGCGCTTCCTTATCGGGTTTGCGATGCAAGCGTGCGGCAATGCCCGGTGCTGCGCGCAGCAACAGTGGTGTCAGCAGCATCGAGCAAAACGTCGCGGCCAGTAACAGACCGCTGAGTTCGGCCGGTATCAGTTTGTTCTGTTGCATCTGTGCCATCAGCGCAAAGCAGAATTCACCGCCTTGCGCCAATGCCAGGCCGCTGCGCCAGGCAGTTTCGCCGTTGCTGCCGCGCCATTTGACCAGCGCTGCGACAATGCTGCCCTTGATCAGCAGTAACCCCAATGTCAGGCCGAGAATCAACAGGCCATGGTTGGCGAACAGCTGCAGATCGATCAGCATGCCGATACTGACGAAAAACAGCCCGAGCAGAATGTCGCGGAACGGGCGAATATCGGCTTCGATCTGATGCCGGTAATGGCTTTCGCCCAGCAACATGCCGGCAAGGAAGGCACCGAGGGCGGGGGAGAGCCCGAGCAGATGAGTCAGCCAGGCAGTCAGCAAGACGATGACCAGGGCCAGCAGGACGAACAGCTCGGCGGAGCGCGAGGTGGCGACTTCGTGGAACAGTCGTGGCAGTAACCAGCGACTGGTCAGCAACAGACCGACAAACAACAGCAGGGTTTTGCCCAGTGTTATCGGCAGCGCCCAGTACCCGCTTTGATCACTGCTACCGGCGAACACCGGGACCAGCGTCAGCAACAGCACCGCAACTACATCCTGAAACAACAGCACGCCAATCGCATTCTGGCCGTGACGGCTGAAGATCTCGCCGAGGCTGCTCAGCTCTTTGCTGACAATTGCCGTGGACGATAGCGCCAGACCGGTGCCGAGCAACATGGCCGGGGCGGCGGGCATGCCGAGTAACATCAGCAAGCCGCCCAGCAGCACCCCCGAGCACAGCACTTGCAGGCTGCCGAGACCAAATACCACGCGCCGCAGCGCAAGCATTTTCGACAGGGAAAACTCCAGCCCCAGGGAGAACAGCAGAAACACCACGCCCAACTCGGCAAGGTCAGGTAGATCCTGGTTGTCATTCACCCAGCCGAATGCGCCGGGCCCAACCAGCAGTCCCACGCACAGGTAGCCCAGCACGGGAGGCAGCTGAAGACGCCGAAACAGCGCAATCACCACCAATGACGAGGCGAGGATGATCAACAAATTGGCAAACACAACACTCTCCGTTTCGGTGCCGGGACGTACCCAGCGTAGAGGCAAAAAAAGCCGTGAGTATTGCGCAGTTGGAGCCGAGGCCGAATGATTTGCATCAGGGTTATACCAGGCAGCTAAAATTGGCTGTCGTCACGGGGGGCGTTGCTCGACGACTTTTCATCCCGGGCCTAGAATAGTCACCCAATCCTCGTTGGTCTGTTTGTCATGACTCCTGAATGCCAGTTGTTCAGCACCCTTGGTTGCCATCTCTGTGAACTCGCAGAAGCAGAACTGATGCCGCTGGTCGAGCATGGGTTGCTGGTGGAACTGGTCGACATTGCCGACAGTGAAGCGTTGTTTGAAGCCTATGGTTTACGCATTCCGGTGCTGCGCCGTGTTGATACAGGGGCTGAGCTGGGTTGGCCCTTCGACGCCGAACAGGTCGTGGCATTCCTGCGCTAAACCCCTTCTCGTTTTCAGCGACAGCCGTTCCGCCTGTCGCGCTCCTCAGGTAATGCGTTGGCGTAACCCCGATTATTCGTTTACTGTATGTGCATACAGTTATTCGCGTTAGAGGGAAGTGCATGGTCAATGTCGAACAATTGAAAGCCAGCGTGAATCGCATGTCGGCTGATGTGGTCCATGAGGCGGTGCTGGAGTTACGCCTGGATGGCCTGGTTACGGAAGGGAAAACACCATTCAACAAATTGCACTTCAATACGTGCTTCGCTGAAATCGAAGCCTTGTTTCAGCGTGCGGGTTACCACCGTCAACTGGATGTCGTGGGTTATCAAGGGTTGTTGTATGCGCTTTATGATCCCGGCCGTTGGGAGGCTGTCGATGTATTGCGCTGGCTGAAGGAGTTTACCGAAGCGGCGGCGCAGCGAGTGTCGCTGACCGCGTGATAATCATGAGGGAGACCCGCACGGAATCTGTCCTAGGATCGCCCGGGTCCTTGTTGGATAATGCCCACCTGCAATAGGGCCAGAGCTTTCGTATGTCCACCTCATCTTTTTCCGCGGCACAGAATCAGGCCTGCACGCTGTACCTGCCGCCAGGCGCCTGGTTGACCGTTCTCGATTGTCTGTGCGAACACTTCAGCGCCATTGGTCGCGAACAATGGCTGGACAGGATTGCCCGTGGCCGTGTCCTGGATGGCCACGGTCATGCGATTGCCGTCGATCTGCCTTACAAGGAAGGGCTGCGGATTCACTATTTCCGGGAAGTCCCCGACGAAAAGACAATCCCGGTGCTCGAGACGATTCTGTATGCCGACGAGCATCTGGTGGTCGCGGACAAACCACACTTTCTGCCGGTTACCCCGGCAGGCGAGTACGTCGAGCAGACGCTGCTGCGGCGCTTGATCCGTCGGCTGGATAACCCGCACCTGGTCCCGTTGCACCGCATAGATCGACACACGGCTGGGCTGGTGCTGTTTTCGGCCAATCCCCAGAGTCGCTCGGCTTATCAGTCATTGTTTCCGACTCGAAAGATCGAAAAGCGCTACGAGGCAATTGCCCGCGCCTTGCCTGAGTTGTCGTTTCCACGGGTGCACAAAAGCCGTTTGATTGATGGCGACCCCTTCTTTCGTATGCAAGAAGGTCCGGGGGCGAGCAATACCGAGACAGCGATTGAAGTCGTAGAAAAAAATGCCGATCTCTGGCGTTATGCGTTGTATCCGGTGACTGGCAAAAAGCACCAGTTAAGGGTCCACATGACGGCGTTGGGGGCGAGTATCTGCAATGACCCGTTTTATCCCGACGCATTGAAAGACGTTGAGGATGATTACGCCAATCCGTTGAAGTTGCTGGCCAAAGGGTTGCGCTTTATCGATCCGGTGACCGGGCTGGAACGAAGTTTTGAAAGCGAGATCACCCTGCAGTGGTGAGTGCCCTACGGTGGTGATTGCGCAGCTCAAGCGCGATACTCAGTGAGTGACTTGGTCTGAGCAAGGCCTGCTTTTGCCAGAAACGATAAAGCCCGCACACTGACGGGCTTTATATGTACCAGGCTGTCGCCGTGAGGCTTACAGGTCTTTAACGGTACGAATCTGATCTTTGTTGATGCGGGTTTGCTTGCCATCCAGTTGCTCGAATTCGTAAAAGCCCGACTTGGAATCGAATTGGGGGGTGTCGACCGACTGGATCTCGCGACCGTCATTCAAGGTGATTACCGCGGGCGATGAGCAACCAGCGAGGGTAGCGAGGCCCAGTGCGAGCATGAGAGTGGCGAGAGTCCGATGAGTCATGTGATTTCTCCGAATATGAATTCTTTTGATTGCTGAAGTTCAGACGTATGCCTGGTGTGCAAGTTCCTTGGTTGGCCTCATTCTGGCACGCTACCGTGCAGGCTTAACAGCTCCGGTGTATTCAGGTTGGCCAGGCGTCGATCGTTTTCGGGGCATTGCAGTGCAATGGCACCCAGGTTGCGCATGATGCGTCCGGGGCTGCGTTCACCCTCGTTCCAGGCGGTTTCAAACTCGCCTGCCAGCGCTACAGGGATAATGCACAGCAACGGTTCCCAATGCTCGCCCTGGCGTAGCATCAAGGGTTTGTCCGGCTGTTGGCAGGCGGCTTCTCGCATGGCCGTGAGCAGTTCGGCGTCAATGCGCGGCACGTCGCAGGGCAGTACCATCAGATGGGGATGTCGCGCGACCGCCAACCCGGCGCGAATACCAGCCAATGGTCCCGGAAAGTCGCTATTGTCGTCATGCACCAACTGGTCGGCATACAGCGCGTATTTTTCCAGATTGCGGTTGCAGGAAATGATCAGGTCATCGCTCAAGCCTCGAGTCAGGTGATGCAGATGAGCAATCAGAGGCAGGCCTTGCCACACCAGTAGCCCCTTGTCCTGACCGCCCATGCGCTGGCCACGTCCTCCCGCCAGAAGCAGGATGGAGCAGGGCGGCAACTGGAAGTTCGAGGTCATGCTGCATCTCCATCGGTGCGGTGAAAAAATGAGGCGCTGTGATATAACACCGGGCTGTTTCTCCTACAACTGGACGAGCCTATGAAAGCCAAGGCTGATGTACCTTTCGCCCCGCTGAACATTGCGGTGCTGACTGTCAGTGATACCCGCACGCTGGAAACCGATACCTCGGGACAGGTCTTCGTTGACCGCCTCAGTGCTGCCGGGCATAACCTGGCCGCCCGTATTCTGCTTAAAGATGACCTCTACAAAATTCGTGCGCAAGTCGCGACCTGGATCGCTGACGACGTCGTGCAAGTGGTGCTGATTACAGGCGGTACGGGTTTTACCGGTCGTGACAGTACACCGGAAGCTGTCAGTTGCCTGCTGGATAAGCAGGTCGACGGATTTGGCGAGCTGTTTCGGCAGATCTCGGTTGCGGACATCGGCACCTCGACGGTGCAATCGCGTGCATTGGCAGGGTTGGCCAATGGCACGCTGGTCTGCTGTCTGCCGGGTTCTACCAATGCGGTGCGAACCGGTTGGGACGGGATTCTCGCGGAGCAACTGGATTCGCGGCATCGTCCGTGTAACTTCGTCGCTCACTTGAAACAGGCGGCACCCTGTGAATCCCGTGGGTAAGCCGGGCAAGACCGGCAGCTTGATGCCCGTCGAAGTGGCGCTGGCACGCTTGCTGGAAATGGCTGAGGCGTCGCCAATCCTCGAGCGTGAACGATTGCCGTTGGCCGCGATTCAGGGCCGCGTTCTTGCCGAGGACCTGGTATCGACCCTTGATCTGCCGCCATGGCCCAACAGCGCCATGGATGGTTATGCCCTGCGCCTGGCCGATTGGACTGGCGAGCCACTGGTGGTCAGCCAGAAGATTTTTGCCGGGCAAGCCCCGGAGCCATTGGCACCCGGTACATGTGCACGGATCTTCACCGGTGCCCCGGTGCCAGTGGGTGCAGACTGCGTTGAAATGCAGGAAAACGCCGAGGTCCAGGCGGACCAACGGGTACGTTTTACCGAGCCGATGCGCGCAGGGCAAAACATTCGCCCACAAGGTCAGGAAACCACAGTAGGTGAACAGATATTGACCGCCGGTACGCGCCTGGGGCCCATCGAGCAAGGTTTGGCAGCGTCACTGGGGTGTGCAGAACTTGAAGTCGTGCGCAAGGTACGGGTTGCGGTGCTGTCCACCGGAGACGAGTTGGTCGAGCCTGGGCAAGCCCTCGGCCCGGGTCAGATCTATAACAGCAATCGGGTATTGCTGTGCAGTTGGTTGCAGCGTTTAGGCTGCGAAGTGATCGATGCGGGGATTCTGCCGGATGATTTACAGGCCACTCGCAATCGGCTCGCCGAACTGGGGGATGTCGACCTGATCCTTTCTACGGGCGGTGTATCGGTAGGCGAGGCGGATTTTCTGGGTATTGCGCTGCGCGAAGAGGGCGAACTGGCATTGTGGAAATTGGCCATCAAGCCGGGGAAACCTCTGACGTTCGGGCATTTTCGAGGCGTGCCGGTTATTGGGTTGCCTGGCAATCCTGCGTCGACACTGGTGACCTTCGCCTTGTTGGCACGCCCTTATCTGTTACGTCGCCAAGGCGTGAGAGAGGTTCGGCCTTTGCAGTTTCAGGTTCCGGCAGGATTTGTCTGGTCCAAGGCCGGCAATCGCCGGGAATACCTGCGCGGTCGTCTGGAGCAAGGGCGGGCAATTATCTACAAGAATCAGAGCTCGGGTGTTTTGCGCAGTGCCGCCTGGGCCGAAGGGCTGGTTGAAGTGCTGGAAGATCGCACGTTGGTCGAGGGTGATTGGGTGAACTTCATCCCTCTGAGTGAAGTGCTGGGCTAGGTCTTTGCGCACTACAGCCTCGCCAGCACCAGGCCCGGTATGGATCACGTCGGGCCTGGTGTTTCGTGGTGCAGGTTATGCGTTAAGTAGCGTCACGAGTTGATCGAAGCGGCTGTTGGCAATCCAGCCGAGCAGGCTGATGATCACCGCCGCAGCGCCTGCCGAGTAGACAAGCCTGTACTTGATGGATTTGACGTCGTTTCGGACCTCTTCCATATCTCTGCGGATGTACTTGAGGTGGGTCTCCAGCTCTACAACGCGCGGTTCCATGTCGTTCCCTCCAGGTGTGTTGATGGTGCAATTGCATTCAGTCGGGTGAGCGGTGTGGCCGGTGTTTGGAGGCGCACCGCGGTTCGCTGGAAATCGGAAGTCATGGCTTTGCATTAAGTGCATGGCTCCCTGCTTGATAGACCCTGGTCATATTGCGTGCACATCCTTGTGGGTTTTTTGCCGTTGCCTGATAACTGCAGTCACAAGGTGTACCAATACCAAATGACCGTCAATTGGGCATATTCATCATGACTTGTAAGAAAAAAGTCGGCATGTAGGACGCTTCTGAAAACACGTCAATGGCCGGAGTTGCGCTAACGCCTGAGCTTGCCTTGAGAGGGCGCGAGCTGAATTAATTCAAATCTTTGCGGCTATATCGGCTGCTTGTGGGGTCAACATTCCCCAGAGGTCTTCGATCAACGGGAGTGATGACGATGAATGAACGCAAGGCACTGTTGATTTTGCATAGCAAGCAGGCACTCAACGCAGAGGTCCGGTCAGCGGTCGAGAGCAAGCGTCAGCAAGGCTGGGAGTTAGCTGTGCGACTGACCTGGGAGGCTGGCGATGCACAACGCCTGGTCGATGAAGCGCTGGCTGCCGGTTATACACAGTTGATTGCCGGTGGCGGCGACGGTACGTTGCGCGACATCGCCGAGGCGCTGGCTTTGAATCCTAACGATGCCAGTCTGGTGCTTCTGCCCTTGGGCACGGCCAATGATTTTGCCCGTGCCGCCGGGGTGTCATTGGTCCCGGGAGAGGCGTTGGATCTGTTGGAGGTGCCTGCACGGGCCATCGACCTGGGCGAAGTGGGAGGGCAGTTATTTCTCAATATGGCCACCGGCGGATTCGGCAGTCAGGTGACAGCGAATACCTCCGAAGACCTGAAGAATATTCTCGGCAGCGCGGCTTGTTTGACGCGGTTCAACGAATTGCATGCCGCCTATGGTGAATTGCAAGGCCCCGGCTTTCACTGGCATGGCGACCTTCTGGCGCTGGGGATCGGCAATGGTCGGCAAGCGGGGGGCGGCCATGTACTGTGCCCGCAGGCGTTGGCCGATGATGGCTTGTTGGATATCAGCATTCTGCCGGCACCGCAGGAGGTGGTCGCAACCCTGCGCGATCTTTTGGCTGATGGTTGGGGCATCGACAATATGTTCGTGCGTGTGCGCTTGCCGTGGGTCGAGATCAAGGTTTCGGAGGGGCTGTACATCAACCTGGATGGCGAGCCCCTGCAAGGCGACAGCTTGCGCTTTTCGACGCGTCCTGGCGCGTTGCGCGTACATCTGCCCGAGGGATCGGCGCTACTGGGGCGTTGAATCTGGTCTAGTCGTCGAGACTGATGATTTGCTCGCGCACGGCAAACAGTACCAGGCCCGCGACATCGAAGATCTGCAAGCGCTTCATGATCTGAGAGCGGTGGGTTTCCACCGTTTTGATGCTCAGGCCCAACCCATTGGCAATCTCGCGAGTGGATTTGCCACGCACGATCAAGCGCAGAATCTCTAGCTGACGAGCCGTCAGATTATGGGTGTCGACGGGGTCTGGCTGGCTTTTCTGGGCACGCACCAGCGCCTGGTTGATCACGGTGTGAGCGATGGCCGGGCTCAGGTAGCGTTCGTTGTTGCGCAAGGCTTCGAGCGCGTGTTCCAGCTCCGTGGCGGTGGTGTCCTTGAGCAGATAACCGTGAGCGCCTGACTCCAGGGCTTGCATGATCAGCGTCGGGTCGGTGTGCATCGACAGGATAAGTACTTTGCTTTGTGGGCGTACGGCCTTGAGTCTTTGCAGAGCCTCGAGCCCGCCGGTTTCCTTCATGGATATATCCAGCAGGATGATGTCGGGGCTTAGCTTCTCGACCATTTCGAGCAGTTGTGCACCATCATTGGCTTCACCAATGACGGCGTAACCGGGAATATCCAGAACCAGCGCACGCACGCCGGCTCTGATCAGCGAGTGGTCATCCACCAGAAGCAAGTTACAAGTCAATGTTGAACCTTATTCGTACTGGCTCGTTCGAGCGCGCGGGGCGCCCAGGGGAAAAGTGCTTCGATCTGCGTACCCTTGCCGGGCTCGCTGATGACGCTCAGGGTGCCGCCCAGTTGTTCGACCCGCTCCGACATGCCGGCCATTCCGCGTTGCCCTTCACGGCCGGGATGGGTGGCTGGAGAAAAGCCCAGTCCGTCATCGCTGATAAACAGCGCCAGTCCTTGGGGCAGACGTTGCAGGCGAATCAGCAGGTTTTTGGCTTGGGCATGGCGCAGCATATTGGTGACGGCTTCCTGAGAAATCCGAAACGCCGCCACCGCCATTTCTTCTGGAATACCGGTCAGGCGCTGATGGCATTCAAGGCTCCAGTTCACGGCAGTATTGGCCAGCGTTTTGAGCAGATGTGCACGCAAACTGGCTTCAAGGCCAAGACTGGTGAGTTGTCTTGGATTGAGAATGGCCGAGACATCACGAACTTTGGTCAGGGTTTCTTCCAGCGTGTCGCAGAGCAGGGTGCAATGGCTTTGCAGTTCTTCGGGCTGACGTCGCTTGAGCCATTCACTTTGCAGCTTTGCCGCCGTCAGCAATTGGCCGATATCGTCGTGGAGTTCACGGCTGAGCCGATGGCGTTCGTTTTCCTGTACTTCCAGCAAACGGTCGGCCAGTTCCTGAGGCTGGAACCTGATCGATTTTCGCGAACTGCAATACTGCACCCAGACGCTGGTGGCTGCCGCGAGATTCAATATCAGCAGTGCGACTGGAAATTGGCTGGACAGGCAGTAAACCAGCAGGCTGCCCACCGCCGAGCACAGGCACAGCAGCAGTGTGAACCGGCGAACGCTTTTTCGGGAGGGTGGCCTAGAGGCGACTGACTTGTGGCTGGCGTACATAGCGGATGGAGCCAATGAATGTTCGCTGCGGGCAGACCGGTCACGATGGCTGACGGGTCTCTGTGTGGAAAACGCTGGTAATTGAATAGTGGGCTTCAAGTTAGCGCAATCTGATTGTCAAAATCGAGTGTTGCACTGTACAAGGGGATAGGCTCCGCCTGAAGTCAGAGTGCCATAGCGTAGAAGCAACTAATTGGGCCGCATAATACCACTTAACATACCGTTGGTCGCGTTTGCTATATATGTCCAAAGGGTCAGGAATTTTGCCGTTGCTGGACATCTGCTCCACGTTGGCGGTCATGGGTTGGTGACTGAGCGTCCAGCATGACTCATTACGTTACTAATCAGTTTGCAGCGCTCTGGACGGGTAGCTCAGGAGGTCGGAAGTCGGCAACTAATGCTTGGGTTATTTATTTGATTCTGACGTTAAAAGATATGAAGTATTCAATTGCGACGCGAAAGCGTTGTTGCTGGAAGTGTTAACAATTATCGAACGATGCCATGCATTATCTGATGCAACTCAGGCGTGTCTTGCCGAAAGCGGAACGCATGCGAATGGTTTGGGGGGGAATGCCAGGCGCGTCGGGGCACGGCCAATTTCCATCGCGAAGGCTTCGATCAACGATATCTGTTCGGCGTCATCGAGGCTGAGTTGGCCGGTAGTCAGGTCGACCAGCTCAAGTTGCCAGGCCATCAATGTGAAGCACTCTTTCAAGGCACACAGTGCCTGGTCGTTCAGGTCGATTTGATTGCGTGCACCGTTGAGCAAGGCGTGAATGCACATCGAGAACTCGGATACCGCCCGCAGTGCCAATGCATCCGCCCGGTTGGCCAGGGTGAACAGTGTGTTCAGCATGCAATCGATGGCGTCCTGATCATTGTTGATCAGTTGCAGGTGGCTCAGGCATTCCTCGGATTTGGCCAGCAAGGTTTCTGCCTCGATCAAGAATTCGGGCAGTCGCTGATTCCAGTTTTTACGATCGTTCAGCATGCTTTTCTCCACGACATCAAGTCAGGTGATGCAATCAGCCGTATGGCGAACGGGCGTAAGGTACTGCCGGACCACGACCGGAATCTGTAGGGCAGTTCTGATTTTTTGCTGTTGACGATGAACGGTCTGTTTGCGTTCGATGCGAATGCCCCGATGGAGCGAGCCTGATTGACAGCGTAACGAGGTGACGAACCCATTAGCCGTGAGGCATGAGGGGCGTAACCCGGCGGGCTGAAAAAAGAGCTCGGCAACGGTACTTCGATCACAGACAAAAGCCTGACTCCATTCATGCAGTGAGAATGGCGTCACATTAATGGCTATTGGATATCGCGAATATCAGGCTGATCCCGATTGCGGCTAGGGGATTCCCTTATGTCACGGAACTTGACACGCAAAGACGGGTCGCGCGCAGGGTTGTGCAGTGGATGAAATAGCTGCTTCAGTAGAGCATGATGTTAATGTGACATCAATTCCTTTGCGTGGCATTTTGTTTGCGGGTCAAGATTGTGTGAGATCCGCCGATAACGTTCTTTAGTGAATTCATCAGAAAAGCCCAGGAGTCATCAATGGCCGGCATTCTCGACACAGTAGATCAACGCACGCAGCTGGTGGGTGAGAATCGCCTGGAAATTCTCATGTTTCGCCTGGCCGGTCGGCAGTTATTTGCAATCAACGTCTTCAAGGTGCAGGAAGTCCTGCAATTGCCAAAGCTGACCTTGATGCCGCAGCGTCACCCGTTTGTCTGTGGTGTGGTCAATCTGCGTGGCCAGACGTTGCCGGTGATCGACCTGTCCCAGGCGATCGGCATGCGACCGCTGGTGCCGGGGCCCAACAGCACCATCATCGTGACCGAGTACAACCGCTCGGTGCAGGCCTTCCTGGTCGGTGGCGTCGATCGAATCGTCAACATGAACTGGGAAGCCATACTGCCGCCGCCAACCAGTGCCGGGCGCCAGCATTACCTGACGGCCATCAGCAAGGTCGATGACCAACTGGTGGAGATCATCGACGTCGAAAAAGTACTCGCCGAGATCGTGCCTTACAACGCCAAGGTTTCGCGTGACAAGCTCGAAGACCCGGTGCTGGAGCGCGCCCGCGGTCGTGAAGTGCTACTGGTGGACGACTCCAATGTTGCCCTGTCCCAGTTGCGCGATACCCTGGGTCAGCTTGGGGTGAAAATGCACATCGCCAGCGACGGTCTGAAGGCACTGAACATGCTCAAGGCCTGGGCCGATACGGGTGTGGTCATGACCGACAAATTGCTGATGATCTTCACCGACGCGGAAATGCCCGAGATGGACGGCTACCGCCTGACCACCGAGATTCGCAACGATCCACGCTTGCGCGGACTGTACGTCGTCCTGCATACCTCGCTGTCCGGCAGCTTCAACGACTCGATGGTGAAGAAGGTCGGTTGTGACAACTTCCTCTCGAAATTCCAGCCAGACAAACTGGTCGACGTGGTGCGCCAGCGCCTGATGCTCGACGCAGTCCCGGCCTGACGTTACGTCACGGGCAGGCAGGGTGTCTGCCCGTGATGTGCTTCTTTGATTCATCAGCCGGCTCGTATATCGTGGCGCTTTTGCCCACCAGGGAGCTGGCCATGTTGCGTCTGAGCGCGCTTTACCGTTATCCACTCAAGTCCGGCAAGGGCGAAATCCTGCAACAGGCCAGCCTGGACAAACTGGGGCTGGTGGGGGATCGGCGCTGGATGCTGGTGGACGAGGCCAGCGGACGTTTCCTGA
Organism: Pseudomonas brassicacearum; assembly: GCF_003732175.1. Lineage (GTDB taxonomy): Bacteria > Pseudomonadota > Gammaproteobacteria > Pseudomonadales > Pseudomonadaceae > Aquipseudomonas > Aquipseudomonas brassicacearum_G. The sequence goes on from NZ_MOBI01000022.1 coordinate 212,193, forward strand.
CGCAACGCGCGGAATCGCGTATGAGCCAATTGTCGGCGTCGTGGAATACCTCCGGTGTCCTGACGCTCAGTGCGCCCGGTCACTCGTCGATCGATATTGCCCTGCCTGCCAGCGACGCTGAACAGCGTGGCGTGACCATCTGGCGCGATACTTTGCGGGTTCCCGATGCGGGGGATGCTGCCGGTGCCTGGGTCAGTGAGTTCATTGGCAAGCCTACCCGGCTGGTTCAGGTGCCCGAGGCGCTGGCCCGTACCACTCAGGCCGGCTATGGCAAGGATGACGATAAAGTCGCCTTTGCCGACGGTTTTCCGCTGTTGTTGATTGGTCAGGCTTCGCTTGAGGACTTGTCGCAACGGGTCGGCCGTCCACTGGAGATGTTGCGTTTTCGACCGAATCTGGTGATCGAGGGTAGCGAGGCATTTGCCGAGGATGGCTGGAAGCGTATTCGCATTGGCGATGTCGAGTTTCGTGTGGTCAAGTCGTGTGCACGCTGCATCCTCACCACTATCGACCCGCAGACCGGTGAGCGCAGCGACGACCGCGAACCCTTGGCGACGCTGCAGAAATTCCGTGCGCAAGAGGATGGCGCGATGTTTGGCCAGAACCTGGTCAACGACGGCAATGGCCGGCTCGAAGTCGGCATGCCGGTAGAGATTCTCGAATGACGCTGTAATGCTGGAATGAAAAATGCCCGTGTCTTTCAACACGGGCATTTTTTATCGCGGTGAAACGCTTAGCCGCGGTATTCGCACAGATAAGCGGTGTCGACGGCGACTTTCAGCTGGAACTTGCTGTTGGCCGGTACGTTGAACTGGCTGCCTGCGGCGAAGGTTTCCCAGTCACTGCTGTCAGGCAGTTTGACGGTCAGGGCCCCGGAAACCACGTGCATGATTTCACGCTGGCTGGTGCCGAATTCGTATTCGCCCGGTGCCATGACGCCGATGGTGGCCGGACCTTCAGCGGTGCCGAAGGCAATCGACTTGACGGTGCCGTCGAAGTACTCGTTGACTTTAAACATGGGCGATTCCTCGAAATGGGCTAAAAAGGCCGGCCAGTATGCACAAGGCTTTTTCGTCCGTCACCTGTTGCCCTCAAGGATCAGGCCGGAAGAATCAGCGGTAACAAGCGCGCAGTATTACGTGCATCTTCCAGCGCCCGGTGCTGTTGACCGGTAAATTGCATTCCCGCCAATTGCAGAGCGCCATTGAGCCCCAGCGGCCGATCCAGTCGGCGGGCCTTGGCAAAGCGCTGCTTCAGATTCATGTGTGGGACTCGGCTGAGGGCACTATCGAGTTGCAGGCGTTGCCATTCCTGAAGCAATTGTTGTCGGTCGTAATCGCCCCAGCTGGCCCAACCTTCAAGGCGCGTGTGATGCTGGCCGAGCCAGCGCTCGAACAGCGGCCAGACCTCGGTCAGTGGCTGGGCAGCGTCAATATTGGCTTGGGTGATGTGGGTCAGTTCGCGACAGAAAGGGGTCAGCAGCGGTCGTCGCAGGGGCCGAACGAAGCGCTGGAAGTAGTCCAGTTCGCGGCCTGCGCGATTGACCAGGGTGGCGCCGATTTCGATGATTTCCATCTCGGTTACTGGCCAGCCACCGTCATCGGTGGTCGCTTCGAGATCAATTACCAGCCAATGAGGCATCGCAGGTTTCCTGGTGTCCGCGTCCTGATGAGGCTGAGCGTAGCCAAATGCGATGGATCCGCCTAGCGGCTTATTCAACCTCCAGCAAAATCTGACGATTTTTTACCTGATCGCCGGGGCTGACCTGCAGCCGTTTGATCACACCGTCAATGCCGGCCTTGAGCGGGTGTTCCATTTTCATTGCCTCCAGCACCAGCAACAATTGCCCCTTGGTCACCGATGAGCCTTCGCTGACCAGTACGTCGACAATCGCACCATCCATCGGGGCTTTCAGCGTGCCGGTGCTGGTGCCGACCTGGCTGCTGACGGGGGCCAATGTCTGGTCTTGCAGCAGCAAGCTGCCGGGGCGAGTGAACAACCACAGTTGTCCGGCGGCCAGTTGATAGGCGTAGCGGCGGCGAATGCCGTTGATTTCCAGGTTGGCCGAGCGGGCGTTGATATCGAGCAGTTTCAGTTGCAGTGTTTCCCCGGCTACCTGAATGCCCAGTTGCCTGTCGGGCAGGGCCGTCACTTCGGTTGACCAGCGATCGCCATTAAGGCCGATCTGTTGCAACAGCGGCGCGTTGGCGTTGTTGCGCCAACCGGCGAGTCCTGGCGGATGCGCGCCAGCGGACTGCTGATAGAACAGCGCCGTGGCGATAGCCAGCTCTTCGGCCGTGGGCGCGTGCGGGTGAAGGCTTGGGTGATCGGCGAAGTGTTGCGCGATGAACCCGGTATTGAAGTTCCCGGCGATGAACTGTGGATGCTCCAGCAAACCGGCGAGCAGACGCTGATTGGTCTGCAAACCCAGTAAGGCACTGTCCTGGACTGCCCGCAGTAACTTGCGCCGAGCCTCTTCGCGGGTGGCACCGTAGGCGATGATTTTGCCGAGCAGCGGGTCGTAAAACGGGCTGACCTGCTGACCCTCAAGCAGACCGTGGTCAATTCGCACCCCGTCCGCGAGGGCCGGTTCCCAGCGCATAATGCGCCCGGTCTGGGGCAAGAAATCCTGCGCCGGATCTTCGGCGTAAAGACGTACCTCCATCGCGTGGCCCTTGAGCTCGACCTGTTCCTGGCGCAACGGCAGCGGCAACCCGGTGGCGACATCCAGTTGCCAGGCCACCAGGTCCAGGCCGGTAATCATCTCGGTCACCGGGTGCTCGACCTGCAGGCGCGTGTTCATCTCCAGGAAATAGAACTGCCCCTGTGCATCGAGCAAGAACTCCACGGTGCCGGCGCCGACGTAATTCACCGCGCGCCCGGCCTTCAGCGCAGCGTCACCCATGGCCTGGCGCAGTTCGGCAGTCATCACTGGGCAGGGCGCTTCTTCGATGACTTTTTGATGGCGACGCTGGATCGAGCAGTCGCGCTCGCCGAGGTAGATCAGGTTGCCGTGCTGGTCGCCGAACAGCTGGATCTCGACGTGGCGCGGATTGATCAGCGCTTGTTCGAGAATCAACTCGTCGCTGCCAAACGCGTGCAGGGCTTCGGAGCGTGCGGTGCGGATCTGCGCAAGCAATTCATCCGCAGTGTGCACCAGGCGCATGCCGCGCCCACCGCCGCCGGCGCTGGCCTTGATCATCAGCGGATAGCCGATGCGTTCCGCTTCGCGGCTGAGGGTGGTGTCATCCTGCTCCGCCCCTTGGTAACCGCCGATGCACGGCACGCCAGCGGCGAGCATGGCGATTTTCGACAGGCGTTTGCTGCCCATCAATTCGATGGCGGCAGGACTTGGGCCGATAAAGGTGATGCCGGCCTGGGCGCATGCCGTGGCGAATTCAGCGTTTTCCGAGAGGAAGCCGTAGCCGGGATGGATCGCGTCCGCGCCACTGCGCAATGCAGCGTCGATGATCGCCGCGCTGTTCAGGTAAGACTGCGCAACGGCAGCGGGGCCGATGTTGACTGCTTCATCTGCCATGCGCACATGCAGAGCGTCGGCGTCGGCATCGCTGAACACCGCCACCGTGCGATAACCCAGCGCTTGAGCGGTGCGCTGGATGCGACAGGCGATTTCACCGCGGTTGGCGATGAGGATTTTGCGCAGGGTGGGCATGGGGCTGTTCCTTTTGTTGTGTGTTGCCTGTCGGGCCGTCATCGCGAGCAGGCTCGCTCCCACATTGGAAATGCGTCCCCGTGTGGGAGCGAGCCTGCTCACGATGCTTTTAAGGCGCCCAACCCGGTTTGCGTTTTTGCACAAAGGCCATCGTCCCTTCGACACCTTCCGCCCCGGTCACGGCTTCACTGAACCACTCGGCCGCCTGGTCGAGCAACGGCCCCAGCGGCTGTTCGGTGCTGGCCAGCAACAAGGCCTTGGTTGCGGCATTGGCGCCAGGCGCGCAGCACAGCACATGCGCGAGCACCGCATCCAGACGTTCGGCCAGGGCTTGCGCATCGTGTTCGACAAAATGCACCAGCCCCAGACGCCGCGCTTCATGCCCGTCAAAACGTGCGGCAGTCAGCGCCAGGCGTCGTGCCTGTGTGAGGCCGATACGCTGGACCACAAACGGTGCGATTTGCGCCGGCAGCAGTCCGAGGCTGGTTTCCGGCAAGCCGAACTGGGCATTGTGATCGGTCAGTGCAATGTCGCTGACACAAACCAGACCGAAACCGCCGCCGAGCACAGCCCCCTGCAACACGGTGATCAGCACTTGCGGCGCGTGCTGGGCTTCTTCTAGCAGGGCGCCAAACGCGCGGTTCAACTCCCGGTAGGCCTGCTGGCCTTGAACGCGGGCGTTGGCCATGTCTTTCAAATCACCACCGGCAGAAAAATGCCCGCCGGCACCGCCGAGCACCAACGCGCGGATGTCCCGGTCATCGCGCACCGCCGCGAGTACTGCGCGCAATTCGGTGACCATCTGCAAGCTCATGGCGTTGCGGCAGTCTGGCCGGTTCAAGATGATGTGCAGAACGCCGTTGTGCAGTTCCAGCAACAGGGTCTGGCAAACGGGCAGGGTGTTCATTTTTTCTTCCCGGGCAGGATGCCCATCAATTTACAGATGATCCCCAGCATGATTTCGTCGGCGCCGCCGCCGATCGACACCAGCCGCACATCGCGGTAAGCGCGGGCCACCGGGTTGTCCCACATATAGCCCATCCCGCCCCAGTATTGCAGGCAACTGTCGCTGACTTCCCGGCCCAATCGCCCGGCCTTGAGTTTGGCCATGGACGCCAGGCGCGTGACGTCCTGGCCTTTGACGTACTGCTCGGTGGCTTGATAGACCAGCGCCCGCAGGCATTCGATTTCGGTCGAAAGTTCAGCAAGGCGAAAGTGAATCACCTGGTTGTCGATCAGTGCCGTGCCGAAGGTCTTGCGCTCCTTGCAGTACTCGATGGTGCTGTCGACGCAGTATTCCAGGCCCTTGATCATGTTCGCCGCACCGAATAGACGTTCTTCCTGAAACTGCAGCATTTGCATCATGAAGCCTGCGCCTTCGTGGCCGATGCGGTTGCGTTGCGGCACGCGCACATTGTCGAAAAATACCTGGGCGGTTTCCGAGCTGCGCATGCCGAGTTTGTCCAGGGGCGAGCTGAGGCTGATGCCGGGGCTATTCATCGGCACCATGATCAACGACTTGTTGATATGCGCTTTGTCGTCCGAGGTGTTGGCCAGCAGGCAGATGAAGTCGGCGCTTGGGGAATTGGTGATCCACATTTTGCTGCCATTGATCACGTAGTCGTCACCCTCCTTGCGCGCGGTGGTTTTCAGCCCGGCGACATCAGAGCCGGCACCGACTTCCGAGACGCCGATGCAGCCGACCTGTTCACCGGTGATCGCCGGACGGAGGAATTCTTCACGCAGCTCATCGGAGCCGAAACGGGCGAGGGCCGGGGTGCACATGTCGGTCTGCACGCCAATCGACATCGGAATCCCGCCGCAATGGATGGTCCCGAACTCTTCAGCGGCGACAATCGAATAGCTGTAGTCCAGACCCATGCCGCCGAATTTTTCCGGTTTGGAAATCCCCAGCAGACCGAGCGCACCGGCCTTGCGGAAAATCTCGTGGATCGGAAAGCGTCCGGCCTTTTCCCACTCATCGACGTACGGGTTGATTTCGCGGTCGACAAAAAGACGGACAGTACGGCGCAGTTCTTCGTGTTCCTGGGTGAAGATCATTTTTATTGTTCTCCTGGCTAACCCGATCGTTCCCACGCTCTGCGTGGTAACGCCTCTTTGGACGCTCTGCGTCCGCTTTTGGGACGCGGAGCGTCCCGGGCTGCATTCCCACGCAGAGCGTGGGAACGATCAAAATCTGGCTACCCCAAAACTGTTCGGTTGCAGCTGACGAACTTCGGCTTCGTGACATATATCCAGCAGATAACCGAGCAAGGTGCGCGTATCGCGTGGATCAATCAGCCCGTCGTCCCACAGGTTGGCGCTGCCGTAGAGTGCGGTGGACTGGCTGTCGAGTTTTTGCGCGGTGACCTGTTCGAGCGTGTCGAGCATCTTCGGGTCCGGGACCAAACCGTCCTTGGCCTGCCTGGCTTCGGTGACAATGCGCAGTACCTTGCCGGCCTGGGCACCACCCATCACGGCGGTGCGGCTGTTGGGCCAGGCGAAGATGAAACGCGGGTCGAGCCCGCGGCCGCACATTGCATAGTTGCCGGCCCCGTAAGAGCCGCCGACCACAATGGTCAGCTTCGGCACCCGCGCGTTGGCGACTGCCTGAATCATCTTCGCGCCGTGTTTGATTACCCCTTGCTGTTCCGACTCGGTGCCGACCATGAAACCGGTGGTGTTATGGAAAAACAGCAGTGGTGTCTGGCTCTGGTCGCAGAGCTGGATGAACTGCGCGGCCTTGCTGGCACCTTGCGGGGTGATCGGACCGTTGTTGCCGATGAAACCGCAGGGGCGCCCCTGGATCTTCAAATGGCCGCACATTGTTTGCCGATCGAACTCGCCCTTGAACTCGAGAAAGCGCGAGCCATCGGCAATGCGCGCAATGATCTCGCGCACGTCGTAGGGCTTTTTCGGATCGTCGGGAATCAGCCCCAGCAGTTCGTCGATGGGGTAGAGCGGCTCGTCCCAGTGTTCGGCACTGCGCTGTGGTAACTGCATATTCCATGGCAACAGGCTGACGATTTCGCGTACCAGGCGCACACCGTCTGCATCGTTTTCGGCCAGGTACTCGGCAGTGCCGGCGATTTGCGCGTGCATCTCGGCGCCGCCGAGTGCTTCATCGGTGGCGACTTCGCCGGTAGCGGCCTTGAGCAGCGGGGGGCCGGCGAGAAACAGCTTGGCCTTGCCGCGTACCACTACGACGTAATCCGAGAGCCCTGGCTGATAAGCGCCACCGGCGGTGGCCGAACCGTGCACCACGGTGATTTGCGGCAAGCCCATGGCCGACATCCGCGCCTGATTGGCGAAACTGCGCGCACCCTCGACAAAAATCTCTGCGGCGTAATTGAGATTGGCGCCGCCGCTCTCGGCGAGGGTGATCACCGGCAGTTTGTTTTCCATGGCGATCTGTTGCAGGCGCAGGGACTTCTTCAGGCCACTGGGGGAAATGGTTCCGCCCTTGATCGCACTATTGTTGGCGACCACCAGCACCCGCACGCCGGACACGTAACCAATCCCGGCGATCAACCCGCCTCCGGCTTGGCTGCCATCCTTGTCGTCATGCAGTTTGTAGTCTGCCAGACTCGCCAGTTCGAGAAACGGTGCCCCGGGGTCCAACAGCAAGTTCAGTCGTTCGCGAGGCAGGAGTTGCCCGCGTTTGTCGAATTTCGGTTTCGCTTCGGCAGCCTTGCTCAGCAGGTTGCGTTCCAACTGACGGATCTGCTCGATGCTGCTCAACATCGCCTCGCGGTTCTGCGCAAACTGCGGGCTGTGGATGTCGAGTTGCGATTCAATCTGCGGCATGGCTCAGTCCTCGCCCTTGAGTACGTCGGGTAAGCCCGCGCGGTGAAAGCCATTGAAGGATTCACTGTGCTGCGCCTTGTGCAGCGGCCAGGCGCGACTGCCGAGGCTCGCCGCACCGTCGATCCGCAGTGTGCTGCCACTGATAAAGGCCGCCGCCGGGCTCAGCAGGAAAACGATCGCTGCGCTGACTTCCGATTCGGTGCCGATCCGCTTGAGCGGCACGTGTTCGCGCAGGGTCGGGATTAGCGCCTTGAACGCACCTTCGTAGGTGTCCATGCCGCTGGAGGCAATCCAGCCGGGCGCCACTGCGTTGACCCGGACCCCGGCGTAACCCCATTCGACCGCGGCGGTCTTGGTGAAATTGTCCATGCCCGAACGTGCGGCACCCGAATGGCCCATGCCGGGCATGCCGCCCCACATGTCGGCGAGCATGTTGACGATGCTTCCGCCGTGCTTGCTCATCGACTGATTGAACACCTCGCGGGCCATCAGGAACCCGCCCACCAAATTGGTTCGCAGCACGGTTTCGAAACCTTTCTGATTGATCGAGGCCAAGGGTGCCGGGTATTGGCCGCCAGCATTGTTGACCAAACCGTGAACCGGCCCGTGGTCCTTGATCAGTTGGGCGACCAGTTGCGTGACCGCTTCTTCATCGCGAATGTCGCAGGCCTGCCAACTCGCCTTACCGCCGTCCTCGATAATTTCCGCCGCGACCTTCTTTAGTTTTGCGGACTTACGTCCGACCAACAGCACGTGCGCGCCGAGGGCTGCCAGTTCGTGGGCGGTGCAACGGCCGATGCCACTGCCGCCACCGGTGACAATAATCGTCTGGCCGGCAAACAGATCGGGTTTGAATATCGAATCAAAGGCCACGGCAACCGTCCTCTACTTGACTTGGTCAGCGATGCCTTGCGGCACCGGGATCCGGATTTCCAATAGCTGCTGGGCGAATGCCTTGCCTTGCGGGTCGATACGCAGGCTGGCCACGCCACCGCCGCCGAGGGCGTTTTCCAGGAGAAAGTTCAGGCTGTGGGTGCCGGGCAGATACCAGCGCTCGACACGCCCGTGGATCGGGTCAAGTACGTGACTCATCCAGTCGACGATCACTGCCGGCGTCAGCGCTTCGGCGATCCATGGCAGGTATTCGGGGGCGCGGGCCATGACGCCGATGTTGCTGTGATTGCCCTTGTCGCCGGAGCGCGCCACCGCGAGTTTCACCAGCGCCACACTGGCGTCGGCTCGCCCATGGTGTTTGGGCGGATCAAAGGGCAGCGGCAGGTCGGCAACGTCGAGGTGATCGAGGGCGGGCAGGGCGCAGGGATGACGCTGGCCTTGCAGGTCGACTTCCAGCACGCAGGTATTTTTGTCGATCAGGAACGAGAACAGACGGATCAACGGGTACACAGTTGGCCGACCGCCGACGATTCCGGTCAACCCCGGCGCCATACCGGTAGCGGCTTGAGCGATCTCGCGGGAAAACAGGATCAGCGCTTGTTTGTCCGGGTGCCGCACCGCCAGTTTGATCACCACTTCGCGGCTGTCCTGGCGCTGGCCATGCGGACCATAAGTCGATTCGCTGCCGAGCAGCTCAATGTTCACTTCGCTATAAGGTGCCCAGCCGCGTTGGCTGAACATTTCCGAGGTCTTGGCAATGATCGCCTGGCTCACCCGGCGTGCCTTGGCCACCGCGTCGATCCCGGCGATCAGGCAACTGGCGGTGCAGCGAAAGCCGTCCGGCCAGGTTGCGCAAACCTTGTATTGACGGGGTGGCGGCAAGCCTTTGGCGCCGTGAACGTGCACGGCGTTGTTGCCGTGTTGCTGGAGTTTGACCATGCTGAAATCGCAGACCACATCGGGCAGCAGATAGGCGCGAGGGTTGCCGATTTCATACAGCAGTTGCTCGCCGACGCTCAGCGGCGTGATCAAACCGCCGGTACCTTCAGGTTTACTGACGATGAACTGGCCGTCGGCGCTGACTTCGACGATGGGGAAACCGATGTGTTCGTAGTCGGGCACCTCTTGCCAGTCGGTGAAATTGCCGCCAGTGCACTGCGCGCCGCATTCGATGAGGTGCCCGGCCAGCGCGGCCTGGGCCAGTTTGTCGTAGTCCTGCCACGACCAGCCGAACTCATGCACCAATGCCGCGCTGACCACGGCGCTGTCGACCACCCGGCCGGTGATAACGATGTCCGCACCCAGGCGTAGCGCCTCGACGATGCCGGGGGCGCCGAGGTAGGCGTTGGTCGACACGCACATTGGCGGCAGTGGGGCGCCGCTGAACATTTCCTTTACGCCGCAGCCAGTCAGTTGCTTGAACTGCGGTTGCAGGTCATCACCCAGCAGCACAGCGATCTTCAATGGCACACCGGCTTTATCGCACGCCGCTTGCAGCGCCGCTGCGCAGGCCAGCGGATTGATTCCACCGGCGTTACTGATCACGCGGATGTTTTTTTCCAGAAGTTTCTTGAGGAGCGGGCTGAGGACCTCGACGAAGTCGGTCGCGTAACCGGCCTGGGGGTCTTTCATCCGTGCGCTGGCCAGTAACGACAGGGTGATTTCTGCCAGATAGTCGAACACCAGATAGTCCAGCTGGGCGCCTTCAACCAACTGCGCGGCGGCGGTCGAGGTGTCACCCCAGAAGGCACTGGCGCAGCCGATACGAACGGTTTTGTTCATTGCAAGCCTCCGACAGAAGTGACTCGAGACTACCAAGCAAGCGCTTGGTTTGTAAATGCTGGTTACATCTTCTTCCCAAGCGCTTGCTTGGTCGTCCCGGTCAGCTTAAATTGCCCGCGCAACCCAATGTTTTAGTGGTCTGATCGCACATTCGATTGAGCGACTGTAGGAGAGAACGGGTGGACGAGCAAAAAGCCCTGCTGGTAATGCGCGAGTTGGTCGACAACGGGCAACTGACCGATCCCGACAGCGCTCGCGGCAAACTGCTGCAAATGGCCGCTCACCTGTTTCGCAACAAGGGCTACGAGCGCACCACGGTGCGTGACCTGGCCAGTGCGGTCGGGATTCAGTCGGGAAGCATTTTTCATCACTTCAAAAGCAAGGATGAAATCCTGCGGGCGGTGATGGAAGAAACCATTCGCTACAACACCGCATTGATGCGCGCCTCCCTGGCGCAAGCGACCAATGTGCGCGAGCGGGTGCTGGCGCTGATCCGCTGTGAGTTGCAGTCGATCATGGGTGGCAGCGGCGAAGCGATGGCGGTGCTGGTCTACGAATGGCGTTCGCTTTCGCAAGAAGGTCAGGCTCAGGTTCTGGCGCTGCGGGATATCTATGAGCAGATCTGGTTGCAAGTGCTGGGTGAGGCGAAAGACGCCGGTTTCATTCGCGGCGACGTGTTTATCACCCGACGTTTTCTAACCGGCGCGCTGTCCTGGACCACCACCTGGTTTCGCGCGGATGGCAGCATGAGCCTCGATCAATTGGCCGACGAAGCCTTGATTCTGGTGCTGGAAGAAAAGTGACCGTTTCGCTAAAACTTATTAAATAGCCATCACCAAGTTGTCTAAGTGGATAAAACCGCCTAGCTTGGTTGTAATCGATATATTTTTAGAGGTGGGCTCGTTTTGATGTCTTCGCCAGTTCGGAAGGCTTTACGGATTTCGCTGATGGCGCTGGGTGCGCTATTCGTACTCCCGGCTTCGGCCGCACAAGTGGTGCAGGTCGGCGCTGCGCATTTTCCGCCGTACACCGTTCGACCGGAGAATGGCGACGATACCGGGTTGCTACCGCAGTTGGTCGAGGCGCTGAACCACTCGCAAACCGACTATGAGTTCAAACTCGTGCCGACCTCCTTGCAGCGTCGATTCGGTGATTTCCAGGATGGCCGGACTGACATGGCGATCTTCGAAAACCCGGAGTGGGGTTGGAAGGATATCCCGCACAGCACCGTCGACATGGGGCTGGAAGATGCTGAAATCTTTGTCGCACAGAGCAAGCCGGATCGTCAGCAGGGTTACTTCGCCGATTTGAAAGGCAAGCGTCTGGCGCTGTACAGCGGTTATCACTATGAATTCGCCAATTTCAATAACGATCCGCAATTTCTCAAGGACAGTTACAACGCGACGCTCACGACTTCCCACGACAGCAATATTTTAATGGTTCTGCGCAATCGCGCCGACATTGCACTGGTCACACGTTCGTACCTCTACGATTATCTGCTGCGCAATGAAAAGGTCAGGCCGCAGTTGTTGGTATCCCAGCGCATCGATCAGGTTTATCACCATTACGCGCTGTTACGTCCGCAAGCGCCGATCAGCGCGGAAACCTTCGGCAAGTTGCTGCAGGGGTTGCGGGATAACGGGCAGATGCTGAAGATTTTCGATCCGTACAAGATTGCCATCGTGCCGGTACCCAAAAGCTGAAGCCAGGCCAGCAGCCGATTTCATTCCACGCCTAAATTTCCTCCCCCGGCTCACGTCACATCGTTGAACTGTCGACGATTACCGTGAGCCCGACCCATGTCCAATCTGAATGATCTGACTGCCCTGACGCTGCCGTTGGGGCATCGTCTTGTTGCTGATGAAACCGAGAGCCGACTGAGCCTCTCCCTGGAAGGGCAGCCGCTGATCCAGCTGAGCCTTAGCCGTGGCCCCGTGTTGCATATTCAGCTGCTGGAGCTTTATCACCGTCCCGCTGGCGAAGCGTTCTGGGCCGCATGTTACTGGCTGTTTGCGCGTGACTCGGCCTGTCAGCGCCTGACCTGGCATCTTGATGAACCGCTGACGCAAGCCTTGCTCAGTGGCTTGCTGGTCAGTACCGATATCGCCGGTGAGTACCATTGCGAGCGCAGCCTGTTCTGGCAATTGCCGCAGCCCTGGCTGGGCGAACCGCCCGCTGGCAGCTATCCACAGCAGATGCTCATCAGCGATGGCAAGCGTCACCCGCGGCGTCCGGTCAAGCCACGGGGCGAGGTCTACCGGCGCTTTGATGCCCGATTGGGGGCGTGGATTTCCTTGCGCACGGTGGAAATCGACAGCGATCTGCCGCGTTTCAACTGCTGGCAGAACAGCCCGCGAGTGGCGAGTTTCTGGCAGGAAACCGGCAGCCTCGAACAGCACCGCGAGTACTTGAGCAAGCTTGAAGCTGATCCGCACACCCTGACGCTGATCGGTTGTTTTGACGACCAGCCCTTTGCCTATTTCGAAGCGTATTGGGCCAAGGAAGACCGCATCGCACCGTTCTACGAAGCCGGCGATTACGACCGTGGCATTCACATGCTGGTGGGCGAAGAACATCACCGTGGTCCGCACAAGGTTGCCAGCTGGCTATCGGCGCTGGTGCATTACCTGTTTCTGGACGATCCGCGGACTCAGCGGGTGGTGGCCGAACCGCGTGCCGACAACGCGAAGATGATCGGCTATCTGCACAATCAGTGCTTTCACTGCGAGAAGGAATTCGATTTTCCGCACAAGCGCGCAGCGCTGATGATCTTGGGGCGTGAGCGGTTTTTTGATCGGTGTTCGTTGGCGTGACGATTAAAACTCAAGGACTGCATTGGCCTTGAGTCCCTCATCGCGAGCAGGCTCGCTCCCACATTTGAACTGTGTACGCAGTACCAATGTGGGAGCGAGCTTGCTCGCGATGGGGTCGATGAAACTTCCGATCTTAACGGCGGGCGAAGGTATCGCTGCGCTTGCCCGAGACCTTGCGGCAATGCACCAGCGCATCACGGATCATGAAGTTCACCAGAGTCGGCGACACGCCGAGTTCCTTGGCGATGTCCTTCTGCGGCACGCCGTGCAGGCGATACATCTCGAAGGCGTAGCGGGTGCGACTCGGCAACTCGCCGAGGGCGTCGGCGATGTTTTCCAGGGTCGAGAAGTTGATGTGCGAGGTTTCTGGCGAGGCACCATGAATGACCACGTTCAAGCCTTCTTCTTCGGTGCCCGAATACTTTTGTTCCAGCGCCTGCTTGCGGTAGTGGTCGATCGCCAGGTTGCGCACGATCTGAAACAGGTAGCTGAGCTGGGCCTTGAACGAGGAGGTGATTTGCGGTGCTGATTGCAGCCTGAAAAACGCATCCTGAACGACATCTTCAGCGCGGGATCGGCAGCCGGTAATACGAGCTGCGATTTTGACCAGAATCAGTCGGTTATCAACGAACGCCTGGAGTAAGGGTGAGTCGCACCTGCTTGTGGTTACTGGTTCCGTCATGGAAATCACCTTGCTGCAAAAAGTAAGTAGGGCGACCAGGGGTTCGGAGCCGTCCTACGCATCGAGCGACAAGCTAGGCTTAATGATAATGATTGTCAATTGAGAGGACGAATTAATTATCTTCCCGAATGTCTTTTGCCAACGGCCTCACGCGGGCAGGTCTGGAACCACGGTTTTGCAGCGCTCAGAGGACTAATTATTTCGATACGTCATCCGTTCTCATTGGTGAATGGCTCCGGGCAACAGCGCCGGTTTCGCCGTATTGCCAATGCCTTGCGCGGTCGGCCAAGACCGTGTCCTGCACGCTCTCGATGAGTGTGACGCCAGAAAACCGATTCCACTTGCAAGCCGAACTCAGGCAGGAAACTTCATGATCGACGCGTTCGAACTCCCCAGCACACTGGTCCAAGCCCTCCAGCGCCGCGCGGCCCTGACGCCGGATCGGATCGCTTTGCGCTTTCTGGCCGAAACCCCGGAGCAGGCTGTCGTGCTGAGTTACCGCGATCTGGATCTTCGAGCGCGGACCATTGCCAGCGCCTTGCAAACCGAAGCCAGGCTTGGTGATCGCGCGGTCCTGCTGTTCCCCAGTGGTCCGGATTACGTCGCGGCCTTTTTCGGTTGCCTGTACGCCGGGGTCATCGCGGTGCCGGCGTATCCGCCAGAGTCGACGCGCCGTCATCATCAGGAACGTCTGCTGTCGATCATCGAGGACGCCGAACCGCGTTTGCTGCTGACCAGCGCTGAGGTGCGTGATTCGTTGCTGCAAATGAGCGAACTGAACGCCGCGCACGCGCCGCCATCGCTCTGCGTTGATGCGCTGGACAGCGCGATCGCTGAACGCTGGGTCGCGCCGACCCTGCAAGCTGACGACATCGCCTTTTTGCAATACACCTCCGGCTCCACCGCGCTGCCAAAAGGCGTGCAAGTCAGCCACGGCAATCTGGTCGCCAATGAACGGCTGATCCGCCGCGGTTTCGGCATCGACCTCAACCCGGACGACGTGATCGTCAGCTGGTTGCCGCTGTACCACGACATGGGGTTGATCGGCGGCCTGTTGCAACCGATCTTCAGTGGCGTGCCGTGCGTGTTGATGTCGCCGGCGTATTTCCTCGCTCGGCCCTTGCGCTGGCTGGAAGCAATCAGCGAGTACGGCGGCACCATCAGCGGCGGCCCGGACTTTGCCTATCGGCTGTGCAGCGAGCGGGTCAGCGAGTCGGCGCTGCAGCGCCTCGACCTGAGCGGTTGGCGCGTGGCGTATTCCGGCTCCGAACCGATCCGCCTCGACACTTTGGAACGCTTTGCCGAGAAGTTCGCCGTCACCGGATTTACCCCGAACAATTTCATGGCCTCCTATGGTCTGGCCGAAGCCACGCTGTTCGTTGCCGGTGGCCCGCGTGGCCAGGGCATTCCGGCGTTGCAGCTGGATGAACAGGCCTTGGCGCAGAATCGCGCCGAGCCGGGTGAGGGCAGCGCGATCATGAGTTGCGGCACCAGCCAGCCTGAGCACGCGGTGCTGATTGTTGATCCACAGGCACTCACTGAGCTGGCCGACAACCAGGTCGGCGAAGTCTGGGCTGCCGGGCCAAGTATTGCTCACGGTTACTGGCGCAACCCTGAAGCCACCGCCAGGACGTTTGTCGAGCACGCGGGCCGTACCTGGTTGCGCACCGGTGATCTGGGCTTTATGCGCAGCGGTGAATTGTTCATCACCGGGCGCCTGAAAGACCTGCTGATCGTGCGCGGTCACAACCTTTATCCACAGGACATCGAGCAGCACATCGAGCGCGAAGTGGAGGTGGTGCGCAAAGGTCGGGTCGCGGCATTCGCTGTGAATGACCATGGTAATGAAGGCATTGGCATCGCCGCGGAAATCAGCCGCAGCGTGCAGAAAATCCTCCCGCCCGAGGCTCTGATCAAAGCCATTCGCCAGGCAGTGGCCGAAGCCTTCCAGGAAGCGCCGAGCGTGGTGGTGTTGCTCAATCCCGGTGCGTTGCCGAAGACTTCCAGTGGCAAGTTGCAACGTTCGGCCTGCCGTAATCGGCTGGCCGACGGCAGTCTCGACAGCTATGCGCTATTCCCGAGCCTCTGCGAGCCGGCGAGCGCCAGCGCTGAATCAGGTTCGGAACTCGAAAACCTGATTGGCCAGATCTGGAGTGAACAACTGCAGGTCGCCCAAGTGGCCGCCGACGATCACTTCTTCCTGTTGGGCGGCAATTCCATCGCCGCGACTCAAGTGGTGGCGCGCCTGCGCGAAGCGTTGGGTTTGGAGCTGAGCCTACGGCTGTTGTTCGAAGCACCGACCCTCGGTGCTTTCGCTGCTGCGGTGGCCCGCCAACAGCAGGACGGTGGACTGGCCCAAGGCGCGATCAGCGCATTGCCGCGCACCGAAGCACTGCCGCAATCGCTGGCGCAAAACCGTTTGTGGATCACCTGGCAACTCGACCCGCAGAGCAGCGCCTACACCATTCCGGGTGCTTTGCGCTTGCGCGGCGAGCTGGATGAAGGCGCCTTGCGCGCCAGTTTCCAGCAGTTGATCGAGCGCCACGAATCCCTGCGCACACGGTTTTTCGAACGCGACGGTCAGGCGCTGCAACAGGTCGACCCGGCCTGCGAATTCAACCTGCAACGGATCGACATCAGCGACCTGGCGCTGGCCGAACGCGAGGCCTGCGCGCTGCAAATCCGCGAGGACGAAGCGCGTACCCGGTTCGATCTGGAAAAGGGTCCGCTGCTCCGGGTGACGCTGGTGCGCCTCGACGACGAAGATCACCAACTGCTGGTGACGATGCACCACATCATCGCGGATGGCTGGTCGTTGAACGTATTGATCGACGAGTTCTCGCGGCTGTATGCAGCGGGTGTTCAAAGCCAGACGCTGCAGCTCGCGCCGCTGCCGTTGCAGTACGCCGACTACGGCAGTTGGCAGCGTCAGTGGCTGGTGCAGGGCGAGGGCGAGCGACAGTTGGCCTATTGGAAAGCGCAATTGGGCGATGAGCATCCGCCCCTCAGCCTGGCCACCGATCACCCACGTTCGGCGCAACGACGGCACAGTGCCGCACGCCACAGTTTGCGGCTGGGCGCGAGTTTGAGCGAGGCGATTCGCCAGACCGCCCAGGCTCATGAGTCGACCACCTTCATGCTATTGCTGGCGGCGTTTCAGTGTTTGCTACATCGCTACAGCGGCCAGCGCGATATTCGTATCGGCGTGCCCAACGCCAACCGTCCGCGCCTGGAAACCCAGGGGTTGATCGGCTTCTTCATCAACACTCAAGTCCTGCGTGCCGAGGTCGATTCACGTTTGCCGTTTGTGCAGGTGTTGGCGCAAACCCGCGAAGCCGCACTAGGCGCTCAAGCCCATCAGGACCTGCCGTTCGAGCAACTGCTCGAAGCCTTCCCGCAAGCCCGCGAACAAGGTTTGTTCCAGGTCATGTTCAACCACCAGCAGCGCGACCTCAGTGCCTTGCGACGCTTGCCCGGGTTGCTCGCCGAAGAATTGCCTTGGCACAGCCGCGAGGCCAAGTTCGACCTGCAATTGCACAGCGAAGAAGACCGCAACGGTCGCGTGAGCCTGTCGTTCGACTACGCCGACGAGCTGTTTGATGCAGCGACTGTCGAGCGTCTGGCCGAGCATTTCGTCAACCTGCTGTGCGCGGTTTGCGAGCAGCCCCGGCAGTTCATCGGTGACCTGCCGTTGCTCAGCCACAACGAGCAGTCAGAACAACAGCAATGGAGTGCCGTGCCCTGCACGCCGGCCAGCCAATGGCTGCCGGAATTGCTGAACGAACAGGCACGATTGACCCCGCAGCGCACTGCATTGATCTGGGACGGCGGCCAACTCGACTATGCCGAACTGCACGCCCGGGCCAACCGATTGGCGCATTACCTGCGCGACAAAGGTGTTGGTCCGGACGTCTGCGTGGCAATTGCTGCCGAGCGCTCACCGCAACTGTTGATCGGTTTACTGGCGATCATCAAGGTCGGCGGCGCTTACGTGCCATTGGACCCGGATTACCCGGCCGAGCGCCTGGCCTACATGCTCAGCGACAGCGGCGTGACGCTGCTGCTGACGCAGAGCCATTTGCTGGAGCGCTTGCCGAGCGCTGAAGGGGTCAGCGCGATTGCGATGGATGCCCTCAACCTCGACAGTTGGTCGAGCCATGCGCCGGGGTTGCACCTGCACGGCGACAATCTGGCCTACGTGATTTACACCTCCGGTTCCACCGGCCAGCCCAAAGGCGTCGGCATCACCCACGCGGCGCTCAGCGAGCGGCTGCAATGGATGCAGGCCACGTATCGCCTCGATGAAACCGATGTGCTGATGCAAAAAGCGCCGATCAGCTTCGACGTGTCGGTATGGGAATGCTTCTGGCCGCTGATCAGCGGTTGCCGCTTGCTGATCGCCGGCCCCGGCGAGCACCGCGATCCGCAGCGTATCGCCCAATTGGTTCAGGCCTTTGGCGTGACCACGCTGCACTTCGTGCCGCCGCTGTTGCAGCTGTTCATCGATGAGCCGTTGACGGCCGAGTGCAGCAGCCTGCGACGCGTGTTCTCCGGCGGCGAAGCGTTGCCCGCCGAACTACGAAATCGTGTGCTGGAACAGCTGCCAGCGGTGCAACTGCACAACCGCTATGGCCCGACCGAAACCGCGATCAACGTCACTCACTGGCATTGCCAAACCAGCGATGGCGAACGTTCACCGATCGGCCGCCCGTTGGGCAATGTGATTTGCCGAGTGCTCGACAGTGAACTCAATCCGCTGCCGGCCGGTGTGCCTGGTGAGTTGTGCATCGGCGGTATCGGTCTGGCCCGGGGATATCTGCGGCGGCCGGCATTGACCGCCGAGCGTTTTGTCGTCGATCCGCTCGGTGAATACGGTATGCGTTTGTATCGCACCGGTGACCGCGCACGCTGGACCGCTGACGGTGTTCTGGAATACCTCGGCCGACTCGATCAGCAGGTCAAACTGCGCGGCTTCCGGGTCGAGCCGGAAGAAATCGAAGCGCGGCTGCTGGCTCAGGATAACGTCGCTCAAGCCGTAGTGTTGGTGCGCGACACCGCGGCTGGTGCGCAGTTGATCGGCTATTACACCGCTATCGATTTCAACGAAGAACATGAGGCTCAATCAGCGCGCCTGAAAACTGCGCTGGCCGCCGAGTTGCCGGAGTATATGGTCCCGGCGCAACTGATGCGCCTGGACGAAATGCCCTTGAGCCCGAGCGGCAAAGTCGACCGTCGGGCCTTGCCGGAGCCGCAGTGGCAGGTGCGTGAGCACGTTGAGCCAGGTACGGCGCTGGAGCAGCAGATTGCGAGCATCTGGCGTGAAGTGCTGGGCCAGACCCGGCTCGGTCTGCGCGATGACTTCTTCGCCCTCGGCGGTCACTCGTTGCTGGCCACGCAAATCATCTCCCGCACCCGCCAGGCCTGCGACGTCGAATTGCCGCTGCGGGCGTTGTTCGAAGCCAGTGAGCTGGGTAATTTCGCCGAGCAGGTGCGGCTGATTCAGGCGTCCGGCAAACACAACAAACAGCCGCCGATCGAGAGAGTCGACCGCAGCCAGCCAGTGCCGTTGTCCTATTCCCAGCAGCGCATGTGGTTCCTCTGGCAGATGGAACCGGACAGCCCGGCCTACAACGTTGGCGGTATGGTGCGCTTGTGCGGGTTGCTGGATGTCGGGCGTTTCGAGGCGGCGTTGCAAGCGCTGATCCTGCGTCATGAAACCCTGCGCACCACATTCCCGAGCGTCGACGGCGTGGCCGAGCAGCGGGTTCACCCGCAAACCGGCCTGCGCATGGACTGGCAGGATTTCTCAGGCCTGGACGCCAACCTGCGCGAGCAACACGTCCAGCAATTGGCCGACAGCGAAGCGCACACGCCGTTTGATCTGGAAACCGGGCCGCTGTTGCGGGCGTGCCTGGTCAAGACCGCCGAGCACGAACATTACCTGGTGCTGACCCTGCACCACATCGTCACCGAAGGCTGGGCGATGGACATCTTCGCCCGCGAGTTGGGCGCGTTGTATGAAGCGTTCCTCGATGACCGCGAGTCGCCGCTGGAACCGCTGCCGGTGCAGTATCTGGATTACAGCGTCTGGCAGCGCCAATGGCTGGAATCCGGCGAGCGTCAGCGTCAGCTCGATTACTGGACCGCGCAGCTGGGCCGCGAACATCCGTTGCTGGAACTGCCAAGCGATCGTCCACGGCCATCGGTGCAAAGCTATCAGGGTGAACTGTTCCGCTTTGACCTCAGCGATGACCTCGCCGCACGGGTTCGGGCCTTTAACGCGCAGCACGGTTTGACCTTGTTCATGACCATGACCGCCGCACTGGCGGTGCTGCTTTACCGCTACAGCGGCCAGGCCGACCTGCGCATCGGCGCACCGGTGGCCAACCGCATTCGCCCGGAAAGCGAAGGGCTGATCGGTGCGTTCCTCAACACGCAAGTGCTGCGATGCCAGCTCGATGGGCAGATGTCTGTCGGCGAGTTGTTCGAGCAAGTCCGTCACACGGTGATTGAAGGCCAGTCCCATCAGGACCTGCCGTTCGATCATCTGGTGGAGGCGTTGCAGCCGCCACGAAGTGCGGCCTATAACCCGCTGTTCCAGGTGATGTGCAACGTTCAGCGTTGGGAGTTTCAACAAAGCCGCGAACTCGCCGGCATGACCGTCGAGTACCTGGCCAACGATGCGCGGGCGACCAAGTTTGATCTGAACCTGGAAGTCACCGACCTCGATCATCGCCTCGGTTGCTGCCTGACCTACAGCACCGATCTGTTCGATGAGCCGCGTATTGCGCGGATGGCCGGGCATTGGCGCAACCTGCTGGAAGCCTTGCTCGCCGATCCGCAACAACGCCTCAGTGAGCTGCCGTTGCTTGCGGCCAGCGAGCAGCAAACGCTGCTGGCGAGTCTCGCGCAAGAGCCCGGCGAGCATCGCCTCGATCAGTGCATTCATCAGCTGTTCAGCGAGCAGGTGCAGGCCCATCCCGATGTGCCGGCCCTGACCTTTGCCGGGCAGACCCTGAGTTATGCCGAGTTGGATCGCCGCGCCAACCGTCTGGCCTGGATGCTCCGCGAGCGTGGTATCGGCCCGCAGGTACGGGTCGGTCTGGCGCTGCAGCGTTCGCTGGAAATGGTCGTCGGCCTGCTGGCGATTCTCAAGGCCGGCGGCGCTTATGTGCCGCTGGACCCGGAATACCCGCTGGACCGTTTGCACTACATGATCGAAGACAGCGGCGTTGGCCTGCTGTTGAGCGATGCGGCGATGTTCGAAGCGCTCGGCGAACTGCCGCCCGGCGTGGCCCGTTGGTGCCTGGAGGATGACGCCGCAGAGCTGGCCAATTACCCGGCGAGCGAGTTGCCCTTCATCAGTTTGCCGCAGCATCAGGCTTACCTGATCTACACCTCGGGTTCCACCGGCAAGCCGAAAGGCGTGGTGGTGGCCCACGGTGAAATCGCCATGCATTGCCGCGCAGTGATCGAGCGCTTTGGCATGCGTCCCGACGACTGCGAGTTGCACTTCTATTCGATCAATTTCGACGCGGCCACCGAACGCTTGCTGGTGCCGTTGCTCAGCGGCGCGCATGTGGTGCTGCGCGCTCAAGGCCAATGGGATGCCGAAGAAATCTGCCAACTGATTCGTCAGCAGCAGATCAATGTTCTCGGTTTCACCCCAAGCTACGGCAGTCAACTGGCGCAATGGCTGGCAACTCAGGGTGAAACTTTGCCGGTACGCATGTGCATCACCGGTGGTGAAGCGCTGACCGGCGAGCACCTGCAACGGATTCGCGCGGCATTCTCGCCGAGCCTGTTCTTCAACGCTTATGGCCCGACTGAAACCGTGGTCATGCCGCTCGCCAGTCTGGCTCCGGAGCAACTGGAGGAGGGCGCCGGCAGCGTGCCGATTGGCAGCGTGATAGGCACTCGAGTGGCGTACATACTCGACGCCGATCTGGCGCTGGTGCCACAAGGTGCGACCGGCGAGTTGTATGTCGGCGGCGCAGGGTTGGCCCAGGGTTATCACCAGCGTCCGGGCATGACCGCCGAGCGCTTTGTCGCTGACCCGTTCGCCGGTCATGGCGGGCGGCTGTACCGCACTGGCGACCTGGTGCGCCAGCGTGCCGACGGTTTGGTGGAATACCTGGGGCGCATCGATCATCAAGTGAAAATTCGCGGTTTTCGCATCGAACTCGGTGAAATCGAATCCCGCCTGCTGGAACACCCGGCGGTACGTGAAGCGGTGGTGCTGGCGCTGGATACTCCGGGCGGCAAACAGTTGGCCGGGTATCTAGTCAGCGACGTAACCGAACAGGATGAAGCGCAACAAGCCGCCCTGCGCGAAGCACTCAGGGCGCACCTGAAAACCCGGCTGCCGGATTACATGGTGCCGACGCACCTGATCCTGCTGGCCAGCATGCCGCTGACCGCCAACGGCAAACTCGACCGGCGTGCGCTGCCTGCGCCGGACCCTGAACTCAATCGTCAACAGTACCTCGCCCCGAGCAACGAGCTTGAACGGGCGTTGGCCGGGATCTGGCGCGAGGTGTTGAACGTCGCGCAAGTCGGGCTCAACGACAACTTCTTTGAGCTGGGCGGTGATTCGATCCTGTCGATTCAAGTGGTCAGCCGGGCGCGACAGCAGGGCATTCATTTCAGCCCACGGGATTTGTTCCAGCAGCAAACGGTGCAGACCCTGGCCGCGGTGGCCACCCGTACTGAACAGGTTACGGCCGAGCAAGGTTTGCTGACTGGCGAGTCGGCGTTGACGCCGATTCAACACTGGTTCTTCGACAGCGATATTCCGCAGCGTCAGCACTGGAACCAGGCGTTGTTGTTAGCACCAACGCAAAACCTGGAGCCTCATCGCCTGGAGCAAGCGCTGCTGGCGGTGCTTGAACAGCACGACGCCCTGCGCCTGCGCTTTCGCCAAACGGCCGGTCATTGGCAGGCCGAACACCAACCGCTGACGGATGCCGCCTTGCTCTGGCAAGTCCGCGTGCCGTCGCTGGAGAACTGCACGGCATTGTTCGCCGATGCCCAACGCAGCCTCGACCTTGAGCACGGTCCGCTGATGCGCGTGGTGCTGGTCGATGGGCCGGAGGGCGGGCAACGGCTGTTTATCGCCATTCACCACCTGGTGGTCGACGGGGTGTCGTGGCGCGTATTGCTGGACGACTTGCAAACAGCCTACCGTCAAATCACTGCGCAGCAGGCGGTGCGTTTGCCTGCTAAAACCAGTGCGTTGCGTGATTGGGCCGCACGCTTGCACGCGTACGCCGGCAGCGAATCGCTGCGCGAAGAACTCAGTTGGTGGCAGCATCAACTGACCGGGCCAAAGGCAGACTTGCCATGCGAGCGCCCTGAAGGTGGCCGGCAAAACCGGCATGCGCAAACCGTAAGCGTACGCTTGAGCGTTGAGTACACGCGGCAACTGTTGCAACAGGCGCCCAGCGCGTACCGAACCCAGGTCAACGATCTGCTGCTGACCGCATTGGCCCGTGTGCTGTGCCGCTGGAGCGGCAACGATTCGGCGTTGATTCAACTGGAAGGCCATGGTCGCGAAAGCCTATTCGACGACATCGACCTGACCCGCACCGTTGGCTGGTTCACCAGCGCTTACCCGCTGCGCCTGACCCCGCAAGGCATCGAAGAAGCCGCCGGGCAGGGCGCTTCGATCAAGGCGATCAAAGAACAACTGCGCGCCGTGCCGCACAAAGGCCTGGGTTATGGCGTGTTGCGTTACCTCGCTGATGGCCTGTGCCGACACGGCATGGCGGCATTGCCACAGGCGCCGATCACCTTCAATTACCTGGGGCAGTTCGATCAGAGCTTTGGCAGCGATGCACTGTTCCAGCCACTGGACAAACCGCTCGGTGCCGCTCACGACCCTGAGGCGCCACAGCCCAATGAGCTGAGCATCGACAGTCAGGTCTACGGCGGTGAACTGCTGCTGCGCTGGACCTTCAGCGCGGAACGGCACGATGCACAGACCATTAGCGACTTAGCGGATGCCTACCTGAACGAATTGCAGAGCCTGATCGAACATTGCCTCAGCGAGGAGGCCGGTGGCCTGACGCCGTCGGACTTCCCGCTGGCGCAACTGACTCAAATGCAGCTCGACGCGTTGCCCGTGCCCGCCGCGCAGATTGAAGACGTTTACCCGCTGACGCCGATGCAAGAAGGCATGTTGCTGCACACTTTGCTGGAGCCGGGCACCGGTCTGTACTACATGCAGGACCGTTACCGGATCAACAGTGAACTCGACCCGCAGCGCTTTGCCCAGGCCTGGCAGGCGGTGATCGCCCGTCACGAAGCCTTGCGCGCTTCGTTCTGCTGGGACATCAGCGCGCAGATGTTGCAGGTGATCCACAAGCCCGGCAGCACGCCCATCGAGTACCTGGACTGGAGCGCGGTGGCTGAAACCGAGCAAGAACCGAAGCTGCAAGCGCTGCTCAAACGCGAACGTGAGGCCGGCTTCGATCTGCTCAATCAGCCGCCGTTTCACCTGCGCTTGATCCGTGTTGGCGCGGCGCGCTACTGGTTCATGATGAGCAACCACCACGTCCTCATTGATGCCTGGTGCCGGTCGTTGTTGATGAATGACTTCTTCGAGATTTATTCCGCACTGGGTGAAGGGCGTGAGGCGCAATTGGCCGTGCCGCCGCGCTATCGCGATTACATCGGCTGGCTGCAACGCCAAAGCCTGGCCGAGGCGCGTCAGTGGTGGAAGAACAACCTGCAAGGCTTTGAGCGGGCCACGCCGATTCCGAGTGATCGTCCGTTCCTGCGTGAACATGCCGGTGATAGCGGCGGGATGATCGTAGGCGACTGCTATACCCGACTCGACACCCGCGACGGCGCGCAACTGCGGGAACTGGCGCAGGCCCATCAACTGACCATCAACACTTTCGCCCAAGCGGCGTGGGCGCTG
The DNA here is from genome assembly GCF_003732175.1 of Pseudomonas brassicacearum. Lineage (GTDB taxonomy): Bacteria > Pseudomonadota > Gammaproteobacteria > Pseudomonadales > Pseudomonadaceae > Aquipseudomonas > Aquipseudomonas brassicacearum_G. The sequence continues at coordinate 236,768 of NZ_MOBI01000022.1, forward strand.
GTATTGCGCCGTTTGAGCGGTGATCGCGACGTGCTGTTCGGCGTCACCGTGGCTGGGCGTCCGGTGGACATGCCGCACCTGCAGCGTACGGTCGGGCTGTTCATCAACAGCATTGCCCTGCGGGTCAAACTGCCGGAAGGCCATCAGCCGTGCAGTGTGCGCCAATGGTTGAGCGGTTTGCTGGACATCAACCTGCAACTGCGCGAGTACGAATACCTGCCGCTGGTGAGCATTCAGGAAACCAGTGAACTGCCCAAGGGCCAGCCGCTGTTCGACAGCCTGTTCGTGTTCGAGAATGCCCCGGTGGAAGTGTCGGTGCTGGACCGTGCACAAAGCCTTAACGCCACCTCGGACTCGGGCCGCACCCACACCAACTTCCCGCTGACGGCGGTGTGTTACCCGGGCGATGACCTTGGCTTGCACCTGTCTTATGACCAGCGCTATTTCGATGCATCCTCGGTCGAGCGCATGCTCGGCGAGTTCAAGCGTTTGCTGTTGGCGTTGATCGAAGGCTTCCATGGCGACATGGCAGACTTGCCGCTGCTCGGTGAGCCGGAACAGGACTTCCTGATCCATGGCTGTAACCAGAGCGAGCATGACTACCCGCTGGAGCAGAGCTACGTCGAACTGTTCGAGGCGCAAGTCGCGGCCCATCCACAGCGTATTGCCGCCAGTTGCCTGGACCAGCAACTCAGCTACGTCGAGTTGAACCAGCGCAGCAACCGTCTCGGTCATGCCTTGATCACGGCGGGCGTCGGGATGGATCAGCCGGTGGCGTTGTTGGCCGAACGTAATCTGGATCTGCTCGGGATGATCATTGGCAGCTTCAAGGCCGGCGCCGGTTACTTGCCGCTGGACCCGGGACTGCCCAGTCAGCGCCTGAGCCGGATCATCGAGCTGAGCCGCACGCCGTTGCTGGTCTGCAGTGCGGCGTGCCGTGAGCAGGCGGTGGCGTTGCTGGATGAATTCAGTTGCGCCAACCGACCACGGTTGCTGGTCTGGGAAGAGGTGCAAGCCAGTGCTGCGTCGGTTGAAAATCCAGGTCTCTACAGCGGTCCCGATCATCTGGCCTATGTGATCTACACCTCGGGCTCCACCGGTTTGCCCAAAGGGGTGATGGTCGAGCAGCGCGGCATGCTCAATAACCAATTGAGCAAGGTGCCGTACTTGCACCTGAGCGATACGGATGTGATCGCGCAAACCGCTTCGCAAAGCTTTGATATTTCGGTCTGGCAGTTCCTCGCCGCGCCGCTGTTCGGTGCGCGGGTGGACATCGTGCCGAACGCTATCGCTCATGATCCACAAGGCTTGCTCGGGCATGTTCAAGCGCAGGGCATCACCGTGCTGGAGAGCGTGCCGTCGCTGATTCAGGGCATGCTCGCCCAGGAGCGCATGCACCTCGACGGGGTGCGCTGGATGCTGCCGACCGGCGAAGCGATGCCGCCGGAGCTGGCCGGTCAATGGTTGCAACGTTACCCGGACATCGGGCTGGTCAACGCTTACGGCCCGGCCGAATGTTCGGATGACGTGGCATTCTTCCGCGTCGACCTGGCCTCGACCCGCGGTAGTTATTTGCCGATCGGTACGCCGACTGACAATAACCGTTTGTACCTGCTCGACGGCGCGCTGGAGCTGGTGCCGCTGGGGGCCGTCGGTGAAGTGTGCGTGGCCGGGACCGGTGTCGGTCGCGGTTATGTCAGCGACCCGTTGCGCACCGCTCAGGTGTTTGTGCCCAATCCGTTCGGCGCGGCCGGTGAGCGTTTGTATCGCACCGGCGACCTGGCGCGGCGGCGCACGGACGGCGTATTGGAATACGTCGGCCGTATCGACCATCAGGTGAAAATCCGTGGTTACCGCATCGAGCTGGGCGAAATCGAAGCGCGGCTGCACGAACAACCGGAAGTCCGCGACGCGGCGGTGGGGGTGCAAGAGGGCGTCAACGGCAAGCATCTGGTCGGTTATCTGGTCGCCAGTGAATCGGCCTTGAGCCCGAGCGAACGGCTGGAGCGCATCAAACAACGCCTGCGCATCGAACTGCCGGAATACATGGTGCCGCTGCACTGGTTATGGCTGGAACGCATGCCGCTCAACGCCAACGGCAAACTGGATCGCCAGCGGCTGCCGGCGTTGGAAATCGGCCAGATGCAGAGTCAGGACTATCAAGCGCCACGCACGGAACTTGAGGAAACCCTGGTGGAGATCTGGGCCGAGGTATTGAAGGTCGAAAAAGTTGGCGTCACCGATAACTTCTTCGAACTCGGCGGCCATTCGCTACTTGCCACGCAAATCGCCTCGCGGGTGCAAAAAGCCCTGCAACGCACGGTACCGCTGCGAGCAATGTTCGAGTGCAGCACGGTGGAGGAGTTGGCGGAGTACATCGAAGGGCTGGCCGCGACCGACATCACCGAGGAAAAAGTGGATCGGTTGAATGATTTGATGGCGGAGCTGGAGAGGCTTTAACGTCAAAAGATCGCAGGCTTCGCCAGCTCCTACAGCCGTTCACATACAAGGAGCTGCCGCAGGCTGCGATCTTTTACTGATGGCGCAACTTGCGCATTGACTGAAGAAACTGACCGGCTCAGGCTGCCTGTGCTTTTTTTGATGGGCCCCATTCAGAAAGGAGACAGTGAATGCCCTTCGCTACGATTGATGGACAAGCGCTTCACTACGTTGACCAAGGCACTGGTCCGGTGGTGCTGTTGGCCGGCAGTTACTTGTGGGACCAGGCCATGTGGGCGCCGCAGATTGCAGCGTTGTCGCAACACTATCGGGTGATTGCCCTGGACCTGTGGGGGCACGGCGAGTCCGGGCCGTTACCTGAGGGTATGACTTCGCTGGATGATCAGGCGCGGCAGGTACTGGCGCTGCTTGATCATCTGGATATTGACCGCGTCACCCTGGTCGGGCTTTCGGTCGGCGGCATGTGGGGCGTGCGTCTGGCGCTGTCGGCCCCACAGCGCCTCAACGGCCTGGTGTTGATGGACACTTATGTCGGTGTCGAGCCTGAGCCGACTCGCCAATACTATTTCTCGTTGTTCAAGCAGATCGAAGACAGCGGTGTCATCTCGCCGCAGTTACTCGATATCGTGGTGCCGATTTTCTTCCGCCCAGGCGTCGACCCACAGTCGGCGCTCTATCAGGATTTCCGTGCCAAGCTGGCCGCGCTACCACCTGAGCGTTTGCGTGAAAGCATTGTGCCGATGGGCCGCATCACGTTTGGTCGTGATGATCTGTTACCGCGCCTGGGCGAACTGAATCCTGAAACCACGCTGCTGATGTGCGGTGATCAGGACAAACCGCGGCCAGCGTCGGAAACCAGGGAAATGGCCGAGTTGATCGGTTGTCCGTATCTGTTGGTGCCGGAGGCAGGGCATATCTCCAGTCTGGAGAATCCCGAGTTCGTCACCGAGGCGCTGCTGAAGTTTCTGGCTGAGAGAACTTAGTCGATCATCCGGACGCCATCGCGAGCAAGCTCGCTCCCACAGGGATATGCGATCAATTGTGGGAGCGAGCTTGCTCGCGATAGCGTCAGTGAGACCACCAACACTCTGACGGCAAAAACTACTTCGGCCCGAGAATCTTCACCAACTTATCCGGCGACGGCGCGCCTTGCTGTTGTTGCAACTCGCCCTTGTCGTCCATGTAGAAGATGGCCGGAGTGGCGGACAATTCGAGTTCTTCCATCAACTTCATGTTGGCATCGAGCTTGGCCTGGATCGCGGCGGGAATGCTGGTCAGCGCTTTCAGCGAGCTTTGCTTGCCAGCCTTTTCGTGTTCCTCCAGAGCCTTGCTCGGGTCTTTACTGGCCAGCAGGGCAGCGGATTTGCCCGGGCTGTCTTCGCGGATGATCCCGACCATGATGTGCCGCAATTGCACTTTGCCGGCCTTCACCCACGGTCGGGCCTGCTCCCAGAACATATTGCAGTAAGGGCAGTTCGGGTCGCTGAACAGGTAGACGGTGCGCGGTGCATCCTTGCTGCCGTCGGCGATCCAGTTGCTGGCGTCCATCTTTGCCCAGAGTTCCTTGGCCATTGGCGCGTAGACCAGTTTTTGCAGCGGCTCGGCGCTCAGGTCCTTGCCGTCGGCGTCGTACAGGTTGCCGAGCAGCACATGCTGGCCGTCTGGCGTCAGGTAGAGGGCCATGCCGCGGTTCTGATACTGCGCCGCGTAACCACGCAGGCCATCAGGCGCATCGAAACTGCCGATGATTTTCGCGCCTTTTTCTTCGATCTTGCGGATCGCCGCAGGCAGTTCTTCGGCCTGCAGCATCGGGATTTGCAGCAGCGCTGCGCCCAGGGACAGCGTCAGCAGGTGGCGGAGGCGGGGCATGGCAGTTTCCTTGAGGGTGTAGCCTGTATGGCTGAAGTTGGGGAGTCGAAGCTTTCCAGGGCGCGGGCCAGGCTGGCTTCCGATAATTCACCCAGGTGGCTACCGAGCATTCGGCCTTCGGCGCTGTAGAACAGCGTAGTCGGTAGCGCCATGGAGCCGACGGCCTGACTCAGTCGGCCGCCGCTATCGAACAGCACGTTGGAAAGGCTCAGGCCCTGGGTCGCGAGGAAGGTGCTGACGCTTTGCATGCTTTCGGCCTGATTGACGAACAGAAAGGTCAGGTCGGGCCGATGTTGCTGGGCGTTCTCCAGCACCGGCATTTCGCGCCGGCATGGCGGGCACCAGGTGGCCCACAGGTTGATCACCAAGGGGCCGCCCTGATAGTCGGCCAGTTGCACGGTTTCGCCGGCGGCATTGCGCAAGACGATGTCCGGCAGGTGCGTGCCTTGTTCGTAGAGGTTCAGGGACAAACTTGCCAGTAACCAGAACAACAGACCGCTGCCGACACCCGCGCCCAACGGTTTACGCAGCGCCGGTCGGCGCCAGGCCCGCAACAGCGTTGCCAACAGCAGGGCGACCACCCCGGGCCAGGCGAGAAAACCGCCATCGCGCAGGTCGATGATCTGCCACGGGTCATCGCGGTAGTGAGCCCAGTACGCCAGCACGAAACCCACCCTGGCCGCGAGCAAGCCCAGCAGGAACAGGCTGAACAGCACCGACTCGGGGTTCTCGCCACCGCGCTTGGCCACCCGCCAGCCGACCAGGGTGGCCAGTGCCAGGGCACTGATCAGCAGCAGGTGGTTGAGCGCAATGGCAAAGGTGCCGAGGGTAAAGGTCAGCATTAACGAGCGTCCCGAGTCATGTTCCAGCGTTGGAGGAAACCGGCGGCATCGACCTCTCCGGTGATGCGCTGGCTACGGCGCTCGATGCCGTCGGTGCCGATCCACAGCAGGCTTGGCGGCCCCGGCACTTTATAACGGCCGAGCAGTTCACGGCTGGCAACATTGTCGGCGGTCACGTCCAGACGCAGCAAGCGGACATCTTTCAGCGCGTCCATTACCTGGGATTTGCCGAACACCTGTTTCTCCATGATCTTGCATGACACACACCAGTCAGCGTAGTAGTCCAGCAGCACCCACTGGCCTTGGGCGCGAGCAGCGTCGAGTTCGCGTTGCAGCGCAGCAGGATCCTTGACGGTGATGAAGGCGTCGTCGGCAGTGGGGCCGGCGACGCGGGTCGATGCCTGTGCACTGTAAACCTGCAACGGATTGAACAGGTCATCGCTGCCGCCTGCGGCACCGATCAACAGCAGGCTGCCCCACAGCCCGGAAAGCAGCGCCATGCCACCGAACGCATGGGCGGCGCGGCCGAATCCGTCGGTCTGACGCCAGGCGCTGTAGGCGATGATCAACAACAGCGCGCCCCACAGGCCAATCCATAGCGACTCATCAAGCACTGGCCGCACCATCACCAGCGCGGTGCCGAGGAACAGGAAGCCGAAGATACCTTTGAGCAGGTTCATCCAGGTGCCGGGTTTGGGCAGGAAGCGGTTGCCGACGGTTACCAGCAACAACAGCGGCAAACCGATGCCGATGCCCATGGCGAACAGGATCAGCCCACCGTGCAGTGCGTTGCCGCTCTGGGCGATGTACAACAAAGCACCGGCCAGCGGCGCGGTCATGCACGGGCCGACCAGCAATCCGGACAAGGCGCCGAGCACCCCGGCACCGATCAGGCTGCCGCCGCCTTGCTTGCGACTGGCGTTTTCCAGACGGTCACGCAGCGCGACTGGCAGTTGCAGTTCGAAGAAACCGAACATCGGCAACGACAACAACACAAACACCACGGCGAAACTGCCGAGTAACCAGACGTTCTGCAACAATGCCTGCAAGTTCGCACCGAGCAACGCAGCTAATACGCCCAAAAACGCGTACACCAGCGCCATGCTGACCACGTAACTGCCGGCCAAAGCGAAACCACGCTTGGGGCTGGCGCCGCTGCCGACGATCAAACCGGCGAGAATCGGCAGCATCGGCAACGAGCAAGGCGCGAAAGCCAGCAGCAGGCCCAGACCAAAGAACACCAGCAAACTCCAGCCCAGCGCCTGCTGTTGCAGACCGCTGGCCAAGGCTTCATCCGGTGCTTGCGCGGCATTGACCGCCGCCGTGCTGCCACCGAGGTCGATCACCTGAGTTTGCGGTGGATAACATAAACCGGCATCGGCACAGCCCTGAAATCCCACTTTGATCTGGCCACTGGCGCCGGCCGGGACTTTCAATTCCAGGCCTTGGCGATACACCTGCTGATTACCAAAAAACTCGTCACTGTGGGCTTCACCCAAAGGCAACGGCGGTTTATCCGCTTCGGGCAAACCGTCAAACTTCATCCGTTGTTGATACAGGTAGTAGCCGTCGGCAATTTGCCAGAAGAGTTGGGTTTCGCCGGATTCAAGGCGTTCGGAAGTAAAAATAAAAGCTTTGCCGACCGGCAGGAAATCAGCTTTGGTGTCGAACGGATTCGACGCTGCCTGGGCCAGCCCTGCGAAGAAAAGAAAAAACAGTAGAAACAGACGACGCATGGGAAAGCCTTATCGCGGTGCAAGTAGGGTGCACGATGATGGGTGGCGATTAACCGATGATTAACCGCGTTATCCTTGTGGCAATGACACGTCGGGCATAATGTCCGCTTAATCCGCTGCCCTCTTAATCAATGCTTTTCTACAGGTCTCACCATGCACGTACTTGTCTGTGAAGATGATGAGCTGATTGCCAGCGGCATTGTTGCCGGCCTCACGGCCCAGGGCCTGACCGTGGAGCATGTCGCCACGGCTTCGGCTGCCCGGGCGATGCTCAAGGTTGCCGAGTTCGATGTCATGGTGCTCGACTTGGGGCTGCCGGACGAAGACGGTCTGAAGCTGCTTCAGCAGTTGCGTCATCACGGTCTGGAGATTCCGGTGCTGATTCTGACCGCACGCGATTCGGTGACCGACCGCGTCGATGGCCTGCAAGCTGGCGCCGATGACTACCTGCTCAAGCCGTTCGACCTGCGTGAATTGGCTGCGCGCCTGCACACCTTGTTGCGCCGCGTGGCGGGGCGCAGCGTCAATCTGATCGAGCATGGCGCCCTGACTTACGACCCGAGCAGCCGCGAAACCCTGCTGGCCGGTCAGCCGGTGGACTTGTCGCGTCGCGAGCAATCGCTGTTGCAAGCCTTGCTGCACAATCGTGGCCGGGTGCTGTCGACCGAGCAACTCAAGGACAGCGTCTACGGGTTCAACGATGAACTGGAAAGCAACGCCCTCAACGTTCATATCCATCACCTGCGACGTAAACTCGGCAACGGCATCGTTGAAACCGTGCGCGGGCTGGGTTATCGCCTTGGGCCGGCGGATGGCGGAGAGCAGTCGAAGTGATGAGTTTGCGTTTGCGCTTGAGTCTGACCCTCGGCGCGGCCTTCGCGCTGATCTGGGCCCTGGCTGCGGCCTGGATGCTCAGCGACCTGCGCAATCAGATGATGTTTTCCCTCGACCAGCGGCTGGTGGCCTCGGCGCGCATGGTCGCCGGATTGCTCGAGCAATTGCCGGCTTTGCCGAGCAAGGGCGATGGCACCCATTTTAGTGCCGAGCAGTTGAATATTCCGGGGGGCATGGCCTGTCAGGTCAGCTCCTTGCGCGGCGAGATTCTGGCCCGCAGTCACAGCACTCCCGAACAAACCCTGGAAGCCGAACAGATGGGCTTCCATGACCAGATGATCGACGGTGCGCGCTGGCGCAGTTTCACCCTGGCTCGCGGGGATGTGCGCATTACCACGGCCGACCGGCAAGTCGAGCGCGAGGCGCTGAACATGTCGGTACTGCTGGCCGCGTCGGTGCCGGTGGGCGTCGCGTTGCTCGGTTGCCTGTGGCTGCTCTGGCTGGGGATCGGCCAAGGCCTGGCGCCGCTTAATCGCATGCGCGACGCCTTGATGCGCCGCAGTGCCGACTCCCTTGAACCGTTGCAAATCCATCCACTGCCGAGCGAACTGCAACCGTTGCTGGAAACCCAGAATCAGCTGTTCCAGCGAATCGGCAAGGCCATCGAGCGCGAGCGACGGCTGACTGGCGATGCCGCTCATGAGCTACGCAGCCCGTTGACGGCGATCAAGACACACCTGCAAGTGGCGCGCATGACCGAAGGCGCCGCCCGCGATCAGTCATTGGCTCGCGCCGAGGAAGGCGCCGATCGCTTGCACCGCACGCTTGAGCAATTGCTGTTGCTGGCGCGGGTTGAAGGCAGTCTGTCGTTCGACGATGGTGTGCAGTGCAGCGCCGAAGAGGTGGCCCGTCTGGCGATTCAGGACGCGGCCAGCGGTGATCGTCAGCGGATCAAACTGCACTTGCCAGCGAAGTACTCACAGGCCCCGGTGCAGATGCCAGCCGTGCTGTCGATTGCTGCCTTGCGCAACCTGTTGGACAACGCCTTGCGCCACACCCCGGCGGAAGCGGCGGTGGAACTGAGCCTTGAAACCACAGGTAACCGCGTGCGTTTTCAGGTGCGCGACCATGGCCCTGGCATCGCCGCCGATGACCTGCAACACCTGACCCAGCGTTTCTGGCGCAACGGCTCAAGCACCGGCTGCGGGCTTGGGCTGGCGATTGTCCAGGCGATCGTCCAGCGCTGCGGCTGCGTGTTGCATTTCGACAGCCGTGCCGACGGCTTGCGGGTTGAACTGACGATGCCGTTGCAGCCCTGACTCCGCGATAGCGATTTTCGCTGCACATCAAATGTAACTTCTCTCCATTAGCCACCTGGCCCTCGCAACGCTATCGTTCCTCGCAGCTTTGACTCAATGGATTGAGGTGATAGCGCCATGGATGCACCCATACACATTTGCAAGGCCGGCCCCGCGGATGCGGGGATTATCAGCCGGATCGTCGAACGCTCGATCAAGGTCGGGTGCGCAGGGGATCACCGCAATGACCCGAAAGTTGTCGCGGCCTGGACCCACAACAAAACGGTTGAACATGTGCAGCCCTGGCTAGCCGATCCACGTCTGTACCTGAACCTCGCATTGCTGGACGACAAGCCGATTGGAGTGGCCATGGCGGCCGTCAGCGGCAAGGTCGGGTTTTGTTACGTGCTGCCGGAATGGTTTCGCCGGGGTGCCGGGCAAGCGTTGATACTGGGGCTCGAAAGCTGGTTGATCGAGCATGGTTTCAGTCAGGCGCGACTCAACAGCACCGGAACCAGCGAAGAATTTTTTCAGCACCTTGGATACCGACGCTGCGCTGAAACCTTCAGTGTTGCCGGGCTTACGGCGGTCCCCATGAACAAGATGCTGACAGCACTCTCATAGAAAGCCGCCCGAGGGTGTAAATCCTTGAGGCGCTGATGCGTTTCCAGAACAGGAAAACCCGTACGTGCGCGTCCGAACCGGAGTGCGCACCTGCCGGGTGTGCAGTTTTGGTCGCTATCATCAGCGTATTGAGGGGTCGAGAAATGTCAGTCGCTACCAGCCTTGTCAACGATCAGCCGGCTGCAGTCAGCCCGGCACCGGTCGAGGTGCTTTATCAGTTCCATGAATCACCGCTGCTGGCCCGTCAGAGTCGTCAGGAATCCAATGCCCGCAGTTATCCACGACGTATCCCGCTGGCGCTGAAACGCGCCAGGGGTATTTATGTCGAAGACGTTGAAGGCCGCCGTTTCATCGACTGCCTCGCCGGTGCTGGCACCCTGGCGCTGGGGCACAACCACCCGGTGGTGATCGAGGCGATCCAGCAGGTACTGGCCGATGAGCTGCCGCTGCACACCCTGGACCTGACCACGCCGGTCAAGGATCAGTTTGTCCAGGACCTGTTCGGTCTGCTGCCACCGGCTCTGGCACGCGAAGCGAAAATCCAGTTCTGCGGCCCCACCGGCACCGATGCCGTCGAAGCGGCGCTGAAACTGGTGCGCACCGCTACCGGGCGCAGCACCGTGTTGTCGTTCCAGGGTGGTTATCACGGCATGAGCCAGGGTGCGTTGAGTCTGATGGGTAGCCTGGGGCCGAAAAAGCCCTTGGGTGCGTTGCTCGGCAGTGGCGTGCAGTTCATGCCGTTCCCTTACGATTATCGCTGCCCGTTCGGGCTCGGCGGTGCTGAAGGGGTGAAGGTCAACCTGCATTACCTGGAAAACCTGTTGAACGACCCGGAGGCTGGTGTGCAATTGCCCGCCGCGGTAATCGTCGAAGTCGTGCAAGGCGAGGGCGGGGTGATCCCGGCCGACCTCGACTGGCTGCGCGGCTTGCGGCGGATTACCGAACAGGCCGGGGTGGCCCTGATCGTCGATGAAGTCCAGAGCGGTTTTGCCCGCACCGGAAAGATGTTTGCCTTTGAACACGCCGGGATCATTCCGGACGTGGTGGTGATGTCCAAGGCCATCGGCGGCAGCTTGCCGCTGGCGGTGGTGGTGTATCGCGAGTGGCTCGACAGCTGGCTGCCGGGCGCCCATGCCGGAACCTTCCGTGGCAACCAGATGGCGATGGCCGCCGGTTCAGCGGTGATGCGTTACCTGACCGAACACAACGTCGCCGAACACGCCGTCGCCATGGGCGAACGCCTGGCCGAACACCTGCGAATGCTGCAACGCGATTTCCCGCAATTGGGTGACATCCGTGGTCGTGGCCTGATGCTCGGCGTTGAACTGGTCAACCCGGCCGGGGAACCAGACATACAAGGCCATCCACCGGCGTTCGGCCAATTGGCGCCGCTGGTTCAACGCGAATGCCTCAAGCGTGGGTTGATTCTGGAGCTTGGCGGACGACACGGCTGTGTGATGCGTTTCCTGCCACCGCTGGTGATCAGCGCTGCAGAAGTCGACTGTGTGGCGGAAATTTTTGGTAGAGCGCTGAGCGCAGCCGTCGCAAGCCTCTAATTTTTTCAGCGTTCGATACGTTTCTTCTACACCACGGCGGCGTGTGCGGCGCCGTCCACCCTATAGCGATGGAGACACACCATGACTTCAGTATTCGACCGCGAGGACATCCTCTTCCAGGTAGTGGTCAACCACGAAGAGCAATACTCGATCTGGCCAGACTACAAGGCCGTGCCAGAAGGCTGGCGCACGGTGGGCAAAAGCGGCATGAAGAAGGAATGCCTGGCCTACATCGAAGAGGTCTGGACCGACATGCGTCCTCTGAGCCTGCGTCAGAAAATGGCTGAACAGGCATAAAGCTGTTTCAGGACCAGACCAGTAGCAACATCAAAAGATCGCAGCCTTCAGCAGCTCCTACAGATGATTCGCGGATTTCGCGTAGGAGCTGCCGAAGGCTGCGATCTTTTTAGAGTGCGGATTCAGGACTTCTGATGCAGTGCGTCGAGCACTTGATCGATGTGGTTTGAAAGCTCGGCCAGCGGATCGGCGCTGTCGCTTTCCAGCACCAGCAACTGGCTGCCGGCAGACTGAATAGTGGCCTTGAGCGCCTCCGATGGCTGACGATGATGCAGCACCACGGCCACCTGATTGTCCTTGAGCTTGGCGCCGAGTTGCTTCAACGCTTCAGGCGTCCACTCGTTGTCCGCACGCGCATCGAGGCCGATCAGTTCAAGGTTGAGCCCGCTGATCAAATAGCCAAAGTGCTCGCTCAAGCTGACCACGCTGAGGTTGTCGGCTTCAGCGAGCCGCGCTTCGCTGTCGGCGCTGAGCTTGAGCAGGCGCTGTTTCAGGGCGGCAAGGTTGGCCTCGATCGTCTGCTTGGCTTCGGGGGCCAGGCGCACCAGGTCGGCGGCCATCACATCGGCCATGCGGCCCATGTTGTTGCTGGCCATCCACGGTTGACTGCCGAGGTCGTCGACCTTGCCTGGCTGTAAAGCCACACCCGGCAGCGCGCCGTCCACCGGGCGTGCGGCGTCGATTTCGATGATGCGGATATTGCTGCGGCGGGCGTTGGGGTACAGCGGGTCGTCGGGCCACAGTGAACGCAGACCGATCACCGCGTCGGCGTCGCTCGCCAATCTGGCCAGCTCCGGGGCGCCGCGCCCGGTGAAATAGGCGGTCTGCCGGGTGCCGGGCAAATTGGCCGGCGCCGCGCGTTCGAGTTCCACATCGGTGCCTTCGAGCAGGCTGCTGGCCAAGCCATAGGTGATGGGCAGTGAGGCCAGCACTCGTACGGGATGAGCAGATTTCGCAGCGAACAGCGCAGTGTTGCCGACGCCGTGATTGGCCACCATCCGCATCGGTTCGAAGCGGTCGGTGGCGAATGCGTGGGTGTTTGCCAGGCCGCAAAGGGCCACGGCCAGGGTCAGTTGATGCAATGAAAAAGACATTTATCCGAGATTCCCTTTCAGACTGGGGACGACGCCCCGGGCGAAGGCGGCGAGGGCGAAGGCGATACCGGCCACCAGAATGATCGCGGCACCGGACGGGATCGGCAGGTCGAAGAGAATCGGCGCGAGGATTCCGCACAAGGTACTGACGGTGGCGATCAGCACCGAACACCAGAAGAAGCCTTGCAACGATTGGCTCAACAGCCGCGCCGCCGCTGCCGGAATCACCAGCAGGGCGCCGACCAGAATCGCGCCAATGACTTTCACTGCCGCCACGGTGATCAGCGTCACCAGCACCACGAACAGGTAGTCGAGGGTTTTCACCGCAACGCCGCGCACAGCGGCCAATTGTGGATTGAAGCTGGCCAGCATGATGCGGTTGTACAGCGGCAGGCTCAGGCCCATCACCAGCGAACCGACGATGGCCAGCACCAGCAGGTCATTGCCGTTGACCGTCAGCACCGAGCCGAACAGCACGTTTTCCAGAATGTGCACGTTGATCTTGCCGGCCAGAATCAACAGCAGGCTGGCGCCGAGGGCCAACGACACCGAAAGAAATACGCCGATCAAGGTGTCCGGCGCCAGGCCGGTGCGGTTGCGCAAGTAGTTGAGCACAATGCCGAACAGCAGGCAGTAGCCGAACAGGCTGCCGTAAGGTCCGGTGTAGGGTTCGCCGAGCAGAATGCCGATGGCCACGCCAGTCAACGCCGCGTGCCCGACCGCTTCGGAGAAAAACGCGAAGCGCTTGACCACCACCAGCGTGCCCAAACCACCCAGCACCGGGCCGATCAGCAGTCCGGCAAGTAGCGCGTTGACCACAAAACCATAGGCCAGCGCTTCGGGCAGGTAGCCAGAAGAGGCCCAGCCCTGAACCATCAATCGAAAGGCTTCGTAACTCATCAGGCGGCGCTCCCGTTGGTTCGTGGGTGAGTGGAGAACAGCGTCAACAAGCGCTCCGGGGTCAGTGCCTGCTTTGGCGTGGCGTCGAACAGCAGTCGGCGATTGAGACCGGTGACGCGGTCGGCAAGACGGCCAACCGCTTCCAGATCGTGCTCGATCCACAGCACAGTGATCCCGGCCTGGCGCCAGTCGCCCAGCAGTCGTTCGAACACCTGAATGCCGGCTTCATCGAGGGCCGACATCGGTTCGTCGAGCACCAGCAACTGAGGCGCCGGGATCAACCCTTGCGCCAACAACACGCGCTGACGCTCGCCACCGGACAGCGCGCCCATCCGGCGCTTGCGTTTGTCCTGCATGCCGACCCGCTCCAGCGCCTCGCCGATGGCGGCCGCGTAATGCCGGCTGATACCGAGAAATGCCGGGCGTCGTTGGCACATGGCAGCCATGAAGTCGTCGACGGTCATCGGCAAACCGCGATCGAATTCCAGGGCTTGGGGCACATAGCCGATGGTTCCGGGTTCGCCCGGCCAGTGCAGGCTCAAGCGTCCCTGATGGGGCATTTGCCCGAGCAGGGTCTTGATCAGCGAGCTCTTGCCGCCGCCATTGGGGCCGACCAGTGCATGCACGCTGGCGGGTTGCACCTGGAAGCTCACGTTGTCGAGGATCGTCGTCCGGCCGAGGGTCAGGCTGACGTCGGCGAAGTCGAGGGTCGGACCGATGCGCTGCGCGGTCATGCCGTGCAAGACGGTCATGCTCCAGCCTCCTGAATTGCCCGCACCACGGTATCGAGGTTGCCGGTCATTTCCTTTTCGTACTTGTCGGCGCTGTAGTCGCCGTAGGAAATGTGCGACAGCGGGTAGAGCTTCACTCCCGATTCGCGCTGGATGGTCTCGACGTAGGTCGAGGGAAAGTCCATCTCCGAGAAAATCACTTTCACGTCCAGCTCGCGCAATTGATCAATGGTCTTCTTCAGCTGGCTGGGGCTGGGTTCGATGCCATGAGCCGGCTCGACCACCGCGGTGACTTCCAGGCCAAACTCGCGCAGCAGGTAGTCATACGCGGCGTGAACCGTGGCCACCCGCAGGTCGGCATTCGGTGCCTTGGTCAGTTTGGCCAGGGCATCGGCGCGCATCTGCCGCAGGCGCTTGCCGTAGGCGCGGGCGTTCTGCGTGTAGGTCCTGGCGTTGTCCGGGTCGAGCTTGCCGAGTTCACGGGCGATGTTGTTGACCTGGGCAATGGACGCACTGATCGACAGGAAGGTGTGCGGGTTCACCACTTTGCCTGCACCGCGCGCGGCAACGCCGGTGGCGGCCAGCAACGGTACGTTTTCGTTGGCCTCGATCACCTTGATGTTTGGCGTTTCGCTGGCGGCGATCATGCGGTCGGCGAAGTCGTCATGCCCGACGCCGTTGAGCACGATCACATCGAGGCTGCCGATGCGCTTGATGTCTTCGGCGCGAGGTTCGTAGGCGTGCGGGTTGAAGCCAGCCGGAATCAGCGGCACCACCTCGGCCTTGTCGCCGACAATATTCGCTACGTAGCTGTAATACGGGTGCAGGGTAATGCCGATGCGCAGACGCTTGGCCTGATCGGCGCTGGCCAAGGGGGCGATAAACAAGGCCAGCAGGCCGATCAGCAGGAGTCGCGGCAGTTGCAGAAAACGTCGACGTAGAGATGAAATAGGCATTGGAAGCAGTCTTCTCTCGGATGAATGCGGGAAGTCAGTGCCGATGCTGGCGGGTCACGCCGGCATCGAATTGCGCGACGATCTGTTGCCAGCCGGCACCGATCAGCGTTGTGTCGGCAAGGTCTGTCGGGGCGACGAGGGTGCTGTTGCGGTTGAGCCAGATGTCCGGCGCGGCAGCGTTTTCAGTGTTCAGGCGCAGCAGAAACGAGCCAGCCACGGAGGGCGTCTGGCTCAGGCCGAAGTAGCTGTTGGTTTCCAGCAACTGCCAGACGTGGCCGCCACGGCTGACCGCGCTGGCGTCCTGGGCGAACGGTGCAAAACCTTCTTCGGCGAGGACTTGTGGGGTGGGCAGGGCCTGCTGTTCTTCACGCAGCAGCTGGATTTCGTCGAGGGTCACCCGCAAGTCGGCGTAAATACCTTGCTCGGCGGCGCTGAGGTCGCGCCGCGCATCCAGCTGATGGGCGCCGACGCTGCTGACTTCCTTTGATTCCCCGTGCCAGGCGACCACTGAACCGGCAACCAGCAGGATCACCAGGCACAACAGCAGCACATAAAGGGTTTCATGGCCGGCACCGGCCGGGCGGACACACTGTGTGGTGGGCGTACTCATGGGGCTTCGATATCCGCTTGGTCGATCTCGACCACGTGGCCGGGGCCGGCGTCGAACAACACGTAGAACTCGGCACCGGGTTTCTTGAACGTAAGGGTCGAATCCGTACCCAGCTTGCCCGGCACCAGGATGGTTTCGTCATAGCCGATCACGTCGAGGGTCACCCCCGGCGCGCCGCTGCCGTCGGAGAAACCGCCGGTGCAGCGGATCTGTTCGGCGTCGATGGCCTTGCATTCGCACATCGGGTTGTGGGCCTGCGCCGCGGCACTGAAACCCAGGCTCAGCAGCAGTAGCAGGCTTGCACGGTTTGGGGATAAGGCGTTGATCATGGATTGCCTCCTTGTTTGTTCAGCCAGGTGAGGGTGGCCGGGGATGCCTGGCTCAGCGGTATTGCCGCCTGATGCAAGCTGCCGTCCCAGCCTTCCATGGTGATCCAGAGGTCGGCGTCGGCCGGGGTCTTTGGGGGCACCGGCACCATGGCGCCCATGCGATATGGCGTACCGAAGAAGATCACGCCGGCAGTGCGCAGGCTGCGAGGTTTGCCGATCCGCAGGTAGGTCGCCTTGACCTGTTCGCGGCAGCTGTCGCAAAGCGCCGCATTGAAACTCTTCATGTAGCCGGCCGGCCCGTCGAGGGTCGGCGCTTCATTGCGCAGTTCGGCCAGTTGCAGGCTCCAGGGACCGACCTGAACCTCGCCGATTTCGCGTTCGCCCAAGCCGCTGTCACCACGAAATAACGCGGCATCGGCGAAGTACTTGGGCATGAAGCCCAGCGGTACCAGCAGCAACAGGATGTTGAGGTGGAAGCGCCAGGCATGCCAAAACCCGCTCAGGCGCGAAGGTTGGGGCGTGACGTTGGCCTGGTTCACAGGTTGCCCTCCGGGGTGTCGAGGTTCATGACCGTAATCGGGGCGCTCGTTGCTGCCGCGCGTGGGGCCTTATCGCGGCGTTTCAGGGCATTGGCGGTGGCCAGTGCCGTGCGTTTGGTCCAGATCAGCAGGCCGCTGAGGACCATCAGGCTGAGGATCAGGCCGAAGAAGAACCAGATCAGCTTGATCCAGATCCCGCCAAAGTCACCGGTATGCAAGGGCCGCATGGACTCGGTGACAAACTCCAGAGCGGTTCTGTCCGACAGCAGTCGCGTGGCTGCGACCTCGCCGTTGAATGGGTTGATTTGTGCCGTCTGGAACATCAACGGATACCAGCCACGCCCGCCCACGGCCAGATGGCTGTAGGCATTGCCGGGCATGCTGACGAAACTCACCTCCAGTCCCGGAATCTTTTGCATGGCGATACCGACCGCTTCATCCAGGCTAATTGTCTTGACCGGTGCGGCGCTGCTCGACAGTGGCACGCTTTCACGAGCGACTACCGGCAGCACCGGCTCACTGGAAATGGAGATTTGATTATCGAAAAGCAGCGCCTGAATCAGGAACCAGGTACCGGTGATGGAGATCACCGCGATAAACCAGATCGACCAGATGCCGCTCAATCGGTGAAAGTCGCCCCAGAAAATCCGTGCGCCGTGACGGATCCGCAACGTCGGTTTGAGAAAGCCCTTCCAGAATTTTTTGTACACCACCAACCCGGTCACCAGTGACGCCAGCAGCGGCAAACCGAGGAATGACACCAGGTACCAGCCCCAGCTATAGCCGTTGGTGAATGGCACCAGCCACCAACCGTGCAAGGCGCGGGTGAAGCCCTTGAAATCGAATGACGGGCTGATGCCCTGGATCAGGCCGGTGTACGGGTTCACATACACCACGACCGAACGGCCATCGGGGTAGCTGACTTGTACGTCGAGGGCAAAATGCGACTCGTCGGGGCGGCTGACGGATTCGACGATGGTCCGTGGTTCGGCCTTCTTGATGGCCGCGATCACCTGGTCATAGCTGAGCAGTCGGGCGTCATCGGAGGGTTTGCTGGCGCGAGTTTCCGGGTTGGCCAGCCAGACGATTTCCTGGCTGACCACCGCCAGGGTGCCGGTGACACACACAATCAACACAAAGAACCAGATGGGCAAGGCCAGCCAGCTGTGCACCAGAAACCAGAGTTTTGAACGGGACTTCTTCGACATGAATAAAGGTCTTGAAC
The DNA here is from genome assembly GCF_003732175.1 of Pseudomonas brassicacearum. Taxonomy (GTDB): domain Bacteria; phylum Pseudomonadota; class Gammaproteobacteria; order Pseudomonadales; family Pseudomonadaceae; genus Aquipseudomonas; species Aquipseudomonas brassicacearum_G. Next base: position 254,668 of record NZ_MOBI01000022.1, read on the forward strand.
TCAAGGAATGGAGCGACAGGGGCGGGCGGCGCCGCATCCTGGGCGATGAAAGGCGGGCCGGAGCTTTTGCCTGCGCGGCCTGCTGCATCTAATTAAGACGAATGAGAATTGAAAATCCCGAAGGGACAAATGAAAGAAAATGTTTCTTATGCGTATTCAGGGGGATTTTGAACGACACACGCGGCCGTAGGTGCTACCGAAGGCTGCGATCTTTGCCGCAGACACGCCGACGTCAAAGATCAAAAGATCGCAGCCTGCGGTAGCTCCTACGGGGGAGCGGGTTATTGCTGCTTGAACATGTCTTTTGCGCGCTCTTCAATCTGCGCCTGAGTCAGGTTTTCCTTGCGCGACGATAGGAACCACACATGGCCGAAGGGGTCCTTCAAGGTGCCCGAGCGGTCGCCGTAGAACTGATCTTTCACTTCCGAAACCACGGTGCCACCCGCCTTGATTGCCTGGGCGTAGCTTTTGTCCACATCCTCGACATACAAATGCAAACCCACGGACGGTGATTTGTCGGGGTTGCTCAGCGGACCTTGATCGCACGGTGTACCGAGCATGATGGCGCAGTCGCCAATGCGCAGTTCGGCATGGCCGATGCTGCCGTCGGGCATTGCCAGACGCATGACTTCCGTGGCGCCAAAGGCTTTTTTGTAAAAGTCGATTGCCTCGGCTGACTTCTGGATTCCCAGGTAGGGTGTGACGCTGTGATAACCCTCGGGAATGGGTTTAACGCTCATGACCGTTCTCCATATTCTTGTGGGTGGATGTTGCAAGTCCTTCGCCGGTTTCCGGTCGATTGACTATAGGTCAGCCCCATCAAGGCAACCGAATGGCCGACGGGTTGCAGCATCGCCACTGTTGCGCCATCAACGATGAACCGGCGGTTTGTTTCGATGGCCCGTACCAAACGGCAGCAAGTCTCGAAACGGTCGATAGCGACTATCGAGAGCGATGATTTTTGTCGCTCAAGGGGCGGGAGTAGCCTGTGTTCATTGCTCAAGACCACCCGCAGGAAGCCTCTCCATGAACCATTTACTCGCCACCTCATTGTTGTTGGTTGCCTCGGTGCTCGCCGGTTGCGCCAGTCATCCTGCTCCCGAATTGCGCCCGTACACCGCCGAAGAAACCCAAGAGCTGGCGATGGAAGCCCTGAATCGTCGCGGTTTGTCGTTTGATGAATACCAGGCCAAAAAAGCCGAACTGCTCGGCCAGCCGCAGAAGACGTTCGGTTACGACCAGCATGGCGAGATGAACGCCGAGCGCGCTGTGGCTCTTCACGGCCACGCCAGCTAAGTGACTGTACCGCTCGAAGTTTCACGTAACTGTCCGTGGGTTTCACGTGTGGGCTGCGATAGGGTCAATACCTGACCGACCCTGATGGAATCGCCTCCCATGACACTCTCGCTGGATTTACTGCTGGGTTTTCCCTTGTTCGCCCTGGTGACCTCGATCACCCCCGGCCCCAACAACACGATGTTGCTGGCCTCGGGCGTCAATTTCGGTTTCAACCGTTCCATCCCTCATATGCTCGGCATCAGCTGCGGCTTCTTCGTCCTTGTGCTCGCCGTCGGTTTTGGCCTGGGCGCGGTGTTTCAAACCTATCCTGCGCTGTACAGCGTGCTGCGCTATGTCGGCGCGGCTTATCTGCTGTACCTGGCGTGGAAAATCGCCCATTCGGGTCCTGTCTCCGAAGCCGAACAAGGTCACACCAAGCCCATCAGCTACTGGGGCGCGGCGGCGTTTCAGTGGGTCAACCCCAAGGCCTGGATCATGGCGATTGGTGCCATCAGCACCTACACACCGCTGCAGGGCTATTTCACCAATGTGATCGTCATCGCTGCGGTATTCGCCATCATCAACCTGCCGAGCGTCAGTGTCTGGGCGGCTTGCGGCAGCCTGTTGCGCAATGTCCTGCGTGATCGGCGCTGGTTGCGGGTGTTCAACTGGGGCATGGCCCTGCTGCTGGTCGCTTCGCTGTATCCGATGCTGCACGAGAGCTTTAGCTGACTTGCGCTTCAACCCGGTGTCCGATGCCTGTTAAGCTCGACTTCAGGAGCGTTCCTACGCACTTTGAAATGAAGTCGTACTTCTTTAACGGCATCCGATCAGGTATTGCTGATTTCCCGCAGTTTTCACACCACCTCCAGTGCGGCGCTTTCAGCGAATACACCTGATCCCGGAACAAGCTCTGCGAGTCTTTTTATGAATAAACGTCCTTTGTATTTTGATTACGCCGCCACCACACCGGTGGATGAGCGGGTCATTCAGGTGATGGTCGACTGCCTGGGGTTCAGCGGTAACTTCGGCAATCCGGCTTCCAGTTCCCACGCCTATGGCCAGCAGGCCAGGCGTTCGGTCGAGCAGGCACGCCAGCAAGTCGCCGACCTGGTGGGCGCGCAAGCGCCGCAGATCGTCTGGACTTCCGGCGCCACCGAATCCAACAACCTCGCCCTCAAAGGCGTGGCCCAGGCTCGCGGCCAGTCCGGCGGGCATATCATCACCAGCCAGATCGAGCACAAGGCGATTCTCGATACCGCCAGGCAATTGCAGGATGCCGGGGTCGCGGTGACTTATCTGCTGCCGGATGCCGAAGGCCTGATCACTGCGCAAGCGGTCAGCGAGGCGTTGCGCGAAGACACCTTTCTGGTGTCGCTGATGCTGGTCAACAACGAGCTCGGTACTGTCAACGACATCCCGGCCATCGGTCAGCGGGTGCGTGAGCACGGTGCGTTGTTTCACGTTGACGCTGCGCAGGGTGCGGGCAAGGTAGCGATTGATCTGGCCCAATGGCCGGTGGACCTGATGTCGTTTTCCGCGCACAAGATTTACGGTCCCAAGGGGATTGGTGCGCTCTACGTCGGCCCGCGTGCCCAGCAGCGCTTGCAGGCGCAGATCCATGGCGGCGGGCACGAAGGCGGTTTACGCTCCGGAACCCTGGCCACGCATCAGATCGCAGCCATGGGCGCAGCCTTTGCGCTGGCGGCGGCGCACTTTGCCGAAGAAGCGGCGACTATCGCCTGCTTGCGCGAGCGCTTGCTTGAGCAACTCAGCGGCATTACCGGTCTACGCTTGAACGGCAGCCCGACCCAACGCATTCCCCATACCCTGAGCCTGACCTTCAGTGAGGGCGAGTTCAATTCCCAGGCCTTGAGTGCTTCGATCGCCTTTTCGGCGACGTCGGCCTGCAACTCCGCGAGCAATGCGCCGTCCCATGTGCTGCTGGCCCTGGGGCACGACGTGCGGACAGCGGGTCGGACCATTCGCTTGAGTCTTGGGCGTTTCACCACCGAGCAGGACATCGATCAGGCCGCGCAATTGATTAAAGCAGCAACCGCCAGTGCACCGGCGTTCTGGGCTACCGCCCAATCCTGATGCGCAGACCAAAAGTCAGCGCCCTATAACAAAATTAAAGTGGTTAGCAGGAGACATGATGAGTACGCAGCCTTTGACCCATGGAACGGTTCCTCAGCGCCTGGCGCACACCCGTGAGCTGATGAGCCGGGAGGGCATCCACGCCTTGCTGGTGCCGTCAGCCGACCCGCATTTGTCGGAATACCTGCCGGGTTATTGGCAAGGGCGGCAATGGTTGTCGGGCTTTCATGGCTCGGTCGGCACGTTGATTGTCACCCAGGACTTCGCTGGCGTTTGGGCCGACAGTCGCTACTGGGAACAGGCAACCAAGGAGCTCAAGGGCAGCGGCATCGAGTTGGTAAAACTGCAGCCAGGCCAACCCGGCCCGCTGGACTGGCTGGCCGAGCAAACACCGGAAGGGGGCGTGGTCGCCGTCGACGGTGCGGTGATGGCCGTGGCGTCGGCACGTTCACTGAGCAGCAAGCTTGAGGAGCGTGGCGCACGGCTGCGCACCGATATCGATCTGTTGAATGAGGTCTGGAGCGACCGCCCGAGCCTGCCGAATCAACCGATCTATCAGCACTTGCCGCCGCAGGCCACCGTCAGCCGTGGCGAGAAACTCGCCAAGCTGCGTGAAAGCCTGAAAGCGCGCGGTGCCGATTGGCACTTTATCGCCACCCTCGACGACATCGCCTGGCTGTTCAACCTGCGCGGCGGTGATGTGTCGTTCAACCCGGTATTCGTGTCCTTCGCCCTGATCGGTCAGCAGCAGGCAACCTTGTTTGTCGCGCTGAGCAAGGTCGATGCGCCATTGCGCGCGATTCTCGAACAGGACGGCGTCACCCTGCGCGACTATAGCGAAGTGGCCTCGGCGCTGGCTGCCGTGCCAAATGGCGCCAGCCTGCAAGTCGATCCAGCACGGGTGACTAGCGGTTTGCTGAATAACCTCGGCAGCGGCGTGAAGCTGATTGAAGGTCTGAACCCGACCACCCTCGCCAAGTCGCAGAAAAGTCTCGCCGATGCCGAACACATCCGTCAGGCCATGGAGCAGGACGGCGCGGCGCTCTGCGAGTTCTTTACCTGGCTCGACAGCGCCCTAGGTCGTGAACATATCACCGAACTGACCATCGACGAACACCTGACCGCTGCCCGTACCCGTCGTCCGGGGTATGTGTCGCTGAGCTTCAATACAATTGCAGCCTTCAACGCCAACGGTGCGATGCCGCATTACCACGCGACCGAAGAAGAACACGCGTTGATCGAAGGCGACGGCCTGTTGCTGATCGACTCCGGCGGCCAGTACCTTGGCGGTACCACCGACATTACGCGGATGGTGCCGGTGGGCACGCCGACCATCGAGCAGAAACGCGACTGTACGCGCGTACTCAAGGGTGTGATTGCCTTGTCCCGTGCGCAGTTCCCGCGTGGCATTCTTTCGCCGTTGCTCGACGCCATCGCGCGTGCGCCGATCTGGGCTGAAGGCGTCGACTATGGCCACGGCACCGGGCATGGCGTCGGTTACTTCCTGAACGTTCACGAAGGCCCGCAAGTGATTGCCTACCAAGCCGCACCGGCGCCGCAAACCGCGATGCAGCCGGGGATGATCACCTCGATCGAGCCGGGCACTTATCGTCCAGGTCGCTGGGGCGTGCGGATCGAGAACCTGGTGTTGAATCGCGAGGCAGGCAGCAGCGAATTTGGCGAGTTCCTCAAGTTCGAAACCCTGACCTTGTGTCCGATCGACACCCGTTGCCTGGAGCCTTCGTTGCTGACTCAGGACGAGCGCGAGTGGCTTAACGCTTACCACGCGCAAGTTCGTGAACGTTTGAGCCCTTTGCTTGACGGTGCTGCGCTGGCGTGGCTGAACACCCGAACCGCCGCGATCTGAGTCGGTGTTGCGCCGTCAGTCTTCGGACGGCGGCGCAAGCTCGGGTGCGTGGGCGAGCACTTCGCTCATGTAATCGACGAATGCCTTGACCCTGGCCGATTGGCGACGATTGGCCGGGGACACCGCATGGATCGGCAACGGTTGTGCGCGGTAGTCCTGCAAGATCGCGATCACCCGACCGGCCTTCAAGTCCTCGCTGAACAACCACACCGGCGACAGCGCAATACCCAGCCCGCCCAACACCATCTCGCGTATGGCCTCCGAACTGTTGCTCTGGGCGTTGCCTTTGATCCGCACGCTGTGGCGCTGAGCGTTTTTTTCGTAGATCCACTGATTCTGGCTGCTCAGCAGGTTGAACAGCAGGCAGTTATGCCGGCTCAGTTCTTCCGGTGTGTGTGGTCGGCCACGGCGAGCCAGGTAGCCGGGACTGGCGACGGTGACTCGATGGGTGGTGCCAATCTGACGGGCGATCAAACCGCTATCACTCAATTCGCCAATGCGTAACGTGACGTCCAGGCCTTCGCTGACCAGGTCCTGATTCTGATCGCTGAGCTGTAAATCTATTTCTACGTGCGGATAGCGCTCAAGGAAAACCGGCAGTCGCGCAGCAATCTGTAATCGTCCGAAACTGACGGAGGAGCCCACTCGCAAAGGCCCTGCGACCACTTCCCGTCCGGACTGAAAGCTGTGTTCGGCCGCGTCGACCGCCGCAAGAATCTGTCGGCATTCGTTGTAGTAACGCTGACCTTCGTCGGTCAGCGAAAGCTGGCGGGTGCTGCGAGCAATCAGCTTGCCTCCAAGCTCTGTTTCCAGTGCCCGGAGGATTTTGCTGATAGTCGGTTGGCTGGTCTGCAGTTCCCGAGCGACAGCAGAGAAACTGCCGCGCTCGACTACTCTTACGAAAACCGCCATTGCATTGAGTTTGTCCAAGGGCTTTCTCATTGATTCCAAATAGGCATGGTCACTATAGCTATATAGCGTCTTATCGGCATGAGTGGGCGGGCGGATGATCAACGCAACTCTCCACTGACATGAGATTGCGAAATGACTGACTCACTTGAAATGCTCGCCCTGATCGTCGACTCGGCCAATGCACCGCTTCGTTTGGCGTCTATCCCTAAGCCCGTGCCTGAAGCGGGACAGGTGTTGGTCAGAATCATCGCCAGTGGGCTGAATCCATTGGATGGGAAAATCCGCGCCGGGGAGGCAGCTCACGCCCGTCAGCCATTACCGGCAGTGTTGGGGATGGATCTGGCAGGGATTGTCGAAGCGCTCGGTGCCGGGGTCAGCGATTGGCAGGTCGGCGATCAGGTGTATGGCATGGCGACCGGGATTGGCGGTCAGCAAGGCTCACTGGCGCAATTCGCCGCTGTTGATGCGCGGTTGCTGGCGCGCAAACCGATCAATCTGAGCATGACTGAGGCGGCAGCGCTGCCGTTGGTATTGATCACCGCGTGGGAAGGCTTGCTGGATCGCGCCCGGGTTCAGACGGATCACAAGGTATTGATTCAGGGTGGCGCTGGTGGCGTTGGGCATGTGGCGGTGCAGTTGGCTCGGGCATTCGGTGCCGAGGTATTTGCCACGGGGTCGGCGAGGCATCAGGCGATTATCGAAAGCCTCGGTGCGACCTTTATCGACTACCGCCAACAATCGGTTGAACAGTATGTAGAGCAACATACGGCGGGGGAGGGTTTTGATATCGTTTATGACACGGTCGGAGGCGAGACGTTGGATGCGTCGTTCAAGGCTGTGCGCATTTATCAGGGGCACGTGTTGAGCTGTCTCGGTTGGGGGCAGCACAGTCTGGCGCCATTGTCGTTTCGGGCGGCGAGTTACTCGGGAGTCTTCACGTTGCTGCCTTTGCTGACCGGCAGAGGTCGCGAGCGTCAAGGGCAGATACTCGGCGAAGCCGCGAAGTTGATTGAAGCAGGCTTGTTGAAGCCTTTGCTCGATCCCCGGCGGTTCACGTTGCAGACCGCCGAGGCAGCCTATGACCTGCAAGCCTCGGGTGAGGCGCAGGGCCGACTGGTTATCGAGATCTAGCCCAAGGCCTCGCGGACAAAGTCCAGACGATGCTGATCGAAGAACAATTCGTTATCGATAAACATGCTCGGCGCACCGATCACCCCCCGCTGGATCGCCTGCTCGGTTTTGTTCTTGAGTGCGGCCTTGACTTCCTCATCGGTGGTCAAGGCGCTGAATAAGGGCGCACCTGGTTACTTGCAGATGACGATCATGCTGCGGCTGGTATAGCCGGCAGGGTTGAGGCCAAACGGGTAGTCACCCGGGTCCTCCACGGCGTCTCCGGATTTGGCGAGCACCTTGTAGCCATTGGGCCCGCATGAGTTGGCCGCGCTGGTATAGCATTTGTCCCAGGAAGAAGAGAGACCTGAGCAGTTAATGTGCAGGCCTTTTTTTCCGCGTTTGACCTCAGTCCTGGAGGTCGCAGCGCAACCCGCAATGGCCAGTACAACAAGCAATACCAAAAATCGTTTCATTCCAATCCCTATTACGGTCTCGGGTCTGGTGCCCGAGTCTGGCAGCATGCGCTTTCGTTTTTATCGTTAGTGATATCCCTATCCGAAAAAGTCCATGTCTGACATTGAGTTGTGGCTAAACATGGCTCAATTGAGCGGTAAATACCAGACCTTCGTAAAAGCGCGTATCAATCTACTGCTACCAACGGCTTGGGCTCACTGCGCATGGTCATGGTCGCGCCTACGGACGCCAGAATGATGCAAGTGATGGCCATCCACTGTGCCAGGGACAAGTATTCGTGCAGAAACAGCAGCCCGGACAATGCGCCGAATGCGGGCTCGATGCTCATCAGTGTGCCGAAGGTTCGCGCCGGCATTCGGGTGAGGGCAATCATCTCAAGGGTATACGGAAGGGCAGTGGACAGAACGGCTACGCCAATAGCGACGGGGATCAGTGACGGTGTGAGCAATGCGGCTCCGGCATGGACGATGCCAATAGGCGCAACGAAGAGTGCTGCAATCATGACGCCCAGCGCGGCGGTCTGGACGCCGTTATCTGCCCCGGCTTTCTGACCGAACAGAATGTACATAGCCCAACATATCCCGGCGCCGAGAGCATAACCGGCACCTATGAGGTCGATGCTCGTGTTTGTTGCGTCTGTAGGTATAAGCAGTAACAAACCGACGATGGCCAGGCCGATCCACAGAAAGTCGATCGCCTTGCGTGAGGCATAAATTGCCACTGCTAGCGGGCCCGTGAACTCCAGAGCAACGGCAATTCCGAGTGGGACAGTCCTGAGGGACATATAGAAGAGGAAGTTCATGCCGCCCAGCGCCATGCCGTAGACGATGACGGTGCGTAAGGACTTGGCAGTGAGCCTGGCATTCCAGGGGCGCAGTAGCAGCAACATGATCACGCTGGCGAAAATCAGTCGCAGGGTGGTCGTCCCTTGCGCCCCGACTATAGGGAACATGCTTTTTGCCAGGGAGGCTCCAGACTGGATCGACGCCATGGCTATTAATAGCAGGCCAACCGGGAACAGAGTCGATGCGAGGCTGCGGGGCTGGTCATTCATTGCGTGGCATCGTCCGAAGTGAGAGGCGAGAGAGTGTACGGCTGGCATATCATGCTTAGCTACTAGGCTTTGAGCAATATACTGCGCATTCTTTGTTGGCGCCTCTATATATAGGCCGTAATGAGTACGGTTTTCCGATTTCTGATAGAAAAACCAAATTAGGTGTTGACGGCAGATTCTGGAAGTCTATAATTCGCCCCACTTCCGGCGCA
>NZ_MOBI01000023.1:0-255857 GCF_003732175.1 Pseudomonas brassicacearum
AGTATCCGATCAGAAATAAAAATGCCAGTCAGCTTAACTGACTGGCATTAGCCGCTGAGGCCGGTTTTTTTATGGGCGGGATAAATCCTGCGACTCAATCAGTCGTTGAAATCTTCCCAACCGCCCATTTGTTTCCAGCGATTGACGATGCCGCAGAACAGCTCGGCAGTCTTCTCGGTGTCGTAGCGAGCCGAGTGAGCCTCGCGCCCGTCGAAGTCGATATCGGCAGCCTGGCACGCCTTGGCCAGGACTGTTTGACCATAAGCCAGACCGGCCAGTGTCGCGGTGTCGAAGCTGGAGAACGGGTGAAACGGATTGCGCTTCATGTCCAGGCGCGTAACAGCGGCATTCAGGAAGCCCAGGTCAAAGCTGCTGTTATGGCCGACCAGGATCGCCCGTTTGCAGCCGTTGGCTTTCAGCGCCTTGCGTATGCCACGGAAGATGTCGGTCAGTGCCGCTTCTTCACTCACGGCCATGCGCAGGGGATGATCGAGCTTGATCCCGGTGAACTCCAGCGCCGCGGCTTCGATGTTGGCGCCTTCGAACGGTTCTACACGGAAGAAATAGGTGTGATCGGGGTACACAAAACCTTTTTCGTCCATGCTGATGGTCGTGGCGGCAATTTCCAGCAAGGCGTCAGTGGCACAGTTGAAACCACCGGTTTCAACGTCGACGACAACGGGTAAGTATCCACGGAACCTGGCTGCCATCGGGTGACGTGAACCACCTCCGCCTGAACTTTCCTGTTCGTCGTCGAAATGGTCTTCACTCACGCGTGTTCCTCCAGCAGGCGCCAGCGCAGTTTTTCACCGGCGCGCAGCGGGATGACAGTCAGCTCGCCGAACGGCAGGCTGGTTGGGGCGGTCCATTCTTCGCGGACCAGGGTAATGCGGTCGGTGTTCGCCGGCAGGCCGTAGAAGCGCGGGCCGTTGAGGCTGGCGAAGGCTTCGAGCTTGTCCAGCGCATTGCGCTGTTCAAAGGCTTCGGCGTACATCTCGATCGCGGCATAAGCGGTGTAGCAACCGGCACAGCCACACGCGGCTTCTTTGGCGTGTTGGGCGTGCGGGGCCGAGTCTGTGCCCAGGAAGAACTTCTCGCTGCCGCTGGTAGCGGCGTCAAGCAGGGCGACCTGATGCGTATTGCGCTTGAGAATCGGCAGGCAATAGAAGTGCGGACGAATCCCGCCCACCAGCATGTGGTTGCGGTTATACAGCAAGTGGTGAGCGGTGATGGTTGCGCCAACGTTGGCCGAAGCCTCGTTGACGAACTGCACGGCATCGCGGGTGGTGATGTGTTCGAACACCACTTTGAGCGTTGGGAAACGCTCCACGACCCGACGCATGTGCTCGTCGATGAAGATTTTTTCGCGGTCGAAGACATCGACGTCGCCGCGGGTGATTTCACCGTGAATCAGCAAGGGCATCCCGACCTCGGCCATGGCCTCGATCGCGGGGAAGATCTTGTCGATGCTGGTAACACCGGAGTCCGAGTTGGTGGTCGCGCCAGCCGGATACAGCTTGGCGGCGTGAACGAAACCGCTGGCCTTGGCCTCGCGAATTTCATCGGGTGTAGTCCGGTCGGTCAGGTAGAGCACCATCAGCGGTTCGAAACGGCTGCCGGCCGGGCGCGCAGCGAGAATGCGCTGGCGATAGGCGTCGGCTTCAGCGGCGTTACGCACCGGTGGTACCAGGTTAGGCATGATGATCGCGCGACCAAAGGTGCGCGCGACATCCGCGACAGTATTGGGCAACACAGCACCATCGCGAAGATGAATATGCCAGTCGTCGGGACGCAGCAGGGTCAGGCGGTCGGACATTGGGGATTCCAGGCGGGTCAAACTCAAGGGAATGCTACCGGAAAAGACTCATCCAGGCACTCGCTATCAAGTTTTGCAGCAAGCTTCCGATATGACAAAGGTATGCCGTAATTATATGTATCGGTCTTTTTGTTGTAGAAGCCAGTGGAGCCTCCCGTGCGCCAGCGTTATTTAGCCTTGCTCAGCGTGTTTGCCAGCCTTCCTGCGATGGCGCTCACTTTCCAGACGCGTCTGGAGAGCATCGAGTGGACGGTCGAAGGCGACAAGTTCGAATGTCGCCTGAGCCAGCCGATTGCCGATTTCGGTTCGGGCGAGTTCGTGCGGCGCGCAGGCGAGCAGGCCACCTTTCGTCTGAAGGCCTACAACCCGATGATCAGCGGCGGCTCGGCGACGTTGCTGGCTGCCGCTGCGCCTTGGCAGCCGGGGCGCGGCGACATCAATCTGGGGTCGGTCAAAGTCGGCAGCGGTGATGTGCTGTTCAACAGTTCGCAGCTCCAGGCTGGACGCCTTATCGGTGGTTTGATGGACGGTCGCAGTCCGCTGATTCGTCATTATTCGCGCGATGGCGGTGTGTCGGAAGTCCGTTTGTTACCGGTCAGTTTCAGCAAGGCCTACGCCGATTATCAGGCGTGTGTCGCCAAGTTGCTGCCGATGAATTACGAGCAGGTCAAGCAGGCTGAGGTTGGTTTTCCGGGTGGAGGTATCGATCTGGACGCGCAAGCCAAAGCCAAGCTGCAGGTCATGCTGAGCTTCATGAAGGCTGACCCGACGGTCAATCACATTGAGCTCGACGGCCATTCCGATAACAGTGGCAATCGCCTGACCAACCGTGATCTGTCCCGGCGCAGAGCGCTGGCGGTGATGGACTTCTTCAAGGCCAATGGCATTCAGGAATCACAGATCACAATGCGTTTTCACGGCGAACGCTATCCGTTAGCCCCTAACACCAACACCGCCAATCGGGCCAGGAATCGCCGGGTCAACGTTCATCTTGAGCGCGTTGCACCCACCGATAAACCGGCTCCGCAAGTCAGCTCGGCAAGCAGTGCCGCGACGACCTCCTGAACCGGCTGAAATCGTCGCCCGCTCGACATAATCTGTCGCTTCGTCATCATAAGCTGTCGCGCCTCTGTAATTTATCCTCTCGCAGCGGTAGACTTCTCGGCTTTCCGTAGAACCCCGTGGAGTGATGGCATGGCGGACGTAAACAAGGTCGTTCTGGCGTATTCCGGCGGCCTGGACACTTCGGTGATCCTCAAGTGGCTGCAGGATACTTATAACTGTGAAGTGGTGACCTTTACCGCTGACCTGGGTCAGGGTGAAGAGGTCGAGCCGGCCCGCGCCAAGGCACAAGCCATGGGCGTAAAAGAAATCTACATCGACGATCTGCGCGAAGAATTCGTGCGTGATTTCGTTTTCCCGATGTTCCGCGCCAACACCGTTTACGAAGGCGAGTACCTGCTGGGTACTTCCATCGCTCGTCCGTTGATCGCCAAACGCCTGATCGAAATCGCCAACGAAACCGGCGCTGACGCCATTTCTCATGGCGCGACCGGCAAGGGCAACGACCAGGTTCGTTTCGAGCTGGGCGCCTATGCGCTCAAGCCTGGCGTGAAAGTGATCGCCCCTTGGCGCGAGTGGGACCTGCTGTCGCGCGAGAAGCTGATGGATTATGCGGCGAAGCACGCGATCCCGATCGAGCGTCACGGCAAGAAAAAATCCCCGTACTCGATGGATGCCAACCTGCTGCACATCTCCTATGAAGGCGGCGTGCTGGAAGACACCTGGACCGAGCACGAAGAAGACATGTGGCGCTGGACCGTCTCCCCGGAGAACGCTCCTGACAAGCCGCAGTACCTGGAACTGACTTACCGCAACGGCGACATCGTTGCACTGGACGGCGTCGAAATGACTCCGGCTACCGTGTTGGCGACCCTGAACCGTATCGGTGGCGAACACGGTATCGGCCGTCTGGACATCGTCGAGAACCGTTACGTCGGCATGAAGTCCCGTGGCTGCTACGAAACCCCAGGCGGCACCATCATGTTGCGTGCTCACCGGGCGATCGAGTCGATCACTCTGGACCGCGAAGTAGCTCACCTCAAAGACGAGCTGATGCCTAAATACGCCAGCCTGATCTACACCGGTTACTGGTGGAGCCCTGAGCGTCTGATGCTGCAACAGATGATCGATGCTTCTCAGGCGCATGTGAACGGTGTGGTTCGCCTGAAGCTGTACAAAGGCAACGTGATCGTCACCGGTCGCAAGTCTGACGAATCGTTGTTCGACGCCAACATTGCTACCTTCGAAGAAGATGGCGGCGCTTACAACCAGGCTGATGCAGCCGGCTTCATCAAGCTGAACGCTCTGCGTATGCGCATTGCCGCAAACAAAGGCCGCAAGCTGTTCTGATGTTGTTGGCATGATCAACGATTGAGGCCCCGTTTGTAACGGGGCCTCAATGTGATCGAAGAATTCGTGTGTGGCTGTTTGTCTCCTGAATCTGTGTCGCCAGGTCTTGGTTGTTAACTTCCTGGATTGTCTGTACTCCCCTTCTGTTCTGTTCTGTTCTGTTCTGTTCTGTCTGTGTCAGTGCTGGCTGACGACGGTCACTGCCAAAGTACTCAAGTTATAACTCATGTAAAAAGACTCCTTGCTCTCCAGGGATCTTGCATCTGATTTTTTGAGTGCTCTTTCGTTAATCAAATGTTCCGACTCGCCGCTCGTCAGAAAGATGATCACTTCACGGTCATGGTGTTTCCTTGAATAGAGTGCGTTCATCAAACTGCCGACATCTTTCTTTTTGCGAATCCATCGTGCATCAATGATCTGCATGCCGTGTATCGACGCAGGTAAAGACACTGGGTGTTGGGTCGAAAGGTTCGTGATGAAGGTTATATAGGCGGGTGGAGCGGGGGCGCTCTGAAGCAGATAGTCGGGTTTATGTCCTTTGATTGAGTTGGGTTGATTATCCTCTTCAGCAGGGTCGTTGAGGGTGGTGTTTCTGTTTTTTTCTGGTCGAGCAGCATCGTCGATGACTTTTACAAACTGCTTGCTCTTTTGAAAGTCAGAAGGGGCATACAATGATTTGTAGTTAAAGTTTAGCGTGATAAAAAATAAAAAGAGCAGGTAAAAGGGGAAGCTGATCAGAAACCAGATGTAAGTCTGGCGCTCCTCGTTGTCAAGAAAGGGCAACGATACGGCTGCCGAAGTTTCGGAGAGCGTCGCAAATATCGCAATTATGGTCATCGGGTTGGATATTTTTTTTTGAATTTTTGTCATTTTGATTGCTCGTTAAATAGTGGTCTATAGTGATTCCTTGTCGGTGAAAATGTTAAGTGGTCGTGGTGGTTCGGTATTGGTTTATTAGTTTTTGTAAAGGGTTTATGGATCGGCCTGCTTTGCAGTTTTATCACTATTTTTAACGGATCAATAGCCTTGTTTTAGCGTGATTCATGTAAGCGCGTGAAAGCAGGTTGTTTTTTGATAATAGACTCATGTTTCATGATCGGCCGGGATAGAGTGTGTATTGTCAGCTGGTTTCTTTGATGTCCACAGAAAAAATACAGGTGACCAGAGGAGGGTAAAGCCTCGAGTAAACTTTAAGCGACATTGTTTTTTATGAAATCCTGTAGGGAGATTCCTTGTTGTTTGTAGGGATTGTCTCTCGGTGTGGGTGGTTGGGGTGGGCAGCATCCCAAGGTCGAAACGACTACGCTATTGTGCGGGCTCTAAAAATTCGAACAGCGAAATTGGACTTGCCCATGAATAAAGTGCTGATCGTGGATGATCACCCCGTCATTCGTCTTGCTGTACGTATGCTAATGGAGCGTCATGGCTACGAAGTCATTGCCGAAACGGACAATGGTGTCGATGCCTTGCAACTCGCCCGTGAACAGATGCCGGATATCGTGATACTGGATATCGGTATTCCGAAACTGGATGGCCTGGAAGTTATTGCACGCTTGACCTCGACCACCATGCCTTTGAAAGTGCTGGTCTTGACGTCGCAGGCCCCCGGTCACTTTTCAATGCGTTGCATGCAGGCAGGGGCAGCCGGGTATGTCTGCAAACAGCAGGACCTCACCGAGTTGCTCAGTGCAATCAAGGCTGTATTGTCAGGATATAGCTACTTTCCGAATCAGGCGTTGCACTCGGTTCGCTCAAGTTTGGGCAACGCGAGTGAAGCAGACATGGTGGATCGTCTGTCAGGAAGGGAGATGATGGTTTTACAACAGTTGGCCCGAGGAAAGACCAACAAGGAAATTGCCGATGGAATGTTCCTCAGCAACAAAACCGTGAGTACTTACAAAACGCGTCTGCTATTGAAACTCAATGCCCGCTCGCTGGTAGACCTGATCGAGCTTGCGCAGCGTAATGGCCTGGTTTGAATCTCTCGGGGCGAGTAGTGCTTTGTGCATGGAAAGCGTCTGAAGGTAAGCGGAGTCTGATCGGATTTGAGTCGCCGGATGGCTTGCCCTGATGTCCCCGTCGCGCTGGACTCATTGAATCAGAGAGCATTGCCCAGCGGTTGAGGGCGTGCTGAAAAGCCTCCATTTCGGGAGGCTTTCAGGTGTTAAAGGTCAAAATCGTAATCGGCCAGTTGCTTTTGCAAGCGGCGCTCCTCCAAGAGATTATCGATGGTGCGACGTTTGCTCAGGTTGGTCTTTGCTACCTCTACCACAGGCTCGGCATCATCGGCCTCAACAGAGATGAAGTCGTCTTCTGTGTCCAGTTGTTCTTTGCCAGTGCTCATAAGGTTAACTCCAGGCTAAGACTGCCGTTGGCGCCTCTTATATCGACATTCTCCCGGCGGGTAAAAAAGATTTTTTCAATCGGTAAATCAATAAAAGTAATAGAACCTCAATCGTCGGAGGTCTTTTGCTTGTATTCGCACAGGTCTTCGATACGGCAGCTGCCACAGCGGGGCTTGCGAGCCAGGCAAACGTAGCGTCCGTGGAGGATCAACCAGTGATGGGAGTCGAGCAGATACTCCTTGGGAACAAACTTCATCAGTTTCTGTTCCACCTCGACGACATTCTTGCCTGGCGCTAACCCTGTGCGGTTGCTGACCCGGAAAATATGCGTGTCAACGGCCATGGTCAGCTGACGAAAAGCCGTGTTGAGCACCACGTTCGCGGTCTTTCTACCTACCCCGGGCAGCGCTTCCAGTTCCTCACGGGTTTGCGGTACTTCACCGCCATGAAGCTCTACCAGCATTCGGCAGGTTTCAATGACATTCCTGGCCTTGCTGTTGAACAGGCCGATGGTCTTGATGTACTCGGACAATCCTTCCACACCCAGCGCATAAATCGCTGCCGGAGTATTGGCCACCGGAAACAGCTTGGCGGTGGCCTTGTTGACGCCTACGTCGGTGGACTGCGCGGAAAGGATCACTGCGATCAGCAATTCGAAGGGCGACGAGTAGGCCAGTTCGGTTTTCGGTTCCGGATTGTCTTCGTGAAGCCGACGGAAAATTTCCAGGCGTTTTGCGGCATTCATGGGCAGAGCAGTTCCTTGAAGGCGGTCAGTGTGAGGTTGAGGCACCAAGCCAGGCTTGTTTGGCGGCTATGAGCAGTCCCAGCAGGATAAACCCGCCGGGGGCGAGGATGGCCAGTCGTATGCCGCCATCAGCGGCAAACAGCCAGCCTTGCTCGCTGGAATCAATAATTCCGGTCAACCAGGACACATGGCTGGCGAATGACCCATTGCCGAGAGCTTCTCGCAACACGCCCAGAACAACCATCAGCCCAAAAAACAGGCTGGCCAGGCGAATCCGGTCGATCATGCTGGCGAGGGTAAAAAAGCCGCTGTGCTCCAGCACAATGCACTGCAGGGCAATCAGTCCGGCATACATTCCCAGTTGCTGATGCAGTTCAAAGGCCCAGGCCTGTAATGCCAATGTTGCCAGGCTGGTCAATGTGGCGGCGAGCGCAATGCAGGTGATCAACTGCATGGACGGGACGATCCGCGGCCGCAACACACTCATTTTCAGGCCGTAAATACCAATGACCAGCAGCGATAGCAGCGACAGACCCAAGGCTTTTACCAAGGAGTCACTGGCGCCGATCAACGGGGTCAATATCAGCGAGTTCTGCAGCATCGAGGACTGGTTCATTGTCCGCTCCCGATCAGTTGTGGCTGATGCTCGTCGAAATAGCGTAACGCGTCATGGATTGCACTGATCACCGCCCTGGAAGTGACGGTTGCGCCGATCAACTGATCGAATTGCCCCTGATCTTTTTTCAGTGCCCAGCCACTGTCACCGGGGTCGTTGCGCGACTTGCCGAAAAAGCCCTGAAGCCAGGGATTGGGCTGGTCGGCGATTCTCCCGCCCAGCCCCGGCGTTTCCGATTGCTTGAGGGTTTTGACCCCCAGCAACTTGCCGTTGACGTCGATCACAATCAGCAGTTCGATCGCGTTTTCATAACCCATCACCTGGCTGCGCAATATGACTGCGCCGGGTTTTCCCCCAGACGTTGCCAGGTAACCGCCCAGCAATGTGCTGTTGCTCAGCGCGATATCCTTGAGCGCGAGTGGCTGGTCTAAAGGCTGATTGTCGTAGCTGCCGGCTGGCAGCATATCGAAGAGTCTGCGGCTCTCGATCAAGCGCTGTTCAGCCGAGATCTGCGGTGCGGTGGCGTGTTGCAGGAAAAATGTAGCGCCTGCGCCCAATCCGGCCACGACCACCAGCATCAGCACACTGAGATTCCGGTTCATGGCGTACGAGGCTCTGGTTGTGCAGCAGCGAGGCGTTCCAGGGCCGGTACGCAGAGGTTCATCAGCAGCACCGCAAAGGCCACCCCGTCGGGATAGCCGCCCCAGGTTCGAATCAGGTAGGTCAGCAGGCCGACGCCCGCGCCGAACATCAGGCGGGCTTTGGGACTCTTCGCTCCCGACACCGGTTCGGTCACGATAAAGAATGCCCCGAGCATGCTCGCACCTGTCAGCAAGTGAAAGAGCGGGGAGCCGTGGGAGTCCGATCCCGATCCGTTCCAGCACAGCAGACTGATGACGAACAGACTGCCGAGCATGCCGGCCGGCGCATGCCAGCTGAACACCCGCTGCTGTAACAGGAACGCGCCGCCGGCGAGGAAGGCCAGATTCACCCACTCGATACCTTTACCTCCCACGTGGCCAAACGCCGGGTTGCCGGCGAAGAGTTCGTCCATGGTCAGGCTTTTATTGATTCGCAGGCTATCCAGCGCCGTGGCCGTCACCCAGGCGTCGGGCTGCTCGGCGCCGCTGAAATTGAAACCGAAAATCTGTTGCAAGCCGGCGAGCAGATTCATCCCGTGGGACGTTGGCCAATGGGTCATCTGTTGCGGGAAACACACCAGCACCAGTGCAAAGCCGAGCATGGCCGGATTGAACGGGTTTTTGCCGACGCCGCCATACAGGTGCTTGCCGAAAAACATCGCGAATGCTGCAGCGCTGACTGTCAGCCACCATGGACAGTAAGGTGGTAACGCCAATGCCAACAAGGTGGCGCTGACCAACGCGCTGCCGTCGCTTAACGCAGGCTTGAGTGGGCACTTGCGCAAGCGCAGCACCAGCGCTTCAACCGCCAGCGCGCTGCCGCAGGCCAGCAGCAGGTTGATCAGAACGCCCCAGCCAAATAACCAGAACAACACCAGCATGCCTGGCACGGTAGCCAGTAAAACCCGCTTCATCGCCTGTTGCAGGCGATCATCGACTGGTTCAAGGGGTGACATAGGCGTTTACCTGGCGCTCGGCTTCGCAGAGCCTTTCGCGGGCCTTGGCCAGGAGCTCCGCCGGCGTATCGGGACGCCGCTCGAGCTTGCTGACATCGGCGCGGGCATAAGCCAGTTCGGTTTTCAGTTGCCGCAGTTGAGCGTCGATGGGCCGTTTTTCGACGCGTACCAGGTCGGGGGCCGGTTTTTCGCTGGCTCCCTCGGCATCGTGCAGCGCCTGCTCCGCTTGAGCGAGGGCCGCGCTAAGCGCTTCCAGTTGCTCGGCCGGTGTTTCGCTGGCCTGGGCTTTTTTCAGGTCGGCGCGACGCATCGCCAGCTGGATTTTCGCGCGTTTGAGTTCGACATCGTTGGCCGGTGCCGTCGGTTGCACAGGCGCTGACGGGACGGTACTTTCGAGGTGCGCCAGGGCCTGCTCGGCGGCTTCGAATTGCTGCTGCAAAATGATCAGCTGCGACTGCTGTTCGAAGGTCGGAGGATGCCCAAAAGCCTTCAGCGATTTATTCAGCTGCGCGCGGCTCATCGCCACATCGATCTTGGCTTTTTTCAGCGCGGCATCGGCGGCAGCGGCTTTTTGTGCCTGAACCCGAGCAATGGCGTCCTGCAGCGGGTTGTTGCTGGCGTCGCTGTGCTGTGCGGCTTTTTGCGCGCGGGCCAGTCGTTCGGCGTGCTTTTGCTCTTCCTCACGACGCAGGCGCGTATTGCGCTGTTCGAAGCGCTGTCGGGCGTGATCGCGTTTAGCCGTGCGTGCCTGCAGTTCTTCGGACGTGAACGCCAGACCACCGATAATCGGCAGCACCTTGGCCGAGGGCAATGGATGCATTTCGATGCAATCCACCGGGCAGGGCGCTACGCACAGATCGCAGCCGGTGCATTCGTCGATAAGCACCGTGTGCATCAGTTTTGCCGCGCCGACAATCGCGTCTATCGGGCAGGCCTGAATGCACTTGGTGCAGCCGATGCATTCGGCTTCACGGATAAATGCAATTTGTGCCGGTGCCGAGCCACGGCTGACGTCCAGTTCCAACACCGGGATTTTCAACAGTTCGGCCAGCGCCGAAATGGTCTCGTTGCCACCCGGCGGGCACTTGTTGATTGCCTCGCCATTGGCAATGCCTTCAGCGTAGGGCTTGCATCCAGGGTGGCCGCATTTGCCGCATTGGGTCTGCGGCAGGAGTGCGTCGATACGTTGAATCAGACTCATGTTTTGATCAGTCCGCTGAAGCCGAGAAATGCCACTGCTACCAGTCCGGCGCTGATCAGTTCGATCGACAGGCCACGAAAGGGCAGGGGCACATCGTTATTGAGGGTGCGCTGACGCAGGTCGCTGAACAGACTCAGCACCAGCCAGAAACCCAGCCCGGCGCCGAGAGACAGTGCCGCGTGATAGCCAAAGCCTTTGTCGCTCTGCATGCCGAGCAGGCTCAGACCGAGCACGCCTGCGTTGCCCAGCAGCAATGGCCACAGGCCGTTGAACGGCAACTGCGGCAGGGCACGCGTCAGCAGATTCAGCACGGGGGTTATCAGCAGCACGCTCAAGGGCAAAAACACAAACAGGTGCAAGGACGCCAGACCCAACGGTATCAGCAGCCAGTAATAAGCCGCGTAACCCAGAACGCCGCTGAGCAACATCAGGCAAGTGGTCGCAATGCCCAGGGCATGAATCTGGAGCCGCTCGATGGCAGGCTCACGCGTCGATTGCATCAACGGATCGACACCCAGCGGCCAGTGCACGATGAAGTTATTGATCAGGGCGGTGCTGATGAGCGTGAGCAGAATGTCGGTCATGGGCGTGCCGGGTTGAGCGAACGGGCCTGTGCTTGAAGATTAGGCATTATCCGGCAAGCAGATATGAAAATCCCACCGCCGCGAGTCAACGCGACGGTGGGATCGGTTCAGTCAGGCAACTTACTTGATGCGCTGACCCGGCTTGGCGCCGCTGTCCGGGCTCAACAGGTAGATTTCTTCGCCGCCAGGGCCTGCCGCCATGACCATGCCTTCGGATATCCCGAAGCGCATTTTGCGTGGCTTGAGGTTGGCGATCATCATCGTCAGGCGACCTTCAAGCTTGGCCGGGTCCGGATAAGCGCTCTTGATGCCGGAGAACACGTTGCGTTGCTCGTCACCGATGTCCAATGTCAGGCGCAGCAGCTTGTCTGCACCTTCCACGGCTTCGGCCTTGAGAATCAGCGCCACCCGCAGGTCGACAGCCGCAAAGGTATCGAACTCGATCTCTGGCGACAGCGGATCCTTGGCCAGTTCGCCGTTGCCCTGTGGCGCAGCATCGCCGGTGTCGGTCTGGCTGGCGGCCAGGTCTTCTTTCGAAGCGTCGGTCATGGCTTGCACCTTGACTGGGTCGATGCGCGTCATCAGCGGTTTGAACTCGTTCAGCTGATGGTTGCTGAGCAGGGTTGCGTGATCGTTCCAGGTCAGCGGTGCGACGTTGAGGAACGCCTCGGCGTCGGCGGCCAGCAACGGCAGCACAGGCTTGAGGAAGATCACCAGTTGGCGGAACAGGTTGACGCCCAGTGCGCAGATCGCCTGGACTTCGTCTTGCTTTCCTTCCTGCTTGTTCAGCGACCATGGCGCTTTGTCGGCGATCCAGGCGTTGGCCCGGTCGGCCAGGCCCATGATTTCGCGCATGGCACGGGCGAAGTCGCGAGCCTCGTAAGCCTCGGCGATGCTTGGCGCGGCGGCCAGGAACGCTTCGGTCAGTTCTGGCGCGGCATTACCGGCCACCAGCACGCCGGCATTGCCTTTGTGGATGAAGCCTGCGCAGCGGCTGGCGATGTTGACGACTTTGCCGACCAGGTCGGAGTTGACCTTCTGCACGAAGTCTTCGAGGTTCAGGTCCAGGTCGTCGACGCCACGGCCGAGTTTGGAGGCGTAGTAGTAACGCAGGTATTCCGGCGACAGGTGGTCCAGGTAGGTCCGGGCCTTGATGAAGGTGCCGCGGGACTTGGACATTTTCTGGCCGTTGACGGTCAGGTAGCCGTGTACGTTGATACCGGTCGGCTTGCGGTAGCCCGCGCCTTCAAGCATGGCTGGCCAGAACAGCGCGTGGAAATTGACGATGTCCTTGCCGATGAAGTGGTACAGCTCGGCGGTGGAGTCCTTGGCCCAGTACGCGTCGAAGTCCAAATCCTGCCGACGTGCACAGAGGTTCTTGAAGCTCGCCATGTAGCCGATTGGCGCGTCCAGCCAGACATAGAAGTACTTGCCTGGCTCGTCCGGGATTTCGAAACCGAAATACGGCGCATCGCGGGAGATATCCCACTGTTGCAGGCCGACATCCAGCCATTCGGCGATCTTGTTCGCGACTGCGTCTTGCAGGGTGCCGCTGCGGGTCCATTCCTGCAGCATGTGCTGGAAGTCCGGCAGCTTGAAGAAGAAGTGCTGGGAATCCTTGAGCACCGGTGTGGCGCCCGAGATTGCCGATTTCGGATCTTTCAGGTCGGTCGGCGCATAAGTGGCACCGCATTTTTCGCAGTTGTCGCCGTACTGGTCTTCAGTGCCGCACTTCGGGCAGGTGCCCTTGATGAAGCGGTCGGCCAGGAACATTTTCTTTTCCGGGTCGAAATACTGGGTGATGGAGCGCGTGGCGATGTGCCCGGCGTCGCGCAGCTTCAGGTAGATCTGGCTCGACAGCTCACGGTTTTCTTCAGCGTGAGTGGAGTGGAAGTTGTCGAAGTCCACCAGGAACTCGGCAAAGTCGGCGCTGTGTTCAGCCTGGACGTTGGCGATCAGTTGTTCCGGGGTGATGCCTTCTTTTTCTGCGCGCAGCATGATGGCCGAACCGTGGGCGTCGTCCGCGCAGACATACGTGCATTGATTGCCGCGATGCTTCTGGAAGCGCACCCACATATCGGTCTGGATGTACTCAAGCATATGGCCAAGGTGGATTGAACCATTGGCATAGGGCAGGGCGCTGGTGACGAGGATCTTGCGTGGCTCGGACATGGGGCTCGGCTACTTGATGAAACGGAGGTCGGCCACTATAAAGCGCCGGCGCATATTTTTCACCCCTGTGGCGACGGGGTTTACTGCAGCGCTGGCGCTTTTGTGGCGAGGGGGCTTGCCCCCGTTAGGCTGCGTAGCAGTCGTAAAGTCGGCGAATGCGGTATGTCTGGCGGAACGCATGCGCTGAACTCAGGGCCGCTTCGCGCCCCAACGGGGGCAAGCCCCCTCGCCACAGTCAATCCGTTTGCCTCAAATGAAAGTCGGGCATGCCGTCCGACGTGTGGAACGGGTAGGATACCCGTCTGATTTTCCAGCCTTGTTATCGGAGTTGCCCATGAGCGCCGTCAATCGCGCAGCGGTGGAAGCCGTCCTTCGTCAGTACACCGACCCTTACTTGAACCAGGATCCGGTCAGCGCCGGTTGCCTGCGCAGCATCGACATTCAGGGCGACCGCGTCAGCGTTCAGCTGGAACTGGGCTACGCCGCCGGCCTGTTCAAGAGTGGCTGGGCGCAACTGCTGCAAATGGCGATCGAAGGCCTGGAGGGCGTGACCTCGGCCAAAGTCGACATCACTACTGTGATTGCCGCGCACAAGGCTCAGGCGCAGATCCCGGGATTGGCCAACGTCAAGAACGTGGTCGCGGTGGCGTCCGGCAAGGGCGGCGTGGGCAAATCCACCACCGCTGCGAACCTCGCGCTGGCGCTGGCCCGCGAAGGCGCCAGGGTCGGGATCCTCGATGCCGATATCTATGGCCCGAGCCAGGGCATCATGTTCGGCATCCCGGAAGGTACCCGACCCAAGATCAAGGACCAGAAGTGGTTCGTGCCGATCGAGTCGCATGGCGTTGAAGTCATGTCCATGGCGTTTTTGACCGACGACAACACGCCGATGGTCTGGCGTGGCCCGATGGTTTCCGGCGCCTTGCTGCAACTGGTGACGCAGACGGCCTGGAGCGATCTGGATTATCTGGTGATCGACATGCCGCCGGGCACCGGTGACATTCAGTTGACCCTGGCGCAAAAAGTCCCGGTGGCTGGTGCGGTGATTGTCACCACACCGCAGGATCTTGCATTGCTGGACGCCCGCAAAGGCGTGGAGATGTTCCGTAAGGTCAACATTCCAGTGCTCGGCGTGGTGGAAAACATGGCCGTGCACATCTGCTCCAACTGCGGTCATGCCGAGCACCTGTTCGGTGAAGGCGGCGGCGAGAAGCTGGCCAGCCAATATGGCGTCGAACTGCTGGCATCGCTGCCGCTGTCGATGTTGATTCGCGAGCAGGCTGACGGCGGCAAGCCAACAGTGATCGCCGAACCGGACAGCCAGATCGCCATGGTCTACCAGGAACTGGCCCGTCACGTGGGCGCGCGGATTGTCTTGCAGGAAGCCGCCACGCCAGCGATGCCGAACATCACCGTCAGCGACGATTGATACCTTCCAGATAGAACACTAATAACTGTGGGAGCGAGCCTGCTCGCGATAGCGGTGTAACAGTCACAATCAATTGTGAATGTTATGCCCCCATCGCGAGCAGAGGGAGCGCCGCCCGGCTGCTCCCACATTGGTTTTAGGTAGGTCTTAAATCCGCAAACCGCCATCCATCTCCAGGATCCGGCCGGTGTAATAGTCGTTCTCGAAGATGTACGCCGCCGAATGGGCAATTTCTTCGGGCTTGCCCATGCGCTTGAGTGGAATCCCGGAGGTCATTTTCTCCAGCGCTTCAGGCTTCATGCCCAGGGTCATTTCGGTTTCGATGAAGCCCGGCGCAATACCGGCCACGCGAATACCGTAGCGCGCCAGTTCCTTGGCCCAGGTCACGGTGGCCGCAGCAACCCCGGCCTTGGCGGCGGAGTAGTTGGTCTGGCCGACGTTGCCGGCGCGGGAGATCGAGGAGATATTGACGATCGCGCCGCTGGTCTTCAGCTCGATCATTTTCGCCGCCACTTCACGGGTGCACAGGAACACGCCGGTCAGGTTGACGTCGATCACGGCCTGCCACTGGGCCAGGCTCAGCTTGGTCATTTCGCCATCCTTGACCTTGATCAGCAGGCCATCGCGCAGAATCCCGGCGTTGTTGATCAGGCCGTGGATCGCGCCGAAGTCTTCGGCAACCTGGGCGACCATATGAGTCACCTGTTCTTCATTGGCGACGTTGCACAGATAAGCGCGAGCATCGACACCGGCGGCTTTGCAGGCGGCGACGGCCTGGTCTAGCTTTTCCTGGTTGAGGTCGACCAGCGCCAGTTTCGCACCCTTGGCGGCGAAATACTCGGCCATCGAACGGCCTAAACCCTGGCAACCGCCCGTGATAATGATTACTTTGTCAGTGAGTTTCATTCGCATGCCCCCAATAGCAGGTCAGAGTGGTTTCCTTTTAGAGAGCCTCTCGATCTGCACCTGATGTGGCCTGGCTGCACACGAGAACTGCCCCGATGGCATTGCTGGAACGTTGTTCCAGGTGCCTGTCCGTTTTTTTGACGGATTCTATATAAGGAGTCATAAATTGAGCGTTGAAGCTGCCAAGCATGCCCGAGAATTGCTGCTCAAGGAATACCGCGGAGTGCTCTCGACACACTCCAAGGCGATGCCCGGTTTCCCGTTCGGCTCAGTGGTTCCTTATTGCCTGGACGAGCAGGGCCGGCCGCTGATCCTGATCAGCCGGATCGCCCAGCACACCCACAATCTGCAAAAAGACCCTAAATGCTCACTGCTGGTGGGGGAGCGCGAGGCTGAAGACGTGCAGGCCGTTGGTCGGCTGACGTACCTGGCCGAAGCGGAAAAAATCGAAGACCAGGCCGCCATCGATGCCGCCGCCGAGCGTTATTACCGCTATTTCCCGGACTCGCAGAATTATCACAAGGCGCATGATTTCGACTTCTGGGTACTCAAACCGGTACGGCATCGCTACATCGGGGGTTTCGGTGCGATTCACTGGGTCGACCAACTGACCCTGGCCAACCCGTTCGCCGGCAAGGCCGAAGTGAGCATGGTCGAACACATGAACGCCGACCACGCCAAGGCCATCGCCCATTACGTCGACCTGGCCGGCTTGCCGAAAACCGCACCCGCTCAGTTGGCGGGTATCGACGCCGAAGGCATGCACCTGCGCATTGGCCAGGGGCTGTACTGGTTGTCGTTCCCGGAGGTGTGTAATACGCCGACACAAGTGCGCGAAACCTTGGTTTTATTGGCTCATGCCGAGCATTGGCCGAAAAATGCGACAGCCGACGCTTGAAATCACGAAACGGCGACGTCATCTAAGTTTTACTTGCAAGGCATTCTTGCGTTAAGGAACCATTTGATGCGCCCTTTTTTGTTGCTCTTTCTGCTATTCCCGGTGTTGGAGCTGTTCGTATTCGTCAAGGTCAGCGCGGCCATCGGGTTTTTCCCGGCGCTGCTGCTGATTATTCTCGGCTCGATGTTTGGCGTGTTCGTGCTGCGCATCGCCGGTCTGGCTACCGCATTGCGCGCTCGTGAAAGCCTGAACCGCGGCGAGTTGCCAGCGCAGACCATGCTCGAAGGCCTGATGCTGGCCTTGGGTGGTGGTCTGTTGATCCTGCCAGGCTTCGTCAGTGACGTGATGGGTCTGATCATGGTGCTGCCGATCACTCGCCGGCTGCTGGCCAACAAGATGCGCCAGCGCGCCGAAGAGCAGGCAATTCGTCAGCGTGCCTTTGCCGATGATCTGCAACCGCGTGGCGGCCCGGCTCCGCGTCAACCGTTGGGCCGTGAGCCGAACGTGATCGAAGGCGAGTTCGAGCACCGCGACTCCAAATAACTGTCTCATTGACACGGCACCTTCGGGTGCCGTGTTCGTTTCTGTGGTCAGGCCGTAAAAAATTTCACTGCCCAGCCCTTGTAATAAGCTTATGCGCCCTTATGTAACGGTCACCGCAAGGTTTCTGGTGAAGATCACCAGACAGACTTCCGCGGTTCGCTTGACGAGCCGCAACCGGCAACGCCGGAATTTAACCCGCCGGGATTACACCGGCCGCTGAAAACCACAATTAGGAGAGATCGACAATGAAGCTTCGTCCTCTGCATGACCGCGTCGTCATCCGTCGCAGCGAAGAAGAAAAGAAAACCGCTGGCGGTATCGTTCTGCCAGGTTCGGCTGCCGAAAAAGCCAACAGCGGTGAAGTCCTCGCTGTAGGTACCGGCCGCGTGCTGGACAACGGTGAAGTGCGTGCGCTGGCCGTGAAAGTGGGTGACAAGGTTGTGTTCGGCCCGTACTCCGGCAGCAACACTGTGAAAGTCGACGGTGAAGACCTGCTGGTAATGGCTGAGAACGAGATTCTCGCTGTTATCGAAGGCTGATTTGCGCTCAATTTCCCGCTACTACAAAGTATTTAAGGAATATCGATCATGGCTGCTAAAGAAGTTAAATTCGGCGACTCCGCCCGTAAGAAAATGCTCGCCGGTGTCAACGTCCTGGCTGACGCAGTAAAAGCGACCCTGGGCCCTAAAGGCCGTAACGTGATCATCGAGAAGAGCTTCGGCGCTCCGACCATCACCAAGGACGGCGTTTCCGTAGCCAAAGAAATCGAACTGAAAGACCGTTTCGAAAACATGGGCGCGCAGCTGGTCAAAGACGTTGCCTCCCGTGCCAACGATGACGCAGGCGACGGCACCACCACCGCGACCGTTCTGGCTCAGTCGATCGTCAACGAAGGCCTGAAAGCCGTCGCTGCCGGCATGAACCCGATGGACCTGAAACGCGGTATCGACAAAGCGACCATCGCTATCGTCAAAGAGCTCAAAGCCCTGTCCAAGCCATGCGCTGACACCAAGGCAATCGCTCAGGTCGGCACCATCTCGGCCAACTCCGACAGCTCCATCGGCGACATCATTGCCGAAGCCATGGAAAAAGTCGGTAAAGAAGGCGTGATCACCGTTGAAGAAGGCTCGGGCCTGGAAAACGAACTGTCGGTTGTAGAAGGCATGCAGTTCGACCGTGGCTACCTGTCCCCGTACTTCGTCAACAAGCCAGAGACCATGACCGCCGAACTGGACGGTCCGCTGATCCTGCTGGTCGACAAAAAGATCTCGAACATCCGCGAAATGCTGCCAGTACTGGAAGCCGTTGCCAAAGCCGGTCGTCCTCTGCTGATCGTTGCCGAAGACGTTGAAGGCGAAGCCCTGGCGACTCTGGTTGTGAACAACATGCGCGGCATCGTTAAAGTGGCTGCCGTCAAAGCCCCAGGCTTCGGCGACCGTCGCAAGGCCATGCTGCAGGACATCGCTGTTCTGACTGGCGGTACCGTTATCTCCGAAGAGATCGGCCTGAGCCTGGAAAGCACTACCCTGGAACACCTGGGTAATGCCAAGCGCGTGATCCTGTCCAAAGAAAACACCACCATCATCGACGGTGCTGGCGTTGAGGCTGACATCCAGGCTCGCGTTGTTCAGATCCGTCAACAAGTGGCTGACACTTCGTCCGACTACGACCGTGAAAAACTGCAAGAGCGTCTGGCCAAGCTGTCCGGCGGCGTTGCAGTGATCAAGGTTGGCGCGGGTTCCGAAGTTGAAATGAAAGAGAAGAAAGCCCGCGTTGAAGACGCCCTGCACGCTACCCGTGCAGCCGTTGAAGAAGGCGTGGTACCTGGCGGTGGCGTGGCACTGGTTCGCGCTCTGCAAGCGATCTCCGAACTCAAAGGCGACAACGATGACCAGAACGTGGGCATCCAGTTGCTGCGTCGCGCTGTTGAAGCGCCACTGCGTCAGATCGTTGCCAACTCCGGCGACGAGCCAAGCGTTGTAGTCGACAAGGTCAAGCAGGGTAAGGGTAACTACGGTTACAACGCTGCTACCGGCGAATACGGCGACATGATCGAAATGGGTATCCTGGACCCGGCCAAAGTGACTCGTTCGGCTCTGCAAGCGGCTTCGTCGATTGCCAGCCTGATGATCACCACCGAAGCCATGATCGCCGAGATCAAGGAAGACGCACCAGCTGGCGGCGGTATGCCAGACATGGGCGGTATGGGCGGCATGGGCGGCATGATGTAAGCCAGCCTTACCCTGTACGAAAAAACCCCGCTGGCGTAAAGCCCGCGGGGTTTTTTTATGGCTGTAACATATCGGCAGAGGTCTGCAGTACCTTCCCTGACAGGGTTTGGATCAACAGATCTATCCCTGAGCCACTCTTGGCCTTAAGCTGCGCGGGCCAAGACGGCCGTTACTGTGTACGGAGCAAGTGCCCATGCGAATTCTATTGGTTGAAGACAACCGCGACATCCTCGCCAATCTGGCCGATTACCTGGGGCTTAAAGGCTATACCGTGGATTGCGCGCAGGACGGTTTGTCAGGTCTGCACCTGGCGGCCACCGAGCATTACGATCTGATCGTGCTCGACATCATGCTGCCCGGCATCGATGGTTACACCCTGTGCAAACGCCTGCGTGAAGATGCCCGGCGCGATACCCCGGTGATCATGCTGACTGCCCGTGACCAACTGGATGACCGGCTGCAGGGCTTCAAGTCCGGTGCCGATGATTACCTGGTCAAACCCTTTGCCCTGTCTGAACTGGCGGCGCGCATCGAGGCGGTCATGCGCCGTACCCAGGGTGGCGGTCGCCGTGCCCTGCAGGTTGGCGATCTGAGCTACGACCTCGACACGCTTGAAGTGACCCGCGAAGGTCGCCTGCTGAAACTCAACCCGGTCGGCCTCAAGCTGCTGGCGGTGTTGATGCAGAAAAGCCCGCACGTCTTGCGTCGCGAAATACTCGAAGAAGCCCTTTGGGGTGATGACTGTCCGGACAGCGACAGCCTGCGCAGTCACGTCCATCAGTTGCGTCAGGTGATCGACAAGCCGTTCGCCAAACCATTGCTGCAAACCGTGCACGGCGTCGGCTATCGCCTGGCCGAGGGGCGTGATGGAGTTTAAGCAGAGCCTTGCTCAGCGGATCATTATTGCCTTTGCCTTGATGAGTGCGTTGGTGGCGGGGGCATTCGCCATTGGCATCGTGGCGACCGTGCATCTGGTCGAAGAAAAGCTGATTTCTGCAGGTCTGGGTGGCGATTTACAGCGTTTGCTGTTGATGGACAGTATGGCCGACTGGAGTCACCGTCCCGAGCCCGATCAGTTGTTCTACTTCAGTGGCGGCCCTGGCGACTTCGACTTGCCCAGGGACCTGCGGCATCTGAATGCGGGCTTTCATGAAGTGTTTCGCGAGCAGCTGTCATACCACGCGCTCGTCGAGATCGTTGATGGCCGACGCTACGTCCTGATACAGGATCAAAGCGATTTCGAAGAGCGCGAACGGGTATTGTTTGCCGTGGTGCTGGTGGGGTTTGTATTAAGTCTGGCATTGGCGGTGTTCCTTGGCTGGGTGCTCGCGCGCAAGGTCATGGCGCCGGTGGTCCGGCTGGCACGCCAGGTGCGTCACCGCGATCAACTGCTTGGTCTGGCACCGCCCCTGGCGCCGGACTATGCCGCCGATGAAGTCGGTGAGCTGGCCGTCGCCTTCGACGCCACGTTGGGCCGATTGCGCCAGGCGCTGAGTCGCGAACGGCTGTTCACCAGCGACGTCAGTCACGAGCTGCGCACCCCGTTGATGGTATTGGCCAGCTCCTGCGAACTGTTGCTGGAGAACCCGGACCTTGATCAGCGCAGTCGCAACCAGGTTGAGCGGATCGCTCGTGCCTGTGAAGAGATGCGCGAACTGGTCCAGACCTTCCTGATGCTCGCCCGGGCGCAGCGTGAAGATGCCAGCATGTCGCCACAACAGACTCTGGGGCAGGTGGCCGAGGACTTGCTCGGCCTGTGGCGCGAGCCGATCGAAGACAAGGGGCTCACGCTGTTTTATGAACCCGGCAACCCGACGGATACGCGCTATAACGCGACATTCCTGCATGCAGTCATGGGTAACCTGTTGCGTAATGCCTTGCACTACACCGACAGCGGGTTTATTCGCCTGACCATTCTGCCCCGCGGTTTTCTGGTCGAAGACAGCGGTGTCGGTATTCCTGAAGAGAAGCGTGAAGCGATGTTCGAGCCGTTTGTACGCGGTGGCGAGAAGCGTGGGGACGGGCTTGGACTGGGCCTGTCGCTGGTGCAGCGAATTTGTGAAAACCAGGGCTGGAGCGTCAGTCTCAGCACCATGGAACCCAACGGCTGCCGCTTTTATGTCGAACTGGGCAAGCCGGACGCTTGATGCCACGGTCGCGACCGTAGAAGCGGAGTTCAAGCAGGTGGATTTTCGGGTTCAGGAGCATTTGGACTTTATCCCGCTCTATGGCATGCGGCGCGTTTATATATTACGAAAGAGGTAGCAGGATGGCAGTTGGACAGGCATCGGAAATGGAAGTCGCTCCTGAAGACCGCTTCAATTATTTCTGGAATCAGCGCGGTGAATGGGTAGAAGAACCCAACGTTCGTCGAGGTGGGGAAAGTGGCGTACAGCGGATTCGTGCCCCCCATGACCGGCTGCTCTATGCCAAGCGTCAGACGGGGCACATTTACCGAAGCTGGTTGCACCCGTTTGGTCGTCCGACGGTGTTACGTGAGCTTGATGCGCTGAACGGCCTCCGTTTGCTGAATGTTCGAGTGCCTGAACTGGTGTTCTGTGGCGCCCAGCGTGATCCGGTGCATCAGTGGCGAGCGTTGTTGGTGACTGCCGCACTGGACGGCTTTGTCGAGATTGAAGACTGGTATGCCAGCGGTGGGCGCGAGCGCTACGGCGAGGCGTTGCATGAACGGGTACTGCAAGACCTGGCCGAGAACCTGGCGCGGATGCACAAGGGGCGCTGGCAACATAGCTGCTTGTATATCAAGCATGTTTTTGTGCGCGTGACCGGTGAGGGTGACGCCGCCAGGGCCGAAGTGGCGTTGCTCGATCTGGAGAAGTGCCGCCAGCGTCTGACCCGTCAGCAAGCGGCTTCGCATGACATGAAACAGTTGCGCCGCCACTCGTCGTGGGGCTCGGCAGATTGGGCGAAGCTCATCTACTTTTATAAGAAGGCGTTTGGCAGCTCCATCAAAGGTTTGTAGCGATGAAACTAGAAATTGCTAGGGGGCTATTTTTGGCAGGAGCCTTGGCAGTTGTTTCATTGGCGGTGGTCGGCCTGGAGCAGCCACGTACGCAAGTTCTCAGTGCAAAGAATGGCGGCGCGCATTGCCCGTTACCACGGACTGCGAAGTCATCCACGGTGACCCACTCCGAAAATGATGAGTTGTTGTTGTTCATGTTAGGCATGACTCAGGGAATGAAGCACCAGAGTTGAAACCCCTCAGCCCACATCAAAGGCCTCGCATACGCGAGGCTTTTGCTTTTGAACCCAAGTCTTCAATTTGCCGACCCCTTGTGGGAGCTCTCAGGTCTTGTCGGGCTTGGCCAACAGCGTGTAGATGCAGGGCAGCACGAACAGCGTGAACAGTGTCCCGATCGACATGCCCGTGGCGATCACCATCCCGATATCATAGCGGCTGACGGCCCCCGCGCCGGTGGCGATGATCAACGGCACCATGCCGAAGACCATGGCGGCCGTGGTCATCAATACCGGACGCAGGCGAATGGCTGCCGCTTGCTCCACGGCTTCGCGGGGCGTCAGGCCCTTGTCCTTGCGCAATTGGTTGGCAAACTGGACGATCAGGATCCCGTGTTTGCTGATCAGTCCGATCAAGGTCACCAGCCCGACCTGGGTATAGATGTTCATGCTCGACCAGCCCAGGAACAACGGGATCAGCGCGCCGCAAATCGACAGCGGTACGGTCACCAGAATCACCAGTGGATCGCGGAAACTTTCGAACTGCGCCGCCAGTACCAGGAAAATGATCGCCAGTGCCAAGGCAAAGGTCACCCACAAGGCGCTGCCTTCCTGAACGAACTGCCGCGAGGCGCCGCCGTAATCGAAGGCATAACCTGGCGGCGCTTCTTCCTGGGCGATCTGGCGCACGGTATCAATCGCCTCGCCCATGCTGACCATCGAAACGCCGGAAAGAATCGCCGAATTGAGTTGCTGGAACTGATTCAGCTGTCGCGGTCGTGCCCGGTCACTGATGTTGATCAAGGTCGACAGGGGCAACAGCTCACCCTTGGTGTTTTTAACGTAGTAGTTGCTCAGCCAGTCGGGGTTGTCCCGGTAGGGCCGTTCGACCTGGGCGATGACTTTGTAACTGCGCCCCTCGATGGTGAAACGGTTGATCTCGGCTTCTGCCAGCAACGTCGACAGGGTTACGCCCAGATCCTCCATCGAGACACCCATTTGAGCGGCTTTGGCGCGGTCGATATCAACCACGACTTCGGGCTTGTCGAAGGCCAGGTCGATGTCGAGGAACGCGAACTTTCCGGATTCCAGGGCACGCTTCTTCACCCGATTGATCACCTCCAGCAGGGACTCGTAGTCATTGGCGGTGTTGATCACAAACTGGAACGGCAAGCCTTCACCAGTGCCCGGTAGAGACGGCAGGTTGAAGCCGAAGATTTGCAGGCCGGTGATGCTCGAAAGCTTTTTCTGCACCTCTGGCAGAATCTGCATCTGGGTTCGTTTGCGCTCATTCCAGGGTTTGAGCAGGAAGCCGCCAATACCTGACTGCACGCCATTGAATCCGTTGATCTGGAAGGACGAGTAGTACTCGGGAAACTCCTTGAATATCGCCAGGAATTCGTCGGTGTAGGTATTCAGGTAGTCCAGGTTGGTGGGTTGTGGGGCGTTGGCCATCATGAAAATGACGCCCTGGTCTTCATCCGGTGCCAGTTCCGATTTGGTGAACTTGAGCAGCACCGGAATCAGGCACAGCACGATCACGGCGAACACCAGCACCACGGGCCGTGTATTGAGCGTGCCGTGCAGCACACGTTGATAACGACGCTTAAGCCCTTCGAAAATCAGATCGAGGCGATGGGCCAGGCCTGACGGGTTTTCATCGTGACGCAAGAGCAGCGCGCACATCATCGGCGACAGCGTCAGGGCAACGATCCCGGAGATCACCACGGCGCCGGCCAGGGTCAGCGCGAACTCCTTGAACAGGGCGCCGGTCAGGCCCGTCAGAAAGCCGATGGGTGCATAGACCGCCGCCAGGGTGATGGTCATCGAGACTACCGGCATGGCGATTTCCCGGGCGCCTTCGAGAGCTGCGTCCAGCGGCGTTTTGCCTTCTTCTATGTGTCGGTGGATGTTTTCCACCACGACGATGGCGTCGTCCACCACCAGGCCGATGGCCAGCACCATCGCCAGCAAGGTCAGCAGGTTGATCGAGTAGCCCATCAGTTGCATGAAGAACATCACGCCGATCATCGACAGTGGAATGGTCACCACCGGGATCAGCACCGAACGCAGCGCGCCAAGAAACAGGAACACCACGACAATCACGATCAGCACGGCTTCGAAGAGGGTTTTCACCACTTCGTTGATCGAGGCCTGAATGAACAACGTGGCGTCGTAGGCAATTTCAGCCTTGAGGGTGGGGGGCAACTGGGATTCCAGCTCCGGCATGATCTTGCGCACTTCCTTGATCACGTCCAGCGGGTTGGCGGCCGGTGTGGCCTTGATCCCGATGTACACCGACGGTGTGCCGCCAAAAGAGCTGATGGTGTTGTAGTTCTCGGCGCCCATTTCCACGCGCGCCACGTCGCTGAGCAGTACCCTGCTGTCACCCTCTGTTTTCAAAGGGATCGCGGCAAAGGCTTCGGCGGTCTTCAACTCGGTATTGGCGTTGATACTGGTGACGACGTACTCGCCTTTGACTTCACCGGCGGCGGACAGGAAGTTGTACTGGCGCACGGCGTTGGTGACGTCACTGGCGCTCAAGCCGAAACCGGCAAGTTTTACCGGGTCGAGCCAAAGGCGCATGGCAAACACCTGGTTGCCGAGAATGGCGGCTTCAGCCATGCCGGGAAGGGTGGCGAGCTTGGGCTGGATCACCCGTGACAGATAATCGGTGATCTGCGGGTTGCTCAACTCCTTGCTGAAAAAACTCATGTACATCAGCGCCGAGGCACCTGCGGCCTCCTTGCTCAGCACCGGGTCTTCAGCGTCTTTGGGCAGCTTGTTCTTGACCTCGTTGGCCTTGGCCAGCAGCTCGGTGAACAGCCGGTCGCTGTTGGAGCCGATGCGCGCGTAAATCGAAATCACCGAGAAGTTCTGGCGACTGACCGAGGTCATGTAGTCAATGCCTTCGGCACTGGCCAGGCTTTGCTGCAAGGGTTGGGTGATGTAGCCCTGAATGGTTTCGGCGTTGGCGCCGGGGTAGGCAGTGGTCACCGTGATCAGCGCGTTCTCCATTTGCGGATATTGGCGCAGCGGCAGTTTGCTCCAGGCCTGGAAACCCAGCAGCACAATCAGCAGGCTGACCACGGTAGCGAGCACCGGGCGGCGGATGAACGGATCGGTAAACGCCATGGGAATTCCTTGATCAGTTCGCGCGCGGTTGGCTGGTCTGTTCGGCTGGCAGGTTCTTGTCGGGGCTGACGACAATGTGCGTGCCGTTGTCGAGTTTGATCTGACCGGCACTGACCACTTGCTCGCCGTTCTGCAGCCCTTTGTTGATCATCACCAGGCCTTCGCGACGCTCGCCGGTTTCGATGAAGCGTCGTTCGGCGATCAGGATCGGCTGGCCCTGGTCGTCTTTCTCGACGTTGCCGTTCGCGTCCTTCTTCTGGGCGACCACATAAAGCGAGTTGCCATAGAGGGTGTAGGTGATCGCGCCTTCCGGTACGACGATTTTGGGCTGTGGGTCCGGCAACATGACCTGCAGGCTGGCGAACATGCCCGGTAGCAATGTGCCGTCAGGGTTGGCCAGGGTGGCACGCACCAGCACGTTGCGGGTGCTGTTTTCGACCTTGGGGTTGATCGCGCTGATGGCACCGGGGAAGTTCTGTGTCGGGTAGGCCGGGACCGTGACTTGAACCGCCTGACCGAGGGCGATTTTCGGCACCGATTGTTCCGGCACGTAGAAGTCGACGTAAAGGCTGCTCAAGTCCTGCAGGGTGGCGATG
Source organism: Pseudomonas brassicacearum (assembly GCF_003732175.1). GTDB lineage: Bacteria > Pseudomonadota > Gammaproteobacteria > Pseudomonadales > Pseudomonadaceae > Aquipseudomonas > Aquipseudomonas brassicacearum_G. The sequence continues at coordinate 26,425 of NZ_MOBI01000023.1, forward strand.
ACCGTGCCGCTGGGCAGGAAGTCGCCGACGTCCACCTGACGAATGCCGATGGTGCCGCTGAAGGGCGCGACGATATGTTTCTTCGCCAGCGCAGCCTTGAGCTGATTGACTGTGGCCTTGTTCTTGGCGAGCACCGCGGTGAGCCGGTCGAACTCGCCCTTGGAAATCGCCTGACTGCCGACCAATTGGCTGCCGCGGCCGTAATCGAGTTGCGCCAGGCCAAGGTCGGCCTGAGCAGTTTCCAGCAAGGCACTTTCAACGGCGCTGTCGAGCTGCACGAGCGGCTGACCGGCCTTGACCTTCTGCCCGGATTCAAACTGCACCTCCTTGACCGTACCGGCGATCTCCAGGCCCAGGTTGACCCCTTGCAGCGCCTTGAGAGTACCGACCGTGGGCAAGCGAAATTGCCAGGGCCGTTCGGTGGCCGTGGCCACGGCAACGCTCACCGGTGGTCTTGGCACAGCGAAGGTCTGGATCATCTTGTAGATGGAGAAGGCCTTGTAGCCTCCCAGCATCAGGACGATCAACAGCACAACACCCAACATGATCAGCATGCGGCGACGCAGCATATTCCACTTCCTTGGAAAAAATCAGGCGAGACAGACCAAACATTACTCCGTGTATGCGGGTGATTCCAATTGATGTTTCCGGGTGTTCTCAGGAACAGGATCGCAGCCTTCGGCAGCTCATTATTGATCGTTCCCACGCTCTGCGTGGGAATGCCTCACCGGACGCTCTGCGTCCGCTTCGGCAGGTGACGCGGAGCGTCACTGGCTGCATTCCCACGCGGGAGCGTGGGAACGATCAAACGATCAATTTGGCAGCGCAGATTTCAGACCAGGTGCAGGTGGTTATCCCAGAGCCCTGCAGGGAGCTCGAGGGGTTTTGCCAGCAGCGGTGTCTGGCGACAATCATAGAAACGGCAACGCCCTTGCCCCGATGTCACGACAAAGCCATCGGCCACCGCACCGACGCCGGCACAGTCGGGCAGCGGTGCATCGAGGCGCACTTCGCCGCTGTCCAGGTCCCAGATGAAAAAACGGTTGCCGCGCGGTGCGGTGAGCGCCACCAGCCGCAAGTCACTGTGCACCGCGACGCTCGCGGTGTAGTGCCCCATGGCCTGCAACTGATGCTCGGCGACCGGGAACGCGACAAAGGGCTGGCCGGGACGCTTGATCGCCAACAGCTCGGATGATTCATGGGCGGCGCCCATGAATTGCTGGCCGGTGACAATGGTGCCATCGCTGGCGATCCCCATGTGACGCACGCTGTTCATCTGCTGGGCCAGGGTTTCCTTGCTCAGCAGGGTGCCATCGCGCTGCATCAGCACCAGGCTGGGTTCCATGGCGTCAAGGTTCATCTCGACCCGGCTTTCGCCTTCGGTGCGAATGCCGCCGTTGGCCACCACCAGGGTTTCACCGTCGGGCATCCATGACACCTGATGCGGACCGATGCCGTGGGTGGAAATTTCACCGCTGTAAAGCAACCGCTGACCCTCGAAACGGTACACCCCGAGCAAGCCGCGACCCGGGTCGGTGGTGTCGTTTTCGGTGGCGTACAGCCAGTCGCCGCTTTTATGAATAACCGCGTGACCGTAGAAGTGCCGGTTCGGTTTCGATACTACGGTTTGCAGCAGCGTACCGTCACGCAAATCGACCAGATAGCTCTCGGTGCCCGGTCGCCGTGCGACGAACAGGGCTATTGGCAGAGCAGGGTGGTTGATGATGTCGTGGCAGCGTTGGCCAACTTCGGTGGCGAACACTCGAGTGCCGTCCAGTCGATAGCCGACGGCGTAATGTTTGCCGTCACTGTCGTCGCGCGCCGAAAGCAGCAAAGGACCGTGGTCCTTTTGCTTGAACAGCTTCCAGCCGCCCAGCGTCACGGCGCCCAGCAACAAACTGCCTAAAGTCAGAGCCTGACGTCGCAGCATGGCGCTACCCCTCATCAGTCACCGTCGTTGGCGTTGAAGCCCAGTTGGATGCCCAGCGCCTTGGCCAGATCACCTTCGTGCAGGCGATGGACGACGTTGAGGCTGTCGTAGAGGTCGTTGAGTTGCTGGCGACCGGCATCGTCTGTGAGCATCTCGGTCAGCGAGCGCTGGTTGCTTTCGAACAGTTTCAACGACGCGGCGTAGGCGGCATCGATCTTGTCCGCCAGCGGCTTTTGTTCGGCCGGCAGCAGGCCGCGCAGGCCCTTGTTGTCGACGCCGACCCAGACCGTCCGGGCGGCAGCCAGACTCGACTCCATGCTTTGCAGCGACGACTGACTGCGCCATGCGTCTGCCTGGAACGGCTGTGGAATACCCTTGGTCTGGCGCCCCATTGGCGTGCCGAGTTTTTTCTTCAGGGTATCGAGTGCCGTCACTTGAGCGCGCAGCAAATCGGCGATGGCTTCGTGGGAATCGGCGTAACGCTGGTTCGGGAATTTGCTCATCTGGGCCAGCATGCCGTCGGTGCTGTTCCAGCTGGCGAGGATCTCTTCGGCCAGCAGTTTCTGACGTTCGCCGATGGCACTCAGCAGTGGGCAGTAACGGGCTTTTTGCGCGGCGTCGGCAACGTTGGTTTTTTCGTCGAACAGAATGTACTCATAGGCCGAGAGTCCCTGCACGACGACGCTGGATTTGGCTAGCGCAGCGGCGTCGATCTGCGGTTGTGCGGTGACCAGTTGCTCGACCTGACGCCCGACCAGGTTTTTCTTGTCTGGCCAGAACTGCACCTGCCAGGAGCGATTGCCTTCGGCCAGTGGGCCAACCAGCAGCGGTTGCAATTGTGCCCAGGCCTTTTGTGCATGGAGGAAGTCGGCGCGAGCTGTTGCAAGGTCCGCCTTGCCTTCGCAGTAGGCCAGCGCACTGACGGCCAATTGGCGGTCGGCTTCAACCCAGCGACTGTAGGTCGGCAGGATCACTTGCTTGGCGATGGCTGCCGAGGTGACGGCTTGAGGGTCCTGGGGCGAGCAGGCACCCAGGGCGAGTGCGGCAAGGCTGGTGAACAACAGCTTGGGACGGAACATGTCGGGCTCCCTTTTTATGTGGGCAAAAGCGTATGGGAAATGCGTCAAAGAGAATTCAAAAAGGCCAGCAACGCAGCACGTTGTTCGGCGTTGAACGCTAAAACCTGCTGCTGCGCCGCGCGTGCTTCACCGCCGTGCCACAACACGGCTTCGAGCAGGTTGCGAGCGCGGCCGTCATGCAGAAACTGCGTGTGGCCACTGACGGCCTGCGTCAGGCCAATGCCCCACAACGGCGCGGTGCGCCAGTCGCGTCCTGAAGCCTGGAATTCGCTACGGTTATCGGCCAGGCCTTCGCCCATGTCATGCAACAGCAGATCGCTGTAGGGGCGAATCACTTGATTGGCCAGTTCAGGTTCTGCGGCATTCGCGGCGGTGGTGAATTTCGGTGTGTGGCAGGACTGGCAACCGGCCTGATAGAACAGGTTTTTACCGGCCAGGACTTGCGAGCCGTTGACATCACGGCGGGCCGGGACGGCGAGGTTACGGCTATAGAACAGCACCAGGCGCAAGATGTTGTCGCTGACTTCCGGCTCGCCATCCGGGCCATTGCCGTTAGGCGCCTGCAGGCAGTCAGTCTGGGCCTGGGTGCAGTCATCGAACGGTCGCAGGCGGGTGGTGAGGCCCATATCGCCGGAAAACGCGTGAACGTTTTGCTGATTGAGATTGGGTTGCCCGGCTTTCCAGCCAAAACGCCCCAAAACGGTCTTTTGCTGCGCGTCATCCCACACCCGGTTTGGACGTCCGGCGATGCCGTTCTTGGCTTTAGCCTGGGCGTCGGCGTTGGCCAGGATATCTGCGTCAGCGATGGCTTCGAGTAGCCCGAGGCCAATCATCGGCGGGGCGACTCGAGCGGAAAAAAGCGTGTCGGGATGCATCGGGCCGTAGCCCAGTTGGGTGATCAGCAGCTTGGGTTTGCGCAGTTCGATTTCAGTGCCGTCGGTAAAGCGCACCGGGACCGGATCATAGTCGACCCGAACCTTGCCTTCGGGGGCGACGCCGGGCACGGCCATGTCCTGAAGCTGCCCGCCGTAGACCGGCTCAGGCACCACACCCATTTGCTCGATGACCTTGGCGTAGGCCGGGGCGTTGGGGATCGACAGACGCACCAGCATCGACACGGCATTATCGGAATCGGCCGTTGGCGGATGACCGCGACCGTCCTTGATATGGCAGTTCTGGCAGCCGTTGGTGTTGAACAGCGGGCCGAGACCGTCGCGGGCGGTGGTGGTCGAGGGGGCGATCACCCAAGGGCTGCGGAAAAAACTGTTGCCGACGCTGAAGTCCAGCCGCCGGGTCGGCGAGAGGTTGGCTGAAGGCAGTGAGAACGCGTTCTGGTCGGTCTTTCTGACGGTCGCTGCGCCACCGGAGCGGGCTTCACCGGGTTCGGCCTTGGTAAAACGCGGGGCGTCATCGCAGGCACTCAGGCCCAGGGCCAGAAGCAGTGCAGACAAGCGAAGAGGCAGCGAGGGCATCAGCAATCCTGAAAGACGAGCCAAACAAGGGCGCAAAGTCTAACAGGGCAGCGGAGTTTGAATAAGAGGAATTATCGTTCGCTCTCACAGGTTGATCGCAATTCCCTGTGGGAGCGGGCTTGCTCGCGAAAGCGGACTGACATCCGATCGTTCCCACGCTCCGCGTGGGAATGACTCTAGGGACGCTCCGCGTTCCGCTCGTGACATGTGACGCAGAGCGTCACGGGATGCATTCCCACGCAGAGCGTGGGAACGATCGGTGGCAAGCGTTGATCAGAAATCGTGATCGGCGTTGTCCGGGTTCAGGTCGCTGATGCCCAGTTTGCCGGCAGCCAGTTCGATTGCACTGGTCTGCTTGACCAGTGCCGCAATCGCGTCACGCACAATCTGGTTGCCCGCGGTATTGCCGGCAGCGATCAACTGGTCGTAGTGCTCACCCTTGTTGGCGTGATCAACCATGACCTGGATTTTGGCCTCGGTGGTGGCCAGGTCAGCCTTGAGTGCAGCATCGGCAGCCGGGTCGGCTTTGGCCACCAGCGACGACAGGCTGGCGCCGGTCATTTTGGTGCCGTCGGTGCGGGTGTATTCGCCCAGGTACACGTTGCGAATGCCTTTGGCATCGTAGAAGTGCGAGTTGTGGGTGTTGTCGCTGAAGCAGTCCTGTTCGTCTTCCGGGGAGTTGGCTTCCAGGGAAACTTTCATGCGCTCGCCCGCCAGTTCGCCCAGCGAGAGACTACCCATGCCGAAGAGCATTTTGCGCAAACCGCTTTCAGCCGGTTCTTCTTCCAGCTCGGCGCGGTAGTTGTCAGGCACGTTCGGCTTCCAGTTGCCGACCATTTCTTCCAGGTCACTGACCAGCAACTGGGTCACGGCTTTCAGGTAGGCGCGACGACGATCGTTGTGGCCACCGGTAGCACCGGGGCCTTCCAGGTAGTCCGACGCCGGACGGTTGCCGGCACCAGGGCCGGTGCCGTTCAGGTCCTGGCCCCAGAGCAGGAATTCGATGGCGTGGTAACCCGTCGCGACGTTCGCTTCGGAACCGCCCAGCTCGTTCAGGCTGGCGAGTTTTTCCGGCGTGATGTCGGTCACGTCGATCTTGTCTTCACCCACCTGGATGATCGGGTTGGCGATGATGTTGGCGTTGGCCCCCGGGTTACCCAATGCGTGCTCGTAGTTCTTGTCGACGTAGTCGATCAGGCCTTCGTCGAGGGGCCAGGCGTTAACCTGACCTTCCCAATCGTCAATGATGGTGTTGCCGAAGCGGAATACTTCACTCTGCAGGTAAGGCACGCGTGCAGCGACCCAGGCTGCGCGAGCGGCTTTCAGGGTCTCGGCATTCGGCTTGGCGAGGAAGGCGTCGATGGCTGTTTGCAGGGTTTTCGCAGTGGATTCGGCATCGCTGAAGACAGCAAAAACCATGTCGGCGTAGTGCGCGACAACGGCTTTGCGAGCGGCTTCATCGACTTTCCCGGTAGCGGCAGGCGCAGCGGGTGCCGCAGTGCTGGTGGCCGGCGTAGGCGCTTGAGGAGCAGCCTTGTCTTTACCTTCGCCGCAACCGGCGAGGGAAATAGCGATGGCCAGCAAACTGGCGGTAGCCAGAGGCATACGAATCATGGCGAACATCCTGCTTCGGTAAATAATGGACAGGCGCGGGGGTGCGCAAAACTGCGACATAATGCAAATCTTTCGCATTATGTGTAAAGGGCCGTGGTTGGAAATATTTCTTGTTTACGAGGGCGGTGCGGGGAAGATCAAAAGATCGCAGCCTTCGGCAGCTCCTACAGGTGAACACCAATCTAATGTAGGAGCTGCCGCAGGCTGCGATCTTTTAGAGGCTCAGAGGATCATCGCATTACTACGTTGGGCCTGTTTCAGATAAGCACTCAGCTCCCGCGCAGGCAGCGGTTTGCTGTAGAGATAGCCCTGACCTTCGTGACAGCCTTCAGAGATGATGTAAGCCTCTTGCTCGAGCGTTTCCACCCCCTCGGCAATCACCTGCATGCCAAGGCTTTTACCGAGCTGGATGATCGCGCGAACGATGGTTGCATCGTCGTCGTCATCGAGCAGGTCCTGAACGAAGCTTTTGTCGATCTTGATCTTGTCCAGCGGCAGGCTCTTCAAATAGCTCAGCGATGAGTAGCCGGTCCCGAAGTCGTCGATAGCGATCAAGGCCCCCGAACGGCGCAGGCTGAGCAGGTGTTGCGCGGCGGTGCTGATGTCTTCCATCAGACCGGTCTCGGTGACTTCCAGTTCGAGGCTGCGCGGCGGCAGGCGATACATTTGCATCAGGTTGTTGACGACTCGCGGCAACTCGGCGTGGTGCAGTTGCACGGTGGACAGGTTGACCGCCATGCGCAGGTCGCTGAACCCCTGGTCGTGCCATTCACGCAGTTGTCGGCAGGCCTGGTCCAGCACCCATTCGCCGATGGCGATGATCGTGCCGTTCTGCTCGGCCAGCGGAATGAACAGATCCGGCGGCACCAGCCCGTGTTCCGGGTGTTGCCAGCGAATCAGCGCCTCGACACCGACCACCCGCTGATCGCGGTAACTGATCTGCGGTTGGTAAACCAGATAGAACTGATTGCGGGTGAGGGCGTCGCGCAGGTCTTTTTCCAATTCGCGGCGACGGCGCATTTCGCTGTCGACGCTGGCGATATAGAACTGATAGCGATTGCGCGAACGGGTCTTGGCCAGGGTCATGGTCTGTTCGGCTTTCTGCAACAGCTTCTCGGTGCTGTCGCCATCTTCCGGGAACAAGGTGATGCCGATGGTTGCGCGCAGGCGGATTTCCTGATGATCGAGGGCAAACGCCGCTTCCAGGTCATCGAGGATGCTTTGCGCCAGCTCGGCGGCTTCGTAGGGCTGCTCGATATCGGCCTGAACCAGTGCGAACTGATCGCCCCCCAGGCGGGCGAGCGCGCCGAGACGACCACTGTGGGCACGCAGACGGTCAGCCAGGGCCAACAGCAATTGGTCGCCGGTCTGGTAGCTGAACTGCTCGTTGATGCCTTTGAAATCATCCAGGCCTACACACAACACGGCGACCCGGCGTTGCAGGCGACCGGCGTCTACCAGAATCTTGTCCAGTTGCTGCTGCAATTGCTGACGGTTCGGCAGACCGGTGAGGAAGTCGTATTGCGCCATGCGCAACAGGCTGTTTTCGGCTTCGTGGCGCAGGTGGGTATTGCGCTCGATGGACTCAAGCAACTGGTTGGCGGTGTTGATCCAGATCCCCAGTTCGTTCTTTTCGTGGCCCTTGAGCTGCGGAATCTTGTGTTCGCTGGGACGGTCGGGATTGACGTTGGTCAGGTGTTCGATGATTCGTGACAGCGGTTTGGTCAGCAGCCAGTGATAGACCAGATACAGCACCAGGCCCATGGCCATGGCCCGCAATACGCCGGAGATGAAGATGATCACCGAGCTGACAATAAAGCTCTGGCCATAGGTGGCGGTGTCGAGGGTGATACTGAGGTCGCCGTAATATTCGCTATAGGGGCCGCGCCCCACCAGTTGCGTGGTGAACGTGCGTTCCTGGCCCAGAATAAGGTCGGTCAGCCAACGGCTGTGAGAATGCTGCAAGTCACGGGATTTTTCCGCAAGCATGGCTTCATTGGGATGGCCGATGGAGGCCATGCGCACGGCGTCGTCCTGGAACAGGCCTTCAATAACCTGCATACCCATTTCCCGATCGAGGCTGTACACCGCCTGGGTCGAGGGGTCGCGGAACATATCGAGGATGCGCTGGGCATCATTGGCCACGGCCTGGCGTGTTTTATAAGCATCGAAAACGATCTGCGCGCAGCTCAACACCACGCCGACGATCAATGCCGACAGGAGCACGACCCGGAGCAACTTCACCGACAAGCTGTTTTTGAGTTCCAGCTTCAAAGGGCTATTCCTTGTTCCGTGCGGGTAACGTCAAGTTGCCATGAGTATTGGCAATCCCGTGATGGCAGTCAAAGGGACAATCAAGCCATGCGAATTTTGTCCGCTGGCTTGGCCTCAATGCCGTGGTAGCTGGCAAGTGGAGCCCATTAGTAGTGTTTCGGTAGGCAGCTCCCGCAACTTGAGGGGCAGGGGCGAATATTTGTGTCTGGTTGATGGTAGACGGCTGTGGCGTTGGGGCAAGGAAACGCTTGTTTTCGGGGGGCGTTGCGGGAGGATTTCACATTGCACTGGCATAAAAAAACCCGGCAATGCCGGGTTTTTTTGACTGCAAGCAGACTTAAGCGGTGAAGACTTTGCCTTCGAACTGCTCAGCCACGAACTTCCAGTTAACCAGGTTCCAGAACGCTTCAACGTACTTCGGACGCAGGTTGCGGTAGTCGATGTAGTAAGCGTGTTCCCAGACGTCGCAGGTCAGCAGCGGGGTGTCGCCGCTGGTCAGCGGGTTGCCGGCGCCGATGGTGCTGGCCAGGGCCAGGGAACCGTCAGCTTTTTTCACCAGCCAGCCCCAACCGGAACCGAAGGTGCCGACCGAAGTCTTGGTGAACTCTTCTTTGAACTTGTCGAACGAACCGAAAGCTGCGTTGATCGCCTCAGCCAGTGCGCCGGTTGGTTGACCGCCAGCGTTTGGCGCCAGGCAGTTCCAGTAGAAAGTGTGGTTCCAGACCTGAGCGGCGTTGTTGAAGATGCCACCCGAAGAAGTCTTGACGATTTGTTCCAGGGTCTTGCCTTCGAACTCGGTGCCTGGCACCAGGTTGTTCAGGTTCACGACGTAGGTGTTGTGGTGCTTGTCGTGGTGATATTCCAGAGTTTCCTTGGAAATGTGCGGCTGCAGTGCATCGTGTGCGTAAGGCAGTGGCGGCAATTCGAAAGCCATGGTGATTCTCCTAATCAGGTCAGTTGCGGTGAGCGCAAGGCCGATCACGGGCGGCCAGACAAGCGCCGGGGAGTTTGTACTCTTTGCGGCGCAGGTGTCGGATCATAGCACCGGGGGTGCGGCTTAACCACGCAACAACTGTGTGGGATAGAGGTTCCAGAGCCTTTGGGAATAATCAGGCGGCGTTGATCAGTTGAAAGGCCACAGTAAACATCATCACCGCCACCAGCAGGTCGAGAATCCGCCAGGTGCTTGGGCGTGCCAACCACGGTGCCAGCCACGCGGCGCCCAGCGCCAGGGTGAAAAACCACAGCAATGACGCACTGGCTGCGCCCACCACATAAGCGCTCGGCACTGTTTGTTGGGCCCCGAGCGAACCGATCAGCAACACGGTGTCCAGATACACATGCGGGTTGAGCAACGTCACCGCGAGAGCGCTGAGCAATACCGCGCGCAATGAACGCACGGTCTGGTTTTCACCCTGTTGCAGGCTTTGCTTCGAACAGGCGCGACGCAGTGCCAGGCTGCCGTACCACAGCAGGAAAGCCGCGCCGCCCCAACGGGCGATCGCCAGCAACAGTGGATTTTGCGCGAGGATCGTCGCCAGCCCGAACACGCCAGCGGCCACCAGCAACGCATCGCAGGTCACGCAGAGCGCCGCCACCGGCAGGTGATGTTCGCGGCGCAGGCTTTGCGCCAGCACGAACGCATTTTGCGTACCGATCGCCATGATCAGTCCCGCAGCGACCAACAGGCCGTTCACATAGCTTTGCCACATAAGGTTTACTCCGCGTTTGCCGCGAGTTGCCGCAGTACCGACATCGCGCGCTTGGCGTCGGCCTGGCCGACAAACAAATGGTCGTGGTAATAGCCGGCAATCACGTTGCAGCTGATCCCGGCTTGGCCGAGGGCTGTGGCAAACGCAGCGGTCAGGCCAACGGCTTCGAGGGCCGAATGCACATTGAGGGTGATCCATGCCGCCAGGTAGTCGAAACTCAACCCGGCCTTCTCGGCTTGCGAGCGCTCAAGAATCACCGTCAGGCCTTCCTGTTCGCGGAAGCTGCCGATGATTTCGCAGTCTTTGGGCAGGTGGTCGTCGCGAATCGTGCAGAACACGTATTCGCCATCGTTGAGCTGCGGGCTCATGCTGCGCAGCAGGGTGTTCAGTGAGGTTTCGCCAGCCATGTCGCTGATCCTTGTTCAACAGTTCTTGCTGGTCATTCTCCTGTTCCAGGTTGTATAAGAAAAACCAATATTGCTGATCGCTCATTAGGAAAACTGATGTTCGACTATAAATTGCTGTCCGCCCTTGCTGCGGTGGTCGAGCAGGCCGGGTTCGAGCGCGCCGCTCAGGTGTTGGGGTTGTCGCAATCGGCGATCTCCCAGCGCATCAAGTTGCTCGAAGCGCGTATCGGCCAGCCGGTGCTGGTGCGGGCCACGCCGCCGGCGCCGACCGAGATTGGCCGGCGTTTGCTCAACCATGTGCAGCAGGTGCGTTTGCTGGAGCGTGACCTGCAAAGCCTGGTGCCCGCTCTGGATGAAGAAGGCTTGCCGGAACGCCTGCGCATCGCACTCAACGCCGACAGTTTGGCCACATGGTGGGCCGAGGCGGTGAGTGACTTTTGCGCCGAGCAACATCTATTGCTCGACCTGGTGGTGGAAGACCAGACCGTTGGCCTCAAACGCATGCGCGCCGGTGAAGTGGCGGCGTGCGTGTGTGCCAGTGAGCGCCCGGTGGCGGGTGCCCGCAGTGAGTTGCTGGGCGCCATGCGTTACCGCGCGCTGGCCAGCCCGGCGTTTATTGCCCGGCATTTTCCCCAAGGGGTCAGGGCCGATCAGTTGGCGCACACGCCGGCGCTGGTGTTTGGCCCGGATGACTTTTTGCAGCACCGCTACCTGGCGTCACTGGGTGTGGACGGTGGTTTTGAACATCATTTGTGCCCGTCATCCGAAGGCTTCATCCGCCTGACTGAGGCCGGCCTGGGCTGGGGGCTGGTGCCCGAGCTGCAGGTGCGCGAACAACTTGAACGCGGTGTCCTGGTGGAGTTGTTGCCAGATAAACCGATTGATGTGCCGTTGTACTGGCATCATTGGCGCAATGGTGGCCAGTTGCTGGGGTTACTCACCGAGCATCTGGTACGTTTATCCAGGCAGTGGCTGGTGCCGTTGGACTGACGGGCAGCGTCAAGAGCACACGAAATCTGTAATGCGACACGCATGAAAAACGAAACACATCGGAGCAAGTCATGAAAATTCTGGTCACCGGCGCAAGCGGCTTCATTGGCGGGCGCTTTGCGCGATTCGCCCTGGAGCAGGGCCTGGACGTGCGGGTCAACGGCCGCCGGGCCGAAGGCGTCGAACATCTGGTACGGCGAGGTGCGGAGTTCGTTCAGGGCGATTTGAGTGACCCGGAACTGGTTCGCGAGCTGTGCGCAGACGTCGAAGCCGTGGTGCATTGCGCGGGTGCGGTGGGGCTTTGGGGGCGCTATCAGGACTTCCATCAGGGCAATGTGCTGGTCACCGAAAACGTTGTCGAAGCCTGCCTGAAGCAAAACGTCCGGCGGCTGGTGCACTTGTCGTCACCCTCGATCTACTTCGATGGCCGCGACCACTTGGGGCTGACCGAAGAGCAAGTGCCCAAGCGCTTCAAGCATCCTTATGCAGCAACCAAATACCTGGCCGAGCAAAAAGTCTTCGGCGCCCAGGAGTTTGGTCTTGAAGTGCTGGCCCTGCGCCCGCGTTTTGTCACCGGTGCCGGTGACATGAGTATCTTCCCGCGTCTGCTGAACATGCAGCGCAAAGGGCGTTTGGCAATCATCGGCAACGGCCTGAACAAGGTCGATTTCACCAGCATGCAGAACCTCAACGAAGCCATGCTCAGCTGTTTGCTGGCGACGGGATCGGCGCTTGGCAAGGTCTACAACATCAGCAACGGCGCACCGGTGCCGCTGTGGGATGTGGTCAATTATGTAATGCGCCAGATGGAAGTCCCGCAGGTGACTCGCCATCGTTCCTACGGGTTGGCCTACAGCATTGCGGCGCTGAACGAGGGCTTTTGCGCACTCTGGCCGGGGCGTCCGGAGCCGACGCTGTCACGTTTGGGCATGCAGGTGATGAACAAAAACTTCACCCTCGATATCAGCCGCGCCAGGCATTATCTGGACTACGATCCCAAGGTCAGTCTGTGGACGGCGCTCGATGAGTTTTGCGGCTGGTGGAAGGCTCAAGACCCGGGGGCAAAATAAACTCTGAACCGAGCCAGTTGATCACGGTCGATCAATGCGGCGAGTTCAGGGTTTATACTCGTCGCATTTAGCCATCACTGTGGTTCAGAAAGGTTGCCTCATGTCCATGCGTAACGATGCCAACGACGACTTCGACGATGTACCGAGCCTGCGTGCCGACCCTCACGATGCCGACGATTTTCCAACCGCCGCCGCTGCCCGTGAACACACCAGCGTACATGCGCGAAGCGCGAGCCGGGGCACCGTCAAAGTCCCGAACACCGGTCCATTGTGGGCCTTGGTCGGGGCGTTGCTGTTCGCCTTTGCCGGCCTTGCCTGGTGGAGCTTTCAGCAGATCTCGCTGATGGAACAGCAACTGGTCGCGACCCAGGAAAGTTTTGCCCGTATCAGCGAGGAAGCCGCCGGGCGCTTGCAGGATATTTCCGGCAAAGTGGTCGCCAGTCAGTCGAACGTCACCAGCGACAGCGAAGCGCTGAAACTGAAAATCAAGCAACTTGAAACCAAGCTGGTGGAGCAGAACCAACAGCAGCAAGGCGTAGTCGGCCAGGCGTCGGACCTGGACAAGCGGCTGGCACAGATCGCTGCGCAAAGCGTCGAGCAACATGCCGTCAACGCTCAATTGCAAACCGACCTGAAAGCCCTGAGCGCTGACGTGACGACCCTGAAAAATACCCCGAGCGACACCAGTAAATTCGACGCCCAGCTGAAAAGCCTGGGGGCCGAGATCGCCGCCTTGAAGAAACAAGGCAACCCGAGCACGGCTATCGAACGCCTGGAGCAAGAATTGGTGGTGATCAAAAGCCAACAGGACAACCGCCCGGCCGCCGCTCAAGGCAGCAACGCGAATGTCGCCGAGTTCGACGCCTTCCGTGGCCAGGTCACGCGCAACATCACCACCTTGCAGAGCCAGATTCAGAACCTGCAGCAGCAGCTCAACGCTCGACCTTGAAGCGGGCAATATGATCGTTCCCACGCAGAGCGTGGGAACGATCAGCGTAGGCGACTCGGTCTTTCTATCGAACCTTGTCTTCCCGCCCACGCAGCAACATGTTCGGCATCGCAATCGCTGCCGCCAGCCCCAGCAACGACACCGCCGCGCTGACCATCAGCAAATGCCGGAAGGTCAGCAACAGTTCGGCGCGCAAGGCGTTTTGAGCGTCGCCCGGTACGGCGTTCAGGCCATCGAGCAAAACGTTTCCGGAACTGCCTTCGGCGATCAGCGACGAGTCGGTCAAATGGGCGAAACTCGAATCCTGCAACAGCGCCAGCAACAACGCCGACATCAGTGCCACGCCGACCGCGCCACCGAGTGAGCGAAACAGGTTGGTGGTGCTGGTGGCGACGCCGATGTCCCGTTGCTCCACCGAGTTTTGCGTGCCGACCAATGAGGTCGGGAACTGCATGCCGGCGGCAATGCCGCAGAGCAACATAAAGGCGCTGCTGATGAGCATCGCTTGCGGCGGGCTGAACGCCATGCCGAGAATCGCGAGCGGGGTGAGCAGGGCGCCTGTCAGGATCATCGGTTTGTAACGACCGGTCACCGAGGTCCGGCGACCGGCGAAGTAGGCCCCCATCGGCAACCCCATCGCCAACGGCAACAGGTGCAGCGCCGCGCTGTCGGCCCCGGCCCCGGTGACGCTCTGGAAGCGCAGCGGCATCAGCACGATCAGTGAAATCGCCTGGAAACTGGTGAAGAAAATCGTGCACCAGCAGAGGAGCGCATTGCGGTTGGCGAACAGGTGCATCGGCAGCAACGGCTCGCGTGCCCGCCGCTCATGCCAGGCGAACAGCGTCAGGGTCAGCACCGCACACGCCAGCAACCCGAGCACTTCGCTGCTGCGCCACGAATGCCCTTGGCCAACCTGGGTGATACCCAGCAGTAATGCGGTCAGGCCGATGATCATCAGCAACGTGCCCAAATAATCGATGACCGGCTTGCGCTGTGGCACCGGCAAACCGACCAGCGTGCGGTTGGCCACCAGCCAGGCGCCGAGGCCCAACGGCAGGTTGATCAGAAACACCCAGCGCCACGACAGGTACTCGGTCATGTAACCGCCGAGCACCGGCCCGGCCACGCTGGCCACCGCGTACATGCTGCTGAAGTAACCCTGATAACGCCCGCGTTCGCGGGGCGGCACGATGTCGCCGATGATCGCCTGGCTGACCGAAATCATTCCGCCGGCGCCGATACCCTGAATGATCCGTGCGAGGACAAGCTGCTCCATGCTCTGGGCCATGCCGCAAAACACCGAGGCCAGCGTGAACAACCCCATGCCGAACAGCATCAGCCGCCGACGGCCGTAAAGGTCGCCGAGCTTGCCGTAGATCGGCACTGCCACGGTCATCGCCACCATGTAGCCTGCGATGACCCAGGCCAGCAGGCTGACATCCTTGAACTGGGCGGAAATGGCCGGCATCGAGACGGCCACGATGGTTTGATCCAGCGCCCCGAGAAAGATCGCCAGCATCAGGGAGACCAACACGCTGCGGATGGCCGGTTTGGTGGATTCAGGCTGGTTCAGATTGGTCACGGGTCAAACCTGCGGGCGGTGATTAACCCGCAAGAGGCAAGGCGAGCGGGGATGCTCGCCAGTGTAAGTCGATAGCCTGCTATTCGATAGCCTCATACGGAAGCCCGACGTAATTTTCTGCAATGGTTTTTCGACCGGCTTCGGAGTCGACGAAATACTCGAGTTCCGACTCGCTGATGCGCTGGCTGAAGGCATCGCTGCCTTCGAAGGTGTGCAGCATCGAGGTCATCCACCAGGAAAACCGTTCGGCCTTCCAGACCCGGCGCAGGCAGATTTCCGAGTACTTCTCCAGCAGTTCGGTGCGGCCGTCGCGGTAGACCTTGAGCAGAATGTTGAACAAGGTGCTGACATCGCTGGCTGCCAGGTTCAGGCCTTTGGCCCCGGTGGGCGGGACGATATGGGCCGCGTCGCCGACCAGGAACATCCGTCCGTACTGCATGGGCTCGACTACAAAACTGCGCAGCGGCGCGATGCTTTTTTCAATCGACGGTCCGGTGACCAGCGTGTCGGCAAGCGCCTGCGGCAGGCGCGACTTCAGCTCTTCCCAAAAGCGCTGATCGGACCAGTCCTCGACCTTCTCGTCAGCGGGCACCTGCACGTAATAGCGGGTACGCGTAGTCGAACGCATGCTGCACAACGCGAAGCCGCGAGCATGTCGGGCGTACACCAGTTCATCGTGGACCGGCGGGGTGTCGGCGAGAATACCGAGCCAGCCAAATGGGTAGACCCGTTCGAATATTTTCAGCGTGTCGGCGGGAATCGATTGCCGTGCGACACCATGAAAGCCGTCGCAACCAGCGATGTAGTCGCAGTCCAGGCGCCAGGTTTCACCGTCCTTTTCAAACGTCAGGAATGGCTCGGCGGATTTCATCCCGTGAGGCATGACGTTGCTGGCTTCGTAGAGGGTCGATGCCCCCGCCAACTGACGGGCGGCCATCAGATCACGGGTGACTTCGGTCTGGCCGTAGATCATCACGGTTTTGCCGCCGGTCAGCGCGTGCAGATCGATGTGCACCTGGCGTCCACCGAGGGCCAGCTGGAAGCCGCCATGCACCAGACCTTCAGTGTCCATGCGCTGGCTGACGCCGGCCTGGCGCAACAGCTCGACCATGCCCTGTTCCAGGACCCCGGCGCGGATTCGCCCCAGTACATAGTCGGGTGTCTGGCGTTCGACAATGACCGTGGCGATGCCGGCGTTGTGCAACAACTGGCCGAGCAGCAGGCCAGAGGGGCCGGCACCGATAATCGCGACTTGGGTTTTGAGGGTTTTCATTATTGTTAGGGCTCTCAAGCTTCACGCGGACAAAGTCGGTGAATGGTTTTATGAATCGAGTGCTTGCATTTTTCGCTTGTGAGTCGGTCAATTGAAGGTGAAAACTGCGCTGAAACCTGTACATTTCGCCAATCGGGGCGATTACCGCCCGTTACGCTGAGGCCTGGACTGAAGTGATGAACAAGCCTGCCCTTCCTTCGATTCCTGTATTCAAACTCTATGGCGAGAGCCTGGACTGGCCGACCCCTGACTTGTTGCATTGCGAAACCATTTCCAAACGCAGCCGTGAACATCAATGGGAAATCAAACCCCATCGGCATGCCGATTTATGTCAATTACTGTTTGTGTACAAAGGTCAGGCGGAGCTGGAGATCGAGGGTCAGCGCACGCAACTGAGCGAAGCCGCGATCCAGATCCTGCCACCGCTGTCGGTACATGGTTTTCGATTTTCCGAAGATGTAGAGGGATTTGTGGTGACACTGGCAGCGCCGCTGGTGGCTCATCTTCAAGCGCAGCTGGGCAGTTCGGTGAATGCCCTGGCAGTGGCGGAGAGTTACTCGGCAGGAAGCGATGCGGACTACCTCAACAGCCTGTTTACAGCCTTGCAGAATGAATACGTCGGGCACCAGCCTGCACGCGAAATGCTCATGCATTCGCTGGTCAGCGTGATCATGGTGTGGGTCAGCCGCCAGGTGATCCAGCGCCGCGCCGCCAGTCAGCGGCCACAGCGTGCACGCGAATACCTAAACGGGTTTATTCAACTGGTGGAAGAGAATTATCGCCAGCACGTGAAGGTCGAGGATCTGGCACACCGGCTGGGGATTTCCGTGTCCCACCTCAACGGCACCTGCCGTGAGCTGGCAGGGCAACCGGCGTTGCAGATCATGCATGAGCGTCAGTTGCTGGAGGCCAAGCGACTGCTGACCTACACCAGCATGACCATTTACGAGATGTCGGATGTGTTGGGTTTCTCCGACCCAACCAACTTCACCCGGCTGTTTCGGCGTCGCGTGGGAATCTCACCGAAGGCGTTTCGGGATCGCTTGAAAGCTGATCAGGACAGCGAGGGCTAAGGGGGGGCGTTCTCAATAAGTTTCCCCGCCCCCTTGTTACTTGAGGTTCAGCGTCGCGGTGTGCGGAATGCACCGTTCGAAGTTGCAGCTGGCGTACTCGCGCGGCAGCTGCCGGGCCTGTTCAACGCGGTAGGCGGCGGTGCCATATAACGCCAGCGCGGCGGTACAGGTGATAAAGATCGCGAGATACCTTCTGGTTTTGACGTTCATGGCGCTGACCTCTGAACCGATACCCGTGGGTATTACTATCAGCATAGGTCAGATTGAAACCGTCGTCGGTGCTGCCACAGGCTGCGATCTTTTGATCTTAAAGCCCCACATCCCACGCAGGTTCTTCAGGAAATCTCGACACCAGAAAATCCAGCATGCTGCGCAGCGCTGCGGGCATGTGTTTGCGCGAGGCGTACACCGCGTACATATTCATCTGTCGAGGTTCGGCGTGAGGCAGCAGGCGCACCAGTTCGCCGCTGTGGATATGCACGCCGGCCTGGTAGCTGGGCAGCATCGCCACCCCGGCACCGGCCATTGCTGCGCGCAACAACGTGCTGGCTTCGTTGGCGCTGATGTTGCCCTGCACCGGCACCGAGACCTGCTCGCCGTCCTGCTCGAAATGCCAGAGGCTTTTGCCGAAGTAGGAGTGGGTCAGGCAATTGTGCTGGCTCAAATCCTCAACCCGTTGCGGCGTCGGGTGTTCGCGCAGGTAGGCGGGGGAGGCGCAGATCACCGAACGGCAGACGGTCAGCCGCCGGGCAATCAGGTTCGGGTCCAGGTCGTTGCTGGTGCGGATCGCGAGGTCAATGCGCTCGTCCACCAGGTTTACTGTGCGATCGAGCATCTGCATGTCGATACTGACGCCGGGAAAGCGTTTGACATACGCGGCCATGGCGTCGGCCAATTGCGCCTGGCCGAACGAGGTACTGACGCTGATCCGCAGCAAGCCGCGTGGCGCGTCGTCCGGTTCACTGACGGCGGCCTGCATGTCGCTCGACAAATCGAGCATCTGCCGACAGCGCGGCAGGATCTCGGTGCCGGCGGCGGTCAGGCTGAGCTTGCGCGTGGTGCGGTGCATCAAGCGTGCCCCGACCCAGTCCTCCAGTTCGGCCAGATAGCGCGACACCACCGGACGCGAAAGGTCCAGATGATCGGCTGCGGCTGACTGGCTGCCGAGGTCGACGACGGTGACAAACACCCGCATTGCTTGAAGACGATCCATGATTTGCCCGCTTTCAGAAACAAACTATGTTCAAGCATCGCATTTTTTGTAGCGAGTCAGGCAACTAAGCTCTGTCCCATCGCCAAACACGGCTTATGCACAACGGAGCAGCACCATGATCGGCTTCACTTCTCTCAAGCGCCTTTTACTCGCCACCGCCACCCTGGGCTTTGCCGCTCATGCGGCAGCCGCCACTCCGGCACTCACTCTGGACGTCTACAACCCAGGCGCCGCTGCGATCTTCCCGGTGACCTCGGTACTGGTCAGCGGCGAGAAAGAAGCGATTCTGGTGGACGCGCAATTCGGCAAATCCCAGGCCGAGCAGGTGGTGGAAAAAATCCGCGCCAGTGGCAAGCAACTGACCACCATCTACATCAGCCACGGTGACCCGGATTACTACTTCGGCCTGGACACGATCACCGCCGCGTTCCCAAAAGCCAAAGTGCTCGCCTCGCAGCCGACGGTTGATCACATCAAGGCCACTGTTGAAGGCAAAGTGGCGTTCTGGGGACCGAAAATGGGCGCTGATGTACCGGCCAAAACCATTGTGCCGGGTGTACTCAAGGGCCACAGCCTGACCCTGGAAGGCAAGAAGCTCGACATCATCGGCCTGGACGGCAAGCAACCGGACCGGACCTTTGTCTGGATCCCGTCGATCAAAGCCGTGGTCGGTGGTGTGGTCGTCGCGGAAAACATCCACGTGTGGATGGCCGATACCCAAACCGCGCAGTCCCATGCCGATTGGTTGACTACGCTGAAGACTATTGAAAGCCTGAAACCGAACACCATCGTTCCAGGTCATTACCTGGGTGACAGCGCACGTTCGCTGGCCGCTGTGCACTTCACCGCCGACTACATCAAGGCGTTCGACGAAGAAACCGCCAAGGCCAAAGACTCGGTCGAGCTGATCGCTGCGATGAAAAAACGTTACCCGAACCTGGGCGAAGAAAGCTCGCTTGAGCTGAGCGCCAAAGTCGCCAAAGGCGAGATGAAGTGGTAAGTCAGTTTCACTAAGTAACTGAATGATCGTTCCCACGCTTTGCGTGGGAATGCAGCCAGTGACGCTCCGCGTCACACCTGAACTGGAGAATCCCATGAGCAAGATCGCAATCATTGGCGCCACCGGTCGTGCCGGTAGCCAACTGCTGGAAGAAGCCCTGCGTCGCGGTCACAGCGTCACCGCTATCGCCCGCGATACCTCGAAAATCAGCCCGCGTGCCGGTGTCGTCACCAGGAATGTTGACGTTGCCGACGGCGCAGCGTTGCAGGCGGCTGTTGCAGGTGTTGATGTGGTGATCAGCGCGGCACACTTTTCGACGATCCCGGCCAAGGCGATTATCGAGCCGGTCAAAAAGGCTGGTGTGAAGCGTCTGCTGGTGGTCGGCGGTGCCGGTTCGCTGTTGGTGCCGGATGGCAGCAAAGTCATCGAATCCCCGAACTTTCCTGAAGAGTACAAGGCCGAGGCGACTGCCGGTGGCGTCTACCTTGACACCTTGCGTCAGGAAAAGGATCTGGACTGGACCTTCCTTTCACCGTCGGCGCTGTTCGTCGAAGGCGAGCGTACCGGCACCTTCCGTGTGGGCAAGGACCATCTGCTGGTGAGCGCCGAAGGCAAGAGCTGGATCACCTTCGCCGACTACGCGATTGCGATGCTCGATGAAGTCGAGAAGCCAGCGCATAGCCGCCAGAGGTTTACTGTGGGCTACTGATCCACACACTGTGGCGAGGGGGCTTGCCCCCGTCGGGGCGCGTAGCGGCCCTAATACCTGCTAACCGATTCCACCAGACACACCCCATGCGCAGGATTTACGACTGCTTCGCAGCCGAACGGGGGCAAGCCCCCTCGCCACAGTGAGTGATTTTCCCGATCCGGGTGTTCAGCGCGCCTGCGCCTGCACCACCAGCCATTCCATCAGTTCACGCAACTGCGGCGACGGTCCCGGTTTCTGCGGGAACACCAGGTAGTACCCCAGCCCCGTTTTCACCTTCAAATCAAAGGGCATGACCAGCCGTCCGGCACTCAGGTCATCGCCGATCAACGACCAATCTCCAATCGCCACCCCCGTTCCTTGAGACGCCACGGACATCGCCAGGTCCAGGGTTTCGAAATGCTGACCCTTGCCGAGTGTGCTGAGATTGACGTCCGCGGCTTTCAGCCAGGCTTTCCAGTCCCGCTGATCGCGTGTTGGGTGCAGCAGCAAATGTTGACTCAGGTCTGACGGACTGTGCAGTGGCACCGGACCATCGAGCAACGGCTGCGAGCAGACCGGGGTCAATTGCTCATCAAACAGACGCAGCGACGCCAGTGAATTGTCCGGCGGTGCGCCGTACATGACGGCGGCGTCGAACTGTTCGCGATGAAAATCCACGCCATGTTGCACCGTGGTGGTCAGCTCCACCGGCACGTCCGGGCGTTCCTTTTGCCACTGCAGCAAACGCGGCAGCAGCCAGCGCATGACACACGTCGGGGCCTTGAGCTGCAAGGTTTCACGGTGTGCGCCCACCTGTTCCACCGCCTCGTCGATCAAGCCGAACACCTGCTGGATCCGTGGCAGCCACTCGAGCCCCTCGGCCGTCAGGCTCAAACCGCGTGCCTGACGGTGAAACAGCGTGTAGCCCAAATGTTCTTCCAGCCCGGCGATCTGTCGACTCACCGCGCCCTGGGTGATGTGCAGCTGCTCGGCCGCCCGCGTGAAATTGCAGCACTGGGCCGTGATCAGGAACGTGTGCAACGCGGGAAGGGGGGGAAGTCGTTTCATGGGACGCCAAGGCATGAGGTGAGGACATGGCGAGTATGACTTTTTATCGATTGTTGCGGCTACCCGCTGACCGTTCCAATAACGCCATGCCTGAGCACTGCGACGCGTCTTCAAATGCCGCGCGGGGCCAGCGTCTCAACGAACAAGAAGGGTAAAGATATGGCGACGTGCGGCGAAGTATTGGTCAAGTTACTCGAAGGTTACGGGGTCGAGCAGGTGTTCGGCATTCCCGGCGTGCATACCGTTGAGCTGTATCGCGGCCTGGCCCGTTCGAGCATCAACCACGTTACTCCGCGTCACGAGCAGGGTGCCGGCTTCATGGCTGACGGTTATGCACGCACCAGTGGCAAACCGGGTGTGTGCTTCATCATCACCGGCCCCGGCATGACCAACATCACCACCGCAATGGGTCAGGCCTACGCCGATTCGATCCCGATGCTGGTGATCTCCAGCGTGCAATCGCGCAGCCAGTTAGGCGGCGGGCGCGGCAAGCTGCATGAGCTGCCGAACCAGGGCGCACTGGTGGCCGGCGTTGCGGCGTTCTCCCATACGCTGATGTCCGCTGCCGAACTGCCGGGTGTGCTGGCCCGTGCCTTTGCCTTGTTCCAGGCTGGGCGACCGCGTCCGGTGCACATCGAAATTCCGCTCGACGTGCTGGTCGAAGACGCCGATGCCTTGCTCGCCAGCCAACCGGTGAGTATCACTCGCGCCGGTGCAGCGCCGTCGGCCGTGGCACAGATGAGCGAACTGCTGGCCACCGCCAAACGCCCGTTGATCCTCGCCGGTGGCGGTTCGATTGACGCGGCGGCCGAGCTGACCCGACTCGCCGAAATACTCGATGCGCCGGTGGCGCTGACCATCAATGCCAAAGGCATGTTGCCGTCGGCGCACCCGTTGCTGATCGGTTCGACCCAAACGCTGGTGGCCACCCGTGCCCTGGTGGCTGACGCTGATGTGGTCCTGGCAATCGGCACTGAACTGGCCGAGACCGACTACGACGTGACCTTTGCTGGCTGCTTTGAAATTCCGGGCACCTTGCTGCGCGTTGACATCGATCCAGACCAGACCGTGCGCAACTACCCACCGAAAGTAGCGCTGGTCTCCGATGCACAAAGCGCGGCCCTTGCCTTGCTCGACGGCGTGGCCAAATTTTCGCTGGCCGAACGTTGCAGCGATTGGGGCCAAGCTCGCGCCGCCCGCTTGCGTGCCGAGCTTGAAACCATTTGGGACGCGCCAACCCGTGCGCAGACACTGTTCCTGCATACCGTGCTGGATGAGTTGCCGGAAGCGGTATTCGTCGGTGACTCGACCCAACCGGTGTACACCGGCAACCTCACATTCAACCCGGAGCGTCCGCGTCGTTGGTTCAATTCGTCGACCGGTTACGGCACCCTTGGATATGCCTTGCCGGCGGCCATTGGCGCGTGGCTCGGCGGTGGTCAGGAACGCAACAGTCGTCCACCGGTGGTGTGCCTGATCGGCGACGGTGGTTTGCAGTTCACCTTGCCGGAACTGGCCAGCGCGGTGGAAGCACGCACCCCGGTCATCGTCCTGCTGTGGAACAACCAGGGCTACGAAGAGATCAAGAAATACATGGTCAACCGCGACATCGAACCGGTTGGCGTCGACATCTATACCCCGGATTTCATCGCCGTGGCCAAAGGCCTGGGCTGTGCGGCACACGCCGTCAGCGGCGTTGAAGAACTGCGGGTTGCACTGCGTGCAGCGACAGATCGCCAAGGCCCGACCCTGATCGAAATCGACCAGACCCAGTGGATGAAGGCGGTGTCGGCATGAGTTTTCCAATCACCCAGGAAGGCCTGTACATCGACGGCCAATGGTCGGCCGGCGACGAGCACTTGCGGGTCATCAATCCGGCGACCGAAGCGCTGTTGACCACCGTCAAGGGTGGCGATCAGCGCGCAGTTGATCAAGCGGTCACAGCGGCCAGCGCGGCGTTTGCGCAGTGGTCGAAAACCACCGGTGCCGAGCGCGGCGCGGTGCTGCGCAAGATCGCCAACGGTGTGCAGGCACGCCGCGAGCGCTTGATGCATTTGCAGTCGAGCAACAACGGCAAGCCACAGTTCGAAGCGGGCATCGATGTCGATGACGTGATCGCCACGTTCGAGTACTACGCGGGTCTGGCCGAAGCGCTGGACGCCGGCCAGGACCGCGTTGTGGAACTGCCGAGCGAAGACTTCGCCGCCCGTGTGCGCCGTGAAGCGTGCGGTGTGGTCGGGTTGATCGTGCCGTGGAACTTCCCGATGGTTACCACCGCCTGGAAACTTGCGCCAGCCTTGGCTGCGGGGTGCTGCGTGGTGCTCAAACCTTCGGAAGTCACGCCGCTGCCGGAGCTGGAACTGGCGGCGATCATCGCCGAGAGCGGTTTGCCTAACGGTGTGTTCAACCTGGTCTGCGGTACGGGGGTGGCGGTCGGTGCGCCGCTGTCGGCCGATCCGCGGGTGGCGAAAATCTCCTTCACCGGCAGCAACGCGGTGGGCGTTCAGGTCATGCAGCGTGCGGCGGAAACCGTCAAAGGCGTGAGCCTGGAACTGGGTGGCAAATCCTCGCTGCTGGTGCTCGCCGACGCTGATCTCGATCTGGCCGTGGAGCTGGCCTGCGGCGGTGGTTTCTTCAACGCCGGGCAGATGTGTTCGGCCACCAGCCGGGTGTTGGTCGCCGATGAGTTGGCGGATGAATTCCTGCTGCGTCTGACGGCGCGTGCCAATGCGATCCGCGTGGCTGACCCGTTTGATCCCGAGGTTGAAATGGGCGCGTTGGTCAATCAGGCGCAATACCAGCGCGTGCTGGGCCACATTGATCGCGGTTTGAGCGCGGGCGCGCGGCTGGTCTGTGGCGGTGACCGGCCTGCCGATCTGCCGCACGGTTATTTTTTGCGGCCGACCATTTTCACCGAAGTGCCCCTCGACAGTGCGTTGTGGTGTGAAGAGATTTTTGGCCCGGTGCTTTGTGTACGCAGTTTTGCCACGGAGCAGGAGGCAATCGAGCTTGCCAACGACAGCCAGTTCGGTCTGGTGGCCAGCGTGGTCAGCGGTGATCCGGCGACCGCCGAACGAGTCGCCAACGCCTTGCAGGCGGGGCTGGTGTGGATCAACGCGCCGCAGGTGATCTTCCCGCAGACGGCCTGGGGCGGCTACAAGCAGAGCAGCATCGGCCGCGAGTTGGGGCCGTGGGGCTTGCAGGCGTTTCAAGAAATAAAGCACGTGATTCGCGCCGTCTGACGGCACGAAAACGGCCCGCGCATGCCTCGTAACGAGGCATGCGCCAGGGACATGGCACCAATGATTTTTTTTCGATTGTTGCGCGTTTTGCGTGACCTCAGGATGAACCCGCAGACCTCGCTAGCCCCTAGTAACAAGGGGCTTGCAGCGGATCGAAGAGCGCGGGCGCAAGGGATGCTCCTAACTCATACCTACAACAATAAAGGGAGTCCTTCATGGGCGATCATGATCTGAACAGAAGACAATTCATCAAGACCGTAGGCGTTGCATCGGTTGCGGTGGCCGCCATGAGCATGCCATTCATCCGCGCCAACGCCAGTGACACACGTTTTCAGGGCAAGACCCTGCGGCTGTTGACCTGGTCCGATGACACCGGGCTTGCGGCGCTGCGCAACATCGCCGCGACCTTTGAAGCCAAAACCGGCGCCAAGGTCATTGCGGACCGCACCGGCAGTACTTCGGAAATGGTCGCCAAACTGAAGGCCGGTGGTGATCGCCCGCAATACGACGTCATCACCCTGGCTGGCGTGGGCGCTGAAGGCCTGGCCGCTGCCGGGTTGCTGGAAAAGCCGGACCTGAACCGCATTCCCAACCTGATCGACGTACCGGAAAAATACCGCACCGGGGCCAACGGTCACGGCATCGGTTACCTGCTCTGGTGCAACAGCCTCGTCTACAGCAGCCGCACTCAGAAAGAAGCCCCGGACAGCTACGCGGCCCTGTGGGACGCGGACCTGGCGCCGAACATCTTCCTGCCGCCGCCGAACTGGACCGAGGCCATGGACCTGATCATCATCGCCGCCAAACTGGCCGGTGGTGACGAACACAACATCGAACCCGGCTTCAAGAAACTCGCCGAGCTCAAGAGCCGCGTGGTGACCCTGGGCGAAAACCCGAACCAGATCGCCGAGCTGTTCCGCACCGGTTCCCTGGACATGGGTGGTCTTTACGCTCCGGCGTTCTTCCCGAAACAGATTCGCGACCCGGCCTACGGTCTGAGCGCAACCTTTGGCATGAAGGAAGGTTTCTACACCGACCTGATGCAGTCGGTCATGCCGAAAAACCGTCCGGGCGATACTGACCTGGCCTATGCCTTCATCAACCACTCACTCGACCCGTTGGTGCAGGGCAAGATGGCCGAAGACATCTACAACGGCCCGGTCAACGCCAAGGCAATCATCTCTGCCGAAGCGCGCAAGAGCCCGTACATCCTGACGCCGGAGCAGATTGCCGAGAAGGCGATCATGCACGACAACGCCTTCCTGGCGACCGTGCATGACCAATGGATTCGTCGTTACACGGAAATCTTCTCTTCCTGATCGAGTGTCGAACACCAGATCTTCAATCACCGAAGATCCCCTGTGGGAGCGAGCCTGCTCGCGATGACGGCCTGCCTGTCGACATTGATGTAACTGACAGATCGCTATCGCGAGCAGGCTCGCTCCCACAAGGGGCCAATAGGTCTTGGAAGACCTGTGTTCACTCAGCTGTTTTCCATTGACGAGACCATTGCTATGGAACACCAACCTCTGACCCACCCGGTCGGCGCCGCTGTCGTACGTCCCCGCTTCGGCGTTTCGCCGACGACGCGCGCCTGGTTATTTCTTTCGCCATCGATGCTGTTTCTCGGTGTGCTGATTGCCGCCAGCCTGCTGGTGTTGCGCATGAGCGTGGGCACCAAAGGCGCGGAGTGGAGCGGTTTCAGCCTGGCCAGTTATGCCCAGCTGCTGGAACCCTATTACCTCAAATCCCTGTTGCTGACCTTGCGTCTGGCATTGATCAGCGCGGTGATTGCCGTACTGCTGGCGATCCCGGTGGCATACACCATGTCGCGCCTGACTTCTCCGTTGCTGCGTCGAGTATTTCTGGCCGCCGTGCTGTTACCGTTGCTGGTCAACCTGTTGCTGCAAAGCTACGGCTGGCTGGTGATCCTCGGACCTGGCGGGATGCTTAACCAGGCGCTGATGGGCCTCGGTTTGATCAAGCGTCCGATCATGCTGCTCTACAACCAGAACGGCGTATTGATGGGCCTGGTACAAACCGCTTTCCCGTTGGCCGTGCTGCCGATTGCCAGCGCCATGCGCGGCGTTGCCCGCACTTACGAGGAAGCCGCGGCGACCTTGGGCGCGAGCCGCTTGAAGGTGTTTTTCCAGGTGGTGCTGCCGATGAGCATGCCGGGAATCATCACCGGCGCGACCCTGGTTTTTGCCTATAACGCCAGCAGCTTTGTGGTGCCCTTGCTGCTCGGTGGTCGGCGCGTGCCGATGCTCGCGGTGATGGTGCATGACCAGATCGCCCCGCTGATGAACTGGCCAGCCGCTTCCGCTGCGGGTGTGGTGCTGATCGTCACCACGTTGGCCATCATGACCTTGTCCGAATACATCACTGGCCGTCGTCGGCGCATGCTGGAGGCTTCGCAATGAGCACGTTGATCAAGAAGCGCCTGTCGCTGTTGCCAGGCGACACCGGTAAATTTGCCGGGATCCTCTCAGGTGTCATCCTGTTTCTGGCGGTGTTGCCGATTCTGACCATGATTGTCATGTCGTTCAGTGGTTCTTCGAACCTCGACTTCCCGCCAAGCAGTTACAGCCTGCAATGGTACAAGGCTGCCTGGCACACGTTCGCGTCCCCGGACGCCAGCGATGTGCTGAGCCTGGGCAAAGCCATGACCACCAGTTTGATGGTGTCGTTCATGGCCATGATCTTCGCCACCCTCGTTGCGGTGCCGGCGGCTTATGCGCTGACCCGTCTGGAGTTTCGTGGCAAAGCCGTGGCACTGCAATTGATGTCGCTGCCGTTGGTGTTTCCAATGGTGGTACTGGGTCTGGCGTTGTTGCTGGTGTTCGATAGCCTGCCGTTCCAGATGACGGTTTCGCGACTGGTGATTGCCCACGTGATTCTGGCCTTGCCGTTTGTGGTGAAAAACTGCACGGCGGCGATGCTGTCCATCGGTAGCGAAGTCGAAGAGGCCGCACAAATGCTCGGTGCTTCGCCGATGCGGGCGATAGTCGATGTGGTCGTGCCGTTGATGAAGTCGGGGATCCTTGCGGGGATGCTGCTGGCGTTCATCGTGTCGTTCAACGAGTTCACCGTGACGTACTTCCTCTACACCATCGATGTCATGACGGTGCCTATCTGGATGTTCAGCCGCACCGTGTCATCGCTGGACCCAACCGTATTCTCGTTTGCCGTGCTGATCGTGCTGATCGACTTCGTCCTGATCTGGGCGTTGGAGAAGCTGGTCGGTGAAGGTGGTGTTTCGTTCTGATTTCTGGAGGTAATTAATATGACTGGTCTGATTCTGGAAAACGTCGAGAAACGTTACGGCACGGCGTGTGCGGTCAAAGACGTCAATCTGCACCTGCCTGAGGGCAAACTGGTGTGTTTTCTCGGCCCTTCGGGCTGCGGCAAAACCACCTTGCTGCGGATGATCGCGGGCCTGGAAACCCTTTCCGACGGTGAAATTCGTCTGGACGGTGAAGACATCGGCAACACACCGGCGCACCTGCGTAACTTCGGCATGGTGTTTCAGTCGCTGGCGCTGTTCCCGCACATGACGGTCGGCGAGAACATTGCCTATCCGCTGAAACTGCGTGGCGTGAGCAAGGCCGACCAGCAGGCGCGGGTCACTGAATTGCTGCAACTGATTCAGTTGCAAGAGATGGTTGATCGTCCGGTGTCGAAACTCTCCGGTGGTCAGCGTCAGCGCGTGGCGATTGCCCGGGCGATTGCCTCGCACCCGAAAATCCTCCTGCTCGACGAACCGCTGTCGGCCTTGGACGCCAAGCTGCGCGAGTCGATGCAAGTGGAGATTCGCCAGCTTCAGCAACGCTTGAACATCACCACCATCATGGTGACCCACGACCAGCGCGAAGCCATGACCATGGCCGATATCGTGGTGGTGTTGGGCCAGAATCGGGTGCAGCAGGTCGGCACACCGATCGAGATCTACCGTCATCCGGCCAACGAGTTCGTCGCCGACTTTATCGGCTCGGGGAACATTTTTCCGGCCACCGCATTGGGTGACGGCAAAGTCGGTTTACCCGGTGGCGATGCGCTTCAGGTGCCGATTTGCAGCAGCATCGTGGTGGGCGAAAAGGTCAAGATGCTGGTGCGTCCCGAGGACCTGCAGTTGTCGCACCCACAGGCAACCGCCGGTAATCGCTTACTGGGCAGGGTGACATTTGTGCGCGATATCGGCGCGACCATCGAAACCACGGTCGAGTGTTCCGGCGTGACGCTGACAGCGTTGAGTACACCGTGCCAGGGCATCGGCCTGAGCATCGGCAACCCGGTGTCGGTGACCATTCCATCCGAAGCCTGTCGCGTACTCGCCGCCTGACTTACTGACCCTATCGCGAGCAGGCTCGCTCCCACACTGGATCGTACGTGAACACAAGATTTGTGAACACTTCAGATCAAATGTGGGAGCGAGCCTGCTCGCGATGAGGCCGGCACAGCCTGCCGAAAAGTCTAATTAGACGGACATTCGTAACCGCGCCAGATCCCGCAACGGTGGTGCGCCAAACAGCCGGCTGTATTCGCGGCTGAACTGCGAGGGGCTTTCATAGCCCACGCGGTAACCCGCCGCCGAGGCGTCGATGCCCTCGGCGAGCATCAAGCGCCGCGCTTCTTGCAGGCGCAGTTGCTTCTGATACTGCAGTGGACTCATCGCCGTCATCGCCTTGAAGCGATGGTGCAGGGTCGACACGCTCAGGTTCACTTCCTTGGCCAACTCATCAATGCGCAACGGCTGCTCGTAGTTGCCGTTGAGCCATTTGATCGCCTGACCGATGCGATGGCTCTGGCTGTTGGCGATGGCAATCTCATACAGCCGATGGCCCTGTGGGCTGCGCAACAAGCGATAAAGAATCTCCCGACGAATCAGCGGCGCGAGCATGGCGATGTCTTTCGGGGTGTCGAGCAAGCGCGCCAGACGCAGCACGGCGTCGAGCATCGGCTGATCCAGTTGTTCGACATACAGACCGCGCCCGGCAGGGCGGGTGGGCACGCCGATGGGCCCGGCGTCGGCAATCAATGCGGTGATTTCCGCGGGGTCGATATCCAGGCGCAAGGCCAGGATCGGTTCCTCGGGCGAGACATCGACCACCCGCCCGCTGAGCGGCATCGAGACCGAGACCACCAAATAGTTGAGCGGGTCGTAGTTGAAGACTTCGTCGGCCAGCCGCACTTCCTTGCGCCCCTGGGCCATGATGCACAGCGCCGGCTGCGCGAGCACCGGGGCAAAGTCATGGGACTGGCTATGGCGCGACAAAAACAACGAACCGATGGCGGTTGCGTAGCTGCCATCCTCGTAGGTGTTACGTCGAATGATTGCCGAGAGCTCCACACGCTGTTTTTCCATGTTGGCATCCAGCGGTGCGTGGGTGGAATCCAGAGGCGACATGCGAAACATCCTCGACACGGTTGATGGGATGAGCACAGATTAAGTTTGTGCAAGCCTGGGCGGTAGGCAAATCCTGCGCAAAACTTGCCTGATTCTGCTGAGCGGGTGCATTCAGCATAAAGATCATGAACATAATGCGGAAAAACTTGCTTGAAACCCCTTTGTCATCTTTCCAGAGCTGGCCTGACGCGGGTTTGGCGACAGTCAGGTGCGGGTGCAGGATTGTGCAATAAGCCGGCAGGAATCGACTAACGGGCCTGACGCCCGTCGCTTAATCTCTGTTCCTGTCGCAGCTTCTCTCAGGCTGCCGATCGTCTACATCAGGGAGAGTCGAACATGTCCACGCAGATCCCCGTCAGCCATATGGCTTTTGTCCGCGCCCGTGCTGGCCGCTCGATGGAGTTGGGCGCGCGTTTGAGCAGCCTGATCGAACCGTCGCGTCAGGCCAGCGGTTGCCTGCACTTTGCCTTGCAGCATTCGTTGTGCGATCCCGAACTGTGGCTGGTGTCCGGGTTTTGGGTCGACCAGCAGGCCATGACCGCCTACTTCAGCACCCCGGCCATGCAGATCTTTGCCGAGCTGGTGCAAGAGTTGGTGGTCAACAGCCTGGATTTTCACACCTTCAGCGAAGTTTCGGCGGCTCAGGCCCGCGGCGAATATCCGCAGTTGAACAGCGCGTCATTGCACCAGTTGGCCAGCTGACGGTTTAGAATGGCCGACTTTCCATTGGCCAGGATCCGCGACATGGCACGTAAAGAGTTTGCACAGTTCGAAGCAGTTTCCGCCGTAGTACCGGGTGAAGGAGGCTATAGCGCCGCCATCGCCGTCAAAGCCCTGGGTGGCTCAGGCGCACCGCGTTTTCACAAAATCCTCGATGAACAGAAATTCAAGACCGCCTTCGAAGCCGATCAGGCTGCCGAGCAGAAGCTTGAGCAGTTGACCGACGTCGCTGAAGACGGTGAACTGGTCTGGTAACCCTTTGGCTTACGCCTTGGTCGCCCCCGGGCGGAACATCTTGAACAAGGCCTCAGGCCCCAACTGAAAATAATCCGCCGGCCCACCGCCGCGCAGAATCGGTTCTGCCGCGGCGGTGTCGTACACCCCATCCTTGAGCAGCCACTTGGCGATATGCACGGCGACCACTTCGCCGAGGATCAGCCAGCTCGGCACCACTTCCTTGTCTGCGCGTTGCAACTGAATGATCTGCGTGACCTTGCACTCGAAGGACACCGGGCTTTCAGCGACGCGTGGCACCTGAATGATTTTCGAGGCTGCCGGCGTCAGTCCGGCCAGTTCGAATTCGTTGACGTCGGCCGGGACCATCGCGCAGCTCTGGTTCATCTGCTCGGCCAACGGACGGGTGGCCAGGTTCCAGGCGAATTCGCCGGTCTGCTCGATGTTGTTCAGGCTGTCTTTACGGCCGACGCTTGAGAACCCGATGATCGGCGGAATGTAGTTGAACGCGTTGAAAAAACTGTACGGCGCCAGGTTCAGTCGACCTTCGGCGTCCTGCGAGGAAATCCAGCCGATAGGCCGCGGGCCGACGATGGCATTGAACGGGTCGTGGGGCAGGCCATGGCCCAGGGCAGGTTCGTAGTAGTGAATATCATCAGACATGGCGGGCTCTTGTGCAGACGTAAAGGTGAAGGTTGCCATAGTGCAAGTCATTGAGGGTGAGTGCCACTCTCGCAGCGCCGGGTTTTCGCTGTGCCAGAAACAACTAAGCCCGGCCGAAGCCGGGCTGTGAAGTCTGCCCAGGGTGTTAGCTGATAGCGGCGGCAGTACCGGTGCGATCAAAACCATCGGCGGCGATAGCGTCGGCGGTACCGGTGTGATCAAAGCCGTCAGACGCGACTTTGGCCGAGCCGGTGCGATCAAAGCCATCAGCGGCGAAAGACGCCGAGCCTGTGTGATCGTAACCATCAGCGGCCACAGCGGCAGAATTTTCAGTGGTGAAAGCGGCGGAACCGGTGCGGTCATAACCATCGGCGGCGAAGGTGTTGGCGGCCAGTACGGAGAGGGTCAGAGCGAGGATCAGTTTGGTTTTCATGATGTGTACTCCAAGTGTGTTTACGTGTTGTGCGTTGGGTATGGAGCTCATACTACGCATGTAAAATTGATTAAAAAGCGCAAATAAATGCTAAAAACAATCGATTATGTAGATATTAAGGTCATCTCAGAATGTTCCAGACCACTGCTTCGAGGCCTGCATTCTGTATACGCACGAGACGTCGATATGGATTCAAGCGGCGACAGAACAAGAGTGTCGGCAGGGCATTAACGGATCGTTATCGGTGCGTTGCTGGTATTGGTGGTGATGATCGCCGGCGCTTCGTTCGTGCAGAACAAGTATGTGAGCCGCGGGGCTGCCGAGTTGTCTTGATCGGCTCAAGACCGCGTCGCGGCCATCGCGAGCAGGCTCGCTCCCACATTTGATCGGCGTCAGACACAAATCTGTGCCTTGACTCCGTCAATGTGGGAGCGAGCCTGCTCGCGATGGGGCCATGGCAGTCACCGTTGCAGTGACTGCCAAACGCGGTCAGTCAGTCTCGATCCGCGAGTGTTTGCGGGTGTCTTTCATGGTCACGTACACCAGCAACGACACCGCGATGCAGGCGGTGACATACCAGTAGTAACCGGTTTCCATGCCGATGCTCTTGAACCACAGGGCAATGTATTCAGCGGTACCGCCGAATATCGACACGGTCAGCGCATACGGCAGGCCCACGCCCAGGGCGCGGATTTCGGTGGGGAACAGTTCGGCTTTGACCACCGCGTTGATCGAGGTGTAGCCGCTGACGATGATCAGCGCTGCCATGATCAGGAAGAACGCGCCCCACCAGGTCTGGATGGTGTGCAGGGTGGTGAGGATCGGCACGGTGAACAGAGTACCGAGAATACCGAAGGCAATCAGGATCGGCCGCCGCCCGACTTTATCCGACAAGCCGCCGATGATCGGTTGCAGGCACATGAACAGGAACAGCGTGGCCGCCGAAATGGTGGTGGAGTCGGAGATGCTCATGCCGACCGTGTTCACCAGGTATTTCTGCATGTAGGTGGTGTAGGTGTAGAAGGCCAGGGTGCCGCCCATGGTCAGGCCGACCACGGTCATCAGTTCCTTGGGATGACGCAGCAGGGTGCGCATAGCGCTTTCTTTGGACTTTTCTTTCTTGGTGAACGACTCGGTTTCTTCCATGCCGCGACGCAGGTACAACGCGACGATGGCACACAGCGCGCCGATGGCAAACGGAATACGCCAGCCCCAGTCGTACAGTTGTTCGGTGGTCAGGGTTTGCTGCAGCACGATCAGCACGCCCAAGGCGATGAGCTGGCCGGAGATCAGCGTGACGTACTGGAAGCTCGAGAAGAAGCCACGACGCTCCTTGGTCGCCATCTCGCTCAAATAGGTGGCTGAGGTGCCGTACTCGCCACCGACCGACAGGCCCTGCAGCAAACGGGCGAACACCAGCAGAATCGGTGCACCGACGCCGATGGTTTCATAACCCGGGCTCAACGCGATGATCAGCGAGCCGAAGCACATCAGGTACACCGACGCCATCAACGCGGCTTTACGCCCGGCGCGGTCGGCATACAGGCCCATCAGCCAGCCGCCGATCGGGCGCATCAGAAAGCCCACGGCGAAAATCGCAGCGGTGTTCAGCAGTTGGGCGGTGGTGTCGCCTTTGGGGAAAAAGGCTTTGGCGAAGTACAGCGAGAAGGCGGCGTAGACATACCAGTCGTACCACTCGACCATATTGCCGACAGAGCCGCTGAAGATCGACTTGATGCGGCTGGCCGTGGTCTTTTCTTTGGCAGGCACAGCGGCCGACCCAAGAGGCAGGGTTTGCGAGTTATCCATGACGGATCCTTCATTTAATTGTTTTTGTGGAGCGCGCGTAAGCGCAGCCTGCGAGGGCTATAGCAGGAGCTGTGCCAAGGGGGAGAGGGGCGGTTTAGAGGGGTTAACGGGAATGGGTGAGCGGAAATCCGCTTATCGATCAGGGGGCGGTAAGCGGAGATCCGCCTACGAATGATCGTTCCCACGCTCTGCGTGGGAATGCCTCAAGGGACGCTCCGCGTCCCCCTCGCGGAAGTGACGCGGAGCGTCACGGGCTGCATTCCCACGCAGAGCGTGGGAACGATTGATTACAGGAACATCTCTCGGCTCAGTCCATGCCGCTGCATCTTTTCATTGAAGGTCCGGCGCGGCAGTTGCAGTTCTTCCAGCACAGCTTTGATGTCGCCCTTATGCCGGGTCAGCGCAGCTCGCAGGCAGTGGGCTTCGAAAGCTTCCTGCTGGGCGGCGAGGGACTGGCCGGGCTCGATGCCGACCGGTTCCGGTTCACCCAGGCCCAGCACCTGGCGCTCGGCGACGTTCGCCAATTCGCGTACGTTGCCGGGCCAGTCGTGGCTCAGTAACCGACTCAGCTGTGGGCCGCTGAGCGGTGGAAAGCTGCGTCCCAGCCGCTGCGCGGCGGCGTGAGCGAAGTGTTCGAACAACAACGGAATGTCTTCACGTCGTTCGCGCAACGGCGGCAGGCGCAACTCCGCGACGTTCAGCCGATACGCCAGGTCTTCGCGAAAACGCCCGGCGCGGGCTTCATCCAGCAGGTCGGGTTTGGTGGCGGCAATGATCCGCAGGTCCACGTGAATGCTCTGGTTGGAGCCCAGTCGCTCGAGCTTTTGCTCCTGCAATACCCGTAGTAATTTGACCTGCTGAGCCAGTGGCATGCTTTCGATTTCATCGAGGAACAAGGTGCCGCCATCGGAGTACTCCAGCTTGCCGATACGTTTGCCCTGAGCGCCGGTGAAGGCGCCGCTTTCATGACCGAACAACTCGGCTTCGAACAGCTGCTCGGGGATCGCTGCACAGTTCAGCGCCACGAACGGCTTGTTGGCGCGCGGACCAAAATCATGCAGGCAGCGGGCGACCAGCTCTTTGCCGCTGCCGGTTTCGCCGCGAATCAGCACGTTCACCGGCAGCGCCGCGAGGTCCAGCACCTGACGGCGCAGGGTCTGCAAACCACGGGAAACCCCGAGCAGGCTGGCGTCGAGTTTGCTGCGGTTATCGGCCTGTTCGTGCAGGGCGCGGTTTTCCAGTACCAGTCGACGTTTGTCGAGCGCCCGGCGCAGGCTGCTGAGCAAGGTTTCCGGGCTGAAGGGTTTTTCGAGGAAGTCGTAGGCGCCATCGCGCATGGCCTCAACCGCCATCGGCACATCGCCGTGACCGGTCAGCAGGATCACCGGCAAATCGGCGTCCCGCTGTTGCAGCCGGGCCAGGAGTTCCAGGCCGGTCATGCCCGGCATCCGCACATCGCTGAGGATCACCCCGGGAAAATTTTCCGGCAGTTGCGCCAGGCATTCATCGGCGCGGCTGAACAGGTTGACCTCGAACCCCGAGAGGCTCAGCCACTGTTCGACGGCATCACGAATACTGCTCTCATCGTCGACCACGATCACCGAGTTCAACATTGAATGTGCGCCTCCAGATCGATGGGCAAGGTGAGGGTGAAGACGGCGCCGTCGCCGTGATTGTCGGCGCTCAGGCGACCGCCGAGTTCATGCACGATGGCGAACGATACCGCCAGCCCGAGGCCCAGGCCATCACCCACCGGTTTGGTGGTGAAGAACGGATCGAAGACCTTCGGCAGATCCTGCGGCGCAATACCGCCGCCGCTGTCGGCGACGGTCAGGCGCCATAGCTGTTCATCGGCTTCAAGGCGGATTTCCAGACGCTTGAGTGGTTTGTCACGCATCGCATCGAGGGCGTTGCGCAGCAGATTGATCAGCACCTGTTCCAGGCGAATCGCATCGCCGCGAACCCAGGCCGGGCGACTCATGTGCAAAACCCGGTCGATCTGTTCATCGCGCAGTCGAGCGTCAAGTAACTGCAAGGATTGATCGACTACCGCCGCCAGGTCCAGACGCTCGCGCAAACCGCTGGGGCTTTTGCGCGCGAACGTCTTGAGATGACCGGTGAGGGCGGCCATGCGCGTCAGCATCTCATCCACCGGCCTCAGCGCTTTATACGCGTCGTCGACCCGGCCATGATCGAGCAGCAGGCGCAAGGTCGCCAGCTGCGTGCGCTGGGCTGTGAGTGGCTGGTTGATTTCATGGGCCAGGGCCGCCGACATTTGCCCCAGCGCCGCGAGTTTGGCCGATTGCACCAGGCCGTCCTGAGCGGTGCGCAGCTCGCGGGTGCGTTCCTCGACCAGGCGTTCAAGCTCTTCGCGGCTGCGCTGGCGCAACTTGGCCAGACGCCAACGCTGGCTGAGAAACAGCAGCAAAAACACCAGTGTCAGCCATACCCCGGCGGCAGCCAGCCCAGCGTTGCGCAACTCTTCGAAGGTAACCTGCGGACGACGCAGCAGGTGCAACGTCCAGCCTTCGGAACTCAAGGGCAGCGATTCCCACAGGTAATCGGCCGCGCCGTCGGGGCCGTCGACGCGGGCCAGATAGCTGTTCTCGTCAAAGCGTCGAATCGGTTGATGGTCGAGCAGGGTCAGCGGTTGCTTGTCATATTGGCGGGTGGTTTTGAGCTCGGTACGATCAGTGTCCGACAGCGTACCCAACGACCGATAGCGCCATCCTGGCTGGTTGGCGATAAACACAATGCCCCGCGCATCGCTCACCAACAGCGTGTCGCTGCCTTGACGCCATTCGCGTTCCAGCTCTGGAAACTCGAGTTTCACCACCATGGCGCCGAGGAACTCGCCGTTGTCACCGGTCACCGCACTGGACAGAAAATAGCCGGGAATTCCACTGGTCACGCCCACCGCGTAAAAGCGCCCGGCGCCCTGGCTGCGGGTTTGGCTGAAATAAGGGCGGAAGCCGTAGTTGTGGCCGACGTAACTGCTGGGCAAGCGCCAATTGCTGGCGGCCACGGCCAGGCCGGTGTGATCCAGCAGTTCCAGGGTGGACGACTGGGCCGCGCCGTTGATCTTTTCCAGTTTGCGGTTCAGCGCGTCTTGCTGTTCCGGGGTGACAGGGCCATCAAGTGCCGAGCGTAGTTCCGGGTCCAGCGCCAGCACGGCGGGGAGGGCGCGGTAGCGTTCGATCAAGGTGTGCAGGGAGTTGGCGTACAGCGCCAGTTGTTGATTGGCGCGGGCGGCATCGTCCACCTGGGCCTGGCGTTCGGCGTGGCGTATGGCGACGCCGGCCGCCAATGCAGCGCCGGCAATGATGAGCAGGGTGTAAAGTGTCAGGCGCAGCGAACGTGAGATCGGCAACATGCTATGTGCATTGGCAAGAGTCTGGGGAATGCACCATAGCATGAGGTTGGGGGGGCTCCCGCAACAAGGATATCGCTCCTTACACTGCGGTGAACCTTGAGGAGTTAGACCGGAGTATCGACCGGGTGTCATTCACCCGGCGGGTCACTTTGTTGGTTTTCTGTCGAAGTGCTTGCGGGGTATAGCCCAATGATTTTCCCCGTCCAGTTGCTTCGAACTTTGCTTCCATTCGGGTCATTCCCCGATCCAGCATAAGGGTCAGGTTTTCAAAATGGGTATCCAGAGCGTTTATTTTTTCCTCTGTCAGCTCTTTCCCTGCGTCGTTGACTTCATGAAGAATTTCAGATACAGCTAATGCCATTTTCATACCTGTGCCTACAATCGGCGCTTTGCCCGCGGTTGTTGCGTAAATCTCCTTTGCCAACTTTCGTTTTCCACCATCGCTTCTTGGGTCAAATGAGCGGAGCACATTTTTGACATAGGCTGCAGTACTCCCTGTCTCGGATCTGACCTGTGCGAGTAGTTTGTCCGGATCTATCCGCTTGTTTTTTAATTTCACCGACGCGCTCGCGCCGGTTGTTTCCGCTACATGATTGAAGGTCAGAGACACGGCTTTGCCAACCACGAACCCGATTCCCGCACCGACAAGCATGCCCGGAGGGCCGCCGGGAGCGCCCAAAATGACACCCACCGTCATGCTGGTTGCATATGAAGCGCCTTGTCCGGCCAGAAATGTTCCTGTTCGCCGAGCACTGGACAGTGCGTGCTGATCAGGTGAGCGGTGATTGAGTATCTGCTGCTCAGCGTCCCGCGTCCGTTGTTTTACCAGGCTCAGTAATTCTAGATGTCGATAGACCATTCGATTGAAAGCCCGGTCGTCATTATATTTTGTGCGCCACTGTTGGTACTGTTCAACCATTTCCTTGGGGCCGCGCATACCGCCGTCCAGATCTATGTACGCCAGAGGATTATTCCCTACAAACGCATACAGATTCAGCCCATCCACATCCCCCCCCGGATCGGCACTGATCCAATGCTGCAACCACGGTGCGTAGTAACGCAGCCCATAGTAATACAGCCCACTGACATCCATCTCCTTACCCGAATATCGAATGGTCTTGTAATTGGCCTCAAGCTCTGAGGTCGCCGCCCACCAGCACGTACCGCCGAAGGGGTAATACACTTCGTGGCTGATCACTGCGCCGTCGCGATCCAGCTCCAGAGCGATGGAATCCAGATGATCACCGAGGTGGTAACGCAGTTGATCAGGCTCGATGTCGGTGGGTTTTCCAACGACCCAGTGCAGGCAGCGCACGCTGCCGACGCCGGTCGACACGGTGATGACGTGCAGTTGCTGGCCGTCGCTGCGGGTGCGGATTTCCAGTCCTGGCAGATAGCGTACTTCCTGAGAGTGGGTCGCGGACGGGGTATGCCACACGTGGTGTTTGTAGACCCGCACGCCTTGGCTGTAGAGGTAGGTTTCTTCATCGTCGGACAGGCCGTTGCTGTGTTCGAGCAAGGTCACTTTGGCCAGCTGGTCGCGGGTATTCCAGCTCAGAGGCTGGCCGCGTTGCAGCCATTGCTGATTGCCATGGGGGTCGAAGAGCTCGTCGTAAATCGGCTCTGGATCATTTTCTTCCCAGCGCACGCTGCGGTTGCTGTGGTCATCGATGCGCATTTGGCGAGTGAAGTTGTTGCCGTCGCGTCGGTGACACAATTGCGTCAGGTTGTTGCCTTGATCGTATTGGTAGTGCTCGGTGTAGTTGAAGCGACGACCGGGGTCGATGGGCGTGATCAAGTCTGGCAAGCCCGGCTGGAGATTGGGTTTTTCAGCCTCGAAACCGCTCGCCCAGGTCAGCCGGTACAGCGAGTCATAGGCAAACTCGCGGTCGCCATCGACGCGCTGGTTGGCAAAGAATACCGGTTTGAAGCCGTGGTTTTCGATACGCAGGATGTTGCCCATGCGGTCATAGTGATAGCTGAGGTTTTGCAGCAGCGATTGTCTTGGGACGCCGGCCGTCTGGCTTGTCAGGCGACCGTCGGCAGGGTCATAGGTCAAGGTGCGGACCACGCCATTGCCAGTGGTTTGCGTTGCTGTCTGGTTGAACGCGTTGTAGGTCAGACCTCGCAATACCGGTTGCAGTGAGTCGTCATCCTTTAGCTGAAGAAAGCTTTGCTTGAACTGCCCCGCGAGGTCGAAGCGTGTGTGCTGTCGATGGCCGGCGGCATCGGTCCGGGTCAGCTCCGCACCATTGGCGCTGTAGTGCCACAAGGTGGTGCAAGCCTTGCCGTCGAGGAACGTTCGGGTTTCACACAACGGCGCGCCAAGCAGGTTGAAACCTGCAAACTCCAGCCTGCCTGACGGATCCAGCTGAGTCGTCATCTGGCCACGCAGGTTGTAGTCCGGATCTGCCGAACGATCGGCGTAGGTGATGCGTTCGACGGTCGTCTGCGGTTGCCCGGGCGGCTGTTCGTGCAGGGCTATCACGCGTAACTGGTTGTCGTAGTCGGTTTGCCAGTGACAACCGCGCCCATCCCAGCGTCGCAGCGCTTGTCCGGCGACGCCGATCAGGTTCAAACGCATACCTGCATCAACGCTGTTGACCAGCAATGCTGTACCGGAAAGCCCATGGACACTGAATAGGTTGGGTTTTTGAGCACTGTCGAACAGTCGCGGGTCCCATTGCGCGATCAAGCGTCCGATGGGGTCATGGATTTGCCGGGTAACGAGGGGCGTCACGGGGCCGTCGATGACTTTGCGCAGGTATTCGACGTGCCGAACGGGCAATCCACGGCCGTCGTTGACCTTCAGGGTCGGTGTATGGCGATGCACCTGAAGGTTCATGGCGTGTTCCGGCGCCCAGGTTTGATGGGCTGCGAGTCATCGGTGTCGTTGAAGTCCTCACTGGTCTGAGACCAAGGATGGTAAGTCTCGCGTGACACATAGCCTTTGGCGCTGATGACTTTGACCGGTCGGCCCAATGGGTCATAAAACTGCTGGTCGTGATGGCCGAACTGGCGAAACGATGCATCGTTGATGTAGCGCCAGGCGTTGGCAAAGTAGGGGCGATAGACCCGCACGTCCAGGCCTTTGTTGTTGTATTCCACCCGTGCACTGACGCGCCAGCGCGGATCGGCGTGACGTTCCGATGGTTCGCCGGTTACCGGGTCGAGTTCCAGCTCACCTTGTGGCGTGACCACATAGGCCATCCCCGGCTCAACCAGCTGCTTGGTTTGCAAGGTCCGGCCAAAGCCATCGATGTAGGCCAGCTGCATCTGGATTTGCTGGCCCGTTTCGGCGTCTGGATAGTCATCGGCGGTCAGCACCAGACTATGGACGGGTTCACGCGCAACACTGCGAATCAGCTCCAGCAGCGTCTGCTCATCCGCTGTTCGGGCCTTGAGCCTGGTAAGACGCAGGCGAGCGGAGGCGCGAATGTGCAGGGACGGCAGGATGTAACCTTGTGCAATCCATTGGGCTAACTGATCAGGGCGCTGGCGAGCCGTATCGGGCAGCTCGCTCATCCAACTGAGCAAGTCCTTGCGTAATACGCTGGCCGCTCTTTGCAGTGCATCGATCGGGTTCCGGATCGCTTCACCAGGGCTTCGATCTTCAGGGAGAAGGTGTTTATCGAGGGGATCGAAACCGACGTCCGCGCCGTTTTCAGTGCCAAAGAAACCCGTTGCCAGCGGTTGCCCGGAGGGTTCGTAGATCGCTTCCTGAGTATTCTCGTTGGCATCGATGACGCGTTTTGGCTGGAGTGCGTGGTAGTCGTATTCGGCGTGGGTGGTACAGCCGTCCGGCAGTTCAACGGCCTTGGTCAGCAAGCGATAGGGGTCGTAGCTGATCGTGGTCACGCCATGGCTGGCGGTCGCATTGAATTGCAGCACCTTGTAGAAGCCGTCGAGGTCGGCGTAACGGGAAAAACCGTGCAGGCCCGACCAGAGGTTTTCCTGCTTGTCTTCTTCCTTGTCTTCGTCGAGAAACAGCGTCATGGGTTGGAAGCCGATGTTTTGCAG
Organism: Pseudomonas brassicacearum; assembly: GCF_003732175.1. GTDB lineage: Bacteria > Pseudomonadota > Gammaproteobacteria > Pseudomonadales > Pseudomonadaceae > Aquipseudomonas > Aquipseudomonas brassicacearum_G. Next base: position 67,723 of record NZ_MOBI01000023.1, read on the forward strand.
CTCCTTTCGGATGTCGAACGGAGCGGGCAAGGTGTCGTAGGCTGCCAATGCCGTCTTGTCATATTCCGCCCGTTCCAGGGGACCCGCCAATGCCTGGAAGTGGACGGTGCCGTCGGGCAACAAGCTGCCGTCGGCAGACAGATAGCTTTGCCGCGACAACTGGCTCAACTGCCGCAACGCGTTCCATTCCTTCCACGTGTGGGATTGGCTCAAGCATTCATACGACACTTCTTGGGGATTGAGGCCGGTAGGGAGCGAGCCTTTGGGCAGCTCAAGTGCGTTGAGGCGCTGGCGCCACGGTAGTCCCAATCGCCAGCCTTGCAGCTCGTCCAGGTGAATGAACTCGGCACGCGACTCGCTCAGGTAATAACGCTGTTGAGCTTCATCGTGGGCATCGCGCCACCATTGAGCCTCATCGGGATCTGTAAAGGGCGGTTCGTCCTTGTCGGTTTTGCGTCGTGCATAGCTGATTGTCAACGCGTGAACGGGCGTGCCGAAACGGTCCCATTGCAGAGTGACTTCATGACGACACAACGGATCATCGGCATGGCGTTCGTATTGGTAACTGATTTTTTCGACCAGCAACGGCAGGACAATCGCATGGGGATGGTGCGGGGCCATGGGCCTGAGTTCTCGCACCAGATAACGTGACTGCTCCACCGAGTAGGGCATGGCCGCGACGCGGTCTTTCTGTAGCCCGAAGACCTCCACGCGCAGCACCGAGCCACTCAGTGCCCGGGCAATTTCATGCAGCGTGTCCTTGTCGACCGGCTTGAAGAGTTCATCGGCATTGTCATTTTCGTGGTAGTGACTGATCAGCGTCGGCCCCAAGGGGCAGGCCTCACTGTCGCCGTCGTAATATCCCGCGCGAGGCAAGTCGACCAGACGTCCGGTATGGAACCAGGTACGGGTCAGTGCCGGTGCGCTAAACGTGGTCTCACCTTCCTCCGGGCTGGTTTCGCTGTCGGTCTGGTGCAACAGGCCAAAGCCACGAAACTCGCGGTCATGGCTGTCGTAATAGCCATGAAAATAGTTGAAAAACTGATTCAGACAGTTGCCGGTAATCTCGTCGAGCTGGCTCTGTCGGCTGACCACCTGTACCGGGAATGGCAGGTAGCAGGGCGGCGGTTTATCGGCATCCGGCCATTGTCGTTTTTCATCCAGCCACTCTTGTGCCGAACTGCGATAGCGCACGGTGCCACAGCAGCCCATGTTGTTGTTGGTCATCACCAACGCGTAAGGACGCACGCTGACAAAGTCGTAACGCCAGTGCCGTGGCGTTGGGTGCGGCACGGTGAAGATCAAACTGGCGCAACCGAGCCCTTGCAGATCGGCGAAGTTGACCTGGCTCAGGGTGTCGTAGCGCACACCCTCGGACCATGCCACGCTGATCGGTATTTGCTCGAGCCGATTGCCACCGAGATTGAGGTAGATATCGAAGTGATCCGAATGCAGGTAAATCACCGACGTGGCACCGCAACCATCGATGTCGACGATTCGCACCCGCGCAGCATCGAATGTCCCGTACTCGAAGGGCAAAGTATCCATGACGAACCCTTTGCCGAAACGTCCGTGGCCCAGGTTCGGCCAGCATTTGATTTCGTCGTGACGAATGCGGCACAGGTCCGGCAGGTCGCTGCCGAGCATATGGCCCAGAAACACCAGTTCGCTGCGTGAGTTGCTGAACAATGGCAGGCTGTCGCCGTTCGGTTCATGGGGCACGTCCATCGCGGGCCCAAAACCGTCTTCCCGAAGGCTGGGATAAAGACGTACGCTTTTTGGACCGATCAGCGCCAGTGAACTGAGGCCGCTGCCCGTCAGGTCTCCGAATTGTGCCAGAGCGTTGAAGAACTCCAGGGGGAAGGACGTGAAGGGGCTGAACGGCGACCAGCTGCGGTCAGGGTTTAGGGCATAGAAACCACTGAAGGCCGGTTGTGCAACGACCCAGTCGAAAAAGCCATCACCGGTCAGGTCGTTAAGCGACTGCTTCACCGGTTTGCTGCCATCGGCAACCGGGAGGGTCGGCAATACCTGCCACGGACCGTAGATGATTTCATCGGGGTGGTTCGACCCGCGCACCGGTTCGCGGTAGTACCAGCTCTGGTCATATTGGCAGAGGAAACCAGGTACACCCTCGCCATACAGGTCGATGCATTGATGGTGTTGCCCGTCCTGAATGCCGGGCATGTGTTCGAAGGGGAAGAACGGTGTCGACTGGGTGTTGATGTCGGGCGGTGAGTATTCGAACTCCATCGGCGGCATGTGTTCTACCGCACCACTGGCGTCGTAGGCTTGATAGTGCGCGGCGCGCAGCTGGCTGTAGAACGCCGGCTCCGGGTGATAGTCCAGCAACAGGCGTTTGACCAGCGCGGGAATTGGCCCCAGTTCATCGGGGAAGTGGTGAAACATCAAAACCTGCCGGCACAGGCGGCGGGTGCTCAATTCGAAGCCATAGCCATAGGAAAAGAACGAGTCGGGGCGAATCAGCCACTCGCCGATGTCATCGTCCGGTTGTGGAAACGGTTCGCCAAAGACGGGTTTCTTGTCCCACTCCGTCGTGCGTTCGCCGTAGTCGAACACCAGGTGAAAGTGCCAATCCAGTGCCGCCGGGTTTTCCACGGTCCAGGCGTACAGATGCTCGCTGGCGTTGACGTTGCCGTAACACACCCGTCGCAGATAACGCTGGGCCCGGTAATCGTGGAGCTGATCGTTGAGCGGGTCTTCAGGTTTGTACTCGAAAACGATGTGCTCGCCATGGGCGTTCATACTTTCAAGCAGCAACCAGACGCCAACCCGTAACCCGTCGTTCGGATCGGCGCGCCGCGAAGCCTCGCTCTTGCCGTAAATATGCAGACTGCCGTCGGCCCCGTGCACCAGCCAGAACGGTGGTTGGTTCTGCTCGGTACTCGGTTGCCAGAGCTCAATCAGATCGAAGGCGCCTTCGACCCGAGGCCAGTAACGGACCACCGAATGCTTGCCGACAGGTTCACCGTTGTAGTGATCTTCGGGGCGGGACTGGATGTGCCCGGCCAGATCGCGTTCGGGCATCCATTCATCACCGCTGGGCCCCACGATGACATCGTCTGCGAGGTAGCGAGGTACGCCTTTGCTGGTCTGGCGCGTGATGGCGTTGACGGTCAAGCGCCAGCCGATGCCAAACGGGCCATTGCCCGCCTGGCTGTCATAACTCAATCCGAGTGCCGGATCAAAGCCGCGTCCCGGTGAGATCGGCAACGGCAGCTCGAAGGAAGCCTTGCCGCTGGTGCCAATGGCGCCCCAGCTTTTGCCGATGGTGGTAATCGCGGCACTCTTGGCAATGGAAGGCGGGGTGATGTTTTGGGCGGCTTGATCTTCCATGGTCAGATTCTGTTCCAGCCTGGCGAGCGGGGGGCGGATGGCTCACGCTACCAAGTTGGGTACACGACGTAACCTGTCAGACTTGACAGGTTTGAAGGGTTTTTCTAGAACGAATCGGCCTATCCAGTGAGTTTTTCATCGCTGTCAGTTCGTAGCGTCTTGCGCAAACGACAGGCGATAAAAAGCCGCGCTGTTTTTGCAAGCAGCGCGGCTTTTTTTTCCAGCGGTTAAAGGCTTATTGCACTTCTACTGCCAGGCTTTCACTGATTTTCTTCTGCCAGATGGCTGGGCCGGTGATGTGCACCGACTCGCCCTTGCTGTCGACCGCAACGGTCACCGGCATGTCTTTGACGTCGAACTCGTAGATCGCTTCCATGCCCAGTTCGGCGAAAGCCACAACGCGGGATTTCTTGATCGCTTGCGCCACCAGGTAAGCCGCGCCGCCTACTGCCATCAAGTAAACAGCCTTGTGGTCCTTGATCGCTTCGATCGCGGTCGGGCCGCGTTCGGATTTGCCGATCATGCCCAGCAGGCCGGTTTGCTCGAGAATCTGGCGGGTGAACTTGTCCATCCGCGTCGCGGTAGTCGGGCCGGCTGGGCCCACCACTTCTTCGCGCACCGGATCGACCGGGCCGACGTAGTAGATGAAGCGACCTTTCAGGTCCACCGGCAAGGTTTCACCCTTGTTGAGCATCTCGACCATGCGTTTGTGCGCAGCGTCGCGTCCGGTGAGCATCTTGCCGTTCAGCAGGACGGTTTCGCCCGGCTTCCAGCTCTGCACTTCTTCAGGTGTCAGGGTGTCGAGGTTGACGCGACGGGCCGACGGGCCGGCTTCCCAGACGATTTCCGGGTAGGCATCCAACGGTGGCGCTTCCAGCGACGCCGGGCCGGAACCGTCGAGCACGAAGTGCGCGTGACGGGTGGCGGCGCAGTTGGGGATCATGCACACCGGCAACGAAGCGGCGTGGGTCGGGTAATCCATGATCTTCACGTCGAGCACGGTGGTCAGGCCACCCAGGCCCTGGGCGCCGATGCCCAGTTGGTTGACCTTCTCGAACAACTCCAGGCGCATCTCTTCGATACGGTTGGACGGGCCGCGTTTTTTCAGCTCGTGGATGTCGATGGATTCCATCAACACTTCCTTGGCCATCACCGCGGCTTTCTCGGCGGTGCCGCCGATGCCAATGCCGAGCATACCCGGTGGGCACCAGCCAGCGCCCATTTGCGGAACGGTTTTCAGCACCCAGTCAACGATCGAGTCGGACGGGTTGAGCATGGCCATTTTCGACTTGTTCTCGGAGCCGCCGCCCTTGGCTGCCACGTCGACTTCCACGGTGTTACCCGGAACGATCGAGTAGTGGATCACCGCCGGGGTGTTGTCCTTGGTGTTTTTACGAGCGCCCGCCGGGTCGGCGAGGATCGAAGCACGCAGGACGTTTTCCGGCAGGTTATAGGCGCGACGCACGCCTTCGTTGATCATGTCGTCCAGGCCCATGGTCGCGCCATCCCAGCGCACGTCCATGCCTACACGGACAAACACGGTGACGATGCCGGTGTCCTGGCAAATCGGACGGTGGCCGGTAGCGCACATGCGCGAGTTGATCAGGATCTGCGCCATCGAATCGCGGGCTGCCGGCGATTCTTCACGCAGGTAGGCCTCGTGCATCGCCTGGATGAAATCCACGGGGTGGTAGTAGGAAATGAACTGCAGGGCGTCAGCAACGCTCTGAATCAGGTCGTCTTGCTTGATCACGGTCATGAGTCGCGCTCCTCTAAAAGACGGGAACATTCAATAAGGTGCTTGCAGTTGGGGTGCATCGGTCGTCTGCAAACACCTTTCAAGGCACGCCGGGGTTGCTGGCGCGACGCTAAAAAGGCGCGGCAGTATAACGCGCCTCGAAGCCGGGCACACCAGCCGGCAGTCAAACCAAAGTCGCATGCCACAACACCGACTTTCAGACGACAGGGCTGTTGTGGCGAGGGAGCTTGCTCCCGCTGGACTGCGAAGCAGTCCCAAAACCAGTCATCGCATTTCCCAGGCAGAACGCGTTCAACCCTATTACGACTGCTTCGCAGCCGAGCGGGGGCAAGCCCCCTCGCCACAAGGAGTTTGTGTGCGGTTTATCACCTCAAAATTGAATGGTCATTCTTGAGGTGCAACACTAAAGTGGCATCTGGTATTTCAGGGTAGGACACTGTTTATCAGTCCCCCTTCGCACGGTGAGCCAACGATTGACCCATAACGCTCTCCAGAGTCTGTTGCTCAAGCGCTTTATTCTGGCGACGGGCACCTATGCGCTGGTGTTATTGCTGCTGTGGCTGGCGATTCTCAGTGGTCACTATCAAGGGTCGGTGCGCAGCGCGGTAATCGGCACGCTGCTGGTGATACTCAGCCAGTCGGTGTTGTTCGCGATGTTCTCCACCGGGCGCAATCTGCGCTTTGCCGACCCGGGCCTGACCGAAGTTCAGGTGCTCCTGGGGCTTGGCTGGCAGACCTGGTTGATCGCTCATCTGGACTCGGCCCGTGGCGCCTTCCTGGTGTTTTACCTGTTGATTCTGTTATTCGGACTTTTCCATCTGCCGCGCCGAGCGTTCATCCGATGTGCGGCCTTGGTCTTTTTCAGCTTTGCGGGCCTTAACCTCTGGGAAGGCTATCACCTCGAACCGGTCGACCCGGCGCTGGCGGCGCTGCAAGTCTGCGTGTTGTTTATCGTGCTGGTCTGGCTGACGCTGTATGCCAGCTATGTTCAGACCTCGCGGCAACGCATGCGCAAGCGGCGGTTTGCCTTGCAAGCGCATCAAGACACCTTGCGCGGGATGATGCGCCAACTCGAAGACCTGGTGGCCACCGACGAACTCACAGGGCTGTTCAACCGCCGGCATTTTCTACGCCTGACCACGCGCGAACTGCGCAGCATGGAAGAGGGCATCGTGCATGGTCTGGCGCTGATTGACCTCGACCATTTCAAACGCATCAACGACAGGCATGGACATGCGGCCGGCGATCAGGTGTTGCAGGCGTTTGCCGGTGTCGCCACGGCCTGCCTGCGCGAAGACGATGTACTGGCGCGTTATGGCGGAGAGGAGTTTGTGTTGTTGCTACCCGATTGTGATCCCGAGCGCCTGACCTCTTGCTGCGAGCGGCTGCGCATTGCCTTTACCGAGGTCGAACTGGTCGGTCTGCCGGTGCAGGACCTGAGCCTGTCCGCCGGCATGACCTTGCTTGAATCGGGTGACAATCTGGATGACGCCTTGCAGCGTGCCGATCAGGCGCTGTATCGCGCCAAGCGTGACGGCCGCAATCGCTGCGCCGCGGCCTGGGAGAACGCTGATGCCTGAGTTGCGGGTGGGCGAAACTCAGTGGTCGGTGGCGGCGGGCAGCAACCTGCTTGATGCGCTTAACCAGAACGGCCTGCACGTGCCTTACAGCTGCCGCGCAGGCAGTTGCCATGCGTGCCTGGTGCAGTGCCTCAAAGGCGAGGTGAGCGACCGGCGCCCCGATGCGCTGAGCGCCGAGCAACGTGAGCAAGGCTGGCGACTGGCCTGTCAGTGCGAGGTCGTCGATGACCTGCACGTGGCGGTGTTCGATCCGCTACGCGACGGCTTGCCGGCCACCGTCGAAGCGACCGATTGGTTGAGTGCCAGCGTGTTGCGCCTGCGTGTGCAGCCCGAGCGGCCCTTGCGCTATCAGGCCGGGCAGCATCTGGTGCTGTGGGCCGGTAACGTAGCGCGGCCGTATTCGCTGGCCAGCCTGCCGCAGGAAGATCGTTTTCTGGAGTTTCACCTCGACTGCCGCTTGCCGGGCGAATTCAGCGATGCGGCACGCCGGCTGAAAATCGGCGACCCGATTCGTCTGGGCGAGTTGCGCGGCGGTGCGCTGCATTACGACCCCGACTGGCAAACCCAACCGTTGTGGCTGCTGGCGGCCGGCACCGGATTGGCGCCGTTGTTTGGCGTATTGCGCGAGGCGTTGCGCCAGGATCATCAAGGCCCCATTCGGGTGATTCACCTGGCCCATGATGCCAGCGAGCATTACCTGGCCAAACCCTTGGCGGCGCTGGCAGCACAGCGTCCCAACCTGAGCGTCGAGCTGCTGACGGTGGCTGAGCTGTCGGCGGCTTTGGCGCAATTACGCCTTGTTTCCCGGCAAACCCTGGCTTTACTCTGCGGGCACCCTGACAGTGTCGACGCCTTTGCCCGGCGCCTGTACCTGGCAGGGCTGCCGCGCAATCAACTATTGGCCGATGTCTTCGTGCCGCGGGGTTGAACGCGAAATCACTTTCACGAGACTCACCATGACGAACGCCATCCTGCTGGAGCGTGAGCGGGGGCTGCTGACCTTGCGCCTGAACCGCCCGGACAAGAAAAACGCCCTGACCCGCGCCATGTACGCCCAGTTGGCGGACGCCTTGCAACAGGCCGACGCCGACTCCGAGATCAACGCCATACTGATCACCGGCACCAGCCAATGCTTCACCGCCGGCAACGACATCGCCGATTTCCTCGAAGAACCGCCGAGCGACCTCGCCAGCCCGGTGTTCCAGTTCATGCGCAGCCTGCTGGAATGCCGCAAGCCGGTGATCGCGGCGGTGGCCGGTGCCGCTGTGGGCATCGGCACCACCCTGCTGTTGCATTGCGACCTGGTGTACATCAGCGCGGACGCGAAGTTGCGCATGCCGTTCGTCAACCTCGGGCTGTGCCCGGAATTTGGTTCGAGCTTGATCCTGCCACGCTTGCTCGGGCAGGCCAAAGCCGCCGAGCTGTTGCTGCTGGGCGAAGGTTTCAGCGGTGAACAGGCCGCCGCCTGGGGCATCGCAACCCAAGCGTTGCCCAGTGGCGAGGCCGCGGTGGCCAAGGCGCGCGAGATGGCATTGCGCTTCGAAACACTGGCGCCCGAAGCGGTGCGTATCAGCAAGCAGTTGATGAAAGCCCCGGATCGCGAGCAACTGCGCAAAGCGATCGAGGAGGAGGGCAACCTGTTTGTCCAACGGCTGCGCTCGCCGGAAGCGATTGCGGCGTTGTCGGGGTTTATCAACAGAGCCTGAATCTTTGTTGACTGGGCCGACGTCATCGCGAGCAGGCTCGCTCCCACAGTTGATCTGTGGTGTTCACAGATTGTGTATTCACCCTATAACCCTGTGGGAGCGAGCCTGCTCGCGATAGCGGTAGCGCAGGCACCGCAACTGCCAGATTGGAAATCAAAAAGCCCCATCATTCACATGACGGGGCTTTTGCGTTGCAGCAGTCCGAGACTCAGACCCTCTTGTCGCCATCGTGCAGGATCTTCATGCCGTTGGTGCCACCGAGGCTGCGGGGTTCAGGAAGCGGGCAATTAGCGCAGCGTAGCTGACGCCGCCCCCCCAATCGCCCAGGACCAGCACGTTCCCGTCTTTTTGTAAGGTCATGGTGTTTGCCACCGTGTAATGGTCTTTGAATTGGGTGGAGCTCCAACCTTTCCCGTAGCCAAAGTCGGTATCCAGTTTGCCGTCAATCAGGTAGCGCGCCACTATGAATTCAGGGGTTTTGTCATCTTGCAAAAACCTTCCAGATACGATGATTTTCCCATCAATCAGTCCAACACCCAAAAACATGACATGTTTTTCGAGGGATTGAAGCAGCACCTTACCGCCATTGAATTCTGATTCAAATTCACCTTTATCGTTAAGGCAAACCAGCACGCCCTGTGTCGGAGACGACACCCAACCGGCTGCAAGAACAGCGCCTTCGGAATACTGGACGAGCTTTTCGAGCGCGGGACCGGGGTTCTCGACCAGTTTGAAACCTTTGTCGGCGAAGGTGTGGTCGAAAGAGCCATCCTCATTCACACGAGCCACCATGCCATGACCTGCCAGTGTTCCGCACACCGTGATTTTTCCGTTGCGCACCAAAATGTCCTTGATGGTGCTATTGCCCCAGTATTGATTGGTAACGGCGACATAACCGGTTTTGTTGAAGGTGGTGTCAAACGAGCCGTCAATGTTGAGGCGGATCAGTAGCGCGACCTGGGCAATCCAGATCGGCATGTACATTTGCATGACCACATAGATTTTCCCATCCGCCACCGTGCAAGGCCCCGAGGCATCCATGCTGGTGGTCGTCTGCGGTGTAAAACCCAGCCCAAGGTCTTTGGCAAGGTTTTCAGGCTGTTTGACCGTCAGCAGACCTTTCACGCCAAAACGCTCATCCACACGCCCGTCGAGATGAAGGCGAGCGAGCACAACTTCACCTCTTTTCGTATCGATACCGGACAGCAGGATTCTGGGTTCACCCCCGACGGTGGTAAAAAGGATCTGGCGCAGATGGGTGTCTTGCATGGGGCCAAAACGTAAGACTACATATCCATCCTTGCCGAACTCCGTATCTAAAGTGCCATTCTTGTGCAGGCAGGCGATACCTAGCTTGTGGATGATGTCAATGCCTTCGGCGTCGACGGCGCCGCCAACGTAGATCTTGCCCTCATATTCGGTAATACATTCGCCTGAAGTATCTCGTGCATCGGGAAAACGCAGAATGACTTTACCGTCTTTGTCTTCACCAAATTCCGGGTCGAGATCACCAGCGGCGCGAGCGGTCAGTGCTGTGTATTGGCTCATCGTTCTATTCCTTTAATTGGAGTGAGTTATCCGTCAAGGGCTGCCAATGACGAGCCGCAACCGCCAAGCGCGAGAAAGCCTTGATGACAGCGATAGCAGCGGTGGACCGGATCGATTAAAGGGGTTGAACGGAGACGCGTCTACTGTCAAACCTGACAGGTGTGGTGTTGACTGGGCGGGCCTCATCGCGAGCAAGCTCGCTCCCACAGGGGATTTGTGGTGGACGCAAAATGTGTGAACACCTCCGATCAAATGTGGGAGCGAGCTTGCTCGCGATAGCGGTAGCGCAGGCACCGCAACTGCCAGATTGGAAAACAAAAAGCCCCACCATTCACATGGCGGGGCTTTTGCATTTCAGCAGTCAGTGACTCAAACCCTCTTGTCGCCAACGTGCAGGATTTTCATGCCGTTGGTGCCACCGATGGTGTGGTAGCTGTCGCACTGGCCAAGGCGCGAAAAAAAACGGTCTGTTGATCGTTCGCTGGCCGTCCCGGGACAACTCAGTCGGCCGTCAGATAACGTTCAATCACTGGACTATCAAACTCCGGTTGCGTCTGGTGACCTGCTACCTGGATCTTGTTATCCGCATCCAGAATAAGGTCAGCGTACTCTCCAATCTTGCCACTGATGATCAGGCCTGATCCATGGGCGAAGCCCGGATCAAACTCGCCATCGCTGGTCAATCGAATAATCATGCCGTAACGGTTTGTGCTCGTTCGTGGCTGGAAACAGCGACCGGTCACCAGAATACGGCCTTTGGCATCGATCATGGAGGCCAGCGGGATCAGATCTACATTGGGCAGCGAGTGATACAGCGGATGACCCCGATTGAATGCTGGGTCGTTGACACCGTCACGGGTCAACTGGAGTAGCATCAGCTGACTTGGCTGATCGTGTTGAAAAGTCCCCAGTGTCAGGATATTTCCCCCGACTGTCGGATTAATGGTTGCGAGCGTTGAGCCAATGGCTTCGACCCGGTAAATCCCTTTCTGCGCAAAACTTGCATCGAGTTTGCCATTTCGATCTAACCGTATGATCACGGCTGTCGAGTTTGTGTCGTTGAGCTGCGCGGTTACCAGGATTTTACCGTCGAGTTGCACGCTTGAGGCCCGTACCCGCATAGTCGTGTTGCCATCAAGCAAGTGTAAAAAGCCCACGTCATTGAACTGCTTGTCGAGGGTGCCGTCGCTGTTGAGTGCTATCAGGTAGGACGCACCCGGTACGCCATTGGTGCCATAACGGTAGAAATGGAAAATTATTTTCCCGTCGCTGAACAACAAAGGCTGCGTGTGGATGGTGTTTATCCTTGCCGCTGCGGGGCCAATTCCACTGTCAGCGATATCGGGATTCAGCGGGTCAATCACCTCAAGGATCAATTTGCCGGTCTGATTGAAGCTTTCGTCAAGCTGACCCTCAGCTGTGTAGCGAGCGGCGGCAGGGTAAAACGTGCGGTTGCTGGAGCGGTAGACGGCACCTGTCACCAGGATTTTGCCGTCGACGAGCACAGTACTCTCAGGGAATGACTCAAAGTCTCTGTTGTTGGAGAAGCCATCTAGCACGTAACCCTGGCGACCGAAGCCAACGTCGATATCACCCTTGTTATCAAGTTGCACCAGCCCGTAGTCACGCTCCGGCTTGAAGCCGACGAATGTTTGATTGTTGGGGGTTGATTGAATACTCAGCGCAAAACCGTGGACGGTTAATAATACTTCGCCGTTGTTGCCGAAGCCGGGATCCGGCAGGGGAGAACCTTGCTGTTGATTTGACGATTGAAGTTCCATTTCAGTGTCCTGTTCATTGATTTGAAGGAGGACAGGAAAGTAACTCCGGCGCGTAACAGCTGGATACTGTCAGATTTGACAGGGGGCGGCGGTGGTACCAGGTGCGTCGGTGTTGAAAGCAAAAAGCCCCGCCATTCACATGGCGGGGCTTTTGCGTTTCAGCGCTCTTTTACTCAGACCATCTTGTCGCCAACGTGCAGGATTTTCATGCCGTTGGTGCCGCCGATGGTGTGGTAGCTGTCGCCCTTGGTCAGGATGACCCAGTCGCCTTTCTCGACCACACCGAGTTTGAGCAACTCGTCGATCGCAGCCTGGCTGACTTGCTCGGGCGGCAACGATGCCGGGTCGAACGGTACGGTGTAGACGCCACGGAACATGGCCGCGCGGGCCTGGGTTTCGCGGTGCGGGGAGAACGCGTAGATCGGCACCGAGGAACGAATGCGCGACATGATCAACGGCGTGTAGCCACTTTCGGTCAAGGCGATGATCGCCTTCACGCCCGGGAAGTGGTTGGCCGTGTACATGGCCGCCAGCGCGATGCTCTGGTCGCAGCTTTCGAACACTTTACCGATGCGGTGGCTGGAGGTTTTGCTGGTCGGGTGCTTTTCAGCGCCGATGCAAATCCGCGCCATGGCCTGGACCGCTTCGAGCGGGTATTGGCCGGCGGCGCTTTCTGCCGAGAGCATCACCGCGTCGGTGTAGTCGAGTACGGCGTTGGCTACGTCGGACACTTCAGCGCGGGTCGGCATCGGGTTCAGGATCATCGACTCCATCATCTGGGTCGCGACGATCACCGCTTTATTGTGGCGGCGTGCGTGCAGGATGATCTTCTTCTGAATACCCACCAGCTCGGCGTCGCCGATTTCCACGCCGAGGTCACCACGGGCGACCATCACGGCGTCGGAGGCCTTGATCAGGCCGTCGAGGGTTTCGTCATCGGCCACGGCTTCGGCGCGCTCGATCTTCGCCACCAGCCAGGCGGTGCCGCCGGCCTCGTCGCGCAGTTGGCGGGCGTATTCCATGTCGGCGGCATCACGCGGGAAGGACACCGCGAGGTAGTCGACTTCCATTTCTGCGGCGAGCTTGATGTCGGCCTTGTCTTTTTCAGTCAGGGCCGGAGCGGTCAGGCCGCCACCGCGACGGTTGATGCCTTTGTGGTCCGACAGCGGGCCACCGATGGTTACGGTGCAATGCAGTTCAGTCGCAGTGGCGGTATCTACGCGCATCACCACGCGGCCGTCGTCAAGCAACAGCTCGTCGCCCACGCCGCAATCCTTGACCAGGTCCGGGTAGTCGATACCGACCACTTGCTGGTTGCCTTCGGTCAGCGGATGGCTGGTGGAGAAGGTGAATTGATCACCGATCTTCAGCTCGATGCGCTTGTTGGCGAATTTGGCGATACGAATTTTCGGGCCTTGCAGGTCACCCAGCAGGGCGACGAAGCGCCCGTGCTTGGCCGCGAGGTCACGCACCAGCTTGGCGCGAGCCTTGTGCTCGTCGGGCGTGCCGTGGGAAAAGTTCAAGCGGGCAACGTCCAGGCCAGCCAGAATCAGCTGTTCGAGAACTTCCGGCGAGTTACTGGCCGGGCCAAGGGTAGCGACGATTTTGGTACGACGGACGGTCATGCAGAGACTCCTGAGTTCAAGCGCTGAGTGAGGCTACTACGGTGCGAAGGTGTAGTCATTGTTCGTTTGCACTACTTATTCGTTTGTTTATTGAAACGAACATTCCTGAAAATTTTCGGATCCGTCCATTGAGAAGCACCTGCCGTTTGTCGGCACTGTTAGTTTTAACAGGTAGGCAGGCATTAGGGGGCGGGGTTGAATGCTCTGGAGGCTCGTCAAAAGGTGACGAATCAAGGAGATCAAAATATGACCACTGCTACTCAGGTACAGCTTGCTCCGGTAATCGTTAACCCGGCAGAGGGCGCAACAGTGAAAAACAAGGTCACGGTATCGGGAACCGCTGAGCCAGGTGCCGTCGTTACCATTGCCAAGGCAGGGGACCACAACCATTTGTTTTTGAAACTCATCACATCACAGAACGGTCATTGGTCAGGTACTTTTGGTGAAGACCTGCCCAAAGGTGCGCATGAGATTCAGGCACACCAGACCCTTAACGGTGTCGTTTCTCCTCTGTCACCGGTTCGAGCATTTAAAGTCGAATGACCGGAACGTTATCGTTTATTTAAAAGCCCACTGAGCCTTGGCGGCTCAGTGGGCTTTTTTCGCTTGATCCGGTTATTGAAGATTTTCACCAACGGGTCGATACAGAGCACAAGACAGGAGAACCCCCATGCGATTCGTGCTCATTGCCGCCCTTGCCCTCAGTGCCACGGGCTGCACCCGTTGGTCGATGGACCATCATTTGAACAACGCCTACCGCGCTTATGACCGAGGCAATTGCGAGGACGCGATGCTCGAATTGTCCCAGGTCGATCGCAACAGCCGGGCGCGGCGCTATATACAGCCGGAAGTGTCGATGCTGCGCGGCCAGTGCCTGGAACGTCAGAAGCTCTACGTCGACGCGGCCCAGACTTACCAGTTCATCATCGCCCAGTACCCGGACAACGAATACGCGTACCGCGCTCGCGCGCGGCTGGAAACCTTGCAGTCGCTGGGGTGGTACCCACCGCGCAGCAGCGCCAAAGCCATTCCCGCGCCTTTGTAATGTTTAAACCCCAAAAGATCGTCCGAACGCGGCCCGATCTTTTGGCGGGTGCACGTGCCAGCCTTGAGCTAATCTTCGATTAGCGCGTTTTAGAATGTTCAACCTAAATCACGTTAATCCCTGTGATCGGCGGCGGTGAGGCGAATGCACAACAGTGACGTTCGCACCGGGATCGGGGAGAGCGCTCCTGCCTGGCAGGCACGTTCCGAAGTATCAGTACGACCCTGCTCAAGGGGCTTTCCAAAGTGATAAACAGCCTGTTCACTGACCGCCGGATCGAGCGGGATCAACTGCCGTATTTTCTGAGAGTGTTCAACAGCGTCACCGACAAACCCATCGGTTTTCTCGGCAATGTCTCCGAAGACGGCCTGATGCTTATCAGCCTGTTGCCGATGATGGTTGGCGCAGCGTTTGACCTGCGCCTGAAAATCCCCGCCAGCGAGGGTCTGTTGCAGGTCATCGACCTGCGCGCCATTTGCCTGTGGTGCCATGAAGACGCCACCCCTCAGCATTACGACGCCGGTTTCGAGGTGCAACGTGCACCGCCCGAATACGGGCAACTGGTGAGTGCCTTGCACCAGTACTTCAGTTTTTATCCGGTGCCGGCTTCGGCGTAAGTCCTACCCGTACATCGGAAGATCAAAAGATCGCAGCCTGCAGCAGCTCCTACGCCTACACCGTGTAGGAGCTGCCGCAGGCTGCGATCTTTTGCCGTTCTACACGCCTACAGCTGAAGACCGTACTCGATTGGCTGGATCGGGTACTCGTTATCCAGCGCCTTCTCGACCAACAACAACCCGTGCTCGGTCAACTGATGGATCGCCAGCGCCAGGTTGCGGTGCTTGTCTTCCAGGTCGTCGGACAGGTCGAGGATCAACGTGCTCACCGAGCAGAAGGTCTCGTAGGTGTAGGCCATCAAGGCTTCGTTGTTGATGTCGGGGAGCACGGCGAAGAACTTCAGCGAACGCCGTTCATAGTCACGCGGGTTGCCGGTGCCGGGTTTGAGGTAGTGATCCAGCGCCTTGTGTGCGGCAGCGTGGAGCTTTTTCGAGTCGGGGGAATCGTAGGGGGAAACGTTGTCGTATTCGGGGGGATTAGGTGTGGCTTTGAACATTCTGTTGTTTCCTTGAGTGGGGCTGCCACCGACTCGCGACTAAACGAGGGGTGGCGGCTGAACGCAGGTTAGTCGACCGGGAGGAAACACGAAAAACCGGCGCGCCCGAGGGCGCCCTGCGCACAGCCACCATAGAGTTCAGGGATAGGGAATACCTGACCATCTGGAGCGCAGTGCACCTACGTGTAACCTCCGAGCGACTAAACCCGATCGCTGATGGGCAGCGACACGAGAACAATAGAAGCCGGGGCCAAGGTGCACAAGCCGGCGGATTCTGGCGGATGTGTAGGCTGCGGCGCAAGGATTTGTAGCCTCAGGCCTAGGCGTCGAAAACACGGGAGAGTGATGAGGCAAGCAGGGTTGCCGTTCGTCTGAACTGTCAGTTTTTACAGGTAGCTAGTCGCGGGCCTTGGTTGTAAAAATCGACGGTATACCACTAACGCTTCTCCTGCTAGCGAGCCTGCTATGGAAGATGACCCGAAATATGAGCTTCAAGTGCCCCTTGAAAATGCCGAGGAACCTTTTCGCATCGACCAACCGTATCAAGGGCAGGCAGTCGAGGCCGACCCGTTCGTCGTGAAAGGGGGGACAATCATTCCTGTAGCTGTCCATGTATTTAAAGTAAACCCTGATAAGAGTGAGATTCCTCTAGGGTTTACCTTTCCTGCACTTACTCCTGGAGGGCCTTGGGCTCTGTCGACTTTCGTGCCCCTCGGACGGCATACCATCGTTGCAAGGCATTATGGGATAGACGGTACTACCACTGACACTCTTCCGGTCTCTTTTAACAAATTGGGGGTTCTTGTTCCTGCCCCTCTCATTGAACCTGTTGGATCTTGGACAGAAGATCAATTGCCAGTGATTTCAGGCACGATTCCAGCGGGTGCTCCAGTAGTCTTTACTCAGGTAATCATCCATCCAGATCGTGAGCCCGAGCAGCCCCTTTGCACTGCCGACGTGAATCTTGAAAGACGTTGGCGGGAGTCTGCTAACCGGAAGCTGACGCCGGGTGTTCACTCAATTGTTGCGACTCAGTACTGGGCTGGCGAAAAAATATCACTATCGTCCAATCCGATGATTTTCCACATACGCCCGCGCAAGCTGCAAGTCGCGGTCAAATCACTGCCGGATAACAAAGTCAAGTTCTCGGGAGGAGGGTACGGGGGAGCCGAGGTTGTCCTCACCGTGGTCGATGGACCGGGTGGGAAGACGTTGACGGCGACCGTAGGCGATACGAGTCAGTGGGCGGTAGAGGCGACGAACTGGGAGGCAGGCCCGTACACGCTGTCTGCCGTGCAGCGCGTTTCCGATAACGCCGGTGGCTGGATTCCATCGGACCACGTTGAGTTTGACTTTGACTGGGTACGACCTCCCCCCACCCCTCCGACAGATCTGAAGCATACGCAGGAGTACACGCCGACCTTTTACGGCAAAGGTGTGAACGGGGCTACGGTTGAAGTCACCGATGAGAATGGCGGCAGTGTCGCTCCAGATACCAAGGTCTTCGGATTGGAGTGGTCAACGAAGGCTTCACGACTCTGGGGCCCGACCCTTGGGCGTCTGGTCCGGGTTCGGCAAGAATTGGATGGTCTGTGGTCCGCGAAGGTCAATCTGAGAGTCACCATCCGTCCCTTGGCACCCGTCATCACGAGTATTGTCGACAATGAGTTATCGCCGGACATCACCGGTACCTGCTGGGCCGGGGCACGGGTCAACCTTGTCTACAGCGACGCCCCCTCCACTGTGCATAATCCTTCCGTCACGAACGACACCTGGACCTTTCAACGTACCGAACACTTTGCCCACGATGTCACTCATACAGTCACCGTGACCCAGACGGTCGGCTTGCAAACGTCGGAATCGGCGAGCGAGATGTTCACTATCCCGCTCCCCAAACCGGTCATCACATCACCTGAGCCAGGTAAAGACGAAGAGGTGGGCCCTGACCTGATCGTTAAAGGTGACAACGGGGTGAAGTGCGCCACGGTGAAGATCCGGGACGCTCAAAACGGCCCAATATTGGGTTCCAGGCTTCTAACCAAAGACGGCCCTTGGTCAGTAGCTCTCGATAAGCTACTGGCGTTTCGTCGATACAGCATTGACGCGACGCAGAGCAACAGCGTGCGGGAGTCGGAGCGTAGTGAGGAGTGCACGTTCACGGTGGTGCTGTTGCCGCCAATGATCAAGGTGCCGCAGCCAGGAGACGATCTACCGCGCACCTCGATCATTTCAGGCAAAGGCCTGCCCGGTGCCCTGGTTTCGGTATGGCGCCAAGGCAATCCGGTACCTCTGCTTCGCGATATTCCCGTTGACGAAAACGGTCACTGGGAAGGTCCGGTGATGTTGTTTTTGGTCGGCGAAATAGTCATTTGGGCCATGCAAACCTTTGAGCAGCAGACGTCAAAAGACAGCCCCCCGCTGAGCTGTAACGTGGTGCCGAATGCGCCGTTCATGGAAACCCCGGCCTCTGACGAACGCGTACAGAACAAGGTGGTGTGTTCCGGGTTTGGTTATACGGACAATACGGGCGATACGGTCACGGTGGCGCTCGCCGATGCTCCGCAAACGGCGCTGGGGCAAGTCCAGGTTCTTGCTGACCGGAGCTGGTCGATGCGGATCACTATCGCCCGTCCGGGCGGCATCCATAAATTGATCGCTGTGCAATCGCGCGATGGTTTCGCTTCTGCCCCGTCACCTGAACGACAGATTCAGTTGGGCGCTTATCAGCCACTGATCAATGTGCCGACAGAGGGCCGCTGGGTTACTGAACCGGTAGCGATCGAAGGCAAAGCCCTGGCCGGTATGGGTAAGCTGGTTGCCTGGTTCAACCCCGATCGGACGCTGGTTGACGGCATCGTGATCGCGGAGACGGATTGGAGGGCCACGGCTCAAGTGGAGCTGAGGCGGGGGGGCTATTGGGTCTGCTTTCAGCAACGCCTTGCGGGTGGAACGGAGTCATCTCGCCGGGCCGAAAGCTCGCGCTTCGAGGTTGAATCGCCAAAGCCGCCGTCTGAGTAACCGCCTTCAGGGTTTCGACGAGCGGTCGGCGCTACTGTCAGTTATGACAGTAGACGCAGGCTTCGCTTTGGCGCCAAATTCAACCAGTGAATTGAACCCGGCGACGCGCTCACCAGGGTATTCAGCGTCCTGTCATCCGTACAAGGAGTGTCATCATGGCTGCCTCACAGAATCGCCCCCTTCAGCAGATCTACTACGAAGTGTTCAGTGAGAAACAGCGCAAGGATAATGGTTTGCTGAGCCAATACATCAAACGGGATGGATCGGTTTTCCCTCTGGTGGCAAAGGGTGTGGAAGGTCTGGTACGTGACTTCGGCTTGAGCCTGAGTGACGCGAAAAACTTTCTGTGGCGTGCCAATGCCTTGGCAATCTATGTGCGACGGAAGTTTATCGAGCAGGAGTTGACCGGCGATAAAACAGAACTCATGAGACCGATGAGCGGGCTTTTATCATTGGTGACGGGACCCAGTTTTGAAAAACTTTTTTATCCCCCCTTCGATACGTTATGCCCGCCTGATGCCCTGGAGTCGGTGACTTCACCCGTTGCGTATCTGATTGAGTTGCTGATGTGGATCAGAGACCGTATCGAAGTGCGTGGTGACGAAGGAAGAATGCCGCTCATGGAACGGCGCACGGATCTGCTAAAGCGGCTCATCGATCACACGGCGGTGCATCAACCGGTGTCATCGGTGGACATCATCGTCCTGGTGCTGGAAGCGTTTATCAAGGCCCACGGCCAGGCGGGCAGTGATATCGATGATGCCCTGCGCCAGGCCCGTTATCCCAATGGGCTGCCCCATTGCCAGGACTGGAAGACGATCGATTTTGTCGCCCGGCACCATGACCTGTCGGTAGGGGCTGTGGCCCGTGTGGTCGATCGGTTCTTTCCGTACTTTCTGCAACTCAATGCCCAGGGCGGTGATGGGGAGCGGGCCTTGCTTCATGCGTCTCGGCTGGGGCCTTATCAGCGGGAGTTGTTGACTGAGGATCCGGTTCCCGACGATGACTCCGAAGAATCCAAAGAGCAGCAGGAGCGCTTCTATCGCCTGAACTTTGGCACAGTGGGCACGGAAGATCAGAACATCAACCAGGTGAAGTTTTTCTGTGAAAGGACAAAACTCGACGCCTTGGAGCTTGAAGCGTTGATTTCGATTCGAAGCTTCGCTCCTGTGCGGTCTGCCAATGTTCCTCTTAAAGGTGGCGAGGAGTTGCCTCCCAGCGGAGCACAGTCAGGTTCGGGTTATCTCAATGCCGGTTCGATCCCTGCTGTAGATATCGAAATAAAGGGTGAGAATCGTGAGATCTTGCACCGACTGAATTTTTACTCCCACACCCGATTCGACCGAATGAACCGCAAGCTGCGCCTGGACCAATGGCTAGGCCTGTCCAGCGAACAAGTGGATTGCCTGCTGATGGCGGCAATCAATGCCGAAGCCCATACCCAGACGCCGAAGCCCGACTGCTGGATATCAGAAAACACCCTGCAGGCCATCGGCCTGTTTCAAGAGTTACGCGAGCGTTATGGCTGTGCCGCCGAGGACTTCGCGGTGTTTATCGATGAGCTGTCGATTTTCGGCCGTGGCGAAGTGCTTTCGCAGTTTGATCGCATTTTTAATGCCCAGGCGCATTTCCCCAGGCCGCTGCAACTCGATGGCCACACGTTTCCGGTGTTTCCGGCGCCGGGCGAGGACGGGTTAACCGTCAATCAACTCTGCAGTGGCCTGAAGATTGACCTGCATACCTACCGTCACCTGGCACAGGCAATTGCCCATGCCCATGGTCGCGAGGACACGCTGATCTGCGACCTGGCAACCCTCTCAAGCTTTTACCGCATGGTGAAACTGCCCCGAATGTTGGGCATCAGTCCGGTCGAGGGCATTCTGTTGCTCATTATTCTGGGGGGCGACAGTTGGCTCAAGGCGTTGGCCGGCGTGCCCGAACTCAAGTCGAACAAGCACGAAGGCACACCGGATGCGCTGAACATCATCCACGCCATGGAGTCCTGTGTTCGCTGGTGTCATGAGCGTGAGATGCCGGTGCTCTGGATGCTGCAACAGGTTTCGCCGATCGTGGCACCCGCGGTATCGTCGAATGAGCGGCAGTTGTTCGAACAGCTGCGAAGTCTGCTGTCTGCGGCCTTGTTTTCCGAAACTGCATTACTGATGGCCGGTGTCCCGCCGCTGGCGGGCGGTGCGAGCTGGCTGGATTTACTGACCGCTCTGGTCGACAGCAACGGGTTGGTTCAAGTGCTGTCGGAGGCGATTGAACTCGACTACCTGACCTTTGCCCGCCTGAGGCTCGATGAGGCGGTGAGCATCGGCATTGGCGAAGGCGATAAAGAGTCGCGTGCGCTGATCGTCGAAAAAATGCTCGGCGTATTGCTGCAAGCCAGGGCAGGGCAGGTGTCGGTGATCAAGGAATGCCTGGCGGTCTACGCCGGTCTGAAGTCCGAGCTGGTATTAACCGTACTCACCTGGGCAGGCGGGACGGTTTATCAGGTGCTCAAGTCTGCACTCGAAGGTGCAAGGCACGATGACGGCGCCGCAAGTGGACGTCGGCGGCAACAAGCGGACGAAGGTGATCCGCTGCTCGCGCTATTGGCCGATGTGCGGCGCCGCAGTGCGGTGGTGGTGAAGCTGGACCTTAGCGTCGAACTGCTGGAGGACTACCTGGCCTACGGCTATAAAACGTGGCTGAGCCGCGATAACAAACATGAGTTCACGCTGAGTACGCTTTACTACCTGAGCGTGCTCAACCAGGCCGTTGCGTTGGGTCAGCAGCCACCGGAAAACCTGCTTGATTACCTGCGTCAGGTCAACGCACTGCCTGATCCCCTCTCTGACGATGCCCTGGCGCTGGCCCAGGAGACTGCGGCGATCAGGCTGGCGATTTTTTTCGCCTGGAGTGTTCAGGACGTGCGCGAGTGCGCAAGACGGGTCGACCCGGAAATGATGCTGATCAAGAACCTGGCGCAGTTGGATCTGTTGATCCGCGTCCGTGAGCTGTCAGCACGCAGCGGCATGGATGCCCTGACGATTTTCCTGATGGGCATGCTCCCGGCAGAAATCGACAAACCGGCTTACGCACGGGCTGCCGAACATGCACTGCTCAGTCTGAATGCTTCGCCCGCACCATTGATTCCCAATGAAGATGAAGCCCTGGAGCACATGGTCAAGATTAGCTGTGAGGTGGATCGTACGGTGCTGGTGGCTAATATGCCGGAGGAAAAAGCCACCTTCAAAGTGACCGTCAAGAACCATGCGGGCAAGGGTTTGAGGGGGGTCAATGTGTATTGGCAGACCTTACTGGGCAGCATCGTGCAGACCGCTACCGGGACGGATGGGGTGGCGACCGCCGAGTTTATTCCGGGCAAGGTCATGGGCACGGCAACGCCACGCTTCCGGCTGGACCTGTATGAGGAGCAGACAGCGCAGAGTGTGGAAATCGGTGCCCATAAAGACTCAATGTTTTTTCCGGGGCCGCTCATGTCCCGGGAGCCGGATAGCGTTGTGAAGGCTGGTGCGGAAGTCGAGTTGTATGCCGTGATGCAGGACCATTATGGCAATCGGGGTATTGGCATGCCAGTGAAGTGGAGCAGTGAGGTCAAGTCTGATCCCGGGACGACGATACCTTCGTTGATTATCCGGCCGGCCGAGGCGTTGACCAATCAGGAGGGGATCACGCGAGTCTTCGTCTCCAGCCCCACAGGCGGGACATTCGAGGTCGGCGTTACCAGCCTGGACAGCTCTGAAACAGCATTTTTTGACGCTATTACCTTCGCCGGTCCTCTTTCCGTGGGAACGGATGCCTGACGGTCAGGTGACCTCTGCACAGCCGCGTACAACTTGGTGAGACCTCAGGAGCAAGGGTTATGGAAAACAACAAGATCGCCGGACTCCTCGAACAACGTCGTACGGCATTGATCGAGTATTGCATCGGGCAGGTCAAAAAGGGCTTGCCTCCTGATGACGAGTTCTACTTCCTGAGAACACCGGAGGACCTGCTTGAACTCCTGCGCATGGACCCGCTGGACAGTTACCAGGTGCAGAGCTCCTGGGTTGCCGAAGCTATCAGCTGTGCCCAGCAATACATCCATGCGGTGTATCGCAAGCTGGAACCGGGGTATTCAGGTCACGAATTCGATAAGTGGGATCTGCAAACCTGGGAACTCTACAACAACTACCCGGACTGGGCGGCGTTGCAGATGATCGCCCTGTACCCGGAAAACTTTATTAACCCCCATGTACGTCGGCGCAAGACCAGCCTGTTCAAAACCCTTGAGAACAATCTGAACCAGACGCGCCTGAGCACTGATTCCGTACAGGTGGCATTGCAGGAATACCTGCAAGAGTTCGAGCAGACCTGCAACCTGGATGTCATTAGCTGCTATATGGACGGCACCTCGCTGACAGCGCCCCTTACACCCACGAGAGCGGATTATTACTTTGTTGCCCAGCAGCGGATTCAGCCTTTTCAGTATTTCTGGCGCAAGGCCGAGGTTGAATTGACGCCCAGTTGCCGGGCAATCAACCCGGCCGCGTGGCGTGAATGGCAGCCGGTCGAGATTCCAGTCGGGGGTAAGGTGCTGGATATACGGCCGGTGTTCTGGGGCGGGCGTTTGTGTGTGGTGTGGGCTGAGTGGCGCGATAAGGTGGCCGGTGACGGTGGTGTGTCTTTACCGCCTAAACTGGACATCAACCTGGCGTTCATGGCCCAGAACGGTCATTGGTCGGCACCGTTTTCCTTGCTCAGCGAGGAGCGGAACAGCGACTTTTCGAAGGGCGCCCGGTTGATCGCGACGGTGTTGGTCGATGAGCAGCATCCCAAAGGCAAGTTGGGGGTGTTGTTGACCAACCGTAACCGCAAGGGTGAAACACCTCCAGAGGTCCCCATCGACGTTTATCGGACGCGAGATGTATTGTTTCGCAGCATTGACAACGGTACGGGCTGGCTGGATGCAGTGGCCGATTATCGTTTTCTGACGCCTGAAACCGTGCAGCATCCAATATTGCCAGGCAGTCGACCGGACATTACCGAGTCTCTCGAGCTCGCCGGTACGTTGACCAAGTATTACTCCCTGGAGGCTATGGTATTTCGCGGGTTCGATACCGACAGCAAGCCTCTGGACGTTCTGTTTGTTCGTGGTATCTGCGCTGCGAAAACGGGTCTTGACGGGCTGGCCGATGGACGCTTCGATTTGACGTTTCTCAATCCAGTAGGTGACGACCCCGAGTCGATCACCGGCAGTTATTCCGATGCAGGTGGCTGGACCACCGAATGGATGCTAATTGAGCGTCGGGCCGGTGGTTTTGTCGGCGATTTCGAGTTTTCTTTTGGGGGGAGCCCCCCAACACAAAGTTATGGGCGCAACAAATACAAGGTTGTAAAGGTGGTTGCGAATGCTGCTTTTATCCCTCCGTCACTGGACAAGACCAACGCCCAGGGCGCGCAATTTCTCACGCTCAACCTGCCTGAGCCGTACCTCAAACAGGTTCGTCTGAACTCACTGTTCGGTCCCGATCTGGTGCAGCGCGCCAATATTTCGGTCGAGGCCGTGCTGGATTGGGAAACTCAGCATCTGAAAGAACCGGACCCGGCCGCAGGTCCCATTGACGAGCCGAACGGCCCGTTCGATGGCGCCAACGGGCTGTTCTTCTGGGAACTGTTTTTCCACCTGCCGCACCTGGTGGCGTCACGGTTGAGCGCTGAGAACCGTTTTCTGGAGGCACAGCAATGGCTGCATTATCTGTTCGACCCTCAGGCCCCGGCAGATTCTACAACCAAACCACACAAACTCCTTTACTGGCGCTGCCGCCCCTTGACGGGAGACGGCAACCTGGGTTGTGAAGCCGAGGCGCCGACCGACCCGGATGCGATCGGTTATTCAGCCCCTCAGCATTTTCAGATCGTTGCGTTCACTGAATATGTAAAAAACCTGATCGCCTGGGGTGACTGGTATTACCGCCAACTTACCCGTGACAGTCTGGTAGCGGCCAGGTTGTGTTATGTACAGGCCGAGTTTTTGATGGGCAAGGCACCCACGGCGAGGACGGTCAACCGTTGGCAACCGAAAACTGTCGCTCAACTGATGGCCAATACCAATTCCCGGCCCGCGCTGGAGCAGTTCGAAAAAAACCTTGCGTTCACCCTGGCAGATGTACCGGCCAAGGCTGAGGTGGCGCCCACTCTCGGCCTGATTAGCATCGAACCGTTTAAGCCGCCGATCAATGAGCGATTGCTCGAACTGTTCGCCTTGCCCGGCAGCCGCCTGCATAACCTGCGCAACAACCTCACCCTCGACGGCAAGCCGTTGCTGATTCCGCTGTTCAGTCCACCGACAGACCCTAACCAGTTGCTGCAGGATCTGGCTGCCGGCGGCGCCGGTTCGCCACGGCCAATGGGCGGGCAGGTGCAGGTTGTGGCGTTCCGCTGGCGGGTCATGTTCGAGGCCGCGCTGCGGGCGGTGCAGACGTTGCAGGATTATGGCAATCAGATACTGCGCCTGCTCGAACAGCGTGATCGGGCTGAAATGGAAGCGTTGCAGCACAGTCATCTGGTGGACCTGGGGGCGTACGCCCAGACCTTGCAGGAGCAAATCATCGAGCAAATGAGCGCGAGTGTGACCGCGTTGGAGCAGAGCAAGGCGGTGGCGCAGGAGCGCGCGGAGGCGTATGCGATAAAGTATGAGAGCAATGTGAGTGATGCGGAATATGAGGTGATGGACTTCATGTTGGCGGCGAAAATCACCTCGATGGCGGGGGTGGGGCATAAGGCGGCAGGAGCGATCGTTAAGACGATAGTTCCGAATCATGTAGGCGGGGGGCCGGGCAGCGTCTCGTGGGGAATAAACAACCCGGCTGGGATAATCGAAGCGGTTGGTGGTGTTCTTGACATTGCCTCCCTGGTGTTATCTCTGCAGGCCGAACGAACCGCCACCACCGAAACCTACCGCCGCCGTCGCGGCGAATGGGACCTGCAACGCAATCAGGCGCTGGCAGAGGTCCGCGCCATCAACGAGCAAATCACCGCACAAAATCACGCTGTCGAAGCTGCCAAGGCCAACCTGCGGCAAACCCTGCGGGCCAATGCCCACGCGCTGACGCTCTACACCTTCATCAAAAAACGCGCGACCAATGCCGAGCTGTTCGGCTGGCTGCTGGGCCAACTCAAGGCCCTGCATTATCAGGCCCATGACGCCGTCGTCAGTTTGTGCATGAGTGCGCAGGCCTCGTTGAGCTTTGAGACCGGTGACTACGATTCGCAGATTCCCCTGCCACAGGTCTGGCTGGACGAGCGTCACGGTCTAACGGCGGGTGAACATCTGCGGGTGCACCTGCTGCGCATGGAGCATGAATACTTGCGTCGCCATGAGCGAAGGCTGGAGCTGGTCAAGACCATCTCCCTGCGGCAATTGTTCAATGACAAGGATGTGGATCCACAAGGAGGTTTTAGTACCTGGGAGGACGCGCTGGCGGAGCTGCAACGCACTGGCACGCTGGATTTCAAACTCACGCAGTTGCTCTTTGACCGTGACCACCCGGGCCACTACTGCCGGCAGATCAGCACGGTGGACGTCGATCTGCCCGCGCTGATAGGACCTCACGAAAATATCAAAGCCACGTTGTTGCAGGTCAGCAGTTTCACCGCCACCAAGGCCTCGACCCGTTCGGTGGAGTACCTGCATAAGCCTGAAAACGCGGTGGTCCCTGCCGATGTGCGGCGCAGCCTGCGCAGTGGTCAGCAAATCGCTTTGTCGGTGGGCATTGGTGATACCGGTATGGCCACGGTGAAACCCGATGAAGGCTTGCTCAACCCCTTCGAATGCACCGGTGCGGTCTCGCACTGGACGCTGCACTTCCCGTGGCCACTCAAGGAGCCGCAACAATCCATGCTGGCCTCGCTGACCGACATCATCGTGCGCGTTCGTTACACCGCCAAGGTGGGCGACCCGACATTCACCCGAAAAGTCGAAGAGCTGGTCAATCGTGTCGATTAATAGATGGCGGATCGAACGCTGAAACACAGCGGCTAAACCGAACAGGGAAAGGAGCAGTCAGTCATGAGTGAGCCGGTCATCCAGGCCAAAGCGAGCCTGGTAATCAATGGTGATTTTCGCTTAGGGATTAATCCCTGGATAAAGGACGAGCCCATTCCCAACTGGGCCAAGATCGTAGACGTTATCTATAAGGGCGAAAAGATTCGTTGCCTGACGGTCGGGAATGAAGCGTCGGTCAGTCAGGTTATCGAGGCGCCAAAGGACCTTCGCGCTGATGCTTGTTACGTCATCAGCTTTCTCTGCGAATCGTGGCATGACAAAGCCGGCAGGCTGGAAATCAGCATTGAAGGGAACTCGGCATCTCCGCAGGTGATCATGCTTCTTCCAGGCCATGGCCAAGTGAACAAGGCGCATCGTGCTGATGGGCAACCGCTGGCATTCGAGCCTGTCGAGTACGAGGTCGAGCTGACGCTGCCGCTCAAACAAAACGACAAGGTTCGTGTCAGCGTGTTCAGCCCAAAAAACCAGGACGGTGAGTATTCGAAGATCATCTACATCACCCGGATCAACATCCACCTGCATCTGGGGCCGTTGGAATTGCAACAGCTGACATTTGACGGCACGCCACAGTCGCCAGATCGTCTGTTGTACCTGTGTCTGGGGGCGACCGGGGATTTTGCTCACCGTCTTGGTTTTGTGCCTGTTGCGGATAATGCCTGGCTGGACACTCACGCCTCCTTGATCAGCGACGACAACCCACAAGGCGCAGTCGTCACGACGCCGGCTCTGGGTGTTGATCATCCGCTCGATGAACTGTGGTCGCTCGATTGCCCTGTGATCGAGGGTGCTGACGCGCCCTATGAGTTTTCGTTCAACCTGCTGAGCAAATACACCGCTGAGGCTTACCCGATCAGGGCTTCGCTTGGGCATCATCGACTCAAGTTCGGTGAGGTGCTGGAGGCGGATTACTATCCGGTTTTCGAGTACAGGCAAAGTGTTCAGTTGGGCGTGCGGGTGGTGTCGCACTACACCGATGAACCGCTTGCCGGGCAGGCAGTGACCTGGACAATCAAGGGGCAAAAGCAGGGCGCGACCAGCACCACTGAAGACGATGGCTGGACTTACTACACCTTTAAGCCGACAGGTGCTGGCGAGCATGTCATCAAAGCATCGGTGGTGAGTCGGTACTACGCCGACTGTGTGTTCACCAAATCGTTTGACGTTCAGGTGCTGGCGACCGATCCCTGGGAAGAGGTCATGGCGGTCGTCGACGGTAAGGAAACCCTTTGGGCCGAGAAGACCGGTTACCCCAATCGCGGCGATCAATACCCGGTAACCTTGAAACTGCCTGCCGACAGCCCGTTACTGGGAACCCAATTGCGGCTTCAATGGGAAGGCGACACCCCTGCCGAGTTGGGCGTGACGGTGAGTCCGGGGCTTAAAGAACCTGTGCCAGTCACTGGCACCGAGCTGATCTGGTGGCTGACCTGCGATGATCGTCTCGACGGCAAATTCGAACTGCTGCTGGGCTGCTCGAAGCTGTTGTTACCTTCGCGTAAAAAACCAATGTCGCTGGCGCGCAACGTGGTCGAGATCGGCAAGGTGCGAGAGGCGAACAAATCCCCGGTAGTGGATGAAGGGGAAAGTGTGCTGCTGATGGTGCAGGTGCTGCATCTTGTTACCAGCGGCTCCGGTGATCCGGTGGTCAATGCGCTGGTTGACTGGGTGGGACCCAACGACACGGTGTCCACCGTCACGGGTGAGGGTGGCTGGGCGAGCGTGCTGGATACACCGAAGACGGATGGCCCTTACAAGATCATCGCCAAGGTCAGGGCGCACGTGGAGATGCAGCCGGTTGAGCGTGAGTTTGCTGTGACGGCGCTGGCGACCAGCCCCTGGAAGGATCAAGCCGAGTTTCATCTGGATGATGAACCGGTGGATCGGGTCACCGTCGGCATCGTCTGTCGGCGTGGTCAGTCGCATACCTTTCGCGTGACGCCGGCGGCGGGTAGCCCAGTGGCCGGCAAACCCATGACCTTGACCCCGCGCGCTGACGATCCGGGTTTGGGGTTAACGATCGGAGAACCGATCGCCACGCAGGAAGGTGGTTGGGAATGGCCGTTGTGCTCTGAGGCAGGGACCAGCCGCAGTGGCTTGTTCGAGTTCTCGCTCACGAGTGACGGATTGCCGGGAGCCGTTCGGGAGTTCTCCGGGCGTTTACTGTCCGAAAATCTGGCCGATGAAGGGCGCGTCGTGCTTGATCAGGTGTCGGCAAACCTTGGCAATCAGACGCTTTATCCGTGCCTGGGGGCTCTTCATTACTTCAACTTCCTGCCCAATGCACTGAGCCCGTTGATTGGGTTGAATTTAATGCTGCAATGGTCGGGCACGTCGGCCGACGAACTGGACGCAAGCGTTACACCTGCGTTGCACCAGTCTCAAATCATCAGTGCCGGGGGCGCGCCTTGGGCGCTGAACTTCACTGCCAGTCAGAAAAATGGTCAATTCGCTCTGGCGCTGGAGCTGCCTCAGCTCAAGCTGACGTCCACGGCCAATGTGATGCAGTTGGGGCACAACAAAGTCAGGATCGACGCGCTGCACGACGCGGCCGTGGACCCGGTGGCCGGACAGGATCGTGCCTGGCTGTGGGTGCAGGTGATCTCCAGCTTCACCCGGCAGCCGGTAGCGCAGGTGCCTGTGACGTGGACGGCGGGTTCTTCGAGCGAGGTGGATACCGATGAAAATGGGTGGTCCGGCTATGCCTTGGTGCCGGCGACCGCGCAACCGCATAACGTCGAGGCGCTCGTTGTCAGCCCTTATGACGAGTATGAGGACAAACGCCCCATGACGGTCAACGTGCTGAAGAGCGATCCGTGGAAGGGGCTTGTCGTTCAGTTTGACCGGCAACCCCCCCAGCCTTGGGGGGCCCAAACGTATTTCCCACGCCGCAAGGGTGATCACCGTATGGAACTGTGGGTGGACGAGGACAGCGTACTGCTTGGTCAGGAGGTGATGCTTGGGTTGACCGGGACCGGCCCTACTGCCCTTGGCCTGAAGTTCTCGTCGGACCTTGGTGTGCCAAAGCGGTTTAGCGAAGGGAAATTAAGCTACACGCTCAAATGTGATGATCTGGTGGACGGGAGCTTTGCGTTGCGCCTGGCGGCGTCAAGGCTGCAGAAACTGTCACCGGCCAATGCCATGTCGTTGGGGACAGGTTCGCAAGTGCTGAAAATCATCGTGAACAACCGCGCTCATCAAACGCTCGACTGGGAACAGGTGCTTCGTGAACAGGTCACGGTGGTGTCTGCCATTAGTGACAAGCCGATGGTCGGCTGGATCGTGACCTGGCGCAGCCCCGACCTTGGGGTGGTGACAACGGTAACCGACTTCTACGGCGTGGCAAGGATCAGCTTCAAACCGGTCACCACAGGAGCCGGTGAGCTGACGGCAACGGTCGGGGATGAGGTTCACTCGGACTCCGTATCCTTGGCCTTTACGCTGAACGAGCCACGCAAAATCCTTGAACTCATTGAGGTCAATACTGTTGAAAAAGGTGTTGCTGAGGAGTCAGAGGCTCGTGCACAAGCAAAGGTCGTTTCCAGCCGTACCGGAGAGCCGTTGGAAGGCGTCGAGGTCATGTGGGACTTCTCGGGTCGAGCGTTGCCGTCCTCAATCACCGACAAGGACGGCATTGCAACGTTGACCTTCGCGCTGGCTGCGGGAGGTAACGGAGTGCTAATGGCTACGGTCAGAGGCGGTGTGGGTGGCTGGGACACGGCACAGTTGCTGTACGGCGGACAGATCCCGGTGATTGAGTCGTTGATCAGTCCGAATGTGAATATAGCCTTCGGCGAGGAAGGCATCGCAGAACTCAGGGTTGTGTCTCGTAACGATGGCCAACCTCTTGTCGGGGTCGGAGTTATCTGGACATTTCCCGAATTGTCCTTGCCAGCGACAGTGACAGGAGCTGATGGTAAATCACGGATAACCTTCAAACCCGTTCAGCCTGGGCTTCAGAAACTTGCTGCTACAGTCGGTTTTGAAGAGACAAAGTCGCTGGATTTTGAGGTGCTCAAACCTTCGCGAATGATGTTTGAAATCAAAGGCAGTGGCTCATACCCGATCAACAGTTCTGCGCCAATTGAATTTCGGGTCATTTCAATAGCTGACGCAAAACCCATTGTAGGTATGGAAATCCACTGGGAAAAAAGTGGTGCCCCTGACGGCACATCGTTGTCGGGGCCGGACGGTTGGGTGAGAAAAGGTTATAGCTCGGAAGGAATGGTGGGCTACAAGATTATTCGCGCTTATATCCTGGATGAGAGCAACGCTGTTCTCGATCAGGAGACCTTCCGGATCCGGTTCTATGACCCAGAGCTGCCTTAGGGCGCTTATGGACTTGCAACCAGACAACCGGGGTTGGTTCAAGCTGTACCGCCCCTTTTCCAGTTCAAGTAATGCGTGACTAACCCGGCCCCCAGTTCTGAGGGCAGGGTATCCACCACCAACACGCCATGGGCGCTCAGCCGCTCATGGAGTTCGGCCCGGGCATTCAAATAATCCACCGTGCCGCAGTAAGCCAGGGCTTCATCCAGGGTTTGCACGGGTGACTGCCGTACCTGATCGAGTATTCCTTCGCGCAAACTCGCCACTAACACCCGATGTTGGCGGCCGATGCGTTTGACCGTGCTGAGCAATTCGTCATCGTCTTCATCACGCAGGTTGGTGATCAGCACCACCAGCGCCCGACGTTTTTGACGGGCCAGCAATTGGCTGGCGGCAGCCTGGTAGTCGGCCGGGCGTTGGCTGCTGTCCAGGTCGTAGACGGTGTTGAGCAACACATTGAGTTGGCCAGTACCTTTGACCGGGGCGAGGTAGCGTGGTTGATCGCCCGCGAAGGTGCAAAGACCGACGGCATCGCCCTGACGTAACGCCACGTAGCTGAGCAGCAGACAGGCGTTGAGGGCGTGGTCGAAATGCGCCAGTTCACCGTCCAGGCTGCGCATGTGGCGGCCGCAGTCGAGCAGGAAGATGATCTGCTGGTCGCGCTCGTCCTGGTACTCACGGGCAATCGGTGTGCGTTGGCGGGCGGTGGCTTTCCAGTCGATCTGGCGCAGGCTGTCGCCTTCGCGAAATTCGCGCAGTTGATGAAACTCCAGACCCAACCCACGACGTTGCCGTTGGCGCACGCCGAGCTGGTTGAGCCAGTTGTCGACGGCCAGCAACTGCGCACCGTACAGACGGGCGAAATCCGGGTAGACGCGGGTGCTGTCGGTGACGTTCAGATAGCGCCGGGCGGACCATAAACCGAAGGGGCTGGGCAGGTTGATTTCGCAGTGCTCGAAGCTGAAATGGCCGCGCCGCAGAGGGCGCAGGCGATAACTGATCAGGCTGTGCTGGCCGGGTTGCAGTTCGACCGAGTGCGGCAGGTGTTCGAAGCTCAGGCCGTCGGGGACGTGGTCGAACAGTTGCACGTTCAAGGGGTGCGGATAGTCGTGTTGAATACGGACGCTCACCTCACTCCAGCGTCCGAGCGCGAGGCTGCCGGGCATCTGACGTTGCACGCTGGGTGACGGCAGGCGCATCAGCCGGACGGCATCGAGCAGCGCCAGCAATAGCAGCGCCAGCAGCAAGCCCCAGTTGATCGACAGCAGGCTCGGTGCAACGCTGAAACCCAGCGCCCTTAATGTACCGAGCACGATGCTCAGCCCGAGCAAGACAGAGAGCCAGATCAGCAGTAGGCGGGTGGGTTTCATGGCGTAGCGGCTCTCCGGTAGAGGTCTGGCTCATCGACCAGGAGTAAAACCATTGTGGCGAGCGGGCTTGCCCGCGCTCGGCTGCGAAGCAGTCGTAAAACCGAGAGACGCGTATTACCTGACATTACTCGATGGCCTGTTTTGGGGCCGCTTCGCAGCCCAACGGGGGCAAGCCCCCTCGCCACAGGGGAGCCCGTCGGCAGGAGGGCGTTGCTCACGCTCTTGGCGCCGGAACCTGATCGAGCAGTTGCCTGAGCACCTGGTCGACTTCCAGCCCTTCGATGTCCAGCTCCGGGGCGATGCGCACGCGATGGCGCAATACGGCCAGTGCGCAGCCTTTGATGTCATCCGGAATCACGAACTCGCCACCGCGCAGCAGCGCCCGGGCCCGTGCGACCCGTACCAGGGCAATCGTCGCCCGTGGGCCGGCACCGAGGGTCAGGCCGGGCCAGTTGCGGGTGGTGCGCGCCAGGCGCACGGCGTAGTCCAGCACCTGTTCATCCAGCGGCAGGTCGCTGGCGATCCGTTGCAGGGCCAGTACATCCTTGGCTTGCAGGACGGTGCGCAGTGGTTGCACATCGAGCATGTCGGCGCGGGTCGAGCGGCTGACCTGACGGACCATGTTCAGCTCCTGATCGGCGTCGGGATAGTCCATGCGTACCTTGAGCATGAAACGGTCGAGTTCTGCTTCGGGCAGGGGGTAAGTGCCTTCCTGTTCGATGGGGTTTTGCGTCGCCAGCACCATGAACGGTTGTGCAATCGGCAGGGCGCGTCCTTCAAGGGTGACCTGGCGTTCCTGCATGGCTTCGAGCAGCGCAGCCTGGGTTTTCGCCGGTGCGCGGTTGATTTCGTCGGCCAGCAGCAGGTTGGTGAACAACGGGCCTTTACGCAGTTTGAATTGTTCGGTTTGCAGGTCGTACACCGCGTGCCCGGTGACGTCGCTGGGCATCAGGTCCGGGGTGAACTGAATGCGCGCAAACTCGCCTCCGAAGCAGCGGGCGAGGGCGCGTACCAGCAAGGTCTTGCCCAACCCCGGAACGCCTTCGAGCAGCACATGTCCGCCAGCAATCAGTGCGCTGAGCACATCGTCAATGACCGTGTCCTGGCCGATGACGGCCTTTTGCAATTCAAGGCGCACCGCTTGCGCCAGTTGGCTGGCGCGCTGGCGTTGTTGGGTTGCATGGGTCAGACCGGCAGGTTCGGTGGAGTCATTCATAAGGCATTCCTGAGGGTTTGCAGGTGGGCGACCTGACGGCTGAACTCAGCGCTGGACAGCCGCTGTTCGGGCCGTGGGCTGAGTGCCTGGCTGATGGCGCGGGTCGGTTGGCCGGTCAGGCGCGCGAGCACCTGCCATTGTTCGGCTACGCCGAGTTGTTCGAAGCCTGGGTGACGGTGTCGGGCGCGGCGCAGTACATCGTGTTGCAGAGCCAGCAGCAGGCTCTGCTGACCGTTGCGCCGCAGCATGAAGTCTGCACTGGCACGCAAATGCTCCTGAAGTTGCCGACGGGCTTTGGGTGCCGGTGCCTGCGCGGGGCCCTGACGTAACCCGACATGCCAGATCCACAGGCCGATCAACGCGACGAGCGCCACCAGTGCCTGCGGGAAATAACGCAGCAGCAAGGTCAGCAGGTTGTCGTGATCAATCGTGAAGAGCAGGGTCACGCCCGTGTCTGAATACAGATACCAAAGCAGCCAGGCATTGTCGTATTGACCGATGTTCGGGGTTTTCCACAATTCGGCGTCAGTGACTACCGTGATGGAACCCAGGCCGTAACCGAGTTGCATCATGTGGGTGGCCAAGGCGCTGTTGGCCCAGGACTGAGCGAGGTTTTTCGGGTCGTCGAGATGAAACTGCGGATCGAAGCTGGCGTAGGCCGGAGCGTCTTCGTCTTCGAGATAGAGTTTGGTCAGGTTCGGGTAAGGATCAGCCTCGGCATCGGGCGGTGGATCCTTGAGGTCTTTGCTCATGGATTGATGCAGTTGCACCCGGTCGAGCAGCAGGTCGCCGCTCTTGCCGGTTTTTTCATTCCACAAGGCTTCGGCCACAAACAGTAAACGTCCACCGGCACGGGTCCAGTTCAGCACCTGATCGGCCTGGCGCGGGGTCATGTTGGCGCGATCACCGAGCAGTAACAGGCTCTGTTGCTGCGGTTCCAGATACGGCAGGATCTCGAGGCTGTTGGCGTGAGTCACGGTCAGCCCTTGTTGACGCAAAAAGTGTTCGGCCGCCAGATACGGGTTGGCCCGGGCTTCGGGGGAAGGTCCGTGGTCGATGACTTCCTGATAGGGCGTGACCTGCTGGTACAGATAAACAGCCAATGCAGCGAGCAGCCCGGCAATCAGCAGGCCAGGGATCAGGCGCCGATTCAACGCGTGGCTCCCGGGCCGAACAACGCCCGCCAGCCGTCACACAGTTCCTGTTGCAGGTGTGCCGGTGGCAAGCGATGCCCATAGGCCATGTTCTGCCAGTGCACCGTCAACGTGCTGCTGAAGGTTTGCAGAGCCGGCGCTTGCAACTGCTGGACCCGTTCCAGCACCTGGCCCTCGGTGTCGGCGGTTTTCAACGGGAGGTTGAAGTCGTGCAGCAAACGGCTGAGCAAGGCCCGATAGAGCAAGCCGAGGGCTTCGCGGGGCTGGGTCGACCAGAGGCTTTCGACACTGGCGGCGATATCGTCCGGCAGGGTTTCCCGGTCGAGATCAAGGCCGAACAGTTGTGCCGGCGCAGGGTGTGCGGACGTTTGGCGCAGTTTTGGACGGCGGCTGACAAAGGTCCGTAGCCAGTCGCGGTAACGCCAGATCAGCAACGCGATGGCGCCGATGACACTCGCCCACAGCAGCACCTCGATGACCTGCGCCAGACCGGCGAAGCGCTGGCTGTCGAACAGTGCGAAAAACGCTTTGAGCCAACCCGGTGTTTGCGTGTCGGCAGCTTGATCGGGCGTTTCTTTAGCAAAGCGATAGTGGGTAACGGTCTGCGGATTCTTGAACGGTGGTGTGTCGAGTATGGCCTTGATGCTGTTGCTGGCGGCCTGGCTGGTCAGCGGTTGCTGGAGCAGGCGCGGGCTGTCGGGTGCATCGGCGGGTTCGGCGGCCCAGAGAGGCTGCGTGGCGGGCAACCACAGTAGCCCGAGCATCAGCAGGCAGGTGGCGACGCTGCTCAGGCGCTGGCGCAGACGGCGGAACACCAGTTCGATATCCCAGGCTTCGAGTCGGGTACGGCGGTTCAGGTACAAGCTGAAACCGCAGGCGACGTAGATCGGTTCCCACATGATCAGGATCAGCGCGTAGAGCGCATTGATCAGGTGGTCCAGCCAGAGCCAGTCCTGTTCAGGGGCGGCGATCAGCGTTTGCCAGTCCCAGTTCAGTTCTATTTGTGTGGGCAGCAAAAAATAGAACAGCACCATCAGACCGATCCACAGGGCGGTCTCCAGATGCGCGCCAATCAGCGTCAGCCAGCGTGCTGCGCCGCGATCGCGTTGTTGCAGCACGGCCAGGCGCTGCTGGCGTGCCAGACCGCTGAGTCCTTCAAGTTGCACGACCGGCATGATGAAGCTGCGACTCAGGCCAAAGCGCCGCCATGTCAGGCTGGCCAGCAGCTGCGGTTTGAGCAGTCGCGGCCATTGGCGCAGCGCCTGTCTCAAGGTCGGGGTTTCGCCGAACAGGGCACTGGAGAGGATGTACAGCGGCAATCGTTCGAACGCCGGTTTCAACCACCAGAACAACAGCACGACCATTGAGGGCGAGTCCCACAGCAACAGGGTCAGCAGGGCGAACACCGGTAACGTGACGATTGCCCAACTGGTCATCAGCAGGCGGCGATGTTGCTGGTTCAGCAGAACGCCGAGGTCCATGGCTTCCCAGGTGGTACGAGGGCGAATGACCACGCTGGCGTCACTCAGGCGCATGGTGTGTGCGTCCGGCAAATATCAGGTAAATCCCCATCACCACCCAGAGGGCTGCGCCCACCAGGTATTTGATCGGCGGTGCAAGCCCGGCGCGGGATGACCAATAGGCCTCGATAAACGCAGCAAGCAGTAGAAACAGCATGACGCCGCAGATCATCAAGACGCTTTTATGAGCCGCCAGGCGCAGGGCTTCACCGCGTGGCAAGCGGCCAGGGGCGATCAGCGCCCAGCCCAGTTGCAGGCCAGCCGCACCGGCCAGGGCGATGGCGCTGAGTTCGAAGGCACCATGGCCGATGACGAATGACCAGAAGTTTTCCCCGTAGCCGATGTGCGTCAGGTGACCGGCAACCGCACCGATCATCAAACCGTTGAAGAACAGGAAAAACACGCTGCCCAGGCCAAACAGCAATCCGCTGGCATAGGTCTGAAAGGCGATGCCGATGTTGTGCATGATGTAGTAACCGAACATGACCCAGTCGTCGCTGGCGGCGCGTTCACCCAGGCGCCCCAAGTGACCGGCTGCCGGGTCGTACATGCTTTGCATCTCGGACACCTGTTCGGCCGGGACCAGGCTGTAAATCAGCTCGGGGTACAGGTACACCAGCAAACCGATGCCCACCAGCGAGCCGAAAAACAGCAGGCTCGAGACCAGCACGAAAGGCCATTGCTCACGGACCAGTCGAGGAAAACCGGCGAGGACGAAGGCCAGCAGGTGGGCACCGACCCGACCGCGATGCCGGTAAAGCTGTTGGTGCCCGCGCAGTACCAGCTGTTGCAAGGGGTCGATCAGGTAGCTGCTGTAGCCGCGCTCCTGTGCCAGCGCGAGGTGCTGGCACAGCCGTCGGTAATCCTTGGGGAACGAGGTGCCATCGTGGGCATTGGCTTTGCCGCGTTCAAGCAAATCGAGTCGTTGGGCAAATTGATCCCATTCGGCTCGATGGCAATTTTCGAAAAGACTCTGTTTCATGCCGGCCCCAGCAAACTGCGGGCGATGCCATTGAGTTTGGCGACTGCGTGGGGCGGTGAGACATGGAGCGGCTCGGCGAGGATGGCGGCCAGCTCATTGACCCGTTCACTGGAGAGCTCCGTCTGACGCTCGGCGAAACCCAGCACCGCGCGTTGCTCATTGAGGGTCAGCGCAAAGGGCGGGTGCAGTGCCAGGGCTTGCGGAATCTGTGGTCGGGTGACCGCTTGTTCGCGGTAGATCACCAGTGTGCCGGCCGCAATATCGCCCAGCCGTTTGAAGGTCGGATGCTGCAGGCAACTGATGGCGCCGAGGCTGTAGCCGAACGGCAGCATGTCGACGAACCGCAACAGGTTGCGGATCAGCGAGGCTGGCCAGCCAACGGGCGTTCCATCGTCATGCACCACGCGCAGCCCCATCAGCTGTTTACCCGGCGAGCTGCCCTGGTTGAGGACCTCGAACAGCACCATGTACCACCAACTGACCAGAAACAGCAGCACCGAGCCCAGCCCGATGCCGACGCTCCCCAGCAAGGCCAGGACAATAAACAGCAAGCCCAGCACCAGACCGCGCACCCCCAGGTCGATGGCAAACGCCAGTACACGGGGCATCAACCCGGCAGGTCGCAGCGGCAGATCGATGCCTTCCGGCGTTTCAACCTGATGCCGCGTGTCCAGTGGCGGGGGCAGCGTTGCTGTCCTTGGCAGTGCTGAAGTCTTGCGCATGAGCAACCTGATGGTTGGGATTCAATACTCATTCGATGCTAGCAGCCTTCGCAGCGCTAACGACATAACTATGTATGACAAGGTATCAGCGAGAAATGCTTGAATAGCAAGATTGCTGGTCGGCGCCGCGCTTGAGCGCCTAGACTTCGCCCGTCTCAAGTTCAGGAACGCCCCGTGACCTCCATCTTCTGGTACGACTACGAAACCACTGGCATCTCACCGCGCTGCGACCGTCCGCTGCAAGTGGCCGGAATTCGCACCGACCTCGACCTCAACGAGATCGACGAGCCGGTCAATCTCTACTGCCAGCCGAGTGACGACATCCTGCCTCACCCGGCGGCGTGCATGATTACCGGCATCACCCCCGGCCGCCTGGCCGAGCAAGGCCTGAGTGAGGCCGACTTCATGACCCGGGTGCATGCGCAACTTGCGGCCCCCGGAACCTGTGGTGCCGGTTACAACACCTTGCGCTTCGATGATGAAATGACCCGTTACAGCCTGTACCGGAGTTTCTTTGATCCGTACGCGCGGGAGTGGCAGGGCGGCAACAGTCGCTGGGATCTGATCGATGTGGTGCGTGCGGCGTATGCGTTGCGCCCGGACGGTATCGTCTGGCCTGAAGAGGAAGGTCGCGTCACGTTGAAACTCGAACGCCTGACTGCTGCCAATGGCATCGACCATGGTCAGGCTCACGATGCATTGTCCGATGTGCGCGCGACGATTGCCTTGGCGCGGTTGATCCGCGACAAGCAGCCAAAACTCTACGACTGGCTGTTCAAACTGCGCAGCAAGCAGAAGGTCATGGATCAGATCCGGCTGTTGCAACCGATGGTGCATATCTCCGGGCGTTTCTCGGCGGCCCGCAGCTATGTCGGGGTGGTCTTGCCGTTGGCCTGGCACCCGCGCAATCGCAATGCACTGATTGTCTGCGACCTGCATCTCGACCCGCAGGGGCTACTCGACCAGGACGCCGAGACCTTGCGTCAGCGTTTGTACACCCGTCGTGACGATTTGCTCAAAGGCGAATTACCGGTGCCGCTCAAACTGATTCACATCAACCGTTGCCCGGTGGTGGCACCGTTGTCGGTGTTGCGTGCCGAAGACCGGCAACGACTGCAACTGGACATGGCGCAGTATGAAGCGCGCGCACTGCGCCTAAGTGACGCACAAGAAGTATGGCGAGATAAAGTTCTGGCCATTTATGCCCACGAGGATTTCACGCCGAGCGAGGACCCTGAACAACAGTTATACGACGGCTTCATTGGCGATCGGGACCGGCGTTTATGCGAACAAGTCCGAAATGCGGACCCGATGCAATTAGCGCAAGAGCAATGGCTGTTCGATGATGAACGTTTGCCGGAATTATTATTTCGTTATCGTGCCCGTAACTTTCCCGAGACCTTGAGTCACGAGGAGCACGAGCGCTGGAGATTATTCTGTCAGCAACGTTTG
The DNA here is from genome assembly GCF_003732175.1 of Pseudomonas brassicacearum. Classification (GTDB taxonomy): domain Bacteria; phylum Pseudomonadota; class Gammaproteobacteria; order Pseudomonadales; family Pseudomonadaceae; genus Aquipseudomonas; species Aquipseudomonas brassicacearum_G. The sequence goes on from NZ_MOBI01000023.1 coordinate 107,054, forward strand.
TCAGACGCCGGATGGGGAGCGCCCAATACCTTGCAGGGGTTTAATGAGGCAATGGCGCAATGCTCGCTTAGTGCTACAGCGATTCAGCAACAGGTACTGGACGAGTGGCGCGAGTATGTCGACTCATTACGCAAGCGTTTGGAGCTTTGAAACAAGCTGTACAAATACCTGAAGGCGGGGCATAAAAAAACGCCAGCAGACGCTGGCGTTTTTGGGTGTTCGCAAATGAACCTGCGAAGCGGGTTGCGGCTTAGCCCAGCAGGGTAGCCCAGCCTTCAACCACGTCACCGCCCCACTTGGCTTTCCACTCTTTCAGCGTCTTGTGGTTGCCACCTTTGGTTTCGATGACTTCGCCGTTGTGCGGGTTTTTGTATTGTTTAACCTTGCGAGCGCGCTTGGTGCCGGTAGTTTTTACAGCACCGCGTGGCGCTTTAACTTTGGACTCTGGATCCAGCAGGGCGATGATGTCGCGCAGGGACTTGGAGTATTCGCCCATCAGGGTACGCAGTTTGCCTTCGAATTCCAGCTCGGTTTGCAGTTTGTCGTCTTGGGACAGGTTCTTCAAACGGGCTTGCAGCTCTTTGATAGCTTCTTCGGTGGCACGGTATTCGTTGATCAAGGACATGAGGACTACCTTATGTTGGGCGCTGGATGACAGGGTACAGTGGCGCAATAATAGTCAGGGTGTTTCATCAAGTAAACATTTAAGCCGGCTTTTATTTAATTTAATTAGAGTGTTCAGCGAAAAAAGCCTCACGCCACTGTTAAAACTTGTCAGGGTTTCATCACAGATACTCACAAAAGCCCGCTTGCGTATTTCGCCAATAGAACATTGTTGAGCGTTCAGATGCCGCCAATCGGCAGCGCGAGGCCGTACTCTACAGGGCAAGGCATCAGGATTACTGCAGTTTTGCTGCGCAATCGCTAGAATGGCGGCCTTTGCGAAGTTCTGGAGTTTTTCCCCATGCGCACTTTTCGGCTAGTGATTGCTTGCCCGGACCGCGTCGGTATCGTTGCTAAAGTCAGTAACTTTCTGGCGTCACACAATGGCTGGATCACTGAAGCGAGCCATCACTCGGACACGCTCAGTGGCTGGTTCTTCATGCGTCACGAAATTCGTGCCGATTCGCTGCCGTTCGGCCTTGAGGCGTTTCGTGAGGCCTTTGCACCGATCGCCGAAGAGTTTTCGATGAGCTGGCGGATCACCGACACCGCGCAGAAAAAACGCGTGGTGCTGATGGCCAGCCGCGAATCCCACTGCCTGGCTGACTTGTTGCACCGCTGGCACAGCGACGAGCTGGACTGCGAAATCTCCTGCGTGATTTCCAACCATGACGACCTGCGCAGCATGGTCGAGTGGCATGGCATTCCTTATTACCACGTGCCGGTGGACCCGCAGAACAAAGAGCCGGCATTTGCCGACGTTTCGCGCCTGGTCAAACAGCACGACGCCGAAGTGGTGGTGCTGGCGCGTTACATGCAGATCCTGCCGCCGGAGCTGTGCACCGAGTACTCTCACAAGGTCATCAACATTCACCACAGCTTCTTGCCATCGTTTGTCGGTGCCAAGCCGTACCACCAGGCGTCGATGCGTGGCGTGAAGCTGATCGGCGCGACCTGCCACTACGTGACCGAAGAGTTGGACGCCGGTCCAATCATCGAGCAGGACGTGGTGCGCGTCAGCCACAGCGACAGTATTGAAGACATGGTGCGTTTCGGCCGTGACGTCGAGAAGATGGTGCTGGCCCGCGGCCTGCGCTATCACCTGGAAGACCGCGTGCTGGTGCATGGCAACAAGACCGTGGTGTTCTGATGATCGTTCCCACGCGGGAGCGTAGATCGTTCCCACGCTCCCGCGTGGGAATGCCTCACCGGACGCTCTGCGTCCGCTTTTTGGGACGCAGAGCGTCCCGGGCTGCATTCCCACGCAGAGCATGGGAACGATCTACGCAAGAGTGAGGTAGGGGGGATGGCTGATCCACTGGATAAGGCAACATCCAAAGCCCCCGCGACGTTGGGCGAGGGGTGTCTGAGTCGGTACGACCCGGATGAGCTGAGCCCTGAAGACGGCACGGAGTTTCCCGGTGCCGCACAGTTGTGGGAGCAGTTGAAACCAGACGTTGACAATGCAGCTGCGGGCCCTGAAAAGGCCGCCCCTAAGCCTGTTTGATCTTCATCAGTTTGTTCAGCAAGGGTTTGCCGGCCATCAGCAAGAACACCGGTGCGCCGGCCAGCAAGTAGAAGTAATAGGTCACCGCTCGCCAGATCAGAATCGCTGCCGCCGCCGTCGATTTTCCCACCATGGGCGCCAACAGCGCTGCCGACGTCAATTCCGCCGCGCCGGCACCGCCCGGCAGCAGGCTGAACTGCCCGGCGCTGAGTGACAGCATCTGGATCAGAAAGCTCCAGGCCCACTGAAGATCCGTGCCCAGCCCCCGCAAGGCCAGATACAACACGCTGTAGCGCAGTAACCAGTGCACGCAGGTCAGCGCAAATACGCTGATCAGTGTGTGAGCAGGCAACTTGAGTGTTTCCGTGAAGGCCGCAAGAAAGTGCAGCAGCTTGCGTGCCCAACGGCGCCGGGTGGCAGCGTTGAGTTTGAAGTGCTTGAGCACGCGACCGCTGAGGCGAATCAGCAGGCGATGGTAGCGTGCCACCACCACGCAACCGAGCAGGCCGCCGACCATCGAAATGGCGCTGAGCGTCAGCATCCACTCCAGGTTCTGACTCAGGTGCTGAAACAGCGCATACACCACGATGGCGATCAGCGCGCAGAGGAAGAACAGCAAATCGCTCAACTGATCCATGGCGAACACCGCACTGCCATGGGCCGGGCGCACACCATTGCGGGCCAGCAGGGCCATCAGTGTCAACGGTCCACCGCCGCCGCCCGGGGTCGCGCAAATTGCGAACTCGGTGGACATCACCACCCCAAGGCTTTTCAGGCGGCTTATCCGGCTGCGCTGCTCACCGAGTAACAAGCGCAAGCGTATTGAGTTGGTGAACCAGCAGAGCAGGATCATGCAGGGCATCGTCAGCAACAATGTCAGCGGGAAGTGCTGCAGTCGTGGCCATAGTTCATTGGCGCCGAGCATTAGCGGGATCAGCACTGCGCAGAGCAGGGCGGCGACCAGCCACAGGACGCGACTCATGCGGCGCTACTGATCTGAGCGCTTTGTGTGCGCAGCCACTGGGCCTTGGTCATTGGCATTCGGCCGTCATTGAGCAAGCGTTCGAGGGTGTGCAGCCAGTACGTGCGGGAAAACTCATGGCGCATGTCCACCGGGTGCACACCCAGGCGAATCACCGGGGCGTGCTGCCAGCGCAGTTCGCGTTGAGCGCTGACAAGTTTCGACACGCCACGACGCCAGGCACTGCGCGCGCTCCAGACCAGGCCTGGGGCGTTGACCCGGGAGAAATCCGGCAGGCGATACAGGTGCTGCGGATCACTGGTGTAGCTCAGCGGTAGCTGGCGCAGGGCTTGACGCGTGCGTTCGCTCATCAGCCAGGCCGGTGCAACAAAGCCCTCCAGTGGCCAGTTGTATCGGTTGAACAATTCGATCCCGGCGAGCAGGCGGGCGAGCGCGGCCGATTGCGAAAGACTGTAGAACTCGCCTTCATGGGTGTAGACCCGGCGCATGAACCAGTCACGGGGGCGTGCCGTTGGCGGGCTGTCATCGCAATGGTAATAACCGTGCAGTGCCAGTTCGTCGCCACGCTCGATGCGGCGGGTCAGCACGCCCCGAAAATCCGGATGGCTATCGAGGTCGTGGTGTTTGTGAAAGTCGGGAACGACCAGCCATGTCATCGGCACTTCGCCGAGCGCGTCCACCGCTTCGACAAATGGCTGATAGTCGGCCCAGCTTTGCGGGGTGACGTCATGCAGCACCAGTAGCAGGCTGGGCGTGTTCATGGCGTCAGCCATTGCTCAGCTGCGGCAAAGGGGCGCCGAGGACTGCGTAATAGTGACCCATCAGGCTGTTGACCACTGAATCCCAGGCGTAATGCTGTTCGACATGACGGCGGGCGTATCGACCGAGATCGTTACGCTGTGCAAACAGTTCGCGCACGGCGTTGGCCATCGCCACTGGATTGTTGGGAGCGCAGAGTATGCCGCAGTGCTCGTTGATGATTTCGTTGAAGGCGCCCGCAGCTACCGCGACCACTGGAATGCCACAGGCCATGGCTTCGAGAACGACCAGGCCAAAGGTTTCCTGATCGCCTGCGTGCAGCAAGGCATCGGCGCTGGCCATCAGCCGGGCCACTTGTGATGCAGGGCAGAACTCATTGACCAGCGTGACGTTGTCCGGTACCTGTGCCGACACCGAGGCGCCGACCAGCAGAAGGTGATAGCGGTTTCCCAGGCGCTTCATGCAATTGAGCAGGACGGGAATGTTTTTCTCCTTGGAGCCTCGCCCGGCGAAAATCAGCAGTCGAGTGTCTTCGGCGATTTTGAGCTTCGCCCGCAGATTCGGGTCGCGGGCATCCGGATTGAAGGTTTGCAGGTCCACGCCCAAGGGCTGGACGTAAACGTTTTTGACCCCTAGCCCCATGAGCTTCTCGGCCATGATCTGGCTCGGCGTCAGCACCCGGTCAAAGTTGCCGTACAACTTGCGGACATACGCTTCGACATTGGGCGTGACCCAGTTGCCCACACGATTACTCGCCAAAAGTGGCAAGTCGGAGTGATAGAAACCAATCACTGGAACGTCCAGTTCGCGCCGCGCATTCAGCGCTGCCCAAGCTGTCAGGTAAGGATCGCCGACTTCTATCAGGTCCGGTTGCAGTTCGTGCAGGGCATTGCGCCAGGGCGCCAGTCGTAGCGGAAAGCGATAGCCTTTGCCGAAGGGCAGGGCCGGGGCGGGAACCTTGTAAACACCGTCCTGCTCGCTCAGGCGGGCCCCCGGGATCAGCAAGCTGTGACGAATCCCCGGCTTGCGACCCAAACGGCGGTGCTTGGCATCCAGATAAGTACGCACGCCACCGCTGGCCGGTGCGTAGAACATGGTGATGTCAGCGATATGCACGATAACCCTCCCTTCTATCCGTTGTTCTCCTTAGGGGTGACCCTTATGAAGAATAGATGTTCGGTTGGGGATTTGTGGCGGGGTGTCAGTGAGGTGTTGTAGTGGTTGACAGGCCGCTATCGCGAGCAGGCTCGCTCCCACAAGGGTTCGCGGTGAACCTGTGGGAGCGAGCCTGCTCGCGATGGGGCCGTCAAGGGCGCGTCAGATCCTGAAACTACCGACCAACTGCTTCAACCGCGCCGCTTGCTGCTCCAGGTCGGAACAGGCGCGCAGTGTCGATTGCAGGTTTTCCACGCCTTCTTGATTCAGCGTGTTGATTTCGCTGATGTCGACGTTGATCGACTCGACCACGGCGGTTTGCTCTTCAGTGGCGGTGGCCACCGACTGGTTCATGCCGTCGATCTCGCCGATGCGCAAGGTCACGCTGTTCAGGCGCTCACCGGCGAGGTTGGCGATCTCTACGCTGTCCTGGCTGTGACGCTGGCTGTCGCTCATGGTGCTGACCGACTCGCGGGCGCCGATTTGCAGCTCCTCGATCATGGTCTGCACTTGCTGCGCCGATTCCTGGGTGCGGTGCGCCAGGTTGCGCACTTCATCGGCGACCACCGCGAAACCACGTCCCGCCTCACCGGCCCGCGCGGCTTCAATCGCTGCGTTGAGTGCCAGCAGGTTGGTTTGCTGGGAGATGCTGGTGATGACTTCGAGAATCTGCCCGATGTTCACGGTTTTGCTGTTCAGCGACTCGATGTTGGTGCTGGAGGCGCTGAGCATGCTCGACAGCTGATTCATCGCCGCAATGCTGCGGTCGACCACTTGCTGGCCGTCTTCGGCCAGGCTGCGGGCATCGCTGGCCTGATGAGAGGCCTGCGCCGCGTTACGGGCGATTTCCTGAGCTGCAGCGCCCAGCTGATTGATCGCGGCCGCCACACTGTTGGTCCGGCTCGATTGTTCATCGGAGTTGAGCATCGACGAGTTCGATGCGCTGACCACTCGCAGAGCGACTTCGTTGACGTGCTCGGTCGCCGACGACACTTCGCGGATCGAGCCGTGGATACGCTCGACGAAGCGGTTGAACGCGCTGCCCAGGATGCCGAACTCGTCCTGGCTCTGGATGGTCAGGCGACGGGTCAGGTCGCCTTCACCGTCGGCAATGTCCTGCATCGCGCGGGTCATTACGTGCAGTGGCTGGATCAGGATACGGATCAGCATACCGAGCAAGGCGATGATGATTGCCACGGCAATGATCGTGGCAATGATGGCCGAGGTACGGAAGCTGCTGAGCATCGAGAAGGCTTTGTCTTTGTCCACCGACAGACCGACGTACCAGTTGACCGATGGCAGGCCTTTGATCGGGGTGAAGGTGACGATGCGGGTTTTGCCGTTGACCTCGACTTCACTGATGCCGCCACCGATACGCGGGGTGTTCGTCGGGTAAGCTTCGCTGAGGGACTTCATCACCATGGTTTTGTCCGGGTGGACCAGGATCTTGCCGTCGGCGCTGACCAGGAAGGCGTAGCCCATGCCACCAAAGTCACGCGCGGTCAGGGTGTCGATCAGGGTTTGCAGGCTCAGGTCACCGCCGACCACCCCCACGCTTTGCCCGGCTTTTTTCGAGGCGGTGGCGATGGAGATGATGGTCTGGCCGGTTGCCGCATCGATATACGGTTCGGTGAGCGTCGAGCCGTTGCTGTTTTCTGCGCCTTTGTACCAAGGACGAACTCTTGGGTCGTAGCCGTCCGGCATCTTGGAGTCCGGGCGGTTGATGAACGTGCCGCTGGCATCGCCCAGGTACCGGGCCATGAAGGTCGACGCCAGGGCATTTTGCTCAAGCAGGTTGGCAACGTTGCCGTGTTCGGGGTTGAGAGCGATGTTCTGGGCCAGGTTTTCCACCATGAGAATCCGCCCGGCGAGCCAGGACTGGATATTGGAGGAAGTGACATCGCCCATCTCATGCAGGTAATTGTCCAGGTCCTGGCGAATCGCGTTGCGCTGTAAATAGTCGTTGTACAGCGTGAACGAAGCGAAGGCGGCAATGACGATGAGCGCGGCGGCAAGCAGGATTTTGTGGCTGAAGCGCAGGTTTTTGTTCATGGCTTGGGTGTCCGCTAAGGTCTTATTGTTGGGGCGTGTTGCTTGAAAAAGCGCGTAAAACGGGCGCTGTCGCACATAAGCTGATATTTCCGTCTGTCCTGAGGGAATTATCGGACCTGATTTTCAGTCTGGTCTCTTGTTTGTATCTATCGGCTGCGCAGGACTAAAGCTTAACCAGGAGCGACGAAATGCCTGACTCATTGCAACTCGTTATCGGCGTAGGGCTTGGAGTCGGCGATGCGACAGGCGGTCAATCAGCTGGGGCGACAAGTGGTCCGCGGCTTGATGGGCTCGTTGCTCGGCGGCAGCAAACGCCGCTAAATATTTTTTGAACGGGCACAGTCAAAATGTGGGAGCGAGCCTGCTCGCGATAGCGGTTTAACATTCGGTAGAGATGTTGACTGGTAAGCCGCCATCGCGAGCAGGCTCGCTCCCACATTGGAAATGCATCAGGTCTTGGGTTTGGCGTGCGCCGCGAGGCGTTCCAGCGCTGCGCGCAATTTCGGGTCGCTGATGCCGTCGGCGGTGGCCTGAATGGTCGCCGCCGCATCGCTCGACAGGTCCATGGTGTGGCCGACGGCGCCTTGCTGCACGGTCGGTGGTTGTACCTTGAACAGGATTCGCGTCAGGCTGGCGAACTCGTCAAACATCTGTAATTGCCGTTGCAGACGCTTCTGCTGATACCGAAGGCGGGTTGCCCAATGACCGTCGGTGACGATCAGCAACAGGCTGCCCTCGCGCCATGACGCCACATGACAATGTTCACGGGCGGCCGGCTGCAGCTGGCTTTCCAGCAAACGCTGTAAATGACCCAGGCGTTGTGCGTGGCCGAAAATGGCTTTTAACGGTTTGGCTTCGCGAAGTAGAACGGAGGGTGCTCTGGCCGTAAGAGGGCGAAATGCCATGATCAGACACCTGAAGTAACAGAGCCGCCATGGTAGCAGAAAGCACTTGATGCGCCTGAGCCATTGCTTTGTGAGCGCTTTACTCATTAAATCAATGAGTAACTTCTGGCGTGAATGGCTTGAAGTTCAGCAAAATGCCCTTATTTTAAGTGAGCCCCGTAACAGCGCTGTGCATGCATCGTGGAACAACGCCACTTTCCTCACCATCGTTTCCGGGTAGAATGCTCGTTCGCATGCGGCCATGAGGGCTGCACGGGCGACTCACGGGGCCGCCCTCCATCCCTTTGTGTGGAAGATCCTGCCGATATGTTTGCGCCTTTGTTAAAGAAACTTTTTGGAAGCAAGAACGAGCGTGAAGTCAAACGCATGCTCAAGACGGTACAGATCGTCAATGCCTTCGAAGAGCAAATGGTGGCCCTTTCGGACGATCAGCTGCGCGCCAAGACTGATGAGTTCAAGGCCCGCATCGCCAAAGGTGAAAGCCTCGACAAACTGCTGCCTGAAGCCTTTGCGGTTGCCCGTGAAGCCGGCAAGCGGGTTATGGGTATGCGCCACTTCGACGTTCAGTTGATTGGCGGCATGACCTTGCACGAAGGCATGATTGCCGAAATGCGTACCGGTGAAGGCAAGACCCTGGTGGCGACACTGGCGGTTTACCTGAACGCGCTGTCCGGCAAGGGCGTGCACGTTGTTACCGTGAACGACTACCTGGCTCGTCGTGACGCCAACTGGATGCGTCCGCTCTACGAATTCCTCGGCCTGAGCGTCGGCGTAGTCACGCCGTTCCAGCCGCCGGAAGAGAAGCGCGCGGCCTATGCCGCCGACATCACCTACGGCACCAACAACGAATTCGGTTTCGACTACCTGCGCGACAACATGGCGTTCAGCATGGAAGAAAAATTCCAGCGCGAACTCAATTTTGCCGTGATCGACGAAGTCGACTCGATCCTCATCGACGAAGCCCGTACCCCGCTGATCATTTCCGGTCAGGCTGAAGACAGCTCCAAGCTCTACATCGAGATCAACAAACTGATCCCGCAACTGGAGCTGCACGTCGAGGAAGTGGAAGGCGTCGTCACCAAGGCCGGTCACTACACCGTCGATGAGAAGACCCGTCAGGTCGAACTCAACGAAGCCGGTCACCAGTACATCGAAGACGTGCTGACCCGCATTGGCCTGCTGGCCGAAGGCGAGAGCCTGTACTCGTCACACAACCTGGGCCTGCTGACCCACGTTTATGCCGGTCTGCGCGCGCACAAGCTGTTCAATCGCAACGTCGAATACATCGTCCAGGACGGTCAGGTCGTCCTGGTCGACGAACACACCGGTCGTACCATGCCGGGTCGCCGTCTGTCCGAAGGCCTGCACCAGGCCATCGAAGCCAAGGAAAATCTGAACATCCAGGCCGAAAGCCAGACCCTGGCTTCGACCACGTTCCAGAACTACTTCCGTCTCTACAGCAAGCTGTCCGGCATGACCGGTACGGCGGACACCGAAGCGTTCGAATTCCACCAGATCTACGGTCTGGCGGTGATGGTCATTCCACCGAACAAGCCGCTGGCGCGTAAAGACTACAACGACCTGGTGTTCCTCACCGCGGACGAGAAGTACGCGGCCATCGTTGCCGATATCAAGGAAAGCATGGCTCAGGGCCGGCCGGTACTGGTGGGCACCGCGACCATCGAAACGTCCGAGCACATGTCCAGCCTGCTCGTGAAGGAAGGCATCGAACACAAGGTTCTGAACGCCAAGTTCCACGAAAAAGAAGCTGAAATCATCGCTCAGGCCGGTCGTCCGGGTGCACTGACCATCGCCACCAACATGGCCGGTCGCGGTACCGACATCCTGTTGGGCGGTAACTGGGAAGTGGAAGTCGCCTCCCTTGAGGATCCGACACCCGAGCAGATTGCCCAGATCAAGGCCGACTGGCAGAAGCGTCACCAGCAAGTGCTCGAGTCGGGCGGTTTGCAGGTGATCGCCTCCGAGCGTCACGAATCGCGCCGTATCGACAACCAGCTGCGTGGTCGTGCCGGTCGTCAGGGTGACGCCGGTTCCAGCCGTTTCTACCTGTCGCTGGAAGACAGCCTGATGCGTATCTTTGCCTCTGACCGGGTGAAGAACTTCATGAAGGCCCTGGGCATGCAGCCTGGCGAAGCGATCGAGCACCGCATGGTGACCAACGCCATCGAAAAGGCTCAGCGCAAGGTTGAAGGTCGTAACTTCGACATTCGCAAGCAACTGCTCGAGTTCGACGACGTCAACAACGAACAGCGTAAAGTGATCTATCACATGCGTAACACGTTGCTGGCCGCGGACAACATCGGCGAAACCATTGCCGACTTCCGTCAGGACGTGCTCAACGCAACGGTCAGCGCGCACATTCCGCCGCAATCGTTGCCAGAGCAGTGGGACGTTGCCGGTCTGGAAGCAGCCCTGCAAAGCGATTTCGGGGTGCAACTGCCGATCCAGCAATGGCTCGACGAAGACGATCACCTGTACGAAGAAACCCTGCGCGAGAAGCTGATGCACGAGCTGCTGGCGGCGTACAACGAGAAAGAAGAGCAGGCGAGCGCCGAAGCGCTGCGCACCTTCGAGAAGCAAATCGTGCTGCGCGTTCTGGACGACCTGTGGAAAGACCACCTGTCGACCATGGATCACCTGCGCCACGGTATCCACTTGCGTGGCTATGCGCAGAAGAACCCGAAGCAGGAATACAAGCGCGAGTCGTTCACGCTGTTCTCCGAGCTGCTGGACTCGATCAAACGCGACTCGATTCGTGTGCTGTCGCACGTTCAGGTTCGCCGCGAAGATCCGGTCGAAGAAGAAGCGCGCCTGCGTCAGGAAGCCGAGGCATTGGCCGCACGCATGCAATTCCAGCACGACGAAGCCCCAGGCCTCGAGCAACCGGAATTGTTGGGTGAAGAGGTCGATGTGGCGCTCGCTGCCGCTCCGGTGCGCAACGAGCAGAAGCTGGGCCGCAATGAACTGTGCTACTGCGGTTCGGGCAAGAAGTTCAAGCACTGTCACGGCCAGATCAACTAAGATTTCTGCCAGACATTGAAATACCCGCGCCGCGACCGGCATCAGCCGTCGCGGCGTTTTACCATTTAAAACACCGATGCCAGGTTAAAAAGAACAGGGCGACGACGGTGCAGACATTACATTAAGAGGAGCGCTTTCATGGCTGTTGGTCTTGGTCCTTTGCCAACGTTGCACCCGGTTGCCGGTTTTGAACTCGGTATCGCTTCGGCTGGCATCAAGCGCCCCGGGCGCAAAGATGTCGTGGTCATGCGCTGCGCTGAAGGTTCCACGGTGGCCGGTGTGTTCACGTTGAACGCGTTTTGCGCAGCACCGGTGATTTTGGCCAAGCAACGTGTACAAGGCCCGGTACGTTACCTGCTGACCAACACCGGCAATGCCAACGCCGGTACCGGTGAGCCCGGTTTGGCTGCTGCCGAGCGCACCTGTGCCAAGCTGGCTGAATTGACCGGCGTCGACGCCAGCCTTGTGCTGCCGTACTCCACTGGCGTGATCGGTGAGCCGCTGCCGGTCGAGAAGATCGAAGGTGCGCTGCAAGCCGCTCTCGACGACTTGTCGGAGAACAACTGGGAAGCTGCAGCCACCGGGATCATGACCACCGACACCCTGCCAAAGGGTGCGAGCCGGCAGTTCCAGCATGAAGGCGTGACCATCACCGTCACCGGTATCAGCAAAGGCGCCGGCATGATTCGCCCGAACATGGCGACCATGCTCGGTTACATCGCCACCGACGCCAAAGTCTCCCGCGACGTATTGCAGAACCTGTTGCTGGACGGCGCCAACAAGTCGTTCAACCGCATCACCATCGATGGCGACACCTCGACCAACGACTGCTGCATGCTGATCGCCACTGGTAAAGCCGCACTGCCGGAAATCACCGAGGCCAGCGGCCCATTGTTTGCAGCGCTGAAAAAAGCGGTGTTTGAGGTGTGCATGGACGTCGCCCAGGCGATCGTTCGCGACGGCGAAGGCGCGACCAAGTTCGTCACCGTTGAAGTCAACGGCGGCGGCAATCACCAGGAGTGCCTGGACGTCGGTTACACCGTGGCGCATTCGCCATTGATCAAGACCGCGCTGTTCGCTTCCGATCCAAACTGGGGGCGCATCTTGGCAGCCGTTGGCCGTGCCGGCGTGCCGAACCTGGACGTGAGCAAGATCGACGTGTTCCTGGGTGAAGTCTGCATCGCCAGCCGCGGTGCCCGTGCCGCGACTTACACCGAAGCCCAGGGCTCGGCCGTGATGCAACGTGAAGAAATCACCATTCGTATCGAACTGGGTCGCGGCGATTGCAGCGAAACCATCTGGACCACCGACCTGTCCCACGAATACGTCAAAATCAACGCCGAATACCGCACGTAATTACGTTTAGACCGTATCGCTCCAATCGCGAGCAAGCTCGCTCCCACAGTAGATCTTCATTGAACACAGTAGTTGTGTACGACGGAATCCAATGTGGGAGCGAGCCTGCTCGCGATAACGGTCTGTCAGTCACCAAAAGACTGGCTTGTTCATTTCATCAAAAGGTCCTGAACATGAGCTACCACCTGATCATCGGCGACAAACTGTATTCCTCCTGGTCCCTGCGCGGCGCTTTGGCGCTGGAACTGGCCGGCGCGACCTATACCGAAGAACTGATCAAGCTGAACCAGCCGGACACCCGTGAACGCCTGCTCAAGCATTCACCGACCGCCAAAGTCCCATTGCTGAAAACCGAACACGGGACCATTGCCGACTCGTTGGCCATCGCCGAGTACCTGGTTGAGCGTTTCCCGAACGCCAACCTCTGGCCGAAGGATATCGCCGCCCGCGCCCAGGCCCGTTCGGCCTGCGCACAAATGCACAGCGGCTTCTTCGCCATGCGTAGCAACATGCCGTTTGACCTGAGCCACGATGCGCCGTTGTCGCCAATGCCGCCTGAAGTGCAGGTGGAGATCGAGCGGATGCTGGCCTTGTGGGCTGAATGCCGCGCGGTCGCAACCGAACCCGGTCCGTTCCTGTTCGGTGCTGTGAGTCTGGCGGACGCCTTCTTCGCCCCCATAGCCGTACGCCTGCGTACTTATCAAGTCGCGCTACCGGCGGCGGATGCGGCCTATGTCGAAGCGATTTATCAATGGCCGGCCTTCAAGGCCTGGCAGAAAGCCGGTCTAGAGGAAATAGTGCGGTGAAACGAGTTCATGTAGCAGCGGCTGTCATCCGTGATGCCAGCGGCAAGATCCTCATCGCTCGCCGCGCCGATACCCAGCACCAGGGCGGCCTGTGGGAGTTTCCCGGCGGCAAGGTCGAGGACGGCGAAGCGGTGCAAGCCGCGCTGTCCCGTGAGCTGCAGGAAGAATTGGGTATCGTGGTCAGTGCCGCTCGGCCATTGATCAAGGTTCAGCATGACTATCCAGACAAGCAAGTGTTGCTGGATGTCTGGGAGGTCTCGGCGTTTACCGGCGAACCTCATGGCGCCGAAGGCCAGCCTCTGGCATGGGTGACGGCGCGTGAACTGCGCGACTACGAGTTCCCGGCCGCCAACCAGCCGATCGTGGCGGCTGCGCGCCTGCCAGGCGAATACCTGATTACCCCGGAAGGCCTGGAAACGCCGGCCATGCTGCGCGGTATTCAGAAGGCCATCGCTGGCGGGATCAAACTGATTCAGTTGCGCGCCCCGAATGGCTACGACCCGCAATACCGCGATCTGGCGGTGGATGCGGTGGGTTTGTGTGCCGGCAAGGCGCAACTGATGCTCAAGGGTCCGTTCGAGTGGTTGGGAGACTTTCCGGCCGCCGGTTGGCACATCACCGCCGCGCAACTGCGCAAATACGCCAGTGCCGGGCGTCCAGTGCCAGCCTCGCGCTGGTTGGCGGCGTCTTGCCACAACGCTGAAGAGCTGAGCCTGGCGGAGCAGATGGGCGTGGACTTCGTCACCCTGTCACCGGTTCAGCCGACCCAGACTCATCCGGATGCATCACCACTGGGTTGGGAGCAGGCCTCGCAGTTGATTGCAGGGTTCAGCAAACCGGTGTTCCTGCTCGGTGGTGTGGGGCCTGCCGAACGGCAAAAAGCCTGGGAAGCGGGCGCGCAGGGCGTGGCGGGGATACGGGCGTTTTGGCCTGAGGCCTGATCTGCGGTGTAGCCATTGATCGTTCCCACGCTCTGCGTGGGAATGCATCCCGTGACGCTCTGCGTCACAGCGTCAACGGCGGACGCGGAGCGTCCATCGCGGCATTCCCACGCGGAGCGTGGGAACGATCAGCTCAGGTTTGGGGTTTCGCCGCCGCTTGCCACAAAATCTCGGCAATCCCCTGGCGCTTGGCAATCAGCCGGGCCGCCACAAACAACAGGTCTGACAAGCGATTGATATAGGCCAGACCAACCCCGGCCAATGGCTCCAGCGCGTTCAGATGCTGACAACGTCGCTCGGCACTGCGTGCCAGACTGCGGCAGACGTGGGCTTGGGCTATCAAGGCTGAACCGCCGGGCAGAATGAAGTTTTCCAGCGGTCCCAGCTCCTCGTTCCAGATATCGATCGCCGCTTCCAGGCGTTCAACTTCGGCGGCATTCAAGGCCTGATACACCGGCATTGCCAGTTCGCCCCCCAAATCGAACAACCGGTGCTGACACGGCTCAAGCACCTCGATCACCTCAACCAGGCCAGGATGGGCGTGGCGTTGCTCGGTCAAGCCAGCCAACAGCAACCCCAGCTGACTGTTCAGCGTATCGACTTCACCGATGGCTTCGACCCGTGGATGGTCCTTCGGTACGCGGCGACCGTCGCCAAGCCCGGTTTCACCTTTGTCGCCGGTGCGGGTGTAAATCTTCGACAAGCGAAAACCCATGCTTAGCGCTCCAGTTGTTTGAGTTCGTGAGAGGCGAGCGGGGTGGCGCCCGCCAATGGCAGGCGCAAGGTGAAGCACGTGCCTTGGCCGAGGGTCGATTGCACTTCCATCTGACCCTTGTGGTTGTTGGTGATGATGAAGTACGACACCGACAACCCGAGGCCGGTGCCCTGGCCGATTTCCTTGGTGGTGAAGAACGGTTCGAAGGTGCGTTTGCGTACGTTCTCGCTCATGCCCACGCCGTTATCTTCGACCTGGATTTCCGCCCATGGCGGGTTCAGTCGGGTGCGCAGAATGATCCGTCCCGGCTCTGTGGCGTTTTCGCGTTGGTGAATCGCCTGAGCAGCGTTTTTCAGCAGGTTGAGCAGCACTTGTTCGAGCTCGTTGGCGGTGCCGGGTACTGGCCCCAGTTGCGGGTCGAACTGACGAATGATGGCCTGGCCCTTGAAGTCGAAGCCGATGGCCAGGTCGAAGTCGTTGCTGGCGATCTCCACGGCTTGATCGATCAGTGCCGGCAGGTCGCACGGGGCCATTTGGCGGTTGCTGCGACGACTGAAACTGAGCATGTGGGTGACGATTTTCGCGGCCCGGGCACCGGCCTGTTGAATGCCGTCGAGCAGTTGCGGGACTTCGCGGTTTTGCAGGTAGCGATTGACGCTGTCCAGTTCGATGCCGATCTGTTCGGCGGTTTCGATGTTCTTCGGCAGGTCGGCCGACAAGCGCCGGCGAATGTTCTGCACGTTGTGCAGGATCGCTCCCAAGGGGTTGTTGATTTCATGGGCCATGCCAGCGGCGAGGCCACCGACCGAGAGCATTTTTTCCGACTGCACCATCATTTCTTCGAGGGACAGGCGCTGGGTAATGTCGTCGATCCGGATCACCACGCCGCGTCCGGCACCGCCCATCAATGGATAAAAGGTCAGCGCGTAATGCTTGGGTTCGTCATCCTTGATCCAGGTGACGCGCTCGATCTTGACCACGCTGTGCTGCTCGACGGTTTCCTTGAGCTGCGGCAGGAAAGGTTTCAGTGGTTGAAAGGCGAGGAAGATCGGCTGGTTCAGCGCTTCGTCCAGACGGGTACCGGAAAGCGCGCTGGCTTCCTGGTTCCATTGGGTCACGTAGAGTTGTTCATCGAGGGCGATCAGCGCCGAAGGCATCGAGTCGATGATGCTGTTGAGGTAGTTCTGAAAACCGGTGAGTTTCTTCTCGATTTTGCTCCGCACCTGGACTTCCAGCTCCAGTTTACGGTTGGTATGACGGGTTTCTTCGGCCAGGCCCTGGGCCTGGTCGTAGGCGGCCTGGGAGTCGTCCCGCGCGCGCTTGAGTTGCTGTTCACGGGCTTCGATGCGCGAGAGCATGGTGTTGAAGGCTTCGGCAAGGCTGCCGATTTCGTCGTGGTTGCCGCGAGACGCACGCAAGGCGTAGTTTTCTTCGCGAGTCACCTGCCGGGACAATTCTTCGAGTTCATGAATCGGCCGGGTGATCAGGCGTTTGATCTGCCGGGCAATCACCAGCCACAGCAGCACGCTGAAAATCAGAATCCCGAGGCTGGCGGTCAGGGTGCCGGTGTAGAACGCCATCGGCAATTCGCTGCTGGCCACCAGTAGCAGATGACCCGGCGCCTCGCCCGGGCGCAACAGGGTGATCAGCTGATTGCTGCGAAACTCGGAGGCCTGCCAGGCCTCGATGTTTCGATAGTGCTCGGGCAGCTTGAGTTTGTCGCCGTGCTGCACTTGCGCCAGGCGCAGGCCTTTGCCGTCATACAGCGCTGCGGCTCGCAGCGGTGAATAGCTGTTGAGTTCGTTGAGCAGCCGTTGGGCTTCTTCGGGAGAGTTGAGCGCCTGGTCGGCGATGGACGGGTTGGCCACCAGCCGGCCGATGCTCTGCAAGGCCTGCGGGGCCATGCTTTCCTGGGAGATCCAATAGGCGGCGCTGATAAAGGTCAGGTTGGCCACCAGCAACACGGTGGTCAACAGCACCAACAGGGCGGCTAGCAGTTTCTGGCCGACCGGCAGGTTTTCAAGGCGCTGGCGCAATGGCATCGGGGTCGTCGCTAAAAAGGAACAGGAAGGCAGCGTAGCCGTTGCTCAGTCGCTGGGCAATCCGCGTGCGTGCAGGTGCGTAATCAGCCGCTGCTGCAATTGGTTGAGGTGCGGCAGCACCAGTTGGTGCCTCGACGCAACAGTGCAGGCATGCCCCAGCAGATAGCTGATCTCGGTTCGGCGTTGATTGGCGACGTCCTGGTACATCGACGAATAGTTGGCCGCAGTCGCTTGAATCACCCGCTCGACTTCCTGTTGCAGGTTCTGCGCAGCGTCCGGCTGACCGCAGCGCTTCAGCAGTTCGCTCAGCTCGGCACAGAGAGTGGCGACCTCGCAATGATGCTGTTGCAAACCGCCGTTACGGCAGTCATGCAGCACGGTCAGGGGGTTGATTGCGCAATTGAGCGCCAGTTTGCGCCACAGACGGGTCAGGATGTCTGTGCTCCATTCGTGCGGGATGCCGGCGGCGCTCAGGTCATCCAGCCAGATAGGCGGGGTAGGGTGGCTGGCATCGCCGAGCCAGGTGTACCCATGACCGGCAAACACCACGCGCCAGTCGTCATCGCGAAACGCGCCTTCAGTGCTTGAGGCAAAGATGCAGCGTGCCTGTGGGACACGTGCGGCGACTGCGTCCTGACTGCCGAGGCCGTTCTGCAACAGAATCAGCTCGGCGTTGGGTGCAAGACGCGATGCCAGTTGCGCCACCGCGCTTTCGGCGTCGTAAGCTTTGCAGGCCACGAGCAAGCGGTCTATCGGACCCGCGCTGTCGACAGTTTCGCCGGGGATCGCATATTGCCGCGCTTCGCCCTGTTCGACCAAGGTCAGCCCACCGGCGGCCTGATAGGCCTGCAAGCGCGCCGTGTCGCGCAGAATCAGTTTCACCGGCAGGCCAGCCCGTGCCAGACGCGTGGCCCACAGGGTGCCCAGACTGCCGGCGCCAAGGACGTGCCAGGTGGTCGACATCAGTTTTTTGCTCGGATTGGCAGGCGCATGTGAGGCTCGCAGCGTAGGAAGGTAAAGACCCGTTATAATCAGCGCGGATTTTAACCGCAAGCCAGGCGTGTTCCATCGCTATTGAGCGCGCCCTTTTTTATTGGAGAGATTACATGCCGTCGTTCGACGTGGTATCCGAACTGGACAAACACGAACTCACCAACGCGGTCGAGAACGCCGTCAAGGAACTCGACCGTCGTTATGATTTGAAAGGCAAGGGCAGCTTCGAGTTCAAGGAAAAGGACCTGACTGTCAACCTGACTGCCGAGGCCGACTTCCAGCTGGAAGCGATGATCGAGATCCTCAAGCTGGCCTTGGTCAAGCGCAAGATCGATGTGCAGTGCCTTGAGGTAAAAGACGCCTATGCTTCCGGCAAGCTGATGAAGCAGGACGCCGTGCTCAAGGAAGGCATCGACAAGGAGCTGGCGAAGAAGATCGTTGCTCACGTCAAAGACGCCAAGCTCAAGGTCCAGGCTGCCATCCAGGGTGAGCAGGTACGGATCACCGGCAAGAAGCGTGACGACCTGCAGGAAGCCATTGCGGCACTGCGCGCCAAGGAATTTGGCATGCCGCTGCAGTTCAACAACTTCCGCGACTGATCAGTCTTCAGGGAACCTCCGGGCGTTATTGACGTCCGAGGCCCATATAACGGCAGAAACGATTGAGCCATCATCACTGGCTCGGTCTTTCTGCCGTGCAGTTTTTACATGCCGGGTAGCCGGGAATCAGGAGAGATAGATGGACATAAATGCTGAAGTGGACAACCTGGTCAAGGCTTCCCAGGCCTGGATCCCGATGATCATGGAATACGGCAGCCGTGTGCTGCTGGCGGTCATCACCCTGGCCATTGGTTGGTGGCTGATCAACAAGCTGACCCAAAAAGTCGGCAAGCTGCTGGCCCTGCGCAACGCCGATCTGGCTTTGCAGGGGTTTATGAGCAGCCTGGCGAACATCATCCTCAAAGTGCTGCTGATGGTGAGCGTCGCTTCGATGGTGGGGGTTGAGACTACCTCGTTTGTCGCGGCCATCGGTGCTGCCGGCCTGGCGATCGGTCTGGCGTTGCAGGGCAGCCTGGCGAACTTCGCTGGCGGGGTACTGATTCTGTTGTTCCGTCCGTTCCGTATCGGTGACGTGATCGAAGCACAGGGCATTACCGGCACGGTCGACAGCATTCAGATCTTCCATACCCTGCTGCGCACCGGTGACAACAAAACCGTCATCGTGCCTAACGGTAATCTGTCGAACGGCATCATCACCAACCACAACCGTCAACAGACCCGTAAAGTGGTGTTTGACGTGGCTGTGAATTACGACGCCGATTTGCAGAAGGCACGTGAGGTGCTGCTGGAGTTGGCCAAGGATGAGCGCGTGTTGGCTGATCCTGCGCCGGTAGCGGTGGTCTCGACCCTGGGCGATAGCTCGATTACGGTTTCCCTGCGGGTCTGGGTGAAAACGGCGGACTACTGGGATGTACTGTTCCAGTTCAATGAACACTCCCGTGACCGTCTGAAGGCGGCAGGTATTGATATTCCGTACCCGCAACGAGTGATTCGTATGGTTCAGGAAACAGCATAACAAGTAGCGGATTATTACTTGGCCTTTTGGTCAGGTATCGGTAACGAACTCAAGGGGGGATAAGCCCCTTGAGTATTTTTACAGTCTGCTGTTTTGTTGTTCTGAAGCTGGAATAGAGTGCGGGCTTATTATTAGCTGGCTACTTATTAAAACTAATTCCATGTTGCCATCAAGCAGTCATAAAAAAAGGCCCATCACTGATGGGCCTTTTTTATATCAAGCGAACACTGTAGTCGTAGCGATTACAGGAAGTTGATTGGGTACTCGGTGATCAGGCGGAACTCGTCGATATTGCCTTCGGCCTGGTCGTTGTTGCCTCTGTGCCAAGCTTGGCGAGCACGGAAGGACAGGTCTTTGAGAGGACCAGTCTGGACAACGTATTTGGCTTCCAGGTTGGTCTCGTTGTGACGACCGTCTTCGCCGTAACCGTAGGCACGGTAAGGGCTGTCAGCAGCCATCTTGGTGCCGTCGATGCCTTGACCGTGAGCATAACGAGCCATGAAGCTCAGGCCTGGTACGCCGTACTCGGCCATTTTCAGGTCATAACGTACCTGGATGGATTTTTCTTCAGGGCCGTTGAAGTCAGAGTACTGAATCGAGTTGGCCAGGAAGATCGAGTCGCCACCACGGTTGTTATCGCCTACACCGATGTAGTCGAATGGCGTATCACCATGGACCTGCTGGAACGCCAGAGTAACGGTGTGTGCCTTCAGGAAGGAGTAGGCAGCCGCCAGCGAGTAGGTGGTGTTGTCGATTTTGCCTGCTTTCGCTGCACCGGTATCGTTTGTCTGATACAGGTTGAAGTCGAAGTTCAGGGACTGGTCAGTCGCCAACGGCAGAGTCCAGTTCACGTCGGTGTAGTACTGGGTCCAGGTGTCCTGGAACTTGGCACCGTAGAGCGAAACGCTCAGGTTGTCATTGATGCCGTATTTACCACCTGCGTAATCAGCAGCCTCGACCTTCGTACCAGCGTACTGTGTCCAAAGCTCGCCATTGTGACGGGTTTGGTCCTGGCTGCTACTGCCGGTGAAGTGACCGGCTTCCAGATCGAGGTTTTTAATCTCGCTGCTCTGCAGTTGGAAACCGCTGGCGGTTTGCTGGAACATGCGGGAGCCGCCAACAGCGAATACCGGGGCGGTGCTAGGTTGGAAGTCACCGACTTTCAGCTCGGTTTTGGAGATGCGGACCTTCAGTGCTGCACCCGCTTTACCCATTTCGCTGTTGACGTCGTGCCCGGTAACATTACCGTTGGCATCGCGGAAGGTGGTGCGGCTCATGTTGCCCGTACCCGACTGCGCGTCAGTACCGTCCAGTTTAAAGGCGGCATCGCCGTAGGCTTCAACGCCCACGCCAACAGTACCCTGGGTATAGCCCGAGCTGAACTTGCCCAGTACGCCTTGAGTCCAGTCTTTCTGGTCTTCAGCGCCATTTTTGTTGTTACGGTTGAAGTAGTAGTTCTTCAGTACCACGCCAGCCGAGGCGCCTTCAACGAAACCTTTTGCGTCAGCCTGGTCGGTTACAAACGGGTCGGCCATAGCGACTTGGGCGCCGGTAGCTGCAGTAACAGCCAGGGCGATCATGCTCCACTTCATCACGCGCATCGTGATTTGCTCCTTTGGTTTTTAGAAGAGTAACTGCCGTCCCACCTGATTTATTATCTGGGCGGCTCTTTCTTTTTGTGTCGGCGCAAACTTATATCACGCCGACAATGTTGGCGATACTTGCGCATCTAACCTTTCAGCTTCTTTACGGCCCTGTCGCAAAATGCGCTGTAGAGGTCGTAATTTCGCAAATTTTTTGCCTTCGGACTGACAACTTCAGCGTTGTTTTCCAAGGCTTCAGTATCAGAAAAAGAAATCCTTGTCCTGCACTTGAAGCTCCTTGGGCAGCCATGCCGCTATTGTTATGAGCCTTAAGGTTCCGACTTCCAGCGGAGGCCTTATAGGCGATATGTGTATGAATGCAACAAGCGTGCACAAATCGGCTTTTTGTTGCCGGTTTTTTCAAAAAAACCTGCCTTAATGACTAAAGCCGCATAAAACCGGGGCTTTCAGGGCCGATTTGTTTGAGCTTGACGCCGCGGTTCTTCTAGTGTTGCACCATCAAAGAGCATGGGTATCAGCGCACAAATGTTACTGGTCCACCCTCGCGGGTGAGTAGATGGCGGATGCTCGACGTTTTCAGCGTAGACGCAGTGTGCAGATTTGGTGCAAAAAATTTTCAAACTGTACGAAATTCGTACAGTGAAGACCTCGAATACAGGTCTACATCCGCTGATAGGTCGTTGATTTTTTGACGAAGTGCCGATGTCTGGTTCTGGGTTGGTGCGTTGAAAGTGAAAATGTTCAGTGCTGGGGCGCTCGTGTGTTCAGCGTTTGTTTCAGATCGTCTGGCTCGAGGGCCGGGCGCCCTGTTTTTTCGCAGTGATCCGTGCAGCGTTCGCGGGTATGCTGCTGTTATATACGGGCGGTGAGCCTTCGGGCTGGGCGCTAAACTGAGTCTCATGAAAAGTGCGGGAGTGCGCGCGGTGTTCGCCTTAGATCCACGACTTGAACAAGACACCTTGCCGATTGGGGATTTCCCTCTAAGTCGGTTGTTGCTGTCCAATGATTCGAACTACCCTTGGTTCATCCTGGTGCCGCGTCGTGAGGATATCAGCGAGTTGTTTCAACTGGATGTCGCCGATCAGCAGCAATTGTGGCGGGAAACAACCGAGTTGGCCGAAACGCTCAAGGATTCGTTCGACGCCGACAAGTTGAATGTCGCGACCCTGGGTAATGTTGTCAGTCAGCTACACATGCATGTCATTGTGCGTAAGCGCAATGATGCCGCCTGGCCAGCCCCGGTTTGGGGTAAACACCCGGCCAAGCCTTACAGTGCCGAAGAAGTGGCAGTAATTCGCGAACGGCTGCGTTTGGTTTTGACCGATGACTTCACGTTTCTGGAGGGCTGAACCATGAGCCTGGAAGAGCGCATTACCGAACTGGAAAGTCGTCTGGCGTTTCAGGATGACACGATTGAAGCGATGAACGATGTGCTGGTGACGCAGCAGCGGGTGGTCGAGCGCTTGCAGTTGCAAATGGAAGCGTTGCTCAAGCGCCAGGAAGAAGCGGCCGGGCAGTTCGAGTCCTTCGAAGAAGAGGCTCCACCACCGCATTACTGAGTGCCGGCCGGGGCGACATATCGGCAGGCAATAAAAAACCGCGATGCAGCCAGGCTGCATCGCGGTTTTTTAGTGTGGGCGCAGCGGTACTGAAATCAGCGACGCGGCAACGCGGCGATCACGTCTTCAGCTTGCAGGCCCTTGTCACGGTTCATGACAGAAAACTCCACGCGCTGGCCTTCGACCAGGACGCGGTGACCTTCACCACGGATTGCACGGAAGTGCACAAAAATATCGTCTCCGGAATCGCGAGAAATGAAACCGAAGCCTTTGGAGGTGTTGAACCATTTGACGGTGCCGGTATCACGATTGGTCATGTCGTAATTTTGTGTAGCGGCAGCAGGAGAGGATTTATAAAAGCTGATGGCCAGGTGCAGAAGTACGGCGATCAGGGCGACGATGAGGCTAAGCAGGACTGCGGGCTGACCACCAATGACCGGCATCGGTGCGAGGAGGGTCAGGGTTTGCACGACAACGGCAAGCACCAGCAAGGCACTGACCAGATTTTGCAGTTGGTGACGTGGACCTTTGTTCCAGTAAGGAATAACCGGCGCGAGGGTCAGGTTGAGCAAGCCGAAGAACGCCAGGTACAGCGCGTCAGGTTGTTGCAGGTAAGGTGCGGCTTCGGTTCGCAAGCTAGGGATGAAGGACAGCAGCAAAGCCGCTGCGCCCGTTAGCAGGTGGACGATTTTCAACATTTTGATTGACTCACGTTAAGACGGATCACAAGGAAGAGCTGATTGAGCACGGTTCGCTTCTGAACAATGGGAGGCGCTGGACACGTACCCGGTATCAGCCTATGCGCTGCACCCAGGAAAATAGAGGCAGCGACACGCCTCTATTTAACAGCAAAGCCCAGGCCTTCTCAAATCAAGTGCAGAGGGCGCGGCGATGGGGGAGGGAGGCGGTTTGTGCGGTACTGTCTGCAGGTGTTGCCTGAAGGCTTGTTCTAGAGAGCTCGATCGGCTTTTTGGCTTGCTGCGGGCAGAGAAAACGCCTTGAGCTCGCGGATTCAGGGTGTTTTTCTTCTATTAGAGGGGAAAGAGGTGCGCGAGTGCCAGATGGTGCCCGGCGCCGTCAGTGCTTCCCCTGTCCGTGGTGGGAGATGATTCTCTGACAGGGCGACGTCCGAGCCTTTTTCGGCTGTTTTCGCTCGGCGGTTTTGATTTTTCCTGCGCTGAATTTCTGCTTTATAGACAGATGTAGGACCGTGTTAATGGTCTCCCTAAGGTTGTTGGCTTGTCCTACGTTGATGGTCATAAAGTCATCTGGATATAACTATCCGCCTGCGTTTCTATAAGGAAACAGAGGGTTGCTCTCGTTGAAAGCAAGTATGACAAAGGAGTGTCAACGGTATGAGTCAAGGAATAGGGCAAGGGACAATTGAAGTCGCTCGGTTTCAAGATGTAAGGCAGGAGGGGAAGAGAGATCCTTTTGTTCGGGAGTTTGATATGGGGCTGGCGCGCCCACTGTCCAGATCGGTCCGTTTGAATGGATTTGCCACCTGTTTGCGCCTTGAGCAGGTCTATTGGGATATTTTGGCCAGGATGGCGAAAATCAACTGTTGCTCGGTGAGCGCTTTGCTTTCCTACGTTGATAGAGAGGTGCACCTGCGTCATGGCGGGGTAAAGAATTTCAGCGGGCTGGTCCGGGTTGTGTGCGTTGTACACAGTTTGAATGGGGACTCCTGTAGCGTTGAATGACGTGCGGCTACGTGATTGGGGCGGCCCGCGTGGTCAGGTGTCGTGTCGTCGGCGGATCCGGATGAGCATACGCCTGTGCAGTGTTACGGCTGCACAGGCTCGATTTAATGGATATAATCCCGCCCTTTGCCGCGAAACCCGACGTTTGCGCGGTAATAATCTGATTGCCGAGACAACCCCATGCCGATGTACGACTATCAATGTGCTTCCTGTGGTCATCAGTTGGAAGCCATTCAGAAGATCAGCGCAGCACCGTTGGTCGACTGCCCTGCCTGCCAGGCACCCGAATTGAAAAAGATGCTGTCCATGCCAGGCTTCCGCCTCAGCGGCACCGGCTGGTACGAGACCGATTTCAAAACCGGTTCGAAGAAGAATCTGGCCGGCGGCGACAAAGCTGACTAAGTTGAACGACACGCGTGAGCTCTTGCATCATCAGGCACCTTATTGAAGTGCGGTGGTGCGGCAAGGCCTCCAAACGAATTTCGAATTACGAGAAGTGAAACCACTACCATGATGCGCAGCCATTATTGCGGCCAACTGAACGAAAGCCTGGAAGGTCAGGAAGTTACCCTTTGCGGATGGGTCCACCGTCGTCGTGACCACGGCGGGGTGATCTTCCTCGATATCCGTGATCGTGAAGGTCTGGCCCAGGTGGTGTTCGACCCGGATCGCGCCGAAACCTTCGCCGCCGCCGACCGTGTGCGCAGCGAATACGTGGTCAAGATCACCGGTAAGGTGCGCCTGCGTCCAGCCGGTGCCGGTAATGCCAACATGGCTTCGGGCATGATCGAAGTGCTGGGCTACGAGCTGGAAGTATTGAACGAAGCGGAAACCCCGCCGTTCCCGCTCAACGAATTCTCCGACGTTGGCGAAGAAACCCGCCTGCGTTATCGCTTCATCGACCTGCGTCGTCCGGAAATGCTCGAGAAGCTGCGTCTGCGTTCGCGCATGACCACCAGCATCCGTCGCTACCTGGACGAGAACGGCTTCCTCGACGTCGAGACGCCGATCCTGACCCGTGCAACCCCAGAGGGCGCACGTGACTATCTGGTGCCGAGCCGCACTCACGCAGGTAGCTTCTTCGCCTTGCCGCAATCGCCGCAGCTGTTCAAGCAACTGCTGATGGTTGCCGGCTTCGATCGTTACTACCAGATCGCCAAATGCTTCCGTGACGAAGACCTGCGTGCCGACCGTCAGCCGGAATTCACCCAGATCGACATCGAGACCAGCTTCCTCAACGAAGCCGAGATCATGGGTCTGACCGAAGGCATGATCCGCAACCTGTTCAAGGAAGTGCTGGGTCTGGAATTCGGTGAATTCCCGCACATGACCTGGGATGAGGCCATGCGTCGTTACGGTTCCGACAAGCCGGACCTGCGTAACCCGCTGGAACTGGTTGACGTTGCCGACCAGCTCAAAGAAGTCGATTTCAAGGTCTTCAGTGGCCCGGCCAACGACCCGAAAAGCCGTATCGCCGCTCTGCGCGTTCCAGGCGGGGCGAGCATGCCGCGCAGCAAGATCGACGACTACACCAAGTTCGTCGGCATCTACGGTGCCAAGGGCCTGGCGTACATCAAGGTCAACGAACGCGCCAAAGGCGTTGAAGGCCTGCAATCGCCTATCGTCAAAAATATTCCTGAAGCCAACCTCAATGTGATCCTCGATCGCGTTGGCGCGGTTGATGGTGACATCGTGTTCTTCGGTGCCGACAAGGCCAAGATTGTCAGCGAAGCGCTGGGCGCACTGCGGATCAAGGTTGGTAACGACCTGAACCTGCTGACCTGCGAGTGGGCGCCGATGTGGGTTGTCGACTTCCCGATGTTCGAAGAGAACGACGACGGCAGCTTCACCGCCTTGCACCACCCGTTCACCGCGCCGAAGTGCACACCGCAAGAGCTTGAAGCCAACCCGGCAACCGCTTTGTCCCGTGCTTACGACATGGTACTGAACGGCACCGAGCTGGGTGGCGGTTCGATCCGTATCCACCGCAAGGAAATGCAGCAATCGGTCTTCCGCCTGCTGGGTATCAGCGAAGCGGAACAGGAAGAGAAATTCGGCTTCCTGCTCGACGCCCTGAAATACGGCGCGCCGCCGCACGGTGGCCTGGCTTTCGGTCTCGACCGTCTGGTGATGCTGATGACCGGCGCCCAGTCGATCCGTGAAGTGATTGCCTTCCCGAAAACCCAGAGCGCTGCCTGCGTCATGACTCAGGCTCCTGGCCTGGTCGACGCCAAGGCGCTGCGCGAGCTGCACATTCGCCTGCGCGAACAGCCTAAGGCTGAGTAAGACCGAGCACCCTGGCACATCAAGCGATGCGCCAGGGTGTCAGATCCAGATTGTGTTGCCCGCTCGCCTTCATGGGCGTGCGGGCATTGTTTTATAGAGAATTGTTTTAAAGAGAATTCGGAGCGAGTTATGGCGGGTCATTCCAAGTGGGCGAACATCAAGCACCGCAAAGAACGTCAGGATGCCAAGAAGGGCAAGATTTTCACCAAGTGGATTCGTGAACTGACTGTCGCGGCCCGTCAGGGTGGCGGTGATCCGGGTTCCAACCCGCGTTTGCGTCTGGCGCTGGACAAAGCCCTTGGCGCGAATATGAGCCGTGACATCATCGATCGCGCGGTGGCCCGTGGTGCTGGCGCTGCCGACACCGACGACATGGTCGAGCTGAGCTACGAAGGTTACGGTCCGGGCGGCGTAGCGGTGATGGTCGAGTGCATGACCGACAACCGCAACCGCACCGCAGCGGCTGTCCGTCACGCCTTCAGCAAATGTGGCGGCAACCTGGGGACTGACGGTTCGGTGGCCTACCTGTTCGAGCGCAAGGGACAGATTTCCTTCGGGCCTGCCACTGATAAAGAAGGCATCGACGAAGATGCGCTCATGGAAGCGGCCATGGAAGCTGACGCCGATGACGTGGTCACCCACGAAGACGGCTCGATTGACGTGTTCACTTCGTTCGCCGGCTTCTACTCGGTTCGTAATGCCCTGGAAGCTGCAGGCTTCAAAGGTCATGACGCGGAAATCGTCATGTTGCCGACCACCAGTGCCGAACTGGACCTGGAAGGCGCCGAGAAGATTCTCAAGCTGATCGACATGCTCGAAGACCTGGATGACGTGCAGAACGTTTATTCCAATGCGGATATTCCAGAGTCGGTGGCCGCGCAACTGGGCTGACGGGCGACACAGATCTGGTGTGGGAGCCGGGCTTGCCCGCGATGACGTCGGCAGGCTCGACATGGATGTTGGAGTTCTACCGCTATCGCGGGCAAGCCCGGCTCCCACAGGGTTCTCGGCAGGGCTACAAAATGTGCACCCGGCACAGCCTGCTCTGTGCTGGCCTCACTCTCTAAACCCGCAGGCGTTATGACTTTAATTCTTGGTATCGACCCCGGTTCGCGCATTACCGGTTACGGCGTGGTACGCGATACCGGCCGTGGCTGCGTGTACGTCGCCTCGGGGTGTATTCGTACCGGCAGCGGCGAGTTGCATGAGCGGCTGCAAATTGTTTACCGCGGTGTGCGTGAAGTTATCCAGACCTACGGCCCGGTCACCATGGGGATCGAAAAGGTCTTTATGGCTCGTAACGCCGACTCGGCCCTGAAGCTGGGCCAGGCTCGTGGCGCCGCCATCGTTGCCGGCGCCGAAGAAAACCTGGAAATCGCCGAATACACCGCAACCCAGGTCAAGCAGGCGGTGACCGGGACGGGCGCGGCGAATAAAGAACAGGTGCAGATGATGGTCATGCACATGCTGAAACTGACCAGCAAACCGCAAATCGATGCCTCGGACGCCCTGGCAATCGCCATTTGTCACGCTCACACCCGCTCCAGTCTGTTACCTCATGGTCTGGGGACGGCTCGCAGTCGTGGCGGTCGCCTTCGCCTCTGATCTGATAGCATCAGCCCACTCATTTTATCCGTTGAGCGTTTTGCGCCTGTTTTGTCGGCCGCCACGCTCACTTTGGTACTCGTCAGCCAGATCTGGCCAACGCTTAAGGATTTGAAACGTGATTGGACGTTTGCGCGGCACCTTGGCTGAGAAACAGCCGCCGCACCTGATTCTGGATGTAAATGGTCTGGGTTATGAGCTGGAAGTGCCGATGACCACGCTTTATCGACTGCCGTCGGTCGGAGAGCCGATCACCTTGCACACCCATTTGGTTGTGCGTGAAGACGCCCAGTTGCTCTACGGTTTCATTGGCAAGCGTGAACGCGATTTTTTCCGTGAACTGATCCGCCTCAATGGCGTGGGCCCCAAGCTGGCATTGGCATTGATGTCGAGCCTTGAAGTTGATGAGCTGGTGCGTTGCGTGCAGGCGCAGGACACGTCGGCGCTGACCAAGGTGCCGGGCGTCGGCAAGAAGACCGCCGAGCGTTTGCTGGTCGAGCTCAAGGATCGTTTCAAGGCCTGGGAAACCGTGCCAAGTATGTTCGCCCTGGTGCCTAATCAGCCGGATGCGCCAATGCCGGTGGTCACCGCCGAAAATGACGCGGTGAGTGCGCTGATCTCCCTGGGCTACAAGCCGCAGGAGGCCAGCAAGGCGATTTCTGCCATCAAGGAGAAAGGCTTGAGCAGTGAAGACCTGATTCGTCGCGCCTTGAAGGGAATGATTTAAGTGATTGAAGCTGATCGTCTGATCGCCGCCACGGGTGGCCCCCGTGACCGCGAAGAAGTCCAGGACCGCGCGATTCGTCCCGTCAGCCTGGCCGAATACATCGGCCAGCCGACCGTTCGCGAGCAGATGGAATTGTTCATCCAGGCTGCCCGCGGGCGCAACGAGTCCCTCGATCACACGCTGATCTTCGGTCCGCCGGGGCTGGGTAAAACCACCTTGGCCAACATCATTGCCCAGGAAATGGGTGTGTCGATCAAAAGCACCTCGGGGCCGGTCCTTGAGCGTCCGGGTGACCTGGCGGCGCTGCTGACCAACCTCGAACCGCATGACGTGCTGTTCATCGACGAGATCCATCGGCTGTCGCCGATTGTCGAAGAAGTGCTGTACCCGGCCATGGAAGACTTCCAGCTCGACATCATGATCGGTGAAGGGCCGGCGGCGCGTTCGATCAAGCTCGACCTGCCACCGTTCACCCTGGTCGGCGCCACCACCCGCGCCGGGATGCTGACCAATCCGTTGCGTGACCGTTTCGGTATCGTTCAGCGCCTGGAGTTCTATAACACCGCGGATCTGGCGACCATCGTCAGTCGCTCGGCGAACATCCTCGGCTTGCCGCTGGATCCGGAAGGCGCCTTTGAAATCGCGCGTCGGGCCCGTGGTACGCCGCGTATCGCCAACCGCTTGTTGCGTCGGGTGCGCGATTTTGCCGAAGTCCGGGCAAAGGGGCACATCACTAAACCCATTGCCGACTTGGCGCTGAACCTGCTGGACGTCGATGAGCGTGGCTTCGATCACCAGGACCGGCGTTTGCTATTGACCATGATCGAGAAGTTCGATGGCGGTCCGGTCGGGGTGGACAGTCTCGCGGCGGCGATCAGCGAAGAGCGGCACACCATCGAGGACGTGCTGGAACCCTATCTGATTCAGCAGGGCTATATCATGCGGACCCCGCGTGGTCGGGTCGTGACCCGGCATGCGTACCTGCATTTCGGTTTGAATATCCCGTCTCGGTTGGGTGAAATGCCCGTGGTAGACGAGTTTCTTGATGCAGTAGACGAATGACGACCTCTACGTGCCGATTTATTTCAGCTTTGTGCGGTCCTAGGGGACTGCGATTGCCGATCTTTCGCACGAAAGTCGTTCGAGAATGAAAAAACAGTTGCCTGGCCGGATTGGCAACCTGAGGAGTAACCACTAGAGTATGCGCGCGCAAAACGGGCTTGAGTCGTTCGCACATCGTTGTCGCGTTTATTACGAGGACACCGATGCCGGCGGCATCGTGTATTACGTTAATTACCTTAAGTTTATGGAGCGGGCTCGAACCGAGCGGCTACGGGAGCTGGGCTTTGCCCAATCGCAGCTTGCTGGTGAGGACCTGTTGTTCGTCGTGCATTCCAGCGAAGCGCGCTATCACGCGCCGGCGCGACTGGACGACGAGCTTCTGGTAAGTGCAGAAGTAATCGAATTGAACCGCGTCAGCCTGCGCTTTAAACAGCAGGTCAGGCGAGCTGCGGATAATGCACTGCTCTGCGAAGGGCAGTTTTTGGTGGCCTGTGTGCGCACCCATAGTTTGAAACCCCGGGCCATTCCCGAAGCTCTACGTGCGGCCTTTGCCGACGTGAGCGGCGCGGGTACACACTCAGAGCAGGAGATAAAGCGTGGAAGCTAACGTCGTCGACCATTCCTCCATGTGGAGCCTGGTCAGCAATGCCAGCGTTGTGGTGCAGTTGGTAATGCTGATTCTGGTAGCCGCATCGGTGACCTCGTGGATCATGATCTTTCAGCGCAGCAACTTGCTGCGCGCCGGTCGGCGTGCCCTGGAGAGCTTTGAAGAGCGCTTCTGGTCCGGCATCGACCTGTCCAAACTCTACCGTCAGGCCGGCAGCAACCCTGACCCGGATTCCGGCGTAGAGCAGATCTTCCGTGCAGGCTTCAAGGAATTCTCCCGTCTGCGTCAGCAGCCAGGCGTTGATCCGGAAGCGGTCATGGAAGGTGTGGCACGTGCCATGCGCGTGGCCATTTCCCGCGAAGAAGAAAAGCTTGAGCAGAGCCTGCCGTTCCTCGCGACTGTCGGTTCCGTCAGCCCGTACATCGGTCTGTTCGGTACGGTCTGGGGCATCATGAACTCCTTCCGTGGCCTGGCTACTGCCCAGCAAGCGACCCTGGCCACCGTGGCTCCGGGTATTGCCGAGGCGCTGGTGGCAACGGCAATCGGCCTGTTCGCGGCGATCCCGGCAGTTATCGCTTACAACCGTTTCGCCGCTCGCAGCGAAACCTTGCTTAGCCGTTACTACACCTTCGCCGACGAGTTCCAGGCGATCCTGCACCGCAAAGTGCACACCAGCGAAGAATAAGCAGGTAATTCCCAATGGCTTTAATCGCTCGAGCTCGCAAAAAGCGCAAGCCGGTTGCCGAGATGAACGTGGTGCCTTACATCGACGTGATGCTGGTACTGCTGGTCATCTTCATGGTGACCGCACCGATGCTCAATCAGGGCGTGAAAGTTGATCTGCCCAAGGTTTCCAGCGAAGCCTTGCCGCAAGACAACAACACCCAGGTTCTGACCATTTCGATCAAGGCTGACAAGACCTATTACTGGAACCTTGGCAGCGAAGTCGACACCGATAAACAGCAGGACAGGGCCATGACCCTGCCGCAGATGACCAGCGCCGTGACCAAAATCATCAGCGCCGGTAATGAAAACGGCAAGCACACCCAGGTCTTCATTCGTGGCGACAAGAGCGTCGATTACGGCTCCGTCATGGGCGCCATGGGTGGGTTGCAGAAAGCCGGGGTCGGTAATGTTGGCTTGATTACCGAGGCGCCCTGATGCAGCAACAGCGAGAGCCGACAGCCTCGGAAAGCTACTTCTGGCCTAGTGTCTGGGCGATAGGCCTGCACGTGCTGGTGTTTGGCATGCTGTTCGTCAGTTTTGCCATGACACCGGAGCTGCCGCCGGCCAAGCCGATCGTCCAGGCGACCCTGTACCAACTGAAATCGAAAAGTCGGGCGACCACCCAGACCAATCAGAAGATTGCGGGTGAAGCGCAGAAATCCGCTGCGCGCCAGACCGAAGTCGAACAGATGGAACAGAAGAAGGTCGAGCAGGAAGCGGTGAAGGCTGCGGAACAAAAGAAAGAAGCGGCGGCTCAAAAAGCCGAGGAAGCCAAGAAGGCCGACGAGTCGAAGAAAGCGGAAGAGGCGAAAAAGGCTGATGAAGCCAAGAAAGCCGATGAAGCGAAGAAGACCGCCGAAGCCAAAAAGGCCGAACAGAAACAATTGGCTGATATAGCCAAGAAGAAAGCTGAAGAAGAAGCCAAGAAAGCCGCTGAAGAAGAGGCCAAGAAAGAGGCCGCTGAAGAAGCGAAGAAAAAGATAGTCGAAGACGCGAAGAAGAAAGCCGCGGAAGACGCCAAGAAGAAAGCTGAAGCGGACGAGGCGAAGAAAAAAGTCGCCGAGGATGCTAAGAAGAAAGCTGCTGCCGATGCTGCGAAGAAAAAGTCGCAGGAAGCGGCGCGTAAATCTGCCGAAGAGAAAAAGGCTCAGGCCCTGGCTGATTTGCTTTCCGACACGCCGCAGCGTCAGCAAGCCTTGGCCGATGAGCAGGGCGATGAAACCGCGGGCAGTTTCGACGATCTGATTCGTGCTCGGGCAGCGGAAGGTTGGGCTCGTCCTCCTTCGGCACGCAAAGGCATGACGGTTGTGCTGCAAATCGGCATGTTGCCCGATGGTACAGTGACTTCGGTCGGCGTGGCCAAGTCCAGTGGCGATGGTCCGTTTGACTCTTCGGCTGTAGCGGCGGTCAAGAATATTGGACGTTTGACAGAAATGCAGGGAATGAAACCGAGCGATTTCGCTCCTTATCGTTCATTCAAGATGACATTCACACCTGAGGATCTAGCCTTGTGAGAAACCTTCTTCGAGGAATGCTTGTCGTTATTTGCTGCATGGCAGGGATAGCGGCAGCAGATGAAAAGAACATTCTGGTCACCAGCGGCAGTGACCGGGCAACTCCGATTGCGGTTGTTCCATTTGGCTGGCAGGGCGGTAGCGTCCTGCCGGACGACATGGCGGAAATCATCGGTAACGACCTGCGCAACTCGGGTTACTACTCGCCGATTCCGAAGCAGAATATGATCAGCCAGCCGACTCAGGCCAGCGAAGTCATCTACCGTGACTGGAAGGCCCTGGGCGCCCAGTACATCATGGTCGGCAGCATTGTTCCGGCGGGCGGTCGCCTGCAGGTGCAATACGCACTGTTCAACGTCGCGACCGAGCAGCAAGTGCTGACCGGTAGCGTGTCGGGTGGCGTCGATCAACTGCGCGACATGGCGCACTACATCGCCGACCAGTCGTTCGAAAAACTGACCGGCATCAAGGGCGCGTTCTCCACACGCCTGCTGTATGTAACGGCCGAGCGCTTTTCGGTGAACAACACGCGCTACACGCTGCAGCGTTCGGACTACGACGGTGCTCGTGCCGTGACCCTGCTGCAATCGCGTGAGCCGATCCTGTCACCGCGTTTCGCTCCCGATGGCAAGCGCATCGCCTATGTGTCGTTCGAGCAGAAGCGTCCGCGCATTTTCATGCAGAACATCGACACCGGTCGCCGCGAGCAGATCACCAACTTCGAAGGCCTGAACGGCGCGCCAGCCTGGTCGCCGGACGGTACTCGCCTGGCGTTTGTGCTGTCCAAGGACGGTAACCCGGACATCTACGTGATGAACCTGGGTTCGCGTCAGATCAATCGCGTGACGGCTGGCCCTGGCATCAACACCGAACCGTTCTGGGGTAAGGATGGTTCGACCATCTACTTCACCTCCGACCGTGGCGGCAAGCCGCAGATCTACAAGACCAACATCAATGGTGGTGGTGCGGAGCGTGTGACCTTTATCGGTAACTACAACGCCAACCCGAAACTGTCGGCTGACGAGAAGACGCTTGTCATGATTCACCGTCAGGATGGCTTCACCAATTTCCGGGTGGCGGCTCAGGATTTGCAGCGCGGTAGTGTAAAGATCCTGACAGACACCAACCTAGATGAGTCAGCCACTGTTGCGCCCAACGGCACCATGGTAATCTACGCCACCGCCCAGCAGGGCCGGGGAGTCTTGATGCTCGTGTCCATCAATGGACGCGTAAGGCTCCCGCTTCCTACCGCTCAAGGCGAAGTCAGAGAACCTTCCTGGTCCCCTTACCTGAACTGACGCGGCGCTACACGTTTTACTTAACACATTGGGGTTCATTAGGAGTTTCACGATGGAAATGCTGAAGTTTGGTAAGTTTGCTGCGCTGGCCCTGGCCATGGCTGTAGCTGTAGGTTGCTCGTCCAAAGGCGGCGACAACGCCGGTGCAGGCGCTGTAGATCCAAACGCTGGTTACGGCGCTAACACTGGTGCAGTTGACGGCTCCCTGAGCGAAGAAGCTGCTCTGCGCGCAATCACCACCTTCTACTTCGAATACGACAGTTCGGACCTGAAGCCAGAAGCCATGCGCGCTCTGGACGTTCATGCCAAAGACCTGAAAGCAAACGGCGCTCGCGTTGTTCTGGAAGGCAACACCGACGAACGTGGTACTCGTGAGTACAACATGGCACTGGGCGAGCGTCGTGCGAAAGCCGTTCAACGCTACCTGGTACTGCAAGGTGTTTCCCCAGCTCAGCTGGAACTGGTTTCCTACGGTAAAGAGCGTCCAGTTGCTACTGGCCACGACGAGCAGTCCTGGGCTCAAAACCGTCGCGTCGAACTGCGTAAGTAATTCGTCATGCGAACGTGCCGTCGTGCTGTAACTATTCTGGCTCTCAGTCTCGCACCGCTTGCGGTGTGGGCTGCGGTTCCTGTGGTCGATGACAACTCCGGTTATAACAATAGCGGGAGCAGTTATCCGCCTGCGGGTTACGGTACGAACGGCGCCTATGCCGGGGGAGGGGTTACGGCCCCTGCCTCGGCACAAGGCGTGCTGTTCAACCAACTGCAACAAATGCAGGAGCAAATCGCGCGGCAACAGGGTGCGATCGAAGTTCTGCAAAATGATGTAGCGCGCATGAAGCAGGAAAACCTGGAGCGATATCAGGATCTTGATCGGCGTATTGGAACCGGCGGTGCACCCGCTGCGGCTCCTCAAAATTCTCCAGCCGGTGGCGATATGAATAATGCCGCCGGTGCAGCAGCTGCAGCTGCAGGTGCGAGTGCTGCCACTCAAGCCCCTGCGGCCAGCAGCGAACCGGGTGATCCGGCGAAGGAAAAGCTCTATTACGATGCGGCCTTCGACCTGATCAAAGCCAAGGATTTCGACAAGGCCAGCCAGGCGTTTGCGGCATTTTTGCGCAAATACCCGAACAGTCAGTACGCGGGCAATGCCCAATACTGGTTGGGCGAAGTGAACCTGGCCAAGGGCGACCTGCAAGGTGCGGGTCAGGCTTTTGCCAAGGTTTCGCAGCTGTACCCCAAGCACGCCAAAGTGCCTGACTCGCTGTACAAGCTCGCTGATGTAGAGCGCCGCCTGGGTCATACCGACAAGGTCAAAGGCATTCTGCAGCAGGTGGTTTCCCAATACCCGGGTACTTCCGCCGCTCAGCTGGCCCAACGCGATCTGCAGCGCATGTAAGGCTGTTTGACCCGTTTACAAGAAACCCGCGCTTGCCGCGGGTTTTTTCGTTAGAATTCATCCCCCTTTTTTATGAAACACCGCTTTTTGGGATCTGCGCGTTGGCGGGGTTCCTTTAAGTGCCTGACGGAGGCGGACAGCCTGTTTAGCTGTTACGCCCGTGGCGACTATGCAAGACACATTGAGAATTACCGAAGTTTTTTACTCGTTGCAGGGTGAAACGCGGACTGCCGGGCTGCCCACTGTATTTGTGCGCCTGACCGGTTGCCCATTGCGTTGCCAATACTGCGACAGCGCCTACGCCTTCACTGGCGGCACCGTTCGCCCGCTCGACGATATCCTCGAGCAAGTGGCCGGCTTTCGTCCGCGCTACGTCTGTGTCACCGGCGGTGAGCCTCTGGCACAACCTAATGCCATCCCTTTGCTCAAGCAGCTGTGTGACGCCGGTTACGAGGTGTCGCTGGAAACCAGCGGCGCCCTGGATATTTCGGCGGTTGATCCACGGGTCAGCCGAGTGCTCGACCTGAAAACACCCGGGTCGAAAGAAGCGCACCGCAATCTCTACGAGAACATCGCACTGCTGACGGCCAACGATCAGGTCAAGTTCGTGATCTGCTCTCGCGAAGACTACGACTGGGCGGTGTCCAAGCTGATTCAGTACGGTCTCGACCAGCGTGCCGGTGAAGTCCTGTTCTCGCCGAGTCACCATGACTTGAGCGCGCGCGAGCTGGCTGACTGGATTGTCGCGGACAATCTGCCGGTGCGCCTGCAATTGCAGTTGCACAAATATCTTTGGAACGACGAGCCGGGGCGCTGAAATGACTGAACAACTGAACACTACTGAAAAACGTGCGGTCATCCTGCTGTCCGGCGGTCTGGACTCGGCAACGGTCGTGGCGATGGCCCGTGCTGACGGCTACAGCTGCTACACCATGAGTTTCGACTATGGTCAGCGCCACCGCGCCGAGTTGCAGGCTGCCGAGCGTGTAGCGCGTGATCTGGGCGTCATCGAACATAAAGTGATTGGCCTGAACCTGAACGGCATTGGTGGCTCGGCATTGACCGACAGCTCCATCGATGTGCCTGAGGCGCCGAGTGAAGGTATCCCGATCACTTACGTGCCGGCCCGCAATACCGTATTCCTGTCTCTGGCGTTGGGCTGGGCCGAAGTGCTCGGCGCGCGTGACATTTTCATCGGCGTGAATGCGGTGGACTATTCCGGTTACCCGGATTGCCGTCCCGAGTTCATCGAAGCCTTCGAGCGCATGGCCAATCTGGCAACGAAGGCCGGGGTAGAGGGCAACGGTTTCCGTATTCAGGCGCCGCTGCAAAACCTCAGCAAGGCGCAAATTGTCCAGGCGGGCGTGAAGCTTGGCGTCGACTATGGGCTGACGGTTTCCTGCTATCAGGCGGACGATAACGGCCGTGCCTGCGGCAAATGCGACAGCTGCCGTCTGCGTGCAGAAGGCTTCCTGGCGGCCGGAATCAGCGACCCAACCGCTTATTTTTGATTTATTTCAAATTAGGTGTTGAATAGTCCTTAAAAATCAGTATTATACGCGCCACCACACAGCGGGTCGTTAGCTCAGTTGGTAGAGCAGTTGGCTTTTAACCAATTGGTCGTAGGTTCGAATCCCACACGACCCACCATTTTAAAAAATCTGGAAGGCCCACGTAAGTGAGGATTTCCGGGTTTTTTTTTGCCCGCGATTTGAGCCTGGCTCAATCCGGGTGTTGCACCGCGTGACGCAGGTCAGAATGATCTTTTGCATCTCGGGGATATTCTGTAGCCTTGCGCAGCTTCAACGCTGTCCATGCCTGATGAATACTCACTCTCCCGGCGGTACCTTCTGTGGTCCGGAGCCGGGTGTATACTCGACTTTCGCGCGAAAGCGCCCGTAGGTCTTGCGATCATGACGCAAATTTCCGAACGCCTTCTGGTACAAGCTCACCTCGACGCCAAACAGCCCAAGCCGCTGAGCGCCGAAGAGCAAGCCCATTACCGCGCCGCCATCGCCGCCGAGCTCAAGGCTCAGGACGCGGTGCTGGTTGCCCACTTCTATTGCGATCCGATCATTCAGGCCCTGGCCGAAGAAACCGGTGGCTGCGTTTCCGATTCCCTGGAAATGGCCCGCTTCGGCAACGCTCACCCGGCCAAGACCGTGGTGGTTGCCGGTGTGAAGTTCATGGGCGAGACCGCAAAAATCCTCAATCCTGAAAAACGCGTACTGATGCCGACTCTGGAGGCGACCTGCTCGCTGGACCTGGGTTGCCCGGTCGACGAGTTCTCGGCGTTTTGCGATCAGCACCCGGAGCGCACGGTGGTGGTGTATGCCAACACCTCGGCAGCGGTGAAGGCGCGGGCGGATTGGGTAGTGACCTCCAGCTGCGCGCTGGAGATTGTCGAAAGCCTGATGGATAACGGCGAGACGATCATCTGGGGCCCGGACAAACACCTGGGCACTTACATTCAGCGCAAGACCGGCGCCGACATGCTGCTCTGGGACGGTGCCTGCATCGTTCACGAAGAGTTCAAGGCCAAGCAGCTGGAAGACATGAAATCCCTGTATCCGGACGCTGCCATTCTGGTGCACCCGGAGTCGCCGACCGCGGTGATCGAGTTGGCCGACGCGGTAGGCTCCACCAGCCAGCTGATCGCCGCTGCGCAAAGCCTGCCGAACAAGACCCTGATCGTTGCGACCGACCGCGGCATCTTCTACAAGATGCAGCAGCTGTGCCCGGACAAG
Source organism: Pseudomonas brassicacearum (assembly GCF_003732175.1). GTDB lineage: Bacteria > Pseudomonadota > Gammaproteobacteria > Pseudomonadales > Pseudomonadaceae > Aquipseudomonas > Aquipseudomonas brassicacearum_G. Next base: position 145,384 of record NZ_MOBI01000023.1, read on the forward strand.
GTCTTCATCGAGGCGCCTACCGCCGGCAACGGCGCGGCATGCCGCAGTTGCGCGCATTGCCCGTGGATGGCGATGAACACCCTTGAGCGCACGCTTCAGTGCCTGCGTGAGGGCTCAGGCGAGATCTTCGTCGAGCCGGCGCTGATCCCTCAGGCGATTCGCCCGCTCAAGCGCATGCTCGATTTCACCGCGGCAGCGCGGATGAAGCTGGCGGGCAACGCTTAAGGTCGATCGTTCCCACGCTCTGCGTGGGAATGTCTCAAGGGACGCTCCGCGTCCAGTGACGCGGAGCGTCACGGGCTGAATTCCCACGCAGAGCGTGGGAACGATAAACATAAACGCCTCGAGTATTCGGGGCGTTTTTGCATCTGGCAGGTTATTTTTGCTTCTTCGGGATCCGCACCAGCTGGCTGTTGGAGTACATGTCGTGCCAGCTGCGCTGCTGTTTGTCGAAGAGTACCCAGAAGAACCCCAGGCCTGCGCACAGCAAGGATGCGATCGACACCACAAAGCGCAACAGTGCCTGCCACAGGCTGATCGCCGAACCATCGGCGTTCTGCACACGGATGCACCAGACCTGCATGCCGAGGGTCTGGCCGGACCAGGTCCAGAATTTGGCGAAGAAGCCAAACAGCACGAACAACAGGATGGTCGAGAACAGCGGATCGCCATCCAGTGCGCCGGCCTCGGTCAGGGCGCGCATCTTCTCTTCGCCGATGATTGCCATCTGCACCATCTTGTAGATACCGCCCGTGACGATCAGCAGGGCTGTGCACAGCAAGAAGTCGTAGAACATCGCTGCCAGGCGACGGCCCAAGCCGGCGATGGGGAATTCACCCTGAGGGCTTAGCAGGTGTTTCGACATGGGGTGGCTCTCGGCTGAAAAAAGAAGCCATTTTACGGAATTGCGCGCACAAAAAAGCCCCTGATGTCAGCATCAGGGGCTTTTTCGTTACAGAAGATCAGCCTTCTGCTTGTACTTCGTCAGCTTGCATACCTTTCTGGCCCTGCACAGCGATGAAGGTGACTTTCTGGCCTTCTTTCAGGCTCTTGAAGCCGCTGCCCTGAATGGCACGGAAATGCACGAACAGATCCGGACCGCTTTCTGGAGTGATAAAACCAAAACCTTTCTCGTCGTTAAACCACTTGACGGTGCCGCTCTGACGTTGGGACATTTCTTATTTCCTTTGACGCAAAAATTGATGACAGCCTCTTTCTCATGAAAGAGTACTGGGGCTGGTTGCAGGAGAGTAAGAGACGTCGAACGGGATGTAGCTAACTTGTAGGCTACTGCCCAGGTCACGATTCCAAGCGACCCATGCAAACACAGTGAACAAACTCTACGCCAACTACGGGAGAAAAAACAAGCCCCGTGGAAGCCGCGTATTGCTTGGCTTGATGGCTGTTTCGAAGGATGGATAGTGCGGCTTATTCGATAGCGTTGTTCAATTGTTTTCGATTGTTATAAGTCAAGTTCACAATCGAAGTGCCTGATCAAGGTATGCACTGTTTTATGGCGGTTGCGTTACAGATTAGTGCACTGTTACGCAACCGCGTTACTTATAGGAACAATCAATCAACCACGATAGTAGCGTTGTGGAACAAATGGCATTTTGCTTACAAGCAAAGGCACCTTTTTCCCACGTACAATCGCCCAAACCTGGGTATCGAGTGCGATGTAAGCACTGTCGAGGTAACCCATGGCCAAAGGACCACCCAAGGTCGGCCCGAAGCCGCCGCTGCACACGCTGCCGATGATTTCGCCTGCTTCGTTGACGATTTCCGCACCTTCGCGCACCGGAGTGCGTTCCTGAGGCAGCAGGCCGACGCGTTTACGGCTGACACCGTTTTGTTGCTGGGCAAATACGGTCTCGGCGCCCGGGAAACCACCGGCACGCGCACCGTCGGCACGCCGTGGCTTGGAGATGGCCCACAGCAGGCTGGCTTCGATCGGTGTGGTTTCGGTGTTCATGTCGTGGCCGTAGAGGCACAGGCCGGCTTCCAGGCGCAGCGAGTCACGGGCGCCGAGGCCGATGGCCGCGACTTCCGGTTCGGCCAGCAAGGCACGAGCGAGGGCCTCGGCATTGACGGCCGGCACGGAGATCTCGAAACCGTCTTCACCGGTGTAGCCCGAACGGCTGACAAAGCAGTCGACGCCGAGCAAGGTCACGCGGGTGAACTGCATGAACGTCATCTTCGCCACTTCAGGGGCCAGGCGCGCGAGCACGGTCACTGCGGCCGGGCCTTGCAGGGCGAGCAGGGCGCGTTCTTCGAACAACGGTTCGATGCTGCATTGATCGCCGATGTGTTGGCGCAGGTGCGCCAGGTCCTGGTCCTTGCAGGCGGCGTTGACCACCAGGAACAACTCGTCGTTACCGAGGTTGGCGACCATCAGGTCGTCGAGGATGCCACCATTCTCGTTGGTGAACATCGCATAGCGCTGCATGCCCACCGGCAGGTCGATGATGTCCACCGGCACCAGGGTTTCCAGGGCCTTGGCGGCGTTGGCACCGGTCAGGCGGATCTGGCCCATGTGCGAGACATCGAACAACCCGGCCTGATCACGGGTGTGCTGGTGCTCCTTCATCACGCCGAGCGGGTATTGCACCGGCATGTCGTAACCGGCGAAAGGCACCATGCGCGCACCGAGTTCGATGTGCAACGCGTGCAGATGGGTTTTCAACAGGTGTTCGGTGGACATATGCAGCTCCTGAAAATTGCACTGATGCAGATGCGTTCGCATCAGCACTCGATAATGTTGACCGCCAAACCGCCACGGGCGGTTTCCTTGTATTTGCTTTTCATGTCGGCGCCGGTCTGGCGCATGGTGCGGATGACCTTGTCGAGGGAGACGAAGTGTTGACCGTCGCCGCGCAGGGCCATGCGCACCGCATTGATGGCTTTGACCGAGCCCATGGCGTTGCGCTCGATGCAGGGTACTTGCACCAGTCCGCCAATCGGGTCGCAGGTCAGGCCGAGGTTGTGTTCCATGCCGATTTCGGCGGCGTTTTCCACTTGCTGCACCGTGCCGCCGAGCACTTCGCAGAGCGCGCCAGCAGCCATTGAGCAGGCCACGCCGACTTCGCCCTGGCAACCGACTTCGGCGCCGGAGATCGAAGCGTTTTCCTTGTACAGAATGCCGATGGCGGCGGCGGTGAGCAGGAATCGCACCACGCCGTCTTCGCTGGCGCCGGGGATGAAGCGCATGTAGTAATGCAATACCGCCGGGACGATCCCGGCTGCACCATTGGTGGGCGCCGTGACCACGCGTCCGCCGTTGGCGTTTTCTTCGTTGACCGCCAGCGCATACAGGTTGACCCAGTCGAGCACCGACAACGGATCGCGCAGCGACGATTCCGGGTTCTTGCACAGTTGTCGATGAAGGGCGGCGGCGCGGCGTTTGACTTTCAAGCCCCCGGGCAGAATCCCTTCGTTACGGCAGCCCGCGGCCACGCAGTCCTGCATCACTTGCCAGATTTTCAGCAGGCCGGCGCGGGTTTCCGCTTCCGGGCGCCAGGCGCTTTCGTTGGTCAGCATCACCTGACTGATGGACAGCCCGTAAGTGGCGCAATGGCCGAGCAGGTCCTTGGCGCTTTTGAACGGGAAGGTCAGCGGCGTCGTATCCTCGACGATGCGGTCGGCGCCAGCCGCATCTTCGTCGACCACAAAACCGCCACCGACCGAGTAATACTCGCGGCTGCGGATCTGGATGCCGGCCGCATCGAAGGCGCGAAAGATCATGCCGTTGGGGTGATAGGCCAATGGCTTGCGAATCATCGCCAGGTGGAGTTTTTCGTTGAATTCGATGACGTGCTCACCGAGCAGGTTCAAGCGACCGCTGCTGCGAATCTCAAGCAGGCGGGCGGCGATGTTCTCGGTGTTCACGGTGTCCGGGTGTTCACCTTCCAGACCCAGTAACACGGCTTTGTCGCTGCCGTGGCCTTTGCCAGTGGCGCCGAGCGAGCCGTAGAGCTCGACTTTGACGCAGGTGGTTGCCGCCAACAGGTTTTCACGACGCAGGCCTTCGACGAAGCGCGCAGCGGCGCGCATCGGGCCAACGGTGTGGGAGCTGGAGGGGCCGATGCCAATCTTGAACAGGTCGAACACGCTTAACGACATGGTTGTTCTCCGGTTTCTTGTTATGAGGGGCGGCAGGTTATGACGGTTCGATCGTTCCCACGCTCCGCGTGGGAATGCAGCCCGTGACGCTCTGCGTCACAAAGCGGACGCAGAGCGTCCCGAGAGACATTCCCACGCAGAGCGTGGGAACGATCATTGTTGTGCAGGTTTAAGCGTAGCTTTCGATCGACGGGCAGGCGCAGATCAGGTTGCGGTCGCCGAACACGTTGTCGACCCGACCGACCGGTGGCCAGTATTTGCCTTCGATCAACGAGGCTACTGGATACACCGCTTGCTCACGGCTGTACGGGTGCGTCCACTCGCCAACGATTTCCGCAGCAGTGTGCGGCGCGTTTTTCAGCGGGTTGTCGTCCTTGTCGAGGGTGCCGTTTTCCACTGCGCGGATTTCTTCGCGGATGCGGATCATGGCGTCGCAGAAGCGGTCCAGCTCTTCTTTGGATTCGCTTTCGGTCGGCTCGATCATCAACGTGCCGGCCACCGGGAACGACATGGTCGGTGCGTGGAAGCCGAAGTCGATCAGGCGCTTGGCGACGTCATCGACGCTGATGCCGCTGCTGTCTTTCAACGGGCGCAGGTCGAGGATGCATTCGTGGGCGACCAGGCCGTTGCTGCCGGTGTAGAGCACTGGGTAGTGTTCTTCGAGGCGACGGGAAATGTAGTTGGCGTTAAGGATCGCCAGTTGCGAAGCCCGCTTGAGGCCTGCGCCACCCATCATGCGGATGTACATCCAGGTGATTGGCAGAATACTCGCACTGCCGAACGGTGCTGCGCAGACCGCGCCTTCCTTGCGCTCCATGGCCGCGTGCCCCGGCAGGAACGGCGTCAGGTGCGATTTCACGCCAATCGGGCCGACGCCCGGGCCGCCACCGCCGTGCGGGATGCAGAAGGTTTTGTGCAGGTTCAGGTGCGAGACGTCGCCACCGAACTTGCCCGGTGCGCAGAGGCCGACCATGGCGTTCATGTTGGCGCCGTCGATGTACACCTGGCCGCCGTTGTCATGAATGATCCCGCAGATTTCGCGGATGCCTTCTTCGAACACACCATGGGTCGACGGGTAAGTGATCATCAGCGCGGCGAGGTGCTCGCGGTGCTCGATGGCTTTGGCGCGCAGGTCTTCGATGTCGACGTTACCGCGAGCATCGCACGCGGTGACGACTACGCGCATGCCGGCCATGTTGGCGGTGGCCGGGTTGGTACCGTGGGCCGACGACGGAATCAGGCAGATGTCGCGGCGTTCTTCGCCACGGCTCTGGTGGTAGGCACGGATTGCCAGCAAGCCGGCGTATTCACCTTGAGAGCCGGCGTTCGGTTGCAGCGAGATCGCGTCATAACCGGTGGCGGCGCAGAGCATCGCTTCCAGTTCGTCAGTCAGTTGCTGGTAACCGGCACTTTGCGCAGGCGGAGCGAACGGGTGCAGGGCGCCGAACTCGGCCCAGGTCACCGGGATCATTTCGCTGGCGGCGTTGAGTTTCATGGTGCACGAACCCAGCGGGATCATGGTGCGATCCAGCGCCAGGTCCTTGTCGGCGAGCTTGCGCAGGTAACGCATCAGCTCGGTTTCCGAGTGATAACGGTTGAACACCGGGTGGCTGAGGATCGGCGATTGACGCACCAGTTCAGCCGGGATGCGGCTTTGCACCGAGGCGGCCAGCGCGGCGAAGTCCGGCAGGGTTTTGCCGTCAGCCAGCACGCTCCACAGGGTTTCGATGTCGGCCTGGGTGGTGGTTTCGTCGAGGGACAAACCCAGACGCTCGCCATCGATGACACGCAGGTTGATGCGCTGGGCGCGGGCCTTGTTGTGCAGGGCCGCGGTGTGGGCGCCGGTGGTCAGCGTCAGGGTGTCGAAGAAGTTTGCTTGCTCAACGTTCAGACCCAGTGCGCTCAAGCCGTTGGCGAGAATCGCGGTCAGGTGATGAATGCGGTTGGCGATCTGCTTCAAACCTTTAGGGCCGTGATACACGGCGTACATGCTGGCGATGTTGGCCAACAGCACCTGGGCGGTGCAGATGTTGCTGGTGGCTTTCTCGCGGCGGATATGTTGCTCGCGGGTCTGCATGGCCAGGCGCAGGGCCGGCTTGCCGAAGCGGTCCACGGAGACGCCGACCAGACGGCCCGGCATGTCGCGCTTGAACGCATCCTTGGTGGAGAAGTAAGCCGCGTGCGGGCCACCGAAGCCCAGCGGCACGCCGAAACGTTGGGCACTGCCGATGGCCACGTCGGCGCCGAACTCGCCCGGCGGGGTCAACACGGTCAGGGCCAGCAGGTCAGCAGCGACTGCGACCAGCGCATTAACAGCGTGGAACCGCTCGGCCAGTTCGCGGTAGTCGAACAGGTCGCCGTTGCTCGCCGGGTATTGCAGCAGAGCGCCGAAGAACGCGCTGACATCCGTCAGTTCGCGCTCGTCGCCGACCACCACGTCGATACCCAACGGCTCGGCACGGGTGCGCAGCACGTCAAGGGTTTGCGGGTGGCAGTGGATCGAGGCGAAGAAGGCATGGCTGCCTTTGTTCTTGCTCAGGCGTTTGCAGAAAGTCATGGCTTCGGCAGCAGCGGTGGCTTCGTCGAGCAGGGACGCGTTGGCGATCGGCAGGCCGGTCAGGTCGCTGATCAGGGTCTGGAAGTTCAGCAGCGCTTCCAGGCGGCCCTGGGAAATTTCCGGCTGGTACGGGGTGTAGGCGGTGTACCAGGCCGGGTTTTCCAGCAGGTTGCGCAGGATCGGCGACGGCGTATGGCAGTTGTAGTAGCCCTGGCCGATGTAGGTCTTGAACAGTTGATTCTTGGCGGCAATGGCTTTGATCGAGGCCAGGGCCTCGGCTTCGCTCAAACCGTCTTCCAGTCCGAGGACGCTGGTGCCTTTGATGCTGTCGGGGATAACGCTGGCGCTCAGGGCTTCCAGGGAATCAAAACCGAGGCTGTTGAGCATGGCTTGCTCATCGCCCGAACGCGGGCCGATGTGGCGCGCGATGAATTCGTTGGCGGTGCTTAGATTTACTTGAGTCATGGCGGCTCCTCAGGCTTCGGCGGTGTCTTTGATCAGACGGTCGTAAGCGTCTTGATCCAGCAGTTGGCCGACAGCCGAGGCGTCGGTTGGCGTGAAGCGGAAGAACCAGCCTTCACCCAGCGGATCTTCGTTGACCAGCTCAGGGCTGCTGTCCAGCGCCGGGTTCACTTCCAGCACTTCACCGTCCAGTGGCATGTACACGCCGCTGGCGGCTTTTACCGATTCTACGGTGGCAGCTTCAGCGCCTTTGTCGTAGGACTGCAGCTCAGGCAGTTGTACGAAAACCACGTCGCCCAAGGCGTTCTGTGCGAAGGCGGTGATGCCGACCGTAACGCTGCCGTCAGCTTCGGTGCGCAGCCATTCGTGATCTTCAGTAAAACGCAACTCGCTCATGGAAACTCCTAGGGGGCCAGATTCGTCTGGTGGACGCGATTGAATGCTTGGGCAAAAGCCCTGATTTATGAGCGGTTACTAAGCAAAAACGTGGCCAATGTTTTTTTATTGTTATAAATCAATGATTTGGGTGTTTTATGCGGGGCGTGGTTGATAGATGGCTGTAGCGAAATCGCTACAGCTTGAGGCGAAGAAAAAAGCCTAGAGGGATCAAAGCCTTGCGTAACGCAGTTTAATCGAAGGTGTAGCGAAATCGTTCCGCTGTAGCGCATTCAGTACAGATGAAGGTCGTTTTTGATGCATTGGCAGAGTTTTGTGGCGCTACGCAGGGACTCATCGCGAGCAGGCTCGCTCCCACAGGAGATGTCCTGTGATCCCAAGTTTTGTGTACGACACCGATCACTGTGGGAGCGAGCCTGCTCGCGATGAGGCATTTAAGGTTTGCCGGGAATGCCGTACTTGCGCAATCGATGGGCGATGGCGGTGTGGGAGGTTTGCAGGCGGCTGGCCAGTTGGCGGGTCGAGGGGTAGTTGACGTAGAGCTTTTCCAGCAGGGTTTTCTCGAACGCTTCCACGGCCTGCTCAAGGCTGTCGACATCCACGTCGCTTTCGCGCGCTACCGAGGTGCCGGCGATGTCCAGGTCGCCGATATCCACCAGGCTGCTTTCGCAAATGGCCGCGGCGCGGAAGATCACGTTCTGCAATTGCCGCACATTGCCCGGCCAGCGGTTGCCGAGCAGGGCCGGGTAAGTGCCGGGCGCCAGACGACAGACCGGGCGCTGGATCTGCGCGCAGGCCTGCTGCATGAAGTAGCGCGCCAGCAACAGGATGTCCTGACCGCGTTCACGCAGCGGCGGGACTTCGACGTTGAGTACATTGAGGCGGTAGAACAGGTCTTCACGGAACGTGCCTTCGCTGACCATTTTTTCCAGGTTGCGGTGGGTGGCGCTGAGGATTCGCACGTTGACCTTGACCTCGCGATCGCCGCCGACCCGACGGAAGCTGCCATCGTTGAGGAAACGCAACAGTTTGGCCTGCAAGTACGGCGACATTTCGCCGATCTCGTCGAGGAACACCGTGCCCTGGTTGGCCAGTTCCATCAGGCCTGGCTTGCCGCCACGCTGAGCGCCGGTGAAGGCACCGGGGGCGTAGCCGAACAGCTCGCTTTCGGCGAGGTTCTCCGGCAGTGCTGCGCAGTTCAACGCCAGAAACGGCGCGCTGTGTCGGGCGCTGATCGCATGGCAGGCACGGGCCACCAGTTCTTTGCCGGTGCCGGTTTCACCCTGGATCAGCAACGGAGCATCGAGCGCCGCCACCCGTTGCGCGCGGGCCTTGAGAGTGCGTATCGCCGGGGACTCACCGAGCAACGCATCGAAACCTTCGGCGTGATCGTGGTGCAACGCCGAGAGCTGTTCGCCGATGCGATTGGGTTGATACAAGGTCAGCAGGGCGCCGGCATCGGTGATGGGCGTAGCGTCCAGCAGCAAGGTCTGGCCGTTGACGGTGATCTCGCGCAAAGGCAGGCGGAAGCCGTTTTCCAGCAACGTATCCAGCAGCGCCGGATCGCTGAACAGCTCGGCGACGCTTTCCCCGGCCGGTTCACGGCCGTACAAGGCGATCAGTGCCGGGTTGGCCAGCAACACGTTGCCGGCGCTATCGAGGGCCAGCACCGGGTCGGTCATCGCCGCCAGCAGCGCGTCGAGTTGCAGGTGCTGACGTTGTCCGGGAAGAATGTCGACCACCGTCACCGTCTGCACGCCGCGTACGCTGAACAGGGCATCGCGCAACTCTTCGAGCACTTGTGGGCTGAGGGTCGGCGCGTCGATGTAAACGTTCGGCGGCACCATTTCCACTGCATCCAGATTGAGATTGCGCCCACCGAGCAAGGCCAGGACTTCCTGGGTTATGCCAACGCGGTCGATGAAGCTGACGTGGATACGCATGGGACGGTTCAGTGTTCTGGAGTGCGGAGGGTGGCAAGTATGCCTTGGAGGAGGGGTGGAGGTGAAATCCTGCACAGGACTTCACGTCAACACCGACCCAATGTGGGAGCGAGCTTGCTCGCGATAGCACTCTTTCAGTCGACATCCATGGTGAATGTCAGTCCGTCATCGCGAGCAAGCTCGCTCCCACAGGGTGAGTGGGGTTATTCCAGATGTTCGGGCTTCACCGGATCACCGGATTTAACGTCGAGTTGCGCCCGCACATCCTCAAACATTTCGTCGTACACCTTGTGCATCGACGCGATGCTGGCTTCCTTGGGCATGCCGTATTTCTGTGCGATGCGCGTGGCGTGTCGAGCAAAGTCGAAGGCCTGGTCTTTGGCCAGGAAGAAGTCTTCCTTCAGGTCCTTGCCCTCGACCGAGCCATGCACTGTGAAGAGCATGCCTTTGCCTTCCTTGGGGTCGGTGGCAATCACATAGTCAATGCACAGGTTGTAGCTGAAGTCGTCCTTGTTCAGTGCATGGCGCTCGATGTGCAAGTGACCGGGCTCAAATGTAGCCATGGACATCTCCTTCAAAGGCGTTGAAGCGGGGCAGGTTCAAGTCCTGCCTCGGTTGGTTTTACAGGTAAGTGATACCAGGTTCAGCCGTGCTGATTCGGGTGCCGGCCTTGCCCTGGACGATCGCTTCGATGTCCGAGAGTGAACCGATCACCGCGACTTTGCCAGTATTGCGGGCGAACTCGCAGGCGGCCTGGACCTTCGGCCCCATGGAGCCGGCGGCAAAATCGAGTTTTTCGATGTCGTCCGGGTGGGCCCGGGCGATGGCTTTCTGGGTCGGTTTGCCGAAGTCGATAAACGCGGCGTTGACGTCGGTGGCGATCACCAGCAAGTCACTTTCCAGCTGTTCGGCCAGCAGCGCCGAGCACAGGTCTTTGTCGATCACCGCTTCCACGCCCTTGAGCGTGTGATGTTCGTCATACATCGTCGGGATGCCGCCACCGCCTGCGCAGATCACGATGCTGCCTTTTTCCAGCAGCCACTTGACCGGGCGGATTTCGAAAATGCGCTTGGGTTTCGGGCTGGCCACCACGCGGCGGAACTTGTCGCCGTCCGGGGCGATGGCCCAGCCTTTTTCGGCGGCGAGTTTTTCTGCTTCGGCCTTGGAATAGACCGGGCCGATGGGCTTGCTCGGGTGTTGGAAAGCCGGGTCATTGGGGTCGACTTCGACTTGGGTCAGGAGAGTCGCGAAGGGCACTTCGAAGTCCAGCAGATTGCCCAGTTCCTGTTCGATGATGTAGCCGATCATGCCATCGGTTTCAGCACCCAGCACGTCCAGCGGATAAGGGCTGACAGAGGTGTAGGCGGCCGCTTGCAACGATAGCAGACCGATTTGCGGGCCATTGCCGTGAGCGATCACCAGTTGATTGCCAGGATGGATCTTGGCGATCTGTTCCGTGGCGACGCGGATATTGCCGCGTTGATTGTCCGCGGTCATGGGCTCACCACGGCGGAGCAGGGCGTTACCGCCCAGTGCAATGACGATACGCATAATGCAATCCTTCTATAGGTCAGTGATGATCGTTCCCACGGTCCCCGTGGGAATGCATCTCGTGACGCTCTGCGTCACAGTGGACGCAGAGCGTCCATGGCGGCATTCCCACGCAGAGCGTGGGAACGATCTGCATTCAGGCCGGTTCCGACAGGGAAACCGTGTTGGTCGTTAGATATCCGCCAGCGCCGAGACCAGGATCGCCTTGATGGTGTGCATGCGGTTTTCCGCTTGCTCGAAGGCGATGTTGGCGGGCGATTCGAATACGTCTTCAGTCACCTCAACGCCGTTGGCCAGGTTCGGATAACGCGCTGCAATGTCCTTGCCGACCTTGGTTTCGCTGTTGTGGAACGCCGGCAGGCAATGCATGAATTTCACCCGGGGATTGCCCGAGGCTTTCATCATTTTAGCGTTGACCTGGTACGGCAGCAGTTGCTCGATACGCTCGTCCCACGCTTCGACCGGTTCACCCATCGACACCCAGATGTCGGTGTGGATGAAGTCCACGCCCTTGACCGCCTCGGCTGGGTCTTCGGTGATGGTAATGCGTGCACCGCTTTCCTCGGCGAAGGCTTTGCACTGATCGATGAAGTCCTGATGGGGCCACAGCGCTTTCGGTGCGCCGATGCGCACGTCCATGCCAAGTTTGGCGCCGATCATCAGCAGCGAATTGCCCATGTTGTAGCGGGCGTCACCGAGGTAGGCGTAGCTGATGTCATGCAGCGGCTTGTCGCTGTGCTCGCGCATGGTCAGGGTGTCGGCGATCATTTGCGTTGGGTGGAATTCAGCGGTCAGGCCATTGAACACCGGCACGCCTGCGAACGTGGCCAACTCTTCGACGATTTCCTGTTCGAAGCCACGGTACTCGATGGCATCGAACATCCGCCCGAGAACGCGGGCCGTGTCTTTCATGCTTTCCTTGTGGCCGATCTGCGACGACATCGGGTCGATGTAGGTGACGTGAGCACCTTGGTCATGGGCCGCGACTTCGAAGGCGCAACGGGTGCGGGTCGAGGTTTTTTCAAAGATCAGCGCGATGTTCTTGCCTTTGAGGTGCGGCTGTTCGGTGCCGGTGTACTTGGCGCGTTTCAGGTCGCGGGACAGGTCCAGCAAGTAGTGCAGCTCGCGATTGGTGTGGTGCATCAGCGAGAGCAGGCTGCGGTTGCGCATATTGAAAGCCATTTTGGATCTCCTTGGGTTTCGGTTATCCCCAAGGCCGGCGCATGCCGTGGGGTGGAGGGCAGCGCTGGCCGTGGTTTGAAAGTTAATAGTCGATTGGGTCGCGGATGATCGGGCAGGTCATGCAGTGGCCGCCGCCACGGCCACGGCCGAGTTCGCTGGCGCTGATGGTGATGACCTCGACCCCGGCCTTGCGCAGCAAGGTGTTGGTGTAGGTATTGCGGTCGTAGCCGATTACCACGCCAGGTTCTACGGCCACCACGTTGTTGCCGTCGTCCCACTGTTCGCGTTCGGCGGCGAAGCTGTTGCCGCCGGTTTCGACGACGCGCAGGGCCTTGAGGTTGAGTGCGGCGGCCACGGTGTCGAGGAAGCTGGTCTCTTCGCGGCGGATATCGATGCCGCCCGGTTTGCTTTCGTCAGGGCGCAGGGTGAAGGCCACAATCTGGCTGACCACTTCCGGGAAGATCGTCACCAGGTCGCGGTCGCAGAAGCTGAACACGGTGTCCAGGTGCATCGCCGCGCGGGATTTCGGCAGGCCGGCAACGATCACGCGCTCAACCGCTTTGTGCTTGAACAGGTTCAGCGCCAGTTGCCCGATGGCCTGACGGGACGAGCGTTCGCCCATGCCGATCAACACCACGCCGTTACCGATAGGCATCACATCGCCGCCTTCCAGCGTGGCGTTGCCGTGCTCCTGATCCGGGTCGCCGTACCAGACCTGGAAGTCGGCGTTGGTGAACTCCGGATGGAATGTGTAGATGGCGCTGGCCAGCAGGGTTTCCTGACGGCGCGCTGGCCAATACATCGGGTTCAGCGTGACGCCGCCATAGATCCAGCAGGTGGTGTCACGGGTGAACTGGGTGTTCGGCAGCGGCGGCAGAATGAAGCTGGAGTGACCGAGGAAGTCGCGGAACATTTCGATGGTCTTGCCACCGAAGCTGTTGGGCAGGTCGTCGGCCGACACGCCGCCAATCAGGAATTCGGCGATCTTGCGCGGCTCGAGGCTGCGCAACCAGGAATTAACTTCGTGGACCAGGCCGACACCCACCGAGTTGGCGGTGATCTTGCGTTCCAGAATCCAGTCCAGCGCTTCGGGGTTGGCGACGATGTCGGTCAGCAGGTTGTGCATTTCCAGCACGTCGATATCGCGCTCACGCATTTTGGTGACGAAGTCGAAATGGTCGCGCTTGGCCTGGGCCACCCACAGCACGTCATCGAAAAGCAGTTCGTCGCAGTTGTTCGGGGTCAGCCGCTGGTGGGCCAGGCCGGGGGAGCACACCATGACTTTGCGCAGTTTGCCGGCTTCGGAATGTACGCCGTACTTCACTTTTTCCGTGGTCATTTCAGATCCTCCAGATAACAAAACAGTCGAGTGGTACAAGCGGGTGCTACAGGGTCAGGAAGCCGTCGTAGAGTCCGTAGGCCGCCACCAGGGCGCCAATGACTACCGCGGTGAAAATCAGCTTCTCGACGTTGGTGAAAACCGGTTTACCCAATTCGCGCTTGGCCTTGGCGAACAGGATCGCGCCGGGGGCGTAGAGCAAGGCGGATAGCAGCAGGTATTTGATGCCGCCTGCATACAGCAGCCAGATCGCATAGATCAGCGCGATGGCACCGATGATCAGGTCTTTCTTGCGTTCGGCCAGGGCGTTTTCGTAGCTCTCGCCGCGCACCGCCAGCAGCAGGGCATAGGCCGCCGACCACAGGTAAGGCACCAGAATCATCGAAGTGGCGAGGTAGATCAGCGACAGGTAAGTGCTGGCCGAGAACAGGGTGATGATCAGGAAAATCTGCACCATCGCGTTGGTCAGCCACAAAGCATTGACCGGCACCTGTTTGGAGTTTTCCTTACGCAGGAACGCCGGCATGGTGTGGTCCTTGGCGGCGGCGAACATGATCTCCGCACACAGCAACACCCACGACAACAATGCACCGAGCAACGAGATGACCAGGCCGACGCTGATCAGCACTGCGCCCCAGTGACCGACGACGTGTTCAAGTACGGCGGCCATCGACGGGTTTTGCAGTTTGGCCAACGCCGGTTGAGTCATGATGCCCAGCGACAGCACGTTCACCAGCACCAGGAACAACAGCACGGTGATGAAACCGATGACAGTGGCTTTACCGACGTCCGAACGCTTTTCCGCCCGGGCCGAGAAGATGCTCGCGCCTTCGATGCCGATGAACACCCAGACGGTGACCAGCATCATGTTGCGCACCTGGTTCATCACGCTGCCCAGGTCAGGGTTTTTCAGACCCCTGATGTCGGCACTGAATATGTCGAGTTTGAAGGCGAAGATTGCGATCAAGACGAACAGCACCAGCGGCACGACTTTGGCGACGGTGGTCACCAGGTTGATGAACGCCGCTTCCTTGATCCCGCGCAGCACCAGAAAATGCACGGCCCACAGCAGCAGCGAAGCGCCGATCACTGCGGCCACGGTGTTGCCTTCGCCGAAGATCGGGAAGAAATAACCGAGGGTGCTGAACAGCAGAACGAAGTAGCCGACGTTACCCAGCCAGGCGCTGATCCAGTAACCCCAGGCGGACGAGAAACCCATGTAATCGCCGAAACCGGCCTTGGCGTAGGCGTAGACACCGCCATCGAGGTCAGGCTTGCGGTTGGCGAGAGTCTGGAAGACGAACGCCAGGGTCAACATGCCCACGGCCGTAATGGCCCAACCAATCAGCACTGCGCCGACATCGGCACTGGCGGCCATGTTTTGCGGTAAAGAGAATATCCCGCCCCCAATCATGGAACCTACTACCAAGGCGACTAAGGCGCCGAGTCGTAGTTTTCCGGAAGATTCAGACATGCATGACTCCATTGCCGGAGAAGAGAGGCCACACTCTAAATCCGCTCGCTGACAGGACAGCTGATCTGGATCAGTTGATGGCCACATTCCATTGTTAATGAGTGATGTGTGAATACTTCCTGAATAGTGCGTATGTGCCGCAAGAAGCCTGTTCCAGAGGGCTTTTAATAAATTAACCGGGAATGGCTGCTGATGGCTGCGAGCCTTGAACCTAGTTGTTTTTTCAGAATGCGCAAATTTTGCGCGTCTGTTTTCAGTACAGAATTTATGTATCTGGAATGCCCCACAAAACCGGCAAAGTGCCTTCATGGCATAGATGAGAGTGTTCTGAATAAGCATTGTTTTTTGCCGATATTTTATTAACGTCGTGCCCCGTTGCCTATTTAATGAATTGAACACTTGTTATGGTTTCAAAACATGACAAACAGTCGATTCGAGATGAGAGGTAAGGATGTCGCAACCGGCGCAAACGCTTCGACTCGGCGGGTTGTTGCTGTGAGGCTGTTGCTCGACTATCAGCCGCCTTATGACTGGCCGGCGATGCTCGGCTTTTTGTCGGCGCGGGCGATTGCCGGATTGGAGTCGGTGGTCAATGGTGTGTACTCGCGCAGCATCAGCCTGAACGGTGTGCACGGCACGTTTTCGATTACGCCAGCGGCTGATAATGCGCTGGAGGTGAGGCTGTGCTTCCCTGATGCGTCAGTCATGCCCGAGATCGTGACGCGGCTGCGGCGGATGTTCGATCTGGACGCGGACTTGCCACATATTCATCAGCAATTGACGGTTGATCCGTTGATGGCAAGGTTGATTGCCGAGCGTCCTGGCTTACGGGTGCCGGGGACATGGGACGGGCTGGAGCTGGCAATTCGCGCGGTGCTGGGTCAGCAGATCACGGTCGGTGCCGCGATCAAGCTAGCGGGGAAACTGGTAGCGCAATACGGCGAACCGTTGTCTGCACCGCTGTCAGGATTGACTCATGTGTTCCCTGAGGCGGCAGTGTTGGCGGCAGCGGATCTGGCAACGTTGGGAATGCCGAAAAGCCGTGGGCGGACGCTGTCTGGTGTAGCGCAGGCATTGCTTGACGATCCCTTGTTGTTTGAACCAGGGCGGGACGACGGCGTTGCGCGATTGCTGGCATTGTGGGGGATTGGCGACTGGACGGCGCAGTACATCGCGTTGCGACAGATGCGCGAGTTGGATGCGTTTCCGTCAGGGGATGTGGGATTGATCAACGCGCTGGTGGCGCTGGAAGGTGGGCCGGTGACGCCGCGCGAGTTGTTGGCCCGTGCCGAGGCTTGGCGACCGTGTCGGGCGTATGCGGCGCAGGTGTTGTGGACGTCGTTGAGTCGCATCGATTGATCGAGGTTGATCGTTCCCACGCTCTGCGTGGGAATGCCTCAAAGGACGCTCCGCGTCCCCTGTGACGCAGAGCGTCACGGGCTGCATTCCCACGGGGACCGTGGGAACGATCATGGGGGCTCACCACTGCGCGCGATGGGAACCCAGTTCCCCGGCCGGAATGGCCCACTGCAACGGCGTGCCGGTGATCTTCAGTGGTACATGCAACCGATGCGCCGGGCCCCAGGGTGTCTGTTCAATCACCATTCCCTGATCGCTGTCATCTTCGGCCTGCAACGCCTCATCCGTCCCCGGCCCCTGTTCGATCAGCAACTTTGCCGTGCGCGCCAGTGACAATCGTGCCGAGCCACTGCGTCCGCTACTCAATCGCTCAGCCAACAACTTGATCGCACTGGTCGCCATCAGGTAACCGGTGGCGTGGTCCAGCGCCTGAACCGGCAAGGGTGTCGGTTTGTCCGTGTGCTTCCAGAGCATCCCTGCCTCGGCGATGCCGCTGCTCATTTGCACCAGGCTGTCGAAGCCCCGGCGGTTTTGCCAGGGGCCGCTCCAGCCGTACGCATTGAGGCACACGTCGATCAGGCCGGGGGCCAGTTTCTGCCGTTCGGCGGTGCCGTAGCCGAGGCGTTCCAGGGCATTGGCGCGATAACCGTGGAGCAGAATGTCGGCGTCCTTGAGCAGGCTTTCGAATACCCCGCGATCGACGCTGTTGTGCAGGTCGAGGCGGGCGCAGCGTTTGCCCAGGGTGACTTCCGGAATCACACCCGGTTCGTTCCACTGCGGTGGATCAATGCGCAACACATCGGCACCCAACCCCGCGAGGAAGCGGCTGGCAACGGGCCCGGCGAGGACGCGGGTCAGGTCCAGCACCTTGATGCCCGCCAGCGGTTGTGCGACCGAACCTTGCCAGGCGTTCGAGCGCTCGCTGTTGCCGGCGGAAAAATCAATCAGCGGCTCGGCGTTGACCGCCAACCCTTGAGGGTGGGACTGCCATTGTGGCCATGAGCGCATTTCGGCAGCGCAACCGCCGGCCTCGACTATTGCGTGTTCCAGCTCTCTTTTGCTCCATTGAGCAACCTTGGTGGCCATCGCGCTGCGATCAAAGCAGTGTCCCAGCACCTGCTCGGCGGCGCTGCGGTGATGAGGGGCATTGGTGTGCAGGCGAATCCAGCCGTCTTGGGTCGCGTAGTCACCCGCGATGGGGTCCCACAGCGGTGGCACGTTCCAGCCGATCGGGCGGATCGATGTGGCAAACCAGAAGGAAGCGAGACGACGGTCGACTTCAAGGGCCGGTAAACGACCGGTCTGTTGCCGGAGCAATTCGCTGGCGGCCTGGCCGGCAGCCGCGATGCTGGCGCTGGCGAGGTCCGTCACGGCAAACGCTGAGGGCAGGGCGCCTTTCGAGGTAAAGGTGATCGCAGTAGCGGGCAAGCCGAGCGCGGCTTGAATGGACGTCAGGAAATCAGTCATCGAAGGCCCTCCGGAAGAGAGCACGATCATAGTTCAAAAAACTGTCAGCCCGGATGAAATCCCCCTTGTGGGAGCGAGCCTGCTCGCGATGACGGACTGACATCCAACATGGATGTTGGCTGAAATTCCGCTATCGCGAGCAGGCTCGCTCCCACACGGGATGGTGTTCCGTCAGGCCAGTTCGGGATATCTGGCGTAAGCCTGTTCGAGCAGCACGGTGAAGCGGTTGAACGCATCGATCGCACCTTTCTCGACCCCCGTTTCTTCTTCGGCACTGAACTCAAGGCCGTCGAGGGTTTTGACGAAGCGTTTCCAGCCTTCGGCGCGGCCACCGGCAGGTTCTCCCAGGTGACGGGCACCAAAGGTTTCGCTCAGGCCCAAGCCCAAGGCGCGCTTGATCAGGAACGCGGCACCGAGTTTCGAACCTTCGGAGACGAAGATCCAGCCCAAGGCCTCGGCCTTGCCCGGGTTTTTCACGGCACCGGTTACCGGGGCCGGGACGTCGGTTTCCAGGTCGGCCAGGTCAGCCTTGGCGGCGTCGGCGCGGCAACGCTGCGGCAGGTCCGGGACGATGGCGATCAGTTCGGCATCGTTGTACAGCGATACCAGCTCCGACTGGAACAGGTACTGGGCAGCCACGAAGCGGGCGAAGTTGGCTTGGGTTTCGAACGGTGCATGAGCTTTCACCAGCGCATCGAGTTTGCTGTGCGGTGAGTGAGTGATCTGGTTCAGGCGTTGCGAGCGCAGGCTCGGGCATTCAGGGGTATGGGCAGCGGTCATGAAGAAGTCCTTGAGAATGAAAGGCGCGTTGTCACTAGACGAACCAGACGACGCGGCAGCGTAAAAAATCCTCGCTGCGCTTTTATCCAGAAGCGCAGCAAGGCTCCAAGAATCAGATGTCCCAGATCAGGTTGATCGCGAAGTTGCGGCCCGGCTCGGTCAGGCGATCAAGGTTGGCCGGGCTGAGCACGGCGGCTTCACCGACGCTGTCGTAACCGCGCACGTTGTCCCACTGCCAGTACTTCTTGTCGGCCAGGTTGTACACGCCAGCGCTGACGGTGACGTCGTCGGTCACTTTGTAGAAACCGCTCAGGTCGACCACGCCATAACCCGGTGTCTTGAACTGGCTGCTGACGCCATCCGGCGACTTGAAGCTGCTGCTGTCGACGAGGTTTTTCTTCTGCACCAGGGTCCAGCTGAGCAAGGCACCGTAGTTGTCCTGGTCGTAACCCAGGCCGAACACGCCGGTCAGTGGGTTGACCGCGTTGAGCGGCTCGCCGGTGTCGTTGTTGCGACCGTGGGCATAGGCCACCGAACCCTGGGTGTAGAGGCCTTGCGGTGCGCCGAAGGTGTCGAGGTTCAGGCGACCTTTGAGTTCGACGCCCTTGATGGTCGCGTGCTTGATGTTGTTGCTCTGGAACGTCAGCTCGTTGTAGCCCGGGGTGACGGCGTCTTCGTTGATGAAGTCGCGGTACTTGTTATAGAACACCGCCACATCGAAGTGACCGGATTCGAAGTTGCCACGCAGGCCGGTCTCGTAGCTCTGGCTTTTTTCCGGCCCCAGATTCGGGTTCGGTTCCACGCGGTAGCCGGTGGTAGTGTTCTCGAAGCGGCCATACAACGCCTTGGCGGTCGGGGTGCGGAAACCTTCGGCGTACTGGCCGTACCAGGTGTAGTTGTCGGTCAGGGCGTAGGTCAGGCCGAACTTGGGCGACACGCGATGCCAGGTCTTGTTCTCGTCGCTGACCGTGCCTTTGCCGTCGGCGGCCACGGTGTTGAGGAATTCCTGAGTGATGTGCGGCTTGAGCTGGGTGTAGTCGTAGCGCAGGCCCGGCAGGAAGGTCCATTTGTTCCAGTTGATCTGATCCTGGGCGAACAGGCTGTAGGTGTTGATGGTCGGGTCCGGGAAGTCGCTGGACTTCTTCAGTACATCGCTAGGACTTATCGCGCCGATCGCTGTGCAACCACGGCCAACGGCCAGGCACGTTCCGCTGCCGCTACGCGAACCGCTGACTTTCTCTTGCTTGATCGTGGTGCCGTACGTCAGCAAATGGTCGGTTTCACCAAGGCTGAAGGCTTTGTCCAACTGTGCGTCGAATACCCACTGCTGTTCTTCATAGAGGGTTTCGCGGCTGCGCATCACGTTGCGGCTGAACGGGAAGTAGTTTTCCAGCGTGCTCTGATCGGTCTTGGCGATCTGGTAGTTCAAGCTCCACTTGAGGTGATCGACCAGCAAGGAATCGAGGGCGAAGCTGTTTTCCAGGCCGAAGCGTTCGCGGGTGATGGTGTCGTTGCCGGTGCGCGAGCGGTACATGCCCATTGGCTGGCCATTGTTGAACGGGCCACCGACGGCGCTTCGCTGGTCGGTGTCGCGGTCGTCCTTGTACTTCTCGTAGGTCAGGCCCAGGCGCGCGTCATCGGCATAGTTCCAGCCGAGTTTGGCCAGCAGGTTGGTGGTGCGGACGTCTTCCGGGTTGGCGGCGGTGCGATTCAACCCCGTGCCATTGTTGCTGCCGAAGGATTCGGTTTCGTGGCCGTCGCGCTGGCTGAAGTGCAGCAGGCCGTCGAACTGCTCGGCACGCCCGGCGACGGTGGCGGATTTGAGCCAGCTGTCGTCGGCGGAGTTGTAGCCGGTTTTCAGGCGGGCGCCGACGTCTTTGCCGGGCTTGATGATGTCGTCCGGGTCGAGGGTGAAGTAGCTCACCGCACCACCGATGGCGTTGCTGCCGTAGAGCACCGAAGCCGGGCCGCGGAGGATTTCCACGCGTTTGACGATTTCCGGGTCGACGTAGTTGCGCTGAGTCTTGGCGTACGGACCGTTGAAGAAACCGTTGGGCACCTCGACACCATCGACCTGGGTCAGGATCCGGTCACCGTCGATACCGCGAATGTTGTAGCCGCTGATACCGCCACGGGTGCCGGTGCCGCCGACCGAAACACCCGGTTCGTAGCGCACCAGTTCCTTGATGGTGTTGACGTTGTTGTGGTCCAGCTCTTCGCGAGTGTGCACGGTGACGGTGCTCGGTACGCTGTCGACGCTCTGCTCCTGACGGGTGGCGCTGATGGTCATCTGTTGCAGGGCGAGGGTCCCGCCGGCGCTGAGCTTTTCCAGCACGATGTTGTGATTGCCCAGCTTGCGATAGCTCAGGTTGGTCCCCACCAACAGCCGATCGAGGGCTTTTTCCGGGGGCAGCGAGCCGTGGACACCCGGCGAGGCGACGCCTTCAGCCAGTTCGGCCGGTAAGCCGACCTGCCAACCGGTTACGGCGGTAAAGGCATTGAGTGCCGACACCAGTGGCTGCTGGGTAATCGCGAACGAGTAGTCGCCCATGTTGCGGCTCGGTTGTTCAGCGGTGGCGGCCGAGACCTGTGCAGTGCCGGCCAACAGAATGGCGGCAGTCAGCAGGGACAGCACGCAGGAAGGTGAAGAGGACCGGCGGGTAAGGCGAGAGGACATCGATAGCGCTCCGTGTCGCACGAATCGTATAGGTGCAGATTTGCATCGAAGATGCGAATCAATTGCATTGGCTATAACGAGACGAACGATGGAGTGCTATCGAGTAAAAATAATTCTCATTTAGTTCAGGATCACCAGCGCCGGAAATTCCTCGAGCCTGGCCGAGGTGATGTGGGCCAGCGAGCGAACCACGTCCAGCGGTTGGTCGAGACGGTAATTGCCGGTCACCGTGACGTTGGCCAGCTGTTCATTGGTGTTGATGATCCAGCCCGGGTAGTAGCGGCGTAGTTCGGCCAGCACCTGGCTCAATGGGCAGTTTTCGAACACCAGTCGGCCTTGGACCCAGGCCAGATCGGTCGCCGGATCGAGTCTGGCCGGTTGATCGAAACCATTGGGGCCGATACGGATGCTTTCGCCGGCGCTCAGGCGCACGCGGGCGTCGCTGTGGGTGGTGCGCAAGTCGACGTCGCCGCGTTGCACGCGAACCTGCGCGATGCCGTCCAGATAACGCACGGCAAACGTGGTGTCGCGCACGCTGGCCGTGACCGGGCCGGCGTCAATTTCCAGCGGCAAGCCGCGATTGGCCGCCACCTCGAAATAGGCCTCGCCCTGATACAGACGGGCGATGCGTTGCTGGTCGTTGATGGTGCTGGAAAACGCCGAATTGGTGTTCAGCAGGACTTTTGAACCGTCCTCCAGTTGCAGGCGCTGACGCTCGCCGATCACGGTCAGATGATCTGCCTGAATCCGCATTGGCAGGTTGCTGAAGCTGAACAGCCCGAGGATCAACACTGCCGCCATGGCCAGCGGTTTCCAGTGCGGGCGCAGGCGCTCAAGTTTTGAGACCTTGCGTTTGGTCGTGCTCAAACCCAGCGCGGCTTGTGCGACCTGCGGCCCGTCCCAGATCGTCTGGGCCTTGGCAAATGCTTCGGCATTGCGCGGGTCGGCGGCAAGCCAGGTGTGGAACTCGCGGCTTTGTTGCTCGCTCGGACTGTCCAGCACGATCAGCCAGTCCAGCGCCTGGTCCATGGCGCTGGTGCTGGCTGAGTCCCGCGCCGGGAGTGGCGGGTGGGAAGGTGGGCTGTCCGTCACGGGTGTTCCTCGGCTGCGTCTGCGCGCAGCTGGTTTTTGATAGGGGGAGTGCAAACGACGGCTAAGGGTAGCAAAGCCTGAGTCATGACGCCGTTGTGCAAAATAATGGCTGGCAGACTCAGTGCTCGTTGAGGCGATCGGCGACACCGACGCAGATCGCCATGATCAGCTTCAGGTCTTTTTGCACGGTGCTCAAAGACACGCTGAGCTGTTCGGCGATCTCCAGATAGCTGTGCCCGTGCAGGCGGCTGAGGATGAAGATCTGCTGTTGGCGCGGGGTGAGTTGGTTGAGGCTGATGTTCAAGCGTTCGAGCAACTGTTCGGCATGGGCGGCGTCCTCGGCACTGCTGAGCGGCGCCGCGATGCTTTGCACGACGTTTAGCGGAACGTCTTCGAGCATCGTTCGGGACTGAATGCGCCGTGCGCGCAAATGGTCCAGCGCCAGGTTACGGGCGGTTTGAAACACGAAAGGTTCGAGGTGATCGATGGCCCGCTCACTTAACGCGCGGGCCACTCGCAGGTAGGTTTCCTGCAAGAGGTCTTCGGCGGTGCTGTGGTTGTTGACCATCCGCTCCAGGGTCCGCAGCAGCGAGACTCGCTGCGCGAGGAAGACATGGTGGAAGCGCGATTGACTCACAGTAGGACCTGATCCATTTCAAGCGAATGATAATGCTTATCATCTTCTTGAAAGGTCAAGCGCTACGGGTGAGAATTATTTGCGGCCTTGCAGGTACGCCGGGTAATCGGGGATCCGGTACGCGTGCGGCTGATCCATCAACGGGCTGCTGAGCAGGTAATCGGCGCTGCATTCATTGCAGGCCACTGGAATGTTCCAGACCGCCGCGACCCGCAGTAATGCCTTGATGTCCGGATCGTGAGGTTGCGGCTCGAACGGGTCCCAGAAGAACACCAGCATGTCGACCCGCTGCTCGGCGATTCGCGCACCGACCTGTTGATCGCCGCCCAACGGGCCGCTGATCATGCTTTCAACGGGCAGATCCAGGCGTTTGCTCAGCAGCATCCCGGTGGTGCCGGTGGCCACAAGCTCGTGTTGTGCGAGCTTGTCCTTCTGCCGCTCGGCCCAGTCCAGCAAGAACACTTTGCAGTGATCATGGGCAACCAGGGCGATGCGTTTGCGCGCCGCCATGGTTTTGGTGGTAAAGCTGATACCGATCATCGGCGGTTCCACGGAGCAATCGTCCTTATTCGGCGTTGCACAGGGCGAGGCAGTTATCGAGCATACGGTTGGAGAAGCCCCATTCGTTGTCGTACCAGGCCAGCACCTTGAGCAGCTTGCCGCTGGACTTGGTGTGGTTGGCATCGAAAATCGACGACAACGGGTTGTGGTTGAAGTCACTGGAAACCAGCGGCAGGGTGTTGTAGCCGAGGATCTTCGAGTGCTGGCTGGCTTCTTTGAGCAGTGCGTTGACCTCGTCAGCGCTGGCTTCGCGCTTGAGCTGCACGGTCAGGTCCACCAGCGACACGTTGATCACCGGCACGCGCACCGACATGCCGGTCAGTTTGCCGGCCAGTTCCGGCAGCACCAGGCCCACCGCTTCGGCGGCGCCGGTCTTGCTCGGGATCATGTTCTGGGTAGCCGAACGGGCACGGTACGGGTCGACGTGGTAGACATCGGTCAGGTGCTGGTCGTTGGTATAGGCGTGGATGGTGGTCATCAGACCGCTCTCGATGCCCAGCTCGCGGTGCAACACCTGAGCCACCGGGGCCAGGCAGTTGGTGGTGCACGACGCGTTGGAAATGATCTGGTGCGATTGGCGCAGGATGTCGTGGTTGACCCCGTACACCACGGTGGCGTCGGCGCCTTTGGCCGGGGCCGAGATAATCACTTTGCGTGCGCCGGCGCTAATATGGGCGGCGGCTTTGGCACGGTCGGTGAACAGGCCGGTGCATTCGAACACGACGTCGACTTTCTCGGCAGCCCACGGCAATTCGGCCGGGTTGCGAATGGCGCTGACCGAAATCCGGTCGCCGTTGACGGTCAGGCTTTCCTGATCGTGCTGCACATCGGCATCGAAGGTGCCATGCACGGTGTCGTATTTGAGCAGGTGAGCGTTCATCGAGCTATCGCCCAAATCGTTGATGGCGACGATCTGCAAATCCTGACGGTAGCCTTGGGTATACAGTGCGCGAAGGACATTACGGCCAATGCGGCCAAAACCATTGATTGCAATTCGTAGAGTCATATGAAAAGCGCCTTCGTCATATTTGTTGTTGGAATTACAAGATTATTCGCAAAAAAATAGAAAACAAGCCTTTTTAGTGGCAATATTTTGTTTTATCTACAACTAGTGACCTGAATCAACTGGTCCGAGTGGTCAAGAAAACCGTCAGCGCGTCACGCGTAGATGCCTTTTGATCAGCATAGACTCGAACAGGTCGCCACATCCGTTAGCCTGGAGTTCTACACATGCATCCCCGCGTACTTGAGGTCACTGAACGGCTCATCACCCGTAGCCGCGCTACCCGTGAGGCCTACCTTGCATTGATTCGCGGCGCCGCCAGCGATGGCCCGATGCGCGGCAAGCTGCAATGCGCCAACTTCGCCCACGGCGTGGCCGGGTGTGGCACCGAAGACAAGCAAAACCTGCGGATGATGAATGCCGCCAACGTGGCGATTGTTTCGTCATATAACGACATGCTCTCGGCGCATCAGCCGTACGAGCACTACCCGGAACAAATCAAGCACGCATTGCGCGAGATCGGTTCGGTCGGCCAGTTCGCCGGCGGCGTGCCGGCCATGTGCGACGGCGTGACCCAGGGCGAGCCGGGCATGGAGCTGGGCATTGCCAGTCGTGAAGTGATCGCGATGTCGACCGCTGTTGCGCTGTCTCACAACATGTTCGACGCGGCAATGATGCTCGGCATCTGCGACAAGATCGTGCCGGGCCTGATGATGGGCGCGCTGCGCTTCGGTCATCTGCCGACGATTTTCGTTCCGGGCGGGCCGATGGTGTCGGGGATTTCCAACAAGGAAAAAGCCGACGTTCGTCAGCGCTACGCCGAAGGCAAGGCCAGCCGCGAAGAGCTGCTGGAATCGGAAATGAAGTCCTACCACAGCCCTGGCACCTGCACGTTCTACGGCACTGCCAACACCAACCAGTTGCTGATGGAAGTCATGGGCCTGCACTTGCCGGGCGCGTCCTTCGTCAACCCGAACACCCCGTTGCGCGATGCCCTGACCCGCGAAGCCGCGCACCAGATCACCCGCCTGACCAAGCAAAGCGGCAACTTCATGCCCATCGGCGAAATCGTCGACGAGCGTTCGCTGGTCAACTCGATCGTGGCGCTGCACGCTACGGGCGGCTCGACCAACCACACCCTGCACATGCCGGCCATCGCCATGGCAGCCGGTATTCAACTGACCTGGCAGGACATGGCGGACCTCTCCGAGGTGGTGCCGACCCTGAGCCACGTCTACCCGAACGGCAAGGCGGACATCAACCACTTCCAGGCCGCGGGCGGCATGTCATTCCTGATCCGCGAATTGCTGGAAGCCGGTCTGCTCCACGAAGACGTCAACACCGTGGCTGGCCATGGCCTGAGCCGCTACACCCAGGAACCGTTCCTGGAAAACGGTGAGCTGGTATGGCGCGAAGGCCCGATCGAAAGCCTCGATGAAAACATCCTGCGTCCGGTCGCCCGTGCGTTCTCGCCAGAAGGCGGCCTGCGGGTGATGGAAGGCAACCTCGGTCGCGGGGTGATGAAGGTCTCGGCCGTGGCGCCGGAACATCAAGTGGTCGAAGCACCGGCGATGGTCTTCCAGGACCAGCAAGACCTGGCCGATGCATTCAAGGCCGGTCTGCTGGAGAAGGACTTTGTCGCGGTGATGCGCTTCCAGGGCCCGCGTTCCAACGGCATGCCGGAGCTGCACAAGATGACGCCGTTCCTCGGTGTGCTGCAGGACCGTGGCTTCAAGGTTGCGCTGGTGACTGACGGGCGGATGTCCGGTGCGTCGGGGAAAATCCCGGCGGCCATTCACGTCAGCCCGGAAGCCTTTGTCGGTGGAGCTTTGGCTCGCGTGCAAGAGGGCGATATCATCCGCGTCGATGGCGTCAAAGGCACCTTGCAACTGTTGGTGGACGCCGATGAATTTGCCGCTCGCACGCCGGCCAAAGGCCTGCTGGACAACGGCATTGGTTGCGGTCGCGAGTTGTTTGGCTTCATGCGCATGGCCTTCAGCTCGGCAGAGCAGGGCGCCAGCGCCTTTACCTCTGCCCTGGAGACCCTTAAGTGAAACTAGCGCTGGTCGGTGACATTGGTGGAACCAATGCGCGTTTTGCGTTGTGGAAAGACCAGCAACTGGAGTCGATCCAGGTGCTGGCGACAGCCGACTATGCCTGCCCGGAAGACGCCATCGGCGTCTACCTGAGCGGCCTCGGCCTGGCGCCCGGTTCGATTGGAGCGGTGTGCCTGTCGGTGGCGGGCCCCGTCAGCGGTGACGAATTTCGTTTTACCAACAACCACTGGCGGCTGAGCCGCAAGGCCTTTTGCCAGACCTTGCAGGTCGATCAGTTGTTGCTGGTCAACGACTTCTCGGCTATGGCGCTGGGCATGACGCGCCTGCAACCGGGCGAGTTTCGGGTGGTCTGCAAAGGCACGCCGGAGCCGTTGCGCCCGGCGGTGGTGATCGGTCCTGGCACTGGCCTTGGGGTCGGCACCTTGCTGGATCTTGGCGAAGGCCGTTGGGCCGCATTGCCGGGGGAGGGTGGGCATGTCGACCTGCCACTGAGCAGTCCGCGAGAAACCCAACTCTGGCAGCACATCTACAACGAGATCGGTCACGTCAGTGCCGAAACAGCGCTGAGCGGCAGCGGTTTGCCGCGCGTCTATCGAGCGATTTGTGCTGTCGACGGGCATGAACCTGTGCTCGACACCCCGGAAGCCATCACCGCCGCCGGACTTGCGGGCGACCCGATTGCCGTGGAAGTGCTCGAGCAGTTCTGCTGCTGGCTTGGTCGGGTGGCCGGCAACAACGTGCTGACCACCGGTGCACGCGGCGGTGTCTACATCGTCGGCGGGGTGATTCCACGGTTTGCCGATTTCTTTCTCAAGAGCGGTTTTGCCCGCTGCTTCGCCGACAAGGGCTGCATGAGCGAGTACTTCAACGGCATTCCCGTCTGGCTGGTGACCGCCCCGTATTCCGGCCTGACCGGCGCGGGTGTGGCACTGGAACAGGCTCTCCCTGATTGAAATGATTACCTGTGGGAGCGCGCTTATTGTGGCGAGGGGGCTTGCCCCCGTTGGATCGCGAAGCGATCCCAAAATAGTCACTGGGGTTTGCCTGAAGTAATGATGTAGCTGCCTTTACGACTGCTTCGCAGCCGAACGGGGGCAAGCCCCCTCGCCACAATAGACTCCTCACCATTAATGCGCGCACGTCATCAGATTTTCTTAAGGCATAATCCGCCCCATCCATAACAACAAGGACGCCGCCCCGTGAGCTCAGTCAACAAGTCGATTTTGTTGGTCGATGACGATCAAGAGATACGCGAGTTGCTGGACACCTACCTCAGCCGCGCAGGGTTTCAGGTGCGGACCACGCCCGACGGCGCCGGCTTTCGCCAGGCGCTGAACGAGGCGCCGAGTGATCTGGTGATCCTTGATGTGATGTTGCCGGACGAAGACGGCTTCAGTTTGTGTCGCTGGATTCGCCAGCACCCGCGCCAGGCCCAGGTGCCGATCATCATGCTCACCGCCAGTTCCGACGAGGCCGACCGGGTCATTGGCCTGGAGCTCGGCGCCGACGATTACCTTGGCAAACCCTTCAGCCCCCGTGAATTGCAGGCACGAATCAAAGCCTTGCTGCGGCGTGCCCAGTTCGGTCAGGAGCGCTCTGGCGGCGAAGTGTTGGCCTTCGATGAGTGGCGGCTGGACATGGTCAGCCACCGACTTTTTCACACTGATGGCGAAGAGGTGATTCTCTCCGGTGCCGATTTCGCGCTGTTGAAACTCTTCCTCGATCACCCGCAGGAAATCCTCGACCGCGACACCATCGGCAATGCCACCCGTGGCCGTGACCTGATGCCGCTCGATCGCATCGTCGACATGGCCGTCAGCCGTTTGCGCCAGCGTCTGCGCGATACCGATAAACCTCCGCGTTTGATTCGCACCGTGCGCGGCAGTGGTTATCAACTGGCTGCCAATGTAGTCGCCAGCAATGGCCACTGAGTTTTTCACCCGCCTGATACGGCGGGTGCCGGTGCCGCGTTCGCTGCTTGGGCGGATGTTACTGCTGACCCTGCTGGCGGTGCTGTTCGCGCAAACGCTGTCGAGCGTGATCTGGGTTTCGCAATTGCGTGCCACGCAACTGGAAGGTCTGGTCACCGCCGCTCGCAGCCTGGCGCATTCGATGACCGCCAGCGTCAGTTACTTTCGCTCACTTCCGGTGGCGTACCGACCGTTGGTTCTCGACCAGTTGCGTAGCATGGGCGGCACCCGCTTCGTGGTGACGCTCAACGACAAACCGTTGGAAATGCAGTTGCTGCCGGCGACCCCGCGCAAAGAAGCGGTGCTGGCGGCAGTGGATGACGTGCTGCGGCAATCGCTGGGCGCAGACACCGACATCTCGGTGCAATTCGTCAGCCCGGACGACCTGCGGATCTTCAATGGTGGTTTGAAGCTCGATGAATTGCCACGGTCCTGGGCGCATTACGCGCTGACCCTGGAACCGGTCAACCCGCCGGTGCTGGTCACCCAGATCAAACTGGCCCAAGGCGAATGGCTGTATATCGCCTCGCTGTTGCCCGAGCCCTATACCAGCCTGGAAGAGCAGGGCCTGCCGTCGCAGCAGGTCTGGTTCATCGTGCTCACCAGCGGTTTTCTGTTGTTGTTTATTGGCCTGTTGGTGCACTGGCAGAGCCGACCGCTCAAGCGTCTGGCGCGGGCGGCGCGGGACATGTCGCTGGGCGCCGAAGTGGAACCGGTGGCCGAGGGCGGTGGCAGTGAGGTGGTCGAAGTCGGCCGAGCCTTCAACGCCATGCGCGAGCGCATCAGCCGCTACCTGACAGAGCGCAGCCAGTTGTTCAGTGCCATTTCCCATGACTTGCGCACCCCCATCACTCGTCTGCGGCTGCGGGTCGAGTTGCTGGAAGACGAGCGGCTGCAAGCCAAGTTCGGGCGTGATCTGGATGAGCTGGAGCTGTTGGTCAAAGGCGCGCTGCAATGCGTCAAGGACACTGACATCCACGAAAACATCGAGCCGGTGGACCTCAATCATGTGCTCGATTGCTTGGTCGAGCCTTACCTGGCGCCCAACGGCAATGGCCGCGTAACCCAGCAAGGCCGGGCGCTGGCGCCGTATCCCGGTAAGCCGCTGGCGCTCAAGCGCTGCATCGGCAACCTGATCGACAACGCCCTCAAGTACGGGCAGAACGCCCATTTGCACATCGACGACGATGACAGCGCGTTCATCTTGCACGTCGACGACGAAGGCCCGGGCGTGCCCGAGCAGCGACTGGAGCAAGTGTTCGAACCGCACTTTCGTTTGGCCGGACAGCAGCAGGGTTACGGGTTGGGGCTGGGCATTGCGCGTAACATCGCCCATAGCCATGGTGGGGAAGTGAGTTTGCAGAATTTGCGCGAGGGCGGGTTAAGGGTGACGCTGCAGTTGCCCAGAGATTGATGATCATTCCCACGCTCCGCGTGGGAATGCAGCCCGTGACGCTCCGCGTCACTGGACGCAGAGCGTCCCTAGAGGCATTCCCACGCAGAGCGTGGGAACGATCAGTGTCACAAGTCAGTGACACACACGGGCCCCTTCGTTACCTGCCCGTCACCGCCTGTTGTTTAGACTCCCCTCAGTCATAACAACAAAAAAAGGTACTCCATGAACACCCTCCAACCTGCCTTCAGCAGTTGGCTGAACGCGCCTGCCCATCAGCGATGGCTGGCCGACGAAGGCTTGCGCCTGCTGGCTTTCGCCAAGGCATCGAAGCTGCCTGAAGGCTTCGGCAACCTGGACGAACACGGCCAATTACCGGCCGCCGCCCAGGCCCACACCATGAACACCGCCCGCATGACCCACAGCTTCGCCCTGGCTCACATTCAGGGCTTGCCGGGGTTTGCCGAACTGGTGGATCACGGCATCAATGCCCTGAATGGCCCGTTGCGTGACGCCGAATTCGGTGGCTGGTTTGCGGTGCCCGATCACCGTGATGGTGATACCGGCAAAGCCGCTTACCTGCATGCTTTCGTGGCACTCGCGGCGAGTTCTGCGGTGGTTGCCCAAAGGCCTGGAGCAGATGCCTTGCTCAGCGATGCCATCGCCATCATCGAGCAGCATTTCTGGAGCGAGGAGGAGGGCGCGATGCGCGAATCCTTTAATCGCGACTGGAGCGAAGAGGAACCCTATCGCGGTGCCAACAGCAACATGCACGCCACCGAAGCCTTTCTCGCGCTGGCCGATGTCGCACAGGACAGCCGTTGGTTGAACCGTGCCCTGCGAATTGTCGAGCGGGTGATTCACCGGCACGCAGCGGTCAACGACCATTTGGTGGTCGAGCATTTTGATCGTGATTGGCAACCGTTGCGCGACTACAACCAAGCCAATCCGGCTGACCACTTCCGACCGTACGGCACCACGCCGGGCCATGGTTTTGAATGGTCACGGCTGCTGCTGCACCTGGAGGCTGCACGCGGGCAGGCCGGCATGTTGACCCCCGGTTGGCTGGTGAGCGACGCGCAACAACTCTTCGCCAACAACTGCCTTCACGGATGGCGCGTCGATGGCGCGCCAGGCATTGTCTACACCCTCGACTGGGACAACCGCCCCGTCGTGCGCCAGCGTTTGCACTGGGTTCACTGCGAAGCCAGTGCCGCCGCCAGTGCCTTGCTCAAACGCACCGGTGAGGCGCAGTACGAAACCTGGTACCGGCGTTTCTGGGAGTTCAGCGACCGCTGTTTGATCGACCGAATTCACGGCAGCTGGCACCACGAACTCGACCCGCAAAACTGCCCAAGTGCCGAGATCTGGGGCGGTAAGCCAGACCTCTATCACGCCTGGCAAGCGGTGCTGATTCCACGCTTGCCGCTGGCACCGAGCATGGCCAGTGCGTTGGCTCAAGGCTCTGTCTCGGTACTTATGTAACCATGCAGTGACATTTTGCCGTCGCTTCGTTACCTGCCAAGCGACCTACGCTGTTTAAACTCGTTTGCAGCGCAAGCACCAGACTTGCATGCATAACAACAAGAAAGGTACTGCTAGATGAATGCGATTTCTCGCCTCGCCACTGTCGTTTCTCTTGCCACGCTGTTTCCCCTGACTGCATTTCCTCTTAGCGCACTTGCCGCCGATTCCAAAGGTTCCGTGGAAGTCGTGCACTGGTGGACTTCGGGTGGTGAAAAAGCAGCGGTCGATGTCCTCAAGGCTCAAGTCGAAAAAGACGGCTTCACCTGGAAGGACGGTGCGGTCGCCGGCGGCGGTGGCGCTACAGCTATGACCGTACTCAAAAGCCGCGCCGTAGCGGGTAACCCGCCAGGTGTAGCGCAAATCAAAGGTCCGGATATCCAGGAGTGGGGCAGCACTGGCCTGCTCAGCACCGATGCGCTGAAAGGCGTGTCCAAAGCTGAAAACTGGGATGGCCTGCTCTCGAAGAAAGTCTCCGACACCGTCAAGTACCAAGGCGATTACGTCGCGGTTCCGGTGAACATTCACCGCGTTAACTGGCTGTGGATCAACCCGGCCGTCTTCAAGAAAGCCGGTATCGAAAAAGCCCCGACCACCCTTGAAGAATTCTATGCCGCTGGCGAAAAACTGAAGGCTGCCGGCTTCATTGCCCTGGCCCACGGTGGTCAGCCTTGGCAGGACAGCACCGTGTTTGAGGACGTGGTGCTCTCGGTCATGGGCCCTGAGGGCTACAAGAAAGCCCTGGTCGATCTGGACCAGAAAACCCTGTCCGGCCCGGAAATGGTCAAATCCTTCACCGAGCTGAAAAAACTCACCGGCTACATGGACCCCAACCGCGCGGGCCGTGACTGGAACATCGCTGCCGCCGACGTGATCAACGGCAAGGCTGGCATGCAGATGATGGGTGACTGGGCCAAGAGCGAATGGACCGCCGCCCACAAGGTAGCGGGCAAGGACTATGAGTGCGTGCCGTTCCCGGGCACCGAAAAAGCCTTCACCTACAACATCGACTCCCTCGCCGTGTTCAAGCTCAAGGCTGATCGCACCGGCGATATCGCCGCTCAGCAGGACCTGGCCAAGGTCGCGCTGGGTAAAGACTTCCAGAAGGTCTTCAGCATCAACAAAGGTTCGATCCCGGTGCGC
The DNA here is from genome assembly GCF_003732175.1 of Pseudomonas brassicacearum. GTDB lineage: Bacteria > Pseudomonadota > Gammaproteobacteria > Pseudomonadales > Pseudomonadaceae > Aquipseudomonas > Aquipseudomonas brassicacearum_G. Next base: position 178,070 of record NZ_MOBI01000023.1, read on the forward strand.
ACCGACATGCTCAATGACATGAGCGCGTCGGGCTTCGACTCCTGCGCCCAGGCGTCGGCCAAAGACTTCCTGGCAGACGAGAAGACCGGCGGCCTGCAACCGAGCATGGCGCACAACATGGCCACCTCCCTGGCTGTGCAAGGCGCGATCTTCGATGTGGTGACCAACTTCATGAACGACAAGAGCGCTGACCCGGCCAAGGCCAGCGCCCAACTGGCATCGGCCATCAAAGCCGCCCAGTAGTCCCTGACGCCGCATGACCCTGTGGGAGCGAGCCTGCTCGCGATAGCTGACTGACATTCAATAGAGATGTCGACTGTTGTACCGCTATCGCGAGCAGGCCCACTCCCGCAAGGGGGCACTGTGCGCATTCACTTCTCTTCACCTGGATTATCCCGATGAGCTCTGTGGCGGTTTTCAGCAAAGCCTCACCGTTCGACGCACTGCAGCGCTGGCTTCCCAAACTGGTTTTGGCGCCGAGCATGCTGATCGTCCTGGTTGGCTTTTACGGTTACATCATCTGGACATTCGTTTTGTCCTTCACCAATTCCAGCTTCATGCCGAGCTACAAGTGGGTCGGCCTGCAGCAATACGTCCGGTTGATGGAGAACGACCGCTGGTGGGTCGCGAGCAAGAACCTCGCGGTCTTCGGCGGCATGTTCATCGGCATCAGCTTGGTGCTCGGGGTGTTTCTGGCGGTGCTGCTCGATCAGCGCATTCGCAAGGAAGGCTTCATCCGCACCATCTACCTGTACCCGATGGCGCTGTCGATGATCGTCACCGGTACTGCCTGGAAATGGCTGCTCAACCCAGGCCTGGGCCTGGACAAGATGCTGCGTGACTGGGGCTGGGAAGGCTTTCGCCTGGACTGGCTGGTGGATCAGGATCGCGTGGTTTACTGCCTGGTGATCGCCGCGGTATGGCAAGCCTCCGGGTTTGTGATGGCGATGTTTTTGGCCGGCCTGCGCGGTGTCGATCAGTCGATCATCCGTGCGGCGCAAGTCGACGGTGCGAGCCTGCCGACCATCTATTTGAAGATCGTCCTGCCAAGCCTGCGTCCGGTGTTTTTCAGCGCCTTCATGATCCTCGCACACATCGCGATCAAGAGCTTCGACCTGGTGGCGGCGATGACGGCGGGCGGTCCGGGTTATTCCTCCGACTTGCCGGCGATGTTCATGTATTCCTTCACCTTCAGCCGTGGCCAGATGGGCATCGGTTCGGCGAGCGCAATGATGATGCTCGGCGCGATCCTGGCGATTCTGGTGCCGTACCTGTACTCCGAACTGCGAGGCAAACGCCATGAGTAATCAACTTGGCAAACCGGCCTTGAGCTTTAGCCGCATTGCAATCTACGCGACCTTGTTGCTGGCCGCTGCGGTGTACCTGATTCCGCTGGTGGTGATGTTGCTGACCAGCTTCAAATCCCCGGAAGACATCCGCACCGGCAACCTCTTGAGCTGGCCGCAAGTGATTGATGGCATTGGCTGGATCAAGGCCTGGGACGTGGTAGGCGGCTACTTCTGGAACTCGGTGAAAATCACCGTGCCGGCAGTGCTGATCTCGACCTTCATCGGTGCAATGAACGGCTACGTGCTGTCGATGTGGCGCTTCCGTGGTTCGCAGTTGTTCTTCGGCCTGCTGTTGTTCGGCTGCTTCCTGCCGTTCCAGACCGTGCTGCTGCCAGCCTCGTTCACCGTCGGCAAACTCGGCCTGGCCAACACCACCACAGGGCTGGTGCTGGTGCACATCGTCTACGGGCTGGCGTTCACCACGCTGTTCTTCCGTAACTACTACGTGAGCATTCCGGATGCGCTGGTCAAGGCGGCGCGGCTGGATGGCGCGGGCTTCTTCACGATCTTCGGGAAGATCCTGCTGCCGATGTCGATTCCGATCGTGATGGTCTGCCTGATCTGGCAGTTCACCCAGATCTGGAATGACTTCCTGTTCGGTGTGGTCTTCGCCAGTGGCGATGCCCAGCCAATCACCGTGGCCCTGAACAACCTGGTCAACACCAGCACCGGGGTCAAGGAATACAACGTTGATATGGCGGCGGCGATGATCGCCGGGCTGCCGACACTGCTGGTCTACATATTCGCTGGCAAGTATTTCCTGCGTGGGCTGACGTCCGGCGCGGTCAAGGGGTAGAACATGGCAACTCTCGAATTACGCAACGTCAACAAAACCTACGGCAGCGGCTTGCCGGACACCCTGAAAAACATCGAATTGAAGATCGATGACGGTGAATTCCTGATCCTCGTCGGCCCGTCCGGTTGCGGCAAGTCGACCTTGATGAACTGCATCGCGGGACTGGAAAACATCAGCGGCGGGGCAATTCTGGTGGACGACGCTGACATCAGCGGCATGAGCCCCAAGGATCGCGACATCGCCATGGTGTTCCAGTCCTACGCGCTGTACCCGACCATGAGCGTGCGCGACAACATCGCCTTCGGCCTGAAGATCCGCAAGATGCCGGCGGCTGAAATCGACGAAGAAGTGGCACGGGTCGCCAAGCTGCTGCAAATCGAACACCTGCTCAGCCGCAAGCCCGGCCAGCTCTCTGGTGGTCAACAACAGCGTGTGGCCATGGGCCGTGCGCTGGCGCGGCGGCCGAAGATTTATCTGTTCGACGAACCGCTGTCCAACCTCGACGCCAAGCTGCGGGTCGAGATGCGCACCGAAATGAAACTGATGCACCAGCGCCTGAAAACCACCACGGTCTACGTGACTCACGACCAGATCGAGGCCATGACCCTGGGCGACAAAGTGGCGGTGATGAAGGACGGGATCATTCAGCAGTTCGGCACGCCGAAGCAGATCTACAACGACCCGGCCAACCTCTTCGTCGCCAGCTTCATCGGTTCGCCACCGATGAACTTCATCCCGCTGCGTTTGCAGCGCAAGGACGGCCGTCTGCTGGCGTTGCTCGACAGCGGCCAGGCGCGTTGCGAGCTGCCGCTGGGCATGCAGGATGCAGGTCTTGAGGACCGCGAAGTGATCCTCGGCATGCGCCCGGAGCAGATCGTCCTGGCGAACGGCGAGGCCAATGGTTTGCCGACCATTCGCGCTGAAGTCCAGGTTACCGAGCCAACCGGTCCCGATACGTTGGTGTTCGTCAATTTGAACGAAACCAAAGTCTGCTGCCGTCTGGCGCCGGATGTTGCACCGGCCGTTGGCGAGACCCTGACCCTGCAATTCGATCCATCGAAAGTGCTGCTGTTCGATGCCAAGACGGGCGAACGCCTGGGGAGGGCCGGTCAAGCGCAAACCGGGACTCACAGCGCCAACGTCGCGCAGTTCAAAGGGCGCTGAAGATCAAAAATGTGGGAGCGAGCTTGCTCGCGATGGCTATCTGACATTCAACATTGATGTCGACTGAAACACCGCTATCGCGAGCAAGCTCGCTCCCACAGGGGGATATGTGGCGGATGGGGACATCCGTCGCAACCGCTGTAAACCGCGTTAGATAAAAACAGTTAATAACAATAAAGACGAGGATGTAGGGATGAAAAAGAAGAACAACGCTCAGCTTATCTGCCAATTGTCAGCTGTTGCGGTGCTGACCATGGCCGGTAACGTACACGCAGATGATGCATTCAGCGCCGACTCCAAGTGGATGACGGGTGACTGGGGGGGCGAGCGGACCAAGCTGATCGAACAAGGTATCGACATCAAGGCGGATTACGTCGGTGAAGTGGGCGCCAACCTCCACGGCGGCTACAACCACGACAAGACCGCACGTTACGCCGACCAGTTTGGCCTGGGCGTGGCGCTGGACCTGCAAAAGCTGTGGGGCTGGGACAACACCCAGGCCAAGATCCAGCTCACCAACCGTAACGGTCAGAACATCTCCAATGACCGTGTCGGCGACCCGCGTGCCGGCACCTTGAGCTCCTCCCAGGAAGTCTACGGCCGTGGCCATATGGTCCGTCTGACCCAATTGTGGGTCCAGCACCAGTTCCTCGACGGTAAGCTGGACGTCAAAGCCGGTTATTTCGGCGAAGGCGAAGACTTCAACACCTTCCCGTGCGAGTTCCAGAACCTGGCGTTCTGCGGCTCCCAAGCGGGTAACTGGGCGACCGGTATCTGGTTCAACTGGCCGGTCATGCAGGCGGCGGTTCGCGTGAAGTACAACATCACGCCTGAGTTATATGCGCAGATCGGCGCGTACAACCAGAACCCATCGCAACTGGAACACGGTAACGGCTTCAAGCTCAGCGGCAGTGGTACCAAGGGCACCGTCTTGCCGGTCGAACTGGTCTGGTCGCCGAAGGTCAACAACCTGCCGGGCGAATACCGCGTGGGTTACTACAAAAGCACTGCCGACGCCAATGACGTCCGTAAAGACGACAATGGCAATGATGCAGCGACCACAGGCAACGCCTTCCGCAGCCACGATAGCAAGCACGGCTACTGGTTCGTTGCGCAGCAACAGCTCACCAGCCACAACGGTGACGCTTCTCGCGGTCTGAACGTCGCGGCCAACGCCACTTTCCACGACAAGGACACCAACGTTGTCGACAACTACCAGTCGCTGATGTTTGTGTACAAGGGCCCATTCGATGCACGCCCAAAAGATGACGTCGGCATCGGTTTTGCCCGTATCCATGTCAACGATGACGTGAAGAAAAACGCCGAGTTGCTCAACGCCGCCAATGGTGTCAGTGACTACGACAATCCGCTGTTCTCGCCACTGCGTTCCACCGAGTACAACTACGAGATCAACTACGGTTTCCACGTTACCAACTGGCTGACTGTGCGTCCTAACCTGCAATACGTCACTCACCCGGGTGGTGTTGATGAAGTCGACAACGCGCTGGTCGCCGGTTTGAAAATTCAGTCGGTGTTCTAACGCAGCTGCGATAAGCTCCTCTCCATGTGCGCATTTTTGCGGACGGCCAAGGCTGTCCGCTTTTTTTTGGGGCTGCGCAACCCCTGTAGCTCCTATTGGTATGGCAATGATTTTCAGGACCGTGGCACATGCTTGAGCATCCGCTACAACGCTTCTTCAAATCCCTGCGCGAGCGCCCGGTGTTCGCCTGGGAGCGCTATCAGCAGCGTGAGGTGCTGGTGATCGACCATCCGCTGTGTCAGGCGGTGTTCAGTCGTCAGGGTGCGCAGTTGCTGCACTTCCAGCCCTCGGGCCAAAAACCCTGGCTCTGGTGCGCGGCGAAGTGGCCGCAGGTCGGGGCGATTCGCGGTGGCGTACCGGTGTGCTGGCCGTGGTATGGCCGTCATCCGAGCGAAAATGCCTGGCCGTCCCATGGTTGGGCACGGCTGATCGACTGGAAACTGATCGACAGCAGCACCGATGACGACGGCGTGCGCCTGCATTGGCAATTGCAGTTGTGTGACTGGCAGGTGGACCTGCATGCGCACTTGGGTGATCGCATGGATTTGCGCCTGAGTACCGAGCATCAGGACAGTCTGCCGTGCCAGCTGAGCCATGCATTGCACGCCTATTGGCGTATTGGCGACGTTGCTGAGATAGCGCTGTCTGGACTCGATGGCGCGCAAGGTTATGACCAGCTCAAGCGCGAGTTTTGCGAGCAAAAGGGCGAGTTGCGGGTGGAGGGCGGCTGTCAGCGGGTGTTCCAGCACGAGGGCGAGTTACAGCTCAAGGACCACGCATGGCAGCGCCAGCTGTGCATCGACACCGGCGACAGCGCTGACACCGTGGTCTGGCATCCCGGGTCACGGCCGCTGCTGGGAGTGAGCTGGAATGAGGTCTCGGAGTTTGTCTGCGTAGAGGCAGCCTGCGGAGGCACCGATAGCCTGAGCCTGGCACCGGGGGAGCGGGCGCATTTGAGTTTGCAGGCGCGGATGGGAGTGTAGAGGTGGTACACAAACCCTGTGGCGAGGGGGCTTGTCGGAACGCCGCACCGCCCCGTTCGGCTGCGCAGCAGTCGTAAACCGGTAGATACGGTTTACCTGAACTACCGAGTTGGCTGGTTTTTGGGCTGCTTTGCAGCCCAACGGGGGCAAGCCCCCTCGCCACAAGTGGGCACTCGGCTTGGACAAACGTCAGCTGAACTCATCCCCAATCGGATACCGGCTGGCGTTAAGGCTTTCCTTGATCTTGCGCAGGTGCGGCTGGAAGTCGACGCCGCGGCGCAGGGTCATGCCGGTGGCGAGCACGTCGAGCACGGTCAGCTGGATGATTCGCGACGTCATCGGCATGTAGATGTCGGTGTCTTCCGGCAGGGGGATGTTCAGGCTCAAGGTGCTGGCCTTGGCCAGTGGCGAACCCTCGGCCGTCAGACCCAGCACCGAGGCGCCGTTCTCACGGGCAATGCGCGCCACCTCAACCAGTTCGCGGGTGCGTCCGGTGTAGGAGATGATCACGAACAGTTCGCCCGTGTGGGCCACCGAGGCAATCATCCGCTGCATCAGCACGTCGGCATGGGCGGTGACCGCCAGGTTGAAGCGGAAGAACTTGTGCTGCGCATCCAGCGCCACCGGGGCTGACGCACCGAGGCCGAAGAAGTGGATCTGCCGGGCCTGGATCAGCAAATCCACGGCGCGGCTGATCAGGTTCGGGTCCAGTGCCTGGCAGGCGCTGTCCAGCGATGCGATGGCGCTGCCAAAGATCTTCTGGGTGTAGGCTTCCGGGTTGTCGTCGGCTTCCACTGCGCGGCTGACATAGGCCGCGCCGCTGGCCAGGCTTTGGGCCAGTTGCAGTTTGAGTTCCGGGTAGCCGCTGACACCGAACGAACGGCAGAAACGGTTGACCGTCGGCTCGCTGACCGAGGCGGCCTGGGCGAGGGCGGCAATACTGAAGCGAGTGGCCTGCTGTGGGTTGAGCAGGATGACTTCGGCGACCTTGCGCTCGGCCTTGTTCAGGTCTGCAAGGCGATTCTGGATCTGTTCCAGTAAATTTCGCACGCGGTCCATTCATGTTCCTTAGGTCGGCTATGCAGATTGGGCCTGTGAAGCGGCCCATAATGGTGACCTATCCTACTGGTGGCCCCGACCGACCACCACTTGGAATGTGTATTTTGGAAAAATGTTGTGGTTATTACTACATTTTTCCTTGAGCGATGCCTTAAAAAAAGGTATTTGTAGCTTAACTTGATAAAAGAACAAACATCATGCCTTCGATTACGGTTGAACCGTGCACCTTTGCCTTGTTCGGCGCCCTCGGCGATCTGGCCCTGCGCAAGCTGTTTCCTGCCTTGTACCAACTCGATGGCGCCGGTCTGTTGCACGAAGACACGCGCATTATCGCACTGGCCCGTGAATCGGGCAGCGAGCAAGAGCATCTGGCCTTTATTGCCAGTGAGCTGCGCCATTACGTCGAGGAAAAGGAACTCGACGAAGCCGTGGTCGAACGCTTCCTGGCACGCCTGACGTACCTGCATGTCGACTTCCTCAAGTCTGACGACTACGTCGCCCTGGCCGAACTGGCCGGCACGGCGCAGCGGATGATTGCCTACTTCGCGACGCCCGCTGCGGTGTACGGCGCGATTTGCGAGAACCTGGCGAAGGTCGGCCTGGCCGAAAACACCCGGGTGGTGCTGGAAAAGCCGATCGGTTCGGACCTTGAGTCGTCACGCAAGGTCAACGACGCCGTGGCGCGTTACTTCCCGGAAAACCGCACTTACCGCATCGACCACTACCTGGGCAAAGAGACGGTTCAGAACCTGATCGCCCTGCGTTTCGCCAACAGCCTGTTCGAAACCCAGTGGAACCAGAACTACATTTCCCACGTGGAAATCACCGTCGCCGAGAAGGTCGGGATCGAGGGCCGTTGGGGCTACTTCGACAAGGCCGGCCAACTGCGCGACATGATTCAGAACCACCTGTTGCAGTTGCTGTGCCTGATCGCCATGGACCCGCCAGCGGATCTTTCGGCCGACAGCATCCGTGACGAGAAAGTCAAAGTGCTCAAGGCGCTGGCGCCGATCAGTCCGGAAGGCCTGACCACCCAGGTGGTGCGCGGCCAGTACATCGCCGGTCACAACGAAGGCAAGTCGGTGCCGGGCTACCTGGAGGAAGAAAACTCCAACACCCAGAGCGACACCGAAACCTTCGTCGCCCTGCGTGCCGACATCCGAAACTGGCGTTGGGCGGGCGTGCCGTTTTACCTGCGTACCGGTAAACGCATGCCGCAGAAACTGTCGCAGATCGTCATCCACTTCAAGGAACCGTCGCACTACATCTTCGCTCCCGAGCAGCGCTTGCAGATCAGCAACAAGCTGATCATTCGCCTGCAACCGGACGAAGGTATTTCCTTGCGCGTGATGACCAAAGAACAGGGCCTGGACAAGGGCATGCAGCTGCGCAGCGGTCCGTTGCAGCTGAATTTTTCCGATACCTATCGCAGCGCGCGGATTCCCGATGCCTACGAACGGTTGTTGCTGGAAGTGATGCGCGGCAATCAGAACCTGTTTGTCCGTAAAGATGAAATCGAAGCTGCGTGGAAGTGGTGTGACCAGTTGATCGCCGGGTGGAAGAAGTCCGGTGATGCGCCCAAGCCGTATGCGGCGGGCTCCTGGGGACCGATGAGTTCCATTGCACTGATCACGCGGGACGGGAGGTCGTGGTATGGCGATATCTGAATTCAAACTGCCTCAGGGCGTCAGCGCTCATGAGTTCCGCAGCCCGGTGTTGCTGGCCGAAGGCCTGGCACTGAAGGTGGCCAAGCAACTCAGTGACGCTATCGATGCCCGAGGCGCCGCGACGCTGGTAGTGTCCGGCGGACGCAGCCCGGTGGCGTTTTTCCAGCATCTGGCCAAGCAGGCGCTGGACTGGTCCAAAGTCGTGGTGACCCTGGCCGACGAGCGCTGGGTACCGGTGGAGCACGCCGACAGCAATGCCGGTCTGCTCAAGCGTTACTTGTTGCAAGGCCCGGCGGCCAAGGCAAAGTTTCTTAACCTCTACAGCGCCACTGCCAACCTTGAACAGGCTGCCGAGCAGGCCGATCGCTTGCTCGCCGAATTGCCGGCAATCGACGCGCTGGTGCTGGGGATGGGCGACGACGGTCACACCGCCTCGTTGTTCCCCAACAGCCCGAACCTCGCCGAAGCCTTGCGGCCCGACGGCACGCGCCGTTGCTGGCCGATGCTGGCGCCGACGGTGCCGCATCAGCGCCTGACCATGAGTCGTGCACTGCTGGCCTCGGCAAAGTTCACTGTGCTATCGATTTCCGGTCAGTCCAAGTTGACCACCCTGAGTGCCGCACTGGCCGGTGACGATGTCGCCGCAATGCCGATTCGTGCGTTTCTGCAACCCACGTTAGAGATTTACTGGTGCCCATGAACCAAGGATCAGCCGCTATGACAAACACTCAACCGACCGTTTCCATGGCGGACAAAGTTGCCCTGATCGACAGCCTCTGCGTCAAGGCGCGGATTCTTCCGGTGATCACCATTGCCCGTGAGCAAGACATTCTGCCACTGGCCGATGCCCTAGCCGCAGGTGGATTGACGGCCCTGGAAGTCACCCTGCGTTCGCAGTTCGGCCTCAAGGCCATCCAGATTCTGCGTGAGCAGCGTCCGGAACTGGTCACCGGTGCCGGCACCGTGCTCGATCGCAACATGCTGGCCGCCGCTGAAGCCGCCGGTTCGCAGTTCATCGTGACGCCGGGCATTACCCGCGATTTGCTGGAAGCCAGCGTTGCCAGTCCGATTCCATTGTTGCCGGGTATCAGCAACGCCTCGGGGATCATGGAGGGCTACGCCCTGGGCTATCGCCGCTTCAAGTTGTTTCCGGCGGAAGTCAGCGGTGGCGTGGCAGCGATCAAGGCCCTTGGCGGCCCGTTCGGCGAAGTGCGCTTCTGCCCGACTGGCGGTGTTGGCCCTGCCAACATCAAGAGTTACATGGCACTGAAAAACGTGATGTGCGTTGGCGGTAGCTGGATGCTTGATCCGGAGTGGATCAAAAATGGCGACTGGGCACGTATCCAGGAGTGCACCGCCGAGGCGCTGGCTCTGCTGGACTGATTGGTTTTACTGGATCTTTTTTACGCAGAATCGTTGTAGTTGTGTTCTACGGCTTTACGGCGCACTTGGTCAGTGCGCCGTTTTTTTTTGCCTGTAGAAAAGTGGCTGCCCTTCAGCGGCATACATAGTTACCGCAACCCACCCCAGAGATTTCTCTATCCTTCGAGCAACTTATGGAGGAAGCGACTCATGGAAGAACACGCAACAACCAAGGCAACCGGGCCAGTCTGTTTATTGGCTCCCGAACAGATTGCCGGCCCGTACTTCAGAAACCCCAGGCTGATTCGAAGGAACATCAGTGAAGGTGCCAGCGGTATTCCCTTGCTGCTCAAACTGAGCCTTGTCGACGTCAGCACCTGCGAACCGGTGACGGATGCCCTGGTGGATATCTGGCAATGCAATGCGCGAGGGGCCTATTCGGGCTGGAGCAAGATCAATCCGGATAAAGAGGTCGATGTCGGCGATATCGGCTCGGTTCCACGTACCGATGACGACACCTATTTGCGCGGTGGGCAATTCACCGATCGCAAAGGCACCGTCAGGTTTACCACGATTTATCCGGGGTTTTATGCAGGGCGCAGCGTGCACATCCATGTTGTCGTTCGAATCGTTACCGGCAGCAATCACCTGGAGGCGCGGCATGTTGCCTGGGTCGGCCAGCTGTACCTTCCCGAGGTGGCGTCACGTTCGGTGCTGAATGCCAAAGACTACAGCGGGCGGAGCATTTCGCCGCTGCGCAATGATCAGGATGAGCTTTTTACCCAAATGCATGGGGAAGACTCGATACTGAAAATCCACACCATTGCCCGTGATTCCTGGGAAGACGGTTATTTCGGGCAGTTGACCATCGGGATCGACAAGCGCGCGATGTCTGCGCAGATCAAGCCTGAAGACTTCGATATCTATACCGTGTGAACACCGAGGTTTGCCGTCAACACCCGGTGTTCATCGTCTCAACTCAGTTCGATCAGGGCCTGAGCCAGCCAATGCATTTCCTGTGAGGTGTTGGTCAGGCCCGGTGTAATGCGAATACAGCTGCCGCACGCCGAACCGTTGCGGACCACGGTGAACAGGTTGTAGTCGTTGAGCAGGCGGTCGACCATCGCTTGCTGGTCGGCATGCCGGGTGAAACGCATCGAGGTGATGCCGCAATACAGGCGCGGATCATCCGGGGTCATGACTTCAATGCCCTGTACGTCGCGAACAGCCTCGACCCACAGATTGCGCAGATAGTTAAGCCGTGCACCCTTGGCGGCCGCGCCACCAATGGAATGATGTTCTTCGAACACCAGCGGCAAGGTCAGTAACGCCGGAATATTTGGCGTGCTGTAAGGCGTGCGCGAGCGGATGTCAGTGAGCGGAAAGTGAAACTCGCCCATGTCTGGATCAATATCGACCAGACGCTGTGGTGCGATGTAGATGAACCCCAGGGTCAACGGTGCACCGATCCATTTGTGCAGGTTGTAGCCGGCAAAAGAGATGCCCAGTTCATCGAGGTTGAATTCGATCTGGCCGAGGGCGTGGGCACCGTCGAGGATCACGTCGATCCCGTGCTCTTTGGCCGCGGCGGCAATCGCCTTGACCGGCATCACCAGGCCGGTGCGATGGGTGACGTGGGTCAGCGCCATCAACTTGAGCCGTGGATAACGCACGAACGCCTCGCGGTAGGTCGCTACCAACATCTCGAAGCTGGCGGGATGAGCATGCTCGATCTCGATCACTTCGATGCCGCGATGGCGAGCCAGCCAGCGCATCGCACTTTTGACCGTGTCGTATTCCAGATCGCACAGCAGTACCTGATCGCCCGGCTGTAAGCCGTTGTAGTTGCGAATCAGTGATTGCAGCGCGTCCGAGGCGTTGCGTGTCAGGGCCACCGCTTCGGCGGGTACCTGCAAGAGCCCGGCTAGTTGCCCGTGTATTTCCACGCTTTCGAGTTTTTCGAAACGCTGGCGCACATGCACCGAGTTGCTGCGGTTGATGAATTCGATGTTGCGCTGGTACTCCTCGACCACGGTGCGCGACATGCGTCCGAAGTAACCGTTCTCCAGATTGATCGGACCTGGCTGGACCTCATAGCGGTCGGCGAATGTCTGCCAAAATGCTTCATCAAGGGCGCGGCGAGTGTTTTCGGGCATGGCGGCGACTCGTTCCGTGGTTCAGTGGCGTGGCTTGGGTTTGCCATGTTTGGCGCGCAGCGGGTCGAGCAAGTCGGACAGGCCGTTGTGATCGATTTCCTGCATCAGGGCCAGCAAGCCACCCAGTTCACCGTGGGGGAAACCCTCGCGGGCGAACCAGTTCAGGTATTGGCCGGGCAGGTCGGCAATGATACGTCCCTTGTATTTGCCAAACGGCATTTCGCGGGTGACCAGCAGTTCAAGCTTTTCGGGATTCATCGATCGGTCGTCTTGATTCAAACAGTCTGGAAAATACAGGCATTCTGCATGCAGGCCAATTGACAGATCATGCAAATAACTCGGATACAAATGTTTGCTTAAAAGTTAACGTTTTGAAATTTATCGTAAAAACTTCAATTCAAGGGCTGGCACACGTGATGCAACACCTTATGTGGCTCTCTCAACCCACGAGGAATTGAAAAATGACCGACATCAATAAAGAAGCGATTTCAGTCCTGAACGACCTGATCGAGACCAGCAAGGACGGTCAGGAAGGTTTCAAGACCTGCGCCCAGGACATCAAACAGCCTGAACTCAAGGCACTGTTTGTCAAACGCGCTGCTGACTGCGCCGCTGCCGTTGCCGAACTTCAAGGCACCGTGCGTTCGATGGGCGGCGATCCCGAGACCAAAACCAGCGTCAGCGGTGATTTGCATCGTCGTTGGGTTGACCTCAAATCATTGGTCACCGGCAAGGACGAAGAAACGGTGCTCAATGAAGCCGAGCGTGGCGAGGACCATGCCCTGAAGGCTTACAAAGCAGCGATGGAGAAGATCAATAAACACAATCTGGTGGGGATTCGTGATCTGGTCGAACGTCAGTATCACGGTGCGCAACGTAATCACGATCAGGTCAAAGCCTTGCGTAACCAGGCTCGTGCCCGTTCGTAAGTAGATCAAAAGATCGCAGCCTTCGGCAGCTCCTACAGGTTTTGTATACATCCGTAGGAGCTGCCGCAGGCTGCGATCTTTTGGGGGCTTGCGATCAGCCGATGCTGATAGCGGGCAACGTCGGCAAGGTCACGGTCTGTTGCTTGCGCGGCGCCAGAATTTCCGCCTCGCCGTCCACGACCAGCTCATCGCGCTGGTTGAATACCCGAGTGGCGATGCGCACGCGGAATTTCGGCAGTTTCTCGAGGATTTCCAGGCGTACGGTCAGGGTGTCGCCGATTTTTACCGGCTTCTGAAAGCTCATTTGCTGACCGATATAAATAGTCCCCGGCCCAGGCAGCTCGCAGGCGACGGCGGCGCTGATCAGCGCACCGCTGAACATGCCGTGGGCGATACGCTCCTTGAACATGCTCGCTGCTGCAAACTCGGCGTCCAGGTGCACCGGGTTGTGGTCTCCGGACATCGCCGCGAACAGCTGAATGTCACGCTCCTCGACAGTCTTGCTGTAGCTGGCGGTCTGGCCGACTTCGAGGGCTTCGTACGGGGTATTGGTAACCTGGGTCATGTGTCTTGAATCCTGTGACGAGTTAAGTGTAATAACCAAACATTATTCGGTTCGGGGTGGCCGGCGATGGCTCAATGCCTCAGCCAGCCATTTGAGCAGGTCCGCGGTCACTTCATCGCGGTTGCTCTCATTAAACAGTTCGTGCCGGGCTTGCGGGTAGATATTCAGCTGCATGCACTGGTTGCCGGCGCTACGCAGTGCGTCGGCCAGAGCCTTGAGACGTTTGCCTTCGCTCACGGGATCACATTCACCGCCGATCACCAGCAACGGCAGGCCCGGATCGATCTGCGCGAGATTGGACGCTTTGCTGATTTGCTGCAAGCCGCCGAGCAGGTCGATCCACAGTTGATTGGTGCAACGGTAGCCGCAGAGCGGGTCGTGGACGTACTTGTCGACTTCGTCCGGGTCGCGGCTGAGCCAGTCGAACCGAGTGCGATGGGGTTTGAAAGGCTTGTTGAATGAGCCGAACGACAACCACTCGATCAGTGCACTGCGACCGGTAGGTCCCTGGCGCCAGCGTTCGAAACGCGCAATCAGGCGCGCTACTCGGTAGAGCGCGACGGGCTGGAAGTTCGAGCCACTGAGCACGGCAGCGTGCAGGCTGGCACTGTGGTGCAGCAGGTACGCCTGGGCGATGTAGCTGCCCATGCTGTGACCGAGCAGCACGATCGGTACGCCCGGATGGTGCTGACCGATGTGCTGATTGAGGCTGGCCAGATCACCGACCACTTTGCACCAGCCGTCCTGATCGGCGAAATGCCCGAGCACGCCGTGTTCGGCGGTTTTGCCATGGCCGCGCTGGTCCAGCGCATAGACGCCGTAACCCTCGGCACATAAAACCTGCGCCAGCCGCGCATAACGACCGCTGTGTTCAGCCATACCGTGGGACAGCAGAATCACCGCCTTCAGCGGGCCTTCAGGCAACCACTGGTTGACAAAAAGTGGACTGTGATCGCTCGCGGTCAACCAGAAAGTGTCGTGGATCATGGCGATTCCTTTGCACGGTTTTGTTTAGGTGCGGCGTCGTTGCATTGTATAGCTCATCGATCGCAGGGCGTGCGATGTGGGTGTCCCTCAGCAGCAAGATTCACACTGTCAATGAAGCTGGTACGTATATTTGCCTGAATCACCATAGCTGCTAGGGTCTGTTGACGTTTGGTGGCGAACCGCGTTGCGATGCCAACGTGTGCGAGGCAAGGCGCGGGATGCCGCTAATGGTTGTTCCCTTGGCAAATCCTGCAACGCAGCCTCGCGCACGTTGGCGCGCAACGCGAAGGGACGGGACCCATTTGGCGCAGGGCTGCGTTGCTCGGAACTTATTTGGAACGACCAAACCGCGTTCCTCGCGCCTTGCCCTGCGCCAAATGGGTCGCCGTCGCGGTCGTCACCAAACGTCAACAGACCCTAGGTCCCAGAAGCCCCGCTTTTCAGCGTCACAGAGAAGGCGGCCCGGATTCGTTCAGGTAAAGAGGACAAGTACAATGCAACCTGATTTCTGGAATGACAAACGCCCGGCCGGCGTACCCAATGATATCGAACCGGGTGCCTACAAGTCGGTGATCGAGGTGTTCGAGCGTTCCTGCAAGAAATTCGCTGACCGTCCGGCGTTCAGCAACATGGGTGTGACGCTCACCTACGCCGAGCTTGAGCGCTACAGCGCGGCGTTCGCTGGCTACCTGCAAACTCAGACTGACCTGCTGCCCGGTGATCGCATCGCGGTGCAGATGCCCAATGTCCTGCATTACCCGATTGCCGTGTTCGGCGCGTTGCGAGCCGGGTTGATTGTGGTCAACACCAACCCGCTGTACACCGCGCGTGAGATGCGTCACCAGTTCAAGGACTCCGGTGCCCGGGCGCTGGTGTACCTGAACATGTTCGGGCAGAAGGTCCAGGAAGTACTGCCCGACACCGAGATTCAGTACCTGATCGAAGCGAAGATGGGCGACCTGATGCCGACCGCCAAGTGCTGGCTGATCAACACCGTGGTCGACAAGGTCAAGAAGATGGTCCCGACCTACGACCTGCCGCAGGCGATTTCCTTCAAGAGCGCGTTGCGTCTGGGCCGCGGTCAAAGCATCAAGCCGTTGAACGTCAGCCTCGACGATGTCGCCGTGCTGCAATACACCGGCGGCACTACCGGGCTGGCCAAGGGCGCGATGCTGACCCACGGCAATCTGGTCGCCAACATGCAGCAGGCCCGCGCCTGTCTTGGCCAGTTCGGCAGCGATGGCAAACCGCTGCTGCGTGAAGGTCAGGAAGTGATGATCGCGCCGCTGCCGCTGTACCACATCTATGCCTTCACAGCGAACTGCATGTGCATGATGGTGACCGGCAACCACAACGTGTTGATCACCAATCCACGGGACATCGCCAGTTTCATCAAAGAACTGAAAAACTGGCGGTTCTCGGCGCTGCTGGGGCTCAACACGCTATTCGTTGCGCTGATGGATCATCCGGACTTCAAGACCCTGGACTTCTCCAGCCTCAAACTCACCAACTCCGGCGGCACCGCACTGGTCAAGGCCACCGCCGAACGCTGGGAGCAGATAACCGGTTGCCGGATCACCGAAGGCTACGGCTTGACCGAAACCTCGCCAGTGGCCTGCACCAATCCGTATGGCGACAAGTCGCGTATTGGCACGGTCGGCTTGCCGGTGCCGGGTACCACGTTGAAAGTCATCAATGATGACGGTGTCGAACAGCCCATGGGCGAGCGCGGCGAGCTGTGCATCAAGGGTCCGCAGATCATGAAAGGCTACTGGCAGAAGCCCGAAGCCACCGCCGAGGTGCTGGATGCCGACGGCTGGTTCAAATCCGGCGACATCGCGGTGATCGACCCGGACGGGTTCGTATGGATTGTCGATCGCAAGAAAGACATGATCATCGTTTCGGGTTTCAACGTTTACCCGAACGAAATCGAGGATGTGGTCATGGCACACCCGAAAGTCGCCAACTGCGCGGTGATCGGTGTGCCGGACGAACGTTCCGGGGAAGCGGTGAAGCTCTTCGTGGTAGCGCGTGAAGCGGGGATCAGCCTTGAAGAGCTGAAGGCCTACTGCAAGGAAAACTTCACCGCCTACAAGGTGCCCAAGCACATCGTGCTGCGCGAGTCGCTGCCGATGACACCAGTGGGCAAGATCCTGCGACGAGAGCTGCGCGATATCGCTTAATACCTGAAGGCTGTGCTTCGCGCATTCGCGGGCAAGCCCGCTCCCACAAGGTCAGCGTTGACCCCCTGTGGGAGAGGGCTTGCCCGCGATGCTTTTAGGGGGGGAGATGCCTGTTCCAGAGCGGTTTAAGGCGCTGTAGAATTATTGCTCTAAAATAGACCATTTGAAGGTCTTTAGTCATTAAAGTGACCATTAGGGCTTTTTTTGGCTCTAGTAGGGCCTTGGCAAAGCTGCTACTCTCGGCGCGCTTTGTGATTTCTCGGCCCAGGTAAAGGCCAGATTCACCAACAAAAAGACACCAATAAAAAACACACACCAATAATAATCGCAAAATGCGGTGAAGAATTCGCGTTGCTGAGGAGTGGGCTTCCATGATCGAAGACTTTTGGAAGGATAAGTACCCAGCTGGAATTGCTGCCGAGATCAATCCAGACGAGTATCCGAATATTCAGGCAGTGTTAAAGCAATCCTGCCAACGCTTCGCCAACAAACCGGCCTTTAGTAACCTCGGCAAGACACTCACCTACGGTGAGCTGTACGAATTGTCCGGTGCTTTTGCCGCTTACCTGCAACAGCATACCGATTTGCAGCCGGGCGATCGAATTGCCGTACAACTGCCAAACCTGTTGCAATACCCGATCGCCGTGTTTGGTGCCATCCGCGCCGGCTTGATCGTGGTTAACACCAACCCGCTGTACACCGCGCGGGAAATGGAACACCAATTCAACGATTCCGGCGCCAAGGCGCTGGTGTGCCTGGCGAACATGGCGCACCTGGCCGAGGTCGTGGTGCCCAAGACGGGCGTCAAGCACGTCATCGTCACGGAAGTGGCCGACTTGCTGCCACCGCTCAAGCGCCTGCTGATCAACAGCGTCATCAAGTACGTGAAGAAGATGGTCCCGGCCTATCACCTGCCCAAGGCCGTCAAGTTCAATGACGTGTTGAGCAAAGGTCACGGCCAGCCCGTAACCGAAGCCAACCCGGCCAGCAGCGACGTTGCCGTGCTGCAATACACCGGCGGCACCACCGGCGTGGCCAAGGGTGCAATGCTGACCCACCGCAACCTGGTGGCGAACATGATGCAGTGCAGGGCGCTGATGGGTTCCAACCTGAATGAAGGTTGCGAAATTCTCATCACGCCGTTGCCGCTGTACCACATCTATGCCTTCACCTTTCATTGCATGGCGATGATGCTGATTGGCAACCACAACATCCTGATCAGTAACCCGCGCGATCTGTCGGCGATGGTCAAGGAACTGTCGAAGTGGAAATTCAGCGGTTTCGTCGGCCTGAACACTTTGTTCGTGGCGCTGTGCAACAGCGAAGCATTCCGCAAGCTGGACTTCTCAAGCCTGAAAATCACCTTGTCCGGAGGCATGGCCTTGCAACTGGCCGCTGCCGAACGCTGGAAAGCCGTGACCGGTTGCGCCATCTGCGAAGGTTACGGCATGACCGAAACCAGCCCGGTGGCCACCGTCAATCCAAACCAGAACATTCAGGTGGGCACGATCGGCATTCCGGTTCCGTCGACCCTGTGCAAAGTCATCGATGACGCTGGCGTTGAACAGCCACTGGGCGAAATCGGTGAGCTGTGTGTGAAAGGTCCGCAAGTGATGAAAGGCTACTGGCAGCGCCAGGAAGCCACCGACGAAATCCTCGACAGCGAAGGCTGGTTGAAGACCGGTGATATCGCGCTGATCCAGCCAGATGGCTATATGCGCATTGTCGATCGCAAGAAAGACATGATTCTGGTCTCCGGTTTCAACGTCTACCCGAACGAGCTCGAAGACGTACTGGCCACCTTGCCGGGTGTGCTGCAATGTGCAGCCATTGGTGTACCGGACGAGAAGTCGGGCGAGGCGATCAAGATTTTCATCGTCGCCAAACCGGGCGTAACCCTAACCAAAGAGCAGGTGATGACGCACATGCGTGCCAACGTCACCGGCTACAAAGTGCCGAAAGCCATCGAGTTCCGCGATGCGCTGCCGACCACCAACGTCGGCAAGATCCTGCGTCGCGAACTGCGCGACGAAGAGCTGAAGAAGCTCGGCTTGAAGAAGGTCGGCGCATAAGACCAAAGCCCCGCAGATGCGGGGCTTTTTATTGTCTGCCTACTCGTTCCCACGCTCCGCGTGGTAACGCATCCCGGGACGCTCTGCGTCCCAGCTACGGACGCGGAGCGTCCGGGGCGGCATTCCTTTGCTGCGCGTGGGAACGATCTCTTTAGAGGCGGAACTGCGCGAAGTTGACGTTGGTACCGGCCGGGCGCATGTCCTGAAGGTAGGAGTCCTTGTCAGCGCTCAATTCCAGGCTCAGGGCCGCCTTGCGCTTGCCTTCGTTGCGCACCACCAGGCCTTCGAGCTTCTCGCGCAGGAACACCGTCGGCACTTTCAGGTGCAGCAGTTCGTCGGTGGCCGGTGTGTACATCAGCAGGTGAACCCATTCGTACTGACCAATGGCCAGGCGTGCAACCGGGATATCAAACCACCAGATGTTGCGGTTGCGGTTCAATTCGGTGAAATGGCAGTTGTTGACGCCAAGCACTGCACCGCCAAGTTCCTGGTTTCTGCGGGCAATGGCCTGCTTTTTATCGAGTTTCATAACGTTCCTACGGGATTGGATCTTCAGCTACACGGCCTGAATACGTTGCGCATTCTCGGGGGAAAGCCCGCAAACATAAAGCCCAACCTGCATGTGTGGATGAAATGAGGTGGTGAAAATAAATGAAACTCTGTGCAACACCCACCGGTCAACTCTACGTAATGACACTGCCCTTTGAATGTTCACAGGAGAAATACCATGAGCAGCACTGGCGATAAAGTTAAAGGCATGACCAACGAAGCGGTCGGCAACGTCAAGCAAGGTGTAGGTAAAGCCACCGACAACCCCAAGCTGCGAGCCGAAGGCAAGCTTCAGGAGAAGAAAGGCGAAGCCCAGCAAGCGCTCGGCAAGGCTAAAGATGCGATCAAGAAAACCGTCGATAAAGCCTGATCCGATAGCCCGCGTTAATGCACTACGATGGCCATCCACGGATGGCCATTTTTATGTCGACTTTTATTGTTCAATTTCCCCGAAATTGTTCCAAAGTCGCCAAGTAGGTTACTTTGATGTAGAAAACGGCCCCTGAGTCGCTCCCGACTTCAACCCTTTTGCGGCGAAAGGAGACGCTATGATGTTCCCGGAGTTGAAAGGCTTGCCCTTGCACCGCGTGATGATGCGCACCGTCACCGAGTTTATTAATGACGAGATGTCGACGTATGCCTCGGCGCTGGCCTATCAGATGCTGTTCTCGCTGTTTCCCTTCATTCTGTTTCTGATTGCCTTGATCGGTTTCCTGCACCTGCCGGACTTCTTTTCCTGGCTGCGCCTGCAATCGGAACTGGTGCTGCCGCCGCAAGCGCTGGAACAAGTGAACCCGGTGATCGACCAACTCCAGCAATCCAAGGGTGGATTGCTCTCGGTGGGTATCGTCATCGCCCTGTGGACCGCCTCGGCGGGTGTGCGGCTGATGATGAGCGCGATGAACGCGGCCTACGATGTGGTCGAAGGCCGACCGATCTGGAAGCGCTTCCCGCTGTCGATTTTCTATACTGTTGGCGTTGCCGGCATGCTGCTGGCCGCTGCGGCCTTGATGGTACTCGGCCCGCAGGTGATGGAATGGATTGCGTCGCAGATCGGCATGGAAGAGTTCATCGTCACGCTGTGGACGATACTGCGCTGGCCGGTGATCGTCATTTTGCTGATGGTCGCGGTCGCGTTGATTTACTACGTGATGCCTGATGTGAAACAGAAGTTTCGCTTCATCACGCCGGGTTCGGTGCTGGCAGTGGTTGTTTGGATCATCGCTTCGCTGGGCTTTGGTTATTACGTCAAAACCTTCGCCAACTACAATGCCATGTATGGCAGTATCGGTGCGATCATCGTGCTGTTGCTGTACTTCTATATTTCCGCTGCGGTGCTGTTACTCGGCGCGGAAATGAATGCGGTGATCGATCACATGTCGAGCGAAGGCAAGCATCCTGGCGCCAAGGACTTCGGCGAACACGACGAAAAACACCATGTTTCGGGACTGGGCCGGGATCACTCGCTCAACCCAACCACTGACGAAGCCTGACGATGATCCGTGAAATTCTGAAAATGGGCGATGAGCGCCTGCTGCGTATCGCTCCGCCGGTACCGGCCGAGATGTTCAACAGTCCCGAACTGTGGCAGTTGATCGATGACATGTTCCAGACCATGGAAAGTGTCGGCGGCGTCGGCCTGGCAGCCCCGCAGATTGGTGTCGACCTGCAACTGGTGATCTTCGGCTTCGAACACAGCGAACGTTACCCGGACGCTGACGCCGTACCGCAGACGATCTTGATCAACCCATTGATTACACCGCTTGATCCGACGCTGGAAGAGGGCTTCGAAGGTTGCCTGTCGGTGCCGGGGCTGCGAGGGGCGGTCGAGCGTTATCAGCACATTCGTTATGAAGGCTTCGATCCCAAGGGCGAGCCAATTGTGCGCATTGCTTCGGGGTTTCACGCCCGTGTGGTGCAGCACGAATGCGATCACCTGATCGGCCGGTTGTACCCGTCGCGGATCACCGACTTTCGCAAGTTCGGGTTTACCGAAGTGATGTTCCCGGATCTCGACCCGACGGCTGATGATTGATCCGAAACTTCACCTCAATCTGCTCCCACAGTTTGAAACCCCATGGCGATCATCGGCTTGCTGCGTTTATAGCGAGCCAGCCGCTCAGCCAGTGCATAGGGCAACAACGGGTCCGCAGTGAAGCCATTGCACTCATAAAAACTGCGCAAGTCCGGGTGGCAGAACAACCACACTGGCGCCTTGATCTGCACCAGCGCCTGGGCCATCAACGCCCCCGCAATACCTTGTCCCCGAAGGGCCGGGTCGACAAATAACCCCGTCAGCCAAAACCCCTCCGCCATCGGCCGCAAACAGAGCCCCGCAATGATCTCGTCGCGCTTTCCAACCCACAGTTGAGCGTCGCGAACCGCTTTCATCGATGACTGGTGACTGCGGTAAAACTTGTTCAGCAAAGGCCACAGTGGCTCGGCAAGCTGGGTGTACTGGGTGTTGAGCATGTGCGAGAGGGTCACTGCGAAAAATGCGCCTATTATAAAAGAACCAACGCTGCGAGATAGGTGTATACCTGATCTCATATTCCCAGTTGGTGGAGCGTGCATCATGAGCAAAGGCATGGATTCGAAGAAAGCGGCGAAAAAGAAACCGACCAAGACAGCCGTTGAAAAACGCGCTGACAAGAAGGCCAAAAAGGTCGGGGTGTTCGGGCACTGAGCCCGCTTTGACGGAGCCCGGCAATCGGGCTCCGCGTTCATTTTCAAGTGTTCACTTCCAGGTAAATCAGCCATCGATCTGCAAGATTTCCCTGCTTCGTTGCACAGAAGGGGATAAGGCCGACATTTGTCTGTTGGCTTGTCCTGTTCTGAGCCGAGCCATGTCCTATTACCTTGATCAACACCTGCGTGAAGAAATTGAAACCCTGCGCCGAACGTTTGCCGGTCGCAGCGAATGGCCGACCTGGCTGCTGTTGATCGGCGTCTACGCGGCCTGGTTTGGTGTGCTGCTGGCCAGTGCCTGGCTGGGACTGTGGTTGAGCACGCTGCTGCTGATACCGATCGTGGTGCTGTGGATGTCGGTCCAGCATGAGCTGTTGCATGGGCATCCAACGCGCTTTACCTCGTTGAACAAACTCCTTGGTTACGCGCCATTTGCCGTCTGGTACCCGTACACCCTGTACCGCGACAGCCACCTTTTGCATCACCGCGACGAGGACCTGACGTTACCCGGCCGCGATCCGGAAAGTCGCTACGTGAGCGCGCAGCAGTGGCAGGGCAGTTCAGTGTTCGAGCGCAGCCTGCACTGGCTGAACAAAACCGTGTTGGGGCGCTTCGCCGTCGGTGCGCCGTTGGCGTTGCTGACGCTGGCCAAGGAAGAGTTCCAGCGCTTGCGCCACGGTGATCGCCAGGCCTGGTTGATGTGGCTGACCCATGGCGCATTGACCGTGCTGATGCTGACTTTCATCGCTGATTACAGTGTTGTTCCCGTCTGGCATTACCTGCTCTTGATCAGCGTGCCGGCGCTGTCGGTCGCGATGATCCGTTCTTACTATGAGCATCGCCCGCACCCTGACCCGGAAAAACGCACGGTGCTCAACGAGGCTGCCTGGCCTTGGCGCTGGTTATTCCTTAACCTGAATCTGCACCTGGTGCATCACGATCTGCCGGGGTTGCCGTGGTTCTATTTGCCGCGGGTTTATCGCGCACGACGTGAACAATGGCAGGCGCGCAGTGGCGGGTTTCTGGTGCGCGGCTATGGTGAGCTGTTGCGTTGGCACGGGCTCAGTCCCGTCGACAGTCCGCAGCATCCTTTCAGTTGAGAGCCGGCATGATTTCAGGTTTTGCAGAATTACTGATGTACGTCGCCCCCGAGCCGATATGTCAGGCCAATGAACACTGGCTGGCGCGTATCGTCGAGCGGCTCGGCGCGACCCGCTTGAACGCTGAAGGCCTGTCGTTGATGGAGCTTTGGCTGGCCCCGCAATTGCTGCTCACCCAGACCTGTGGCTATCCGCTGATGACAGCGTTGCGCGGGCAGGTGCGGGTGATCGGTCGGCCGCGTTATGAGCTACCGGACAGCAGCGCTGGTAACCATTGCAGCGTGCTGTTGACCCGGGCCGACGACCCGCGCCGAACCTTGCCGGCGCTGCTGGGGTGCCGAGCGGTGATCAATGGCGAGGACTCCAACAGCGGGATGAATTTGTTGCGTCACCGCATCGCTGCGTTGCAACGCAATGGTCAGTTTTTTTCCTGCGTTGCGGTCAGCGGCAGTCACCGTGAAAGCCTGCGCTGGCTGCGTGACGGGCGCGCGGACCTGGCGGCCATCGACAGCGTGACCTTCGCCTATCTGGCGCGCCATGCGCCGCAGGAGATCGAAGGTCTGCGGGTGGTGGCGCGCAGTGCGTTCAGCCCGACCTTGCCGTATATCGGTGTCGCCAGCCTGACGGACGGGCAAATCGAGCACCTTCGCGAGGTGATGAACCAGACGTTGAATGAACTGCCTGATGTGGTTGAAATCCTGGGGCTCCACGAGGTGTTGCCGGCCACTGAAAGCGACTACCAAATCATCCTCGATTACCGAAAAGAGGCCGAAGAGCTGGGGTTTGGACGCTTGCGTTGAGGAAAGAAAAGAGCACCGGGCAAGCGGATGATATATATCTCCAAAAAATATATAAAAATAGTTTTTAAGTATTATTAAAGAATAAGGCTCCTTGCTAGGATCGCTGCACCGGACTACCGGACATCCAGCGCAACCCTATCGATTGGAGCCTCCATGTCCGGCACCGACCTTTCTCACAGCGAATACGTAGGCGGATTGTTCTGCTGTCATTATGTTTGGTTGTGCAATCGCTTGCGCGGCTACCTCGATGCTGGCATCAGCGCCGAAGATGTCGCCGCCGAGGCCTTTGCGCAGCTCCTCGACTCGCCGAAGCTGACGTCGATCCAACAGCCTCGTGCCTTGCTGACCACTCTTGCTCAGCGGGTGATTTATCGTCTCTGGCACCGACGGGACCGCGAGCGTGAACACCTTGATCAGTTGCAGCACATTCAGCCCTGCCAAGGGCCGTCGCCGGAAGACCTGACGCAGCAGTTGCAGACCTTGAGTGTTCTTGATCAGGCGCTTGACCGCTTGCCGGGCAAGGTCAGGGCGACGTTCCTGTTGTCACGGCTTGAGGGCCTGACTTACCCGCAAATCGCCGCCGAACTGGGCATCTCCCAGCGTTCGGTCAGCGTCTACATGACCCGCTGTCAGGCGCTTTGCCAGCGCAGCGCCAATCAACCATTGTTCTCACCCCCCACTCTGAGGTCCGCATGAGATCAATCAAAACCTGGCTCGGCAGTTCGCTGCTGGTCTTCAGCGTTGTGGCGACACAGGCCCCCGCGGCGGAAAAAGTCGCACCCATTCACTTCGGCGACATCACCTGGGAAAGCGGCAGCCTGATCACCGAGATCCTGCGGTTGATCGTCGAGAAAGGTTATGGCTACCCGACTGACACGCTGCCGGGCAGTACGGTCAGCCTTGAAGCCGCGCTGGCCAAGGATGATATTCAGGTCATCGGCGAGGAATGGGCGGGGCGTAGTCCAGCCTGGGTCAAGGCACAGGCTGAGGGCAAAGTGTTCGGTCTGGGCGACACCGTCAAAGGCGCCACCGAAGGTTGGTGGGTGCCGGAATATGTGATCAAGGGCGACCCCGAGCGCGGGATCAAACCACTGGCGCCAGAACTGAAATCGGTAGCCGATCTGGCGCGCTACAAGGACGTGTTCCGGGATCCGGAAGACCCGACTCGTGGCCGCTTCCTCAACAGCCCGACCGGCTGGACCTCGGAGATCGTCAACAGCCAGAAGCTCAAGGCCTATGCGTTGACCGAGAGTTTCGTCAATTTCCGCACCGGTTCAGGTGCGGCGCTGGATGCCGAGGTCAGTTCGTCGATTCGGCGTGGCAAACCAGTACTTTTCTACTACTGGTCGCCGACACCGCTGTTGGGGCGTTTCAAATTGGTGAAACTCGACGAGCCGGCCTTCAACGCCGAGGCCTGGAAAACCCTGGCCGACGCCAATAACCCGCATCCGCAAGGTACACGCTCGATGCCGGCCAACCTGGCCATCGGCGTCTCGGCACCATTCAAGGCCCAATACCCGGACCTGGTGGCGTTCTTCGAGAAAGTCGATTTACCGATCGATCTGCTGAACCAGACCCTCGGCCAGATGAGCGAAAAACACCAAAAACCGCGTGAAGTCGCACAAGCCTTCCTGCGCGAACAACCGCAGGTGTGGCAAGGCTGGGTGCCAACGCAGGTCGCGACGAAAGTCAGCAGCAATTTGTAGGCGCGCCATTCACCGGTGATGGCGCTCATGAAGTCGCCATCGCCGGCTTGCCAGTGAACAATCTTCAGGCGTGCACCACTTCTGCCGCCAGCGCCTCGCTTACCGCAGGCCGTGAGCCAATCCGCGCCTGAAAACGCTCCAGCGGCGGCCATTGCTTCAGGTCGATATCAAACAAGGAGGTCCACCGCAGCACGGTGAACAGATAGGCATCAGCGATGCTGAAGCGTTCGCCCAGCAGATAATCCTGTTGTTCCAGTGTCTGGGTCAGCACGGCAAACCGCTTGAACAGTTTCTCCTTGAAGAGCGCTTTCACCTGATCAGGAAACTGCACGTTGAACAGCAGCCCCAGAGCGCCGTGAATCTCACTCGAAATAAAGTTCAGGACCTCCTGCAAACGCACTCTTTCCCAGGATCCGCACGTCGGTGCAAGGCCGGCAAGCGGGCGAAGATCAGCCAGGTATTGCAGGATTGCCGGTCCCTCGGTCAGCACATTGCCGTTATCCAGTTGCAGCGCCGCGACATAGCCTTTCGGGTTGATCTCCAGAAAGTCGGCACCGTCTTCGGTCTTCTTGGCGCGGTTGTCGACGCGGACCAGCTCGAATGGCAGCTGCAGTTCACGCAGAACAATGTGCGGAGCAAGGGAACAGGCTTGAGGCGAAAAATACAACTTCATGATCAGGGGTCCAGGTGAGGATTTTGATCAGTGTCATAGTCGCCCGCGCATGTCGTAAAATTAATCTTTCAGACATCAGCCATAAGGATAGCTACTGCCATGATGAACCTGATGCATTGGCGGATGCTGGTGGCTATCGCCGACACGGGCAACATTACTCGCGCTGCCGAGCGTGTCGGCATGACTCAGTCGGGGGCCAGTCAAGCGCTGGCCTTGCTTGAGGACGTGCTCGGTATTCAACTGTTTGTTCGGGAAAATCGTCAGACCTTGCCGACCGCGGTCGGAGTACACGTGATCGAACAGGCGCGGGTGATGCTCCAGGCCCTTGAGACCATCCGGACCACCGCCGAAGCAGCGCGGGACATTCAGCGCGGCACGATTCGCCTGGCCAGTTTTCCGATGGTACTCGCGACGTTTCTGCCGCCGCTGTTGCGTCAGTTCAATCAGCTGTATCCCGGCATTCAGGTGGTGGCGCTGGAGGTCAGCGACAATGAAGTCGAAGCGTTGCTCGGCGCTGGCCTGGTTGATTTGGGCGTGGTGCTCAATCCTCCACCTGAACGCAACGCCGGAATGTTGGGGCGAGATACCTGGGTTGCGGTGCTGCCGATTGCACATCCATTGGCCCGCCGCCCCCACGAGCACGGGTTGATGCTGGCGGAACTGGTCGAGCAACCGTTCGTGCTCGCCACTGGCGGTTGCAGCGTCAATGCTCGCAGCCTGGCAGCGGATGCCGGCCTGGGGCTGCTTGATGTACGGGTTGAAGTTCGCGAGTGGGGCAGTGCGTTCACGCTGGTTCGGGAAAACGTCGGGGTGACGCTGGTTCCGGAAATGACCTTGCCAGCCAATCGCAAAGGGTTGCGCGTACTGCCGTTGGCGGTGCCTGTTCATCGAGAGTTTGCGCTGGTCGCCACACCGCTCAGGGAACCCTCTGCGGCGGTGCAGGCGCTGCTGGCGCTGCTCCATCCTGCAGCGCTGTGACCATCGGTAAAAAGCTTGCGCCCACTTCAACTTGTCTTCGTGCGCAGGGCTAGCGAAGCGGGTTGCTCAGACGACCCACGATATCGAGCGCACTGTCGAGCAAGCGCATACGCATGAAAGATTTGGCTGGCCAGTCCTGTTTCAGCAAGGCCAGACGCTCGATTGCCCAGCGCTGTGGCTCGACCCGTTTGCGCAGGTGCTCAAAGCAGTCGCTGACCTGAATGGCCAACTCATTCCAAAGCGCATCTTCCGGCATCTTCCAATGCCGGGCGCAGAGCAGAGCCAGTTCACCAAGATGGCACATGAAGGTGGTGTGCAAGAGTTTATCGCGCACGAAGTCAGCATCGTCATACAGCGTCATCTGCGGGTCATGCAACTGAAGGTCGAGGCCTTGCCGGTGCAAAGTCTGGCGGTGAATCCGAATGTCGCCGAAGTCACGTACCATCAGTCGGCTTAACTGTCCCTCGGCATTCATGACCATGAAGCTGTTCTGTTGGTGCGCCTCGAAGGCGACCCCGTAGATCAGGTACAGACCGAGCAATCCGGGAACGGCGATCGATAGATAGTCACGGAAAAAACGCAGCAATTCTGGTCTGCCGTCGCCTCGTTGGGACAATCTGACCCACTGGCGCAGCAACGGTTGTCCGTGTTCATCCAGGGCGAACAGGCTGCCAACGGGCACGGCCATCTCGCCCGGCTGCAACAAGCGCGACGGGTTGTCCCGGTAAAGCACCGACAGATGTCGGGAGCGTTCATCATCCGCCGGTTGCGGCGCGTAATGCACGCCGATACGTTCCGGCACGATGTTCAATACGGCTCGAATCTGCGGCTCCTGCTTGAGTATTTGCAGCAACAATCCGCTAACCCTTGGCCCCATGCGCGCAGAGCGTGGCGAAAGGGTGCGCTGCACGCTGGTCAGTCGTAGCGCCACAGGAAGTTTGACCATCGGTGAACAGCGGTTTGCATTGGGCGCCAGGGTGCGAAACGACATGGTCGGCTGACCGTTGAACGCAATGATGGTGGTCACGACCAGCACGCGGTCGGCAATTTCGCGAGCAAACGAGCGCGGTAGTTCCTCTGCGGCTTGCCACGGATGGACGGGGATGGGCAGGTAGTCATCCGGGTCGAGACCTTGGGTTAGAAGGTGCTGGATCAATTGTTCGGCCGCGAGCGGGAAATGCCCTTGCCACCAGCCGCGGTAATGCTCAGGTCCGATCAACGATTCGACGTGAGCCCATTGCCGATGCAAGGCGCACAGGACGACTGGCACGCAGGCTTCGAATTCCGGTGATAACGCAATGACCTCAGTGGTGCCCAAGCCAAGCTTGGTCTTGTAGTTCGGGTGCCAGGGATGACCCAGCGTGCCCCACTGTTCAAGCACCGATGTCGGGTTCGGGTGGGAGGAGTTGCTCTTGAGCCAGGACAGCAGATTATCGTCATCGGCAAGCTCGAACTGTTCACGCAGTTGCCGGCTCCAGCCATGGTGAAAGGCCTGGCACAAGGTGGCGTTGCAGAAGCTGTCATCAAGCTCTTCGGCCAGGCGAACGAGCACTTCGGGCGACGGTAAAGGCTCAAGTTGCGTGCAGAGCAGGTTTAGCAACTGTGAAGGAAACTGCAGTTTTTGTGCTGGGCATTCAGAGCGATGCAGCGTGATGTCGCCCTGTATGTCCCAGCTGTTCATCCGCGCCGGGATAAGCCCTTCGAAACACAACCGGGCACCATCGAGCAGCGTAAGCCAATGCACCGAGCCTTCGGCTTGCAGGCTTTTTTGATTTAGCAGGCCTTCGCGCAGCAGCGCCTGCAACAAGCGCTGAAAGCTTGAGCGGGCACTGAGTTCGAGCGAATCGGCCAGATGGCCGAGGCTTATCCGGCGAGACATGAACGCCTCGGTCGCCAGGGCTTCGCTCCAGCGCGAGAGTAACCCTTGCTGTTTTTGCGGGTCCGTGTGCATGACGTAAGACTCCTTGGGGCGGTTAAAAGCAGCTCCAAACAGGCTACGGCAAGCGTAAAAAAATCGATGGCAAGCATTTCCGTTAAATGTGTGGGACGCATCCTATGGTGATGGCGGGAAGGTCCGAGAGCCGTATACACAAGCATTTCGCATGTTGCCAGGCGAGGTTTTAACCAAGAGTGCACTCAGGCCGCATCGGGCAACGCCGAGGCCGGCAAACGCCAGCCGTTGGAGTAAAGGTGCGCTGGCGTTCGTCGAGTTGATGAACCGCACCACGTCAGTACCCGCGTGAAACAGAGGCTCCCGTCTAAGTCGGGAGCCTCTGTTCTCAAGGCCTTTCTTTCAGGTACTGGGCCTGCAATGCGTTCAGTATTTGATCGAAACTGATTGTTTTTCGCCCCAGCAGGGTCATTTTGTCTTCCGGGAGATAGCTGAGTTTTATATAGAGCAAGGTGCCTGCCTGCTTCTGTGACTCGCTCAGTTTGTCAATTCCCGCCTTGAGTCCCCACAACGTACCGGGAATGCTGGCGATGTCTCTCCAGGCCCCGCCACCAGGAATAAAGTTTGTTAGTTGAGTAACAACTTCGGTGATCGAATCGCCTATCGGGAACAATCCTGCAAAGCGATCCTGAGGAATGTAAGGGGAAATGCCGATATGGATCTCGGGTAATTCATCTATCCTGTTTTCGATTAGGCGATGTTTATTGTTGAGCAGGTACTCGACCAGTTGAGTGGATGTGCCAATCAGCACCAACGATTGGATGCCTGCTCCGACTTCGGAGAATAGGTAATTGCCGTTACTGCTGGCGATCGCTTTTCTCAGTTCGCCGCGGTCAACAATTACACTGTGGTAACTGCCCTCTTTTACAACGGCTGATGGCACTCTCCATAAGTTGACAGGTATTTGATCGGCGAAGGATTGAGTGATTGTACAAAATAATAGCGCGCTACAGGCTAGCGCGGCTTTCAGATGTTTTGGGCGTGGTTTCATGGTGTTCTTCCGTGATAGTCAAAGGGCATCATGCCCAACGTAAGCTGACAGCAGTATCAGGTTCGAACTGCCGTCACCTTAGTTTAACTTAACGGATTTTCAGTGTTTTCGCAGGCGCAAGGTTTTGCCAGTTGTAAGGTGTATTTTAAGTGGATGTTGTTTTACTTGTGTCAGGTACTCTCGCGAACCTTCAACTCGAAACCCATGTCCAGCACCGGATTGGCCACCGAGTTTCCGGCCATCAAGGTCAGCATGTGCTCGGCAGCGCGCCGGCCGATGGCTTCACGCGGGGTGCTGATGCTACTCAGGCGCGGCACCATGTGCGCCGAGGCCGGCAGGTCGTTGAAGCCAAGGACGGCGACTTGTTCGGGAATCTTGATCCCGTGGCGCATGGCTTCGAGCAGGGCGCCCTGGGCCAGGTCGTCGTTGCCGAAGAAAATCGCGTCGACCTGCGGGTGGCTGGCCATCATCTGCAGGAATAATTCGCCGCCAAGGCCCACCGAAGAGGGACGCGGTGTCAGCAACTCAAGGTCCGGGTCGTACAGGCCGGCTTGCTGCAATGCACGCCGGAAGCCTTCGCCGCGCAGCAAGGTGCGTTGGTCGAGTTGTGCGCCGATGTAGGCCAGATGCCGACGCCCACGTGAAATCAAGTGTTGTGCGGCGGTTTGGCCGGCACTCAATTGCGAGAAGCCGACGCAGTTCAGGCCGGCGCCCGGGTCCAGGTCCATCATATAGACGCAGGGGATATTGCTGGTCTCGATCATCCGGCGGGCGCTTTCGGTGCGATCGAAACCGGTCAGCAGCAACCCTCTTGGCTGATAGGCCATGTAGTTGCGCAGCAGGTTTTCTTCTTCATCACGAGAATAGTGATAGTTGCCGATCAGCACTTCGAAGCCTTTGGGACGCAGCACCTGATGGATGGCTTCAAGGGTTTCGATGAACAGCAAGTTCGACAGCGACGGCACCAATACCACCACCGAATGGCTCTGGGCCGAAGCCAGTGCGCGGGCAGCGGGGTTGACCACGTAGTTCAGTTCGAGCGCGGCCTGCTGGACCTTTTCCACCAGCTCGGTGGCGACGGTGCTGATCCCGCGCAAGGCCCTGGACGCAGTGATTGGGCTCACGCCTGCCAGGCGGGCGACTTCGTTGAGGGTAGGGCGGCCGGTGGTGCGAGTATTTTTATCGTTTTTAGTGGAGGTCATCGGGCAGCTTGCCAAACAAAATTCAAGGCACTAAGGTAGCGCTGTCTCGATGCGGCTGCAAATGCTTGAGCAGGGTTTGCCTGATCCCTGTTTTTTGGCGTTGGGAAAGAACGTGCTGCAACCCATAAAAATGACAAGAAGGCGTCGGCAATACCTGCTTTTGCACTAGAGTTTCACGTAGCAAAGGTAGCGCTGTCTGCGCGCTGAGGTGTTACATGAGTCAACCAATCACCGCCCTGGTCATCATGGGCGTGGCCGGCTGCGGCAAGTCCAGCGTCAGCGAGGCCCTGTGCCTGCTCAGCGGCGCCACCGGCATTGAGGGCGATACCTTTCACCCTGCCGCCAATATCGAAAAGATGAGCGCGGGTATTCCCCTGAACGACGACGACCGTGCCGGCTGGCTCGACAGCCTGTGCGAGGAGTTGCGTCGCGTCGATGCCTCGGGCGCACGCCCGGTGTTGACCTGCTCGGCGCTCAAGCACAGTTACCGTGAACGCTTGCGCAGCGCCTTGCCGGGCCTGGGTTTTGTATTCCTCGAGTTGACCCCTGAAGTCGCCGCCGATCGCGTGGCTCATCGTCCTGGGCATTTCATGCCTTCGACCTTGATCGCCAGCCAGTTCGCGACCCTTGAATCCCCCGTTGGCGAGCCACTGACCCTG
Organism: Pseudomonas brassicacearum; assembly: GCF_003732175.1. GTDB lineage: Bacteria > Pseudomonadota > Gammaproteobacteria > Pseudomonadales > Pseudomonadaceae > Aquipseudomonas > Aquipseudomonas brassicacearum_G. The sequence goes on from NZ_MOBI01000023.1 coordinate 210,179, forward strand.
GCGCTCGATGCCTCGAAGCACAACGTCGATGAACTCGCCCGGCAGGCCCACGCCTGGTGGCTCAGGCATGGTTTGAAACTCGCCGGCTGAGTGTTGTTGCAAGAGATAGCGCTGTCCTGACGGCTTCTGAATAACCCGCTTCAATAACAACAACAAACAGGAGATACCCCCCCATGTTTGGCATGTCCCACGAGTCGTTTTTGCTGCTTGATGCAGTGATCACCGTGATTGGATTAATCGTCCTGATCACCAAGTTCAAGCTTCATCCCTTCATTGCATTAATCATCGCCGCAGCTTTTCTCGGGCTGACCTCGGGCATGCCGATTGGCACCATCATCAAGGCGTTCCAGGACGGTTTCGGTGGGGTACTCGGGTTTGTCGGGATCATCCTTGCGTTGGGCACCATGCTTGGCAAAATGATGGCCGAGTCGGGTGGGGCGGATCAGATCGCCCAGACCCTGATTCGCGCGTTCGGCAAAGAGCGCGTGCAATGGGCCATGATGTTTGCGGCCTTCCTGGTCGGTATCCCGTTGTTCTTCGAAATCGGCTTTGTACTGCTGATCCCGCTGGTGTTCATCGTTGCTCGCCGTACCGGGATTTCAATCATCAAGATCGGTATCCCGCTGCTGGCCGGTCTGTCCGCCGTGCACGGTCTGGTTCCGCCGCACCCGGGTCCATTGCTGGCCATCGGGGTGTTCGGTGCAGACATCGGTAAAACCATTCTCTACGGTCTGATCGTTGCCCTGCCGACCGCGATTATTGCCGGTCCGATCTACGGCACGTTCATTTCAAAGTACATCCCCGGCCATCCTAACCAGGAACTGGTGGATCAACTGGCTCGCGAGCCGCACTCCAGCACCTTGCCGAGCTTCAGCATCACGCTGATCACCGTGCTGTTGCCGGTGTTCCTGATGCTGCTGAAAACCTTTGCCGACATCGCGCTGCCGGACGGGCATTTCTTCCGCACCTGGATGGACATGATCGGTCACCCGATCTCGGCGTTGCTGCTGGCGTTGCTGCTGTCGCTGTACACCTTTGGGCATCGTCAGGGCATCGGTTCCAAACAGATTCTGAAACTGCTCGACGCCAGCCTGGCGCCAACCGCGGCGATCATTCTGATCATCGGTGCCGGCGGTGGATTCAAGCAGATGCTGGTCACCAGTGGTGTAGGTGACGTGATCGGCCACATGGCGGTGAGCGCGCAGATTTCGCCGATCCTGCTGGCCTGGCTGGTCGCTGCGGTGATCCGCGTGGCGACTGGTTCCGCGACTGTGGCGACCATTACCGGTGCGGGCATTGTGGTGCCGGTGGTGGGGATGATTCCGGGCGTGAACCGCGAGTTGCTGGTGCTGGCCACCGGCGCGGGCTCGTTGATCCTGTCGCACGTCAACGACGCAGGCTTCTGGCTGGTCAAGCAGTACTTCAACATGACCGTGGCCGAAACCTTCAAGACCTGGACGGCGATGGAAACCATCCTGTCGGTCGTTGCGCTGGGCTTCATTATGTTGTTGTCGTTGGTGGTTTGATTTATTGCGGTGCCTGCGCCTTGTGCGGGTGCTGGACTTACAGCGTCACCAGAGCCGCGAGAGGATGCTGAGTCCTTGTCGCGGCTTTCTTTTTGCCATTCCCAATCCCTGAATACCATTCGTCGGCACTGTCAACTTTGACAGGTAGGCGTTGTGCCGTGCCACGCGTAGAAGTTGCTCATGAACTTTTGACTCATTTACGCGTGCAGGGAGAAAACATCATGACCACCAAAGAACCAGGTGCATCGCAGGCAAACCGAAAAGTCAGAGTGAGCAAGCTTGTCAATGAGACGGATCCGGGCACTTTAGTCAACGGTGTTGTATGGGGATCGGGCTCAGCCGAAAAAACCTATGCCCTCAACAACTTTGATCCCGCCACTCGAGACGATCAGCTGTCCTATGCCCCGGGTCCAGATCGTACGACAAAATATGCGTTCAATAAGTACGCAGACAATGGCTTTCAGTGTTTTGGTTATGGGGGTGATTGGTTGATTGGTGATGCCCGTTACGGCAACGGACCTGGTCAACCTGACCCGAGCTACGCCACTGGAGGGCGTGGAACCAATTTGATGAGGTTCTTGGGAAAAACCGGGACCTTTCACAAAATGATTCTCGGTTTTTTAGCCATTGTGGGGGACAAAGGCGTTAATCGGATTCCGATCTACAACTCTCTAGTCCTCTGGGGGCTTGTTAGTCCGCCAGCAATCCCCGGGGAGCCGACGGACGCTGAATTGGAGGCTGCAGAAACACAATGGGGTGGGCATGTGAGGTTTATTGATCCCTGGAATGATCTAGCAGCCTATATCAACTGCAATTTTCCAGGGTATGTCAGCGAAGACTATTCAGATCTTTATCGTCCTGAAAAAGCGCAAGGTGTGCTGGGGGCTTTGCTTCAAATTTATCAGTCTAATCCTGACCTGGAGCTTTCCCTGAGCCTTGGCGGCTGGTCTATGAGTCATGCCTTTTATGCCGTCGCGCGAGAACGTGATCCTGCAAAAAGAAAGATTTTTATTGATTCGATTGCGACTATTTTCACAACATTCCCCATGTTCAAAAGCATCGATATCGATTGGGAATACCCTGCGGTGAGTGGTAATGAACCTGGGGCGGGTGATACTTGGTTGGGTAATCCCTACGATGACGATGATGCGGCTTACTTTGCCATATTGATAGGAGAGTTGAAGGCCCGGTTGCCCGCGGTCAAAATAAGCATTGCATCGATTGCTGCCCCCGCCAAATTAGCCAAATCCAATATCCCAGCACTTATTGAAGCGGGGCTCGATGGCGTTAACGTCATGGGTTATGACTTTTTTGGTACGCCTTGGGCGACAAAGCTTCAGCACCATTGCAATCTATATCGCAGTGACCCCGATGATATTAACGAGAACTCTGTTGATGCTGCGGTGCAGTACCTATTGGGACTTGGCGTGCCCTCCAAAATGATTTATGTCGGGTACGCCAACTACAGTCGAAATGCTCAGCAAGCTGAATTAACAAGTGTGTCACCACTGGTGGGAACATATAGCCAGCGTGCTGGAGCTAATACGACTCCAGGCTGTTTTGAGGCCGGTGTTACAGAGTTGCCCGGTGTTTTGAAGCACTATCTGGATCTGGAAGCGCGTCAACCGCTGAATCGTTTTATCTTGTATACCGATAAAAAGGCAAACGCAGACTTTCTCTATAATCCAACAACCAAAGTATTTATGTCACTGGATACGCCTCGAACCGTAAAATTGAAAGGCGAATACGTGGTTGAGCATAACCTTGGGGGGCTATTCAGCTGGATGATTGATCATGACCCAGGTCTGATGAACAACGCTGCGCGTGAAGGGGTCGGCTGTACGTTGCTGGAGGAGGTTATCGACATGAAGTCTTTCTACTACGAAGGCGCGACTACGTTACAGCCATAACGCTAACGATCAACTTCCCGATACGAAAATGCCCCTGTGAGCGCAATACACTCACAGGGGCATTTTGTTTTCCGTTCAGTAATCCGCGAAATCAACCCGCCGCCGCATCCGCCCTGAACATCCCGCGAATCCCACGCACCGCCTGACGAATCCGGTCCTGGTTTTCGATCAGTGCAAAGCGCACATGATCATCCCCGTATTCACCAAAGCCCACGCCCGGCGAGACACAGACCTTGGCTTCGGCCAGCAGTTTCTTGGCGAACTCCAGCGAACCCAGGTGCGCGTAGGCTTCAGGGATCTTGGCCCAGACGTACATCGAGGCTTTCGGGTTTTCGACCATCCAGCCCAGTTCATGCAGGCCTTTGACCAGCACGTTACGACGTTGCCGGTATTGTTCGGCGATGTCTTTGACGCACTGTTGATCACCTTCCAGCGCAGCAATGGCGGCCACTTGCAGCGGGGTGAAGGTGCCGTAGTCGTGGTAGCTCTTGATCCGTGCCAGGGCGTTGACCAGTTCCGGGTTGCCGACCATGAAACCGATCCGCCAGCCGGCCATGTTGTAGCTCTTGGACAGGGTGAAAAACTCCACCGCGATGTCCTTGGCGCCCGGCACCTGCATGATCGACGGGGCTTTCCAGCCGTCGTAGACAATGTCGGCGTAGGCCAGGTCATGCACCACCAGCACGTCGTACTGCTTGGCGAGGGCGATCACCCGCTCGAAGAAATCCAGTTCGACGCACTGCGCGGTAGGGTTGGACGGGAAGCCGAGAATCATCATTTTCGGCTTCGGAATCGAGCCGCGAATGGCCCGTTCCAGCTCGGCGAAAAAGTCCACGCCGGGGATCAGCGGCACCGAGCGCACTTGGGCGCCGGCAATCACCGCGCCGTAGATGTGGATCGGGTAGCTCGGGTTGGGCACCAACACCGTGTCGCCTTGGTCGAGGGTGGCGAGCATCAAATGTGCCAGGCCTTCCTTGGAGCCAATGGTGACGATGGCTTCGCTTTCCGGGTCGATGTCGACCTGGTAGCGATCCTTGTACCAATTGGAAATCGCCCGGCGCAGACGCGGAATACCCTTGGAGGTGGAGTAGCCGTGGGTGTCTTCGCGCTGGGCAACGGTCACCAGTTTTTCGACGATGTGCGGTGGAGTCGGGCCGTCAGGGTTGCCCATGCTCAAGTCGATGATGTCTTCGCCACGACGACGGGCGGCCATCTTCAGCTCGGCAGTGATATTGAATACGTAAGGGGGGAGTCGATCTATGCGCGCAAAGCGGCGCGGCGAACCTTGTTCGGCCATTGTTGCCTCGAATAACGTAAGCGCCCGGAACCGTCCGAGCGACGCTGGCCACTGCGGTGGCCTGTGGCGGAAGATAAGGGCGCCGGTGGCCGATTGTCCAGTGGCGAGACTCAACTATTTTCCATGACACGGTTGATCGCACGCGCAAGTTTTCGCTATCAGCCAGTGCGCGCATGCTTCTTGCAAACGTTGGCACTTACTCAACTACCACTTTTGAACGAGATGAAAAATGGAGTTTTCCAGCGGCTTTTTATTGAGCCTTTCGCTGTGCCTGGACATCGGCGTGGCCAACATTGCGATGATCACACTGGCCATGCAACGCGGGTATTTTCAGGGTTTTGCGCTGGGGCTAGGCACCTGTGTCGGCGACTTGGTATACGCCGTGTTGGCGCTGGCGGGCATGACGGTGCTGTTGCAGTATTCGGCGGTGCGCTGGGTGTTGTGGGTCGGTGGTTCGGCGTTGCTGCTGTACTTCGCGGCGAAGATGATTTATTCGGCCATTTATCACAGCGCCGTGTTGGCGGAGGCGGGTGAGGTCAGTGCCGGCTCCCATCGGCGGGAGTTTTTCCGTGGGATTTTTCTGGCAATGTCGTCGCCCAGCGCGATTCTCTGGTTCGCCGCCGTCGGCGGTACGCTGATTGCCCGTTCCGGGGGCGGTAGCCTGAGCAATGCTGCACTGTTTCTGGCGGGGTTCTTTTGCGCCGGGCTGCTCTGGTGCGTTGCCCTGTGCCTGGCGGCGACCCAGGGCGGCAAGTTCTTGGGGGACAAGCTGCTGCGCTATTCCTATATGGCATCTGCAGCGATCTTCTGTTATTTCGCAGTCTACGTGATTGTTTCTGGTTATCAGGAATTTATCGTCCCGGCGGCTGTTGCAGAACTTCCGGGCCTTTGACTGGGGGAATCCGGTTTGGCTTCTATACTTGTAGCCGAACCCACCTTCAGTTGCAGGAGTTGATTCATGGATGATCCAAAAAACGGCGTGGACGCTGGACCGCGCTTCGAAACGGGGCATTTTATGCTGATCGCCGGACTTGGCGGGCGGTTTAGCGAGGACACCACCGAAGGTATTCCCAAGCTCTGGGATAAATTCGTACCGCACATCGGTAACGTTCCAGGGCAGATCGGGGAAGTAACCTACGGCGTCTGCTGCAACCCGGACGGTAAAGGTGGATTTGAGTACATCGCGGGTGTCGAAATCAGCAAGCTCGATGACCTGCCAGAACTCTACCGCTGGATCGAAATACAACCTCAGCACTATGCGGTGTTCAAGCACGAAGGTGCGTTGGACACCCTGCCGCAAACCTTTCAGTACATCTGGAAAACCTGGTTGCCGCAGTCAGGTCATGAGGCCGCCGATGCCCCGGAGTTCGAGCGCTACAGCGACGACTTCAATCCGAAACTCAATACCGGTGTGCTGGAAATCTGGGTACCGCTCAAAACTGCCTGAGCGGGTTGAGAGGCGGCGCACTCAAGCGCCGCCGCCACTCGGCATCTGCCCTATTTGTCTTTGCTGATTCGCCGCGCTCGCAACACGTCGATCGTCAGCGTGATAAAGCCAAAAGCACTGATGGTGAACAGCATAAGAAGACCGACCTGAACGCTACTCATGGTGAGTTTCCCTCTTCATGGCGAAAGACAGGGACAAGCAATAGCCCGAACCTTGCGCGAAAGAAAGCCGCTATACGAAGGTTTTACGGGCGTGCAGATGATCGATATGCAGACCTTATTAATTTATGATTCGCACCCTCTTTTTCGCTGACCGGGTCACGCCATGAACTCATCCTCGACTGTCATTCGCCAGGTCACGCCGGCTGATCTTGATCGCTGTTTCGCCATCGAAACCCAAGCCTATGAAGGTGATGAAGCGGCCACTCGCGAGAAAATCGCCACGCGCATCGCCACCTGGCCGCAAGGTTTTATCGTGGCCGAGGTCGACGGTGTCGTCGCCGGGTTTATCAATTCGGGGGCGGCGTATCAGGTAGAAATGGCGGATGAAGCCTTCAAGGAAATGATCGGCCATGACCCGGATGGCCCGCAGGTGGTGATCATGTCGGTGGTGGTACACCCGGACTTTCAAGGGCTGGGATTGGCGAAGCGCTTGATGACCGAGTTCATTGTCCGCATGCGTGATTTGGGCAAAACCCGCATCAACCTGATGTGCAAGGAACGGCACATACCGCTGTATGCCGGGTTTGGTTTCGCCTACCTCAACGTATCCGCATCCGACCACGGCGGCATGGCCTGGCATGAAATGGCGCTGGATCTGTAACAAACAAGATTCTGTCAGGATGATGGAGATCCAATGTGGGAGCGAGCCTGCTCGCAATGAGGCCCTTACATTCAATGTAGATGCCGATTGTCAGATCCCTATCGCGAGCAGGCTCGCTCCCACATGAGGGTGTCGTCGTATCGGTCAGTAAAGACTGTCCAGTGCCCGAACAGGCGCTTCCCGATCGTACGCCTCGGCATCGAACTGGCCGTCATTCAGGCGCTTGTGAAAGGCGCCTGCGGTGGGCAGGGCTGAGCGGTCCAGGTACTTTTCCGGGTTCCACAAATCCGAGCGGACGATAGCCTTGGAACAGTGGAAATAGGCGGCTTCGACCTCCACCAGAATCACCGTGCGCGCCGGTTTTCCGTTCACCGCAAAGCTTTCCAGCAGAGCGGGCTCGGCGCTGATCCGCGCGCGGCCATTGACCCGCAATGTCTCGCCAATCCCCGGAATGATGAACAGTAACGAGATCCGCGAATCGAGGACGATATTGCGCAAGGTGTCGATGCGGTTATTACCCGGACGGTCGGGAATCGCCAGGGTTCGCTCATCGATAATCCGTACGAAACCCGGCGTATCGCCACGAGGTGAGCCGTCCATGCCGTCAGGGCCGACCGAGCTTAGGATAACCAGCGGCGAGGCGCGCACCATCGCCTGGTAATCAAGGTTGAGAAAGGGGATTTCCTTGCGCACGGCGCGGTCGTGAGGACGGCCGTAAATCGCTTCAAGTTGTTCGACAGTGGTCAGCATTGTTCACTTCATCCATGAAGGGGTATCGGGCGTTCAGAACGCCAGGGCCATGCGCCGCTCATAACCGATCCGGCCTTTGTAGGCGTTGCCGCTGTCGACCCAGCCTTGCTTGAGATAGAGCCCGAGCGCCGATTCATTGTGCGCATCCACCGACAGCTCCAGCCCCTTGATTTCTGGCCAGGCCTGACGCGCAGCGAGTGGCAGGGCCTGCAGGAGTGCGCTGCCATAACCCTTGCCCTGGTGGCGGTGATCGACCTGTAGCGCATGCAGGGTCGCGGTGTCTTCATGGGCCCAGTGCGGCAGGAAAGGCGGTCGCTTGAGCAGCAGGAACGCTACCGGAATCTCGTCGACGAGCAGGGCAAAGCCCTTGATGCCGTCACGCGGTGCTGACAACAAAGTGTGCAGGGCCATGTCGATATCGCCGGAGAATTGCTTCTGCCGGTCAGGGATCTCAATGGCTTCCAGTTGCTGGCGCTGTGCGGGTGTCAGCTGTTCGTAGGGAACGAGTTGGGTGGTCACTGGCGGTGTCCGTAGTCCGACAAAGGTGAAGTGCGGATTTTAGCCAGTTTGCCTGTTCGACATTTATTTTATTTGAGCGGTCGATTTGGTCTTTTGCCAGACGACTAAGGGTGGCTTCACACAAAAAGCCCACTGATGTTCAGGCGCTGTTCAAACGGCCACCCTGATCGTCGGGATTTTCGCCAAATGCTCAATCTGCAGCCATAGTTGATCAGCCTGATGACGGAGAGTCTTATGAAATACCTATGTCTGGTCTACAGCGACGAACAGCTCCTGCACAGCTCGCCCGATAGCCCCCAGGACGCCGAATGCGTGGCGTATGCCGAGTCGGTTCAAGGCAGCGGCCGGATGCTCGCCGCCGAGGCGCTGGAATCCGTTCAGACCGCCACCACGGTGCGTATGCGCGGTGGCAAGTTGTCGATCACCGACGGCCCGTTCGCCGAAACCAAGGAGCAACTCGCCGGCTTCTACCTGATCGATGCGAAGGACCTGAACGAGGCCATTCAGGTCGCCGGCGACATCCCGGCAGCCCGGGTCGGCAGCGTTGAAGTACGGCCCGTTCGTGAGTTGAACCTAGGGTGATCACAGGCATGGCAAACTGATGCCGGGCGAGTCGGTCAAGGCGCTGGTCGAGGCGGTTTATCGCAACGAATCGCGGCGCATCCTCGCCACGTTGATTCGCTTGCTGGGGGATTTCGACCTCGCCGAAGAGGCTTTGCATGAAGCCTTCTTTGTCGCGGTTGAACGCTGGCAGCGCGATGGCGTGCCCGATAATCCACGCGCCTGGCTGGTGTCGACCGGGCGTTTCAAGGCCATTGACGGTTTGCGTCGTCGGGCGCGATTTGCGGCCTCCCAAGCGGCATTGGTGGCACAGCTGGAAGAGCTCGAAGAGACCGACTGGAGTGCTGAGGATGTGGAAGACGATCGCTTGCGGCTGATCTTCACCTGCTGCCACCCGGCCCTGGCGGCGGATGCGCAGGTGCCGTTGACGCTGCGCGAAGTCTGCGACCTGACCACTGAGGAAATCGCCCGGGCCTTTCTCGTTGCACCGTCCACCATCGCTCAGCGCATCGTGCGTGCAAAAAGCAAAATCCGTGACGCGAAAATCCCTTATCAAGTGCCTTCCGTTGCCGAATTACCCGAGCGCCTCGACAGCGTATTGCGGGTGATTTACCTGGTGTTCAACGAAGGGTATTCGGCGTCGGTCGGCAGCGAGCTGACCCGCGAAGACCTGACCCGTGAAGCGATCCGTCTCGGCCGCTTGCTGATGGAACTGTTGCCGGAGGCCGAAGTGATGGGACTGTTGGCGCTGATGCTGCTCAATGAATCGCGACGCCCGGCCAGAACCTCGGCGTCGGGTGAGTTGATCGTGCTCGATGAGCAGGATCGTTCGCTATGGAATGCCCAGATGATCGCCGAAGGGTCTGCCTTGATCGAGCGCGCGTTGAGCACGCGTGGCTTTGGACCTTATTGCCTGCAAGCAGCAATCTCGGCGGTGCATGCCGAAGCCGCAACGGCCGAGCAAACCGACTGGCCGCAAATTGTCGGGCTGTATGACGTGTTGCTGCGAGTGCAGCCTTCGCCGGTGATTGAACTCAATCGTGCAGCGGCGCTGTCCCGCCGCGATGGGCCGCAGGCGGGGTTGACGCTGGTCGAAGGGATTCTGCAGCGAGGCGAGCTGCTTGACTATCATCTGGCCCATTCGGCGCGCGCCGAGTTCTGTCGGCAACTGGGACGTGTTGAAGAGGCGAGGGCGGCTTATTTGCGCGCCCTTGAATTGACTCGGCAAGCGCCGGAGCGACGGTTTATCGAGCGGCGGTTGAGTGAGCTCAAGTGATTGCCGCGACCCCTCCTACGGGGGAGGGGGCTGTGATTTTTTGATCACTCCAGCATCTTCGCCAGCAACCAGCTTCCCGCCGGTCCTGGCGGATGCAGGCGGGACCAAAGGGCATCGACCGACACCGGTTTTGGCCAGCCGCGGACCTTGAGTTCCTGCAACGAGCCCGCTCCAAAACGCCCGACCAACCAGCGCGGCAAGGGCGCCCAACCAAATCCGCCTTGGGCCATTTCCAGCAGCATCAGATAACTGGGCGCCGACCAGACCCGGCCTTGGGCTCGGGTTTCGTAGGGATTGATGATGGTTGCCAGGCGCAATTCACGGTGCTGCTGTAACGTTTCCTTGTCGACGTTTTGCAGCGCCGCCAGCGGATGTTCGGTCGACACGAACAAGGCAATTTCCGTGCGCTCGTCGACCGTCGCGCTGTTCAGGTCGGCCGGGTAGTCGGACTGCATTTCGGCGAAGGCAATATGCGCGCGCCCGCGTTGAACCAGGGCGATCAAGTCGTCGCACTCGGCAATCAGGCATTCGAGTTCCAGGTCCGGGTAGCGCTGTTCGAAGTCACTCAACGCGGCTTCAAAGCGATCGGACTGGTAGGTGTCGGAAATCGCCACCGTCAGCTTCGCCTCAACACCTTGGGACAGCTGGGCAGCGGTCATTTCCAGACGGCTGGTGGCGGCCAGAATGTCTTCGGCGCGTTGCAGCATGACATGCCCGGCCGAGGTCAGGCTGGGCTTGCGGCTGCTGCGATCGAACAGTGTCACGTTCAGGTCGATTTCCAGGCTGGCGACCGCCGCGCTAATGGTTGACTGGCTCTTGCCGAGTTTGCGCGCCGCTGCAGAAAACGAGCCTTGGGTCGCTGCCTGGACGAACGCCAATAACACTTCATGTGAGGCCATGAACTATCGCCTTGATCGATGGTTACTGGTTATGAAGTATCGGAGTGGGGATGGATGATGGCAACCACATTCACCCAGGGAGCTTGATGATGAGCACCAACAAATCCTTTACCGAGCGTGTTCTTCAGGCCATTGGTTTCGAGCTGCTGGCGGTCATGCTGTGTACACCGTTGCTGGCGTGGCTGATGGGCAAGCCGATGGTCGAGATGGGTGCCGTGACGATTGCCATCGGTCTGATCGCCTTGGCCTGGAACGTGTTGTTCAACGGTCTGTTCGACCGTCTGCTCAAGCGTCTGGCGCTTGCCCCCAGTGCCGCAACCCGAGTCTTGCACGCCTTGCTGTTTGAAGGTGGTCTGGTGGCAGTCAGTGTGCCGCTGATTGCCTGGTGGCTGAATGTCAGCCTGTTGCAGGCGTTGATTCTGGACATCGGTGTGTTGCTGTTCTTTTTGCCGTACACCTACCTCTACCACTGGGCGTATGACGTGGTGCGTGAGCGACTGGTGATACGTAACGCTTGTGAAGGATAGAAGCAAAGATCGTCCGAACGTGGTTCGGACGATCTTTTGATCCTGATTACAAAAACATCCCGCCCGACGCTTCGACCCGCTGGCCGTTGATCCACTGACTGCCCGGCGCCAGCAGCAGCGCAATGGCGGCGCCAATGTCGTCGGGTTTGCCGGCGCGACCCAGCGCCGTATTGCTGGCCACCAGTTGATTGATGTCCGCGTTATCGCGCACCGCACCCCCGCCGAAGTCGGTTTCGATAGCGCCCGGTGCCAGGATATTCACCGCAATGTTCCGCGCGCCGAGTTCCTTGGCCTGGTAGCGCGTCAGCACTTCCATCGCCCCTTTCATCGCGGCATAGGCGCCGTAACCTGGCAGGCTGAAGCGGGTCAGGCCGCTGGAAATATTGATGATCCGGCCACCGTCATTCAGCAGCGGCAGCAGGTTCTGGGTAAGGAAAAACGGCCCCTTCAGGTGAATGTTCATTAGCAGATCGAACTGCGCGACGGTGGTGTCGGCGAAGTTCGCATGCACGCCGACCCCGGCGTTATTGATCAGAAAGTCGAAGTGCTGGCGATCGAAGTGGTTTTTCAGGACCTTCCCGACCTCTGCGGCGAACGCGCCGAAACCTTCACTCCGGCCCACGTCGAGTTGCAGCATGGCGGCGCGACCGCCAAGGCTTTCGATCTGTGCGACTAGCGCCTGGGCTTCGTCGGCGCGGCTGTTGTAGGTGCCGATAATGTCGATGCCCTGAGTCACCAGATGCAGGGCGGTGCTTTTGCCAAGGCCACGGCTGGCGCCGGTGATCAATGCGATTTTGCGGTTCATGGGACGTTCTCCAGAGCAGTGAGTGATGATGGGAGAAAGTTTATTTATCCGCCTTACGGTGATAAACAGGCTGTAATCGGAATCACTGGTCGGAATTTTCGAACAATAAAGAGTTTGCCCCATGAACAAGCTGGAACTGTTGCGCACCTTCGTCCGGGTCAGCGAAATGTCGAGTTTCACCCTCGCAGGCGAAAGCCTCGGCTTGCCCCGTTCTACGGTTTCCGAACACGTCCAGGCCCTGGAAACCCTGCTCGGTACACGCCTGCTGCAACGCACCACGCGCAAGGTTCAGGCAACCCAGGACGGTCTGGTGTTGTACGAGCGGAGCAAGGATTTGCTGTCGCACATGGATGAAATCGAAGGGCTGTTTCGCCAGGACGAAGCCTCGCTGACCGGGCGGATTCGCATCGATATGCCGAGCATTCTGGCCCGTCAGGTGGTGATGCCGCGACTGCCGGAATTCATGGCCCGGCACCCTCATCTGGAACTGGAAATCAGCAGCACCGACCGCCGGGTCGATTTGCTCGGCGAAGGATTTGATTGCGTGCTGCGGGTCGGTGCGCAACCGGATCAATCGGTGGTCGCTCGTCACGTGTGCGACTTTGCCATGGTCAACTGCGCCAGCCCTGCCTATCTGCAGCGCTATGGTGTGCCGCAGCGTCTCGAAGACCTGGTGCAACATCGGCTGGTTCATTACGTCGGCGTACTGGGCGCACGCTCGGAAGGTTTTGTGTACGAGGAGGAGGGCACGCTGCATCGAATGCCGATGACCGGCAGTGTGACGGTCAATAATACCGACGCTTACGAGTCCGCGTGTCTGGGTGGTTTCGGGTTGATCCAGGCGCCGCTGATGGGGATGCAGTCGTACCTGATCAGCGGTGAATTGGTGGCCGTCTTGCCGCAGTTCAACGCACCGTCGATGGAGGTTTCGCTGCTCTATGCCCGGCAACGACATTTGCCATTACGCGTGCGGGCATTCATGGACTGGCTGGGGCAGGTGATCCAGCCCTTGGCCTGAAGCACGACAAATCCTCCTGTGGGAGCGAGCTTGCTCCGGGCGGCGATCCGACGATGGCGGCAGAACAGTCGACATAGATGTCGGATGTTATGGCCTCATCGCGAGCAGGCTCGCTCCCACAGGGGGTTATGCATCAGATGTGGAAGTAACCCACGCAGGAGTCGAACGGCAGGCGCTTGAGTTCGATCTTGTTTAGGTCGAACACTTCGCGCAGGGCTTTGGTTTCGCCCGGGAAGTTGCGATAAGCGACTTCGTCCAATACCACGATGGCGCCTTTTGGCATGTACGGCAGGAAGGTTTCCAGCGCGACTTTGGTCGACTCATACAGGTCGGTGTCGAGGATCAGCATCGCCACGACCAGGTCCGGACGGGTCTTGACCCATTCAGGCGCGGTCTTGCAGATATCGCCCTTGACCAGTTCGCAACGCGGGATGCGGTTGACCGGACGCAGCAGGTCGTTGGCGTCGATCATGTCCTGGATCAGCGACTGGTCGGTGTCGGAGAACATGGTCTCGTTGACGTCGGCCGGGTCTTCGTCCTTGTTGATGCTCTGGAAGCCTTCGAAGGTGTCGAAGCCAACGATCGAGCGGTTGATCGCGTAGGGTTCCAGGATCATCGACAGGTGCATGTAAAGCATCAGCGAGTTGCCCTTGTACACGCCGCACTCGATGATCGCGCCGGGGATTTCGGCGACCTTCTTGAACAGCTCCATACGCGACAACGCAGCGGTCACGCCGATGCGGTTGGCGAACACGTAAGGGGCATCGGCCACGTATTCGGCGTCGACCCGCTTGAGAACGCCAGCGCGGGTTTCGTTGTATTGGGCCTCGGCAGGCGTAATGCGACGCTTGGTCATTATTGGATTCCTTGGAAATTCGAGAAGTCGTGGGCGTGGAAATAGTCTTTGAAGCCGGCGCCGACATCCGGGCACGCGCTGTCGACGTTGATCGCGCCGCGCTTGTGCTTCAGGTCGTCTAGGTGCATCAGGCGGAAATCCACACTGAAGCGGGTTTGTTCGGTGTAATTGGGAACCGTGCCGTGCAGGTGTGAACCCGAGAAAATCAGCATTTCGGCGGTGTTGCCGGCGATGCGGATCTCGGACGCTGCGTCGATGTCCTCGGTCGGCACCGGGTGCTGACGGGCTTCTTCCTTGACGTTGTCCTTGGCGCGTTGGCGTTGTACGCCGATCCAGTCGGATAGGCTCCACTGCGCCGACGTGTTTTTCACCGGCTTATTGAAGTACGCCGGGTTGATCATCATGGTCTGGTCCGGCTGGATCGTATAGACCGGCATCCAGGTGTTGATCTGGCAGTCGACGCCACCGTACCAGGTGTCGCGATGGGGTTTGTAGGCGTAGCTGACGCCGGCGTGCAGGTAATCGTAGTTGGGCACAACACGAATGCGCGGCACGTCGAAGATGAACTCTTCGGGGGCCGCACCGATTTCTTCGGTGAAACCGCGGATCAACTCTTTGGCCCGCAGGCTATTGGTGAACTGGCCTTTGAGGCGGGTTACCAGCACCACGAACTCTTCCACCGGCATCAGGCGGTGCAGGGCCTGGTGGTCAGTCTCGCCGTCAAATGCGGCGGTGATGCTTTCCTGAGCAAAAGCACAGAGTTCCTTTGCTGCATTGAGCTGGGTGTTCAGGAAGATATCGCCAGCGTAGATGGCGCTTTTGAAGTCAGCTTTCTTCTGAAGCTGATTGATGTACAGATTCACGGTTCCCCCTCCTGAATGCATCGGGTCTCTTAAGAGTCGGCACCAAGGTAACAAACTGAAGCCCGATCCTGCGGGTGCAGAACCAATAAGTGCTTAATCCAATGATTTTGCGACGAAATGCCTGTCGAGTGAGCGCGGCGCTGATGGCTCTTATAAAAAACTCCCGAACCGATTGCCCGGTCCGGGAGCTTTTTACGCGTTGTCGGGTTCAGAACAGTCGCGTGAACAACCAGTACAAACTCCCTGACAATATTATCGCCGCCGGCAAGGTCAGTACCCAGGCCATCAACAGGTTGCGGATGGTCTTCATCTGCAAGCCACCGCCGTTGGCCACCATGGTCCCGGCTACGCCGCTGGACAGCACATGAGTGGTCGACACCGGCAAACCGAACATGTCCGCCGCACCGATGGTCAGCATGGCCACGGTCTCTGCCGAGGCGCCCTGGGCGTAAGTCAGGTGGGTCTTGCCGATCTTTTCACCGACCGTGACCACAATGCGCTTCCAGCCGACCATGGTGCCCAGGCCCAGAGCAATCGCCACGGCGATTTTCACCCACAGCGGGATGAAGCGCGTGGCGTTGTCGATCTGCTGTTTGAACAATTGCAGTTTGCCTGTGGTGTCGGCATCGAAGTCACCGACTTTGTTCTTGTCCATCAGGCGAATGGTTTCGCTGGTCAGGTACATGTCGTTACGCACGTTGCCCATGGCTTGCGCCGGGACTTTGGAGAGCGATCCGTAACCTTTCACTTCGTTGCCGATGTTGCCCGCCAGGGCGGCGAGGGCGGGGATCAGTTGCGGTGTCGCTTCCTTGCTGCGCACGTACGCGGACAGCACCGGACGCGGGTCGGTCGGGGCCGGTTGCGGAGCACTTTTGACCAACGCTTGCTGGGTCACTTCGGCCACTGCGGCGAATTGCAACGCCTGGTCGGCCGGCATGGTGCGGTTCAGCGCATAGGCCATCGGCAGGGTGCCGACCAGAATCAGCATGATCAGGCCCATGCCTTTTTGGCCATCGTTGGAGCCGTGGGCGAAGGACACACCAGTGCAGGTCAGAATCAACATCCCGCGTATCCACCACGGTGGTGGTGTGTTGCCTTTCGGTGCTTTGTACAGCGCGCGATGTTTGACGAAGATGCGCAACGCCAGCAGCAACAGCGCGGCAAATGCGAAGCCGATCAGCGGCGACAGCAGCAACGCGTAACCGACCTTGGTGGCTTGCGCCCAGTCGATACCACTGGTGCCGTCGCGTCCGTGCATCAGCGCATTGGCGACGCCGACCCCGATGATCGAGCCGATCAAGGTGTGAGATGACGAGGCCGGCAAACCCAGCCACCACGTGCCGAGGTTCCACAGGATCGCCGCGATCAGCAGGGCGAAGATCATCGCGAAGCCGGCGGATGAACCGACTTGCAGAATCAGCTCCACCGGCAGCAAGGCGATGATGCCGAAGGCTACGGCGCCACTGGACAGTAGCACCCCGAGGAAGTTGAAGAACCCCGACCAGACGACCGCAAAATGCGCGGGGAGCGAATGGGTGTAAATCACCGTTGCCACGGCGTTGGCGGTGTCGTGGAAGCCGTTGACGAACTCAAAACCCAAGGCAATCAACAGCGCCACACCCAGCAGCAGAAACGGCGTCCAGGTGGTCACCGTGGTGCCGAGGTCATGCATGTCGTGTATCAGGCTGTAGGCGGTGAACAGCAGCCCCATGGCCAGCACTGCGAAAAACACCACGACGGTCAATACGCCGGGTTTTTTATCGAGTTGCGGGCTGGCACTGCTGGCGGGGACCTTGGGGATGGCAGTCAAGGAAGGCGTAGCCATGGCCGGACAATCCTGTGTCAGGGAGGAGTGTCGGTCATGATCGTTGCCGAATGTTACAGCGAGACTGCTTTGAGTCAGTGTTTGGTTAATTGCCGAACTGTTGATTCGCTTGAGAACCTGTGGCGAGGGGGCTTGCCCCCGTTCGAGTGCGAAGCAGTCGTAAAACCGGCTAATGCGTTCTATTTGAAGAGCCGCAGTGTCTGGTTTCAGGGTCGCTTCGCAACCCAGCGGGGGCAAGCCCCCTCGCCACAATGGGTCTGTGAATCCTGGAAAGCTGGATCAATAATCCACCCGCTTGCGAAAGGCCCAGCGCCCGGCCAGTACCGTGAACGTCGCGACCAGTGCCACCAGAATCCAGAACCCTTCCGGGTCGCCGGCAAGGGGTATCCCGCCGACGTTCATGCCGAAGAAACCGGCAATGATGTTGATCGGCAGCGCCAACACCGTGACCACGGTCAGGGTGAACAGCGTTCGGTTGCTTTGCTCGTTGAGGTTGGCGGCGATCTCTTCCTGCAACAGCTTGATCCGCTCGCTCAGCGCCGTGAGGTCGTTGATGATCAGCGCGAACTCCTCGGTGGATTTGCGCAGCTCCTTGACGTCGTCTTTCTGCAACCATTGCGGCGGACGGTTGAGCAGACGCAGCAGCGAGCCCGGCTCCAGTGCCAGCAGCCGTTGCAAGCGCACCAGCACTCGACGATTGGCGCCCAGTTCGGCACGGTTGGTGGACAGTCGCGATGACAGCAACTCGTCTTCGATCTGGTCGACACTTTGGCTGGTCTTGCGCACGATTTGCGTCAGCACTTCGCCCTGGTCGCGCAGCAAATGCACGAGCAGTTCCAGTGGCGAACGAAAGCATTCGCCGGCCTTGACCGAGGAGCGCAGCTTGTCCACCGAGTGCAGGGGTTGCAGGCGTGCGCTGATGATCAACCGACTGCGGGCGCAGACCCAAAGGGTCGATACGTCTGACGAGACCATGCTGCTGAGGTTGAACACCACGTCGTTGACCACCGCCAGCAGCGCTGAATCGACGTGCTCGATGCGCGTCGAGCGGGAGCCTTCATGCAAGGCTTCGAAAAATTCCTCCGGCAACTCCAGGTGCGCTTTCATCCAGCGCTCGCACGCGGCGTGGGCGAGGTTCAGGTGCAGCCAGAGGAACTCGTCCTCGGCGCCCGGTTGTTGCAGCAGTTGCAGCGCCTTGGCCGAATCGATCTCGCGACCGCGCTCGCCGGGGCGAAAACTGAAACCGTAGAGCAGGCCGAACAGGTCAGAATCGCGGTGGCGTTGATCGATGCTGTGGTTCATGGAGTCTCGCTGAAGGGAGGCGCCTGTCGTACGTTTCACAGGCTCACATGAGCGGCATCATGGCAACGCTGCTTGACGGTTTTGTGACAGTTTGGTGGCGTGTGTAATAGAACTTCTACCGGCGGTCGGATCGGCGTCAAGAAACCGTAGCGCATGCCGATGACAGCTACGTTGGCTCAGGCACTTTGGTGTCCGGCCCGCATGTTGTCGACAGGGAGGTCCGGACATCTCGCATGCCCTACCGATGCGAGCCTTATCCCTGTCATGAGTATCACTCGATGTTTTTGCAAAAATCCCTGCGAGCGCAAATCCTGGCACTGCTGAGCGGCAGTCTGATCGCGATGTTGCTGATTGCCCTGGCCTGTTTTCACTTACTCTCCAGCGGGGTGCAGGACTATCGCAACCTCATCGAAGGCCCGTTACGTACCTCACAACTGATTGACGAAGCCAACCTGCAATTCAAGGCTCAGGTTCAGGAATGGAAAAACGTCCTGTTGCGCGGCAAGCAACCGGCTGAGCTGGACAAATACTGGAAGCAGTTCGAGGACCGTCAGGGCGACGTACAGAACATCCTCGGTGAATTGACCCGCCAACCGGGCATCGATGCCTCACTTAAAACCCGCCTTGAAAGCCTGCGTGATGCGCACCGGGTGCTTGGCGGCGCGTATCAAAAAGGTCGAGAGGCTTATCTGGCCGCCGGTGCCGATCCTTCGGCAGGTGATAACGCGGTCAAAGGCGTGGACCGCGCCACGAGCGAGCAGATGAGCGAGCTGGTCAACGAGTTGCGTAAACAGGGCCGGGAGCAATCGACGCTGATCAGCGCCAGCGCCGATCGCACGGTGTTGCTGGGTATCCTGGTGATGCTGGCTTCGGGCCTGTTGATTGGTTTGCTCAGCCTGTGGCTGGTCAACCGCAATCTGGTGGAACCGATCCGCAAGTTGATCGAATACGTCGCGCACTTGAGCCAGGGCCGCTTTGCCGAGCGGGTGACGAGTGATCGTCAGGATGAGCTGGGCAAGTTGGCGGTGGCGGCGAACACGTTGCGCGATTTCCTTGCCGAGACCTTCAGCCGCTTGCAGCGTAGCGCCTCGGATCTGGACAGCGCCAGCGGTGAGCTGAACTCGATTGCGACCTTGATGGCCCATGGCACCAGCGAACAGTTCAACCGCACGGATCAAGTCGCCACGGCGATGAACGAAATGTCCGCCACCGCTCAGGAAGTCGCTCGTCATGCAGCCGACGCGGCACGGGCCGCCGATGATGCCGATCAGTCGGCGCAGCAGGGCGAGAAGGTCATGCAGGGCACGATTCACACCATCACCCAGATGCGCGGCGAAATCGCCAATACCGCGACGGTCATCCGCCAGCTGGAAACCGACAGCGGGCGCATCGGCAAGGTGCTGGAAGTGATTCGCGGCATCGCCGAGCAAACCAACTTGCTGGCATTGAACGCCGCTATCGAAGCCGCTCGAGCCGGTGAAGCCGGACGCGGGTTCGCCGTGGTGGCCGATGAAGTGCGCAGCCTGGCCCAGCGCACGGCAGCGTCGATCATCGAAATCAACCAGATCATCCAGAGCGTGCAGACCGGTGCGGTAGACGCGGCGCAGGCCATTGAAAGTGGCCAGTCGCGCAGCGAGGAGAGCGTTGAACAGGTCACTCAGGCCGGGGCCATGCTCGAGCGCATTACCGCGTCGGTGGAGGCGATTCGCGACATGAACCGCCAGATCGCCACCGCTGCTGAAGAACAGACCTCGGTGGCCGAAGACATTTCGCGCAATCTGACCGAGATCACCAGCATCGCCAGTACCAACCTGGACAACGTGCAGCGCACGGAAGCGGCGAGCAACAACCTGCACGGTTTGTCGGGGCAATTGAACGCGGTGACGGCGCGCCTCGGCGCCTAGCCCGCTGAAATGTGTATCGGCACGCTAACCGTGTCGGTACACGATTGATCTCAAGTGTGGGTGTTGCACGTCGATGATTCGGTTATCCCTAACCTCATCGAAGGAAACACCCATGGTCAGCCTCACATCGGTCTCGATCAATCAGACTCTGTCCACTACCACCAGCAAGACTGTCATCAGCGGCAGCACCGAAACCGACACCACGCAAAGCACAACCACGACGGGCAGTTCGACCACCGGCAGTGGCAAAGTCGCGGCCGGTGGTGCATCCGCGTCGGGCGGCAGCAGTTCGAGCAGCAGTAGCAGTGAGTCGGATACGGTAAAAGAGCTGCGCAAACAGATCGCCGAATTGCAAAAGCAATTGCAGGAGCAACAGCAACAACTGCAGGCCGCTCAGGCCAGTCAGGAAAGTGCGGATGCCAAAGCAGCGAAAGTCGCCGCCGCCCAATCGCAGATCGCAACCACCTCGGGTTCATTGGAAACCGCTACGGCGGCGTTGACGCAAGCGCTGCAAGAGTCAGGCAGCAGCACGTCGGGGTCGTTGGTCAGTACAACGGCGTAATGTTTCGGCCTGCTTGGCTGCGCCTTTGATGTCCCTGTCTCATGAGGCTCGTGCCGCCGGTCGGATTCAGGGGCAGAAAAGGCCTTGATTTACCGCCTACCTGTTAGTTCTGACAGTAGACGGGGTGGTGCCCTGAGGATTGTATGGAACGGTCAGCGCAGCCTGCGCTACTTTTCCTGTCAGGAGCGATCCCATGTCTTTGAGTCTTAGCAAGTTGCAAATTGAAAGCATGACACCGGAGCCCGGTTACGATGGGCAAGTCACAGTGCCGTCTGCCGGAGCAGGTCTGTGCGCTCAAGTGGAGGGTGACCAAGGCTATCATGCGGAAGACATTCTGCTGGTGTACTGGAATGACAAGCGTGTGTTTATTCACACGGTCACTAAAGTTGAAGAGCAAAATGGCATCAGCTTTTTTATAGAGAAAGCTTATGTTGTTCCGGGTGATGCCACGGTCAAATACACCATCATCGACGATCAGACCGGGAACCCCTCTGACTCACTTGTACTATTGCTTAAGGTCATCCCTGAAGAAGAAACAGAAGTAGTCCTTGCCTCGCAACGGTAGACCCGGCCACCCCTCTCATGCTCAAAATGCAAAAAAGCCGCGAAACCCGAAGGTCACGCGGCTTTTTCCTGGGGGCGATTTACTTGTCTTGCGTGTTGCTCAGTACTTTGCCGGTTTTTGCGTCCAGCTTCACATCCCACTCAACGTTCTTCGCGTCGCGGATTTCAACCTTGTACTCATAAACACTGGTTTTGGCATTGTGCTCCAGCTCGGTGTCGGTGATGTTTGCGGCCGTGCTGCCAGGATGCTCAGCGAGCGCCGCCTGATTGAGTTTCTGCATGTCCATCACAATGCCGTCCTTGAGCAGACCCGGGATCAGGTCCGGGCGCACATCGGCCAAGGCGAAACCGGCAGTCAGGGTCAGGACAGCGGCGGTGAACAGGGCAGTCAACGTCTTCATGGGTCATTCCTTGGGTGAACTGTTTAAGTGGCGTCAGGTTAACCAGCGCAACTTAATTCATCCTTAAATTCACTTGAGCCCAATGCAATCCTTGAGGATCAAAAATGCTGACCGGCGTAGGTGCTGCCGGAGGCTGCGATCTTTTGATTTTGCGTATCGTATAGGGGATCAAAAGATCGCAGGTTGCGCCAGCTCCTAACTAGAAACCGTTGTTCTCAAGCAACTGCGCAACGCTGCTTGCGGCCGGGCGCTTGTAGTACTTGAGCAGTTCGCTGGCGCGGTTGGTGAAGATGCCATCGACACCGGCGTCCATGACCTTCTTGTAATCCACCGCATCGTCGATGGTGTAGACATGCACCAACATGCCTTTGTCGTGGGTGTACTGGTTCATCCACGGTTGCACCAAGTCCGAATAGCTTTGATCGCCGCCGTTGGTCAGCGCTGCCGAAGGGCCCGTGCCGATGGCGCCCTGAGCCTTGGCATAGTCGACCCATTGCTCGAATTCGGCTTTGTCCTTGGGTTCCTGTTTGGCGTAGTAAGTGGCTTTATCCTTGTCGCCGGATTCGACGAAGGTCACCTTCGACTTGGGCTCGATGCTGCCTTCGCCCACCCACAGCAGAAGAATCTTCGGCACTTGCGGCATTTCTTTTTGCAGTAGTTCGAGGCTGCTCTTCTCGAAAGTTTGCAGAATCACTTTGCCTTTACCCTGGCCGACGGTCAGCTCGCTTTTGGCCAGCGTGGAACCTGCCGGGCTCAACCAGCCACGGTCCTGCAGCTTGTCCTTGAGGTCGCGCTCAATGCCGGGAAACTGCTTTGGCTCTTTGGTCTCGATGTAAAGCCCTGGCTTGTGCAGCGGGTTGCCCTGGGCGATATCGATGATTTCGTCCAGGGTCAGGATTTTCAGGCCAGCGTACTTGGCGCGTGCGCGATCCGGGTGGGCGGTGTTGAACCAGCTGCCGGCGTCCAGGGTTTTAAGTTCGGCGAGGGTGAACGCATTGGCCGGGCTGTCCTTGCGTTCAGGAAACCTGGTAGCAACGTCGGTGGTGCGTTGCAGGTTGTTGTCATGCAAGGCAAACAGCACGCCGTCCTTGCTGCGTTGCAGGTCCATTTCCAGGTAATCGGCGCCCAGGTCGCGTGCCAGTTTGTAGGCGGCGGCAGTGGATTCCGGTGCATCGAACGAGGCGCCACGGTGGGCGATCACTGCCGGGTGCGGGATCCCGGTGGCGGTGGCCAGAGCGGTCGGGCTCTGCTGGCTGGTGGCCTGTGCCTGGCCAAGGCCGAGCATCAGACTCAGCAACAGGGCGCTTTTGCTGTAGGTAACAGGCATTGTCGAGGTCCTTTCGTAAGAAGCGATTTCAAAGACCTATCTTTTAACAATTGAGCGCCGGATGCGCTATCGCCAAACCGACATTATCGTGTGTGAGGGGCGTTTTTTCCGCGCTTTTGTGCAGCCCTTTGCAGTACGATCCACCTCGGCAATTTCCCCTCCAGAGGGAAATCCCGAAACATCCGTTATCCCGCCCTCTGCGTGTAAACCATCGTTCAGCCGTCCTTCGGGACGCATCCGTGAGGTTTACCATGCGCATCACGTCCGAACTTATCTGCCAGGCCGCCGACCAACTCAACGGCTTCGTCGGTTTCAATCGCAAGACCGCCCGATACATCGTCCGTTTCAGTGAAGACGCCTTTGGCATGGACGTCGCAGACGACGCGATCATCCCCGCCAGCGAGTTCGTCTGGGCGCCTGAGGACGGTCAAGCCATGACCCTCAAGCGCGAGTTGATCCGCTTGCTGCTGGAGCAGAACATCGACGACCGGATCAACATCACCGAACCGCTGCGGGTCTACATGCGACGCGAGGATTTACCGGAAATTAGTGCGCTGCGCAGTCTGGTTCAGGCCGGCTGACGCTCGAAGGCATAAGCGCGTTCAACCTTGCAAACCCGAGCGTGAAACGCTTCATACCAGGTCGAGCGTCCGCGTTCGCGGGTTGCACCGTGCTCGGCGTGTTGCTTCCAGGCGAGAATCGCTTCTTCGCTGGACCAGTAGGAAACGGTGATGCCGAGCTCGTCCTCACCCCGGGCCGACTCCACCCCGAGAAACCCTGGTTGGTCGCGGGCAAGTTCGACCATGTGCTGTGCTGCTTGCTCGTAACCCTGGTCGGCGGCGGTGCGTAGTGAAGTGAAAATCACCGCGTAGTAAGGCGGCGAAGGTGTGTTGGCGATCATCTGGCGTTCCTTGCGCAGGCCTGGATAAAGGCATCGACCAAGGGTGGACGGGTGCCGGTTAGCGCCGCACGTTCGGGTTGAAACAAGGTCGCGACGAAGAACGGATGATCGCTGAGCTCCACGGCCCGTAGATCACCTGCCGAATCGTGGCCGGTGGCTTTAAGGTTGTGTGTCAGCAGTTGCTCTTCGAACGCTGGATTGACGCCGTAGCGGCAGTGATAGTCTTCACCAATCTCTGTGGTCGCGTAGGCGTTGGCGATCAGGGAGCCTTCAACCAACCGGATGCTGTCGACAACCTCGACCAACGAGCAGGTCAGTGGCGTGAGCACGGCGCGAATGGCGTCTGGCGAAGTTTCGCCATGCTCGGCATCGGTCCATCCCAGAACGTTGCGTGCGTATTCAAGCACCGCGTGTTGGAAACCACCGCAAGTGCCGAGGAAGGGCCGCTGCTGTTCGCGGGCAAAGCGGATCGCCAACAGCGCACCGTCCATGTTGCGGTAAGGGCTGGCGGGCACGCACCAGAAACCGTCGAAGTCAGCCAGTCGGGTGTTTGCATTAATGTGGTCAGTGGCCAGCCACTCAACGTGTACATCGACTTCAGCGTGTTGTGCAGCCAGGTTCAGCGCCAGGGGAATTGCCTGATGGGCAGTGACCTGTGGGTCGTAGTCACCGATCAGTGCAATACGCAGTTGAAGGCCCGCTTCCATGGTGTCTCCCAAGACTTGTTGATTGCTTGCGCCCACTATAGATTGGCGTTCACGCAATCAATAGTGGCGTTTACCCAAGTGTTCAATGCATCAACGCACTATCAGCTGGATTACCCGGACCTCGCCTTGATTCTTGCGTTGGTGCGCGGCGGCTCTCTGGCACGGGCGGCGGCACTGTTGAAGGTCGACGTTTCGACGGTGTTTCGTGCGGTCAGGCGCCTGGAAGCGGCGTTGGGCCAAGCGCTGTTCGAGAAAAGTCGCGCAGGTTATTTGCCGACTGCCCTGGCCCGAACACTGGCCGAGCAGGCCGAACGCGCCGAGCAGGCGCTGGAAGCGGCGCGTATCGGCGTGGAGCAGGGCGGTGACGTCATCAGCGGCACCGTGCGCCTGACCTGCACCGATTCGGTCTTGCACGCGTTACTGTTGCCGGCACTGGCGCAGTTCATGCCGGCGTACCCGGCGCTGACTCTGGAACTGAGCACCTCCAACGATTTCGCCAACCTCAGCCGCCGCGATGCCGATATCGCCTTGCGCCTGACCCGTTCACCCCCGGAGCATCTGGTTGGGCGGCGATTGGGGGCGGTATCGTACCGGGTGTGCGCGAGTGCGGTGTATCTGAAGTCGGTCGACCCGAGTGATCTGACGCGGTTGAGCTGGATCGCTCCGGATGATTTTCTGCCCGACCATCCGACTGTGATCTGGCGTCGTCAGCAATTTCCCGGGGTGCTGCCGAGCTATCGCTGCAACAGCATGCTCTCGGTCACCGAGTTGGTACGCGCCGGGCTTGGGGTGGCCGCGCTGCCGAACTTTCTGATCGACCCGGCGCAGGGGCTGCGCCCATTGAGCGAAACCCTGCTCGGTTACGACACCAGCCTGTGGTTGCTGACTCGTCCGGACTGTCGAGCATTGCGCTCGGTGGTGACGCTGTTCGACGAGTTATCCCGCTGGGTGCAATTGCCCGATCAGGAGCGTTGCTGATCCTTCAGAACGTGTTGATGCATCTCCGAGGTCAGGTTTTCGATACGTTCAGTCAGCTCTTTGGTCATCTCGGTCAGTCGGGTGTTTTGCTCAAGTAACGCCAGTAACTGTGCGGAGGTCTTCGCGGCTTCTGCTTGCCGCTCGCTGTTGGCGACGGCCAGGGACTCGCGGTGTAGCGCGTCGGCTTCGGACTGGGCTTTGTCGCGAGCGGCCTGACGGGTTTGCGCGAGCAGAATCAGCGGCGCGGCGTAGGCTGCTTGCAGACTGAATGCGAGGTTGAGAAGAATGAACGGGTAGACGTCGAAGGTCGTTAACCCCGTGACGTTCAGGGCAATCCAGACTGCGACGATGAGGGTTTGCGCGCCGAGGAAGGTCGGGGTGCCAAAGAAACGTGCAAAGGCTTCGGCCTTCAATGCAAAAGTGTCGTTGCCGAACGTCGATGCCAGATGCGCGTGCGGCCGGTGGAAGCGCAAGTGATCGACGGGGGCGGCGGGGGCTTTTTCTTCGGGCTTGGTTGAATTCATGATGCTCTCTGCAATGCCATGGGACTGAGGCTCACTATAACCCCCACAGCTTTCAGCGCCCGATTCGCCTTGAAACACTTTGTAGTGTTTTATTCAGTGCTTCGGTCCAGCAGATAAATACGTGAATAGTGTCATTTGTTCCATGTGTCCTTTTGCGTGCCCTTCATGCCTACCGTTGATAGCAGGCCAGAAACATGTCCAGCGTCGACTCTACGACCGTCGTCTGCATCTCGGGTGACAGGGGTGGACAGTTCAGGGAGATCTGCGGCCAGAAGGCAAATGCCTTGAGCATTCCCTGCACCTGCTGGGCAGCAAAGGCCGGATCTACAGGCTTGAGCCGACCGTCAGCCTGAGCCGCGCGAATCCAGGTGGTCAGCCCTTCTTCACGTTCGCCAATGCGCTCCACCATGTCCTGGACCCGTTCTGGCGAATGGATGGTGGCGGCGATGGCAACTCGTGCCAGATCAAGGAAATTGGTGTCCCCCAGCAACTGCAATTTGCAGTGCAGCAGCTGGCCCAACTGCTCGCGCAGCGGTAGGTCTGTACGATAACAGTTGTCCTGCTGAGCGGTGACGTTGGTCCACAATCGTTGCAGGATTTCAGTCCACAGCTCTTCTTTACTGGGGAAGTGGTTGTACACCGTGCGCTTCGACACGCCCGCGGTGGCGGCAATCTTGTCCATGCTGGTGATGTCGAACCCGTTGGCACGGAATTCGGCAATCGCCGCCTGAACAATGGCTTCGCGTTTACGGTCGGTGAGGCGCTGTGGAGCTGTCATAAATACGCTTCGGTAGAGAAAAGGAAGAACTACACTCAGCAGTTTACTTGCTCACGGCTTTGTTGCAATCTTGAAACTACACTGTGCAGTGTAGTTGAACGGTTGAAAAGTAGGGTTTGCGGCTGACGCGTGCGTGCATTGGCCATTTATCGTCCGAAAAAGAAACGCCGCACCTCGTCGGTTTTCTGGAGTCACTCAAACATGGCCACTTTCTCTTACCAGGCGGATAGCGCCACTGAACTGAAAACGTCCCGGCAGGAGCAGGGGCAATACCAAAATCATGCGACCGTACCGGGGCAAGGTTTTCGCAAGACCCTGCAAATTTTCTGGAACATGATTTTCCACAAGCCGAGTAACACGCGACCGACCGGTGTTATTCCGGTTCAAGCGCTGACTCTCGAACAGCTTCTCGACGCACCGAACCACAGCGTATTCCGCCTGGGGCATTCCACCGTGTTGCTGAAACTGCGCGACAAGTTCTGGCTGACCGATCCGGTCTTCGCTGATCGCGCATCACCGGTGCAGTGGGCCGGCCCCAAGCGCTTCCATCAACCACCGATCAGCCTCGAGGCGTTGCCACCGATCGAAGCGGTGATTCTGTCCCATGACCATTACGATCACCTCGATCGTCAGTCGATTCTCAAGCTGGCGGACAAAACCAGGCACTTTCTTGCGCCGTTGGGCGTGGGTGAGACGCTGATCAAATGGGGCGTCGATGCGAGCAAAGTGCGTCAACTGGATTGGTGGGAAGGTACTCAGATCGAGGGCATTCATTTCATTGCCACGCCTTCGCAGCATTTTTCCGGTCGCGGGCTGTTCGATGGCAACAGCACGCTCTGGGCCTCGTGGGTGATGATTGATGGCGGTAAACGGATTTTCTTCAGTGGTGATACCGGTTACTTCGACGGTTTCAAAGCGATCGGCGAACAGTTTGGCCCTTTCGATCTGACCCTGATGGAAACCGGCGCGTACAACGTCGACTGGCCGCACATTCACATGCAACCAGAAGAAACCCTACAAGCCCATATCGACCTCAAGGGCCGTTGGCTGCTACCCATTCACAACGGCACTTTCGACCTGTCGATGCACGCCTGGCACGAACCCTTCGACCGCATATTGGCCTTGGCCTGGGAACGCAGTGTTTCCATCACCACGCCACAAATGGGCGAAGCGTTCAGTCTTGGCCAGCCGCAGCGTGGGGAGGCCTGGTGGCTGGAAGTTGAAGAGACGACAGTTCAGTTGATCGTTAACAGCTAGGGACGTGCGCCTATTCCACGGATTGTTCTGCGCAGATGCTGGTACAGCGGACTCTCCAGTATTGGGGGGAAGGAACTCCATCGGATGATTGGGTATCACTCAATCATCGCGTAATCCGCCCGTCCCACCGGATCAGGTGTAGAGCCTCTGACGCTCATGCCTCTGCCCGGTGCAAAGCCTGGAAAGAACACCAGACCTTCGGCTTCCAGCCGATAGGCGAGGGCCAGGCGGGTGACGTCGAGCACTTCACCGCCCGCCTCAAACCGGCGGATAGCTTCAACGGTAACCCCGGATTCCCTGGAAAATTCCTCCAGCGACCAGCCCAGCATCGCACGGGCTTGTGCGCTGTGTGCGGGGGTGAATTGGAAAAGGGCGATACGTTCCAGGGTGATTTTCATCGCAAGAGAGGCCATGGTTTTCTCCGGGTTCGAAATGGGTTATTCAACGAGTACTGTGTTTTTGTACAGTTGTTTTCGGCCCGGATCAAACTCAATTTTTTGATCGATGCTATTTCGATTCTTCAAGGTAGGCGGTGGGCGCTTGCCCCAGCACCCGGCGAAACATCGTTGAAAACACCGCAGGGCATCGATACGCGTCCGATGCCGCAATGTAGATGAAATCCTGCTTGCCAAATCGGCCTTCGGCTTTGCTGCCTGAGGTCAGGGGGGCGGCACGAAGGTGGTAATCAACCTGCTCGCAGGCAAGGGTTTCCAGACCCTTGTAATAACCTCGGTCGGCTACCACCGTCAGCGACTCATGGCGAGCGATCAGGTAGCTACCCTGGTGAGGCGGCCTCGCTCAACCAGTTGAAGGTAATTGGCTAACATCGCCAGGCCTTGTTGCGTCATCAATGACTCTGGATGAAACTGCAGTCCATAGATCGGCAATTCTCGGTGCCGCAGCGCCATGATCTCCCCCGGCATGCCGTCTTCATCCAGAGCATGTGCTGTGGCAACTAATTGGCTGGGCAAGACACCGGCCACTAACGAGTGATACCGCGCTACTTGCAATCTGTCAGGCAGGCCGTCGAACAAGTCACGTCTGTCGTGACTGATACGTGAAACTTTTCCATGAAGCACCTCACGGGCCCTGCGCACCTCACCGCCAAAAGCGGTGGTGATGCACTGATGACCCAGACAGATGCCTAATATAGGCAAACGGCCCGCAAAATGATTGATTGCTGCAAGGGAGATACCCGCTTCGGCTGGAGAACAAGGCCCAGGAGAGATAATCAAGGACTCTGGCGCCAGTTCGTCTATTTCTGCCAAGGTAATTTCGTCATTACGACGCACTTCAATATCAGCCCCGAGAATTCCCAGGTACTGCACGATGTTGTAGGTAAAGGAGTCGTAGTTATCGATCATTAAATGCATACGCCACCTCCTGGCGTTGTGCGACAGTTTTACACCGGGCAGCTGCAACCCGAACCAACTGGCTTTTCTCTATCGTTTCCTGCCACTCGCGATCTGCTACCGAGTCCTGCACCACTCCGGCGCCTGCCTGAACGTAGAGACGAGCGTCTTGCAGCAGTCCGGTTCGAATGGCGATAGCCAGGTCGGCACGGCCGCTCCAATCCAAATAGCCGATGGCACCGCCATAAACCCCGCGAGAATGCGGTTCCAGTTCGGCAATAATTTCAAGCGCACGCACCTTCGACGCCCCACTCAGCGTGCCCGCAGGGAAAATGCTTTTGAGCAGATCCAAACCACTGACGTGGTCAGGTATCTGGCCGGTAACCGTTGAGACGATGTGCATCACATGGGAAAAATATTCCACATTCAGCAGTTGGGGCACTTGCACACTTCCAACGTTGGCCAACCGGCCGAGGTCATTTCGCGACAGATCGACGAGCATCATATGCTCGGCGATTTCCTTCGGATCAGCGAGCAGCTCTTCCTTGAGTCGATTGTCTTCGGTCACCACGCTACCCCTGCGGCGTGTACCTGCCATCGGCCGGGTTGTAACCGTTTGCCCTTCCTGACGAAACAACATTTCCGGGGATGCGCCAACCACTTGGCAGTCACCCAGATTCAGTAAGTAGCGATAAGGTGTGTGACCCAAATCTGCCAGGGAGCGGTACAACGCGACGGCGTCTTCTTCAAAAGGAAGGCTCATGCGCTGGGATAAAACGACCTGCATCACATCACCAGCAGCGATGTAGTCCTTGATGCGTGCCACTGCCTCGACGAATGCTGGCTGCGGGAAGGCTGACTCGGCCACAGGGGTTGTAGCCTCAACCAGCTGCATGCAGGGCACGGCTGGTACGAGCAGTGGGCGCAAATGCGCGACCAGTCGATTGAGCCGGTCTTGGCCGCACTGGTAATCGCCCAGGGCTTTCGGACTTTCATGCACGATGCAATAGGCCAGGCGTTCGCGGTGGTCCAGCACGACCAGATCAGTGCTGATCAATTGCAATACGTCAGGGAGCTGAAAACCGGAGGGCTTGCGGGGGACTCGACGTAAACGAGGCTCGATCAGCCGAGTCGTTTCGAAGCCGAAATAGCCGAAGAACCCACCGCTGAAGAAAGGGAGGCCGGAGCATTGCGGTATACGAAAATCCTTTTGCAGCCTGGCCAGCTCTGCCAACGGATCGTCGCAGTCAATCCTGGCTGACATCTGGCCGTTGCGGTACAGGCGCAAGACGCCCTCATCGAGCTCGACGCGTTGACTGCAAGGCAGACCAATCGCCGAGTACGCCTGTTCGAATACGCCATCGTGCCAGTGCCCCGTTTCGAACAGGTAGTCTTGCCCGCAATTGGCTAACACTTCGTACAGCGAAAGTGCTTCGACTCCAGGCGGCAACGGCAGGCTCTGCCAAAGCGGAACATGGGTATACCCCGCTTCGCCGTAGGCAAAAAAATCCTCTAGACTCAACACCCTTGTGTCTCCTGTGAATTACGCAGTAACAGATCGGCCAAGTGCGCCAGAGCTCTGCGATTAGACTTGCCATTGCGATTGAGAGGGATCCAGGACAGTGCTGTGATGCGAAACGGACGCTTGCAGGGTCTCGCCCTTTATCGACAAACCCGTCCAGGGTTTGTGCAACTAAAACCTGCCCCCAACACTGCAGGGGCAGGAACAGAGCTTATTTAAGTGGTGTATCGACAAACGCCGGAAGTTGCTCAACTCGGTCAGCATAGGCGGCAAGCGCGGTATAACTTTGGACGTCGACCAGGTTGGACACCCTGAATTGGGTGAAACGCCAGGCGGCAGCCACAGTTACATCGGCCTGAGACACTTGCTCGGTTGCAAGCCAAGGATTGGCGCGTGCCGCAGCACCTTCCAGAAGTGCCAACGCGGCATGCAATTGCTCGGTGATACGAGTTAACCAAGGCACATAGTGATATTCGACCGGCTTGTTGTGCTCATATTCGAGCTGGACAGCTTTTTCGCAAACAGCGAGGCCAAGCCCAATGAGCGAAAGCACCTTTCGATGTTCACTCGGATCTTTTGGCATCAAACTGCGTTCCGGTTCGACCAGCGACTCCAGATAATCAAGGATCATCGATGAGTCCATGATCATTTCGCCATCATCGCAAATCAGAGTGGGTGCCTTGACTACCGAATTGATGGCTCGGAATTCATCAGTATCGCGAAACACCGAGATCTGCCGATGCTCATGCTCCAGGCCCATCAGCCGTAACGAAATTGCCACGCGCCGAACATAGGGTGATCCCATCATGCCAACCAGCTTCATCACTTTCTCCTAAAGTCTTGAACGTCCGTTTTAACTACTATCCCACTCTGTGTGTCATTGCTGAACAAAGAGCGAAATTCACATAAGCGTGACTGCTACAAATAAACTACGCGTCCATTCTCGAAAACTCCACCCTTGACGTGTAGAACAAAGAGGCTCGCTCTGAAACTATTTCCACGTCGCCGGTTGTAAAGAACTTGTTGTCTTCCGTTCTGGCTTTGGAAAAGTGCGGATTTCTTTTGAGGTAATCAACCAGGCTCTGAGCGCAAGCGTTGGACTGTGAAATTATACGCACTGAGGCCGGCAGTTCCGTTCGCCATATATGTTCGACTATCGGATAATGCGTGCACCCAAGTATGCAAACATCTGGAGTTTGCGAAGTGGCAATCAGCAGCGCATCGACATTTTTTCGAATTTCGCTGCGCAAGACATTCTCAGGCGCGTCTTGCTCAATGAGCAAAGCAAGACCATGGCATACTTGCTGGTACACTTTTATATCAGGATTTCTGCTATTGATTTCCACAGCAAAGGCATTTGACTCAACCGTGTGCTGAGTCGCGAAAATGGCCACGCTCTCCACAGGACGATCGGAATGAACAGGCGTGGTAGCGCACGTGGTACTCCAGGGGGCCCTCGTGAGCTCCTCGGCAACAGGTGCAATAACGCCGATCACCCTCCGATCAGGAAACGTTTTTGGAAGCCATGTCTGCTGTAATTTTCGCAGACTGATTGCCACTGCAGTATTACAGGCAATGACTACCAGCGAGCAGCCATAGCCGAAAAGACGAGTCAGGGCGGCTTGTGTCAGATCATGGATATCGTCGGTTGCATTATTGCCATAGGGCGCGTTGCCATGATCACCCAAATAGACGAACTCTTCATTTTGCAAGACGGATTCAAACGCACGCATCACCGTTAACCCACCGCTACCGAAGTCAAATACGCCAATCATCTGAACCTCACTTAAATGCTCGTAATTACTCAACCACCACAATGACCTAGATCGTTGTTGCAATTGCAGTAGCGACCCCGATATATAAAACGCCAGTCACGACACTCATTTGACGTTTTGTTCGAAAAATCTTCGTCGCATGACGAGCCATGAGCATATACATGGCGTACACCGACGTAGAAATGAATATCGCCGTCGCCACCAATGCGATGCATTGCGGGATATAGGGCAGCGTCTTATTTATGAACGTCGGGAATAATATTATGTTTGTCAATATCCCCTTGGGGTTGGTAAACGAGACGATTACAGCCCCCGTGAACATTTGCAGGGGGGTACGCTTGCTTGATGTTGCAACCACGACCTGGGAGTGCGAGCGTAACGATTTCAACGCGAGATAGAGCAGGTACGCAACACCGACCCACTTGAGCCAAAACAAAATATCAGGGTTTTCCTTTACGAGGATTCCGAGACCTGAAAGAACAATAACTGCGTGCCCTCCGCTCGCCAGGCCGAAACCAATGGCACCCGGAAATGACTCCTTAAAACCGTGATCCAGTGCTTGTGCCATAGAAAAGGCAACATTCGGTCCCGGAAGGATCGCTGCTGAAAGAAACACGACGCAAAACAATATCCAAAGTTGAAAGTCCATACTGCGCTATTCCCGCATGAGTGCCGAATCCCAGATGCTTTCGCTCTGACCAAAGTTATACGTAGAGGTAGGGGTACCCAATCACTCAGTGATTTAACTAAGTGATCCTATCCATTTTGGAAGAAACGCTTTGATCCAGGTCGCAACCGCGGAATCATGTTGACGCCAGCCAGCAAGATGTTCACAGGCGGGCTTCGTACCAGGC
This sequence comes from Pseudomonas brassicacearum, assembly GCF_003732175.1. Lineage (GTDB taxonomy): Bacteria > Pseudomonadota > Gammaproteobacteria > Pseudomonadales > Pseudomonadaceae > Aquipseudomonas > Aquipseudomonas brassicacearum_G. Next base: position 243,788 of record NZ_MOBI01000023.1, read on the forward strand.
GCTTTGAGCCGTTCGGTTCCCAGCGTTGCCCAGCGATCAATCGTCTCGTAAGTCACTTCAGGGTGAAATTGCAAAGCGTAGGCATTACCGGAATATCGATAGGCTTGAACTGGAAAGGTCGAGCCTTCTGCGAGCTGCGTAGCGCCTTTCGGTAAATCGAAGCCTTCGCTATGCCACTGATAGACATGGTCTGGAAAGGGTGCGCATGCGTCAGCAGTAATCTCGTGAGCAGCAGCAAGTGGTGTGATCGGGTAATAGCCGGCCTCGGTTCCTCCGTTATCGAGTCGGTAGACGCGCGCCCCCAAGTGTCGAGTCAGCATTTGCGCGCCTAGACACAACCCCAACAATGGCTTGCATTCATTCAACGGTTTGGCCAACCAGTCGATTTCTTCACGAATATACTGGTCGCTATCGTTGGCACTCATCGGACCGCCGAAAACCACCACGCCTTCGTGCTCGGACATGCTCTGCGGGAGAGGATCACCAAATCGCGGCCTGCGGATATCAAGCTCGAATCCCAGTTGACGCAGCAGGAAGCCTACTCGGCCAGGCGTAGAGTGCTCCTGATGTAAGATAATCAGGATCTTCCGTATTTGATCCATTGCACAACTCCATATTTTCAGGTGATCAACTTAATCTTGGCTTGGTTCAAATCGACGCTGCGAATGGAGGATTCCCGACCCATAGTTCTGCGAAATTCTGCGCCGCTGGGCCAGACCCAAGAATACGATCAAGTTCAGATATCTGAAGTCTTCTATGGAAATGAGAGTTGTCGTCGAAACGATGTAGCAACATGGCCATCCAGTGGGAAAACTGTACATCCCTCCACACCTGCTTCAAGGCGATGTCGGAATAAGACAGCAGGAGGTTCTCCTTGTCGTTGACATAAAATTGTTCGAAGGCGCGGGCAAGAATATTAGCATCAGAAACAGCGAGATTAAGTCCCTTTGCTGCAGAAGGGGGTACGATGTGTGCGGCATCTCCCGCTAGAAAGAGCCTTCCCTTTTGCATTTTTTCGGCAACAAAACTTCTAAGTTGCACAATATTTTTTTCGATAATCGCCCCGCCATTAACTTTCTCAGGTCTGCCCTCTATACGTAATTGCAAAAGATCCCAGATTCGCGAACCAGACCACTCATTGAGATCTTCGTCCGGAGAACACTGCAAATAAATTCTTGAAATATTTGGGGAGCGCATGGTGAATAATGCAAGCCCGGTTTCGTGGCTGGAAAAAATGACATCCGGTGAAATGGGTGACATTTCGGCGAGAACCGCTAGCCAGGCAAAAGGATAGGTGTGCGAAAAATGGGTAAGAGAGTCAGCGATATGTGGACGACAAATGCCATGAAAGCCGTCGCAGCCGACGACAAAGTCGCACTCTAGAGTCTGCTGTGTGTCGCCGTGCCTAAAAGAAATAAAAGGTGCATTTCCATCGGTATTATGAACCTGCACATCTGCAGCGTCGAACAAAAGTGGGTACTCTGTTTTTAAACGTGCTGCAATCAGGTCTTTAATAATTTCCTGTTGACCATAAATGGTTACCGTACGTCCGGTGAGTGCTTGAAAATTCAATTCGCGCGTCGATCCCTCATAATGGAACTGTAGCGCAGAATGTATCATTCCTTCAGAATGAATCCTCGACCCAACACCACTTTCAGTAAGGATTTTGACCGTGGCAGGGGTGATCTGGCCTGCGCGACTCCGGCCCTCTACGTATTGTCTTGATCGACTCTCAACAATCACGTTGCTTATATTCATAAGGGAAAGAAGCTGCCCCAACATTAATCCAGCTGGGCCCGCTCCAACGATTGCAACCTTTGTCCGCATGGGTTTGTCCCTCTGAGTTATAAGGTTTGAAGAGAGTTCAGCGGCAGCTACTGACCCTGTCTAATATTTCATCAGCTCTTCGCTGAATGATTTGTTTGTAACCAATCCTGAAATGGCTCTTGGGTTTCTGTGTCCGCGTCTCATCTCAAGGTCATCGTGTTTTTAAAATTACACCACTCATGTATAGATGTAGATCGTGCAGATCCTTAATACTCCAAGCGTGCGGCGATATTTTTACACCATTATCGTGCAGCGTTTTTGGAACCAGGTTTCCACTTGGGCGAAGTATTATCGATGATACAATAACGCCCGGATAATCATTGAGTCGTTTCTTGAAAGCGGGTGTTGTAAGATCAGCTGCTGGAGGATTGCTTTTATTAGCCAGTGGCCCTGTTCCTTTGATATCTGCTCCGTGGCACACGGCACACCTCTGTACATAGAGATTTTTCCCATTGACATCGTCCGCGAAGGACAGTGATGTTTGAATTAGTGATAAAGTTCCTAGTAAAGCGATGAATGATATTTTCATTTTCATGTGGCCTTGTTGTATAAATCAGATCTGAATCGAGGGAAAATAATAGGCCACTCAGTCAATAATGGTCAAGCGTGCAGGAAAGGGTGGTTACTACCTGTTAATAGTGCACGAGTTACTCAATGTGTCGATATTGATTTATTTTGGCCGATAGAATTCTTCGCGCGTTTCAGAGGAGGAAACGAACGGCGTACAGCTACGCACATAACTAAAAATTATGTCGTAGATGCTTTCTTTATATCGAGTGATCGCCAGCCGGCGAGGGACTAACTCGTGCCGAGGACGTAATGACACCTATCGCTGGAACGGCGTTGGGCGGAAACTGATAATGCGCGGAGTGCCTTGGAGGAAAAGGCAAGTGGAGGAGAAGACGTATTTATAGCTGCGGTATGAAACATGCCAATCCCTTGAGCGTTTATAAATTTTATTGATTACAATGAGTACGGTCCTTACTCGTGAGCGATACATTCACATTTGTTTCTGTATATGTCAATATCCAAAAAAATAAATTGACAAGGTTGTTACTAGGAGGGTATGGGCAAAATCAGACCGTAAGTCGACGCACCAGCAATCGCGCTTCTGCCAGCCACACTCAAACTCCACTCACGCCGTGTCGTCGGTCATGGGACAGGCTGCAATCACCCGGGTAGCTATTGATCACACCCAGAATCCCAGCCGCCAACTCGTGTTTTTCCAGCAGGCAATGGAAGTTAAGGATGGTGGTTTCGTCGGGAATGCCGGCGCTTTGCAATGCCATCGAAATGCCAGGGATTCGCCTGGCAACGCCCTGGATCGGGCGCATACCGGACCGGGTGCATGCGCGGGTTTACATCGGTCTGTTGACTCTGGTGTTGCTCGGCATGTGCTTGAGTTGAATGCGGTTTAATCAACCTTCCAACCCCGGCACCTCCCGAATAATGAAGTGATCCAGATTCTCGATATCACCACTGAATACCCCGAACGTCTGCTCGGGGTTTTTCTTGCTCGGCACCTGCTTCAACTCCGGTGTCACACCATAGAAGAAGCAATAAAGCGCCCGTTCGCTGCCGATGGCGCCTTTGATTTCTTCCAGGAAGGCTTTGCGCTTGCGGTAGTTCTCGATCAGGTTTTTGCTCAGGTAGACATTCACCGAGTAGGGCTTTTTGTCGAGCCAGACCTTCTTCTCGAAATCGATGCGGAAACTGCTTTTGTAGTCTTTGATGGCTTTGATCTTGCCCCAGTAAATCAGCCCCTTGTTGTCCTGCAGGTATTCGATTTTCTTGAAGAACGCGCTGTAAGACGCGGTGTGCTCGCCAATCTTCAGCGGCATGCGTTTGAGCAGGTCCTTGTTATCGAAATTCGATACGAAGCACTCCACCGGGTGAGCGAAGACGCAGGTTGTGTCCGGTGCCGACTCGCGAGTCGGGTGCTCGGTAGCGCTGGTCGTGGCGGAGAGTTTCGGCTGATCCCGAGGCGCATCGACATCCGGCAGTGGGGTGGACGGCTTGCGCACATACTGACGACGGGTCAGCAGCAGTTCTGACGGAAAATGTTCCTCCGGCCCGTCGTCCGTTTCTGCACCTTCTGACGCCGGCGCTCTGAGGCTGACATAAGGGCAGCCTTCGATATGCCGGGTGCCGGGCAGGTTCTTGAAGTGCGGCGTGCGGATGTAATTGACGTTTTTCGCGTTGAACGTTCCCAGCCCATTCTCCGCATCGAACGCTGTTCGACAGTCATCGTTGGGGCACTGAAAGCGCTCCTTGGCCGAGTCGAAGTCCATGGTCTCGTCGAAGTTCAGATCGCGCACGTCATAGATCGACAGCTTGTCGTCGAGGCTGATGCAGTAGGCGGTGTCGAATTTCATGTGCGCTCGGGTCCTTGAGAGGTAGGTGGCGTATTAATAGCGGGTGGCGCGTGATGGCGCACCTGTTGATTCACGTTTGTCGCATCAACGCCCTCTGCAATTGGACAAGACCCCATAGCCTGACTAGCGTTGTGAAATGGGCCGCATTGCTCCTTTCCTCATCCTGAGGTCTTGATTCGAGCTGACTGTCTGCCACATTTACAAGGAGGTAAGGATGTTTGGGTCGGTCGTTCTGGACGCGATTCTCGGGATGCTGGCGCTGTTCACGCTGCTGGGTATTTTCGTCACCACCCTCACTGAAATCATTCAATCCTTCTTCCAGAAGGTCCGGGCGAAGTACCTCTATAACGCCCTGAAGCTGTTGTTCACCGGCAAATTGAAGGGGCTGAGCGACAGCGACCTGGCGTTCTTCCTGCAGGTGCTCGATCACCCGGTGATCCAGTCGATGGCGCCACCGGGCAATCGCCCCAGTTACCTGGACCCGGCGATGCTGGCGCAGGTGGTGATCACGCTGCTGCTGCACAAAGACGACACGACGACCCTCGATATTCCCCTCGAAGAACTCAATGCGGCCCTGACCAAAGGCATTGCGCAGGTTCCCTCCGAGCACTTGCGCCGCGCACTGTCGACGTTGCTTGCGGCGGCCCAGGCCAACGTCACCACGGCCCAGGAACTGCTGTGCTCGTTCAAGACCCGGCTGGAGCACTGGATCAATGCGGTCATGGACCGCGCCGAAGGCTGGATGCGGCGCAATGCCAAAGTCGTGTCGCTGAGCTGCTCGCTGGTGATTTGCCTGGTGCTCAACGTCAACGCGTTCGACCTCATGCAGGGCCTGGTGCGCAATGACACCTTGCGCGCGGCAGGCATGCAGATGGCCAACAATCTGGTGACAAACAACCCATCTGCTACGTTTGATCAGCTCTGTGCGAACCGGGACGACAAGGCCCAGTGCCAGTTCGATTCGGCATTGAGCAGTTTGCAGGCGCTGCCTCAGGGCGCTATCGGCTGGAATAACCGGCCGGCGTTTTTACACCACGATCAGACAAACAGAACGGCCTGGTTCGGCTACTGGTTGCTTGGGGTCATGACGGCGGCGTTGGCTGCCTCGTTGGGCGGCGACTTCTGGTTCAAGATGTTGAGCCAGATGATTCGCCTGACGGGCAGCAAAACGGTCCCACAGCCCAAGCCCTGAGCGCGATCGGGCACACCTACTCAGGGAGAGCAGCATGTCGAACAACTGGCCCGACGAGATTAAGCACGTCGTTGTGCTGATGATGGAAAACCGCTCGTTCGATCATCTGCTGGGGGATTACACCAGCATCAATCCTGCGTGCGACGGCATCAACCGTAAAGCCCCCAGCACCAACCCGCTGAAGGACGCCAGTGGCAACTCAGCGGTGATCACTCAAACGGCGGAAACACCTGACTACTTTGCCCTGTGGGCGCCGCCCGCGCCTTCGCCACCGGCGCTACCGGCCAAGGACAGCGAAGGCTTCGACCTCGGCCACGAGTTCGTCGATGTAGTGAAACAACTGGACGTGTCACTCAAGACCAGCCTGACCGCCCCCAAACTCGATGGCTTTGCGCAGGACGCCTACGACAAGGCCCGCAACGATCTGAAAGTGTACAAAACCTATTCGCAATCCATGGCTCAGCGGGCGATGAACTACATCCCGTTTGGTGCCACACCCGCCGCCGATCCGCTGCCGGCGATCCAGGGGCTGGCGCGCAATTTCACCGTGTGCGACCGCTGGTTTGCCTCGGTGCCGGGCCCGACCTGGCCGAACCGTTTTTTCGCCATGCTCGGCAGTTGCAACGGCCACTTGCTGATGCCCTCCACGGGCACCGTGCTGGCCGGTATCAAAAGCCTGATTGCGCAGTTTGGCGGCGACAGCATTTTTTCGCTGCTGCGTGACAAAGGCCACGACGTGCGCATTTACTCCGACGGTGCCATCCCGTTGGGGGCGCTGGTCAAAGGTGGTTTGCAACACATGAGCATCGACAACTTCAAGTCGGATGTCGCTGGTAACAAACTCCCCGAACTGTCCTGGATCGAGCCGAGCTATGGCCTGCTCAATGGCAAACTCGGGCCTAACGTGTCGCACCATCCACCGGAAGACCTGCGCTTTGGCGATCAGTTTGTCGGCGAGGTGTTCAATGCCTTGTCGGCCAACACGGACCTCTGGAACAAGACCCTGTTCGTGCTGCTGTACGACGAGCATGGCGGCTTCCATGACCATGTGGTGCCGCCAACGTGCGTGGCGACGGGTTCAACGGTCGATGTCGAATGGCCCAATCCTTTCACTCGACTCGGTATCCGCGTACCGGCAATCCTCGCCTCGCCCTGGCTCAAGCCCGGTCTGATTCCGTGGACCGACAACCTCCAGGCGCAACATTACGATCACACCAGTTTGCTGGCCTTTCTCTGCGATCATTTCCAACTGCCGCGCAGCGCCTTAGGTGCAAGGGTGGTCGCGGCCCAGCACTTCGGCAACGCGCCGATCTGGCGCACTGCCGCAAGCGTTGCTCCAGCGCCGAAACTGGCAGCCACCGCTGTGCCTAGCCGCGTTGGGCTGCCATTGATCGAGTCCCAACTGGCGACCCAAAACCGGCAGGTGGTGGACAGCGCTTCCGGTTACCTCGACGGCCTTGATCCGGAGCAGATCTGGAAAAACAGCGCCCAAGGTGTCAGCAGTTTCCTCGACAGCCGCACCCGTGCACTGGCTGAGCCCGGCCAGGCCGCCCTCACATCTGCTGCGCCCAGTGCCGACAGCCTGGAAGCGAAACTGCGGCGCCTGCAGGATTTGATGGCCACCGCCCACGGTCAAACGGTTGCTGCCGTTGCAGCGCCCACCGTCAAAACCTTGCAAGCTGGGGCGGTGCCGGCTGTTGTGCCTGCGCAACTGCGAGTCCTGTGCCTGCCGGGTGTGGGATTCACCCAAGCCGCGAACGGGCAGGGCAGTACCGACGCGAACTGGCAGGAACAATGGCGCACGCTGATCCGCAGCCAACTGGCGCAGAACGGTCGCGTAATCGACGACCAGGACATCGACTTTCTGCCCTTCGATGATCAACTCAAGGATGGGCCGGATTTCGCCCAGATCACCCGAGGCCTGGCCATGCTGCGGGACGATGCCAGGGGCAAGGCCGACGAGGATTTTGGCAGTTGGGGCCTGCCGGTCAATCAGATGCTGCGCACCACCGTCGGCGCCATCGTGCAGTGGATCGAAGACGCCGAATTGCGCACCGCACTGACCCAACATCTGCTGGACAAAATCGACGCGTTCAACCCGCAGATCATCTTCGCCCAAGGGCTGGGCAGCCTGATCGGTTACGACGCCTTGCGCCGTTCGGTGGCCAAGAAAGGTTCGGCGCTGAAACTCGTCGATGGCCGGGTATTCGTCAGCTTCGGCTCGCCCATCGCACTGCCATTGGTGATGCGCGAAGTGTGGGGCGGGCGGGTCATGCGCCTGAGTGAAAACGGTCGAGGCATTCGCCGTTGGTTCCACCTCTACAACCCCAACGACGGCTTGCTGACCCGGCCGATCACCTCGCCAGACTCGGCGCGGGTCGACCTGCAAACCGAGTTCAGCGTGCCGCTGCGTGATGACCTGCTCGACCTCAATCACGCAGCGCAAGCCTACTTGTCGTCCGCCACCAGCGAGACCGGCCTCTGGCCACAACTGGCCCGCGACGTGGTGGCGGCAGGCGCTCTGGAAGTGCCGGCATTCCTGTCCCGCAGCGGCCAACGCAAACGCCGCGCCCTGGTGGTCGGCATCAACGACTACCCCGAACCGGGCGCACGCCTCGACGGCTGCATCAACGACACCTACCTGATCAGCCGCATGCTCCAGGAAAGTGGCTACGACGCTGGCGACATACGGTTGCTGCACGACGCCCGAGCGACGCGGGCGAACTTCGTCGAGCGCCTCGAATGGCTGGTGGAAGGCGCCCGCGCCGGCGACGAGCGAGTGCTGTTCTATTCCGGCCACGGCACCCAACTGCCGGCCTACAGCAGCAGCGGCGAAGCCGACCGCATGGACGAAACCCTGGTGCTCTACGACTTCGACTGGGACGACGAAAACACCCACTTCACCGACAAACTGTTCCGCCAGTTCTACAGCCATCTGCCATTCGACCCGAACGGCCACGGCGCCAAACTGACCGTCATGTTCGACTGCTGCTACGCCGGCGGCATGACCCGCGGCAACGGCCGCGTGCGTGGCATCACCCCACCCAGCGACATCCGCCACCGCATGCTGCGCTGGGACCCCTACGCCGGCGACTGGGACCGCCGGGTGTACGCCGCCGACAGCGACGGCCGCGACTTCAGCGAACACGACCACACCTCCCGCGGACTCACCCGCACCCGCAGCACCCAAGGCGCCGCCACCGGCCTGCGCCCCGAGAAAAAGGCCCAACTGCAACGCCAAGGCAAACTCTACGGCCACCACGGCCCCTACATGCCCCTGATGCTCTACGCCGCCCGAGAAAACGAAAAAGCCAACGAATACGAAGTCGGCTCCAGCAGCTACGGCGCCTTCACCTACGCCGTGGTCGAACAACTGCGCAAGTTGCAGCAGGAAAATGTGACGTTGGGCTTTGATAAGTTGATCGAGCAGGTGGGCAAAGTGCTGAGCGCGAGGTCGCTGGGGCAGACACCGGAGATCGTCGGGCCGAGCGGGGTGAGGGAAGCGGTGTGCCCGTGGAAGATTAGTGGGTTGGGGAAATGATCCCGTAGTTGCAGTCACAGCCAAAGAAAAGGGCCGCAGGATAATCCTGCGGCCCTGATAACACCGAATCCCAAACCCACCGCCAATCCCCTGTGGGAGCGAGCCTGCTCGCGATTCGCAAAACCAACACAGCAACTAAGCCAGCCACCAACCCTGTGGCGAGGGGGCTTGCCCCCGTTGGGCTGCGAAGCGGCCCCAAATGCTGAAGCCGGGAGCATCAGACAAACCGAATTGTGCGGATTGACGACTGCTGCGCAGCCGAACGGGGCGGTGCGGCGTTCCGACAAGCCCCCTCGCCACGGTTTTTTGTTCTGCTCGATTGTATTGGGGGGGCGGCGCGGTTGTGATGGCAGGCGGGTCACTGATCTCCCCAACCCGCCGCAGATCCCCTGTGGGAGCGAGCCTGCTCGCGATGGCGTCGGTAAATATGCCGCATAAACAAAATCCGCCACCTGAACTTCAGGTAGCGGACTTCTTCATTTCAGCAACGAACAATCAAAACCCTCGCAGCACCCGTGACGCCTTCCGCTACCAGGATTGACGTTAATTGAACGGATCATCCACCGATGATTGAGTGTCGGTTGATCACGACGGATACAGCACCGCATGGCTTTTAGCGTAGCTGTTGAAGCAGTTGATCAAGCGTGTCGTGGCCCTTTTTGAGCTGACATTCCCAAATGATCAGAACTCGCCAGCCCAGAACCTCCAACGCCTCAACGTTTTCAATATCCCTAGCTACGTTACGTGAAAATTTTTCATTCCAGAATTCACATCTGGTCTTTGGGGTCGAAGCATATCGACACTCTGGATGGTGATGCCAAAAGCATCCATGGACAAAGATACAGACCCGATATTTGGCCAATACAATGTCCGGCTTTCCAGGTAGGTTTTTCTTATGTATCCGAAATCGATAGCCGTGAGCGTGTAGGAACCTCCTGACCACGAGCTCAGGACCGGTGTTTATACTCCGAACGGCTGCCATCATTCTTGATCGAGTCGCTTGGTCTACGACATCCACTCTGGTTACCTATTTGGTAATTCAGCATATGAATTTTGATCACCCTTTACAGGTCGAGATCTTGTCGTCGGATCGTCTCGACGAAGGTTTTGCTTCACCCCGTTATTCGGTAATCAGACGCGTCACCTTCTTGTAAAGCGATAGCGTGAATTCGTCCTTGTCGCTCGAATGGTGACAACGCTGATGACAATTCGAGCACAGCGCGACCGCATTACTAATACGATCTGAACCCTTCTGCATCAAATGTTTAACGTGATGCACCTCGAGAAACGGCAGCCCGTTTTTCTCAAACGGAGCAGGTTGGCCGCAGCCTTCACAGATGCCGTTAGCCTCATTCCGAACCCAGGCTCTCACCTCAGGATCACGTACATAAGACGTGCTGGTGGTGAGTCCTTGCTTTGGTTTCAAAATCCCCTTTGGCTGATCCTTAAACGGTTGCTTTTGGAGTAGGGAGGCTCGTCGCTCTAGTGTTTCCTCATCGGCTGTAGGGGCAAAGTCGTCAGCGGTCAAAATGCTTCTCTCGGCCAGTGCAGCACGAATGGAGCTCTCAACATTTGAACCGACATGTGGGGCTGGTTTGTATCCTTTGATACGCTCCCTTCCCATCCGTAACAATACTGTTGAAATGTTCAGCATCCGAAATTCAACGGATCCTTCGGTGCGTTCCGCTAAGACACCCTGGCGTAGCAGGCGATTTTCCAGAGCTTTGTTGAATTTCTGGCCACTCTGCTCAAGTGCCAGCATCTTCAAATAGGCATCGACCGCAGCCTTAATCTCTAAGTCGCTCCAGTCGCTGTTCTTTTTTCCAGTGTCCATACAATCGCCGAGGGTTGAAAACCCTCGGACGATACTGAGTGGCCATTACGGCGTCTACGAAATTTCCTACAGGAAAGACCAATTTTTCGCTCGATTGGTCCTACGCAAGACTCCGTCGCGCTAACCCGCCGAAGTCTTGGACCACTGGAACCAATCCATCACCTTCCGCCACCAAGGCCTAACCATCGGCACCCGCCGCCGCGTACGGTTGAGCAGCAAATAAGGCATATCCCGCAACCGAATCCAGCCCTCATCCTGCCAATGCAACAGACTCAACGACATCTCCGGCCAATCCAACAAGCTCAACATTGGCCGATCCGTGTTTTTCAATTGCCGTGCATCCCGCAACGCTGGCACCACCTGATGAGTCAACCACTCGCGCAACAACCGATGCCCCGGTGCGTAGTGATACACCAACAACGCATACACACCGGACTCACTGAGCATCAGCCTTTTCTCCGGTTGGCCGTGGTAGCGGATCGTCAGCGTATGCCGCTGATCCTCGTCCAGTTTGCTGACCATCCGTTCGTTCAGATAGATGCCCATCAACCGGCCCAGATCGCGTGCGCAGAACCATGGCTGGTTTTCCAGAAGGAGGGCGTGAAGATGGAGATTATGGCGGGTGAAGACCGTTGAAATGAAGGAATCAGACATGACCGATCTCCAAAACTGCGGGAGAGCGGAGTGGATTTTGTGTACGCATACCCATTACCTCTACGTATTAGTTTGGAAAGGGCCAGAGTCCGACGTAGAGGATGTAAGAAATCCCAACAAGCAGTCTCTTTCACACACTGGATTACGCATATGTCTTTGAGACAACACGCGGTTCTGTGTGAGGAAGTCAGCTTCTACGTTGGGTGTTTCTTAGGCACCTGTAATGGAGCTTAGAGGTGTTTCGAATGGGCATCAATACGGAAGGAGCTGGAAGTGCTGTAGGGGTTTTGGTGGCGTAACGTAGGGATGCATAAAGTGTTTTCTGCGCAATAAAAAGGTTCGCCATACACGTAGCTAATTCGTATCACGCCTCTGATGCAGGAGCCGTATGCGGTAGCTGCGTACGTACGTATCTGTGCGGAGGGGGCCAGGTGGCTGCCATTTCTAATGCGACCCTTAGCCGTACCAAACCATCCCAAGGACTGTTTGACCGCATTTGGCAGTACTGGCACGCCCCTATAGGGGAGTCAAAAATGGCTACGTCACCGGAGTGAACATAATCTGGTGTGTGAACGAGCCCCATGAAAGACAGGACACCGTTTCCCCCTTACGATAAGGGATAGGCAAACGGTTATGTTTATGACTAA
>NZ_MOBI01000024.1:0-159863 GCF_003732175.1 Pseudomonas brassicacearum
AGTGGCCGGATGCTCATGGAATAGGTGGCCGGATGGCCGTGGAATCCGCACCTTGACCAGCCAAGTAGCCCGATCCAGGATTTTGTCCAGGTAATCGATGACTCCAAATGAAGCATGATGCAACCGCTGGACCATCTGCTCAGTCGTGAAATCTATTGCCGGAACCGGCAACAAACCATGAAGCACCTTCAACAGCGTGTAAAAGTGACCCCATTTTGATTCGGTTAATTGAAAGCGATCGTAGTCCAGCACTGCCGAAAAACGCCTTCTGAACTGTTCGTTAGCCCGAGGCAGTCGCTCAAGTGTCCTTAAACCAACAAGCACATAGGCGATGCTAGTTCGGTTCATCAGACTTTTGACCCAGTCTGCTGCCTCATGAACCCCAGTACTGGTTCGTTTGTGATCAACCAGGTGCTGCGCCTCATCCAAAATCACCATCTCGACGCCAAGGGTTGATAACAGGGTCACGACTCGAGAAAGTTTGAATTCGGCAGAGTGACTTTGTACATCGGCAAAAGGATCATTCAATGCCTTTAGCAATGCAGCTGCCACCGTCTTTTTGGTCGGCTCGGCTGGGATTTCTACGACCAGTATTGGCAGCTTTTTGCCCGGGACGGATTGATCGCGGGAAACGGCCTTTACGAACTCGTCGATCACAGTGCTTTTGCCCACACCACTCGGACCCAAGATCAGCAAACCTCTACTCGTATTCGTCCCTAGCGGATCCTCGTAAATCTCAGTCAACCGTTTGATTGTCCGATCGGCCTGGGGGCTCATTACAAAATGCTGGCGAAGGGACAAGGGCGTGTGGGAACTAGCTTCGATGGTCATGACCATTCTCCTTACGAGATACCCGATTGCTCACAGCAAATCCTGCTACTACCGGAGCGTCATCGAACAATTTGAGCCAAGACGATTGCGAATCAACGCTGGGGACAAATGAGACATTGGCCGGGAGACCTTCTTTGTCCAGTCTCGCCTTAGCCGCTGCACGCCGTTTACGCAGCTTGTGCGAATGCCGAGCCCCTTCTATATCCGTCATGATGTCGCGATAGACTTGGTGAATCGCGTCGAAGTCAGGCTGGGTGTTACCGCTTTCACGGAGATTCTTTTTGGCCGCCACGTAAAGGTCACGGCTCATACCTGCCAACCGCTTGTCTTTCGACGGTACTTGGATAAAGACATTCCTGATCTGATCGTGAACCCAAATGTGCCCGAGTTCGTCACGGTAACGAGCCTGGATTTTTTCATCAGGTTTTAAACGAAGTCGCAGCTCGGCCAATTCAGGGGAGTGGTACATATGCCCTGCGAGCTCAACGCCATAATGGTGAACCTTCACCCATTTTCGACGAGCCAGAACACACTCAAGAGAGTCTAGATCAGTGGGTAGCCGGACTTGTCGGCGAGCCTCTTTTGCTAACCAAATCAGGGCAGGTGTACTGTTTGACAGACCGCGATGGGGACGTTGATGGTAGATATCCACAATCCAGCGAACCAATTTCTCCTCTAGATCCGGCAGCGTAAGACAGGCGTTGTCTTCAGAAGGGTAATCACCTCGCTGCTGTACATTAGAAAAGGTCGTCCCTGGGATCTGATGTATCAATCCCGTGTTCAACGTTCCAAAGAACCGCTCAACGGCTCCTTTCATCTCAGGTCCCCTGGAGCGCGGATACATGATCTCGATCCCTAGCTCATTGAAGCCCGAAATTACATCTTCAGCGTGAAACTCCGCGGCATTATCCGGAACGATGCGCAAGGGCATTCCGTGAGCACGCCATTCACTTTTGACCTTGGGGAAACGAGCCAACCATGCAGCTTTAGGTCGAATGGCACGCTCAATGACCCTCAGCACAGTTTCCGTATTGGGCGCCGAGAAGTGCAGCAAAAAGCTCATGATCATCCTGGAGCACCTGTCCAGAACAACAGTGAGGTAGGGGCGGCCTATAACCAGCCCAGTCTCGGGATCAGTCAGCAACACATCCAAAAGAGTATGATCAATTTCCCACCGATCGAGAATTCGAGAAACCATGAGTTCCCCCACGGCGACGCGATGCTTCTTGTTTGCGGCATGCTTACCGAGGCGAGCTACATCCACCTCATAAGGATCTAGCTTGTCTACGTATCGGCGGATGGTCATCTCACAAGGTTTGCGTATCCTTTGGGACGGAAGACACTGTGCATTAAGAGCATCAATCCTATAGTGGAACTCGGACACTACCTTAATGATGGGCGGACGTTCTAGCTTGAGATATTCAGTATTGATTACGTCCTGAAGCAGCGCCTCCAACTCATCAACGATAAGACTCTTTCTTCCTTTTTTATTATGCTTTGGCACCAACCGTATAACATCATTGCCCATATACCGTGCAAACCACCTTCTGACAGTACTGACGGACGGGGTTCGCGGTTCACCTAGTTCCCACGCGACTTTTTTTACTGCTTCTGCAATCACTTCCCGACTAGGTAGTTTTTTCCCGCTTGTTTCCACCAAACAATCCAAATACTTGCGACGCCTCATCGCTTCTTCTGCATGTAACACAGGAAAGCATGTTAGGTCCGCTTGGACATTTCTGAAATAAGGGATCTCTCCCAGATACGGTTGTACAGCGCTTATTTCAATTTCTTGATTTTCATAGCCTATATAAAATTCGTTTTCAGTGAGCTTTAAATACTCGCCGTATTGATCAACAAATAGCAAGCGTCGATCGATTAAGCGTCGATGTAATGTTATCGGATTGCCGTTGATAGCAATCGACAACTGTAATTTAAGAGAAAAGGTCTGCATGACGGTGCCCTCCTAGGAATATCTCTGTCTGAGGCGTGATCGACTGTTCGAGGTCGACACCAACAACACCCAATCCAAGCAAACGCCACGCAGCCGCTTCACCAAAAACAGAGCAAAGCTCACTCAGATTCTTTGGCTGGCTCATCTCAAGCTTTGATCGAGTCTCCAACCGTTCTGGCTGAGTAAGGAAGGGACCTCGACGGTGATAAAGGACCTCTCGAAGATTCTCCGACAACGTATCCGCCCAGATCAGGGCATCGGTAACGATGGAGAAATTCCGATTCGTATCAGCAAAATGTGCAGTGGCCGCTGCCATTTTTTCCTTAACACTATGTACGAGCAGGCGTTTTTCCGGCTTTACCTCGAACCACCATTCACGACCATCCTCAAGAACCGCACGAACATCAGGGATGTACTCCACGTAGAAATCGTTCACTCGGATCCTCTCGCGGCTGGGCTGAATTTTATAGCTACGGACTAACGGAGACAGCTCAAGCAAGCGGAAAAAACCGCCTTCAAGCTGAGATTCCCAGGGAACCGGGCGACCATTTTTTAGGGACGGAAAATAGCCCCTGAAGTGACAAGAACTGCGCGTAACAACCGTTCGGACTGCCATTGCAACCTCCACTGACGAGCGCCGTCGCTGCACTTGGATAACCAAGCACACTGCGGGCTCGAGGGGCACAATCGACAGGCAACACTTTCCCGTCGAGAGGCCTCGCTAAAGTCAAAGTGATGAGGGAGGATTGACAAGCGCCGAAAAAAAGCTGAAATTGCAGTCACCACAACGCAATTGCAGTACCTCTCGGCGCGGTCAGAACCCTCAGGTTTTGATCGCGTTTTTACATTTCACACCTCCATTTCTCATTACTCTTATCCTATCCAATAACCAAGCGTAAGCTTGGTAGCCCACGTTTATTGTAATTTACGATATCCCGGATCCCTTGCGGTCAACCTTTAACGACGACTGTTATACGATCGCGCTCATATCGCCCTCAAGAAAGAACTCTAAATCTCTGTTTTTATTCCAATTCCCCGCAAAGATCCAATCCAAATTAACCGATAAATACTAAGCCAGCCAGCAACTAAAATCCACAAAAAAACAGCACAAAACCCTGAAGCCGATCACACCAAAACATAATACCAATATCTTTGGAAGTTGCTGAGCTAGTATTAACTTTACCCGTTATGCTGTTAATATAAAGCAACTAGTCAGGCGGGTACTTTCCTCAAAGGCAAATACGTATCCATCCTATAAATGAAACTAAAGGCTAATACGTAATATTTATACTAGTGAACAGTTTATCCTCGCAATTAAAACCATCGACTGGATACTAAGTCGCCGCCTGAAGATCTTTGCGATACCACTCGCAACTTGCCTTTACCGATAGTAGTGACGCCTAGTGCATCCTCCAACTCCGGCAAGCAGCTTCATGAACTTGTGAGAAACGTAGATTCTTTTTGGAGTCGAACAGCATCTACAAAATTTTCGCAAAAAAAAAGCCAGCGCTCTGCGCTGGCCTTCAGTAGGCCCACCGCTAAGGTGGGCCTGAGTCATTTATTTGTGAGATTTAGCAACTATTTTGTGAGCCGACAACGGATCAGAAGTCCAGGTTAGAGACCGCCAAGGCGTTGCTTTCGATGAAGTCACGACGTGGCTCGACCGCATCACCCATCAGGGTGTTGAAGATCTGGTCCGCGCCAATGGCGTCTTCGATGGTCACTTTGAGCATCCGGCGCGAGCCTGGGTCCATGGTGGTTTCCCATAGCTGATCCGGGTTCATCTCACCCAGACCTTTGTATCGCTGGATGGTGTGACGCTTGGTGCTTTCGGCCATCAACCATTCAAGGGCTTCCTTGAACTCGGTGACGGCTTTCTTGCGCTCGCCGCGCTGAATATAAGCGCCTTCGTCCAGCAAGGTGCTCAGTTGAGCGCCCAGCGAGACGACAGTCTTGTAGTCGTTGCTGCCGAAGAAGTCGCGGTTGAAGGTGACGTAGTTCGACAGGCCGTGGGAGATCAGTTCGACCTCTGGCAGCCAGACGTTACGTTCACGGTCTTCACGCAGGCTGGCTTTGTAGACCAGGCCGGATTTCTCGACGGTGCGCAGGCGAACTTCGTACTGGGCCAGCCAGTTCTGCATTGCTGCGTGATCGGACAGTTGGTCCATGCTCACCGCTGGCAGGTAGATGAAGTGCTCGGTCAGTTCCTGCGGGTACAGGCGAGACAGACGCTTGAGGGTCTTCATTACCAGACGGAAGTCATTCACCAGACGCTCGAGGGCTTCTCCGGAGATACCCGGTGCTTCCTCGTTCAAGTGCAGGCTCGCATCTTCCAGGGCCGACTGCGTCATGTACTCTTCCATGGCGTCGTCGTCTTTGATGTATTGCTCTTGCTTGCCTTTCTTCACTTTGTACAACGGCGGCTGAGCGATGTAGATGTAGCCACGCTCGATCAGCTCCGGCAGCTGACGGAAGAAGAAGGTCAGCAGCAGGGTACGGATGTGCGAACCGTCGACGTCAGCATCGGTCATGATGATGATGTTGTGATAACGCAGCTTGTCGATGTTGTACTCGTCGCGGCCGATGCCGCAGCCCAATGCGGTGATCAAGGTGCCGACTTCTTGCGAAGAGATCATCTTGTCGAAACGCGCCTTCTCGACGTTCAGGATCTTGCCCTTGAGGGGCAGAATCGCCTGGGTCTTGCGGTTACGTCCCTGCTTGGCGGAGCCGCCAGCAGAGTCACCTTCCACGAGGTACAGTTCGGACAGGGCAGGGTCTTTTTCCTGGCAGTCAGCCAGTTTGCCCGGCAGGCCGGCGATATCCAGCGCGCCTTTACGACGGGTCATCTCACGGGCTTTACGCGCTGCTTCACGAGCACGGGCCGCATCGATCATCTTGCCGACAACCAGCTTGGCTTCGTTCGGGTTTTCCAGCAGGAAGTCGGAGAAGTACTTGCCCATTTCCTGTTCGACCGCGGTCTTCACTTCGGAAGAAACCAGCTTGTCTTTGGTCTGGGAGCTGAACTTAGGATCCGGCACCTTGACCGAAATGATCGCGGTCAGGCCTTCACGGGCATCGTCACCGGTGGTGGCGACTTTATGTTTCTTCGCCAGGCCTTCCGCTTCGATGTAGGTGTTCAGGTTACGCGTCAGTGCCGAACGGAAACCCACCAGGTGAGTGCCGCCATCGCGCTGAGGAATGTTGTTGGTGAAGCACAACAGGTTCTCGTTGAAGCTGTCGTTCCACTGCAGGGCGATTTCCACGCCAATGCCGTCTTCACGCTGGACGTTGAAATGGAACACCTGGTTGACCGGAGTCTTGTTGGTGTTCAGGTATTCAACGAACGCACGCAGGCCGCCTTCGTACTTGAACAGCTCTTCCTTGCCGCTGCGCTCGTCCTTGAGGACGATGCCGACACCGGAGTTGAGGAAGGACAGTTCACGAATCCGCTTGGCCAGAATGTCCCAGCTGAAGTGGATGTTCTTGAAGGTTTCAGCCGAAGGCTTGAAGTGGATCTGCGTACCGGTGGACCCGCTTTCACCAACGATTTTCATCGGCTCTTGCGGAACACCGTGGACGTAGGTCTGTTCCCAGATTTTGCCGCTGCGGCGAACGGTCAGGATCAGCTCTTCGGACAGGGCGTTTACAACCGACACACCTACACCGTGCAGACCGCCGGATACTTTGTAGGAGTTGTCATCGAATTTACCGCCGGCGTGCAGTACGGTCATGATGACCTCGGCCGCCGAGACACCTTCTTCTTTATGCACGTCTACCGGGATGCCACGACCGTTGTCGCGCACGGTGATGGATTCGTCCGGGTGGATGATGATACTGATGTCGTCGCAATGACCAGCCAAAGCTTCGTCGATCGAGTTATCGACCACCTCGAACACCATGTGGTGCAGACCGCTGCCATCGTCGGTGTCACCAATGTACATACCGGGACGTTTGCGTACGGCATCCAGGCCTTTCAGCACTTTAATGCTCGTTGAGTCGTACGTATTTTCTTCGCTCATGCCTTCACTCCCGATGGTCGTGGGTCTGGGTGATACGGCCCTGTTCCACGTGGAACAGGGCGACTGGCGTTTCCGTCTGCCAGCCTTCCCTCAATAATTCATGATCTACACAGGTGATAAAAACCTGGCAGCGTAAGTCTTCCAACAAACGGCAAAGCGCGCGGCGGTGCTGCTCATCCAGCTCGGACGGCAAGTCATCCACCAGATAAATACATTGGCCGCGCCGGGCCTGGCTGACCAAATGCCCTTGGGCAATCCGCAATGCACAAACCACCAACTTCTGCTGACCACGAGACAAGATGTCCGCGGCATTGTGTGCGCCCAATCGAAGACGCAAATCAGCGCGTTGTGGTCCGGCCTGGGTATGCCCCATTTGCTGATCCCGGTGAACGGACGCAGCGAGCACTGCACTCAGCTCTCGCTCTTTGTCCCAACCCCGGTAATAGCTAAGCGTTAAGCCCTCGAGTTCGACGAGTTCGCTCAAGGTCTGTTCAAAGACTGGTTTCAAAGCTTTGATATAAGCGCGGCGGTATTCATCAATTTCAGCGCTGGCCTGGCACAATTCTCTGTCCCAAACCGCTTGCGAAACGGCGTCAAGTGTACCATGCCGCAGCCAAGAGTTTCTCTGGCGCAGGGCCTTCTGCAAGCGCTGCCAAGTGGACATAAAACGTGGTTCCACGTGGAACACACCCCAATCCAGAAACTGTCGGCGAATTTTCGGTGCACCTTCCAACAGGCGGAAGCTGTCGGGGTTGATCAATTGCAACGGCAGGATTTCTGCCAGTTGCGCAGCACTGCGGGCGTTCTGCCCGTCGATGCGAATCTGGAACTCCCCTTGGCGGTCCCGGGATATCCCCAGCGCGCTGTGTCCACCTTCGGCCAATTCGACCTGGCCAAACACCGTGCACGCTAACTGCTCGTACTGGATGACTGGTAAAAGGCGGCTGCTACGAAACGAACGGGCGAGCCCCAGCAGATGGATGGCTTCCAGAACACTGGTTTTGCCGCTGCCGTTGGCGCCGTACAGGATGTTGATGCGGGGAGAGGGGGAGAAGGTCACCGGGTGCAGATTGCGCACCGCGGTGACCGAGACACGACTGAGGGACATCTAGCGTCTGCTGAACATGTTTACAGGCGCATCGGCATGACAACGTAAGCCGAGTCGTCGTTGTCGGACTCTTGCACCAGCGCACTGCTGTTGGAGTCAGACAGGATCAAACGCACTTGCTCAGTAGTCATCACGCCCAGCACGTCGAGCAGATAGCTCACGTTGAAGCCGATTTCCAGCGAGCCACCGTTGTACTCAACGCCAACTTCTTCTTCCGCCTCTTCCTGTTCAGGGTTGTTCGCCTGGATCTTCAGCTGACCGTTGGCCAGTTGCAGGCGAATGCCGCGGTACTTCTCGTTGGACAGAATTGCGGTACGGCTGAATGCTTCACGTAGCGCCTGACGATCGCCCAATACCAGCTTGTCGCCACCTTTTGGCAGAACGCGCTCGTAGTCGGGGAATTTGCCGTCTACCAGTTTAGAGGTAAAGGTGAACTCACCGGTGGTGGCGCGAATATGGTGCTGGCCCAGAACGATGCTGACATTGCCATCCGGCTCGGTCAGCAAACGCGCCAGCTCCAGAATACCTTTACGTGGGACGATCACCTGGTGGCGATCCGGCTGGCCGATGTCGGCCTGCATCGAGCACATGGCCAGACGGTGACCGTCGGTGGCCACGGCACGGATGATGCCGGCCGAGACTTCCAGCAACATGCCGTTGAGGTAGTAGCGAACGTCCTGCTGAGCCATGGCGAAGCTGGTGCGTTCGATCAAACGACGCAGTTTGCTCTGCTCCAGACTGCAGGTCAGCGAGCCCGGGCCTTCTTCCACTGTCGGGAAGTCATTGGCTGGCAATGTCGACAGGGTAAAGCGGCTACGGCCGGCTTTCACGACGAGTTTCTGCTCATCGACCTTGATGTCGATCAGCGCGTCGTTCGGCAGGCTCTTGCAGATGTCCATCAGCTTACGCGCCGGGACAGTGATTTCGCCCGGCTCGGCCGGTTCTTCGAGTTGCACACGACCGACCAGCTCGACTTCCAGGTCGGTACCGGTCAGCGACAACTGCTGGCCTTCGACAACCAGCAGCACGTTGGAAAGCACCGGCAAGGTCTGTCGGCGCTCGACGACGCCTGCGACCAGTTGCAGTGGTTTCAACAGGGCTTCGCGTTGAATGGTGAAATGCATGGTCTAGTCCCTTGCCTTAATAAGCTGCGCTGGTGTTCATCAAGTGGTCAGTGTACGCAGCAGGTTCTTGTAGTCCTCGCGGATGTCCGCGTCGGATTCCTTAAGTTCGTTGATCTTGCGGCATGCGTGCAAAACCGTGGTGTGGTCGCGACCGCCAAATACGTCGCCGATTTCCGGCAAACTGTGGTTGGTCAGTTCCTTGGACAGCGCCATGGCCACTTGCCTTGGACGTGCAACCGAACGCGAACGGCGCTTGGACAGCAAATCCGAAATCTTGATCTTGTAGTACTCGGCGACCGTGCGCTGAATGTTATCCACAGAGACCAGTTTGTCCTGAAGCGCCAACAGGTCCTTCAAGGATTCGCGAATCAACTCGATGGTGATATCGCGGCCCATGAAGTGCGAGTGGGCGATTACGCGTTTGAGCGCGCCTTCGAGTTCACGGACGTTGGAACGAATACGCTGGGCGATGAAGAACGCAGCATCGTGCGGCAGGTCGACTTTGGCCTGGTCGGCTTTCTTCATCAGAATCGCGACGCGCGTTTCCAGCTCCGGCGGCTCGACGGCGACCGTCAGGCCCCAGCCGAAGCGCGACTTCAAGCGCTCTTCAAGGCCTTCAATTTCTTTCGGATAACGGTCACTGGTGAGAATGACCTGTTGTCCACCTTCAAGCAGGGCGTTGAACGTGTGGAAGAATTCTTCCTGGGAACGTTCCTTGCGGGCGAAGAACTGAATGTCATCGATAAGCAGCGCATCGACCGAACGGTAGAAGCGCTTGAACTCGTTGATCGCATTCAGTTGCAACGCCTTGACCATGTCGGCCACGAAGCGCTCGGAATGCAGGTACACGACCTTGGCATTCGGGTTCTTCTTTAATAGGTGGTTACCCACAGCGTGCATCAAGTGGGTTTTACCCAAGCCAACGCCGCCATACAGGAACAGCGGGTTGTAACCGTGCTTGGGATTGTCCGCGACCTGCCAGGCTGCCGCGCGGGCCAGTTGGTTGGACTTACCTTCGACAAAGTTCTCGAAGGTAAAGGTGCGGTTCAGGTAACTGGTGTGCTTGAGCGCGCCTTCGACCTGCACGGTGCGTTGTTCTGCACGTACCGGGGCCTGTTGCGAGCTGGCGCCGGCCATTGGGTCGAAGCTGTCGCGAGACGGTTCTTCGCTGACCTCGGCGGTTTTTTGTGTTGCACGCTTGGTCGACGTGGCAGGCGCAGGTGCACTGACGAGTGCAGGTGCAGCCGCGGCCTGGGCTTGAGACGCCGCTGCGGCCAACGGTGCATTCGGCGCAGCACGAGGTGCTGAACTGCGTTTGCTGCCTATTAATAAGGAAAGCGCCGGCGCCATGCCATTGCCGTGCTCATCCAGCAACTCGAGCACGCGGCTCAGGTACTTTTCGTTGACCCAGTCGAGAACAAAACGATTCGGTGCGTAGACACGCAACTCGTCGCCTTCGGCTTCGACCTGTAGTGGACGGATCCAAGTGTTGAATTGTTGGGCAGGCAGCTCATCGCGCAATAGCTCCACGCACTGCTGCCAAAGTTCCACTGACACGGATATCCCCTAAGTTGAAAGCCGGTGAGGCAAAAACAAGCGGCCATTGTAGCGACCAGACGCCGACTTATCCACACGTAGGTTGCTCACGGGTGTCGAAGAATCAACGCTTTATACGTAAAAAAGACGACCAATGGTCTGTGCATAAGCTCTGTGGATAAGCCCGCTTAAGCTCGTTGCACAAGTGGGGGGCAAACCCGGTGGATAACCTGCCTGTGGATAACCACCCATTCCACACACAGCTTATCCGACAGCGCAGCACAGGCTGAACACCGTTTTCCACTGTAGTTGTCATTCTCTGTACAGCACGGAATAGAAGGGCTAAAGGTAGTTATCCACAGAAGATGGCGGCTCTAGCTTTTATAAGCTTTACAGAAAAGCTTTAAATAATTCCCTTCTTTATTTTTATATCTAGCTGTCCACCTTTCAAGGACGAACCCTGCGGATATCCATTTAAAGGAAACGTTGGTTGGAAATTGACCTAGAGGCTTGCTTTCTCTAGAATCCCCGGTCTCTTAAAACGGGGGCCATTCCGGCCCGTTGTGGACGAACCAGGTAACACGACATGAAACGTACTTTCCAACCAAGCACTATCAAACGCGCTCGTACCCACGGTTTCCGTGCTCGCATGGCTACCAAGAACGGCCGTGCCGTCCTGTCGCGTCGTCGCGCCAAAGGTCGTGCGCGTCTGGCAGTTTGATAATCCGGTACTGGAGGTGAGTCAGGACTTCAGTCGGGAAAAGCGTTTGCTTACCCCCCGGCATTTCAAGGCAGTCTTTGACTCCCCTACCGGCAAGGTTCCGGGGAAAAATCTCCTGCTCCTTGCACGCACCAACGATCTCGATCACCCCCGTCTCGGGCTGGTTATCGGGAAAAAGAGTGTGAAGCTCTCCGTTGAACGCAATCGCCTCAAGCGTTTGATGCGCGAATCGTTTCGCCTCCACCAGGATTCTCTGGTTGGTTGGGATATCGTTATCGTCGCGCGCAAAGGTTTGGGTGATGTAGAAAACCCCGAATTGATTCAGCATTTCGGCAAACTCTGGAAACGTCTGGCACGCAGCACGCCGGTACCAGCAGTCAAAACCGAAACTGTAGGGGTAGACAGCACTGATGCGTAAACTGGCGCTCGTTCCGATCCAGTTTTATCGTTATGCCATTAGTCCTTTGATGGCCAGCCACTGTCGTTTCTACCCCAGTTGTTCCTGCTACGCGTATGAAGCCATAGAAAATCATGGCCTTCTGCGCGGTGGCTGGCTGACCTTTCGTCGTTTAGGTCGCTGTCATCCGTGGAATCCCGGTGGTTATGACCCGGTTCCATCTATCCCTACCTCCCGTTCTTCTTCGATGGCCGAGTAATCATGGATATTAAACGCACGATCCTGATCGTCGCCCTGGCAATCGTGTCCTACGTTATGGTTCTGAAATGGAACCAGGACTATGGTCAGGCTGCCTTGCCGATTCAGAATGTTGCTTCCAATCAGGCTGCCCCGGCTATTCCGGATACGCCACTTGGTAACAATGCTGCTGCCAGTGCCGATGTACCCAGCGCGAATACCGATATCAGTGCCCCTACCGTAACGCCGGTAGTCACCAATAAAGACCTCATCCACGTCAAAACGGATGTGCTCGAACTGGCTATCGATCCTCAAGGTGGTGATATCGCTCAGCTGATGCTGCCGCTGTATCCACGTCGTCAGGACCATCCGGAAATTCCGTTCCAGCTGTTTGATAACGGCGGCGAGCGTACTTACCTGGCCCAAAGCGGTCTGACCGGTACCAACGGTCCGGATGCTCGCGCTAGCGGTCGTCCTGTTTACTCGACAGAACAGAAGACTTATCAACTGGCTGATGGCCAGAACCAGCTCAATGTTGACCTGAAATTCAGCGATGCTGGCGTCAACTACATCAAGCGCTTCAGCTTTACTCGCGGTGTGTACGATCTGAAAGTCACTTATCTGATCGACAACACCAGCGACAAGGCCTGGACGGGCAACCTGTTTGCCCAGCTCAAGCGCGATGCAAGTGCCGATCCTTCTTCGACTACCGCTACCGGCACTGCCACTTACCTGGGCGCTGCCCTGTGGACAAGTGCAGAGCCGTACAAAAAAGTGTCGATGAAAGATATCGACAAGGCTTCGTTGAAAGAAACCGTTAACGGTGGCTGGGTCGCCTGGCTGCAACACTACTTCGTGACTGCCTGGATCCCAGCCAAGAACGACAGCAACGTGGTGCAGACTCGCAAAGACAGCCAAGGCAACTACATCATCGGTTTCACTGGCCCGGTATTGTCCGTTGCGCCAGGTGCCAAGGCTGAAACCAGCGCTACGTTGTACGCAGGTCCGAAAAGCCAGGCTGTGCTGAAAGAGTTGTCCCCAGGTCTGGAATTGACTGTCGACTACGGCATTCTGTGGTTCATTGCCCAGCCGATCTTCTGGCTGCTGCAACACATCCACGCGATCGTCGGTAACTGGGGCTGGTCGATCATCTTCCTGACCATGCTGATCAAGGGGATCTTCTTCCCGCTGTCGGCTGCCAGCTACAAATCCATGGCGCGCATGCGTGCAGTGGCGCCGAAACTGGCTGCGCTGAAAGAACAACATGGTGACGACCGGCAGAAAATGTCGCAGTCCATGATGGAGCTGTACAAGAAAGAGAAGATCAATCCGCTGGGTGGTTGCTTGCCAATCCTCGTGCAGATGCCGGTTTTCCTTTCGCTGTACTGGGTACTTCTGGAAAGCGTGGAAATGCGCCAGGCACCGTTCATGCTGTGGATTACTGACCTGTCGATCAAGGATCCGTTCTTCATTCTGCCGATCATCATGGGCGCAACCATGTTCATCCAGCAGCAGCTGAACCCGACTCCTCCGGATCCGATGCAGGCCAAGGTGATGAAGCTGATGCCAATCATCTTCACCTTCTTCTTCCTGTGGTTCCCGGCGGGTCTGGTGCTGTACTGGGTTGTGAACAACTGCCTGTCCATCACCCAACAGTGGTACATCACGCGTAAGATTGAAGCGGCTACCAAAAAAGCGGCTGCATAACTTACTCTGTGGATAACCACTCAAAACGCCCCCTAGTGGGGCGTTTTGCTATCCGTCATTTTTATCTGGATATCGAATCATGAGTGCTCCTCGTGAAACTATTGCCGCTGTCGCCACCGCTCAAGGCCGTGGCGGTGTCGGTATCGTCCGTATTTCCGGTCCGCTAGCGAGTGTTGCGGCGAAGGCCATCAGCGGTCGCGAACTGAAACCACGGTTCGCCCATTACGGCCCGTTTCTCAGCGAAGACGAGGAAGTGCTGGACGAAGGCATCGCCTTGTATTTCCCCGGACCGAATTCATTCACCGGCGAAGATGTGCTGGAACTCCAGGGCCATGGTGGTCCGATCGTTCTGGATATGTTGCTGCAGCGCTGCCTGCAACTGGGTTGCCGTCTGGCCCGGCCGGGTGAATTCAGCGAGCGCGCGTTCCTCAACGACAAACTCGACCTGGCCCAGGCCGAAGCCATCGCCGATTTGATCGAAGCGAGTTCTGCACAGGCAGCCCGAAACGCACTGCGTTCGTTGCAAGGGGCGTTTTCGCAGCGAGTGCATAACCTCACCGAGCAACTGATTGCGCTGCGGATCTACGTTGAGGCGGCAATCGACTTCCCTGAAGAAGAAATCGACTTCCTTGCCGATGGCCACGTGCTGAAGATGCTCGATGCGGTGCGCGATGAGTTATCCACCGTATTGCGTGAAGCCGGGCAGGGCGCATTGCTGCGTGACGGCATGACTGTGGTGATTGCCGGTCGTCCTAACGCCGGTAAATCCAGCCTGCTCAACGCATTGGCCGGCCGTGAAGCGGCGATTGTTACCGAGATTGCCGGCACGACTCGGGATATCCTGCGCGAACATATCCACATCGACGGTATGCCGCTGCATGTGGTCGACACCGCTGGCTTGCGCGACACCGAAGACCAGGTCGAGAAAATCGGTGTGGAACGGGCATTGAAGGCCATCAGCGAGGCAGATCGGGTATTGCTGGTGGTCGATGCCACTGCGCCTGAAGCGCTCGATCCTTTTGCCTTGTGGCCTGAATTCCTCGAACAGCGCCCGGATCCGGCCAAAGTGACCTTGATCCGCAACAAGGCAGACCTGACCGGCGAAGCGATAGCGCTGCAAGTCAGTGAAGATGGCCACGTAACCATCAGCTTGAGCGCCAGGTCTGCTGGCGAAGGCCTGGAACTGCTGCGTGACCATCTCAAGGCCTGCATGGGCTATGAGCAAACCTCGGAAAGCAGCTTCAGCGCCCGCCGGCGTCACCTGGAAGCCCTGCGCCATGCCAGTGCTTCACTCGAACATGGTCGTGCGCAGCTGACCTTGGCCGGTGCCGGAGAGCTGCTGGCTGAAGATTTGCGTCAGGCACAGCAGTCGTTGGGTGAAATTACCGGCGAATTCAGCTCCGACGACCTGTTGGGCAGGATCTTTTCCAGCTTCTGTATCGGTAAATAACCGCACCTCTCCCTCCGTAGGAGCCGAGCTTGCTCGCGAGACGGCGTGTCTGACACACCGTGTTGCTTAAATCGCAGGCAAGCCAGCTCCCACAAGTCTGTGTATCTCCCAGATTTTTCGCATCGCCGAGCGGCATCGATCGCTTCGGACGTTTCCCCGTGGGCGGAATTTACCCCATTAAGCGCTTTTCTGTGGATTAAACCCTGTGAATAACTGCCACTGAGCACGGTTGATAACAGGGCCTGAAAACTGAGGAAAACCACTGCTGTGGATAACCACCTCATTCATCCACAGGCTTACACCGGTTATCCAAGGGCCTCCTTGGCACATGATCACAGGCTTTTAATCGTCTGTACACATTGAAAACAAAGGCCTACATCGATCTATCCACAGAAATGGTGCTCTATAGAAATAAACATAAAAACAAAGATTTAATAAATTTCTTTCTTTTTAATTTCTATTGTTCGTGACTTACCCACAGCTGGTTAAATTTTGTGCAAAGGGTTCTTTAGGAAGGGCGAAGTCCCTATACTTGTCGACCAGGTCCGAAAACCTGAGCTCAAACCATTCCTGATTACCCAACTGAAGCAGGCACGAGGTGCGTGGTGGATTTCCCTTCCCGTTTTGAAGTGATCGTCATCGGCGGCGGTCATGCCGGTACCGAGGCAGCACTTGCATCAGCACGTATGGGGGCAAAAACCCTGTTGCTGACGCATAACGTGGAAACCCTCGGAGCAATGAGCTGCAACCCCGCGATTGGCGGGATCGGCAAAAGCCATCTGGTCAAGGAAATCGATGCCCTTGGCGGCGCGATGGCCATGGCGACCGATAAAGGTGGTATTCAGTTTCGCGTCTTGAACAGCCGCAAAGGCCCAGCCGTGCGCGCTACTCGCGCCCAAGCCGACCGCGTCCTGTACAAGGCCGCTGTGCGCGAGATTCTCGAGAACCAGCCGAACCTGTGGATATTTCAACAGGCGGCCGACGACCTGATCGTCGAACAGGAACAAGTGCGTGGTGTTGTCACCCAAATGGGCCTGCGTTTCTTCGCAGACTCCGTGGTGTTGACCACCGGCACCTTCCTCGGCGGACTTATCCACATCGGTATGCAGAACTATTCCGGCGGTCGTGCCGGCGATCCTCCGTCGATCGCCCTGGCACATCGTCTGCGTGAGCTGCCTTTGCGCGTGGGTCGCCTGAAAACCGGTACGCCGCCGCGTATCGATGGCCGTTCTGTGGATTTCTCGGTCATGACCGAGCAACCCGGTGATACACCGATTCCGGTGATGTCGTTCCTGGGGTCCAAAGAACAGCATCCTGCGCAGGTCAGTTGCTGGATTACCCACACCAACGCCCGCACTCACGAGATCATCGCCTCGAACCTTGACCGTTCGCCGATGTATTCCGGAGTGATCGAAGGCATTGGCCCGCGTTATTGCCCGTCGATCGAAGACAAGATTCACCGCTTTGCCGACAAGGAAAGCCATCAGGTCTTCATCGAGCCGGAAGGTTTGACCACCCACGAGCTGTACCCGAACGGGATATCCACATCCTTGCCGTTCGATGTGCAATTGCAGATCGTGCAGTCGATTCGCGGCATGGAAAACGCCCATATCGTTCGCCCGGGCTACGCCATCGAGTACGACTACTTCGATCCGCGTGACCTGAAGTACAGCCTCGAAACCAAAGTCATCGGCGGTCTGTTCTTCGCCGGGCAAATCAACGGCACCACCGGTTACGAAGAAGCCGGAGCCCAAGGTTTGCTGGCTGGGGCCAACGCCGCATTGCGAGCCCAGGGCAAAGACAGCTGGTGCCCGCGTCGCGACGAAGCGTACATCGGCGTATTGGTCGACGACCTGATTACCCTGGGGACCCAGGAACCGTATCGGATGTTCACGTCCCGCGCCGAATACCGTTTGATCCTGCGCGAAGACAACGCCGACCTGCGCTTGACCGAAAAAGGTCGCGAACTGGGTCTGGTGGATGACGTGCGTTGGGCGGCTTTCTGCAAAAAACGCGAAAGCATCGAAGTGGAAGAGCAACGCCTGAAAAGCACCTGGGTTCGCCCCGGTACAGCACAGGGCGATGCGATCGCCGAAAAATTCGGCACGCCGCTGACCCACGAATACAACTTGCTGAACCTGCTGACCCGTCCGGAAATCGACTACGCTGGTCTGATCTCGGTAACCGGTGCCGGTGCAGAAGATCCACAGGTCGCCGAGCAGGTCGAAATCAAGACCAAATACGCCGGTTACATCGACCGCCAGCAAGATGAAATTGCTCGCCTGCGGGCCAGTGAAGACACCAAATTGCCTGTGGATATCGATTACACGAACATCTCCGGTCTCTCCAAAGAGATCCAGAGCAAGCTCGGCGCGACCCGTCCAGAGACCCTGGGCCAGGCTTCGCGGATTCCGGGCGTGACCCCGGCAGCGATTTCGCTGTTGATGATTCATTTGAAAAAACGCGGCGCGGGCCGTCAGTTGGAGCAAAGCGCTTGAGTTCGTTGGTCACCTCGCAACACGCCGAAGAGTTATCCACAGGTGCTCGCCAGCTCGGTGTGAACCTGACAGAAACCCAGCACGCGCAGCTGCTGGGTTATCTGGCCCTGTTGATCAAATGGAACAAGGCCTACAACCTGACCGCCGTGCGTGATCCGGACGAAATGGTTTCACGGCACTTGCTCGACAGCCTGAGCGTGATGTCCTTCATCGAAAACGGCCGCTGGCTGGATGTTGGCAGCGGCGGCGGCATGCCGGGTATTCCACTGGCGATCCTGTTTCCCGAGTCGCAAGTGACGTGCCTGGACAGCAACGGCAAGAAAACCCGCTTCCTGACTCAGGTCAAACTCGAACTCAAACTGGATAATCTGCAAGTTATCCACAGTCGCGTCGAAGCCTTCACGCCTGAACTGCCGTTCAACGGGATTATTTCCCGGGCATTCAGCAGCATGGAGAACTTCAGCAACTGGACTCGCCACTTGGGCGATAGCGATACGCGTTGGCTGGCAATGAAGGGCGTTCATCCCGCCGATGAGCTGGTAGCATTGCCGGCAGACTTCCACCTCGATAGCGAACACGCCCTGGCCGTACCCGGTTGCCAAGGCCAACGCCATCTGCTGATACTGCGCCGCACGGCATGATTGGGAACACAAGCAAGAATGGCTAAGGTATTCGCGATAGCGAACCAAAAGGGTGGTGTGGGCAAGACCACCACCTGCATCAACCTCGCAGCATCCCTGGTCGCGACCAAGCGTCGGGTGTTGTTGATCGATCTTGATCCACAGGGCAACGCCACCATGGGTAGCGGTGTGGATAAACACGGCTTGGAAAACTCGGTCTACGACCTGTTGATCGGTGAATGCGACTTGGCCCAGGCCATGCACTTTTCCGAACACGGTGGTTACCAGTTGTTGCCGGCCAACCGCGATTTGACCGCGGCTGAAGTCGTTCTGCTGGAAATGCAGATGAAGGAAAGCCGTCTGCGCAGCGCTTTGGCGCCGATCCGTGAGAACTACGATTACATTTTGATCGACTGCCCACCGTCGCTGTCGATGCTTACGCTCAATGCTCTGGTTGCCTCCGACGGGGTAATTATCCCCATGCAGTGCGAGTATTTCGCGCTCGAAGGGTTGAGCGACCTTGTGGATAACATCAAGCGCATCGCTGAGCTGCTGAACCCGAACCTGAAAATCGAAGGCCTGCTGCGGACCATGTACGACCCGCGCCTGAGCCTGATGAACGATGTGTCGGCACAGCTCAAGGAACACTTCGGCGAGCAACTGTACGACACTGTGATACCGCGCAACATCCGTCTGGCCGAAGCGCCAAGTTATGGCATGCCGGCGTTGGCCTATGACAAACAATCCCGTGGCGCACTGGCCTATCTGGCCCTGGCGGGCGAGATGGTTCGTCGTCAACGCAAAAATTCACGCATTGCCGCTGCTCAGGCAACTTAAGGAATCCCCATGGCCGTCAAGAAACGAGGTCTCGGACGTGGACTGGATGCACTGCTGAGTGGTCCGACTGTCAGTTCGCTTGAAGAGCAAGCGGTGCAGGCCGATCAGCGTGAGCTGCAACACCTGCCGCTGGACCTGATCCAGCGCGGCAAGTACCAGCCGCGTCGCGACATGGATCCTCAGGCGCTGGAAGAACTGGCGCAGTCGATCAAGGCTCAAGGCGTGATGCAGCCGATCGTGGTTCGCCCGATCGGTGCTGGCCGTTTTGAAATCATCGCCGGCGAACGCCGCTGGCGGGCCAGCCAGCAGGCTGGCCAGGAAACCATCCCGGCGATGGTGCGCGATGTGCCGGATGAAACTGCAATCGCCATGGCGTTGATCGAGAACATTCAGCGCGAAGACCTCAATCCGATCGAGGAAGCGGTAGCCCTGCAGCGTCTGCAGCAGGAATTCCAGCTGACTCAGCAGCAAGTCGCCGAAGCTGTGGGCAAATCCCGCGTGACCGTGGCCAACTTGTTGCGCCTGATTGCATTGCCTGAAGTCATCAAGACCATGCTGTCCCACGGCGACCTGGAAATGGGTCATGCCCGTGCTTTGCTCGGTTTGCCGGAAAATCAACAGGTCGAGGGGGCGCGACATGTTGTCGCACGTGGCCTCACCGTGCGTCAGACCGAGGCACTGGTTCGCCAGTGGTTGAGTGGTAAACCGGCGCCTGCCGAACCCTCAAAACCTGACCCGGATATCGCTCGTCTCGAACAACGCCTGGCAGAGCGCCTAGGCTCTGCGGTGCAGATCCGCCACGGGAAGAAGGGCAAAGGGCAGTTGGTGATTGGCTACAACTCCCTTGATGAGCTTCAAGGCGTCCTCGCACATATCCGCTGAAACATTTCCTCATGTAGCGCGACGTTCGAAATCACTACCTGACAGTTGAATAGGGGCTGAACCGCCCCTATACTCTGCGCGCATTTTGTCGGCACAAATTATGCCAAGTTATTGAATTCTGGCAGCCGGCCTTTGAGGAGCAAAAGTGATGGAAACCCGCACGCCAAACCGCTTGCCGTTCCATCGCTTGGCGGTTTTTCCCGTGTTATTGGCGCAATTTGTCGTTTTGCTGCTTGCCGCTTTGGCGCTCTGGCAATGGCATGGAGTCGTAGCCGGATACTCAGGACTCTGCGGAGGCCTGATAGCCTTGCTTCCCAATGTTTATTTCGCTCACAGGGCATTTCGGTTTTCCGGCGCCCGAGCAGCTCAAGCCATTGTCCGGTCTTTTTATGCCGGCGAGGCGGGCAAACTGATTTTGACGGCAGTGCTCTTTGCATTGACGTTCGCAGGTGTGAAGCCACTGGCGCCGCTAGCTGTATTCGGCGTCTTCGTGCTGACCCAACTGGTCAGCTGGTTCGCTCCCCTGCTGATGAGAACAAGACTTTCGAGACCTTAGGGCGTTTGAGGCAACCATGGCAGCAGAATCCGCTTCGGGCTATATCCAGCACCACTTGCAAAACCTGACCTTCGGTCAGCTACCTACCGGCGGCTGGGGCTTTGCCCACACCGCAGCAGAAGCCAAGGCAATGGGCTTCTGGGCTTTCCACGTCGATACTCTCGGCTGGTCGGTCGCGTTGGGTCTGATTTTCGTTCTTCTTTTCCGCATGGCGGCGAAGAAGGCGACTTCCGGCGTACCAGGTGCCTTGCAGAACTTCGTTGAAGTATTGGTCGAATTCGTCGACAGCAGCGTGAAAGACAGCTTCCATGGCCGTAGCCCGGTGGTTGCACCTTTGGCTCTGACCATCTTCGTCTGGGTGTTCATGATGAACGCCATCGACCTGGTACCGGTCGACTGGATCCCGCAACTGGCTGCGGCCATTTCCGGCAACCACGAGATTCCGTTCCGCGCCGTATCGACCACCGACCCGAACGCTACGCTGGCCATGGCCTTCTCGGTGTTCGCGCTGATCATTTTCTACAGCATCAAAATCAAGGGCATCGGCGGCTTTATCGGCGAACTGACCCTGCACCCGTTCGGCAGCAAGAACATTTTTGTTCAGGCGCTGCTGATTCCGGTGAACTTCCTGCTGGAATTCGTGACGCTGATTGCCAAGCCGATTTCGCTGGCACTGCGTCTGTTCGGCAACATGTACGCTGGCGAGCTGGTGTTTATCCTGATCGCCGTGATGTTCGGCAGCGGCCTGCTCTGGCTTAGCGGCCTGGGCATTGTGCTGCAGTGGGCGTGGGCTGTGTTCCACATCCTGATCATCACCCTGCAGGCGTTTATCTTCATGATGCTGACCATCGTCTACCTGTCGATGGCGCACGAAGAGAACCATTAAGACCGGCTTCGGCTAGTCTGATGTCCCTCTCGCCTCGGTGAGAGGGGGCCCGTACCGGGCTCGATGAAACGATTTGTTTTACCGCTTTAATCTAAAAAACCTAAACCATACGACGTAAAAGTCGGGAGGAAAGATGGAAACTGTAGTTGGTCTAACCGCTATCGCTGTTGCACTGTTGATCGGCCTGGGCGCACTGGGTACCGCAATTGGTTTCGGCCTGTTGGGTGGCAAGTTCCTGGAAGGCGCAGCGCGTCAGCCAGAAATGGTTCCAATGCTGCAAGTTAAAATGTTCATCGTTGCCGGTCTGCTCGACGCCGTAACCATGATCGGCGTTGGTATCGCTCTGTTCTTCACCTTCGCGAACCCTTTCGTTGGTCAACTCGCTCACTAATCACTCGGATTTTCGAGTTGAGCAAGTCTGATGGACAACGAACGAGCGAGGTGTTGGCGTGAACATTAATGCAACCCTGATTGGCCAGTCCGTTGCGTTCTTCATTTTTGTACTGTTTTGCATGAAGTTCGTGTGGCCTCCGGTCATCGCGGCTTTGCACGAACGTCAGAAGAAGATCGCGGATGGACTGGACGCTGCCGCCCGAGCAGCTCGCGACCTGGAATTGGCCCAAGATAAAGCGGGTCAACAACTGCGCGAAGCAAAAGCTCAGGCAGCCGAAATCATTGAGCAAGCCAAGAAGCGCGGTAATCAGATCGTCGAAGAGGCTGTTGATAAAGCCCGTGTCGACGCTGAACGTGTGAAAGTGCAGGCTCAGGCCGAGATCGAACAGGAACTGAACAGTGTCAAAGACGCGCTGCGTGCCCAACTGGGTGCCCTGGCCGTTGGCGGCGCCGAGAAGATCCTGGGTGCCACAATCGATCAAAACGCGCACGCGGAGCTGGTAAACAAACTGGCTGCTGAAATTTAAGCGAGGGCGATCATGGCAGAACTGACCACGTTGGCCCGACCTTACGCTAAGGCAGCCTTCGAGCATGCCCAGGCCCACCAGCAACTGGCCTCTTGGTCAGCCATGCTCGGCCTGGCTGCAGCAGTGTCGCAAGACGACACCATGCAGCGCGTGCTCAAGGCCCCGCGACTGACGAGCGCAGACAAGGCCGCCACGTTTATTGACGTGTGCGGCGACAAGTTTGATGCCAAGGCACAGAACTTCATCAACGTCGTTGCCGAAAACGACCGTCTCCCGCTTTTGCCGGAGATATCCGCTCTGTTCGACCTGTACAAGGCCGAACAAGAGAGGTCGGTAGACGTTGAAGTGACCAGTGCTTTCGCGTTGAACCAAGAACAGCAAGACAAACTCGCCAAGGTTCTCAGTGCACGACTCAACCGGGAAGTGCGCCTGCAAGTCGAGGAAGACAAATCCCTGATAGGGGGCATTGTCATCCGCGCCGGCGACCTGGTTATCGATGGCTCGGTTCGCGGCAAACTCGCGAACCTTGCCGAAGCATTGAAATCTTGAGTTTGAAGGGGCAGCAGAGCAATGCAGCAACTCAATCCTTCCGAAATAAGTGAAATTATCAAGGGCCGCATCGAAAAGCTCGATGTGACCTCCCAAGCCCGTAACGAAGGCACTGTCGTCAGCGTATCTGACGGCATCGTGCGGATTCACGGTCTGGCCGACGTTATGTACGGCGAGATGATCGAGTTTCCGGGCGGCGTCTACGGTATGGCCCTCAACCTGGAGCAAGACTCTGTAGGTGCCGTTGTATTGGGCTCTTACCAGACTCTGGCTGAAGGCATGAGCGCCAAGTGCACTGGCCGCATCCTTGAAGTTCCGGTTGGTAAGGAACTGCTGGGTCGCGTAGTCGACGCACTGGGTAACCCAGTTGACGGTAAAGGTCCGCTGAACAACACCGAGACCGATGCGGTCGAGAAAGTTGCTCCGGGCGTGATCTGGCGTAAGTCGGTAGACCAGCCTGTACAGACTGGCTACAAGGCTGTCGACGCCATGATCCCTGTCGGCCGTGGCCAGCGTGAGCTGATCATCGGTGACCGTCAGATCGGTAAAACCGCTCTGGCGATCGACGCGATCATCAACCAGAAAGACAGCGGCATCTTCTGCGTCTACGTAGCGATCGGTCAGAAACAATCGACCATCGCCAACGTGGTTCGCAAGCTGGAAGAAAACGGCGCCTTGGCTAACACCATCGTCGTAGCTGCCAGTGCTTCGGAATCGGCTGCACTGCAATTCCTGGCACCGTACTCCGGTTGCACCATGGGCGAATATTTCCGCGACCGCGGTGAAGACGCGCTGATCGTTTATGACGATCTGTCCAAGCAAGCAGTGGCTTACCGCCAGATTTCCCTGCTGCTGCGTCGTCCACCAGGCCGTGAAGCCTACCCAGGCGACGTGTTCTATCTCCACTCCCGTCTGCTGGAGCGCGCATCCCGCGTTTCGGAAGAGTACGTAGAGAAGTTCACCAACGGTGCCGTGACTGGCAAGACCGGTTCCTTGACCGCTCTGCCAATCATTGAAACCCAGGCTGGCGACGTTTCCGCGTTCGTTCCGACCAACGTGATTTCGATCACCGACGGTCAGATCTTCCTGGAATCGGCCATGTTCAACTCCGGGATCCGTCCTGCAGTGAACGCCGGTGTTTCGGTATCCCGTGTGGGTGGTGCCGCTCAGACCAAGATCATCAAGAAGCTTTCGGGTGGTATCCGTACCGCTCTGGCTCAGTACCGTGAACTGGCTGCATTCGCCCAGTTCGCTTCTGACCTGGACGAAGCCACTCGCAAGCAGCTTGAGCATGGTCAGCGCGTTACCGAGCTGATGAAGCAGAAGCAATATGCGCCGATGTCCATTGCCGACATGTCGTTGTCCCTGTATGCCGCCGAACGTGGCTTCCTGGTAGACATCGAGATTCCAAAAATCGGTAGCTTCGAGCAGGCGATGATTGCTTACTTCAACCGCGATCACGCCGAATTGATGGCGAAGATCAACGTGAAGGGTGACTTCAATGACGAAATCGACGCTGGCCTGAAAGCCGGTATCGAGAAGTTCAAGGCCACCCAAACCTGGTAAGCCGCAGCGGGGGCCGAGAGGCTCCCGCTTGCTAACCTGATAGGTGTTACATGGCAGGCGCAAAAGAGATTCGCAGTAAGATTGCGAGCATCAAAAGCACGCAAAAAATTACCAGCGCCATGGAAAAAGTGGCGGTCAGCAAAATGCGCAAGGCACAAATGCGCATGTCGGCTAGCCGTCCTTACGCGGAGCGCATCCGCCAGGTTATTGGTCATCTGGCCAACGCTAACCCGGAATATCGCCACCCGTTCATGATCGAGCGTGCTATCAAGCGCGTTGGTTATGTCGTCGTGAGCAGTGACCGTGGTCTGTGTGGTGGCTTGAACACCAACCTGTTCAAGGCTTTGGTCAAGGACATGGCGGTAAACCGCGAACAAGGCGTCGAGATCGATCTGTGCGTGATTGGTAGCAAAGGTGCGGCTTTCTTCCGCAACTTCGGCGGTAACGTCGTTGCAGCTATCAGCCACCTGGGTGAAGAGCCGTCGATCAATGATCTGATCGGCAGCGTCAAGGTGATGCTGGATGCCTACCTGGACGGCCGTATTGACCGCCTGTGCGTGGTGTCCAACAAGTTCATCAACACCATGACGCAACAGCCTACCGTGGAGCAATTGATTCCACTGGTGGCGACCCCGGATCAAGAACTCAAGCACCACTGGGACTATCTCTACGAACCGGATGCCAAGGAGCTGCTTGACGGCTTGATGGTCCGCTACGTGGAGTCGCAGGTCTACCAGGCGGTGGTCGAGAACAACGCAGCTGAACAAGCGGCGCGGATGATCGCAATGAAGAACGCTACCGACAACGCCGGTGACTTGATCAGCGATTTGCAGCTGATCTACAACAAGGCGCGTCAGGCTGCGATCACCCAAGAGATCTCGGAAATCGTCGGCGGCGCTGCCGCGGTTTAACGGTTCAAATATTCAGAGGATCCAGCTATGAGTAGCGGACGTATCGTTCAAATCATCGGCGCCGTTATCGACGTGGAATTTCCACGCGACAGCGTACCGAGCATCTACAACGCGCTGGAAGTACAAAGCGCGGCCGGAACTACGCTTGAAGTTCAGCAGCAGCTGGGCGACGGCGTGGTTCGTACCATTGCGATGGGCTCCACCGAGGGCTTGAAGCGTGGTCTGGAAGTCAAGGACTCCGGCGCAGCCATCTCCGTACCGGTCGGTAAAGCGACCCTGGGCCGGATCATGGACGTACTGGGTAACCCGATCGACGAAGCTGGCCCGATTGACACCGAAGAACGCTGGGGCATTCACCGTCCTGCACCGTCCTTCGCTGAACAAGCTGGCGGCAATGACCTGCTGGAAACCGGCATCAAGGTTATCGACCTGGTTTGCCCGTTCGCCAAGGGTGGTAAAGTCGGTCTGTTCGGTGGTGCCGGTGTAGGCAAAACCGTAAACATGATGGAACTGATCCGTAACATCGCCATCGAGCACAGCGGTTATTCCGTGTTCGCCGGTGTGGGTGAGCGTACTCGTGAGGGTAACGACTTCTACCACGAGATGAAGGACTCCAACGTTCTGGACAAAGTGGCACTGGTTTACGGTCAGATGAACGAGCCGCCGGGAAACCGTCTGCGCGTAGCATTGACCGGCCTGACCATGGCCGAGAAGTTCCGTGACGAAGGTAACGACGTTCTGCTGTTCGTCGACAACATCTATCGTTACACCCTGGCCGGTACTGAAGTATCCGCACTGCTGGGCCGTATGCCTTCTGCAGTAGGTTACCAGCCGACCCTGGCTGAAGAGATGGGCACTCTGCAAGAGCGCATCACTTCCACCAAAAACGGTTCGATCACCTCGATCCAAGCGGTATACGTACCTGCGGATGACTTGACTGACCCGTCGCCAGCGACCACCTTCGCCCACTTGGACGCCACCGTCGTTCTGTCCCGTGACATCGCTTCCCTGGGTATCTACCCAGCGGTAGATCCACTGGATTCGACTTCGCGTCAGCTGGACCCGAACGTGATTGGTCAGGACCACTACGACACCGCTCGCGGCGTTCAGTATGTTCTGCAGCGTTACAAAGAACTGAAGGACATCATTGCGATCCTGGGTATGGACGAGCTGTCGGAAACCGACAAGCAGTTGGTGTCCCGCGCTCGTAAGATCCAGCGTTTCTTGTCGCAGCCGTTCTTCGTGGCTGAAGTCTTCACTGGTGCATCGGGTAAATACGTTTCCCTGAAAGACACCATTGCTGGCTTCAAAGGCATCCTCAACGGTGACTACGACCACCTGCCAGAACAAGCGTTCTACATGGTCGGCGGCATCGAAGAAGCGATCGAGAAAGCCAAGAAACTGTAATCCCGGCGCCCGGCAACGGGCGCTAATCAGGTTGAGGCAAGCAGATGGCTATGACAGTCCATTGCGATATCGTCAGCGCGGAAGGAGAAATCTTTTCCGGTCTGGTCGAGATGGTGATTGCGCACGGCAGCCTGGGTGATCTTGGTATCGCTCTGGGTCACGCTCCGCTGATCACTGAACTCAAGCCAGGTCCGATCCGCCTGGTAAAACAGGGTGGGGAAACCGAGGTGTTTTACATCTCCGGTGGTTACCTCGAGGTTCAGCCGAACATGGTCAAGGTTCTTGCCGACACTGTGCAACGTGCTGCCGACCTGGACGAAGCCTCCGCTCAGCAAGCCGTTCAGGCTGCCGAGAAGGCCTTGCATGAAAGAGGCGCCGAGTTCGACTACGGTTCCGCTGCCGCACGTCTGGCCGAGGCTGCAGCTCAGCTGCGCACCGTCCAGCAGATCCGCAAGAAGTTCGGCGGTTAATCCGTTACGACTTGTTGTGTGATTGATTAAAAAGGGTAGCCTCGGCTACCCTTTTTCTTTTTTTGCAAATTACCTCTTGGTCGCAGCCGCTGACCACCCAGGATTGGTAGCCAGTCATGTCTCTAGAAATCGTTATTCTCGCTGCCGGTCAAGGCACTCGCATGCGTTCAGCTCTGCCGAAGGTGCTTCACCCGGTGGCGGGGAATTCCATGCTTGGCCACGTTATCCACAGCGCCCGCCAACTTGATCCACAGCGTATTCACGTGGTGATCGGCCATGGCGCCGACGCGGTGCGCGAGCGTCTGGCAGCAGATGACTTGAACTTCGTGTTGCAGGACAAACAACTCGGCACAGGTCACGCAGTGGCCCAGGCTGTACCGTTCATCACCGCCGACACTGTGTTGATTCTTTACGGCGACGTGCCGCTGATCGAAGTCCCGACGCTGCAACGCCTGCTCAAGCTTGTGGCACCACTGCAGATGGGGCTGTTGACGGTCGAGCTCGATGACCCAACGGGTTATGGCCGTATCGTGCGCAACGCCGATGGTCGGGTGACCGCTATCGTCGAGCACAAAGATGCCAGCGAAGCCGAGCGTACGATCACTGAAGGTAACACCGGCATTCTGGCGGTGCCGGCCAGTCATCTGGGCGACTGGATGAGCCGGCTCTCCAACAACAACGCCCAGGGCGAGTACTACCTGACCGACGTCATTGCCATGGCAGTCAGCGACGGCCTGATCGTGGACACTGAGCAGCCTCACGACGCGATGGAAGTGCAGGGCGCCAATGATCGCAAACAGCTCGCGGAGCTTGAGCGTCACTATCAGTTGCGCGAAGGCCGTCGCCTGATGGCCCAGGGCGTGACGTTGCGCGATCCGGCACGGTTTGATGTGCGCGGTGAAGTGACAGTCGGCCGTGATGTGCTGATCGACATCAACGTGATTCTCGAAGGCCGTGTGGTCATCGAAGACGACGTGGTCATTGGCCCGAACTGCGTGATCAAGGACAGTACCCTGCGCAAGGGCGTGGTCATCAAGGCCAACAGCCACATCGAAGGCGCGGTATTGGGCGAGGGCAGCGATGCCGGTCCGTTCGCGCGCTTGCGTCCGGGCACTGTGCTGGAAGCCCGCGCGCATGTGGGTAACTTTGTCGAACTGAAGAATGCCCATCTGGGTGAAGGCGCCAAGGCCGGCCACCTGACCTATCTGGGCGATGCCGAAGTCGGCGCGCGGACCAACATTGGCGCCGGCACCATCACCTGCAACTATGATGGCGTCAACAAGTGGAAGACCGTCCTGGGTGAAGACGTATTCATTGGCTCCAACAACTCGTTGGTAGCGCCTGTGGATATCCTGGACGGCGCGACCACTGCGGCGGGTTCGACGATTACCTCGACTGTGGATAAATCCCAGCTGGCCGTTGGTCGGGCTCGACAGAAGAATATCGATGGCTGGAAGCGTCCGGTGAAAGTCCAGAAGAGCTGAGTTATCCACAGCTCGTCAGATCAAGAGATCGCAGCCTGCGGCAGCTCCTACGATGATTTCGTTTACACCATCTCGTAGGAGCTGCCGCAGGCTGCGATCTTTTTATAGGTTATCCACAGATGTTTTTTTTAAGTGCTGGCTTGACGAAGTTTCGCCGATAGGTTTTGATTGCTTCCGATATCTTTCGAATCGAAACTTACCAGCTCATGTCAAAGCGCAATACACCACAACGTCGCCACAATATCGTTGCCTTGCTCACTGAGCAGGGCGAAGTCAGTGTGGATGAGTTGGCCAAGCGTTTTGAAACCTCGGAAGTTACAATTCGCAAAGATCTGGCGGCACTTGAAAGCAATGGCTTGTTGCTACGCCGTTACGGCGGTGCGATCACCATGCCGCAAGAGTTGGTCAGTGACCCGAGCCAACCGGTTTCCCGGTACAAGCACGCCATTGCCCAAGCAGCGGTGGCGCGGATTCGCGAACATGCGCGGATCATTATCGACAGTGGCAGCACCACGGCGGCAATGATTCCACAACTTGGCCTACAACCAGGCCTGGTCGTCATGACCAATTCGTTGTACGTCGCCAATGCGTTGAGCGAACTTGAACATGAGCCGGTGTTGTTGATGACCGGGGGAACCTGGGACCCGCATTCCGAGTCATTCCAGGGGCAGGTCGCCGAGCAGGTCCTGCGCTCTTACGATTTTGATCAGTTGTTCATCGGTGCCGATGGCATTGATCTGGTACGAGGTACCACGACCTTTAATGAATTGCTCGGTCTAAGCCGAGTGATGGCCGACGTGACTCGTGAAGTGATCGTGATGGTCGAATCCGACAAGATCGGCCGCAAGATTCCAAACCTGGAGCTGCCATGGAGCAGCATCCATACCCTTATTACCGATGATCGCCTGCCACAAGAGGCTCGCGATCAGATTCAGGCCCGCGGCATTAACGTGATATGCGCGGCAATCAGCCAGGAGAAATAGCATGTGTGGAATTGTCGGTGCAGTCGCGGAACGTAATATCACCGCCATTTTGCTCGAAGGTCTGAAGCGCCTCGAATACCGCGGCTACGACAGCGCCGGTGTGGCGGTTTACACCAACGGTGAAAAACTCGAGCGCATGCGTCGCCCGGGCAAGGTCAGCGAGTTGGAGCAAGCACTGGCCGCCGAGCCTCTGCCCGGTCGTCTGGGTATTGCCCATACCCGTTGGGCGACTCACGGTGCGCCATGCGAGCGTAACGCTCACCCGCATTTCTCCGGCGATCTGGCGGTGGTGCACAACGGCATCATCGAAAACCATGAAGCCCTGCGTGAGCAGCTCAAGGCACTGGGTTACGTGTTCACTTCGGACACCGATACCGAAGTCATTGCCCACCTGCTGAACCACAAGCTCAAGGAGCTCCCTGACCTGACCGTCGCCCTCAAGGCCACCGTCAAAGAATTGCACGGCGCTTACGGCCTGGCTGTTATTAGCGCGCAGCAACCGGATCGTCTGGTCGCAGCTCGCAGTGGTAGCCCGCTGGTGATCGGCCTGGGTCTGGGCGAGAACTTCCTCGCATCCGACCAACTGGCACTGCGTCAGGTCACCGACCGTTTCACCTACCTGGAAGAAGGCGATATCGCTGAGATCCGCCGTGACAGCGTGCAGATCTGGGATATCGACGGCAACGTTGTCGAGCGCGAAGCGGTGCAGTACCGCGATAACACCGAATCCGCCGAGAAGGGCGAGTTCCGTCACTACATGCTCAAGGAGATCCACGAGCAACCGTCGGTCGTGCAACGCACCCTGGAAGGCCGTCTTGGCCCGAATCAGGTGTTGGTCCAAGCCTTCGGGCCACAAGCCGCCGAGCTGTTCGCCAAGGTCCGCAATGTGCAGATCGTCGCCTGCGGCACCAGCTATCACGCCGGTATGGTGGCGCGTTACTGGCTGGAAGAACTGGCCGGGATCCCGTGCCAGGTAGAAGTCGCCAGCGAATTCCGCTATCGCAAAGTAGTCGTGCAACCCGATTCGCTGTTCGTGACCATCTCTCAGTCGGGTGAAACCGCCGACACCCTGGCTGCACTGCGCAATGCCAAAGAGTTGGGTTTCCTTGCCAGCCTGGCGATCTGCAACGTTGGTATCAGTTCCTTGGTGCGTGAGTCCGACCTGACGCTGCTGACCCAGGCCGGTCGCGAAATCGGTGTGGCGTCGACCAAAGCGTTCACCACTCAGTTGGTGGGGCTGCTGCTGTTGACCCTGTCTCTGGGTCAGGTGCGTGGCACCTTGTCCAAAGACCTGGAGGCCGAGCTGGTGGAAGAGCTGCGTCGCTTGCCGGCTCGACTGGGCGAAGCGCTGGCGATGGACAGCACCGTCGAAAAAGTCGCCGAACTGTTCGCCGACAAGCACCACACACTGTTCCTCGGTCGTGGCGCACAGTACCCGGTGGCGATGGAAGGTTCGCTGAAGCTCAAGGAAATCTCCTACATTCACGCTGAAGCCTACCCGGCCGGCGAGCTCAAGCATGGCCCGTTGGCGCTGGTCGACGACGACATGCCCGTAGTGACAGTGGCACCGAACAACGAACTGTTGGAGAAGTTGAAATCCAACCTGCAGGAAGTTCGTGCCCGTGGCGGCCAGCTGATTGTGTTTGCTGACGAAAAAGCCGGCATGAGCAATGGCGAAGGCACGCATGTGGTCAACATGCCGCACATCCACGACATCCTGTCGCCGATCCTCTACACCATTCCGTTGCAGTTGCTCTCGTACTATGTCGCTGTGCTTAAAGGCACTGACGTTGACCAGCCGCGTAACCTGGCGAAATCGGTGACGG
This sequence comes from Pseudomonas brassicacearum, assembly GCF_003732175.1. Classification (GTDB taxonomy): domain Bacteria; phylum Pseudomonadota; class Gammaproteobacteria; order Pseudomonadales; family Pseudomonadaceae; genus Aquipseudomonas; species Aquipseudomonas brassicacearum_G. Next base: position 31,480 of record NZ_MOBI01000024.1, read on the forward strand.
TGGAGTAAGTCATAGCGGCGATCAGGAACTCGTGGTTTTCAATAATTCACACTGACATAGAATAATAACGTCTGACACAGTAGTAATTGAGCACGACACAATGGCAAACCCTTTAAATACAAAGGGTTTTCATTTTTTTGGCCTCGCCGCTCATCAGGTTTCCGTCGCGCTGAGTACGATGCAATACGCTACACACTCAGCTTACGGCTTTCTCTCCTACCAGAGATTTCCTAGGAGTTAGTTAGAAAATTTGCTGAAGGAGTAGCGCAGGCTGTCCTTATGCTCGGGAGATTGCTGTGCGAGGCCGAAAAGTAAAGACACAGGCCGATGTGGATCGCTATGTGAAGGAGAGCCTTGGCCAAGGGAATATGGGAGGACTACCAGCCATGGCTCCGGGTCCAAGTCGTCCCCTCGCATGGACGTTCGCGCAAGGTGCAGGGTTCAAAGGTAGACCGCGTTTACCAGCTGCTTTCCGATCTGGAGGTCGGGATGTGGCTGCAACTCGATTTTTCCGAAAACGTCATAGACATTCGAGAACAGTCCCCACTCTTTCCCGTGTCTGCACTTGAGGCAATCGCCTCGTCCTTGGCTTCCTAAGTTCCTTCGGTTTTATAAATATCCGCCGTCTCCTCAACAACTAACAAGCGCTCACACCATGGATGGAATCGATATGCTGGCTGGGTCTTTTTCGTGGGTGCTAGTGGCCTGTGCGCTGCGCGCCGAGCGGGTGATCCATCGCCATGCCCTGAGCAAGACCTCGCTGAATGCCGGTCTTTTCTCCCTGCGCAACAACAACTTCGGTTCCGATGTCTGTCGGCCTTCCGTCCTTCATTGCTGAATTCAAGGTCGAATATTTAATGAAGTCACCTTTTTCATCGCCCGCATTGCTTCCTCTCAAGATCATCGCCACCGGCGTGGCGCTACCGCCCAATCGCGTCGAGTCGGTCGACCTTGATCAGTTGTTGAACAAGCCTGCGGGCTATGTCGAGAAGCGTTCGGGCATTATCTATCGCTATCATGCCTCGGATGATGCCAGCCAGGCAGAGCTGGCGGCAGCCGCTCTTCACGACGCCCTGGACCGCCAGGGTATCGACGCCGCATCAATCGACTTGCTGATCTCGGCTTCGGCGATTTCCGTGCAGGCATTGCCGTGCACGGCGGTGCACATCCTAAAGGTCTCCCAGTTGGCGCCCGGCACCCCCGGTTTCGACATCAATAGCAGCTGTGTGAGCTTTATCTCGGCGCTACAGGTCGCCGCAGGGCTGTTAAATGCCGGCACTTACCGACGCATCGCGATCGTGTCGGCCGACCTGGCGTCACGCGGGATCGACTGGGACGATGAAGAGTCCTCGCTGATTTTCGGCGACGGTGCAGCGTGCGCCATCATTGAACGGGGCGATGGCACCAGTGGGATCCTCGCCAGCCTGGTTGAAACCCACCCCCAAGGCAGCGGACTCTGTGAGATACGGGCGGGCGGCACACGACGCAATCCGCGCGCGGGCATGACCGATCGCGACTTCCTGTTCCAGATGCGCGGCAAGCAATTGTTCAGGCAAGCCTCGGCGTTGATCGAGGACTACCTGGCTCGTCTGTTGGGGGCGAGCGGGTTGACCCTGGAACAAATCGCCACGGTGGTGCCGCATCAGGCCAGCCATCTGTCGCTGGAACATATGCGTCGACGCCTGAATGTCTCTTCCAGCGTGTTGGTGGATATCTACCGCTATCACGGCAACCAGGTGGCCGCATCGATCCCCACGGCATTGCACGCGGCGGTCACCAGCGGACGGTTTAATCGCGCCGAGCCAGCTATGCTCATCGGCACAGCGGCTGGTTTATCCTTGGCCGGCATGGTCCTGCTGCCATGAACGTACTGCTGACCGGCGCCACCAGCGGGCTTGGGCGAAACGCAGCACAGTGGCTGCTCGACGCTGGTCATGAGGTGCATGCCACCGGTCGCGACACCCAGGTTGGTAATGCCCTGCGTGAGCTAGGCGCCGACTTTACGGCGTTGGATTTAACCCATGCAAGCCTTGAGCAATGCCAGCCATTGATGAGCGGGTGTGATGCGGTCTGGCACTGCGCGGCGAAGTCTTCGCCGTGGGGTCGCCGGGAAGATTTCTACCAGGCCAACGTGGTTGCCACGCAAAAACTGGCTGAGTCAGCGGGGCGTGCCGGTGTTCGGCGTTTTGTTCATATCTCCACGCCCTCGATCTACTTTGACTTCCAGCATCATCATGAAATCGTCGAGAGCTACCGCGCCCCACGGTTCGCCAACCATTACGCCGCCAGCAAGTACTCGGCGGAGCAGGGCATCCAGGCGCTGGTGCCGCGCTATCCGAACACCACCTACGTAATCTTGCGGCCCCGTGGCCTGTTCGGCCCACATGATCGGGTGATCCTGCCCAGGGTGCTGAGCCGGCTTGAGCACGATCGCGGCGTGTTGCGCCTTCCCGGCGGCGGCAAAGCGCTGTTGGACCTGACCTTTGTGCTCAACGTGGTGCACGCCATGGACCTGGCGAGCCGCAGCAACCCTTTGCCTTCCGGGGCGACCTACAACATCACCAACCACCAGCCGATGCGTTTGGCTGACATGCTGCATCTTTTGCTCCATGGACAGTTGGGCCTGCGCTATCAGTTGCAGGCGATTCCCTACCCACTCTTGCACGCACTGGCCGGCGGGCTGGAGCTACTGAGCTGCGCTACGGGCAAAGAGCCGCAACTGACGCGCTACAGCGTCGCCGCGTTGAATTTCGATATGACGCTCAGCCAGGTGCGCGCCACTGAGGAACTGGGGTACTCGCCACGCTACACGATGGAGCAGGGGATCGAGCAAACAGGTGCCTGGTTCAGGCAACAGGGCGCGGCGGCTCATGGCTAAAGTCACCCAATTCGAGGTGGGCTACTGCACCCATATCGCCTGCATGGCACAACGCGGGGCCGGTCTGCGTGTGTGTAAGTTCCCGGCGCGGGCGTATCTGCTGGAGGTAGGCAGTCGTCGCTGGCTATGGGATACCGGCTACTCGACGCATTTCCAGGAGCAGACGCAGTCCGGCCTCTTTCGTGTGTACCGCCAGGTCACTCCAGTGTACTTCGATCCACGCGAGTCATTGGTCGAGCAACTGCGCACCGCAGGCTTGGCGGGCAATGACATCGAGGGGCTGATCCTTTCGCATTTTCATGCCGACCATATTGCCGGGCTGCGCGATTTCAACCAGCCCAATTTCATCTGCTCGGGCCAGGGTTGGCAACAAACCCGGACGTTGCGTGGGTTTGCGGCACTGAAGCAGGCCTTCATTCCCGGCTTGATCCCGGAGAGTTTTGAAGCACGACTGCAGTTTATTGAGAGCTTTGCACGGGTGGGCTTGTCTGAGCAGTTGGCGCCTTTCGATCACGGCTTTGAACTGCCGGGAAGTGAGGGGCAGATCTTCCTGGTGCCTTTGCCAGGCCATGCGGCGGGGCATATCGGCGCGTTCATTCTCACCGACGAAGGCTGGACGTTGTTGGCCAGTGACGCCGGATGGTCTGCCCAGAGCTATCAAACCTTGCGCGGACCCTCGGTATTGGCCAATTTGCTGATGGATGATTCCCGCGTCTATTACGACACGCTCCGCCGACTGAACCAGCTGTGGGCGGCCGGTCATGTCGACATCCGTCTGTGTCATGAGGGCGACCTATGATCCCGGTGAAGACCCTCTGGCACTACTTTCGTACCCAGCGTTTGACCTTCACCGATCGCGCGGTGCTGCAAGCCTATCAGGCAAAACAGCTGAAGCGCTTCGCTCGGCGGGTCCTTGCACAGAGTCCCTATTTTCGCCCTTACAGCGCGCTGTCGGTGACCGAGTGGCCGCTGATGGATAAGGCGCTGATGATGGCGCAGTTCGACCAGATGAACACCGCCCAATTGCAGTGCGATCAGTTACTGGCGTGTGCCCGACGCAGCGAAACCGAACGCGACTTCACCCCCACGGTCGGCGCCTACAGTGTTGGGTTGTCGTCTGGCACGTCGGGGCAGCGCGGTGTGTTTGTCGTCAGTGAGCGGGAGCAACAGGTCTGGGCCGGGGGCATGCTGGCAAAGATGCTGCCCGAAGGTATTTTTGCCGGTGAACGCGTCGCGCTGTTTTTACGTGCGGACAACAACCTCTACCACAACGTGAACAACCGCTGGCTGAGCCTGGAGTTCTACGATCTGTTTGCGCCTTTCCCGGCGCAACTGCCGCGCTTGCAGCAGCAGGCACCGACGATCATTGTCGCGCCGGCCCAGGTGTTGAGGGCGCTAGCGCTCGCGGTCCTCGATCAGCAACTGGCCCTCAACGTCAAGAAAGTGATCTCGGTAGCCGAAGTCCTGGACATGCATGATCGACGGATACTGGAGCAGGTGTTTCCTGACATCGGTGAGGTGTATCAGGCCACCGAGGGGTTTCTGGCAGCTTCATGTTCCCACGGCACGCTGCATTTGAATGAAGAATTTCTCTACATCGAGCCACAGTGGATCGATGAGCATCGCTTTACGCCGTTGATCACCGATTTCACCCGTAGCACACAACCCATCGTGCGCTACCGGCTCGATGATGTACTGGTCAGGAAGGCCACCCCATGCCCGTGCGGGCAAGCGACCATGGCCATTGAACGGATAGAAGGTCGATGCGATGACCAGTTGTTGTTGCTCAATCGCCAGGGGACGCCGCAGGTGATATTTGCCGATCTGTGCACGCGGGCCATTGCCAACGCGTTGCCGCTGACCAGTGATTACCGGTTGATTCAACAGGCCGAACATCGTTTACAGCTCGTTGCCGACTGTTCACAACAGGACTTGGCACAGTGTCACGCGCAACTCGTGGCAGTGCTCGAGCAACAGGGGATCGCCACCGAACCACTGGAGTGGCAACTGACGGTACAGACCGTGATGCCAGCGTTCGATCAGAAAAGACGACGAATCATTCGGCAGGTGAATCCATGATCAAGGCAATCTTTCCAAGGTTGTGGCACATGCTGCTAGGTTGGGGATCTGTGGGGGTTGTTTACAACCTCACTGACCGTCTTCAAGACGCGGGGACTGTCATCTCGCCCTCATTGATTGATCGCCTGATCCCATTCAGCCCGCACGCCATTTGGTTGTACCTGTCGTTCTTCATCATGATTCCGTTGGCTTACCTGCTTGCCCCGCTTGATCGGGTTAAACGGTTGGCCAGGGCCATGCAACTGACTGCGATAGGGGCGGGGGTCGTTTATGTGTTGTGGCCGACGACCATGGTCTATCCGCTCGATTACGGCACCAGCCTCAGTTCTGATGTGTTGAGTGCATTAACACAGTTCGACTCAAAGCAAAATTGCTTACCGTCATTGCACATGGCACTGACGGTGCTGGCCGTATGGGCAGTTGGCGATGAAAGGCACAAAGTGAGAACGGTGTTGTTCATCCTATGGGCTGTGGCGATTGCTTTTTCGATCCTGCAGTTACGCCGTCACCTGTTGATTGACCTGGCCAGCGGTACGTTGTTGGCACTGGTGGCTGGATGGCTGGTGCGGTGTATTGGTTTGATTCGCTATCGTGCGGTCAGAGGAGTGGCGTGATGATTGATCTGGCGTTCCCCATCCTGTTCATGTTGCTGGTGGTGATTGGCGAGATGCTGGTCGTGCAGTGGCGCCAGCGTGACGTGGTCAACTGGCATGACGTGATGTTCAACCTGAACTCCGGCCATCTCATGCTGTGGTTGTTCCGTGGGCTGGAAATCACCTGTTATGGCTATGTCGCCACCCACTTCAGCCTCTCGCTGTTTGAGTCATGGCCACCGGTGCTGACTTGGGTATTTGCACTGTTTGCCTGGGACTTCGGTTTTTATTGGTTGCACCGGGCACATCACTACTTGCGTGTGCTGTGGGCGGTGCACGTGGTTCATCATCAGGGCGAGCATTTCAATCTGTCATTGGGGGTACGCAACTCTTGGTACTCGTCACTGACCTCTATCCCGTTCTTTATGGTGTTGGCTGTGCTGGGTGTACCGTTGTCGGTGTTTGTCACGGTGTCCATCCTGCATTACACAATTCAACTGTTTAATCACAGTGCACTGACGCCCAAGTTGGGAGTCCTGGAGTCGGTGTTCGTCACGCCTGCCCACCATCGGGTACATCACGTCAAAGACATGGCCTACTCGAACAAGAACTTTGGCGGCAGTTTTGTCTTCTGGGACAAACTGTTCGGCACGTTTTGTCCCAGCCTGCCGCAAGCGCCGTTCGACTATGGCGTGGGTGGCGCCAAGCCGTCTGCAAACCCATTCTGGGCGAGCAATCTGCCATTGTTGCACTACATGCGCATGCCGGTGAGCGTGTCCGATGAAGGTGGACGCTTGCGTTGCTCGAACCTGACCGTTTTCAGTGGTGCGCTGCTGGTGTTTGTCGGGGTGATTGCCTATGTCTATGAATATGGCTACGGCTACACCAACGTTCATTGGCCGCAAGTCGCGCTGTTCACCTTGTTGGCGCTGGGACCGGTGGCGCTGGCGGGCATGGTGCAAGGGCGCGCCTGGAGCGTAATGGGTTGGCTGGCAATTTCATTGGGGCTGCCAGTGCTGTTTCTCGGGCTGCTGAGATGGTCACAGGGGGATTGGCAGGTCGTGCTTGTCTCGCTTGGGGTGCACGGAGTCGCGGTGTTGTGGTCTTGCACCCGGCGGCGATCCGACGCTGCGCCTGCGGTGGAGCAATCTCATGGCTGAGTCGCTCAGGCCCCTGGTCTTTCCCGCTGATGGCGAGCAGGCCTTTCATCAAGCACTCAAGCGCGCGGCTCGCGCCTATCTGGCGGATGACCACCGTTATGCCGATGGTTGGCTGCTCGCCAGGGCCTTGCTGTTGCTGGTGTCGTGCGCGGGGTTCTATGCCTTGAGCCTGATGCAGCACAATGCGTGGGCGTTTGTCGGTTGCTACTTCCTGTTTGTGATGATGGGAATGCTGTTCAACGTGGTGGTCAATCATGACGCCTCTCACAACGTCTTCTTCCGTGCACCTTGGGCCAACCGCCTGGTAGGGCGCTTGGCCACGCTGCCGTTGGGTGTGGATCCGGATTACTGGCGGGTGCGCCACGTCGATTTTCACCACGTCTACGCCAACGTCGAACATTACGACCTGGATACGGAAGAGAACGGCATCTTCCGACAGACTCCGTTCCAGCGTTGGCGTGCACACATGCGCTATCAACACCTTTACTGGCCGGTGATCGCGGCGTTGTCGCTGCCCTATGTCGCCTGGATATTTGACTGGTCGGATCGATTAGGAAAAACGCCACTCAAGTCAAAAGACGTGTTGCCGGGAGGCCGGGGCTGGACGGTATTTGTCGTCAGCAAGGTCACCCATTTGCTATTGGTGCTGGGGGTGCCGTTGACTGTTTGTCAGCTCAATGGCATCAGTTGGTCGACGGTGCTGCTGGCGTATGCCGTGAGCCAGATGTGTGCGTCGTTATTGGTGGTTTACTTGCTGCTTGGTACGCATTGGGCACAGGCGCAATTTTATCGTGCGCCTGATACGGCGGTAATGCCCCATGGCTGGTATCGACATAATTTCTCTACGGCTTGCGACTGGCTGACCACGCCTCCCTGGCTGCGCCATTTCACCGGTGGGCTGAATTACCATTTGACCCATCATCTGTTCCCCGGCTGGAGTCATCGTCATTACCCCGCGCTGGCGGCGATCATTGAACAGTTGGCGGTGCAACACGGCATGGACTATCGCTGTATTGGCTATCGCGAACTGCTGAGGCAACAGCAACAGTTCCTGCGCCAGATGGGGCAGGAGACTTCCATGGACAGGGTGCCCCAATAATGAAACCGCTAGCATTCCAGCGCGATGAAGCTGATGTGCATAGAGCACTGATGCAGGCGGCCAGCGACTATCTGGCGGTGCATCATGATCATCGTTTCGCCGATACCTGGATGATCGCCAAGCTGCTGGTGCTGGTGCTGCTATGTGCCGGGTTTTACGGTGTGAGCCTGGAGCAATCCACAGGGTGGGCTTACTTCGGCTATTACTTCGGCTTCATTTTTACGGCCATGTTTATCACGGTCAACGTGGTCCATGATGCGTCCCACAATGCGTTTTTCAAACGACGCTGGGCCAATCGCTGGCTCAATTGCCTAGTCAGCATACCACTGGGTCTTGATCCTGATTGTTGGCGAGTGCGGCACGTTATTTTTCATCACTGGCACAATAATGTTGAGGGCTACGACCTCGATATTGAGCCCAATGGTGTTCTACGCCAGACCCCATTCCAGCGCTGGAAGCCCTTTATGCGAGTGCAGCGCTTTTACTGGCCACTGGTTGCGGCCATGACCTTCCCTTGTTACATTTTTCTGTTCGACTGGTTGGACCGGGCGGGGCAAACGCCGGTTACCAGGCGAATGGCGCAACACGGCGTGCGCGGCTGGAGTGTGTTTGTGTTTGGCAAAGGCACGCACCTGGTATTGGCGCTGTTGATCCCGCTCTGGGTTTTGCCACCGACCATCAGCGCGCTCGACATCGTGCTGGTTTATCTGGGCAGCCAAATGCTCTCCTCGTTGCTGTTCGTGATGCTGATCATCGGTACTCATTGGGCAAAGGCGAAGTTTTATCAGGCGCCGGAAAGTGGCGTATTACCTCACGGCCGGTATCGCCATGTGTTTGATACCACCATTGACTGGCAGACAACGCCGCGCTGGCTGGGGTATTGGCTCGGCGGGGCCAACCTGCACCTGACACACCATCTGTTCCCGCACTGGAGCCACCGGCATTATCCGGCCTTAAGCCAGCTAATCAGCGAGGTTGCTCCACGTTTCGGCCTTGAGTACCAGCGTATCGGGCCCAGTGAAATGCTGAGGCTCCAACAGCGGTTCCTCAGTGCGATGGGCGCGAACAAAGAGGCGGATGTTTAAACGTGAAGGACCTTCAGCCTTCACTCCTGCTATTACCGTGAGGAACAACGCTCCATGCCTAGCATTATCACCCATGCTGTCGTGCCCCTTATTGTTGGAGCCGTGATGGGGCGGCGCCACATCAGCGCCAGGTTATTGATCATGGGCGCGGTGCTGGCCGCGCTACCTGATGCCGACGTGATTTCATTCAAACTGGGCATTGCCTATACCGACACCTGGGGGCATCGCGGTGCAGCCCATTCGATAGCCTTTGCCTTGGCCATTAGCTGTCTGGCGAGTGTGTTTCATAAGTCACTGCATGCGAGCCTTGGGCGGTGCATCAGCTTTCTCTTCCTGGCGGCCGTGTCTCATCCATTACTGGATGCCTGCACCGATGGCGGCCTGGGGGTTGCCTTGTTCTGGCCCTTCAGTGAGCTACGGTGGTTCATGCCGTTCAGGCCGATCGAAGTGTCCCCCATCGGTCTGACGCAGTTTCTGAGTCAGCGCGGCTGGGCAGTGCTGCAGTCTGAGATTTTATGGGTGTGGCTGCCCACACTGGGGCTGGCCGCTGTTCTCCTTGCTGGTCGATGGATATGGCCTGCTAAGTACAGCTCAGGGAAAAATTAGATGAGGGGCGGCTCTGCTCCAACCCTTCTTGATAAGGCTAGCGGTATTCCTTGCCAGTTGCCTTTGCGCCACCCTGGACTCACCCACCAAGAAGCATCTCAGCGTATCGATCGATAAGGCAGTGGGTTTGTAGTTCCACAATGGATACTCATCCAGCTGCACTCATCCGTGTGATCCGGCTGCCTCATCAGAGCGCTCGCTACTGACATGATCCCTCTCCAAGGGAGAGACAGTCAGAAATGAATCTCAGCGGACTTGATGCCGATCTCCCGAAGCTCATGGATCAGGTCATCCAAGTGTCGAAATGACTCGATTTCTTCATTGTCATTGATCAGAAAATAACTGCTTCCCACCTCTTTTTTAAACAGGATGATCCACTCGTGCGTGTTGGCCGGGTTGACTATCACGTGCGTGTCGAAGTGCATGCCTTCACCGTGTTTGGTTTTGACGTCTTCGCGTTTCATGTGGATCTCCGAGCGTGGACTCATTTTGCCCACGAACATGATTCTGGATCATTCAACACTGGTTTTTTGAGCGTCGCGAATGCTGTGCCAAGGGTATTTCAGTGGCTTTGCTATTATCACTTCATGTAAATATTATGCACATGCCATCAGAGAGGGCTAGTCATGATTGCGATACGCGAAGCCTGGAAGGCAGGCCTGTTACGGCCTGAGCACTGGCTTCGAAATATCGTCTCTGGGGTCATCGTCGGCGTTGTGGCGCTGCCCTTGGCCATGGCGTTTGCCATCGCCTCAGGCGTCAAGCCGGAGCAAGGAATTTACACAGCTATTGTCAGTGGTCTCCTGGTTTCTCTTTTCGGAGGGAGCCGTCTTCAGATCGCAGGCCCGACAGGGGCATTCGTCGTCATTTTGTCCGGAGTGACCGCCAAATACGGCGTTGATGGCTTGCAGATCGCAACGATGATGGCCGGGGCGATTTTGTTATTGCTCGGTATCACCAAGCTTGGCGCCATCATCAAGTTCATTCCCGACCCGGTGATTGTTGGATTCACCGCCGGCATTGGTGTGATCATTTGGGTCGGGCAGTGGAAAGATTTCTTCGGTTTGCCGAAAATCAGCGGTGAGCATTTCCATGAGCGACTCTGGCACCTGGTTCAGGCTCTCCCCAGCTTTAATGTACCCACGACACTGTTAGCACTGTCGAGTCTGGTGCTGGTGATCACCGCCCCCAAAATACCTGGCATAAGACGTGTTCCTGGCCCCTTGATCGCCATGGTCGTTGTGACGGCACTGCAGTCATATTTTCAGTTCGCCGGCGTTGCAACGATCGGGAGTGCTTTCGGGGGGATTCCTCAGGGATTGCCTGCGGTCGGCCTTCCCGCAATAACACTGCCTCAAGTGATTGAGTTGATTGGCCCGGCGTTCGCCATCGCAATGTTGGGCGCCATTGAGTCATTGCTGTCTGCTGTTGTCGCCGACGGTATGGCCGGTACCAAGCATGACTCCAATCAGGAGTTAATCGGCCAAGGCATCGCTAACCTGGTCACCCCCTTGTTCGGTGGCTTTGCCGCGACGGGCGCAATTGCTCGAACCGCTACCAACATCCGCAATGGAGGCAACAGTCCCATCGCGGGTTTTGTACATGCGCTCACATTGATAATGCTGATTTTATTCCTGGCGCCGTTGGCTTCGGATATTCCGCTGTGTGCGTTGGCAGCTATCCTGTTTGTGGTCGCCTACAACATGAGCGAGTTGAAGCATTTCCAGCGCATGGTCAAGCGCGCCCCGAAAGCCGACGTGGCAATACTTCTAATCACCTTCAGCCTGACCGTTTTCAGCGATTTAGCGATTGCAGTGAACATTGGTGTCATTCTCGCAATGCTGCAATTCATGCGTCGGATGGCATCTTCTGTCGAAGTGCAGCAAATGGTCGAAAAGGAGCTTGAGGTTGAGTTACGGATCAATGGGCACGTTCGTCTGCCGCCTGGCGTTTTGGTGTACACCATTGAAGGGCCGCTTTTCTTTGGCGCAGCAGAAACCTTTGAGCGCGTTCTGGCCCAAACGCATACCGATCCGGGGACATTGATTATTCGTCTAAAGCGAGTGCCGTTCATGGACATAACGGGCTTGCAAACGCTGCTCGAAGTCATTGAGCACTTACGCAAGCGCAGCATTGTCGTAAAGCTGTGCGAAGCCAACGACAAAGTCCTGGGCAAGCTGGACAGAGCGGGAATACTCCAAGCGCTTGGTTCAGAGCATTATCATGCCGACTTCAGTGGTGCATTGGGCGATTTCGAGATCGACAAGGCGCCACGCCTCGGCTGAGCTGGAGCTTTAGTAGGCAGAGCGATGAGCGGGCTCCCGATGTGCCACTCCATGGCGAGTGAACTACTTACCATTGACCGCTATTTTGCTTTTGGTCGAGTAGGACACGCCATGTGTCTCCAGGTAGTCTCGAATAAGCTGGCGGACGACCTGTGAAGGCGTCAGGTCCTGAGATGCACAGAGCTCCTCAAGGGCTTTTTTCTTGACGGGATCAATGAGCACAGTCAGTCGTGCAGTCTTGTTTTCCATGGAGTTGCCAGTACCCTAAGGCGTTCGATTTTAATCAAATTCTAATGGCCGAGGCGTTGTTTGTCATCGTTAGGTTCGTGACGGCTCGCTGGATCAACTGGGCTCAATAAGTGGAGAGACGCTCCAGCCAGAAATGATGCTCATTGAGGGGGAGTGGCAACGTTTTTTTGGCAATCACCACTCAGCCTGGATTGCTTTTGACTGAACGTTGCTGCGTCAACAGACTCTGACGAAAGACTCTTGACCCTGGGGATATTCGTATCTGGCTCTTCCGTTTTGGCCCTGATCCCGCCAAAGGGATGGTGAGCATTCACAAATGCGTAAAAAATACGTCAAGTTTATGTTTCTGTAACAATTTGAAACGTACAATCCGCCCCGGAAATACAGCGCGTCGGCATCGATTTCAATTGAGTGTGCCGCAGGCAAAATCTGCTGGCTGGATGACGTCGTGCTTTTCCCGTCCAAATGTCCTTTTCACTCCCGTTCAGGAGACTCCAGCCATGGATCCTGCCCATTCTCGGCGGGCCACCCATTGAGATGCCGAGTGAGGTACAGAGGGTAAACGATGTGTTCAGATCCCCTGCGTTCTGAACCGCTGAACTGTTTTCTGCCTCGCCCCATAGCGTTCGTTTGTGTGGCCTCCCTCCGTCGTTTTATTACCCCGCTAGAGTTTACTTAGCTGTGCTTCAACTGCTTGTTGAGCCGTTCTGTGCGCGGTCGCTCTAGAACCTGTTGATCGGTGGTCAACGATCACCACCAGAACGCTACTGGAATCACTGAACATGAATAAGGTATTGCGTCATTACATACCGGCCACGGCAAAACGGTTGCTTCCCAATCGCTGGGACCTGATCGCCATGCCGTTGGTGATTGGCTTCCTGCTGTTTTTCTCGATTGGCGCACACGAGACCTGGGCCCCGATCTCGACATTGCAGACGCAGGTCATTTCTTTGGACCCGGCCGACTTGCCCGAGTACGCGATCCGCACCACATTGCGTATGCTCGCGGCCATGGTGGCGGCGCTGATTTTCACCCTGGTTTATGGGACGTTGGCCGCCAAGAGCCGGCGGGCCGAGAAGCTGCTGGTGCCGGTACTGGACATTCTGCAATCGGTGCCAGTGCTGGGCTATATCTCGTTTACCGTGACATTTTTCCTGCTGTTGTTTCCAGGACGTGTGCTGGGCGCGGAGTGCGCGGCGATCTTTGCCATTTTCACCAGCCAGGCCTGGAACATGACGTTCAGCTTCTACCAGTCGCTGCGTACGGTGCCTCGGGATCTGGAAGAGGTGTCCAGCAACCTGCAGCTTTCCGGTTGGCAAAAGTTCTGGAAGCTTGATGTGCCGTTCGCCATTCCGGGCCTGGTCTGGAACATGATGATGAGCATGTCCGGCGGCTGGTTTTTCGTAGTGGCCTCGGAAGCGATCACCGTAGGTGACAAGACCATCACTTTGCCGGGGGTTGGTTCCTATCTGGCGACGGCCATCGAACAACGCAACATGCATGCCGTGGGTTACGTCATTCTGGCGATGATTGTGGTCATCCTGGTTTACGACCAATTCCTGTTCCGGCCGCTGGTAGCCTGGGCGGACAAGTTCCGGATGGAAGACACGGCTTCACAGGCCGGGGCCCCCGAGTCCTGGGTACTGAATCTGATCCAGCGCACCCGGGTGGTTCAGCGCCTGTTGCGGCCGTTTCTCCGGGCCATCGTGCGCATCACCAACATGCGCCTGAGCCTGCCACGCTCCAAAGCGGTGGCAGTTCAGGCCAGTCCGACAGTTTCAAGGGCTATCGATTGGGTTTGGGCAGCGGCGATTGTTGCGATGACTCTTTACGCGCTGTATCACATCGTCATCTATGTCGGCAGCGAGGTGACGCTGGGTGAACTCTGGCATGTGATCGGTCTGGGCACGATTACCCTGCTGCGGGTGGCCCTGTTGATTCTGGTGGCCTCGCTGATCTGGGTCCCGCTGGGTGTGATGATCGGCTTGCGCCCGCATCTGGCGGAGAAAATCCAGCCGTTGGCCCAGTTCCTTGCGGCATTCCCGGCGAACCTGTTGTTTCCGGTGTTTGTCATCGTGATTCTGCGCTATCAGTTGAACCCGGATATCTGGTTAAGCCCGCTGATCGTGCTGGGCACCCAGTGGTACATCCTGTTCAACGTGATCGCTGGTGCCAGCGCCTTTCCCAACGACTTCCGCGAGGCTGCGACCAATTTCCGCATTCGCGGGTGGCAGTGGTGGCGCAAGGTCATGCTGCCCGGCATCTTTCCTTATTACGTGACCGGTGCGATTACCGCCTCGGGCGGGGCGTGGAACGCCAGTATCGTGTCTGAATTCGTTTCCTGGGGGCAGGACAAGGTGGTCGCTCACGGTTTGGGGGCCTATATCGCCCAGACCACCGCGGCTGGCGACTTTCCGAAAATCACCTTGGGTGTGGTGGTGATGTCGTTCTTTGTCGTGGCGTTCAACCGCGTGCTGTGGCGGCCGCTGTACGCCATCGCTGAAAACAAACTCCGTCTGAATTAACAGGTGTCGATTTGATGAATAGCCAGACTGAAAAAACAGGCGCGCACTCCGAAATTTATGCACTGAAGAACGTCTGTCGAGGATTTGGCAAGGGCAAGGACGAGTTGCAGGTACTCAGCGATGTCGATCTGACCCTGCGCGAAGGTGAAATCGTCGGCATGCTGGGTCGCTCCGGCTCTGGCAAATCGACGCTGCTACGGATCATTGCCGGTCTTATCCTGCCCTCCTCAGGCGAGGTTCGCTATAACGGTTCATTGTTGACCGGACCCGCCGAAGGCGTGGCCATGGTCTTTCAGACCTTTGCCCTGTTTCCCTGGCTGACGGTTCTGGAAAACGTCGAAGCCGGTCTTCAGGCGTTGCAGGTCGAACCCAAGGCTGCGCGCAAGCGTGCACTGGCAGCGATCGACCTGATTGGCCTCGACGGTTTCGAAAACGCATACCCACGGGAATTGTCGGGTGGCATGCGCCAGCGCGTAGGTTTTGCCCGGGCGCTGGTAGTCAATCCGACCTTGCTGTTGATGGACGAGCCTTTCTCGGCGCTGGATGTATTGACGGCAGAAACCCTGAGAACCGACTTGCTGGACCTGTGGAGCGGCGGCCAGTTGCCAATCAAGTCCATCCTGATCGTGACCCACAACATCGAAGAGGCGGTGTTGATGTGCGACCGCGTGTTGGTGTTGTCGTCGAACCCCGGCCGGGTCGTGGCGCAAATCCGTGTACCGTTCGCTCACCCGCGCAACCGTCTGGACCCGGCCTTTCGCAAAATGGTCGATGATATCTATGCCTTGATGACCAACCGGCGCAGTGCCGACGCCAAAACCGGCAAGGCCGAACTGCAATTGGGCAGCCCGTTGCCTGACGTGTCGACCAACCTGATGGCAGGTCTGATTTCTGCACTGGCGGCCGAGCCGTATTATGGGCAGGACAGCCTCTCCAATGTCGCCGAGCGTCTGTTGCTGGAGGTCGATGACCTGTTTCCGGTCGCGGAGATGCTCGAGCATCTGGGGTTTGCCGAACTCAAGGGCGCCGACATCAAGTTGACCGACGCCGGCAAGCTGTTCGATGAGTACGGCACCCAAGAGCGCAAAACCATTTTTGCCGAACACCTGCTCAGGTATGTGCCATTGGCCACCCGCATTCGCCAGGTGTTGCAGGAACGACGTGGTCACTGGGCGCCGCGGGTACGGTTCGAGCAGGAGTTGGGGGATTCGCTCACTGACGCAGCGGTAGAAGAAACGCTGGAGAACGTGATCAGTTGGGGCCGGTACGCTGAAATATTCTCCTATGACGACAATACCGAGACTTTCAGTCTGGAAGATGTCGAAGGCAGTCTGTAACCGGCTCACTCAAGGTCGGGCGCGACGATGCAACAGGTAGCTCATGGACAGACTCCAGGAAATGCAGGTATTCGTCGCCGTGGCGCAAGAGCAGGGCTTCTCTGCGGCGGCTCGGCGTCTGGGGTTGTCGGCGGCCAGCGTGACGCGGGCGGTGGCGGCGCTGGAGGTGCGTATCGGCACTCAATTGCTCACACGGACCACGCGCAGTCTGCATTTGAGCGAGGCCGGTCAGCGTTATCTGGAAGACTGTCGACGCATTCTGGCGGACATTCAGGAGGCCGAAGCGTCAGCTGCCGGCAGTCATGCGCAACCGCGTGGGCAACTGACGATCACTGCGCCAGTGCTGTTCGGTGAGTTGTTCGTGACGCCGGTGATGGTTAGCTACCTTGAGCAGTTTCCCGATATCAGTATCAACGCACTGCTGGTCGACCGGGTGGTGAGCATGGTCGAGGAGGGCATCGACGTCGCCGTGCGCATCGGTGAACTACCTGACAGCAACCAGCACGCCATTTTGGTGGGCGAGGTGCGGCGGGTTATCTGCGGGTCTCCCGATTATCTGAAGCGTCATGGCCGGCCAATGCATCCCAATGATCTGGGCCGAGCGCGGATTGTTGCCACCTCGTCCATTGGGCAGCAGCGAAACTGGCCCTTTAGCGAGGCCGGAGAGGTGTTGAGCATTCGCCCTGAACCGCGTCTGGTCGTCACGGCGAATCAGGCGGCAATCACGGCCGCCGCTCTGGGGCTTGGATTGACCCGGGTTCTTTCCTATCAAGTGGCCGGCAAGGTCGCCAGCGGTGAGCTGGAAATCGTCCTGCAAGACTTCGAACTGCCTCCGTTGCCCATCCATGTGGTGTATCAGGGCGGGCGCAAGGCGCCGGTGCGGGTACGCAGTTTTGTGGATTATGCGGTGAAGGCATTACGTGAACATCCGGCATTGCGCGCCTGAGGTGTTATTGCGCTGGGTGAAATGATCGATTGTGTTTTCTGGTTATTCTGTTGTTTTGATGGCAGGTGGAAGATAGCGCCACTTAGTGCCGTTCTCTCCTGAACGGCGCAATCTAGCCGCGGAGTCGACTATGCACGCCATCAAACTCTACAACTTCCCACGTTCCGGCCACGCCCACCGTGTGGAGCTGATGCTGTCGTTGCTTGAGCTGCCAACCGAACTGATCTTCGTTGATCTGGCGAAAGGCGCGCACAAACAGCCAGACTTTCTTGCACTCAATGCCTTTGGCCAAGTCCCGGTGATCGACGACCAAGGTGTGGTGCTGGCCGATTCCAACGCGATTCTGGTGTACCTGGCGCAGAAGTACGGCAAGGGCCGCTGGCTGCCCGCCGACCCGGTCGGTGCAGCCAGGGTTCAGCGCTGGTTGTCGATAGCGGCCGGACCGATTGCCTTCGGCCCGGCCATTGCACGACTGATCACGGTGTTCGGTGCGCCTAACAATGCCGATGAAGTGATTACCCGTTCCCACAACCTGCTCAAGGTGATTGATCAGGAACTGAGCAAATCGACCTATCTTGCTGGTGATGAGCCGACCATCGCCGATGTTGCTGCCTACAGCTACATCGCCCATGCCCCGGAAGGCAACGTTTCGCTGGCTGACTATGCCAACGTGCGGGCCTGGCTGGCGCGGATCGAGGCGTTGCCCGGTTTTGTCGGCATGCCACGCACCGTGGCCGGATTGCAAACTGCCTGAAGCGCTACGGCCCAACAATGTCGGGCCGTTCACACTGCGCCGGGTGCGCAGGGGAGAACCGTGATGGAGCTTTCACCTTGGCATGCCGGCGAGAAACAGTTGCAGGCTCATGCAGGGGTTGCCGAACGTATGGAAGCGCACGGGCGCAAGGTGATCCGCAAGGTAATGCCGGATCAGCATCGGCAGTTCTATCGGCAGTTGCCGTTCATGGTGTTCGGTGCCGTGGACGCCGACGGTAACCCTTGGGCGAGCATCCTCGAAGGCCAGCCGGGCTTCGCCCATTCCCCTGAACCTGCGCAGTTGCAACTCGACAGCCTGCCCACGTTGGAGGACCCGGCGCAATTACACGCCGGGGCAGCGATTGGCTTGCTGGGGATCGAGTTACACACCAGGCGGCGTAACCGGATCAACGGCCGGGTCAGTGCGATTGGCGCGCAAGGCCTGAGCGTGTCGGTCGAGCAGTCCTTCGGTAATTGCCCGCAGTACATTCAATTACGTCAGTTCGAATCGGTGCCGTTGGCCGATCCGTCGACCCGTATCGCACAGCGCCTGAATTCGCTGGATGACGCGGCCACGGCGATGATTCGGGATACCGACACCCTTTTTGTCGCCAGTTACGTGGATGTGGATAACTCACGTTCTGTGGATGTTTCCCACCGTGGTGGCCAGACGGGTTTTGTTCAGGTCGAGGGTGACTGCCTGACCATCCCTGATTTTGCCGGCAATCTGCACTTCAATACCTTGGGCAACCTGCTGCTCAATCCGCGGGCCGGGTTGCTGTTTATCGATTTCACTACGGGCGATCTGCTGCAGGTCAGCGGTCGTACCGAAATCATCCTCGATGGCCCACAAGTAGAAGCCTTTCAAGGCGCCGAACGGCTGTGGAAGCTGCATGTGCAGCAGGTGGTTCGGCGACCCGCAGCGTTGGCGTTACGCTGGCGCTTCGATGGGGTTTCGCCCACCAGTTTGCTGACCGGCACCTGGGAACAGGCTGCCGCCAGGTTGCAGGCAGCGGCATTGGGCGATTGCTGGCGGCCATTGCGGGTGTCCCGGATCGAGCGGGAAAGCCAGAGCATTCGCTCGATCTATCTGGAGCCGGCTGACGGCGCCGGGTTACCGCTGTTCCAGGCCGGGCAGCATTTGCCGGTGCGCTTCACGCTTGATGGCCAGGTGCATATCCGCACTTACAGTCTGTCGAGTGCGCCCAGCGATGAATTCTTGCGCATCAGCGTGAAGCGTGATGGATTGGTGTCTTCGCACCTGCACGAAGGGATTCAGGTCGGTGATTTGATTGAAGCCCGCGCACCGCAAGGACATTTCACGGTAGCCGCCAATGAACAGCGACCACTGGTGCTGTTGGCGGCCGGGGTCGGCATCACGCCGTTGTTGTCGATGCTGCGTGAAGTGGTTTACCAGGGCCGGCGCACCCGACGTACGCGGCCGAGCTGGTTGTTCCAGAGTTCGCGCAGCATGGCCGATCAACCGTTTCGGGCTGAGCTGGACCGTTTGCTGGACGGTACGGATGGCGATGTGCGGGTCGTTCGACTGCTCAGCCAACCGGAAGATCAGGTCCGGGAGGGTGAGGATTTTGACCTGGCCGGGCGTATCGATCTTGCGCTGCTCAAAACCATCCTGCTGGTGGAAGACTACGATCAGCTGGATTTCGTCTTGTGTGGTCCGAGCAGTTTCACTCAAGGGCTGTACGACGATTTACGTGGGTTGGATATCCGCGATCAGCGGATTCACGCCGAAACCTTTGGTCCTTCAACGCTGCGTCGGCAGCCGGATCCGGAGGCGGTAGTCATTGAGCAGCCGCAAGCGGCCACCACCCCGGTCGCAGTAATGTTTCAGCGTTCGGCCATCGATGCTCGCTGGCAGCCAGACAGTGGCAGTTTGCTGGAATTGGCAGAGAGTCAGGGTTTGCGGCCAGAGTTCAGCTGCCGCGGCGGTTCCTGTGGCACCTGCAAGACCCGTTTGATCAGCGGTCAGGTGAGTTATCCACAGCCCCCGGCGGAGTTACCCGGTGCGGGGGAAGTGCTGATTTGCTGTGCGGTTCCGGCAGAGGGCCAACAACCGCTGGTGCTCGACCTTTAATCAGTGTGGGAGCGGGCTTGCTCCGGGCGGCGATCCGACGAAAGCGATTGATCATTCAACATTGATGTCGACTGACTCGCCGCTTTCGCGAGCAAGCCCGCTCCCACCAAAGGCAACTACGCATAAGACAGCGATTTCTCTTCCAGCAGTTCCTGATACAGCTCGGTCCATTTGCGACCCATTTCGTCAGCGGTAAACAGCTGCCGGTAACGCGCTTCAGCCTTCACGCCCATTTCCGCTGCCTGGACAGGGTTTTCCCATAGCGTGCGCATGGCTTCGCGAAACGCCTGTGGATCACTTGGCGGCACCACCAGCCCGGTTTCTCCGTGAATATTGATATAGCTGGTTCCAGTACCGATTTCACTGGAGATCATCGGTTTACCGTACATCGCCCCTTCGAGCAGGGAGATGCCAAATGCTTCGGAGCGTAGGTGTGACGGGAACACAATCGCGTAGCTCAGTTGCAACAGTGCGACTTTGTCTTCGTCGTCCAGGCGCCCGAGGAAATGCAGGTTGTGTAGACCAAGCATTGCGGCTTGGGCGTGCAGCTCATTTTCCAGAGGCCCGGCACCGACAATTACCACCGGGTAATCGACGCCTTTGAGCGCATCGAGCAGGATGTGCAGGCCTTTGTAATAGCGCATGACGCCCACAAACAGGAAAAATCGCTCACCCAGGCGCTCGCGCCAACGAGCCATGCGTTCGGTATCAGGTTTTGGATAAGAGTATTTATTCAGGCCGTAGGGAATGACCCGGGTTTTGTCCGAGAAGTTTTTCAGGACGTCACTGGTATGCAGGTAGTTTGGCGATGCCGCGACAATCCGGTCAGCGCTGGCAAGAAAGCGCATCATCAACGGCCGGTAGAGTTTGAGCAGATGCTTTTGCCGGATGATGTCCGAGTGGTACGTCACTACGCAGGGTTTGTTCATGCCGCTGAGGAAATGCACCACATCCATGAACGGCCAGGGAAAGTGATAGTTGACCACGTCGGCTTCTGCGGCCAATTCCCGAAACTGCTTGAAGACGCTGTAGGAAAAACCGGTAGATGCGAATTGCACATCGAGTTTGGCGCGATGGACCTCGTGCTGATAAAACGGGATGACCGCTGGTGTCGGGTTGGCGCTTAACGTCAGAACCTTGCTCTGAATGCCATGCGGTGCGCCGCTTTCGCATAGTTCAAACATGACATGTTCGATACCTCCGACGGTTTCTGACAAATACGTTTTGTAAAAATGAAGAACACGCATTCAACCTCCCAAAGCCTGGCGGTAGGCGCGAGCTGTCAGATTCGCGCAACGTTCCCAGGAAAAAAGCTTCGCCCGTTGCAATCCCGCTTCCCGGCATACCTGCCGATGCGTTTCATCGTCGACCAAACGACTCATGGCTTCACACAACCCATGCACATCATCAGGTTCAATATAATTGCCCGCGGTGCCAGCAACTTCGGGCATGGCCGAGCGTCGGGTCAATATCACAGGTGTGCCGCTGGCCATGGCCTCCAGAATCGGCAGACCAAAACCTTCGTAAACAGAGGGGAAAACCAGCGCCCGGGCGCCAGCTACCAGCTGTGCGATCTGTTCATCCGGCAGGTACCCCAGCAGGCGGGCATGGCCGGCTGCCAGGGCCTTGTGCAGTTCATCATCGAGTTGGTCACCCTTCCATCCGGCCATCCCCACTACCAGTAACGGAAAGTGCTGACGCAGTGCTTCAGGCAACTCGGCGTGAGCACGCAATGCCAGCGACAGGTTCTTGCGCGGCTCCAGAGTACCGACACACAGAAAGTACCCCTGTGGCTGCACGCCGTGAGGTTGCAGCGCCTGCTGCAAGGACTCGTTCGAACGTGGATGAAAACGCGCCGCGGCGCCCAGTGGGGCAATCACGAAACGCTCGGGCCCGAGGCCGAAATAGCGCTGGGCTTCGTCGGCGATAAACTGTGAGTCGGTCAGGATCAGACGTGCCTGTCGCACGCCTTGGCCCAGTCGACGTTCAATCTCCCGTAACCGCGCTGCCGGTTGGGTCGATGGGTAGTGCAGATGGGTCAGGTCGTGCAGGGTGATGATGGTCGGGCCCTTGAACGCCAAGGGCCACAGACTCGGCTCGTGGTAGAGGTCGATGGCCGCCGGGCGCCCTCGGTCGAAGCGCCGTTGTTCCAGCCAGCGACGTGCCTGATAGGCACCGGGGATCTGCCGCAGCAAGGGAGTCAGCCGTGAGTAGCCAGGCATTGCTGCGGCCGGTAGCGACGAACTCCAGCCCCAGCCGTGGAACAATGACAGTTCCAGGTCAGGCTCATGGGTCAGTGCGTTGACCAGTTCGGCCAGATAGTGGCCGATACCGGTTCGGGGTGCCTGCAGAATTCGTGCGTTAAGGGCAATCTGCATGCTGCCTCTCAACGGCTACCGGGGCCTTTTTCAGGTTGCGCAGGACTCGCTCGACCAATTGCGCACTGGCCTCGCGCCAGCCGAGCCAGTGCCATTCGCTCACCTTGCGGGCGGCCGGGAAGGTCCCGGTGTTTTCCATGTGGGTGACAAGGTCGACCAGGCTTTGCGGGGCCGTGAGATCGAAATAGGCCATGAATTCACCGCCAATCTCGCGGAACACCGGAATGTCGCTGCCCATCGCCGGCAGGCCGCGCTGCATTGCTTCCACCAGCGGCAGGCCGAAACCTTCGACATAGGATGGAAACACCAGAGCACTGGCGTAGGAGTAGGCATGTTCGAGACTGGTGTCGTTCAGGTCGTTAAACATGAACAGCCGCTGGTTCAGCTCTGGATGTTCACGCACGCGGGCTAGCAGGGCATCACACTTCCAGCCGACTCTGCCGGCAATGCACAGTCGGGCTTTGGAGCCCGCAGCCCAAGCCAGTTCGAAGGCGTCCAGCAGATAGTCGTGGTTCTTACGCGGCTCGATGGTGCTGACCATCAGGAACACCGGTTCCGGCGTTGTGAACAAACGGGCCAGGCGTGGTTCCACGGCAGCGGTGGCTTCGCTCAGGTCCAGTTCGGAGCCGAGGTGGAAATAGTCGAACCACAACGTCTCGGCTTTCGCCGGGCCGACCCGGCGATGCAATTCTTCACGCACCTGATCGCGCACTGTGGAGGAAATCGCTACGAAACCGTCGGCGGTTTTACTGATCCAGTCGAACCACTCGTTGAAAATCTGCACCAGCCGTGTGTCGTAGAATTGCGGGTGGGTCAGGGGAATCAGGTCGTAGATCACCGAAACGATGCCCACGCCTTCGTGTTTGAGTTGTTCGGCAAACGGAAAAAAGTCGCTATGCCAGGACGAGTCCAGCAGCACCAGTTGATCCCCCGGCTGATGCTGTAGCGGCGAGCAACGCTTGGGCAGTTGATACTGATTGAGGCCCTCGATCAGACGCAACGGAATGCTGAAACAGGCTATCGTCGTGACGCGGTAGACCACGTGCAGCAAACGCTTGGCAATTCGCGAATGACTGCGCTTGTGGAGGCGTTGATGCAGTTGCCAGAAACGATGAGCCAACCGCCCCAACCGTCCACCAAAGATCATCAAGCCATCGAAAAACGGGATGTTCAAAGGGGCTAGCTTCAGCACTTGGTAGAGCTTGCCGTTGAGCATCACTACGGGAATGCATTGCACGCCATCGACGTTTTCCGACAGTTGATTGATGACGTTGCGCACCACCCGCTGAATGCCCGAATTGACCTTGGGGTGCTGGAACACATGGGTGCATTCCACCAGTAGGCGAGTCATGGTGTGGTCCCCGAAACAGTCCGTGCGGTGGTGCGAGTGATGCTGGTTTTCGCTCCCAGCCACGAGCAGCCGACGAAGTCTTCATGCCGGTTGTTGATCACGTGGAACACCAGGCCGTAGTCGCGCCATTCGAAATTGCGGTCCAGGTGCGAGTCCAGCCGAGACAAGCTCAGGGCTACCGAATAGTTGCCCTTGCCCAGGCCCATGACGAAGGCAAAGCGATAGGTGACCCGCTCAGAGGCCTGGAGATCGGTCAGCGCCTGATCCTGGCGATGGGTGTTGATCCCGTACATGGCCTGGCCCAGGCGATCCTTGATCATGAAGCCCAATACCAACCGCTCGATGTCCTGGCGGACTTCGACCTGCACTTCCAGCACCACGGGTTGACCGACTTCGGCGGCGTCGATGGCGCGTCCGTGCTCATCCAGCAAGCGCACACTGAGGATACCGGCTTCGCCGGTGCCGGAAACGGTTTGCACTTGCCCACCGGCGAGCATTTCCTGACGCACAGTCTGGCCTTCCCGTTCGGCGAGCAAGGCGTTGTAGTAATCCATGACCGCCTCGGGCTTGCCGTACATGGCCATGCGACCGTTTTCCAGGAGGATCGCCGAATCGCAGATCGACTGGATGGCCGAACGGTCGTGGGACACGATCAGTAGCGTGGTACCGGCTTTGCGAAAACTGCGGATGCGCTCGAAGCTCTTGTGTTGGAAGTAGGCGTCGCCCACCGACAGTGCTTCATCGACGATCAGGATGTCCGGGCGCCGGGCGGTAGCCACGCTGAAGGCCAGACGCATCTGCATACCGCTTGAATAGGTGCGCACGGGGTGATCGATGGCTTCGCCGATTTCCGCGAAACGTTCGATCTCGGGCATCAGGGCTTCGATGTCTTCGATCGACATGCCCAGCAGTTGCCCGGCCATGACCGCATTCTGCCGGCCGGTAAAGTCCGCATGAAACCCCATGCCCAGTTCCAGCAGTGCGGCAACCCGGCCTTCGAGCTGAATCTGTCCACAGGTCGGCTGGGTGGTGCCGGTGATCATCTTCAGCAAGGTACTTTTACCGGCACCGTTAACGCCGACGATGCCCACTGCTTCGCCGGGGGCAATCTCGAACTCCACATCCTTGAGCACCCAGTGCTGGCGATGGCGGATCGGTGAAAACGGGATCAGCCATTCGGCCAGTCGGCTCCAGCGGGTGGGGTACTGCTTGTAAGCCTTGCCCAGGCCCGTAACGCGTATGTGTCCCATCAGAGTTCATCCACCATTTCGCCGACCCGATGGCGAAACAGTCGCAGCCCGATCGCGCAGAACACCACACCGATCATCAGGGTCGGCAGCAGGGAACTCCAGACCGGCCACTGGCCGTAGAGGAACAGGTTTTGATAACTGCCGATCAGGTTGGTCAGGGGATTGAGTTGCAACAGGTGCTGGACCCACTTGGGCAGGATGCTCATCGGGTACACGATCGGCGTCAGCCAGAACCAGAATTGCAGGCAGATGCCGAAGAACTGCCCGACATCGCGAAAGAATACGTTCAGTACTCCGAGAATCATTCCCAGCCCGGCGCAGAAGATCACCTGCAAGGCCAGCAGCGGCAGCAGCGCCAGCAAGGCCATGCCCGGCAGGCGCCCGGTGATCAGTAGAAAGCCCAGGAACAGGCCAATGATGATCGCGAAATTGATGCTGGCATTGAGCAGCACGATCACCGGCAAACAGATTTTAGGGAAGCTGATTTTCTTCAGCAGATTGGCGTTTTCCAGAAACATGTTCTGGCTGCGCAAGGTGATTTCCGAAAACAGGCCCCAGGTCAGCAGCCCGGCACAGAGGTAGACGCTGTAGGCCATGCCGTCATCCACCCCCGGTAAGCGGGCGCGCATGATGTGGGAAAAGACCACCGTATAGACGACGATCATCGAGAGCGGGTTGAGCACGGTCCACAGGGCACCGAACAGTGAGTTGCGATAGCGCGACTGGAACTCTCGCTTGACGCTACCGAGGATGAAACCCCGATAGCTCCACAGCGAGCGATGCAAATTCAGCAACATTCAGACCGTCCTGCCGTATTGATCTTCGAAGCGGACGATATCGTCTTCTCCCAGATACTCGCCGCTTTGAACTTCAATGATCACCAGGTCGATCACCCCCGGGTTTTCCAGGCGATGCTTGTGCCCTGCGGCAATAAAGGTGGACTCGTTTTTGGCCACAAGGTGCGACCCCGAACCATTGTTGGTGACCTTGGCCATGCCTTCGACCACCACCCAATGTTCGTTGCGGTGGTGGTGCATTTGCAGCGACAGCTTGGCGCCGGGTTTGACCACGAGGCGTTTGATCTTGAAGCGTGGACCTTCTTCCAGCACGGTGTAAGTGCCCCAAGGCCGGCTGACGGTACGGTGCAGGCGATAGCTTTCGTGCTCTTTCTCTTTGAGCTGTTTGACCACCTTGCGCACGTCTTGCGCGCGGTCGGCGTGGGCCACGAGTACGGCGTCGGCGGTGTCGATGACGATCAGGTTATCCACACCCACAGTCGCGACCATGCGGCCATCGCTCTGGACGAAGTTGTTGTGACTGTCGATGAACAGCGCTTCGCCACTGGCGCGGTTGTTCTGCGCGTCGGCCGGAACCAGGGCACTGACGGCACCCCATGAACCGATGTCGCTCCAGTCGAAACCGGCAGGCACCACCACCACCTTGTCGGAATGCTCCATCAAGGCGTAGTCGATAGAGATATCGGTCATCTCGGCGAAATGTGGCGCCGACAACTCCTGCTGCAGACAACCACCGGTCTCGACTGTGGCGCTGGCCGCGAGGCACGCGTCGGCCTGTTCGAGCAATTGCGGGGCGTGGACCTGCAACTCCGCCAGCAAGGTGCCGATCGAGAAGCAGAACATGCCCGAGTTCCACAGGAAGTTGCCGCTTTCCAGGTAATGCGTGGCGGTTTGCAGGTCGGGTTTTTCGACGAAGCGTGCGACCTTGGCCGCTCCTTGCTCATCCAGCGGCTGACCCCGTTCGATGTAACCGAAACCGGTCTCCGGCGTCGTCGGGATCACACCGAAGGTCACCAGATGCCCGGCCTCGGCCAGTTTCACGGCATGCCCGACGGCGGTCTTGAGCGCGCCTTCGTTCTGGATCAGGTGGTCAGCCGGCATCACCACCAGAATCGCTTCGTTGCCATGCAATGCCTGCAGCGACAGGGCGGCGGCGGCGATGGCCGGGGCGGTATTGCGGCCTACCGGTTCGAGCACGAAGTGTCCGCGGTGATGACCCAGATGGGCGTCCTGATAGTAATCTTTGCTTTGAAAGTAGTAGTCACGGTTGGTCACCGTGACGATATCTCCGTGTGTGCCGAGCAGCCCGGCCGCGCGTCGATAGGTTTTGCCCAGCAGCGTCTGGCCGTCAGGCAAGGTCATGAACGGCTTGGGATGACCTTCACGCGAAACCGGCCACAGCCGGGTTCCGGCACCACCGGAAAGAATCACGGGAATCAGCATGGCCTACTCCTTGGCGACGCGCTTCATGTCCGCATCCATCATCATGCGGATCAGGGTCTGTAAATCTGTTTTTGGTTTCCAGCCCAACAGCCGTTGTGCCTTGGCCGGATTACCCAGCAGCACGTCGACTTCGGCCGGACGGAAAAACGCCGGGTCGATTTTCACGAAGTCACGGTAATCGAGGCCGACATGCTCGAAGGCAATCTGGCACATCTCGCGGACCGTGGTGGTCACACCTGTAGCGACTACGAAGTCATCAGCCTTGTCCTGTTGCAGCATCAGCCACATGGCTTCGACGTAGTCGCCGGCAAAGCCCCAGTCGCGTTTGGCGTCGATGTTGCCCAGACGCAACTCCTGCTGCTTGCCCTGTTTGATGCGGGCGGCGGCGTCGGTGACTTTGCGGGTCACGAATTCGATCCCGCGCAGCGGTGATTCGTGGTTGAACAAGATGCCGCTGCTGGCGTGCAGGTTGAAGCTTTCGCGGTAGTTCACGGTGATCCAGTGGCCGTAGAGCTTGGCCACGCCGTACGGGCTGCGCGGATAGAAGGGGGTGTTTTCGTCCTGCTGCTCGGCCTGGATCAGGCCAAACATTTCGCTGGTCGAAGCCTGGTAGAAACGAGTGTGCGGGCTGAACTGACGGATCGCTTCGAGCAGGTGGGTCACGCCCAGCCCGTCGACGATCCCGGTAGTCACGGGTTGGTCCCAGGACGCGGCGACAAAGCTTTGCGCTGCCAGGTTATAGACTTCGTCGGGGGCCGACTTGATCACCGCGCGCTGCACCGAACAGGCGTCTGCCATGTCACCGTCCAGATAGACGATGTCACCCTCGACGCCCATTTCGCGCAGTCGCCAGCGTGAATCGCTGCTGCGCCGCGCCACCAGGCCATGGACTTTATAGCCCTTGTCGAGCAGCAACTTGGCCAGGTAGGCGCCGTCTTGTCCGGTGATCCCTGTGATCAATGCACTTTTTGTCATTCTTGTCGTACCCGTGACTCCCAGTCGGACAGGATCGCCCGCAGGGATTGTTGTGTTGTAAGTTCAGGCGCCCATCCGGTGGTCTGATGCAGCTTGGCATGGCTGCCACAGACCCGACGCTGTTCTGCGCGGCGAAGGCGCGCAGGGTCTTGAATCAGTTGCATATCGACCTGGGCCAGATCGGCCAGTTGCTCGATCAGTGCACGGATGCTTTGCTCGACACCGGAGCAGATGTTGTAGACCTGCCCGGGTGCACCGCGTTCAAGCAATGCCAGGTAGGCGGAGACGACATCGCTGACATCGAGAAAATCACGCGTTACATCAATGTCCCCCACTTCCAGTTCAGGCGCTTGCAGGCCGTGCTTGATCCGGCAAATTTGCCGGGCGGCGCTGGCGATGACAAAACTGTCCAGCTGCCCGGCACCGATGTGGTTAAAAGGGCGCGCGACCAGTACCGGCCAGCCTTCGGTCATGCCCCATTGCAGGCACAGCATTTCCGCCGAGAGTTTGCTCACGGCATAGGGGTTGCGCGGGCAGGGCGGCTGGTGTTCGTCGATCGGCAAGGCGCTTTCGCTGACCTGGCCGTAGACATCGCCGGAGCTGACATACAGGAAGGTGCCGTTGAAACCTCGGGCCTTTAGGCCTTGCAGCAGGTTCAGGGTACCCAGCAGGTTGACCTGAAAAGTCTTCGCCGGGTCACGAAAGGCTTCGGGGACAAAGGTTTGTCCAGCCAGGTGAATCACGGCGTCAGGCAGTTGCGGCCACAGGCCATCGAGGCTCCCGGGTTCGCAAAGATCATAACGGGATGGGACGGGCAACAATTCCCACCCCGAGTCAGAAGCGTTCAGACGGGATTGGATGTGACGTCCTACGAATCCACTGAGACCCGTAACGAACAGTCGCTTTTTCAAACAGTGGCCCCCTCAGTCAGCAAACTTCGTCAAACCCCAGTCTTGGCTGGTTAAATCCGGAATGATCACGCAGTTTTCTCGGAAATATCTGGTACGGAAGTTTTGTTTTAGTTGTTTGGTCGCCAATCTGTGCCAATTGCGCGGCAATTTCAACAAGTCCAACCGTGACCGGTCAGTTCTCGTCAGAGTAGACCGATTTATTCTCGCTGGACGGTTCACGAACCCTCGGCGGATGTGTTTAGAATGCCCCTCATCACGATCGTCCAGGGTTCGGCGGGGCTGTTCTGAAACTCCGCGAAACTGACCACTAAAACAAGAACGTAGACGGGCAAGAAGACGATGGACGAGGGCCGGCAAATGCCAACTCGTTCCCCAGCTTTGCCGTCATAGAGTGAGGCTGCCGGGACGGTGGTTTCATCGTGGGATGCCATGAATTTTATTCTCTACTCGGACGTCAACGACAGCTCCATCAGCCAGAGCCTCGGTCGCCCCGAATACAGTTATTACTTCGTGCTCAAGGCTTATCGCCCGGTGCTCGAAAGCCTTGGGCGGGTGCATGTGGTGTCCTCCACCGCCGAGGTCGACCCCCTCTATCGACAATTGCGTGCCGTCGGCGAAGACAGCCTGTTCCTGTCCTTTACGCCGCCGCAGAAAACCCCGAACGACCTTGAGTGCCCGACGATTTGTGTAGTGGCCTGGGAGTTCGACTCGATTCCCGATGAGCAGTGGGACAACGATCCACGACAGGACTGGACGCACATGCTGGCGCGCCAGGAGCGGGTCATCACGCTTTCCAGTCACACCGCCCGGGCGATTCGCCGGGCCATGGGCGAAGACTTTCCGGTGTTGGTCTTGCCGACACCGATATGGGAAAACTTCACGGCCATTCGTAGCCGCCACACCAGCAGACCGGTCAACTCGGGCTCGACCCTCGACATCAAGGGCTGCATCTTCGATAGCCGCACGCTTGGGCTGTCTGCCGATGCGCTGATTCCTGTGCCGCTGACCGCCGAGCAACTGGCTGAGCGCGAGGCTGAGCTGGAGGCTTTACGGCCGCCGCCACTGACGCTGAAACGCCGCTTCGTCATTGCCCGACATTACCTGCGCTTGTGGGCTCTGGATCTGGGCAAGGTGCAACCGGTGCCGGTGCATCGCACGCATTTCCTGAGTCAGTGGTACTGGGAGGGGATTCGCGATCTGTTATCGGACGCTGCCCACGAGCGACTGGCCAGCTTCCTGCCGGCCATCGCCGGCCCACAGTCGGTTGCGGTGCCCGAGCCGACATCGCCGACGGTGCCCGACACCACCGCCCAGGTCGAAACCGATGTGGACGGCGTGATCTACGTCAGCGTGTTCAATCCTCGGGACGGTCGCAAGAACTGGCATCGACTGATCTCGGCGTTCTGCTGGGCCTTCCGGGAAACCGAGGACGCCACGCTGGTGCTGAAGATTACCCACAACGATCTGTCGTCCTACTACACCGAACTGATGACCTTGTTGGCGCAGCTGTCGCCGTTCGCCTGTCGGGTGGTGGTGATGCACGGTTATCTGGACGATCCGCAATACGCCCGGCTCTATGAAGCCGCCAGCTATTACGTCAACGCTTCGCGCTGCGAGGGCCTGTGCCTGCCGTTGATGGAGTTCATGGCCAGTGGCAAACCGGTGATCGCCCCGGACCACACGGCGATGGAGGATTACATCGACGAGCGCGTGGCGTTCGTGGTCGAGTCCAGCGAAGAGTTGACCATCTGGCCTCAGGACAGTCGCATCATCTACCGCACCCTGCGCTATCGGCCGGACTGGGGCTCGTTGAAAACGGCTTACGAAAACAGCTATCGAATGGCCAAGGAGCAACCGCAGGATTATCAGCGTATGTCTCACTCCGCCATCGAACGCATGCACGACTACTGCGCATTCGCCCCGGTACAACAGCGCCTGTCGGATTTTTTCGGGTTGGCACCGCTGACTTCGCAAGCAACGGCCGTGACGGATAACGCCTCATGCTGATCATCATTCACTCGGAAACCAACCAGCACACCATCGCCCAGAACCTCGGGCGCTCTGAGTACAGCTATTACTTCGTGCTCAAGGAATACCGACCGGTGCTGGAGCGCTTGGGGCGGGTGGTGGAAGTCAGCGACCCGCAGACCGAAGTCGATGCCCTGTACCTCGACTGCCTGTCCCGTGGGGAAGACTGCGTGTTCCTGTCGTTCTCTCCGCCTCATCGAACACCCGTGCACTTTGCTTGTCCGACCCTCGCGGTGTTTGCCTGGGAGTTCAGTACCATTCCCGACGAGCCATTTGCCGGTGAACCACGCAATGACTGGCGCACCGTATTGCGCGCCTCAGGTGCTGCGATTACCCACTCCAGCTACACCGTTAATGCCGTGCGCGAGGTAATGGGCGCTGATTATCCGATCGTCGCGGTGCCGGCGCCGGTGTGGGACCGTTTTGCCTCGCGGGGGGCACAGTTGCAGCGCCAGCCGCTGGCCAGTCAGGTGCGATTGACGATCAAGGGATTGCTGGCAGACAGTCGGCATCTGGACCTGCGTGCCTTTGGTCCTGCGCATTTGCGCATCGGCGAGGGGATCGATTTCCAGGCGCCGGCTCGCGAGCACGAGTTGGTCCTCGACGGTGTGATCTACACCTCGGTGTTCAACCCAAGTGACGGGCGCAAAAACTGGGAAGACATGCTCAGTGCCTTCTGCGTGACCTTCCGCGAGGTGGAAGACGCGACGCTGGTGCTCAAACTGACCCACCACGATGCCGAGGAAGCGCTGACCGACATTCTTCACCACTTGTACAAAAACCAGTCTTATCGCTGCCGCATCGTACTGATATACGGCTACCTTGCGGATGCGGACTACGAGCGTCTGGTTCAGGCTACCAGTTATGTGGTGAACACATCCTACGGTGAAGGCCAGTGTCTGCCGTTGATGGAGTTCATGTCCTGCGGCAAACCGGCAGTGGCGCCACGCACCACGGCGATGATCGATTACCTGGACGTCGACAACGCTTTCCTGATCGATACCACTGATGAACTGACCGCCTGGCCTCACGACCCGCGAAGGGCGTTCCGCACCCTGCGTTACGTCACCAATTGGGCGTCGTTGTGCAGGGCTTATCGGGCTAGCTACGAGGTTGCCAAAGACGATCCCGGGCGTTACGCGCAGATGTCCGCCCATGCGGTGGCCAGTCTCGAAACCTTCTGCAGCCAGGCAACCGCTGAACAACGCCTTGAAGGATTTTTCGCCCGGCTGTTCAAGGCCCGCGCGGTGTCTGCTGTGGAAACCCCCAAGGCATGATCCGCGCACTGATGAAACGCTTGTTTCCTGCGGTGGAATCCGAACCGTTGCCGATTGTGCCGAGTCCGCTCTCACCCAGGGATGTGGGCCTGCACGACGCCACGCTCGACGGCTGGTTTCTAGGTGACAGCGGTGAGCTGCTCAAGGGCTTCGCCATCACGGCGGACGACACCTTGCTGGACGTCGGTTGCGGTGAAGGGGTGGCGACGTTGTTTGCGGTACGCCAGGGCGCGTCAGTGATCTTCACCGACAGCGAACACGACAAGGTCCGCGACCTCGCCCGGCAAGTGGAAGCCCAGTCGGACAAGCCGAGCCTGGGGCTGGTGAGCAACAGCCTGCCGCTGCCCTTGGCCGATGGCTGCGCGAGCAAGGTCGTGTGCATGGAAGTGCTTGAGCACATCGATCGGCCCGAGCCGTTCATGGCCGAGCTGGTGCGCATGGGACGCCCCGGCGCGTTGTACCTGCTGAGTGTGCCGGCGCCGGTGGGTGAGCATTTGCAGCAGGGCATCGCACCGGCCAGCTATTTCCAGTCACCCAACCATGTACAGATCTTTACCCCGGAACGCTTTGCCGCGTTGGTTGAAGACGCTGGGCTGGTGATTGAGCATCGTCAAGCCACAGGCTTTTTCTGGGTCATGGGCATGATCTTTTTCTGGGCCAGCGAGCGGGCCGCCGGGCGCGATCCCGGGGGCGCGGTGCGAGACCGGATTCAGGCGCCATACCCGCCGCTGATGGAGAGTTGGGCGCGAACCTGGCAAGACCTGCTGGCGCAACCCAACGGGCTGGCGATCAAGCAGATGCTCGATCAATTCATGCCCAAGAGCCAAGTGATCATTGCCCGCAAGCCGGTGGATGCCGATGCAATGCCCAGGAGGACGGCATGAGCAGCAAACGGATCATGGACATCGAGTTGTTGCGTGGCATTGCGGTGCTCGGGGTGTTGTTTCATCACCTGCAAGGCAGTTTGTTCACCGACACGGTGCCCCTGCTGAAAACCATCACTGCGTTTGGCCAACCCTGGTGGGGCGTCGATTTGTTTTTCGCCATCTCGGGGTTTGTCATCGCTCGCAGTCTGATACCGGCGTTGCAAGGCTGCAGCACGCGTCAGGAATACTGGCAGCAGACGCGCAACTTCTGGTTGCGCCGTGCCTTTCGGCTGTTGCCGTCGGCGTGGCTGTGGCTGGCGCTGATGTTGCTGGCCTGTGTATTTCTCAACCGCTCCGGGGCCTTCGGCACGCTGCACGCCAATGTGCAGGCGACCTTGGCGGGGATCGCACAGTATGCCAATTTTCGCTTTGCCGACAGCTTCTACCACTACGAGTACGGCACCAGTTTCGTCTACTGGAGCCTGTCGCTGGAGGAGCAGTTCTACCTGTTGTTTCCGCTGCTGATTGTGGTCTGCCGCAAACACCTGGTGTGGGCACTGCTGGCGCTGGTCGCGGTGCAGTTGCTGACGTTGCGCACGCCGATTCTGATGGTGGTCCGAACCGACGCACTGGCCCTTGGTGTGCTGTTGGCCATGTGGAGTGCACGACCCGGTTATGTGCGCTGGGAACCAACGGTTTTGCGTCGGCCCTGGGCTGGTGTGTCGGTGTTGCTGATCGTTGCGGTGGCGCTGAGTGTACTGGCCACCGATCGCTTCACGTTCACCGACTATCGTATCGGCGCGATTGCCGTGCTCAGCGCGGTGCTGGTCTGGGTGGCGTCCTACAACCGTGATTACTTGATGCCTCGAGGATTGCTGAAGAGTCTGATGACCTGGATCGGCAGTCGCTCCTACGGTATTTACCTGATTCATATTCCGGCCTATTCGTTGGTCCGTGAATTCATCTTCCGCTTGCAGGCGGCCGGTCTGCCCAGTCCGGCCGGGCATCCAATCCTGACCCTGCTGATTGCTGGCGGGGTGATCGTCCTGTTGAGTGAGCTCAATTACCGCTGCGTCGAAATGCCCATGCGTAATCGCGGCGCTGCACTGGTGCAACGCCTGGGCACGTCCCCAACCGCCGTCCCATCCCCTGGAGTGACCTCATGCTGAGACTTTTGAAGAAACTCACGGCGAGGGCCCCCGCTCCCGCTCCTGTGCAGCCAGAAGCGCCCGCAGCCAAGGTCGATCCGTACATGCTGGGGCTGTACGATGCGGCCCTTAGCGGCTGGTTCAATCAGCAAACCGGCGAGTTATTCACCGGCTTCCCGGTGACTCCCGAGGACATCCTGCTGGACGTCGGCTGCGGTGACGGCGGCAACGTACATTTCTGCGGCAAGCGCGGCGCGAAGATCATCATTGCCGACATCGACGCGGCCAAGGTCGAAGCGACTCGTCAGCGCTTGAGCGATACACCGGCGCGCGCTGTCGAGTGCCACATCACCGACTGCAACCCGCTGCCGATCGCCGATGCAACAGCGACGCGGGTGGTGTCCACCGAAGTCATCGAGCACGTCGATGATCCGGCGCAGTTCCTCGCCGAACTGGTCCGCGTGGGCAAGCCCGGAGCGTTGTATTTGCTCAGCGTCCCGCATCCCAGTTCCGAAGACCTGCAAAAAGACATCGCGCGCCCCGAGTATTTCCAGAAGCCCAACCACATCCGGATCATCAGCGAAGAGCAGTTCAAGCAGATGGTCAGCGACGCCGGCCTCGAGCTGATCAGTCACAGCCAGTACGGCTTCTACTGGTCGATGTGGATGCTGCTGTTCTGGGAAGCCAAGGTCGATTTCGCCAACCCCGATCATCCACTGCTTCATCACTGGGCTGATACCTGGCAGGCCGTGCTGGACTCACCACGCGGGGCGCAGATCAAGCAGGCACTGGACGCGGTAGTGGCGAAAAGTCAGGTGATCATTGCCCGCAAGCCGTTGGCTGCGTAGGCTGGCGCGCTGAGCAACAAGGGCCCTGAAAGGCCCTTTTTGCGTTAAGGGATTAACTCAGCCACAGGCCTTTATGTCAGCGACTTTTTTCGTCCGTTGCGCGCTATTACTAGCCGCTATGCTGCTCAACGGTTGCCAGCAGCAGGACGCGCCGCCGCTCGATCAACAGCTTTACGTCTGGCAGCGGCAATGGACCGATGCCCATGAAGATGCTCTGGCGCAATCGCGCGGGGACTTTTCGACGTTGCGGGTGTTGGCCCTGCAGACTTATCCACAGGCTGGCTGGCGTCGTGCGCGAATCAATCCGGGGTTATTGAAAAATGATGGTCGCCCGCTGATTGCGGTGATTCGACTCGATGGCCAACTCAAGAACCTGGATCAAACCGAAGCCACGGTGCAGATCCAGCGCGTAGTGGCCGATTGGCAGGCTCAGGGCCTGACGCCGGCTGGCGTCGAGATTGACCACGATGCCGGCACGGCGCGTTTGCCGGCCTACCGTGAGTTTCTTGCCGGGTTGCGCAACGTGCTGCCTGCCAGTTTGAAACTGAGCATCACCGCGCTGCCTGCCTGGCTCGACAGTCCCGAACTGCCGGGGTTGCTGGCGGTGGTCGACAGCAGCGTGTTGCAGGTGCATGCAGTGAGCAGTCCCGAGCATGGGCTGTTTGATCCGGCGCAGGCGAAACAATGGGCCGGGCGCTGGAGCCGGATCACTGCGAAACCCTTCTACCTGGCGTTGCCGGCCTACGGTATCGCATTGCTGCCGGGGGACGGCGGGGCGCCGATAGTCGAAAGCGAGGTGCCTTTGGAT
This sequence comes from Pseudomonas brassicacearum, assembly GCF_003732175.1. GTDB lineage: Bacteria > Pseudomonadota > Gammaproteobacteria > Pseudomonadales > Pseudomonadaceae > Aquipseudomonas > Aquipseudomonas brassicacearum_G. The sequence goes on from NZ_MOBI01000024.1 coordinate 67,250, forward strand.
CGCATTGGGCAGCGCCGTGAGTTGTTGGCTGATCCGCAACAGTTATCGACACTCGCCAGCCAATTGCGCACCGAGCCACCGCCCCATCTGGCCGGGTTGATCTGGTTTCGTCTGCCGCTCAAGGGCGACCGACGCGCATGGAGCCTGGCAACGTTACGCGCGGTGGCGCGGGGTGATCGATTGGCCAATCAGCTCGACCTGAACCTTTCCAGCCATGACGGTCTGTACGACATCGCCGTGAGCAATCGCGGCAACCTCGACGGTGGTCTGCCCGAGCGCGTGACGCTGGCAGTCACTGAATGTGATGCGGTAGATGCGCTCAACGGTTATGCCGTACAGCAGACGCCCAGACAACTCAGCTTTACCCGTCTCAAAGACGGCCGATTGCCGGCAGAGGCCGAACGCACCCTTGGTTGGGCGCGCTGCACAAAAATTGATCAAGGAAGCTCACATGTCTATCCCTAACTGGCCGCGTCAATTGCTCGCTTTAAGCCTCTGTCTGCCGCTGGGCTGCGCGATGGCCTGTGGGCCTGATTTTCCGCTGCGCTTGCTCGGCGACCGGGCACAGACCCTGGGTGAATTGCCGGAAGGCAGCTTCCGGTTCGAAGTGAATCGCCTGGGCAAAGCCATCGCCGGTTTGAAGCCTGCGCAGGTCATGACGGGCGACTATGTTTACGGCGCTGACAATGATCTTTATGTGCAGGCACGAAACACCGCTGAACAGACGGGTTTGAGCGACGCTCAGCGTGCGCAGGTGGCGCAGCTGCGAACGCTTCAAGATGCGCAACAGGTGCAAGCCGAGGGCGCCAGCCTGCCGCCTGAACTCAGCCTGTACACCGCCGGAGCGGTAGCCTTCAACGCGGGCGAAGATGCCGTGGCGGCAGAGTATTTCCGCAAAGTGCTGGCGCTGCCGGCCGATCAGCGTGCGTTGCGCAGCACCTGGGCGGCTTACTCGCTGGGTCGGGCCTTGTTCGCGATCAGCCGGGAGGCCAATGACCTCGACGAAGCTGGGCGTCGCGAGAGTCTGCAACAGGCCCGGCAGGCCTTTGTGCAGGCTCGCCAGTTGAGTATCGAGGGTTTCAGCGACCCTCAGGAATTGGGCATTGCCAGCCTCGGCGAAGAAGCGCGGCTCGTACGTCTGGCCGGCGACTGGAACACCGCCGTCGAGCTTTACGCGACGCAGAGCCTGCAAGGCTCGCAAGTCGGTTACAGCTCGCTCAAGCAGTTGATGAATGAGCTGGGCGAGATGCCGGAGGCGCAGCTCAACGAGGTACTCAAAGGCAAAGCGGTGCGGCAATTGGTTACGGCGGCGTTGATCAGCCATGTCGGTTGGTCGTACGGTGAACAACCGCCAGTTGAACAAAAAATGATCAAGTCGCTGCTCCAGAGCACCGTTGGCAGCCTGGATAACGCCGACCGCCTGGCGGCGCTGAATTATCAGATCGGTGATTACGCCACCACCAAAGCCTTGCTCGAACATGCCGGTGACGGCGGCCTGGCCTGGTGGCTGCGAGCCAAAATGGCGTTGCGTGAGGGTGACAAAGCAGCGGCTGCCGGCGCTTATGCCAAGGCAGCCAGAGCCTTCCCGCAGGATGAAAACTGGGGCGAGCGCAGTACCTCCAGCGGCGACTATGAAACGCTCAAACCCGGCTGCCGGGTCGACGGTGAAAGTGCGCTGTTGGCGCTGGAGCGTGGTGATTACCTGCAAGCGTTTGAGCAGCTGTATCGTAGCCAGGATCTCTACTGGGAGGACGCGGCTGTCGTCGCGGAACGGGTGCTGACGGTTGATGAACTCAAGCAGTTTGTCGACCACCAGGTGCCGGCGCCTGCGCCGTTGACCCAGCAGGAGCGCGAGCGTTATGTCCCAGCACCGATCGCGGCACGCCTGCGCGATTTGCTCGGGCGTCGATTGCTGCGTGAGGAGCGCTACGACGAAGCGCCGGCGTACTTTGATAATCCCGAGTTGCAAGCCAAGGCCAAACATTACGCGGAGCTGCGCCAGGAGGCAGAATCAGCGTGGTGGCCCACTCGTCGTGCAGCGGCTTATTTCAATGCAGGCATGGCTGCTCGTCATTGGGGAATGGAGCTTCTCGGTTACGAAATGGCCCCGGATTACGCCACGTTCTATGGCAACTACAGCCTTGAGACAACTGAGTTAAAAGTCGGTCCGCTGATTTCAGAGGGGGAGGTGCACCGCCAGCAGGCCAGCGCAGCCAAACCCGATGAGCGTTTCCACTATCGGTATGTTGCCACGGGGCTGGCCAGCAAAGCCGCGGACCTTCTGCCCCACAGCAGCCAGGCATTCGCGGCAGTTCTGTGCGCAGCGGCGGGTTGGGGAACCAGTCTTGAGGAAGAGAGTGCGTTCTATCAGCGCTATGTCAAAGAAGGTCCATATGTGGATTGGGCGGTGAACTTCGGGCATCAATGCCCTTATCCCGACTTTCAGAACGCCGATAAACGTTACGTGACTCAGGTATTGGAACCCGTTCGTTCAACCTTGCGCCCCTATAAAAAGTGGCTGCAGATGGGCTCTGTGCTGGTGTTCACGGCATTGGCCCTGTGGCTGATCTATCGCCACAAGCGCAAGGCCAATCGTTAAGCCTGCTGAACGAACGTCAGGCGCAGCGCAAAACCGATCAGCAAGCTGCCAAACAGCCATTGTTGCACGCGCTGCGCCGAGGGGCTGCGCTCCAGCCAGCGACCGAGCCAGGCGCCGATCAGTGCGTAACCGCTGTCGAACAGCAAACCGGCCACCACCAGCAACACGCCCAGGGTCGCGAACTGCGTCAGCACCGGCCCTGCCTGCGGGTCAATGAACTGCGGCAACAGCACCGAACAGAACAGCAGCGCCTTGGGGTTGAGCAGGTTGGTCAGCAAGCCGCGCTGGATCGCCTCGCGCCACGCCAGCTTCGCAGCGGCTGTGCCGTTGGTGTTCAGATTCGGCAGCATGTTTGAGCGCAAGCATTGAATCCCCAGCCACAGCAGATAGGCCGCACCGGCCAGGCGCACCACTTCAAAGGTCCAGGGTGCAGCCTTGAACAGCGTCGCCAAGCCCAGCGCTGCCAGCGCAACGTGGCAACCCCGGGCAATCGCCAGACCGATGGCGGTGGCCAGCGCGGCGGCTTTGCCCTGCCGGGCACCGGTTTGCAGCAGCAGAATCATGTCTGGACCGGGCAACAGGTAAACCACTGCCAAGGCCAAAAAGAACATCCAGAGTTCTGCCATGCTGCACCCCATTCGTTAGCGATTCGGTGATCAAAGTCTAGGGCCGAAGGGCAGGGCAGGTGCTTGCGTAGTCGCGCCTGTAAACAGCTAGACTTGGCAGCTTCTGCCAATCAATGAATAAAAACAGTCGGGAACTGCCAAACCATGAAACTGGACGCCTACGACCGCCGAATCCTTGCCGCGCTGCAACGCGACGGTCGCCTGAGCAACGTGCAACTGGCGGACGAGATCGGCCTGTCGGCTTCGCCGTGTCTGCGCCGGGTGCGAATGCTGGAAGAGGCCGGGGTGATTCGCGGGTATCAAGCGAACCTCGACCGCGACGAAGTGGGGCTGGGGTTGACCGTGTTTGTCGGGGTCAAGGTCGAGCGCCACAACGACGAAGAGGCCGAAGCGTTTCGTCTGGCGGTAACGGCATTGCCCGAGGTGATTTCGGCATTTCTGGTGTCAGGCGAATCGGATTTTCTGCTGCAAGTGGTGGTGCCGGATTTGCGCGGTTATGAGCGCTTCCTGACCGGCAGCCTACTCAAGTTGCCGGGTGTGAGTGATATTCGCAGCAACTTCGCAATTCATACGGTGAAAACCCCAGGGCCATTACCGCTGGGGCATTTGCCGAGCTGATGCCCTTGCTCAGCCCGGCTACGCTTTCATCTTTATATGTGCGGGTTGGGTGATGGGCGGGGAGCGAAAAATTCACTACCATCGTTATATCGTAACGATTTGCAAAAAATGCAACGGCCTGACGACTTATCCACAGGTCTGGTTCACGTAACAGCAAGTACTGAGGTGGTATGCAAGTCGATCTGGAGGCTGAGGGGGCGAACGTGGAAGGACTGCCGCGTTTTCAGCAGGCGGTGTTTCACGGACGTCGGTTGAAGCGGGTGGGCATTGGCCTGGCGAGTCTCGCAGCAGCAGGATTGTTGTTGGCGTTTTTTGTCGGGCTGTTTGCACCGAAATCGCTCTGGCCTCCGCTATTGGTCAGCCAGTCCTCGGCGTTGATCGTGGTGGTGGCCGGTTTGCAATCGGCCTGGTGGATCACCCAATGGCGGGCGCGGGCGCTGGTTGAGCCGGTGGTGGTGCTGGCTGCGGAACAGATAGAACCCATCGAGGTTCTTGGCTGGTATGAGCGACTGTTGGCGCGAGCGGGTGAGCGCTGGATTCGATTGCTGGCGCAGATCGGCGCGCCGACGTTGTGGCTGGCTGGTTGGTCATTGCTGGCGTTGTTCAGCCTCGAACAATTCTGGAACCTGACATTACCCGCCGCTGCGCTGGGCCTTTCGGCCAGCGTTGGGGCGGCGATATCGTTGCTGCTGGCGTTCGGTTTGCTGGTATGCGAGCGCCAACTGGCTCAGGAAAATCCCGCTGAATGGCCCGAAGCCGGGCAGTTGGCGCAACTCACTCGCGTGGCGATCATCTGTCTGGTGATCAGCGCATTCTGTCTGTTGTTCAGCGGCGAAACTGCCGTCTGGCCGGCGCGCCTGGCGGTGTTGATCGGGTTACTGCCGGGGCTGGTCGCCGCAGAGTTGTTGCTGCGTGCGGTGTTGTCGTTGTTCAGTCCTCGTCGCGATCTGCTCGAACCGACGTTGCTGGCGCGCAGTTTTGTCGCGGACATGTTGCGCTGGCCGCCACAACCTTTGTTGGCGTTGCAGCACGAATTGCATAACCGCTTTGGCATCGACCTGCGGCAGATCTGGGCTTTCACTTACATGCGTCGGGCCTTCTTGCCTGTGCTGACCGTGGTGCTGTTCGTGGGTTGGTTGCTCACCGGGATTCACGAAATACCGCTGCAAGGGCGGGGGATCTACGAACGCTTCGGCAAGCCGGTGCAGGTGTTTGGTCCAGGTTTGCATGCCGGTCTGCCTTGGCCGTTGGGCCGGGTGCTGAGCGTCGAAAATGGTGTGGTTCACGAATTGGCGACCAGCGTCGGTGACGCGCCAGCAGCGACGGTGGCCGATCCTGCGGAAGGGCCCGCGCCAGCCATTGCCAACCGGTTGTGGGACGCCAGTCATGTGAACGACAAGTCTCAGGTGATTGCCAGTAGCAGTAACGATAAACAGAGCTTCCAGATCGTCAACATGGACGTGCGTTTCGTCTACCGCATCGGTTTGAGCGATCAGGCCGCGTTGGCGGCGACCTACAACAGCACCGATGTACCGACACTGATTCGCAGCACTGCTAGCCGGATTCTGGTGCACGATTTTGCCTCAAGGACTCTCGACGGTTTGCTTGGGGCAGATAGGGTAGGGCTCGCCGAAGACATTGGTCGTGCAGTGCAGGCTGATTTGCAGAAACTCGACAGTGGCGTGGAAATTCTTGCCACGGTCGTCGAAGCCATTCACCCTCCGGCCGGAGCTGCCAACGCCTATCACAGCGTGCAAGCCGCGCAGATCGGCGCGCAAGCGTTGATCTCTCGCGAGCGTGGCGCGGCTGCCGAGCAGACCAATCAGGCGCAATTGCAGGCCAGTGTCGCCCATGACCAGGCGCTGGCCACGGCCCGCGAAGTCAACGCTGCGGCCCAGGCCGCCGACCTGCGTTTCGCTGCCGAGCGCAAAGCCTACGCCGTAGCCGGTCGGGCCTTTGTGCTGGAGCAATACTTTGCCCAGCTGTCGCAAGGCCTGGCCAACGCCAAGGTACTGGTGCTTGATCATCGCTTGGGCGGCAACAGTACGCCGACCATCGACTTACGCAGCTACACGTTACCCGCCACCTTACCGACTGACACTTCGCCGTCACGTCAACCCGTTCAGTCAGGAGCCGCCAATTGAGCCCGTCGCATTCCCACGAGCCGCATGATCATCACGACCACGCCGGCCACGACCATGGCGGGCATCATCACGGCCACCACCATCATCACCATGGCGACCCGCAAGAGGCGGGGCCGTTTCCGTGGCGACGTATGGGCTGGGCGGCGCTGCTGGTGCTGTTTGCCATTGCAGCGGCCAGTCTGGTGCAAGTGCGTTCGGGCGAGGCGACGGTGATTACCCGTTTCGGCAATCCTTCGCGGGTACTGCTCGAACCTGGCCTCGGTTGGCGCTGGCCGACACCGTTCGAAGCGGCGATTCCGGTAGACCTGCGCCTGCGCACCACCTCCAGCGGTTTGCAGGACGTGGGCACGCGCGATGGTTTGCGGATCATCGTTCAGGCTTATGTCGCCTGGCAGGTGCAGGGTGATCCGGATAATGTGCAGCGCTTCATGCGAGCGGTACAGAACCAGCCAGACGAAGCAGCGCGGCAGATTCGTACGTTTGTCGGCTCCGCGCTGGAAACCACCGCCAGCAGTTTCGACCTGGCCAACCTGGTGAACACCGACGCCAACCAGGTGCATATCGCTGATTTCGAGGCGCAACTGCGCAAGCAGATTGATCAACAACTGCTGACCACTTACGGCGTGCGTGTGCTGCAAGTGGGGATCGAACGGCTGACACTGCCGTCAGTGACCCTGACCGCTACTGTCGATCGTATGCGCGCCGAGCGTGAAACCATTGCCACCGAACGCACCGCCATCGGCAAGCGAGAGGCGGCGCAAATCCGTTCCGCCGCCGAGCGCGATGCGCGCATCGTCCAGGCCGACGCCACGGTGAAGGCTGCGGATATCGAGGCTCAATCTCGGGTTGAAGCCGCGCAAATCTACGGCAAGGCTTACGCGGGTTCGCCGCAGTTGTACAACTTGCTGCGTTCGTTGGACACCTTGGACACGATGGTAAAGCCGGGCACAAAGCTGATTCTGCGTACCGATGCTGCGCCATTCCGAGTATTGGTTGATGGACCGCCGACGCTGGATAACAAGTCTGGGTCGCAGCCATGAGTGTGGTTCCACGTGGAACAAATGAACTCGACAGTCCGTGGATTCAGGCCGGTCGCCTGGCTTTTCTCGCGCTCTATGCCGTAACGGTGTTGGCTGCGTTGGCCTGGGCTTTCTCCAATGTGCGGCAGATTGATCCGCAGAATCGCGCCGTGGTGTTGCACTTCGGAGCGCTGGATCGCATCCAGAACGCCGGCTTGCTGTTGGCGTGGCCGCGTCCGTTCGAGCAGGTGATTTTGTTGCCAGCAGCGGATCGAGTGATCGAACGGCGGGTGGAAAATCTGCTGCGCTCTGATGCTGCGCTGCAAGGTGAGCGTGTGGCGAGTTTCGCCAATCCACTGAGCGATGCGCTGGCCGGCTCCGGGTATTTGCTCACTGGCGATTCGGGCGTGGTGCAACTGGACGTTCGGGTGTTTTACAAAGTGACCGAGCCTTACGCTTTTGTCCTGCAGGGTGAACATGTGCTGCCGGCGCTGGATCGTTTGGTGACTCGCAGTGCGGTGGCGCTGACGGCCGCGCGAGACCTGGACACTATTCTGGTCGCTCGGCCGGAGTTGATCGGTGCTGACAATCAAGCCGCCGAACGTCGCGAACGTCTGCGCGGTGATCTGGTGCAAGGGATCAATCAACGCTTGGCCGAGTTAGCCGCGACGGGGCAGGGACTGGGCATCGAGGTCGCCCGGGTCGATGTGCAATCGAGCCTGCCCGAACCTGCGGTAAATGCTTTTAACGCGGTACTGACCGCCAGTCAGCAGGCGGATAAAGCCGTGGCGAACGCACGTACTGAAGCCGAAAAACTCACTCAGACCGCGACCCAACAAGCTGACCGCACACTGCAAGTCGCTCACGCCCAAGCCAGCGAACGCCTGGCCAAAGCGTCGTCCGACACCGCCACAGTGCTCAGCCTGGCCCAGGCGCAACAGAAGGGTACCGACCCGGAAATGCTCCTGCGGATCTACCGTGAGCGTATGCCGAAAATTCTCGGTCAGGCCGGTTCGGTTACGACGGTCAACCCTAAAGACGATTCCCGCCTGATTATTCAGGGAGCCGAACAATGACCGCTCAAACCGCCGCCGCGCCAAGCATGTTGAGCACGGCTGAACAACGCAGCGCCGCACGGCAGTTGACTTTGGCAATGCTTGCTTTGGGCTTGCTCGGCCTGGGACTGGTCTGGCGCTGGTTGTCGCCGGAGCAAACCGGTGTCAGCCAGTTATTGCTCGGGCTGGCGTCGTTGCTGGTGGCCGTTCCAGTTATGCGTTCGGCCTGGTACAGCCTGCGTTATCCGAGCCTGCACGGGATCACCGATCAACTGATTGCTCTGGCGATGATGGGCGCCTGGGCTACGGGCGATCTGCTGACCGCGGCCTTGTTGCCGATCATCATGATCTTCGGCCACGTGCTGGAAGAGCGCAGCGTGATTGGCTCTCAGGAAGCGATTCACGCGCTGGGCCGTCTGACGCGCAGCCACGCGCGCAAGGTTCAGGCCAATGGCTCGATTATCGAAATCGACAACGCTGCGCTAAAGGCTGGAGACATCGTCGAAGTGCGCGCAGGCGATCGGGTCCCAGCGGATGGACGGGTACTGTCCGGTCAAGCGAGCCTGGACACTGCACCTATTACCGGTGAGTCGGTGCCGCTTGAGGCCACCGTCGGCATGCAAGTGTTCGGCGGAGCGATCAACCTCGATGGTTTGCTGCGGTTGGAAGTGACCCGCACCGGCAACGAATCGACCCTCGGCAAAGTCATTGCGCTGATGCAAAGTGCCGAGCGCTCCAAGCCACCGATCACCCGTTTGCTGGAACGCTATGCCGGCAGCTACATGGTGTTGGTGTTGCTGTTGGCCGCGGTGACCTGGTTCGTCACCAATGATGCGCAAGCGATGCTCGCGGTACTGGTTGCCGCGTGCCCCTGTGCATTGGTGCTGTCGGCCCCGGCCACGGCGATTGCCGGGATCGCAGTGGCTGCGCGCCACGGCATTCTGATTCGCAGTTCGGCGTTCCTTGAAGAGTTGGCGGACCTGACGTCGTTGGTAGTCGACAAGACTGGCACCCTGACGTTCGGCACGTTGCGTTTGCAGTCGATCGACAGCCCGGTCGAGGACCGCAGCACCTTACTGAAACTGGCCGCCAGCCTCGGCTCGGCCAGCAGCCACCCGGTCAGTCGGGCGTTGGCCGGGTTGGTCACTCAGGAGCATTTCCTGCTGCTGTCGGACATTCGTGAACGTCAGGGCCTGGGCGTGGTAGCGATGACCGAACAGGGCGAAGCGGCGCTCGGCCGACCCGAGTTGTTTGCGCAGTTGGGCATCGCCACCTCAACGGTGCCGGAGCACGATGGGCCGATTGCCGGTCTGGCATTGGATGGGCGTTTCCTCGCGTGGCTGTTGTTGGCGGACAGCGTCAAACCGGAAGCGCGTTTTGCCATGAGAGAACTGCGCGAGCTGGGCCTTGGCCGGCAGTTGTTGTTGACCGGCGATCGGCAGAGCGTCGCCCACAGCCTGGCCTATGAAGTCGGCATTAGCGATGTCGAGGCGCAAGCCTTGCCGGAAGACAAACTCAACCGCGTCCTGACTGAAATCGACAATGGTTTCCGGCCGATGGTGGTCGGCGATGGCATCAATGATTCGTTGGCGCTGAAGGCCGGCGTGGTCGGAGTGGCCATGGGTGCGGGCGGGGCAGACATCGCCCTGGCCTCGGCCGACATCGTGTTGATCGGCAGTGATCTGCGTCGACTCGGTACCTGCGTACGCCTGAGTCGCCAGTGCCGGCAGACCTTGCAGGTCAATGTGATTATCGGTCTAGGCTGGACGCTGGCGATCGTCGCGTTCGCCGCGTTCGGCTGGCTGGGGGCGGCAGGGGCGATGATTGCTGCGGTCCTGCATAACCTGAGCACGTTGCTGGTGTTGGGCAATGCCGGGCGTTTGTTGCGGTTCCAGGAGCCGCTGCTGAAGCTGAAAGAAGAGGGTTGAGGGGCCAGCCTGCTACTCAACGAAGTGCAGGGACTGAACGGCTGAAGCGTTGCCGAACTGTGCGCACAATTGACAGTCAACTGTTGAGAGGGCGCACTTCTTCAGCCCGTTACCCGGCTGGAACAGTGGGTTTACGACAGTTTGTTGCTCTGTCATGACTCATAGGAAAAGGCTATTAAATCGATAGCCAGCTAATTTTCCACAATGGTCTACCCTCAAATCAGACGTCTGAAACAAGGGGGACTATTCATGCTCGCGCAACTACCACCGGCCTTACAGAATCTGCAATTACCGCTTCGCTTGCGACTCTGGGACGGCCATGAATTCAATCTGGGCCCTGCGCCCAGCGTCACGATTGTGGTCAAGGACCCACAATTGGTGTCTCAATTCACTCACCCAAGCCTCGACCTGTTGGGCGCCGCTTTCGTTGAGGGCAAACTCGAACTTGAAGGCCAGATCAGCGACGTGATCCGGGTATGTGATGAGTGGAGCCAAGCGTTGCTGGATGACGCTGACGGCAAGCAGCCGGTGCGCGCTGTCCATGACAAAGCCACCGACGCAGCGGCGATTTCCTATCACTACGACCTCTCGAATGCTTTCTATCAGCTCTGGCTCGACAGTGACATGGCGTATTCCTGCGCTTACTTCGAAACCGGTAGCGAAACCCTGGAACAGGCCCAACAAGCAAAATTCCGCCACCTGTGTCGCAAACTAAGGCTACAACCCGGCGAATACCTGCTGGATGTCGGCTGCGGCTGGGGAGGGTTGGCGCGTTATGCGGCGCGGGAGTTCGGGGTAAAAGTATTTGGCATCACCCTGAGCAAGGAACAGTTGGCATTGGCCCGGGAGCGAGTGATCGCTGAAGGTTTGCAGGACCAGGTTGAGCTACAACTGCTCGATTACCGCGATCTACCTCAGGATGGGCGGTTCGATAAGATCGTGAGTGTCGGCATGTTCGAACACGTCGGGCATGCCAACCTGGCGGAGTACTGCAGAACATTGTTTGGTGCCGTGCGTGAAGGCGGCCTGGTGATGAACCATGGTATTACCGCCAAGCACACGGATGGCCGGCCGGTCGGACGTGGAGCTGGCGATTTCATCGAGCGCTACGTATTCCCTAACGGGGAATTACCGCATCTGTCGATGATTTCGGCCGAGATCAGTGAAGCGGGGCTGGAGATCGTCGACGTCGAAAGCCTGCGTCTGCATTACGCACGCACGCTGGACCACTGGAGCGAGCGGCTGGAAGACAACCTTGAAGCCGCTTCCAAAGAGGTGCCGGTGCAGGCGCTGCGAATCTGGCGACTGTATCTGGCGGGTTGCGCCTATGCGTTCGCGCGGGGCTGGATCAACTTGCACCAGATCCTCGCGGTCAAGACTCACGCCGACGGCAGCCATGAGCTACCGTGGACGCGTGACGACATCTACACCCCTTAAAGGATCAGCCTTAAAGGATCGGCGAGATAAGCCGGGCGACCCGCATGCCAAGTTGTTGCAGGCGATGGGTCTTCCGGCTTTCGCCTTTGGCAATTTCGTGGGCCTGAGCGAAGTCGTCGTTGAGCATGTGTTCCACCTCATGAGCGAATTCGCTGTCGACGGTCAGTAGCATGACTTCGAAGTTGAGCCTGAACGAACGGTTGTCCAGATTCGCACTGCCGATGGCAGTGATCTCACTGTCGATCAGCACGACCTTCTGATGCAAGAAGCCCGGTTGGTAACGGAACACCCGAACTCCGGCGCGTACGGCTTCGAAGGCGTACAGGCTGGAGGCGGCATAGACGATCCGGTGATCCGGTCGCGATGGCAGCAGAAGTCGCACATCGACACCACGCAGCACCGCCAGGCGTAGCGCGGCAAATACCGCTTCGTCGGGAATGAAATACGGGCTGGTGATCCACACGCGTTCGGTTGCGGACTGGATGGCTTCAACGAAAAACAGTGAGCAGGTTTCGTAAGGGTCCGCCGGGCCGCTGGCCAGCAGTTGGCAGAGCACGCCGTCATCGGGGTAGCTCTGCGGCAGTATCAGCGGTGGCAGTTTGCGGGAGGCCCAGAACCAGTCTTCTGCGAACGACTCCTGCATGCACGCAACCACGGGACCGATGACGGCAATGTGCGTATCGCGCCACGGTGCCAGCGGTGGTTTCTCGCCCATGTATTCATCGCCAACGTTATGCCCGCCGACAAAGCCCTGTACTCCGTCGACCACGACAATCTTGCGGTGGTTGCGAAAGTTCACCTGGAACCGATTGAGCCAGCCACTGCGCGTGGCAAACGCTTCGACCTGCACACCGGCATCACGCAAGGGTTGAACGTAGCTGTGAGGCAGGGAGTGGCTACCGATCCGATCGTAGAGCAGGTAAATGGCGACACCTTCAGCGGATTTTTCCATCAGCAGTGTTTGCAGGCGTCGGCCGAGTTGGTCGTCATGGATGATGAAAAACTGAATCAACACGGCTTCGCGAGCGGCGCGGATCGCTTCGAAAATCGCATCAAAGGTTGCCTGGCCATTGATTAACAGGCGCACCTGATTGTTTGACAGGCACGGCATTCGCCCCAGCTTCGGCATCGCCCGCAACGAGGCGTAGGCCTTGGAGGCACGGGCGGTCAGCGCTTCCTCGATCCACGGACGCCAGTTCAGGTCCGCGATGGCCTTGCGCATCTCTTCGTTGGCCTGTCGGCGCGCCTTGATATAAGCGTCGAAAGTGCTGCGACCGAAGACCAGATAAGGGATAAGCGTTAGGTAAGGCACGAACACCAGTGATAAGGCCCAGGCAATCGAGCCTTGAGCGGTCCTGACGGTCAATACGGCGTGAATGGCGGCGATCGTGCCCAGTGAGTGGATGAGCGCGATCAGATACGCGAAAAGATGGGGTCCAAAAAAATCCATGGGGCAATCGTGCTCCTGACAATTCGATGCTTAACAGACCATGTTCCACGGTGAATGTCGCTATTTAATTAGACATGCAACCGAAGTAGATTGGCGACGTCTAACGGCCACTATTGTCTAGGAGTTACTCGATGAACGTACGTCTGCTGGGTTTGGCCATGGCTGTTGGCTTTTGGCTTCCTGTGGCCGCTCAGGCGCAGATGCTGCAACCGGGTTTGTGGGAAATGACCTCAAGCAACATGAAGGTCGATGACCAGAACCTGCCGGATCTGCAGTTGATCCTTAACCAGTTGGGCAGTCAGATGACGCCGGCACAAAAGGCTGCACTGGAGAAACAAGGCATCACCATGGGTGGTAAAGGGATTCGTGTGTGCCTGACCCAGGCACAGGTTCAATCCGACACTATTCCCCTGCAAGACCCCCAATCGGGTTGCCAGCAGCAAATCACCGACCGCAGCGGTAACCAATGGAAGTTCCGCTTCAGCTGCCCGAAAGCCCAGGGCGCCGGTGTTGCTACGTTCCTTAGCGATCGCGAATTCAACACCACGGTCAACGGCACGTTCAACGCCACCGGCATTCAGCAAAAGGGCAGCATGGATACTCGTGCCGTATGGTTGGGGCAGGATTGCGGGACGGTCAAACCTCGCGCCTGATCTCTATCGTCCGCGGCAAATCGCCGGACGGGTTCTTGGGGATCATGGCGTGCTCAAGGCGTCGTAAAGCGTGTTGAGGTTGTATTCGAACAGCCCGGCAAAAGTGCTGGCCGGACCTTCGGCGGCGAGAGCATCCGAGTACAGGGTGCCGCCAATCTGCGCGCCGCTTTCATCGGCGATTTGCTTGAGCAGACGGGCGTCCTTGATGTTTTCCATGAATACCGCTTTGACCTTGGCCTGACGGATCTGGGTGATCAATGCGGCCACTTCGGCGGCAGATGGTTCACGCTCGGTGGACAAGCCTTGAGGTGCCATGAAGTCGATGCCGTACGCCTGACCCAGATAGCCGAAGGCGTCATGAGATGTAACGATCTTGCGGTTGCCTGGAGGCAATGCACCGAGCTTGGCCTTGGCTTCGGCCAGCAGACGGTATATCTGTTTCAAGTAGGTCTGGCTGTTGTGTTCGTAGTCGGCTTTGTTCGCCGGGTCTGCGGCAATTAGCGCTTTGGTGATGTTATTCACATAGAGCTCGGTATTCGCCAGATTGTGCCAGGCGTGCGGGTCGGGGATGGTCTCGCCGTCCTCGTTCATGGTCCTTGGAATCACTCCGTGGCTGGCGGTGATCACCGGGGTTTTGGTGGCGGTGCTGGCAACCATGCGGTCCAGCCATGGCTCGAAACCGAGGCCGTTCTTGAAGATCAGCCTGGCCTTGAGCAGGGCCTTGGCGTCGTCCGGAGTGGGTTCGTAGGTGTGAGCGTCAGCATCCGGGCCGACCATGTTGGTGATCTGGATGTGCTCGCCGCCGACTTGATGAACCATGTCGGCAAGGATGCTGAAGCTGGTGACCACCGGGAGCTTTTCGGCTGCCGATGCCGTTGAAAGCGACATCGACAACCACACACTGAACAGCACGAGTAGAGCGCGCATCGGAAAACACCTCATTGGGATGTGAGCAAAGGCGGGCGGCGCAGCAAACCGTGCACCGGACCGAACACCACGGACAGCAGGTACAACGCGCCAGCCACCAGCACGATGGCCGGGCCGCTGGGGAGCGAGTAGTAGAACGACAGCAACAAACCGAGCCATACCGAGAGGCAGCCGAGCAGCCCGGCGATGGCCATCAGCATCGGCAAGTGACGACTCCAGAAGCGTGAAGCGGCGGCCGGTAACATCATCAAACCGACTACCATCAGCGCGCCGATGGCCTGGAAACCGATCACCAGATTCAGCACCACCAGGGTCAAAAATACGCCGTGCGCCAAAGGGCCGAGACGGCTGACGGTTTGCAGAAACAATGGGTCGAGGGTGTCCAGCAACAGTGGCCGATAGATCAGTGTCATGGCGATCAGGCTAATGCCCGAGACCCACAGCATGCCGGTCAATGTTGGGCCGTCGACGGCCAATGCCGAGCCAAACAGCAGGTGGAGCAAGTCGAGACGTTTGCCGGCGATCCCCAGAATCAGCACGCCGCTGGCCAGCGAGATGGGGTAGATCGCCGCCAGGCTGGCGTCTTCCCGAAGGCCGGTGCGGCGAGTGATCCATGCTGCCAATCCGGCCATGCTCAGGCCAGCGCCGAGGCCACCAATGGTCAGCGCCGGCAAGCTCAAACCGGCGAACCAAAACCCTAACGCGGCACCGGGCAAGATGCCGTGAGCCACGGCGTCGCCGATCAGGCTCATGCGCCGCAGTATCAAAAACACCCCAAGTGGTGCGGTGCTGCAAGCCAATACCAGACCGCCGATGAGTGCTCGGCGCATGAACACGAATTCGTGGAACGGTTGCCAAAGTTGCGCAGCGACGAGCATTACGCCACCTGCGTGTGTGGTTGCTGGAGAATCAGTTCATGGCTCGGCGCCAGGGCGCAGCCCGTATTTTTGATCAGCAATGCTTGAGGAATGTGTTGGCGAACCGCAGCCAGGTCATGACACACCACGACCAGCGTTCGGCCTTCGTTGTGCCAGGTGTGGATGTGTTTCCACAGCAGCGCCTGGCCGAGTTCATCCAGTGCCGCATGAGGTTCGTCGAGTAGCAACAGTGGCGCTTCGGCGAGGCTCAAACGGGCGAGCAGGGCGCGTTGCAATTCGCCGCCCGACAGCGCCATCAACGGGCGTTGTTCCAAATCGTTCAGGCACCAGTCGTTCAGCACACTGTCGAGGCGTTGGCGGCGAATGTCCGGCGTTTGTTTGTTGCCCCAGAATCCGGCGCTCACCAACTCCTGCAGGCTGATGGGGAACTGTCGGTCGAGGTGGTGTTGTTGTGGCAAAAAGGACAATCCACCCCGTGGTGAAACATCGAGGACGACTTTACCTGCTAGCGGTTTTTGCAGACCGGCGATGACTTTCAGCAAGCTGCTTTTACCCGAGCCATTGGCACCGATTACCGCCGTCAGGCTGCCGCTGGGCAAATCGAGATCGATGGCGGGCGTCAGAGGTTGACCGGGTGCACCCCAGCGGAGTCCTTGGCAACGAATCATGCGGCCTCCCAGTTCCAGCGACTTTCGGCCACTGCATCGTGGGCGTGCAGACTTTCGGCGTGAACTACACGCAACTGAAAAGCCTTGATGCCAGGCGAGCGTTTCAACGCCAGATTTAAACGTCGTGCAGCGTCTTCGCAGAACATCAGGTTTTGACCGTTAGCCAGTGCGAAGGCTTGTTCGTCGGCGCGTTTGACCGCGGTTTGAACGGCGGTACCGAGCGCGGCTTCGGCGTCATTGATCACCGCGATCAAGGGCAGATCGTCCAGATAGTCATCCAGTCGTAGGTGTAATTGTGCACTGCTGCGTTGGCTGTGGGGTGTCGCGACGATGCCTTTCGAAGAGCCGAGCCACGCAAGAATGTCAGCGTGGTGCAATGCTTTGTTGGCAAAGTCGTCAATGAATTGCTGCTGAATAAGTTGCCTTGAAAGCGCTGCTGAACAGGGGCAAGTGGATGAGTAAGACGCTTCAATTTTAAGTTCCACGTGGAACACTGCGTTTTCCAATCGAGCTTCGACAGTGATCGGATAGCTTTTCCAGCCAGCCAAAGGGCTGATCAAGGCAGGACGTTTGAGCAGCAAATCAGCGTGAATCCGCAGGTACGCAGCATTGGATAAACCTTCGTGGCTGTCGAGGAAGCGTTGCAGAACTTGCCGCAGCAACACCGGAGTGAGGCTTTCCTGCTCAAGTATTTCCAGCGCCAGATACAGCCGCGACATATGGATGCCGCGCGTTTCGCCATCATCGAGACTGACGCCTGCGTCGGCTTTCGCGCTCAATCGCTGGCCGTCGAACACAACAGGAAGAGCAATGCCGCACATGCCCACCCATTCGAGTGGCAAGGCTTGGCGTGAGGCCAGCGCGGCGATATCCGGCAGAGTCAGCGCATTCATGAGCAGGTCCATCGTTGGAAATGTTTTGCAATGTTATGTTATAACAATAAAATCGACGATGCCTTTTTCTCGAGCGGTCTTTCACTATGCACAGGCGACAATTGCTCAATCTGTTGTTGGCCAGCGTTGCGCTGGTTTTACCTTTCGGCGTGTCGGCCACACAGATCCGCAATGCGCGGCTCTGGCGTTCGGATGACAAGCTTCGCCTGGTACTCGATCTGAGCGGGCCGGTGCAGTACAAAACCTTCTCGTTGAGCGCGCCTGAGCGACTGATCATCGACTTGAGCGGCGCGCAGCTCAGCGGTGACTTCAGCCAGTTGGCGCTCACCAACACGGTGATTCGTTCGATCCGTTCGGGGCACTTCGGGCAAGGCGATACGCGGATCGTGCTCGACCTTACCGGTCCGGTGCGGCTCAATAGTTTTCAATTGCCGCCACAGGACGGGCAGGGTCATCGTCTGGTGCTCGACCTTCTCAGCGCGGCGCCCGTGCAGATCGCTGCGGCTGCACCTTTGGTTCAGCGTGAAACGCCGATCGACAAGGCTCACCCCAAGCGCGACATCATCGTCGTGGTCGATCCCGGCCATGGCGGTAAGGATCCCGGCGCAATTGGCGCCAAAGGCGAGCGCGAAAAGGATGTGGTGCTGTCCATCGCACAATTGCTGGCCAAACGTTTAAAGCGCGAAAAAGGTTTCGATGTGAAATTGGTGCGCAACGACGACTTCTTCGTGCCGCTACGCAAGCGCGTGGAGATCGCCCGTACGCACAAGGCCGACATGTTCATCTCGGTGCACGCTGACGCGGCGCCACGGCTCACGGCCTCTGGCGCTTCGGTTTACGCGTTGTCCGAAGGCGGTGCAACCTCGGCCACCGCACGTTTCATGGCGCAACGGGAAAACGGGGCCGACTTGCTGGGGGCGACCAGTCTGCTCAACTTGAAGGACAAGGATCCGATGCTCGCCGGGGTGATTCTCGACATGTCGATGAACGCCACCATCGCCGCCAGTTTGCAGCTTGGTAACATGGTACTTGGCAGCTTGGCGGGGATTACCACGTTGCATCAGAAACGTGTGGAACAGGCCGGATTTGCAGTGCTGAAGTCACCGGATGTGCCATCGATCCTGGTCGAAACCGGCTTCATTTCCAACGCCCGCGACAGCCAGAGGCTGGTAACGGCGCGGCACCAAAAGGCGGTAGCCGACGGCCTTTTTGAAGGCTTGCAGCGCTATTTTCAGAAGAATCCACCGATGAACAGCTACATGGCCTGGCAGCAGTCGCAGCAAAAATCGCAGGTCTAGCAACCCGTCAGTCGGCTACAGGTGAACTTGCCGCTGGAACCGCCGGAGCTGGAAAACCGATTGAGGGTGGTCCAGCCAACGCGGCGGCTGTAACCGACCCAGGCTTCGCCGTCGGACGCCAAGCCGGTGAAGAACGTCAGTTGGCCATAACGGCTGCTGGTCTGCGCCCAATAGCGTTTACCGCTCACTTCAAACCCGCGCATGTACGTTGTGCTGCCCGCCGTGGCGACGCTGTAAGTATTGCCGTCCGGGTCTACGCAGGCCAGCAGATTGGCGCTGCGCGTGCACTTCGCCTGGCTCGATGCCTGCGCGCAGGCGTCTGCTGCGACAAACAGCGAAAGGCTTAACAGCGTGGATATCAAGGCGTTGTGCATGGGCTTTCTCGTGGTGCGAACGGGCTCAAGCATTGCGTCCTTCGTCGTTGGGAGCAAGAGGGGATTGGCTTCTTTATGCTGTTATACTATAACATTAAAAGTGTCATCTGACCGGCCACTCCTGATGAGGAACACCTGATGCCCAATCGTCTCCCCGTTACCGTGCTGTCCGGCTTTCTCGGCGCTGGCAAAAGCACGCTGCTCAACTACGTACTGCGCAACCGCGAGAACCTTCGGGTCGCCGTGATCGTCAATGACATGAGCGAAATCAACATCGACGGCAGCGAAGTCCAGCGCGATGTCACCTTGAACCGCGCCGAAGAAAAACTCGTCGAAATGAGCAACGGCTGCATCTGCTGCACCTTGCGCGAAGACCTGCTGGAAGAGGTCAGTAAACTGGCCAGGGCCGGTCGCTTTGATTACCTGCTGATCGAGTCCACCGGTATTTCCGAACCTCTTCCCGTGGCGGAAACATTCACCTTTCGCGACGAAGAAGGCCAAAGCCTGGCCGACATCGCGCGGCTCGACACCATGGTCACAGTGGTCGACGGGATGAATTTTCTGCTCGATTATCAGGCCGCCGAAAGCCTCGCTTCACGGGGTGAAACCCTTGGCGAAGAAGACGAGCGTTCGATCACTGACTTGCTGATCGAGCAGATCGAATTCGCCGACGTGCTGCTGATCAGCAAGATCGATCTGATCAGCAGCGCCGAGCGCGAAGAGTTGATCGCGATCCTCAAACGGCTCAACGCCCAGGCGCACATTATCCCGATGGTCATGGGCGAAGTACCGCTGAAACAAATCCTCAACACCGGCCGCTTCGACTTTGAAAAAGCCTCCCAGGCGCCAGGCTGGCTGCAAGAGTTGCGCGGTGAGCATGTGCCGGAAACCACTGAGTACGGCATCGCTTCAATGGCTTATCGGGCGCGTCGGCCGTTTCATCCGCAGCGCTTTTTCAGCTTCATCAATCGGCCGTGGGTGAATGGAAAACTGCTGCGCTCCAAGGGCTTTTTCTGGTTGGCCAGCAAGCACCAGGACGCCGGTAGCTGGTCCCAGGCCGGTGGTTTGATGCGTCACGGGTTTGCCGGTCGCTGGTGGCGCTTCGTGCCGAAAGCGCAGTGGCCACAGGATCAGGAAAGTACCGCCGCGATCATGGAAAACTGGATCTCCGTCACCGGTGATTGCCGTCAGGAACTGGTGTTCATCGGCCAGAATATCGACTTTTCTCAACTCACCGAACGCCTCGATAATTGCCTGCTCAATGAGGATGAAATGTCCTTGGGCGTCGAAGGTTGGCGCCTGATGGCAGACCCGTTTGGTCCATGGCTTGAAGAGGAGGCGGCCTGATGTTGGCGCCGAGTCTGAAAGCGCGCCCGGTGGTCCGCCAGGTACAGGGCCAAACCCCTGACGTCTTCACGCAGATACTTGAAGACGGTACCAACCTGGCGCTCTGGCAGCGTCGTCTGCCGCCACATATTGCTGACTTCGGTACAGTGCTGTTATCGCTGAACGAGCCATTGGCCGAGTCGTTGGTGGTGGAATTGGCGACTGACGACGCTGAACCCGATCTGCGTGGCCTGGCCAAAAGCTTCAGTGATCTGGAGGGCTATGAAGGGTTTATCACCGATGTTTCATGGTTGGTCAGTGCGTTTGCCTGCTTGCTGGGAGCGACGCGTATCGGCTTACGTTTGCGGGTGCTGGATAACGCCATGTGCCCGCGTTTTCATGTTGATCATGTGCCCGTGCGGCTGATTACTACCTACGCCGGCATCGGCAGTCAGTGGCTCAGAGAGGGCGCCATAGTGCGTGAGAATCTGGCCAAAGCCGAGGCGGAGCCGCAGGACTGTGAGCAAATGCTCTGTGGTGAAGTGGCCTTGCTCAAGGGTGAGAAGTGGCACGGCAACGAGGGATTCGGGCTGATTCATCGTTCACCGCAACCCGCACCGGGTGAGCGCCGGCTGATCCTGACCCTCGACTGGCTCGGTTGATTCAAGGCGTTAGCCAAGCGCCCTGGCTTTGGCCTTCGCAATATGGTTTCAGGTACGCCGCATCTGTGGCCACGCCGTAATAGTGAATATCCTGCCGGTAAGGCATATTGGCAACTTGAGCGTTGCTGCACACACCGAAGGCACCGCTGGGGCATTGCTCGAGGAATGCGACGTCGACCTTCTGCCCCGCGAGATTTGGCTGGCAGAAGCCGTCATGGAACATTTTCTTCGGAATGTTGCGGTTCTGCTGGCAGACCTTGACGTCGAGCCGCTCTGCCTGACTGTGAACCACGCAGGCCTGCGCCAGCGCCTCGCCCGAAGCGAAGGCTAACAGCAACGACAAGCCGATCAATCGCATCCTTTTCCTCCCAAGAAACCGCCGAACATGTTGCAGAACATTCCTACTCACGTCATCGCCGGACCGTTAGGTGCCGGCAAGACTAGCCTGATCAAGCATCTGCTGACGCAGCGGCCGGCGAACGAGCGCTGGGCGGTGCTGATCAACGAGTTCGGCCAGATCGGTCTCGACGCCGCACTGCTGACCACAAGCGCCGATGGTATCGCACTGGGAGAAGTGGCTGGCGGCTGTTTATGTTGCGTGAATGGTGCGCCGTTTCAGATTGGCCTCGGGCGGTTGCTGCGCAAATCACGGCCTGACCGCTTGTTTATCGAACCCTCGGGGCTGGGACACCCGGCGCAATTGCTCAAGCAATTAAGCGAAGCGCCGTGGCAGGGCGTTCTGGCGATTCAGCCAAGCGTTCTGGTGCTCGACGCTCAAGCATTGGCCGCTGGAAAACCACTGCCAGAAGCGCAACAGCAAGCGCTACCAAGCGCGGGTCTGTTGCTGTTGAACAAGGCCGAGCATCTGAACGATGAAGATCGCCAGCGCATCACCGCGCAGTTACCGGAATGCCCGCTGTATTGGACGCAGCAGGGCGCTCTGGCATTGAGTGACTTGCCGGGCATGCACAGTCGAGCGGTCGAGGGTGTGGATAACTTAAAAGTGCCTAAAGGTCTGGCGCAAATGCCGGCTGTCTGGACTGATCCGACACAGCCGATTTGCCTGAGTCAGCAGCAGGAAGGTGGCTGGAGCATTGGTTGGCGTTGGCACCCGAGTCAGTCGTTCGAACTTTCTCGGGTCCAGGCTTGCCTGGCGGCGTTGGACTGGCGCCGGGCCAAGCTGGTTATCCACAGCGCCGAGGGTTGGGTGTCGGCCAACTCGCTGGAGAACGCCGTGCTGCACTGGCAACCCAGTGAATGGCATCAGGACTCGCGCATAGAGCTTATTTTCGATAAGCCGCAGGCTGCCGAATCACTACAGAGGACACTTGCGAGTTGCCGGGTGAAGCTGACTTAACGCGGTTCAGGGCTCAGTGACGCAACTTGTTGTGGTCCTGGCGCCATTGACTCAGCTCGATCACCTCGGCGCTGGGCAGCACAGGTTTTTCCTCGAGCGGGACCGGGTACGGTGCCAATTCGATCTGCGCACTATGGGCACCGAATTGGGTAATGGTGCCCATGTGACGCGTTTCGCCGGTCACGGTGAACTCAAAGTTATACACGCGGGCCAGACGTCGCCGTCCGTTGGCGTCTTTCACGAAGCCGATTTTTTTCAACGCCACATTGCCGTCGAGCAATTCGATGTCGAGTTTGGCGCAATGCCGCTTGACCCGTTCCAGGGCCCGCTCGCGCAAGCCATGGTTGTGCCACAGCCAGGCGGCACCGGTCGCCAGCAGCATCAGCACAAAGATATTTCCAAGGGTCAGCATGAACAGTGCTCCAATGAATTAGTGTCAGCTTAACTGTGTCTCTGGTCTGTCGTACAGGCTCCGTTTAAAGGCTGTGTGAAAACTACTGCGTGCTGAGAGCCTTCGGCTCTACGCTAGCAATACTGCGTTAAAAACAGGCTCGGAATGCTCATTTACAACCCGTAAAGTCGGGTGCGACCCCAGCCGTTCCTCGCCTGTTTTTGCCTTGTCTTGCCTTCGCTCGCTACGTTTTCACACAGCCTTTTTAGTCGCATACTGCGCGGCTCGAATTTCAATCGTTTTACGGATATCCCGCATGAAACGTACTCCTCATCTGCTCGCCATCCAGTCCCACGTGGTTTTCGGTCACGCCGGCAACAGCGCCGCGGTTTTCCCGATGCAGCGGGTCGGGGTGAACGTCTGGCCGCTGAATACCGTGCAGTTTTCCAACCACACTCAATACGGCCAGTGGGCCGGTGAGGTGCTGGCGCCGCAGCAGATTCCCGAGCTGGTAGAGGGAATCGCGGCCATTGGCGAGCTGGGCAATTGCGACGCTGTACTGTCCGGTTATTTGGGCAGTGCTGCTCAAGGGCGAGCGATCCTCAGCGGCGTGGCACGAATCAAGGCGACCAACCCCAGCGCCTTGTACCTGTGCGACCCGGTGATGGGGCATGCGGAGAAAGGCTGCATCGTACCGGCTGAAGTCAGCGACTTCCTGCTGGATGAAGCGGCGGCGGTGGCGGATTTCATGTGCCCGAATCAGTTGGAGCTGGACAGTTTCTCCGGTCGCAAGCCACAGTCATTGTTCGATTGCCTGGCGATGGCTCGCGCACTGCTGGCGCGTGGCCCGAAGGCGGTGCTGGTCAAGCATCTGGACTATCCCGGCAAGTTGCCGGACAGCTTCGAGATGTTGCTGGTGACGGCCGAAGGCAGTTGGCATCTACGTCGTCCATTGCTGGCGTTTCCACGTCAGCCAGTGGGCGTGGGCGACCTGACGTCGGGTCTGTTCCTGGCGCGGGTGTTGTTGGGGGACAGCCTGGTCGCGGCCTTTGAATTCGCCGCGTCCGCAGTGCATGAAGTGCTGCTGGAAACCCAGGCCAGCGCAAGCTATGAGCTGGAACTGGTGCGGGCCCAGGACCGTATTGCCCATCCTCGGGTGAAGTTCGAGGCGACAGCGATCAGTTTGTAACGTCGTCGCGGCAGAAAAGATCGCAGCCTGCAGTAGTTTCTACAGAGGCTGCGATCGGCGCGGTATCAGGCGTCAGCCTTGATTTCGCGATAACGCTGATCCAGTTCCTGACGAATCTGCCGACGCTGTTTGGCTTGGGCGTATCGGCGTTTATCTTCGCTGTTCTGCGGTTGCAACGGTGGGACAGCGGCCGGCTTACGCTGATCGTCGACCGCGACCATGGTGAAGAAGCAGCTATTGGTGTGACGTACCGAGCGCTCGCGGATGTTCTCGGTCACCACCTTGATGCCCACCTCCATCGAGGTATTACCGGTGTAGTTGACCGACGCCAAAAAGGTCACCAGCTCACCGACATGGATCGGTTCGCGAAAGATCACCTGATCCACCGACAGGGTTACCACGTAGCGCCCGGCATAACGGCTGGCGCAGGCGTAGGCGACTTCGTCGAGGTATTTGAGCAGGGTGCCGCCGTGGACATTGCCAGAGAAGTTGGCCATGTCGGGGGTCATCAATACCGTCATCGACAGCTGGGCGTTTCCGGGTTCCATAGCACACTACTCACGGTTCAAGGCTGGGATTGCGGGTGCACCTCTGTGGGTGCCTGGCTGGTTTTTCAAAACCACCGTTAACGGGACGCCACGCCGATGATGGCCGTCACGCCCTAATCGATCTGTTTCTATATATTGCACCGCCTTTGCGCCCGAAGTCGCGGTGTTACCCTTCAAAAGCCCACCTCAAGGGCCCTTTCATCCGATCTGGTAATCGCCAACGACGTCAGCACACCCAGCAGCCAAGGAGCCCTCGCCATGCATGCCATCAGTTTTATTCAGGACCTGGCAGTGATCATGCTGGTTGCGGGTGTGGTGACCATTGTTTTTCATCGACTCAAACAGCCGGTTGTCCTGGGCTACATCGTCGCCGGTTTCATCATTGGCCCGCACACCCCGCCATTCGGGTTGATCCACGACGAGCAAACCATCAAGACCCTTGCCGAACTCGGGGTGATTTTCCTGATGTTCTGCCTCGGCCTGGAGTTCAGCCTACGCAAGCTGCTCAAGGTCGGTGCCACGGCGTTTATCGCGGCGTTCCTGGAAATCGTACTGATGATCTGGATCGGCTACGAAATCGGTCGCTGGTTTGACTGGAGCACCATGGATTCGCTGTTCCTGGGCGCGATCCTGGCGATTTCCTCGACCACCATCATCGTCAAGGCACTCAACGACCTGAAGATGAAGAACCAACGCTTTGCCCAACTGATCTTTGGTGTATTGATCGTCGAAGACATCCTCGGCATCGGCATCATTGCCTTGCTCTCGAGTATCGCCGTCAGCGGCACCGTGAGCTCCGGCGAAGTGTTTTCCACGGTCGGCAAACTCTCGCTGTTCATGATCGTCGCACTGGTGGTCGGCATCCTGCTGGTGCCGCGGGTACTGGCCTATGTGGCGAAGTTCGACAGCAACGAAATGCTGCTGATCACCGTGCTTGGCCTGTGTTTTGGCTTTTGCCTGCTGGTGGTCAAGCTTGAATACAGCATGGTGCTCGGGGCGTTTCTGATCGGTGCGATCATGGCAGAATCTCGGCAACTGGTGAAAATTGAACGCCTGATCGAGCCGGTTCGCGACATGTTCAGCGCCATCTTCTTCGTTGCGATCGGTCTGATGATCGATCCGCAGATTCTTCTTCAGTACGCCTGGCCCATTGCGGTGATTACCATCGCGGTGGTACTCGGCAAGATACTCTCCTGTGGTCTCGGGGCGTTTATCGCCGGCAATGACGGACGCACCTCGCTGCGAGTCGGCATGGGCCTGTCGCAGATTGGCGAGTTCTCTTTCATCATCGCGGCGCTGGGCATGACCTTGCAGGTCACCAGCGATTTCCTTTATCCGGTGGCGGTCGCTGTTTCGGCCATCACCACCTTACTGACGCCGTACCTGATCCGTGCTGCCGATCCGCTTTCGTTGAAGCTGGCTGCAGTTATCCCGCAGCGTTTGGGCCGCGTGTTGGGGATGTATGGGGAGTGGCTGCGCAGCATTCAGCCGCAGGGCGAGGGTGCACAGCTGGCGTCGATGATTCGGCGGATTCTGTTGCAGGTCGGGGTCAATCTGGCGCTGGTGATGGCAATCTTCTTCTCGGGCAGTTTTTTTGCCGAACGGATTTCCAACTACCTGCATGCCTGGATCAATGATCCGAGCTGGCAGAAGGCGTTGATCTGGGGCGGGGCGTTGTTGCTGTCGCTGCCATTCCTGATTGCCGCCTATCGCAAGCTGAAGGCGCTCTCGATGTTGCTGGCGGAAATGGGCGTGAAACCGGAGATGGCGGGCCGCCACACGCAGCGAGTGCGTCGGGTGATCGCCGAAGTGATCCCGATTCTGTCGCTGCTGGTGATTTTTCTGCTGCTGGCAGCCTTGTCGGCCAGTATCTTGCCGACCAACAAGTTGCTGGTACTGATTGCCGTTGTGACCGCCGCGGTGGCGGCCCTGCTCTGGCGCTGGTTCATCCGCGTGCACACGCGGATGCAGGTCGCCTTGCTGGAAACCCTGGACAACCACAAGGATTCGTCCGGGCATTGACCCCGCAGAGCGTCAGGCAGATCAGCTTTCCAGCCAGACGTCCCGCGCCCAGTGCCACACCGATTCCCAGGTTTCTTCGGCCAACAGCTCTTCTTCGGCCAGCCACAGCACCACGGTGCCGTCTTCTTCGACCAGGTAGTAGTTGTCGCCGTCCTGGCAGATCGGAATCATGCTGCGATCAACACCGGCATCCCAGGCGTTGGCGGCAACGTCCGGCAGGTAGGTGTGCGATTGCGGGTCGGTGACAGTCACCGGCTCCAGGCTGCCGTACACGACGTCGCTGACGGTCAGCAGGAATTCTCTGAAGACGAACGGGATATCGATGAACAGTTGTTCTTCGATTTCCACCAGCAGGTCTTCGTCAGGCAGCTCCAAGGGCACCGGTACCGGTTCGTTGGCTTCTCGCAGTTGTTCGATGATTTCTTCCACGTCCGGGATCCTCTTGCTCAATGGCGCGGTTTGGTTGGGGCGGTTTATACAGTAGCTCGCTATAGATGCAACTGCGAAATAGAAAACCCCGGACTAGGCCGGGGTTTTTATTACTGCATGCGAATCGAGAGCGGTATTAGCCGTTCTGACGGATACCCGCCACCAGCCAAGGCTGGTTTTCGCCTTGCGGACGTTCCATGTTCCAGCTTTCGCTGAACACTTCGCCCTGGTCGAAACGCGAGTTTTTCGACACGCCCGTGAAGGTCAGGGTGGCGATGGTCTTGTCTGCGCGATCATCCACGCCGTCCAGTTGAACGTGGAGGTTGTCGATATAGGTGGACTGGAAGCCATCACCCAGATCGGCACGTTCACGCTTGAGGAACTCCAGCATTTGCGGGGTCACGAACTCGGCGATCTTGTCCATTTCGTTGGCGTCCCAGTGCTGTTGCAGGGACTGGAAGTGGTTGCGTGCGGCTTCAACGAAGCGCTCTTCGTTGAACCAGGCCGGAGCGTTGATCACCGGACGAGCGGCAGCAGGGGCAGCCGAACCACCGAAAATCGAACCCATGGCCGGCTTCTGTTCGTACACTTCACGCTGCATTGGGGCGCCCGCAGGGGCCATATGCTCTTGTTGCTTGCGGCGACGAGCGGCGATAAAGCGGAAGATCACGAACCCGATGACCGCCATGATCAGGATGTCGAAAATCTGCATGCCCTGGAAGCCGCCGCCCATGAACATGGAGGCCAGCAGGCCGCCGGCAGCGATACCGGCCAGAGGGCCGAGCCAGCGCGAAGCACCGCCAGCTTTGGCGGCAGCGCCTGCGGCACCCGCAGCACCGGCGGTCGCGGCAGCAGAACCCATGCCAGGCGAGGACGGCGCCATTTGGCTGGTCTGGTGGGTAGGCGCAGCGCCTACGCTTTTGCCGCCACCGAAGCGCTTGGCGTTGGCGTCGAGGCTCATCGTCAGGCCGATGCACAGCGCCAGGGCGATGCTAAGAAAACGTTTCATAAAGGGAATTCCCATTTGTGGATGGCACGCGCGCCATGTTGCACAGGTGAAGTGACACTGGCTAGCGGCAGAGTGTTTCGGGCTTTTGCCTGACAGGCTGCGTTCAGCTCCGTCGATACAAGGAGGCGCTTGTACATTTGTCTGTAGGACAAGTGGATTGATAGAGAAGGAGTGTTGTTTAACGTCGCAATGCCAACATCACCACGCCCGCTGTGATCAGACCAATTGCGCCCCATTGACGCAGGTCGAGCCGCTCACCCAATAACACTACGCCCAACACGGCCACCAGCACCACACTGAGTTTGTCGACGGGTGCTACCAGCGAGGCTGGCCCGAGTTTCAGCGCACGGAAGTAGCAAATCCACGAGGCACCGGTTGCCAGGCCGGACAGTAGCAGGAACAGGTAGCTCTTGGCGGATATCGATCCTAATGACTGATATTGGCCCGTTGCGTACAAAATCAAGGCCAGGCTGACCAGTACCACGATCGTGCGCAGCAGCGTAGCGAAGTCGGAGTTGACGTTTTCGATGCCGACCTTGGCGAAAATCGCGGTCAGCGCAGCGAATGCCGCCGATAGCAAGGCCCAGAATGTCCAGGAAGAAAAAAAGCCTGAGCCCATGTTTATTATGCCTTCTATCAGATCAACCTGTGGGAGCCTGCAGTTGGCTGCAGCGCAAGACACTGTGGGAGCGAGCCTGCTCGCGATGGCGGCACCGCGGAGTATCGGAGCACCGCGTCATCGTTCATCGCGAGCAGGCTCGCTCCCACAGAAAGCTATCAGCAGATAGCCGTTAGATGGCTTCGAGCTTGGCGTAGCCGAGCATCAGCCACTTGCTGCCTTCACTGAAGTTCACTTGCACCCGGGCCTGCGCGCCGGCGCCTTCGAAGTTGAGGATCACCCCTTCGCCGAAGACCGCGTGTTGCACTTGCTGACCGAGGCTGAACGCGGTTTCCGGGATTTCCGTGCCGGCGAACATGCTGCTCGAACTTTGCTTCTGGCCGCCACCGAATGGACGGCTGACGCTGTTGGACAGCCGCACTTCCTGAATCAGGCCTTTAGGTACTTCGCGTACGAAGCGTGAAACCTTGTTGTAGGTTTCGCTGCCGTACAGGCGTCGGGTTTCGGCGTAGGTCATCACCAGGTTTTGCATGGCCCGGGTAATGCCGACGTAGGCCAGGCGGCGTTCCTCTTCAAGGCGGCCGGGCTCTTCCAGGCTCATCTTGTGCGGGAACAGGCCTTCTTCCATGCCCACCAGGAACACGTAAGGGAATTCCAGGCCTTTGGCGCTGTGCAAGGTCATCAGCTGAATGCTGTCTTCGTGCTCGTCGGCCTGGGTGTCGCCGGCCTCCAGCGATGCGTGGCCGAGGAACGCGGCCAGCGGCGTCAGGTCTTCGTCTTCTTCGGCGCTTTCAAAGTTACGCGCCGCGCTGACCAGTTCCTCAAGGTTTTCTACCCGCGCCTGACCTTTCTCACCTTTTTCCGCTTGGTGATAGGCAATCAGGCCGGACTGCTCGATGACGGTCTGGGTCATCAGGTGCAGCGGCATTTCGGCGGTTGTGGTCGCCAGGTGCTCGATCAACTCGATGAACGCACCCAGGGCGCTGGCTGCGCGACCGGTGAGGCCTTTATTGGCCACCAGCTGGCGCATGGCTTCCCACATCGACACATCGCTGTGACGAGCGTGATCACGGATCGCTTCGACGGTCTTTTCGCCAATGCCACGGGCCGGAACGTTGATCACCCGTTCCAGCGCCGCATCGTTGCCACGACCTTCGAGCAAACGCAGGTAAGCCATGGCGTTCTTGATTTCGGCCCGCTCGAAGAAGCGCTGGCCGCCATAGATGCGGTACGGAATGCGTTCACGCAGTAGCGCTTCTTCCAAAACCCGCGATTGGGCGTTGGAGCGGTACAAAATCGCGATATCGCTGCGGGCCATGCCGGTTTTCAGCGCACTTTCGATGGTTTCCACCACGTAGCGTGCTTCGTCATGTTCGTTGAACGCGGCGTACAGGTTGATCGCTTCGCCTTCGCCGCCGTCGGTCCACAGCTCTTTGCCCAGACGCCCGGTGTTGTTGGCGATCAAGGCGTTGGCGGCCTTGAGGATCCCGGCGGTGGAGCGGTAGTTCTGTTCCAGTCGAATGACTTCCGCGTCCGGGAAGTCGGCCGAATACTGGTGAATGTTCTCGATTTTCGCGCCGCGCCAGCCGTAGATCGACTGATCGTCATCGCCAACCACCATCAGGCTGTCGCCGCCCTTGGCCAGCAGACGCAACCAGGCGTACTGCACGGCGTTGGTGTCCTGGAATTCGTCCACCAGCACATGACGGAAACGCTTCTGATAATGCGCCAGCAGGCCCGGATGGTCACGCCACAGGTCGAGGGCGCGCAGCAGCAGCTCGGAGAAGTCGATGACGCCTGCGCGCAAGCACGCGGCCTCATAGGCTTCATAGATGCTGCGCATGGTGGCCAGGAACAGATCGCCACTGGCTTGAATATGTTGCGGGCGCAGACCTTCGTCTTTCTGCCCGTTGATGAACCACTGGGCCTGACGGGCCGGCCAGCGTTGCTCGTCCAGTCCCAGCTCGCGGATCACCCGCTTGACCAGCCTCTGCTGATCGTCACTGTCGAGGATCTGGAAGGTCTGGCTCAGGCCGGCTTCCTGCCAGTGCGCCCGCAGCAAGCGGTGCGCCAGGCCGTGGAAGGTGCCGACCCACATGCCGGCCGGGTTGATACCCATCAGCTGCTCGATGCGATGGCGCATCTCGGCAGCGGCCTTGTTGGTGAACGTCACCGACAGGATCGAGTGTGGCGAGGCGTTCTCGACCTGGATCAACCAGGCGATACGGTGCACCAGCACACGGGTTTTACCGGAACCAGCACCGGCCAGGACCAACTGACGACCCACGGAGGCAGCTACGGCCTGGCGTTGGGCATCGTTGAGGGAGTTCAGCAGAAGGGAGAGGTCATCGCGCATCAGGGCATTCTAGGGTGCCGCGCCACACCGGGCAAACCGAGCTTTGCATTAACCGATGAAAGAAGCGCAGGGGACGACCGGTCAGTCATTCGTTGCAAGCCTTGAAGGGCCGCGCTTCTGCGGTTTTGAGCGCTGGCAACGGGCCATTTGTTTTGTCGATTTTATGATCTGGAGCAGTTTGGTCCGGGCCATTGCTTGTGTATGCTCCGTCGACATTTCGGGCTCATCACGCTCACCCTTATAAGAACAAGAATACTGCCTATGACCCTCAGCCCCAGCCTGTCGGGCCCTTCTGTGGAGCCGCGGGTTATCCGCAAACAGTACGCCATGGAGATGGCGGTCGAGCGCACGCGTCTGCTGTATCAGGGCTCGTTGCTGCCCACGCTGTTCATGTTGATCAATGGTCTGGTTTGCGCCGGGTTGCTCTGGAGCCCGCAGCGCTACTTCCTGGTGAGCATCTGGCTGATCTGGTTACTGTCGCTGGTGGCGTTGCGGGTGATTCAGGTCGCAGCCTTCGACTCGGCGATGCCCAGTCGTCAGGCGCAGCCAGTCTGGCGTCGAATGTTTCTGCTGGGTTCGGCCATGACCGGTCTGACCCTGGCCGGTGCCGGTATTGCCCTGGTGCCCACCGACAGCTTCCTGCAACAAGCCTGGGTATTCGGCCTGATCGGCGCGGCGACCCTCTCGGCCAGTGTCGCTTATGCGGTGAGCCTGCCGGCCTTCCTGTCGTTCACCTTGCCGTGTCTGTTACCGGCGATCGGTTATTTGTTCTGGGGCGGCGATGAACAGCAGCAGGGCTGGGGCTGGCTCGGGCTGATTCTGTTGGGTTCCCTGAGTGTGGTCGCGTGGCAGGTCAACCGGCTGATCCAGCACGGGTTGATGCGGCGTTTCCAGAATCAGGCACTGATCGAGCACTTGCAGCAGGCGCAGAGTCGTAGCGAGCAGCTCAATCAGGAGTTGGCGCGGGAAATCGAACAGCGTCGCCACGCCGAAGAAGAGCTGCGCGAAGCTCAAGTCGGTCTCGAAAGCAGGGTGGCCCAGCGTAGCCGCGAACTGGACATCGCCAACCAGGCCCTGAGCAAAAGCGAAGCGCGGCTGGCGCTGGCGTTGAAGGCCAGTGAGTTGGGTCTCTGGGACTGGAACCTGCAAACCGATGAGGTGCATCACACCCAACTCAAGGAGTTGTTCGGCATTGAGCCGGAATTTGTCACGGCGATGCTCAGTCACTTGAAGCCGCGGCTGCACCCGCAGGATTTGCCGCCGCTGCGGCGGGCGCTGGTCGAGCATTTGAAGGGCCGCACCGAGGATTATCAGATCGAATACCGCGTGCGCCACGGCGATGGCCACTGGGTCTGGATCGAAGACCGCGGTCGGGCAGTGGAGCGGGGTGCCAATGGTCGGGTGATCCGGATGGTCGGCACCCGGCGTGACATCAGCGTCAGCAAAGGGCTTGAAGAGCAGCGGCAACTGGCGGCGACAGTGTTTGAAGCCGCCAGCGAAGGTATTGTGATTTTCGACCCGGATTACGCCTTGATCGCGGTCAATCAGGCGTTCAGCCGGGTCACCGGGTATCAGATTGAAGATTTGCTGGGGCGCAATGTGGTCGAGTTGCCGTGCAGTCGTGACGCGCGGCGGCACTACTCGGCGATCCATCAGGCGCTGGAACAGCAGGGCAGTTGGCAGGGCGAGTTGGTGGAGGCGCGCAAAAACGGCGAGCTCTATCCGCAATGGCTGCAACTGAATGTGGTGCGCGATACTCGAGGGAATGTCAGTCATATCGTGGGCTTTTTCGCCGATCTGTCAGCCCGGCGCGAATCTGAAGAGCGCATGCGCTACCTGACCCACTACGACGAACTGACCGGGCTGGCCAACCGCTCATTGTTCCGCGAGCGCCTGCATGAAGCTCATCAACGGGTGCGCCAGGGCGGCCGGAGCCTGGCGCTGCTGCACATCAATCTGGACCGCTTCAAATTGCTCAACGACAGCCTCGGCCATGAAGTCGCCGATCAGATGCTGCAGAAAATCGCTCGGCGTCTGGTCAATGCGCTGCCGGAGGCGGACACCATTGCGCGCTTGTCCGGCGACGAGTTCGCGGTGCTGTTCGACGCTTATGGCAACCTGTCGAGCCTGGCGCGGGTCGCCACCCGATTGTCGACCAAGCTGCGCTTGCCGCTGACCGTTGAAGGGCATGAGCTGGTGGTCAGTGCGTCGATGGGCATCAGCATGTTGCCGGACAACGCGCGGGAAATTTCCGCGTTGGTCAGCCAGTCAAACATGGCCATGCAACATGCCAAGCATCTGGGTGGGAACAATTTCCGTTTCTACACCGACAGCCTGCAGGCCAGCACCCTCGAGCGCTTGCAACTCGAGAACCAACTGCGCAAGGCCATCGAAGAAAAGCAGCTGAAAGTGTTTTACCAACCGAAACTTTGCCTCGCGACTGGTCGCTTGAACGCCGCCGAAGCGTTGGTGCGCTGGGATCATCCGACCATGGGGCGGGTGCCCCCGGGGGATTTTATCGGGTTGGCGGAGGAAGTCGGGTTGATCGGACCCATTGGCGAGTTCGTGTTGCGCCAAGCCTGCTGGCAAGCGTGCGAGTGGCAGCGTCAGGGGATGGAGCCGATTCGGGTTTCGGTCAATCTGTCGGTCCACCAGCTGCGTCAGGGCAAGCTGGTCAGCCTGGTGCGCCAGGTGCTTGAAGAAACCGGTCTGGCGCCGCATTACCTCGAACTGGAACTGACGGAAAGCCAATTGCTGGACAACGTCGAACACATCATCGTGACCTTCCAGCAGTTGCGCGACCTTGGCGTGAAACTGGCGATCGACGACTTTGGCACGGGGTATTCGTCGCTGAGCTACCTCAAGCGCATTCCCGTGGACTACGTGAAGATCGATCAGGCGTTTATCCGTGGGCTGGGTGAGGGCGGGGAA
Source organism: Pseudomonas brassicacearum (assembly GCF_003732175.1). Classification (GTDB taxonomy): domain Bacteria; phylum Pseudomonadota; class Gammaproteobacteria; order Pseudomonadales; family Pseudomonadaceae; genus Aquipseudomonas; species Aquipseudomonas brassicacearum_G. The sequence goes on from NZ_MOBI01000024.1 coordinate 100,656, forward strand.
GACGCGGCGATCACCCGGGCAATCATTGCCATGGCGCATGGGCTTTCGCTGAAAGTGGTGGCAGAAGGCGTAGAAACCGCGGAGCAGTTGGCATTCCTTGAGGCTGAGTCCTGCGATGAAGTGCAGGGTTACCTCATCAGCCGTCCGGTGGAGGCGTTCAAGCTTGCAAGCTTGTTAAGAGGGGAGCCCCCAGAATGAGTTTTTATTTTTTACGTATGAAAACGCCTGCCAGTTAATGTGATTAGCCTGGCAGGAAAAGACCTGGGGATAATGAGTGTCTTTTTATCTTAATGGGTGATCATGACGTCTTTAATATGATGCAGAAGTTCGCCTTCGAAGAAAATACTGACACCGGTGACATGTGAGTCGCCGAGGTTTTTATAGATGACGGCTTTTTCTGTTTCGACCTGAGTTTTAATGTCGCCAGAGTCTTTAAGTTCCAGATCAAGTCTTAGGTCGAAGGACTTGTCTTGCATTGGGCTCAGTACCAATGTCGGTGTAATGCCGGGATGCGCCACGGTCACGGTTCCGTAAGTGCGGAAAAAAAGGTCACCCGGCATACGGTTGATCTGCGCTACCCAGTCACTGTTTTTAATAGTCATATTTAATATTCCATAAGTTAGAATTAAAGTGCTTCCTGCCCGGCCATTATTAGCGCGAAGTATTTTGTTTGTGGAGTGGCACAGTTGTTCAAGATGTAAGCGTGTTCGTGCGCCAAGAGTTGGTTGGGTGTGGATTGACTTTGTTAGTTGGGCAAAGTGCAGGTGTCAGCAGTGAGTGCCGAACGGGAGAAGTTGTCGTTTCAAGTTGAGATAAGGGATGAAGGCGCGTCAAGGGGCTTGAAAACGACAGCGGCTGCTTACGGGTGGGGTAACGTGCGAAGGCAGCTACATCGCGTATGCAGGGCCAAAACCGTGGGCAGCACAGGCATTGAGTTACGGATTGAACAGGCAAAAAGCGAATTCTTGTAGTATAACTACAAAATTGCTACATCTTCGGCGTCAGCCAATAACAATGAGTCCTGCCCTTTGAATCTGTTGCAGCACATCGCCCAGTCACGCCATCTGTTACGCAAGTCGGAGCTCAAGGTCGCCGATCATGTGCTGCTTGATCCTGCGGCTGTGATGCACAGTTCCATGGCCGATCTTGCCCACAGTGTCGGCATCAGCGAACCGACCATCGTGCGCTTCTGCCGGGCCATCGGTTGTTCGGGCTTTCAGGACTTGAAGCTGAAACTGGCGCAAAGCCTGGCAGCAGGAGCGAGTTTCGGGCAGTTCGCGATTCACGAAGACGACTCGGTCGCCGACTACAGCCTGAAAATTTTCGACACCACCCTGCACACCCTGATGGAAGTTCGCGAGAAGCTCGATCCGTTGGAGTTGCAGAGGGCTGTGACCCTCATGTCCCAAGCCCAGCGCGTCGAGTTCTATGGTTTTGGTGCGTCCGGCGCGGTGGCGGCGGATGCCCAGCATAAATTCTTCCGGTTACTGCTGACGGCTGCGGCCTATTCCGACCCGCACATGCAGGCGATGTCGGCGGTCACGCTGAAGCCGACGGACGTGGCGATCTGCATTTCCCAGTCCGGCCGCTCCAAGGACCTGTTGATCACCGCCAACCTGGTGCGTGAAAGCGGTGCCTCGCTGATCACGTTGTGCCCGAGCCAGACCCCGTTGGCGGAGCTGTCGACTGTCAACCTGGCGATTGATGTGCATGAAGACACCGAGATCTATACACCGCTGACCTCGCGTATCGCGCACCTGGTGGTGATCGACGTGCTGGCCATGGGCGTGGCCATGGCGCGCGGGCCGAGCCTGGTCAACCACCTCAAGAGCGTCAAACGCAGCCTTCGAAGCTTGCGTCTGTCGCCCAAATCGGTCAAAGCCCTCGACGACTGATCCGAGATTGCTGGAAGGTCGTTCCGACCTTAATCGCGAGCAGGCTCGCTCCCACAATTGATCGCCGGTGTTGCACAAAGAGCGTGTGCAACACTGAACCTGTGGGAGCGAGCCTGCTCGCGATGGCGTCCTCGAAGGCGCCGAAAGTTCACATCCCTGTAATCCCCGTGCCGCCAAACCGTCATCCCCTGCGCCTATCTTGAAACTCCCGTACTCGCCTTGGGAGACTCGAAATGGCCCAGCACTACGAAGAACGCAACAGCGCAGTCAAAACCCGCCGTCAGCAAGAAGACCAGCGTCGCATGGCGTTTCGCCGCGCGATTGAAGACCGTTGCGAGCACCGTCAGCTTCTGGCCGAGATCGGTGAATATCCGGATCTGGAGCTCAACTATTGGCAGGCAACACCGGCAGCTTCGCGTCGAAACGCTCAACCAGCGCGCTGATCTGCACCCGTTCACTGCGGATAAACCCCAGGAACGCATGCGCTACCGGTGACAGGCGTTTGGCTTTGGCCTGCACCAGGCACCAGCTGCGGTACAACGGCAGCTCTTCGACCGGCAGCTCTTTGAGTCCGCCGGTCGCCAACTCCAGGTTCAGGGCGTGGCGCGTCAACAAGGCCAGGCCCAGACCCGCTACCACGCATTCGCGCTGGGCTTCGGCCGACGAGACTTCCTGGGTCTGGTTGAAGTGCACGCGCTTCTCTTTGAAATACTCCTCGCACGCCAACCGTGTCCCGGAACCGGGCTCACGCAGCAGCAATGTGTAGGGTTCAAGATCCTGCAAGCGCAAGGGACCCATGTGGCACAGCGGATGATCCGGTGGCGCCACGGCAACGATCGGGTTGTTGAGGAACGGCAAGAACTCCAGGCCCATGTCCTGCGGCACCATGGACATGATCACCAGGTCGTCACGGTTGTCGGACAGGCGTCGGATGACCTGTCCACGGTTGACCACCGTCAGTTGCAGGTTCACTTCCGGGTGCTGGCGCTTGAAGGCGGCAAACAAGTGCGGTACGAAGTACTTGGCGCTGGATTCCACGGCCAGTTTCAGCTGACCTTGCAATGAACCTTGCATGTCCGAGAGCTGCATATCGAGGTTTTCCAGGCGCCCGAAAATATCCCGGCTGGCGCGCTGTAACGCTTCAGCCGCTTCGGTCATGTAGAGCTTTTTGCCGACGTAATCGAACAAAGGCTGACCAATCAGCTCTTCAAGCTGACGAATCTGTAGGCTGACGGCCGGTTGTGTGAGCGACATTTCGTCAGCTGCACGGCTGTAGGAACGCAAATCGCAGACTTCGTTGAAGATCTGAAGCTGGCGTAATGTCATACGCATCAAGGACTTACGCATTATTTAAATACTCAGGTCGCGGGTTGGCTCTTCAACTATAAGTCTTTACTTATGCCTGACCCAATTATTATTGATTTTTGTTAATCCCTTGAGCGGGCTAGTGTGACTGTGCGACTGGCTTGAAACATTTAGTCACGCGCCGACCCAGTCCAAGGTCGTGGGTAGCAACCGGCTCAAGGGAACCTCCAAGTGATAAAAAAGATCCTGATTGCCAACCGTGGTGAGATTGCCGTACGAATCGTACGTGCCTGCGCCGAGATGGGCATTCGTTCGGTCGCGATCTATTCCGACGCCGATCGTCATGCGTTGCATGTCAAACGCGCCGATGAAGCCCACAGCATTGGTGCCGAGCCACTGGCCGGTTATCTGAACCCGCGCAAGCTGGTGAACCTCGCGGTGGAAACCGGTTGCGACGCGTTGCACCCAGGTTACGGCTTTCTTTCGGAAAACGCCGAGCTGGCCGATATCTGCGCCGAGCGCGGAATCAAATTCATTGGCCCGTCAGCAGAAGTCATTCGCCGCATGGGCGACAAGACCGAAGCCCGCCGCAGCATGATCAAGGCCGGCGTGCCGGTCACGCCGGGCACTGAAGGCAATGTCGCCGACATCGCCGAAGCCCTGACCGAAGGCGATCGCATCGGTTACCCGGTGATGCTCAAGGCCACCTCCGGTGGTGGCGGTCGCGGGATTCGTCGCTGCAACAGCCGCGATGAACTCGAACAAGCTTTCCCGCGGGTGATTTCCGAAGCGACCAAGGCCTTTGGTTCGGCGGAAGTCTTCCTCGAAAAATGCATCGTCAATCCCAAGCACATCGAAGCGCAGATCCTCGGCGACAGTTTCGGCAATGTGGTGCACCTGTTCGAGCGTGACTGCTCGATCCAGCGTCGTAACCAGAAGCTGATCGAGATCGCCCCGAGCCCGCAACTGACGCCAGAGCAGCGAGCCTATATCGGCGACTTGTCGGTGCGTGCTGCCAAGGCGGTGGGTTACGAGAACGCCGGCACCGTGGAGTTCCTGCTCGCCGAGGGCGAGGTGTACTTCATGGAGATGAATACCCGGGTGCAGGTGGAACACACCATCACTGAAGAAATCACCGGTATCGACATCGTCCGTGAGCAGATCCGCATTGCCTCCGGCCTGCCGCTGTCGGTGAAGCAGGAAGACATCCAGCACCGCGGTTTTGCGCTGCAATTCCGGATCAACGCCGAAGACCCGAAAAACAACTTCCTGCCGAGCTTCGGCAAGATCACCCGTTACTACGCACCCGGTGGTCCCGGCGTACGTACCGACACGGCGATCTACACCGGTTACACCATTCCACCGTTCTACGATTCCATGTGCCTGAAACTGGTGGTCTGGGCGTTGACCTGGGAAGAGGCGATGGACCGTGGCTTGCGCGCCCTCGACGACATGCGTCTGCAAGGGGTCAAGACCACTGCCGCCTATTACCAGGAAATCCTGCGTAACCCGGAATTCCGTAGCGGTCAGTTCAACACCAGCTTCGTTGAAAGCCACCCTGAGCTGACCAACTACTCGATCAAGCGCAAACCCGAAGAGCTGGCCCTGGCCATCGCCGCCGCCATCGCCGCCCACGCAGGCCTGTGAGGAATATTCCAATGACTAAAAAAATCCACGTAACCGACACAATCCTGCGCGACGCCCACCAATCGCTGCTCGCGACTCGCATGCGCACTGACGACATGCTGCCGATCTGCGACAAGCTCGACAAAGTCGGCTACTGGTCGCTGGAAGTCTGGGGCGGCGCGACCTTCGATGCCTGCGTACGCTTCCTCAAAGAAGACCCGTGGGAGCGTTTGCGCAAACTGCGTGCGGCGCTGCCTAACACTCGTCTGCAAATGCTCCTGCGCGGCCAGAACCTGTTGGGCTACCGGCACTATAGCGACGACGTGGTCAAAGCCTTCGTCGCCAAGGCCGCCGTGAATGGCATTGACGTGTTCCGCATCTTCGATGCGATGAACGACGTGCGTAACCTGCGGGTGGCCATCGAAGCGGTGAAAGCGGCCGGCAAACACGCGCAGGGAACCATCGCCTACACCACCAGCCCGGTGCACACCATCGAGGCGTTCGTGGAGCAAGCCAGGCAAATGGAAGCCATGGGTTGCGACTCCGTGGCGATCAAGGACATGGCCGGCCTGCTGACCCCGTACGCCACTGGCGAATTGGTCAAAGCACTGAAAAGCGAGCAATCGCTGCCCGTGTTCATCCACTCTCACGATACCGCCGGCCTGGCCGCGATGTGCCAACTCAAGGGCATCGAAAATGGTGCCGACAATATCGACACCGCGATCTCCAGTTTCGCCTGGGGCACCAGTCATCCGGGTACCGAGTCGATGGTTGCCGCCCTTAAGGGCAGCGAGTTCGACACCGGCCTGAGTCTGGAGCTGCTGCAGGAAATCGGTTTGTACTTCTACGCCGTGCGCAAGAAGTACCACCAGTTCGAAAGTGAATTCACCGCCGTCGACACCCGCGTGCAAGTCAACCAGGTGCCGGGTGGGATGATTTCCAACCTTGCCAACCAGTTGAAAGAGCAGGGTGCACTGAACCGCATGAGCGAAGTGTTGGCCGAAATCCCGCGGGTTCGCGAAGACCTCGGCTTCCCACCGCTGGTGACCCCGACGTCGCAGATCGTCGGTACTCAGGCGTTCTTCAACGTGTTGGCCGGCGAGCGCTACAAGACCATCACCAACGAAGTGAAGCTCTACCTGCAAGGCGGCTACGGCAAGGCTCCGGGTGTTGTTAACGAGAAGCTGCGCCGTCAGGCGATCGGCAACGAAGAAGTCATTGATGTTCGTCCGGCGGATTTGATCAAGCCGGAAATGACCAAACTGCGCGGCGAAATCGGCGCGTTGGCCAAGTCTGAAGAAGACGTGCTGACCTATGCGATGTTCCCGGACATCGGGCGCAAGTTCCTTGAAGAACGCGAAGCCGGCACCCTGACCCCGGAAGTGCTGTTGCCAATTCCGGAAGCCGGTGGCGTGACCTCGGCGGGTGGCGAAGGTGTGCCGACCGAGTTCGTCATCGACGTTCACGGTGAAACCTACCGCGTCGACATCACCGGTGTGGGCGTCAAGTCCGAAGGCAAGCGTCACTTCTACCTGTCCATCGACGGCATGCCGGAAGAAGTAGTGTTCGAACCACTCAACGAATTCGTCGGCGGCGGCAGCAGCAAGCGCAAGCAAGCCAGCGCACCGGGCCACGTCAGCACCACCATGCCGGGCAACATCGTCGATGTGCTGGTCAAGGAAGGCGACACCGTGAAAGCCGGCCAGGCGGTGCTGATCACCGAAGCGATGAAGATGGAAACCGAAGTGCAAGCAGCCATCGCCGGTAAAGTCACCGCCATCCACGTGGCCAAGGGCGACCGGGTCAACCCGGGCGAAATCCTGATTGAGATCGAAGGCTGATTTAACAGCCTCGATTGCAACACTTTTACCTCGGGGGGGCATGTGCCCCCCTTTTTTTTTCGCCGCGGATTTGTGGACGTTAGAAGCTCATTCGCCACTGCCCCATTACGCCGTTTTCGTGGCTGTTGCTGCTCATCTCACCGTTGTAGGCAACACTCAGGGAGTGCTGCTTCGAGACCCTCAAGTCCACCCCCGCTTCCAGTGTCAGGCTGTTGCGGTCCAGTGGAATACCTTCGACGTAGAACGACTCGCCACCGACCAAAAAGGTTTGATGTACATGGCTGCTGACATTGCCGTAGGTGTGCTTCCAGCCAGCGCTCATGCGCGGGGTCAGGCGCATGCCGTTTTCCAGGTCGCTGCGGTGTGCCAGGCGCAGGCCAAAGATGCTGTTGAAGTTGCGTTGGGTTTGCTCGTCGACCTTCAATGCCGCCGGCCCGCCTCTTTCCCGGTAGCTGTCGTGTTGATAATGCTCATGACCGAAGTTTGCGAAAGGCTCGACCTGCAGGGCGCCACTGCTCAGGTTGTAACCGAGTTCGGCGAATACCTGCTGGCTGCTGGCGTTGTAGCTACCTTTGAGTCTGTTGCTATAACGATTGAAGGCAATGTTGCGTTTGGTCGTACCGTCATGACTGCTGTAGGTCGCACCCAGTCGCAATGCCAACGGGCCGCTTTGACGCAGGGCATAAGCACCGAGGTGCCAGCTGTCGAGATCGCCGTCCAGTAGCACACTGTCCAGGCGTGTTTGTGATTTGCCACCCAGTACACCTACGCGCCATTCACTGTCCAGGGACCAGTCTGCACCCACGACAATGCCATGAGTGCGTTGCCGCAATGCACTGTTGTCCCGTTTGTCATCGAGGGTTGCGGAGTTGCCGAGGGCCTGAACCCAGACCCTGCCGTTGGTGTCGTGAGCGGTTGCCGAGCGATCTTGCAGGCTCGCATCGTTGCTCAGCTCGCGCATGGCCGAAAGCATGCTCGCGCTTACCGGCCGGATACTGCTCAAAGTGGCATTGGCGAGGTTGGCATTGTTGCCGCCGGCCAGTTGTTCCAGTGCTGCCCCAGCGATGGTTATGCTGGCAGTGAGCAGTGCATCGACGGCAGCGTTGTCCGCATCAGTCTTCTGTATTTGCGTTGTGCCGGTTTTATCGGATTCGAGGCTGTTGGCGACCTGGCGGGCATTGTCGGTGGTGGCTGCGCTTTCCAGCGGCACGTCGTTGCGGGCATAGCTCAGGCCAACGCTGGTGTCGGTGTAGGCAAGGGTGGGCGTCATGTACGCCAGGTTGTTGGTGACGGTGGCGAACGTTCCCTCGACGTTGCCAGCCTGGAGCACGACATGCTCGCTGGTCAGCGGGTGGTCGGCATTGGCCGCATTGATTGCTAGCGTAGCACCGCCGATGGCTGCCTTACCCTCGACAACAACGGTAGCGCTTCGGCCTTCGGCGTCAATGTCATAGAACAGAACGGCGCCCTCGTTCAGGTACAGATCCTGACGAACTCTGGCGGCGCCAAGAGCTGCATTGGCCGACAAGCCGCCGTCTACAAACAGATTGTTGACTGAGCCGGCACCGCCGTAGAGTCCACCGGACTCGACCCTCACATCGCCGGCGATACTGCCCTGGTTGTACAGGGTGGCACCCTTGAGGACTCTCGCGGCAAAGCCATCGGCGGTTTCGAGGGCGGTTGCGCTTTGGGTCTGATAAGTGGTGGGTGCCACTGTGAATGCGCTGAACAATTCCTGGACCGTGGGTTTATCAAGGTCGTGTTGTTTCACATCGCGGGCGTTTGTAGCCACGTCTGCCGGGAGATCAGGCGTCAGCGCAGTGCTCAACCCTTCACTTGCCGTGGGTGCTTTTGCGTCATGCGTCGTGTCGACGAGCAGTGGATCAGGAACGGGAAGCGCTTGCGTGTTATCGGCGGTGATCGACTCCACGGCTGTGCTGGCGAGGGCATCAGGTGTGTGCGGCCCGGCGGTTTGCTGGGCGTCGGGTTTGGGTTTCGCAGGTTTTCGGGCCTTGACCTGACGGGGCTTGGTCTCGGTAACGGCAGACTCTGTTTGCTGGGCATGGGACATGTCGATGCCGCCGAAGGCGAGGGCGATCGCCAGGGCGAGATGGTGTGGGCGATGAGTGTGCAAAATGGGCATTGAATGCGACCTCTTCCTTGGGGAGGTCGAACTCTAAAAGGGCGGGTGCATGCCCCGATGCCGGGTATTTCCGGCTCTATTGCAAGGCGCTGGAGCTTTGGTTGTAGCAAAGGACCAGCCCACGAGGCCAGATGATCATTGACCTTCTTGCACTGACGTTTTTCCTTACGTCGTTCTCGGATGTGTCGATTGGCGAAGGCTCGGAAACTCGTCCTGCTACTGCTCGATCAGCCTGTCTTCTAGCTATGCAGTTGGGTTTTACAGATTGATGTATGAGGAATTGAGGTTCTTGTATGCATTTTAATGCGTTTTTATACTGTCATTTTCTCAATAAATGCATTTTATTGCGCATATCAATGAGGCTATTGAAAGGCACATGCACTATATTGCAAGTGAATGAGCATTTAGCTCCCTGAGAACGCATTAAATTGCAGGTTTAGCCCATGTACACACTGACTCTCCAGCTATACGCCGCCGGAAATTGGTTAGACGCCATGACGCTGGTATTTGCCGAACCGTTAAAGGGGTTCGAAGGGGCATGCCGATTCGCTTACAAGCAGGATTACATCGCCGGTCATTTTGACTTTATCCAATCCCCTTTCTCCCGAGCGGTCAGCGCCAGATTGCCGTTGGATTGGGACAATGTGTCGTTGAAAAAAGCGCCCGCCTTCCTGCATGACATCGCGCCGGCTGGGGCAGCCAAGCGTTTCCTGATGGCGCGCATGGGTCAGGAAAAGCCTGACGAGGTGAGTGCCGACCTGTTTTTGCTGGGCCGAAGCACCCCGGCACCTATCGGCAATATGCGCATCAAGGAGTCGGTCGAGGCGTTGGATAGCAGGCCGCCTATGGGGTTTCGCCGGGAAGAAGTGATTGCCCGCGATAACACTTTCCTGGAATACGCGTACGAGCAAGGCGCGGCCATTGGTGGGGCGACCGGGGCTGGAGGTGAAGCACCCAAACTGTTGATGACCGAAAACCGCGAAGGTTTGCTATACCCGGACGCTGTGCTGGACGATGGCGAAGCAGTGCGTCACTGGTTTGTGAAGTTTGCCCGCAACAAGGCAGGTCAGACGGATCAAGACATCCTCAGAAGCGAATACCACTACTACAAGGCATTGCAGACGCTAGGAATCGAGACCATTGCGGCAGATGGGCTGGCGTTGGAGGAGGCGAGCAAGCCCAGTCTGTGGATGCCGCGTTTTGATCGCAAGGTCACCGAACAGGGCGTCGAGCGACTGGCAGTTGAATCAATCTATTCGCTGGCAGGCGTGACCATTCCCGGCAGTTACATGAAGCATCTGGAAGTGATCCAGCTCCTCGCAACTCTATGGAAACAGGCTGGACAGGCGGATCAAGTGCCGGACTTGGTGGCGGATTACCTGCGTCGTGATTTGCTCAACAAAATTCTCGGCAATTCGGATAACCATGGGCGTAACACCTCGATCATCCGCGATATGGATTCCTTTCGCCTCGCTCCGATCTACGATCTGGCGCCGATGGTGATGGACGAGGAGGATGTGACGCGTACCACTAAATGGTCAAAAGAGCTGGAGGTGGCGGGGGAGATTGATTGGCGCGGTGTATGCCATGCGTTAGCTGATATCGCTGACCCGCAGGGTGTGTTCGAACGCCTGCGACAAGATGCTGAGCACTTGCTGGCGCTGCCGGACATTCTGGCGGGCAGCGGTTTGCCTGACGTCACCATGAACCACCCGAGCATCGCTTTGAAAAACCTTGAGCAGCGCTTGAAAAACTGGGGGCTGAAATGACGCTTTCCATTGACGCCCGGGCTCTCCTGATCGAGAGCATTCAGCAAGGACTGGCCGAAGGCACCCTGGAGATTGGTGATGCGGTTCGACGCTTGCGAGTTGAGGTCACCGGCCTGCACCAGAGTCAATTCGCAAAGATGTGCAAAATATCGGTACGAACGCTGGTGCACATCGAGCACGGGGAAGGGAACCAGACGCTTAAGTCGCTGAATGCGGTGTTCCGACCATTCGGTTTGAAGATGGGAGTGGTGAGGGTTCGGCGTACGATCAGCTGAACCCCTAGCTCCGCTGCTTGTACGCCTTCGCGTAATGTCGCTCCATCCGCGCCTGAATCAACTCCAGACCAATCGACAACAGCCAGTAAATGATCGCTGCCGTGCTCAGCATTTCGATGTAGCGATAACTGGAACGGCCATAGGACTGCGCCAGGAACATCACTTCCCAGACGCCCATCACCGAGATCAGTGATGAGTCTTTGAGCATCGAGATGAATTGGTTGGTGGTGGGCGGAATGATGGTGCGCATGGCCTGTGGCAGGGTGACTCGCCAGAAGATCACCGACTCGCGCATACCCAACGCGAGGGAAGCTTCGCGCTGGCCATGAGGTACACCGACGATGCCAGCGCGGAAGATTTCGCTCAGGTACGCACCGTAATTCAGTGATAACGCAATGATCCCGGCGGCAATGGCACCGGGGACAATGCCCAACTGCGGCAGGCCGAGGTAGATCAACAGGATCTGAATCAGCAACGGCGTGCCACGAAAAAATGACGCGTAGAAGCTTGCGATGCCGAACGCCACGGCACTCTTCGACAACCGCGCCAGGGCGGTGATGAAGCCCAGCAGCGACGAGGCGACAATCGAGCACAGGCACAAAAACAGTGTCAGTGCTGCGCCTTGCAAGAAGCCGTTGGGCGCCAAATGCAGGCCGATCAGGTTCGGCAGCTTGTCGAGAATGATCGAAAACTTCAGGTCGAAGCTCAGGAAGAAACTTGCGAACAGACCCAGCATCGTCGCCCAAGTCAGGTACAGGCGGGTACGAAAACCAAAGGCGCGTTTGAGCAATGACTCAGCCACCGGTTGCGGTGGCTGAGGAGGTCGGGGGAAAGAAGTCATTTGCTGATATCGGCGCCGATCCATTTTTGTGACAGCCGGGTCAGGGTGCCGTCCTGTTTCAACTGGGCAAAGACTTCGCGCACTTTGCCATCCCACTGGGCATCACCCTTTTCGATGGCCACGGAGTTGGGTTCCGAGTACAGCGGCTCGCCGGCAAGCTTGAAGCGCTGGTCCTGGTTCAGGCGCGGTTGTGCGGTCACAAGGTTGGTGAGGACTGCATCCAGTCGCACGCCAGCGCCCAGGCTCAGGTCCTGGAAGGCGACATTGTCGGTGTCATACGGGGCGATCTGCACGTTCTCGAACGGGTACTGCAATCGGGTGTCTTCAGCGCCTTCGATCACCAGGTTTTTGTTCAGGTAGCTTTCGTAGCTGGACGCGCTGGTGAGGCCGACTTTTTTGTCGCTCAGGTCTTTGGCGTCATGGATGCGATCGTCTTTGGCATTGACCACAATCACGGCTGGCGAAGCGTAGTACTCCACCGGGAAATCGAAGACTTCGGCGCGGGCCTTGCTCGGGGTCATGGAGCAGATGCAGATGTCATAGCGACCGCTCCAGCGACCGGCAGCGATCACGTCCCAGGACGGCGTTTCGAGACGCAGTTTGACGCCAAGTTTGTCCGCCACGGCTTTGGCCACGTCAACGTCGAAACCGTCGAGCTGGTTCTGATCGTTGAGGAACGAGAACGGCGGATAGCTTTCCATCAGCACGCCCACCAACTCTTTCTTTTGCTCGATACGATCCAGCGTGGCACCGGCAAAGGCTTGGGAAGAGGCAGCAAAAATCGTCAGGCCCAGGGCCAGTAGCGGTTGAAGTTTCACGGGCAGTTCCTGACTAAAAAAGAAGTTGTTATTAACGGAATGGTGCGTATTTAATAGTTATAAGGACGACTCTGGTAGTGAGTTATTTTCATAAGCATATGAGAAAAAAACATATGGACGCAGGCAGCACGGTAATTCTGGATGGCGGTATGGGTCGCGAACTGCAACGCCGAGGCGCGCCGTTCAGGCAGCCTGAGTGGTCCGCGTTGGCGTTGAGCGAAGCACCGCAAGCGGTTGAGGCCGTCCATACGGCTTATATCGAAAGCGGTGCGAACGTGATCACCAGCAACAGCTACGCGGTGGTGCCGTTTCATATCGGTGAAGAACGTTTTGCGGCTGAAGGTCAGGCGCTCGCCGCCTTGGCAGGTGAGCTTGCACGGCGTGCAGCCGACGCGGCTAAACAGCCCGTGCGTGTGGCGGGTTCATTACCGCCGCTGTTCGGTTCCTATCGTCCGGACCTTTTTGATGCTGCCCGGGTGACTGAATTGCTGACGCCATTGGTCACCGGGTTGGCACCTCATGTCGACCTGTGGCTGGCTGAAACCCAGAGTTCGATTGTCGAGGCGCGGGCTATCCATGCCGGTTTGCCAAAGGACGGTAAGCCGTTCTGGTTGTCGTTTACCTTGAAGGATGAAGACACGGACGAAGTGCCGCGTTTGCGTTCGGGTGAACCTGTGACCGAAGCCGCTGCGGTGGCCGCAGAACTGGGTGTCGAAACGTTGCTGTTCAACTGCAGCCAGCCGGAAGTAATCGGTGCGGCGATTGATGCTGCGCGGGAAACCTTCGAGCGTTTAGGTGCGAAGACTCACATCGGCGCGTACGCCAACGCCTTCCCGCCGCAACCGAAAGAGGCCACGGCCAATGATGGTCTGGACCCGTTGCGCGAGGACCTCGATCCGCCCGGTTACCTGCATTGGGCAGCCGATTGGCAGAAGCGCGGCGCCAGCCATCTCGGTGGTTGCTGCGGGATTGGCCCGGAGCATATAGCGGTGTTGGCGCAGAAGTTGGCGTAAAGATCGTTCCCACACTCCTGCGTGGGAATGCCTCACTGGGCTCTCTGCGTCCGCTCTTGAATGTGACGCGGAGCGTCACGGGCTGCATTCCCACGCGGAGCGTGGGAACGATCATCATCTGTTACCCCCGACACTCAGCCAATGTTTTCAACTGCCCCGAATCTGTCTGATTCTCATCAGACAGCCACTTTTCAAACCCGGCACCAATCGCCGGCCATTCCGAATCCAGAATCGAATACCACGCGGTGTCGCGGTTCTGGCCCTTGACCACCATGTGCTGGCGAAACACGCCTTCGAAGCTGAAGCCCAGGCGTTCGGCGGCGTATTTGGAGCGGGCGTTGCCGTTGTTGCACTTCCACTCCAGGCGACGGTAGCCCTGGGCGAACGATTCTTTGGCCAGCAGGTACACCGCTTCGGTGCTTTTCGGTGAGCGCTGCATCGCTGCGCCGAAGGTGACGTGGCCGATTTCGATGCGACCGTGGGCCGGCACGATCGACATCAGGCTGAGGATGCCTTGCACTTCACCAGAGGTACGGTCGATGACGCTGAAAAAATACGGGTCGCTGTTGGCGGCGTGGTTGTTCAGCCAGTCGTTGAACGCGCTACGCTCCGGGAACGGGCCGTATGGCAAGTAATCCCACAGCTTCGGGTCGGCGCCCGGGCCTTGCAGGGCTTTGAACAAGCCGTCGGCGTGGCGCGCCGGGTTGAGTTTTTCCAGGCGAATGAAGCGCCCTTCGATCAGTTGAACCGTTGGTGCCGGGACACCTTTCCAGTCCGCGAGTAAAGTCGACATGCCGCTCTCCTTGAACCTTAAAGGGCTTTGCGAAACTGGATGAAACCCGGGCGTTCGGCGATGCGCTCGTAGAGCTGGATCGCGGTGGCGTTGGTTTCGTGGGTCAGCCAATGAACCTTGCAGCAACCGTCCGCCTTGGCAGTGGCGTAGACGAATTCGATCAGCTTGCGGCCGACACCGGTGCCGCGGGTTTCGGGTGTCACCAGCAAGTCTTGCAGGTAGCAGGAGTTTTCGATACTCCAGTTTGAGCGGTGATAGATGAAATGCACCATACCCACCGCTTTGCCATCTGCCCAGGCGAGGGCGGCATGGGTCGGCTCGCTCGGGTCGAGGAACCGTTGCCAGGTGCTGTGGCTGACAGCCTCTGGCAGCTCGGTGTTGTAGAAGCGCAGGTAGGCTTGCCACAACGGCAGCCAGGCTGCGTGGTCGTCGGCGGTGACACGGCGAATCTCGATCTGGTTCATGATCATTCCTTTGGCATCAGGTGGGCGAGGGCCTGGTCGTGCGGATTAGTGCTGGCAGTCAGCCCTTCGCGCACGCCGGCGATGTCCGCGGTACTGCGGTTCTGGTTGAGCTTGCGCTTGCCTTCCAGTCGGTGGATCGGCAGGGCGAAGCCGACAATGGCCTTGAGCATGCCTTCGATGTAATGGGCCGGCGCATCGTCAACCTTCCACGGCTGGGGGCGGCCGCGCTCATGGCGATCGGTCAGGTCGCTGACCAGATTGCGCAGACGATGAGCATCGCTGATCACCTCGGCATTGCCATAGGCGTGCACCGCCACGTAGTTCCAGGTTGGCACGACTTTGCCGTGTTCAGCTTTGCTGGGGTAGAACGCCGGGCTGACGTAAGCATCGGCCCCGGCAAAAATCACCAGCGCCTCGGCCCCGGCCTCCAGCTCCTGCCACTGTGGATTAGCTCGGGCCAGGTGGCCGTAAAGGGTGCCATTCGGGCCTTGTTCCGGGCTGAGCAGCAGCGGCACATGGCTGGCCTGCAAGCCTTGCTCGCCATGGGTAACCAACACGGCCAGGCGTGTGTCGAGGATCTGCTGATGCAGTGCGGGGAGGTCGTCGATGGCAAATGCGCTGGGGGTATACATAGATATTTTCCTTGGCGGAATGCCTTTATCCTAGGCAGGCTATTGGTCTGTTGTAAGAGCCATTAATAGCAAATTTCGTAGGTCCATTAGCGAGACTCCGTTGCCATGAACAACCCGCCGCTGTCCCTGTCGTTCAACCCGGCGGGTATCGAACTCGATCGCCGTCAGGGCTTGAGTCGTCAGCTCTATCAGGCCTTACGCCTGCGTGTGCTCGATGGTCGGCTGGTGAGTGGCACACGCTTGCCTGCCAGCCGCGATCTGGCTGCAGCGTTGTCGATTTCGCGCAATAGCGTGGTCCGTGCCTACGATCAACTCTACGCCGAAGGTTTCATCGAAGGCCGGGTGGGTGACGGCACGTATGTGGCGCAATTGCCGCAAACGGCATTGCCGACGAAAAAACTATCCACAAAAGTATCCACAGGGTTACCAACAGGCTTACCCACAGGGTTATCCACAAATTGGCTGGATTTACCTGTGATTACATCCAGTAAAGTTATCCACAGAGGTGCTCTGGAGAGGGTCGAGAAGAACCATTTACCCAGACCGGCAAGTGGTCCGCCGAGGGCGTTTCGGGTGGGTGTACCGGCCTTTGACCTGTTCCCGTTTGAGGTCTGGGCCAAGCTGAATGCGGCTTTCTGGCGTAAGCCGGATTTACAGCAACTGTGTTATGGCGCGCCCGAAGGTGACGAACGCTTGCGCGGATTGATCGCGGCCTATCTGCGTAGCGCGCGCGGCATGCAGTGCAGCGCTGAGCAAATTGTGATCACCAGTGGCGCACAGCAGGGGATTAGTCTTTGTGCACAGCTGCTGGTGGAGCCCGGCGATGGGGTGGCTGTGGAAAACCCCGGCTATCGCGCGGCTGGGCATGCCTTCGCCGTAGCCGGGGCGCGTTTGCATGGGGTCTCGGTAGACAACGACGGCATCAATTGTGCCGAACTGGCTGAGTTGAGCGACTGTCGATTGGCTTATGTCACGCCGTCTCATCAGTATCCGACGGGAGTGATCATGAGCCTGGCGCGGCGTCTGGAATTGCTTGCCTGGGCTGAGCGCACTGACGGCTGGATCATCGAGGATGACTACGACGGCGAGTATCGCTACAGCGGCGCCCCACTGGCACCTTTGGCGGCGCTGGATCGACAGGGTCGAGTGCTTTACGTCGGCACCTTCGGCAAAGTCGCGTTTCCGGCGTTGCGTCTGGGGTATCTGGTGTTACCGATGGGCCTGGTAGACGCATTCTCCCAGCGTCGTGCGGTGGATGTGCGCCATTCCGAGGTGAGCACTCAGGCGGTGATGGCCGAGTTCATGGCTGCCGGGCATTTTCAGCGGCATATCCGCCGTATGCGGCGCGCGGCATTGAGTCGGCGCAACACGCTGTTGGCGGGTTGGCCTATGGATATCCCAGGCGTTGGCAGCCTGCCGAGTGTTGCGGCAGGGCTGCACTTGACGGTGGCGGTCGAGAGTCTGGCTCGCGAACATGAATTGATCAACGCCGCCGCGAGTGTTGATGTCGAGATCAATGGCCTGAGCAACTATTGGTTGCCGGAGTCATGCACCCCGCCAGACCAGCGCGCCGGGCTGGTGCTGGGTTTCGCGGCGGTGCCCGAGGAGGCGATCCGCGCAGCGCTCGTGCGGTTGAAAAAGGTCTGGTGATGCCGAGATTTGGAGGGCTGAGTCGTGAGGCAGGTGGGGACGCTGAGAGCCCCAGGCGGTAACTGAATATGTGTGCAAAAAAGACCCGCATCAGCGCGGGTCTCGGGTTCTAGTCGGACGTGTGGCTCACGACCCTGAGGCAGAGGGTGGCGTCTGCGTGAAGAACAATTCTTTGGCCTGTTGCGGGCTGATCTCACTGCGATAGACCGCAATCAGCTCGTGATTGCTGGTTGTCGCACGCCAGTCGAAGCGCCCCTTCAATAATCGTTGGTCACGGGTTTTCAGGTGAGCCGCCGTAAACGAATCGGCAGGGCCCGCCAGCCCGGCGTAATGGAAGTGAGCGTACCACAGCGGTTTCCGGGTTTTTCGGTCAAGAATTTCGTATTCCTGAAGGTAATCCTTCCCAGGGCTTTTGAGTCGTCTGCGTTCGCCGTTGCGGATGATGTCGACAGCGTTTTTGCTCCGTAGCCACTCGATGCGTGCGGCAGTGGGAGGTTGCAGTTTGATCATTTCCAGCCGGGTTATATGACCCTCCGAGTAAAGCCGTGCGACCGCTTCAGTGAGCTGTTTTTTCAGGGTTTTGGCTGAATCCGATTGAGTGTCCGTGGTGTTGCCGGTACGCAAGGCCTCTTCAATACCGTCGGCTGCGCGCTTCAGCTTCCGGGCTTGCTGTTGGAACATGTCCTCTATTTCCACCGGAATCCGGTTCGGGCGCTTTGCGTGTGCTCTGGTTCGTTGGATGAAGGCTTCCAGACCATCGAATAGCGCTTGTCCGAGCGTTATCCGGGCACCCAGATCCAGCTTCGGATCTGTTGTCGGCGCGGGTTTTCCGGTCTCTCGTTCAAGCCAGACGCCGGGCGTTTTCTCATGAAAGGTAGCAATGACTTTGCCCGTCATCGGCTCGGTGACGTCGACCAGAACCTCATCGATCGGCGTGTCCTTGCGGACTTCACCGACGACTATGCCCTTGTAACGGGTCTTGATGATTTTTTTGCGCGGCGGTGCAGTGACTCGTGAGGGACCAGGCTTGGGCTCCAGGGCCTCTCGCTCGCGCAGCAACTGCACCAGGTAGTTGACCGTCGCCTGATCGAACTCATTGGTTCGCTTGCGCAGACGGTCAAACTGCTGCTGAGCAAGCTGCTCGGGGTAGTCGGTTGCGAAGTCTTCAAGGCGCTGGTCGATGGCTGCGAACTGACTCACCAGGGTATTGAGGGTCTCGATGCGTTCACCAAGGTTGAGCTCGTTATCCTCAAGGGTCACATCCAGGGATGCCTGAATGGTCAGATCGGCATCCTCACCGATACTGTTCATGGCAATCCTGGCCTCGGTCATGAGGGGGGTATTGCTGTCTTTCAAGCACAGCTCCTTGGCCAGGGTGACCTGGAATGCTTTCAGATCCTGCACGTCAAAGGTGGGTAATTTCTGCTTGTACTCTTGGGTCAGTTCGGCGGCATTCTTTCCGAGCACGCTCAGTTCCTCGAAGCGCGAATGAGCGAATTCGATCTTGTTGATGAGCTCTTCGGTCAGATCCGTCATTTTCTGCAGCGTGCCGCGATCCAGCTCTTTTCCTCCTGTCTCCGCTTGTTCAAGAAGTTCGAAAGTACGTCGTAGCGTCTGGTTATAGGTGGTTTGCTGTTGATCGATCCGGGTTTGATTGAAGAACAGCTGAGTACCCAGCAGTTCGACCATGGCGGTACGGTAATTGGGCACCGTATCGAGCCTGTTCAGGGTTTTCAGCCGGTCGAGCGCAACGTCATAGTCCTTCAGGCGCGTGTCCAGTTTGTCGAGAAACAGCTGGCGCCTGGCTTCAGCGGATGTGCCGGGTGCATTGTTCAGGGCTGTATGGGCACTCGCCAGCTCGGCGCGTTTGCTGTCCATTTCCAGGTCGAATGCAGCCAGTTGTGTGCGAAGTTCGGCGATGCGTGCTTTGTTCTCGCGCTGCATCTGCTCCCTGCGACTTTTCAAGCCGCCGCCACGCAGTCGTAGCCGGGTATCGATGAACCATTCACCGGCTGTGTTGCTGATCAACAACGGGCCTGTACGTACAGGCGATTGTCGGGAGTCAGTGATCAGCACATCGTCGTTATCGTTTACGGTGACCTCAAACCATCGTTCGCTCACCTTGGCGTACCATTTTTGCCCGAGGGGTGAGAGGTGTTGGTGCGGACCTTGCTCGATCGCGGGTTGGCCAAGGCCTTTGGGTTTTGGAATCTTGAAGCTATCGAGCAGGTGTCCCAGGCTCAAGCGAGAACGGATCAGTGCAGTGTCTGAGTGCAGCGATGTTTCGTGTAAGGCAGGCAGGGTGTCAGTGGCGACATCGGGTTTGCGGGTCACGCTGACTTTGTCTGGAAGAGCTGTCTCTCGTGGCCCGCTGCTATGGGGTGTTGTGGTTTTCTGTGCGGATTCGCGCGGTGCGGTTGCGTGACTGACGAGCACCATCGCGAGGGTCAGGAAAACGTCGGTCAAGGCGGCCCACTCGTGCTGGCCATCGGCATTTTCCCTGGCATCGGCTGCCTGTTGCAGGTCATCCATGATCTGCCAGATCCAGGCAGCGGTGCCCACCGTGCGTCCGAGGAAAGGCAACGCGGCATTAAAGATCATCCAGGCACTTTGCTTGAGCGTGGCCCAACGATTTTCAGCGTTTGATACCGATTGCCGGTCCGCCAGAGTGATCAACGCGCTGGCATTGGCGTTGAAGAGCGTTGGCATCAGATCATCTTCGATCACCCTTTCACCGAAGGAAATCGAGCCTGTCATCGTCAGCGGCGTCAGTGGATCGACCAGCAATTGCGACAGGCTCCAGACCGAGGGCAGCTCACCAGGGAAAACGTAGCGGGCATAGTTGGTGCGGGCGCTGTCAGGTAACCAGGCGAGCACAGACAGGCGTAATTCTTTCGAATGTTTGATCGCGTACAGCAGATTCTCGGTAGAGGGGTACTGCATCAGCGCGGGGGTGAGCAATGGCCGGTAGAGCAAGACCGGTCCGGTGCCCTGAACACTTGGGCCGATCACGAACATGTTATCGACCTCATCGGGCGTAGCGTCAGGCTCGAGACTCGGGAAGAAGGCCAGCGGGCGCATGACGATCTCATGCCCGTCCACTTGGCGGTTCTCGCTGGAAGACTCCATGACAGCGGCCACGTATCGATAGCCCCGCTCATCGATGCCGGCCTCGCCGCGGATTTTGTTTTGCAGTGCCAGCAGTGGCAGTTGCAGGCGCAAATGACGGGCGTAGAGGTTTTGTCTGCGCGGTGTGTCCAGGGTGGCGTCGATCAATGTGCGCTTGATGAGTGCGGGGTAGGTCTGGCCGATGTTTACCTGACTCACCAGGCCTTCGAGGTAGGTTGGTGTCATCCATACCGGGACCGCATCAGCGTTTTTGCAATGCACGATCTTGTTGC
Source organism: Pseudomonas brassicacearum (assembly GCF_003732175.1). Taxonomy (GTDB): domain Bacteria; phylum Pseudomonadota; class Gammaproteobacteria; order Pseudomonadales; family Pseudomonadaceae; genus Aquipseudomonas; species Aquipseudomonas brassicacearum_G. The sequence goes on from NZ_MOBI01000024.1 coordinate 121,122, forward strand.
CAAGAGGGATCGCAATCAGGTTTTCCAGTGCAAGTTCGGTAAGAGGAATTCTGGTGATATCGGTCTTGCCGGGAAGCACGAAGGTGCCCCAGACGACGGCGCTGGTGACGACGATTTCGATGTCTTCGAGTTTCAGCTTCGCTGCGTCGGGATGTTCTATGAGCATCTGACGCCGAATGGCCTGGAGGGCAAAGTCCTGGATCGATGGAATGCCATCCTGAAAGGATCTGCCTGCGTTTTCACCTTGCAGTTGTGCCAGGTCCAACAAGTATCGGCTGTAGGAGCTGAGATCCGCTGACGAGGCCTTCGCGAGCCAGGCGGGTAGCAAGTCGTGTATTCGGTTATAGCGCGAATACTCTTTGGCGCTCACCCCATCGAAGTCGTTCGCGACGCTGCTGACGTGATGCCCGGGTTTGGATGCAGGACGTGGAGTGGAGGGGTCTATAACGCCTATTGCGTCGTTTTGACTGGCAATTATGGTGCAAGCCAGGAGGTCGAAAAAGTTGCCGCTCGGCTCAAACAGCCGCCATTGCATGGCAGTTGCTGGCGTTTCGAGGTGGGCGAGCAATGACTGGCCCAGTTGCTCCAGGGTGTCGAACGACTGGAAGTCGTTGGCAATCGAATACGTGAGGATCAGTGCGCGCGTCCCGACAACACCGATCAGCACAGCGATATCAAGGAGGCGGACGTGTTTCGACGTTTCGCCGTCCTGAATATCCAGATCGATCAGATAGCTCCTGCTCAGGTATTTGTCGTGGGGTAGCCGTACCGCCAGGTCCGGGTAATTGAAGAGGTTGCGGGCCATTGCGCACTGATCGTCGTCCCAGCCTTTGACGTTGTCGACATTCCAGATCTTGTGCAGCGAGCGAGACAGTTCCTGCCAACGGGGCATTGCCGCGCTGCCGGTCTGGTTCCAGAAGTCCAGCTGCTGTTCTTGATACGCCACGAACAGCAATGGCGCGAGCTCGTTGATCAGGCGTCCGATCGCATCGATTTTGACTGGGAGCTGGATCGGTGTGCCGCCGTTTGGTTGCCGCGAGAGGTAATGTTCGCCATCGATATAGGTCACGGCTGTTTTGTGCAGGCCATGCCTGACCAGCGTACCTGTGAGTGATTCAACCCGACTGATGCCGGGCACCACTTCCCCCTCGATGATTTGCCATGTCGGCGTCACGACGAAGACGAGAGAGGGATTGATGTCCAGTTGAGGGTACAGCGCTTTGAGTGCCGGCCGCAGTGCGGTTGAGGAAACCTCGCGGATTGAGGGACCGGAGGACAGTTGCCTTAGTAAATCACTGAAGAGGGGGGCCGAGGCGCCGGATACCGGCCTGGTCGTTGAACTGTCGGGCATGGTCATTTCCTTATGACGTTTTGCTGGCGGTTGAGTACACCGCCGACTGGCTGAATCGCAAGGTAGAGAGCTGGCGATGGGGCCTGGTGGTATTTAGTTAGGACAGTCAAAAAAAAGACCCGCACAGGTGCGGGTCTTCGAGTTCAGCTCAGTGAGCGTTTCAGGTACCCGATTTGATCTTGGTCCAGGCCCGGGTCCGCGCCCGTTCCGCGTCGCGCGGCAGCGGTTGCAGGGTGTAGAGCGTGCTCATGGCCGCTTCGGTCGGGTACAGATTAGGGTTGGTACGGATCGCCGGGTCGACCATTTCCGTGGCGTCCTTGTTCGGGTTTGGATAACCGACAAAGTCGCTGACCGGCGCGATGACTTTCGGTTGCAACAGGTAGTTCATGAAGGTGTAGGCGTCTTCCGGGTCTTTCGCCCCTTTCGGGATCGCGAGCATGTCGAACCAGATCGGCGCGCCTTCTTTCGGCAGGCGCATGTCGACGATCACTCCGTTCTTGGCTTCCTTGGCGCGGTTGGCGGCCTGGGAGAAGCTGCCGGAGTAACCGACGGCGACACAGATATCACCGTTGGCGATGTCGGCCATGTACTTGGACGAGTGGAAGTAGGTGATGTACGGGCGAATCTTCATCAGCAACGCTTCAGCCTTGACGTAGTCATCCGGCTTTTTGCTGTTCGGGTTCAGGCCCAGGTGCTGCAGGGCCAGCGGCAGAATCTCCGACGGCGAGTCGAGCAGGGCCACGCCGCACTGCTTGAGCTTGCTGATGTTCTCTTCCTTGAAGATCAGGTCCCAGCTGTCGACCGGTGCGTTGGTACCCAGCGCGGCCTTGACCTTGTCCGGGTTGAAGCCGATCAGGATAGTGCCGTACATGTAGGGCACGGCGAATTTGTTGCCTGGGTCGTTGGCTTCGATCAGCTTCATCAGCTTGGGATCGAGGTGGTTCCAGTTCGGCAGTTTGCTGCGGTCCAGTGGTTGGAATACCCCGGCTTCGATCTGCTTGGCGAGGAACACGTTGGACGGCACCACTACGTCGTAACCGGAATTGCCGGTGAGCAGTTTGGCTTCCAGCGCTTCGTTGGTGTCGAAAATGTCGTAGACCAGTTTGACCTTGGTGTTCTCGGCCTTGAAGTCTTCCAGGGCTTTGGGGGTGATGTAGTCGAACCAGTTGTAGACCCGCAAGGTGCGCTCTTCGGCGTGTACGGCGCCGCTGAGGACCGTGGCGCACAAGGCAGGGACGATCAAACGCTTGAGTCGGTTCATTGTTCTAATTCCTCATTGGGCGCTTTTGAAACCTTCGAGAACGTTCACGGCATTGATGCCGATTTCTTCCACCGCGTAGCCGCCTTCCATCACGAACAGGGTCGGCTTGCCGAGGGCGCCGATGCGTTCGCCCATCACCAGGTAATCCGGGCTGTCGAGCTTGAACTGGGAGATCGGGTCGTCCTTGAAGGTGTCCACGCCCAGTGACACGACCACGATATCGGCGCCGTAGTGCTCGATTTCTTTGCAGGCCTGTTCCAGCGCGGCGCTCCAGGTGTCCCAGCCGGAACCTGCGGGCAGCGGGTAGTTGAAGTTGAAACCTTCTCCTGCGCCTTCGCCGCGTTCGTCTTCGTAACCGAGGAAGAATGGAAATTCAGCTTCCGGGTGGCCGTGGATCGAGGTGAACAGCACATCGCTGCGCTGATAGAAAATCGATTGGGTGCCGTTGCCGTGGTGGTAGTCGACGTCGAGGATCGCGACTTTCTTGTGGCCTTGATCGAGGAATGCCTGGGCGGCGATGGCGGCGTTGTTGAGGTAGCAATAACCGCCCATCAAGTCGCTGGCGGCGTGATGTCCCGGTGGACGGCACAGCGCAAACGCACTGCGCGCACCACCTTGGATCGCAGCTTGGGCGGTCAGCGCGACTTGCGCCGCGCTATACGCCGCTTGCCAGGTGCCGGCGGTGATCGGTGCACCACCGTCGAAGCTGTAATAGCCGAGTTGGCCATGCAGACTTTTCGGGATGACCGTGCGCAGGGTGCGCGCCGGCCAGGTGTACGGCAGCAAATCGCCGTCGCGTTCAAACTCGGTCCAGCGCTGCCATGCGCCTTTGAAGAACGTCAGGTAGTCGTCGCTGTGGATGCGCTGGATCGGCCCCAGACCAAAATCCTGCGGCGCTTGCACCGGCCCCAGGCTGCGGGATTGAACCCGTGCCAGAACGTGGTCGGCCCGCGAGGGCATTTCGAAGCAGGGCATCAGTTGCCCGTCCATCAATTCGCAGCGTCCGTGGTGCAGATGGTGATCGTCCGAGTAGATCGTCAGCATTTTCTTGTTCTCCGCAGGCTGATTCGGTTGAACACAGTCTTGCGGCGTGCGGCGATTCAGAGAACGGCAGGAAAGGCCAAAAGGGGATCGATGTGGCCAAAACATGTGACCGGAATTCGCCCCTTATTGGCGCGAGTGTGCGCCAGCTAAGGGCATGGAATGCTGAGCTGTCTGCGGGATTCCGAGTGTTCTTGAGGACGCTATCGCGAGCAGGCTCGCTCCCACATTGGATCTGTGATCAACGCAAATCCACTGTGGGAGCGGGCTTGCTCGCGAAGACGGTATTCCGGACACAACAGCACTCAAGGCCTGAACTGACTCGGCGCCACGCCGCTCCAGCGCACAAACGCATGGCGGAAACTTGCGGTCTCGCTGAAGCCCAGCGCCTCGGCGATGCGGTAAATCGGCAGTTGGTCTTCGTACAGCATCTGCTTGGCGCGCTCAAAGCGCAGTTCGTCGAGCAATTCCTGATAGCTGCACCCCAGGTCCTTGAGGTGCCGGCGCAAGGTCCGCGCCGAGCAGTTCATCTGCTCGGCCAGACCTTCAAGGCCTGGCGCGGCGTCGAGTTGAGCGGCGAGCAGTTGGCGGATGCGGCCCAGCCACGCCTGACGCCCGGTGAATTCGGTGTTCTGTTTGCGACAGCGTTCGGCCATGGCCTGATGGGTGATGATGTCGGCCAGCGGCAAGGGCTGGTCGAGCCAGTTTTTGTCGAAGGCGAAGGCGTTATCGATGCAGTCGAAGCGCAGTGGGCAATCAAAGTGCGTCGCATAGCTGGCCTGATAGTCCGGTGCCGAATGTTCGAAACGGGCACCCAGCAGCGGCAGCGGATGACCTAGCAGGTCATCACAGATGACTTTCATCGAGACCAGGCAGAATTCGATGTTGAACACCGCCAGCGCCGGGTTTTCCCTATAGTCGCCGGCGGTGAGCCAGATGCGCTCGCCATCCTCCTCCTCCAGGCTCAGCTCGAAAAGTGTTCCCAACAGCGCCGGATAGCGCAGCGCCAGACGCAAAGCGTCACCTAAGGTGGCACTGGTGAGCAAGGCATAACCGAGCATGCCGTAAGAGGAAACGTGCATGCGCCTGCCCAGTTCCAGGCCGATGTCGCGCTTGAGGGCGACGGCGTTGACGCAGACCTGCATCTCTTGGCTGGTGGCGATCCGCATGTCGGCCCGGCTCAGATCCGCTGCACTGATGCCGCTGCCGGCCAGCAGCGCTTCGCTGGACAGGCCTTCGGCCTTGAAGGTGTTGAGCACCAGGGAGACGGCGTTGAGGGTCGTGAGGTGGGAGTGGAGCATGGGCGATTCCAGCTTGGGAGTGCCGGAAAGGGGAGCAAGTTGTATGCCTAGCTACAAACCTGTGGGAGCGAGCCTGCTCGCGATGACGGTGTATCAGTCAACATCAGTGTTGAATGGTTGACCGCTATCGCGAGCAGGCTCGCTCCCACAGGTTGTGTACCGTGTCAGATCAGTTCGCCGCAGAGGTCCAGCTCAACCAACCGCCGAACCTCAGCGGTATCCAGATCCGCACCCAACAGCGCATGCAATTTGCCAAACGCGGCTTCACGGGTCATGCCGCCACCGGACAACACGCCCACGCCACGCAAGCGGCTGCCTGCCTCGTAGACGTCCAGCTCAACCCCGCCTTCATGGCATTGGGTGATCGCGACCACCACGACCCCCTGATCCCGCGCACGCGCAAGGCTGGCGAGAAACTCAGGGTTATCGCTCGGCCCGGTGCCGCTGCCGAAGCATTCCAGCACCAGACCCTGGATGCCGCTGTTCAGCACGCCATCGAGTTGCTGCGCGCCGATGCCGGGGAACAGTGGCAGCACGCCGACCTTGGCCAGTTGCTTGGCCTGACGGTACTCAAGCGCTGTCGGCAGGGCAGGCGCTTTAACGCCGCCGCCCTGGCGTTGCAGGCGAGCAAACGGGTGCCGACCAAAGCTGCGAATCTTCGCGCAACGGGTCGGGTCCAGCAGCTCGCCGTGGAAGTACAACTGCACGCCCGGCGCCAGGCCTTGGCCGAGGGCGACCAGTGCACCGCCGAGGTTTTCCCAGGCATCGCTGTCGGGCACGCCGGCCGGCAGCATGGAACCGGTAAACAGCACCCGTGCGTGCAGGCCGAGCAATTGAAAACTCATGGCGGCGGCGCTGTAGGCCAGGGTGTCGGTGCCGTGCAGGATCAGCACGCTGTCGCAGCCGTCGACTTCGACCGCTTCGATGACCGCGTCGCGCAGGCGCTGCCAGTAGGCCGGGGTCATGTTGGCGCTGTCGATCAGCGGGGTCATTTCTCGGAAGCGCCAGTTCGGCACCACCAGGTCAGGCTGGCTATGCAGGTAGTCGCGCATCCGGGCTTCGAAACCGGACGCCGGGGCCAGGCCGTTGGCGCTGGCTTGCATGCCAATGGTGCCACCGGTGTAGAGCACCATGACGTGCTGCGCAGCAGGGTAGGAATTGGAAATCATCAGGTGGTCTCCGCAAGAGATGACTGTGGGAGCGAGCCTGCTCGCGATAGCGGTATGTCAGACACCGCTATGTCGACTGTCAGTCCGCTATCGCGAGCAGGCTCGCTCCCACAAGTAGTTCACTTTAGCTGACGGGCGCAGAGGATGCGCCCGTCGTTTACCGATCAGCGTTGCGCTGCGGTCACGCCTTGAGGCTCGGCTTCGGCCTTTGGGGAGGCGGCTGGCGGGTTGGCTGGCCAGGCTTTGAGGTCCAGGTCCAGGTCCGGGAATTTGCTGGAGTCGAACACTGGTGTCTTGATCCCGGCGCGGCGTTGAGCGTCGTAGTCATTCAGGATGCGCATGCCAACGTTGAACAGCAGGAACAAGGCGATCAGGTTCACGAACGCGAGCATTGTCATGGTGATGTCGGCGAAGGCGAACACGGTGCTCAGGTTTTCGATGGCACCCCAGAAGATCAACGCCAGTACCATTGCGCGGTAGCCGATCAGCACCTTGCGGTTTTCACCGATCAGGAAGCGCAGGTTGCTCTCGCCCAGGTAGTAGTTGTAGAGGATCGAGGTGAACACGAACAACGCCAGCGCGACGCTGATGAACATCCGGCCCCAATCACCGACTACGGCGGCCAGGGAGTTCTGGGTCAGGGCAATGCCGTCGCCTTCGAAGCCTGGTGTGTAGAAACCCGACAGCAAGATCAGCAACGCAGTGCAGGTGCAGATCACGAAGGTGTCGAGGAACACGCTGAACGCCTGAACCACGCCTTGTGCGACCGGGTGCTCGACCGAAGCCACGGCTGCGACGTTAGGCGCACTGCCCAGGCCGGCTTCGTTGGCGAACACGCCGCGCTTCACGCCCATGACGATGGCGCTGCCGATCAGACCGCCGAAGGCCTGGTCCAGACCGAATGCGCTCTTGACGATGGTCATCAGCATGCCCGGCACATGGTCGAATTGCAGCACGATCACGTAGATGGTCACGCCGATGTAGACCAGGGTCTTCACCGGTACCAGCAGGTCGGCCACTTTGGCGATCCGCTTGATCCCGCCGATAAACACCAGGCCCAACAGCACCGCCAGGCCCAGGCCGGTGTAGGTGGTGTTCAGACCGAAGGCGTTATTGAGCGAGTGGGTCACGGCATGGGATTGCAGGCCGTTGAAGGCGAACCCGAAGGTCACCAGCAACAGGAATGCCATGATCATGCCCAACCAGCGCTTCTGCAGGCCGTGCTGGATGTAGTAGGACGGGCCGCCACGGTACTGACCTTCGGAGTCGCAGCGCTTATAGAGCTGGCCGAGGGAGCATTCGAAGAAGCTGCTGGACATGCCGACCAGTGCGGTTACCCACATCCAGAACACTGCGCCCGGGCCACCGAGGGTCACGGCGATGCCGACACCCGCGATATTGCCTGCGCCGACGCGGCCGGCGAGGCTGAGCATCAGGGCCTGGAAGGAGCTGAGTTGCTCGCTGCTGCTACGCAGGCTGTCCTTGAAGACCGAGAACATGTGTAGGAAGTGACGCAATTGGACGAAACGCGAGCGGATCGTGAAGTAGCTACCGAGCCCGACAATGAGCACGATCAGTACTTTCCCTGAGAGGAAGTCGTTGATGACTTCGAGCATGGAGTATTCCTCGCTGTTTTTTGTGTAGGCGATTGTTGGCGGTCGAAACATCGCGTTACACCGGTCTGTGCACGGCACAACGGATGGGGCGATGTTCGTCCCGGATCCATATCGCGGGTTTGTTATTAGTTCGGGTTTCGCATGGGTTTGGGTCTCGTTACCGACGACCGCTCACGCGAAGAGGGGCGGCACTATACCTATCAGTGCGGCGTCCGTCTGCACGGTTGTGGTGCGAACGATAAAACAAGGGGCTGCAAGATCAAAAAATCGCAGCCTTCGACAGCTCCTACGGGTGCACGTCAATCCCTGTGTAGGAGCTGCCGAAGGCTGCGATCTTGGCGGTATTGAAAACACACGACATGTTTGGAAAATCCGCAAAAGATTTAAAAAAAAGGGCCCGGAGAATGAACTCCAGGCCCTCAAAAGGTGAGAGGTGTCTAGTCCCTCGACCTGGTGAGCAGTAACTACAGCGTTAGGCTTTCAGTGGTACCAGACGCGGAGCAATCATGTTTTCCGGGCGCAGGATGTCGGCGAGCATGGCGTCGTCGAGCAAGCCTTCTTCGCGCACCAGTTCCAGCACGCCGCGGCCGCTTTCAAGGGCGATACGGGCGATGCGGGTGGCGTTTTCATAACCGATATACGGGTTCAGCGCGGTGACCAGGCCGATCGAGTGTTCGACCAGTTCACGGCAGCGGGCTTCGTTGGCGGTGATGCCGACGATGCAGTGCTCGCGCAGCATGTCCATGGCGCGTTGCAGCAGGCGGATCGAGTCGAAGATCTTGAAGGCGATCAACGGCTCCATCACGTTCAGTTGCAACTGGCCGCCTTCGGCCGCAATGGTCAGTGCCAGGTCGTTACCGATGATCTGGAAGGCCACCTGGTTAACGGCTTCAGGAATAACCGGGTTGACCTTGCCCGGCATGATCGAGCTGCCCGGCTGACGCGCTGGCAGGTTGATTTCGTTGATGCCGGTGCGTGGGCCGCTGGACAGCAGGCGCAAGTCGTTGCAGATCTTCGACAGCTTGACCGCGGTGCGCTTGAGCATGCCGGAGAACAGTACGAAGGCGCCCATGTCGGAAGTCGCTTCGATCAGGTCGGCAGCCGGTACCAGCGGTTGACCGCTGATCAGTGCCAGGCGCTGAACAGCCAGGTGCTGGTAACGCGGGTCGGCGTTGATGCCGGTACCAATCGCGGTGCCGCCCAGGTTCACTTCGGTCAGCAGTTCCGGTGCCAGTGTCTTCAGGCGTGCCAGGTCTTCGCTCAGGGTGGTGGCGAAGGCGCGGAATTCCTGGCCAAGGGTCATCGGCACGGCGTCTTGCAGCTGGGTACGACCCATCTTCAGAACGTGGCTGAATTCTTCACCTTTGGCAGCGAACGACTGGATCAGGCTGTCGAGGCTGGCGAGCAGGGCGTCGTGACCCAACAGCAGACCCAGGCGGATGGCCGTCGGGTAGGCGTCGTTGGTCGACTGCGCCATGTTCACGTCGTTGTTCGGGTGCAGGTATTGGTATTCGCCCTTGCTGTGGCCCATGGCCTCCAGCGCGATGTTGGCGATGACTTCGTTGGCATTCATGTTGGTTGAAGTGCCAGCGCCGCCTTGAATCATGTCCACCACGAACTCTTCGTGGAAATCGCCGCGGATCAGACGGGCACACGCTTCGCTGATGGCAGCGTGCTTGACTTCGCTCAGGTGACCCAGCTCGCGGTTGGCGTCAGCAGCAGCCTGCTTGACCATTGCCAGACCCACAACCAGCTTCGGGTAATGCGAAATCGGAACGCCGGAGAGACGGAAGTTGTTCACCGCTCGCAGGGTCTGGATGCCGTAATACGCTTGAGCTGGTACTTCGAGTACGCCAAGCAGGTCTTTTTCTGTGCGGAAAGATGCAGCGGAAGACATGATAGAAATCATCTCGATATGGACCCGGTCTGTGCCGGAACGCTACGGATGCTAGGCTTGTGGAAAATTTTGGGCCAATGCTGTTAAGCACTGCCCTATGCACATTCGGCATAATGTCTGTGTGACGCCGTGTGTGCGGTGAGCGTGTGACCTAAATTGGTGCGTGTCCGGGAGGACGTGATGAATCTGGAAAGCAAATGGCTCGAGGACTTTAGTGCCCTGGCCGCCACCCGCAGCTTTTCGCAGGCCGCCGAACGGCGCTTTGTGACTCAGCCGGCATTCAGCCGGCGGATCCGCAGCCTGGAAGCCGCGCTGGGGCTGACCCTGGTCAATCGCTCGCGCACACCCATCGAACTGACGGCGGCGGGGCAGTTGTTTCTGGTCACGGCGCGTACGGTGGTCGAGCAACTCGGCGAAGTGCTGCGGCATTTACATCACCTCGAAGGCGGGCAGGGCGAAGTGATGCAAGTCGCTGCCGCTCACTCCCTGGCCCTGGGTTTCTTTCCGCGCTGGATCGCACAACTGCGCAATGAAGGCCTGAATATTGCCACGCGGCTGGTGGCGACCAACGTCGGCGACGCCGTCCATGCGTTGCGCGAAGGCGGCTGCGATCTGATGCTGGCGTTTTATGACCCGGATGCGGCCATGCAAATGGACCCGGAGATTTTCCCGTCACTGCACCTGGGCGACACCGAAATGCTCCCGGTCTGTGCGGCCGATGCGGATGGCAAGCCGCTGTTTGACCTCGAAGGCGAGGCCAGCGTGCCACTGTTGGCCTACAGCGCCGGGGCTTTTCTCGGGCGTTCGGTGAACATGCTGCTGCGCCAGCGCGCGCTGCGTTTCACCACCATTTATGAAACCGCCATGGCCGACAGCCTGAAAAGCATGGCGCTGGAAGGGCTGGGCATCGCCTGGGTGCCGCAGCTCAGCGTGCGTGCCGAACTGGCACGCGGTGAGCTGGTGGTCTGCGGTGGCCCGCAATGGCACGTGCCACTGGAGATTCGCCTGTACCGCTGCGCGCTGGTGCGCAAGGCCAACGTAAGGCTGTTGTGGCGCAAGCTGGAAGGCAGCGCAGCGCAGGGTACGCCTGGCTCTGGAGCACAATGAAGAACCCTGTGGGAGCGAGCCTGCTCGCGATGACAGACTAACATTCAACATCAATATTGAATGTCCTGACGCTATCGCGAGCAGGCTCGCTCCCACAAGGGATTCGTGTTGTATTGGATTGACCTTAAAGTCAATAAAACCGGCACTTTGCGCCATATGACAGATGGTCGCGCGGGGGGCTGTTTATCTGCTTCATTGAGGTATACTGCGCGGCCTTCGGCCGGTTTGACTGGCCATAATTCGTACAATCAAGCCACGCATTTTGCGTGGCTTGTTGTTTTTTGACGCGCCTGCGGGCGCCCAGAGAGAAGAGGCACGACGATGAGCGCACTGGTTGGCGTGATCATGGGCTCCAAGTCCGATTGGTCCACCCTTAGCCACACCGCCGATATGCTGGAAAAGCTCGGCATCCCTTACGAGGTGAAAGTGGTCTCTGCCCACCGCACCCCGGACCTGCTGTTCCAGTATGCCGAAGAGGCCGAGGCCCGTGGTATCGAGGTGATTATCGCCGGTGCCGGCGGCGCGGCCCACTTGCCTGGCATGTGTGCGGCCAAGACCCACCTGCCGGTGCTGGGCGTGCCGGTGCAGTCGTCGATGCTCTCGGGTGTCGACTCGCTGCTGTCGATCGTGCAGATGCCGGCGGGCATCCCGGTCGCTACCCTGGCCATCGGCAAGGCCGGCGCGATCAACGCAGCCCTGCTCTCGGCGAGTATCCTGGGCGCCAAGCACCCGCAATTCCACGCGGTGCTGAAAACCTTCCGTGCTGAGCAGACAGACAGCGTCCTGGACAATCCAGACCCACGCATCGCCTGAGGTTGTTGACGATGAAGATCGGTGTAATCGGTGGCGGCCAGTTGGGTCGCATGTTGGCCCTGGCAGGTACGCCGCTGGGAATGAACTTCGCTTTTCTGGACCCCGCGCCGGATGCCTGCGCAGCTGCGCTGGGTGAGCACCTGCGGGCCGATTACGGCGATCAGGATCACCTGCGCCAGTTGGCCGATGAAGTGGACCTGGTGACCTTCGAGTTTGAAAGCGTCCCTGCCGAAACCGTGGCCTTCCTGTCGCAATTCGTTCCGGTTTACCCGAGTGCCGAAGCGCTGCGCATTGCCCGTGATCGCTGGTTCGAAAAGAGCCTGTTCAAGGACCTCGGCATTCCGACGCCGGCCTTCGCCGATATCCACTCGCAAGCCGACCTGGAGGCTGCGGTAGCCACCATCGGCCTGCCCGCCGTACTGAAAACCCGCACCCTGGGTTACGACGGCAAGGGCCAGAAAGTCCTGCGCACCCCGGCTGATGTGGTCGGTACCTTCGCCGAGCTGGGTAGCGTGGCCTGCTTGCTGGAAGGCTTCGTGCCGTTCACCGGTGAAGTTTCGCTGATCGCCGTGCGCGCTCGCGATGGTGAAACGAAGTTCTACCCGCTGGTCCACAACACCCACGACAGCGGCATTCTCAAGTTGTCCGTGGCCAGCACCGACCATCCCTTGCAGGCCCTGGCCGAGGATTACTCCAGCCGCGTGCTCAAGCAGCTGGATTACGTCGGCGTGATGGCGTTCGAGTTCTTTGAAGTCGACGGTGGCCTCAAGGCCAACGAAATCGCCCCGCGCGTACACAACTCTGGCCACTGGACTACTGAAGGCGCCGAGTGCAGCCAGTTCGAAAACCACCTGCGCGCCGTTGCCGGCCTGCCGCTGGGTTCGACTGCCAAGGTCGGTGAGAGCGCGATGCTCAATTTCATCGGTGTGGTACCGCCGGTGGAGAAGGTCATCGCTATCGCCGATTGCCATCTGCACCACTACGGCAAGGCGTTCAAGGTCGGCCGCAAGGTCGGTCACGCCAACCTGCGTTGCGCCGACAAAGCCACGCTGGAGCAGCAGATCCTCAAGGTCGAAGCGCTGATTGCCGAATAGTTTCATCTGGCAGCGACGGAACCTTCGGTCGCCGCCGTTCTCTGATGGCAGGATGCCAAGGTCTGACTAGGCTTTGGCATACCTACATCATTCAGAGGGAAACGCCATGCACATCATTGGAACCATCTTCATCGGCTTGATCGTTGGCCTGTTGGCTCGTTTCCTGAAACCAGGTGACGACAGCATGGGCTGGATCATGACCATCCTGCTCGGCATTGGCGGTTCGCTGGCCGCGACTTACGGTGGTCAGGCGCTCCATATCTATGAACCTGGGCAAGCCGCGGGTTTCCTCGGTGCACTGGTGGGCGCGATTGTTTTGCTGGTGATCTACGGTCTGATCAAGAAAAACACCTGATTCAAGCGACAAAGCCCTCTCTGCCGCACGGGCAGAGAGGGCTAGAATGCTCGACGATTTACTGACTCCTCTTTGCCGAGCACATTTTATGCGCCGTCTTCTGCTGACTCTTCTATTGCTGGGCACTGGCCTGGCCCACGCCGGTGAACTGCCGGAAACCGACTGGCTCGAACTGATGCCCAAGTCGGACCAAAAGGCCCTCGAGGCCATGCCTGAAATCGACCACAACTCGCCCGAAGCCAACGGCACCTTTACCGACAAGGGTGGCTTGAAGCAGAGCAAGGGCTTGCCGGCGGTGATGTATTCGACCAAGACCGTGGCGTCGATGAACGACAAGAACATCCGCATCGGCGGGTATCCCGTGCCTTTGGAAACCGATGCCAAGGGTCGCAGCACGCTGTTCTTCCTGGTGCCGTACCCTGGCGCCTGCATCCACGTGCCGCCACCACCGCCTAACCAATTGGTGCTGGTGCGCTATCCGAAGGGCTTGAAGCTGGACGATATCTACACACCGCTGTGGGTCACCGGCACGCTGAAGATCGAGAAGGTCAACAACGACCTGGCCGATGCGGCCTATGCACTGGATGCGGCAAAAGTGCGGGCGGTCAAAGAGTCGGATTTGTAACACGCCAGCTGGCTTGGCACTGATCAAATGTGGGAGCGAGCCTGCTCGCGATGGCGGTGTAACAGTCAACATAGATGTTGGACGTTATGGCCTCATCGCGGGCAGACGAACGTCGCCCGGCTCTTCCCACAGTGGTTTTGTAGTGTTGCTTATAGAGGTTTGCTGGCGATGCTCACGCCCAACGTATGACTCGCCCCCGGTGCCAGGGTCACGATGTCATCCATCACGTTGGCCGTTTCGATGCACAGCATGCGCTGCCAGCCGTCATCGGCCATGTCACTGAACTGCGCCGCGCGCGCAATCCACGGGTTCCAGATTACCGCCGAGCGCGAACCGCTGCTGGTCAGCTCGATGCGTCGTTCCCAGGCAGGATCGACGATGCTCAATTGCGCCGGTGTATTCAGGTAGATCCGGTCGGTTTCCCCGGAAAAACGCAGGTCGCCGTTCTGAGTCACGGTTTTCCAGTTATCCAGGGTTTCGATGTAGTTCAGCCCGTCCAGGCCTTCGACGTGTACGTTGCGTACATCGCTGACCGCGTAGTAGCTGTGCAGCGCCTGACTGATGGTGACGGGGGTACTGCCCTGGTTTTGGCTGGTCAGGTTGATATGCAGCTGCTCATCCAGGCGAATGCTTAGTTTCAGGTCCACCGGATACGGCCAACCCGGCAAGCCGCCTTCGAGGTAGGGCAGGACGAATTCGACCTTCAGGCTTTCGCCTTCGGCTTCAATCGCACCCAGTTCCCAGTCCATCGCCCGCACTAAACCGTGGGCGGTCGGCGGTTCGTTGCTGATGCGCATCGCCTGAACGCTCGGCGGGTTGCGCTCCAGGTTGCCAAACCACGGCCAGCACACTGGAACACCGGCGCGGATGCTTTTGCCGGTTTTGAACACCGCTTCATCGTTGAGCCAGATCAGTGGCGGTTGCCCGGCCAGTTGATAACTGAGGATGTGCGCGCCTTGTTGGGCCACCAGCAATTCGGCCTGACCGTGGCGGATGCGCCAGCAGTTCAGTTCATCCAGTTTCACGGCTTCAACGTTGGGAGTCGGCATGTTGCGCATCTCGTTCAGGATCAATGACGTCAATGGACCGTAAAATGGCCGCCGGGTTTAACGCTTGCCCGGTTTAACGAGCTCTGGGCGGAACCGAGCGGGTGCGGCCGCTGCCATCGATGGCGACGAACACGAACACCGCCTCAGTGACTTTACGCCATTCGCTGGACAGTGGATCGTCGCTCCAGACCTCGACCATCATCTTGATCGAGCTACGGCCGATTTCCGTTGCCTGGGTATAGAAGGACAGTTGCGCGCCCACGGCGACCGGCACCAGGAAGGCCATGCGATCGATCGCCACGGTGGCGACGCGTCCGCCCGCGACCTTGCTGGCCATCGCCGTACCGGCCAAATCCATCTGAGACACCAGCCAGCCGCCGAAAATATCGCCAAAGCCGTTGGTTTCGCGGGGAAGCGCGGTGATTTGCAGGGCCAGATCGCCTTGCGGAATAGGATCTTCTTGTTCGAGCTCTATCATGCCAGGGGTGCCTCTGAGCCGTGACTCTTGGAATATGCAGCGGGTGAATAGCCGTCTTGGGAAAAACGATTCAGCCCCGAACATACTACGTTCGTCACGTTTTCCATAAGGCGTGCTAAAGGGAAACTCTGCGAAACCGGCTGACAAAGGCCAACGACGTTTTCGCACAGCAACCCCTTACAAAGTGTTGCACGGTTGCGAGTATATCGGTCGGTAGACTCCGAGACGACCATCGGGTTCTCATTTTGACTGCCAAATACGCGCTTTCCTGTGCTTTTTCGAACAATTTGCTATCGTGCCGAACCTGCCCAAGCCCCTGCCAGCGTTGTTGGGGTTGCGGATCTGACTATAAGAGAAGCCCTTGCCATGACCACAGCGCCATCGAGCATAGCGACACCCACGCAACCTGCGCGCCCCTTGACCGCTAACGACTACAAGACACTGTCGCTTTCCGCTTTGGGCGGCGCGCTGGAGTTTTACGACTTCATCATCTTCGTGTTCTTCGCCACGGTCGTTGGCAAGTTGTTCTTCCCGGCGGACATGCCCGAGTGGCTGCGGCTGATGCAGACCTTCGGTATCTTTGCCGCGGGTTACCTGGCGCGGCCACTGGGCGGCATCGTCATGGCGCACTTCGGCGACCTGCTGGGGCGCAAGAAAATGTTCACCCTGAGCATTTTCATGATGGCCGTACCGACACTGATCATGGGCCTGCTACCGACGTACGCGCAGATCGGCCTGTGGGCGCCGATCCTGTTGCTGCTGATGCGGGTGATCCAGGGCGCGGCGATTGGCGGTGAAGTGCCGGGGGCCTGGGTCTTCGTTTCCGAACACGTGCCACAGCGGCACATCGGCTACGCCTGCGGCACGCTGACGTGCGGCCTGACCGCCGGCATCCTGCTCGGCTCGCTGGTCGCCACCGCAATCAACAGCCTCTACACCTCTGAACAAGTGGCTGATTACGCCTGGCGTATCCCGTTCCTGCTCGGCGGTGTGTTCGGCCTGTTCTCGGTCTACCTGCGCCGGTGGCTGCACGAAACTCCGGTGTTCGCCGAGCTGCAACTGCGCAAGGCGCTGGCCGAAGAGGTGCCGCTGCGTGCAGTGTTGCGTGATCATCGCGGCGCCATTGCCATCTCGATGCTGCTGACCTGGCTGCTGTCGGCCGGGATCATCGTGGTCATTCTGATGACCCCGACCGTGCTGCAAACCATCTATCACTTCTCGGCCACGACCGCGCTGCAAGCCAATAGCGTGGCCATCGTGTGCCTGAGCCTGGGCTGTGTGATCTCCGGCGCGCTGGCGGATCGCTTCGGCGCTGGCCGGGTGTTCGTGTTTGGCAGCGCAGCGCTGCTGGCGACGTCCTGGACCTTCTACCACAGCCTGTTCAATCACCCCGACTGGCTGTTCCCGCTGTACGCGCTGACCGGCCTGTTCGTCGGCACGATCGGCGCAGTGCCGTTCGTGATGGTCAAGGCGTTCCCGGCCGTGGTGCGCTTCAGCGGCCTGTCGTTTTCCTACAACCTGGCTTACGCGATCTTCGGCGGCCTGACCCCGATGGTCGTCACCCTGCTGCTTAAGGAAAGCCCGATGGGGCCTGCCTACTATGTGGCAATCATCTGCAGCATTGGCATCCTGGTGGGTGGTTACCTCTGGAAGAACGACCGCTAAATCTGCCTGGATGATCGTTCCCACGCTCTGCGTGGGAATGCCGCCATGGACGCTCTGCGTCCGCCTCGATCATCTCCTGTAAAAAGCCAAATGCTGGCCTTTCATCTAATTGTCATATTCAGGTCATAGAGTGTTCATACGGCCTGCCGATACTTGGCCCCGACTTAACACACCCTATTTGCTAGGAGTAAGGCATGAAACTGAAGCGTTTGATGGCGGCAATGACGTTTGTCGCTGCTGGCGTTGCAACTGCCAACGCGGTAGCCGCTGGTGTAGACCCAGCCATCCCGGCTTATACAAAAGCCACTGGTGTTTCGGGCAACCTGTCCAGCGTCGGTTCCGATACCCTGGCCAATCTCATGACCCTGTGGGCTGAGAACTACAAAAAAGAATACCCGAACGTAAACATCCAGATTCAGGCCGCTGGCTCCGCCACTGCGCCACCTGCGTTGACTGAAGGCACCTCCAACCTGGGCCCGATGAGCCGCAAGATGAAGGACACCGAACTGGCGGCCTTTGAACAGAAGTACGGCTATAAGCCAACCGCTATCCCGGTTGCCGTGGATGCCCTGGCCGTGTTCGTGCACAAGGACAACCCGATCCAGCACCTGACCATGGAACAAGTCGACGCGATCTTCTCCTCGACTCGTCTGTGCGGCGCTAAAGCAGAAGTCAAAACCTGGGGTGACCTGGGCGTGACAGGCGACCTGGCCAACAAGCCGGTTCAACTGTTCGGTCGTAACTCGGTATCCGGCACGTATGGCTACTTCAAAGAAGAAGCCCTGTGCAAAGGCGACTACAAGCCAAACGTCAACGAACAACCAGGCTCGGCTTCGGTCGTGCAATCGATCAGCTCTTCGCTGAACGGTATCGGTTACTCGGGCATCGGCTACAAAACCGCCAGCGTGAAGACTGTGGCTCTGGCCAAGAAAGGCAGCACTGACTACATCGCAGACAGCGAAGAAAACGCCCTGAACGGCAAATACCCGCTGTCGCGTTTCCTCTACGTTTACGTCAACAAAGCTCCGAACAAGCCTCTGGCCCCGCTGGAAGCCGAGTTCGTGAAACTGGTTCTGTCCAAACAGGGTCAGGAAGTTGTAGTGAAAGACGGCTACATCCCACTGCCAGCCAAGGTTGCCGCCAAGGCACTGGCTGACCTGGGTCTGCAAGAAGGCGGCGCTGAAGTCGCAAAAAAGTAAAACCCTGATTCGGGGCTAGCCCCGGATCTGTAGGAGTGAGGCTGGTGTGGCGAGGGGGCTTGTCGGAACGCCGCAACGCCCCGTTCGACTGCGAAGCAGTCGTAAATCGGTCGATGCTTAGAATGCGGTGACTGATTTTCGGGGGCGCTTCGCTCCCCAACGGGGGCAAGCCCCCTCGCCACAGATTGCTCCTACCTCCCAATTTTCCAGTCCGCTGCCAGTTCACACGGGCGGCGGATTTGTTGCGTCACTGCATTGTCATCTTTCTGTCATACAGGACCGCTAGGGTGTGCGCATGAATGATCTGGCCAATTCCACCATGACTACCAATCCCCCCAAGCGAATTGACTTCAATACGCCTGAGCTCCAACGCAAGCGTCGCATTCGCGCGCTAAAAGACCGCCTGACCCGCTGGTACGTCCTCGTCGGCGGCCTCGCCGTACTCGGCGCGATCACGCTGATCTTCTTCTTCCTTGGCTACGTCGTTGCGCCACTGTTTCAGGGCGCCAACCTGACGGCTAAAGACGCGATCACCCCGGCCTGGATGCAAGACGCTGGCAAACCGCTGATGATCTCCCTTGAAGAACAGAACCAGGTCGCCATGCGGGTTTCCGACAAGGGCCAGGCGCTGTTTTTCGACGTCGACAGTGGTGCCGAGCTGCGCCGCATCGACCTGCCGATCCCTGCCGGTACCAGCGTAACCTCTATTGGTAAAGACCAGCCCGGCCATCCGCTGGTTGTCGTGGGCTTGTCCAACGGTCAGGCGCTGGTGTTCCGTCACACCTATAAAGTCAGTTACCCGGAAGGCAAGAAAACCATCTCGCCGGCCATCGAATTCCCGTACGGCGAAACGCCGATCGCATTGAACGAGCAGGGCGGTGCCCTGGAGCACGTCAGCCTCAATGCGACCGATTCGACCCTGCTGCTCGCCGGCTCTACCGGTTCGCAATTGCACGTGCTGTCGCTGACCAGCGAAGAAAACATGATGACCGGTGAGGTCACCAACGAGCAGAAGCGTATCGAGCTGCCGCAAATGACCGAGCCGGTGAAGAACATCTTCGTCGACCCGCGTCAGCAGTGGCTGTACGTGGTCAACGGTCGCGCCCAGGCCGACGTCTTCAGCCTGAGCGACAAGAGCCTCAACGGTCGCTACAAACTGCTGGATGACGGCGAATCGCAAGTGACCGCCAGTACTCAACTGGTGGGTGGTATTTCGCTGATCATCGGCGACTCCAAGGGTGGTCTGGCCCAGTGGTTCATGGCTCGCGATACCGATGGCGAGCAACGACTGAAACAGATCCGCACCTTCCAGATGGGCACCACGCCGATCGTTGAAATTACCGCCGAAGAGCGTCGCAAAGGCTTCGTCGCCCTCGACACTGCCGGCAAGCTCGGGGTGTTCCACAGCACTGCCCACCGCACCTTGCTGGTGAACCAGGTGGTTGATGGCGCGGGCCTCTTCGGCCTGTCGCCGCGTGCCAACCGCATCATTGTGGAACAGGGCGGCAAGCTGCAACCGCTGCTGCTCGACAACCCGCACCCGGAAGTTTCGTGGAGCGCGTTGTGGAGCAAGGTCTGGTACGAAAACTACGACGAGCCTAAATACGTCTGGCAATCGACCGCGGCCAACACCGACTTCGAACCCAAGATGAGCCTTTCGCCACTGACCTTCGGTACGCTGAAAGCTGCGTTCTACGCAATGCTGCTGGCGGCACCGCTGGCGGTCGCTGCGGCGATCTACACCGCTTACTTCATGGCGCCGGGCATGCGCCGCAAGGTCAAGCCGGTCATCGAATTGATGGAAGCGATGCCGACGGTGATCCTCGGCTTCTTTGCCGGCCTATTCCTCGCGCCGTATGTGGAAGGGCACTTGCCGGGCATCTTCAGCCTGCTGATGCTCTTGCCGATCGGCATTCTGGTAGCCGGCTTCATCTTCAGTCGCCTGCCCGAGTCGATTCGCCTGAAAGTGCCGGACGGCTGGGAAAGCGCGATCCTGATCCCGGTGATTCTGTTTGTGGGCTGGTTGTCGCTGTACATGAGCCCGTACATGGAAACCTGGTTCTTCGGCGGCGACATGCGCATGTGGATCTCCCACGACCTGGGCATCACCTACGACCAGCGCAACGCACTGGTGGTTGGTCTGGCCATGGGCTTTGCGGTGATCCCGAACATCTACTCGATCGCCGAAGACGCCGTGTTCAGCGTGCCACGTGGCCTGACGCTGGGCTCCCTGGCCCTCGGCGCTACGCCATGGCAGACCATGACCCGCGTAGTGATTCTGACCGCCAGCCCGGGCATTTTCTCGGCACTGATGATCGGCATGGGCCGTGCGGTCGGGGAAACCATGATCGTGCTGATGGCTACCGGTAACACCCCGGTCATGGAAATGAACCTGTTCGAAGGTCTGCGCACCCTGGCCGCCAACGTGGCGGTAGAAATGCCCGAATCGGAAGTCGGCGGCAGCCACTACCGCGTGCTGTTCCTTTCGGCGCTGGTGCTGCTGTTGTTCACCTTCATCATGAACACCCTCGCGGAGCTGATCCGTCAGCGTCTGCGCAAGAAATACTCGTCGCTTTAAGAAAGGTAGAAGTCTGTGAAACAGAACTCCCTGAAAGGATGGTTCAAGAGCGGCGCCCCCGGCGTCTGGATCAGCGGTGGCGCGGTGTCCATCGCGGTCATCATGACCATTGGTTTGCTGGCGGTGATTGCCGTGCGCGGTCTGGGCCACTTCTGGCCGGCAGACCTGATGCATGCCAGTTACAACGTGCCGGGCCAGGCCAACCATGTCGTCATTGGCGAAGTGGTGCAGAAGGAAGAAGTACCACGCGAGCGTCTGAAAACCGCGGGTTTGCCAGTGCCGGATCAAGGTCCGGAATTCATGACCCGCGAGCTGATCAAGGTCGGTAACCGTGACATCAACGGCAATGACTTCACCTGGATCGTCGGCGAGTGGCTGACCGACCAGAGCACGCCGCGTGAACTGATGACCATCGAGCGCCGCGAGTGGGGCAACTTCTACGGCTACCTGCTCAACGTCAAGCAGGACGGCAAGGTCATCGCTGAAGGCGAAGCGGCCTGGCCAGAGCTGCAAGCGCGGGTGGACCGGGTCAACGGGCTTGCAGCGCAGCTCAAGAGCCTGGAAAAAACCGACATCGGCGCGATCAACGCAGGCCTCGAGCGTATTCGCCTGCACGGCCGCAAGCTGGAGCTGGAAGGTAAACTCGACGCGACCGCGCAAGCCGACATGGACACTGAGCGCGCTGAGCTGAACGCTCGTTATAAAGACGTCGAGGCACGCCTGGCCGACCTGCACACGCAGTTCAACCGCGACAGCCTGACCGCTCGCGATGCCAATGGCAAAGAAGTCGAAATCGGTATCGGCAAAGTGGTTCACGCCTACCAGCCGAACGCGATGAGCTACCTGACCAAAATGGGCTTCTACTTCAAGAAGGTCTGGGAGTTCCTCAGCGACGACCCGCGTGAAGCCAACACCGAAGGCGGGATCTTCCCGGCGATCTTCGGCACCGTGATGATGACCCTGATCATGGCGATGATCGTCACCCCGTTCGGCGTACTGGCAGCGGTCTACCTGCGTGAATATGCACGCCAGGGGCCGATGACCCGTTTGATCCGTATTGCGGTGAACAACCTGGCGGGCGTTCCGGCGATCGTTTACGGCGTGTTCGGTCTGGGCTTCTTCGTTTACGTACTCGGCGGCTCGGTTGACCGTTTGTTCTTCCCTGAAGCCCTGCCGGCACCGACGTTCGGTACGCCGGGCCTGCTCTGGGCCTCGCTGACCCTGGCACTGCTGGCAGTGCCGGTGGTGATCGTGGCGACCGAAGAAGGTCTGGCGCGGATTCCTCGCACCGTGCGTGAAGGCTCGTTGGCCCTCGGCGCGACCAAGGCTGAAACCTTGTGGAAGATCGTGCTGCCAATGGCCAGCCCGGCGATGATGACCGGGATGATCCTCGCCGTGGCTCGCGCCGCGGGTGAAGTGGCGCCGCTGATGCTGGTGGGTGTGGTGAAACTGGCGCCGTCGCTGCCGGTGGACGGCAACTACCCGTACCTGCACCTCGACCAGAAAATCATGCACTTGGGCTTCCATATTTATGACGTCGGCTTCCAGAGCCCGAACGTCGAAGCCGCACGGCCGCTGGTGTATGCCACGGCGCTGTTGCTGGTGCTGGTGATCGCCACGCTCAACCTGTCGGCAGTGTGGATTCGTAACCACCTGCGCGAGAAATACAAAGCTTTGGATAGCTGATTTTTATGTGGGAGCGAGCCTGCTCGCGATGCGGGCGACGCGGTTCAAGTTTGAAACCGCAGTGATGCCATCGCGAGCAAACGCGCTCCCACAAAAACCGAACCGAATTTGTTAGCACAGGGAGTTTCCCATGCAGCACGAAACACACACCCACGGCATCAACATGTCGGCCCTGGGTCGCGACAAACAGAGCCTGAACCTGGCACAGGAAACCGTGGCTATCGAAGTGCCAAGCCTGAGCCTGTTCTACGGCGACAAACAAGCGCTGTTCGACGTCAGCATGAACATTCCCAAGCAGCGCGTGACCGCGTTCATCGGTCCGTCCGGTTGCGGCAAGTCAACGCTGCTGCGCACCTTCAACCGGATGAACGATCTGGTCGATGGCTGCCGTGTGGAAGGCGAGATCAACCTGTACGGCAACAACATCTACCGCAAGGGCGAAGATGTGGCCGAACTGCGTCGTCGCGTCGGCATGGTGTTCCAGAAGCCGAACCCGTTCCCGAAAACCATTTATGAAAACGTGGTCTACGGCCTGCGTATTCAGGGCATCAACAAAAAGCGCGTACTCGACGAAGCCGTTGAGTGGGCGTTGAAAGGCGCGGCACTGTGGGATGAAGTGAAAGACCGTCTGCACGAATCGGCCCTGGGCTTGTCCGGTGGTCAGCAGCAACGTCTGGTGATTGCTCGTACCATTGCGGTCGAGCCGGAAGTGCTGCTGCTCGACGAACCGTGCTCGGCACTCGACCCGATCTCGACGCTGAAAGTCGAAGAGCTGATCTACGAACTGAAATCCAAGTTCACCATTGTCATCGTGACCCACAACATGCAACAGGCCGCGCGGGTTTCCGACTACACGGCCTTCATGTACATGGGCAAACTGGTGGAATTCGGCGACACCGATACCCTGTTCACCAATCCGGCGAAGAAGCAGACCGAAGACTACATCACCGGTCGTTATGGCTAGGATGCCGCTAGCGTTGCTCGCTTAACCATCGCTGCGGTAGACCGCACCTTACCGGACGCTCCAAGGACGCCAACATGATTAGCAAAGAAGGCCTTACCCACCACATCTCCCAGCAGTTCAACGCTGAGCTCGAGGAAGTGCGCAGCCACCTCCTGGCCATGGGCGGGCTGGTCGAAAAGCAGGTCAATGATGCGGTCACTGCACTGATCGAAGCGGACTCGGGCCTGGCCCAGCAAGTGCGCGAGATCGACGACCAGATCAACCAGATGGAACGCAATATCGACGAAGAATGCCTGCGCATTCTGGCTCGTCGTCAGCCGGCCGCGTCGGACTTGCGTTTGATCATCAGCATCTCCAAGTCGGTGATCGATCTGGAACGCATCGGCGATGAAGCGACCAAAATCGCCCGTCGTGCCATTCAGCTGTGCGAAGAAGGCGAGGCCCCGCGGGGTTACGTCGAAGTTCGGCACATTGGCGACCAGGTGCGCAATATGGTTCGCGATGCACTGGACGCCTTTGCTCGCTTCGACGCCGAGTTGGCATTGTCGGTGGCCCAGTACGACAAGGTCATCGACCGTGAATACAAGACCGCCCTGCGCGAGCTGGCGACCTACATGATGGAAGATCCGCGCTCTATCACGCGGGTCTTGAGCATCATTTGGGTGCTGCGTTCGCTGGAGCGGATTGGCGACCACGCACGCAATATTTCCGAGCTGGTGATTTACCTGGTGCGCGGAACCGATGTCCGTCACCTGGGCCTCAAGCGCATGAAGGAAGAAGTTGAAGGCACAAGTGCCGAAAGCGCTAATGTTCCGGGCAAAGCTGACGATAAGTAAGATTGCCCAAGTAAAGCGCCCGGCCTTTTGGTCGGGCGTTTTTGTTTGGGTGGCTTTCGAATTGAAAAGCCGAATAAAAAAGCAGCACCCGCGAACGAAAAGTCCCGGCGTGACTGAAGAGTTTTGGCAAAGTGCCATCAGCCAGCGTTATGCTTGCCGGGATTTCTATAGGGGTGTTGGATGAGCAAGATCAGTGTGTTGGTCGTGGACGATGCGTCGTTTATTCGCGATCTGGTAAAGAAGTGCCTGCGCAACTACTTCCCGGGTATCCGGACCGAAGATGCCGTCAACGGCAAAAAGGCCCAGGCCATGCTGGCCAAGGAAGCATTCGACCTGGTCCTGTGCGACTGGGAAATGCCGGAAATGTCTGGCCTCGAACTGCTCACCTGGTGCCGTGAGCAGGACAATCTCAAGAGCATGCCGTTTGTCATGGTCACCAGCCGTGGCGACAAGGAAAACGTGGTTCAGGCGATTCAGGCCGGCGTTTCTGGCTATGTCAGCAAACCGTTCACCAACGAGCAGCTGTTGACCAAGGTCAAGCAGGCGTTGAACAAGGTCGGCAAACTCGACACCTTGATGAACAGCGCACCCACCAAGATGAATTCGGCGTTCGGCAACGACTCCCTTAGCGCGCTCACGGGCGGTAAGGCTGCTGTCGTCGCCCCTGCCGCCGCGCCGGCCCCTGCTGCAGCGCCTTCTCGTGGTCTGCTCAACAGCCCGCCGGTCAAGGCACCAGCGGCGTCCGCGGCCCCGACCGGTGGTCGTGGCCAAGGTCAACTGCGCCTGCCCAGTGGTACTCAGCCCTGCGTAATCAAAGCGTTGAGCATCAAGGAAGCCTTGTTGGTGGTTAAGCGCACCGACACCCTGCCGCAAGTGCTCGACAGCGCCGTGCTTGACCTGGAGCAGGGCGACAACGCCGAAGTCGCCCGCCTGAACGGCTACCTGCACGCCATCGTCGCCCATGAGCCGAAACCCGACAGCGACTGGCTGCAACTGACCTTCCGCTTCGTCGACCAGGATGCGCAAAAGCTCGACTACATCTCCCGCCTGATCGCCCGCGGCACGGCGCAGAAGCATTTCGTACCGGGTGCGTAAGTACCTCACCCCTTTGATCGTTCCCACGCGCAGCAAAGGAATGCCGCCATGGACGCTCCGCGTCCGCTTCATGAGGTGACGCAGAGCGTCACAGGATGCATTCCCACGCAGAGCGTGGGAACGATCATCACAGCCCCACTTCCTCGGACATTTCCTTCAAGTTGTAGCGGTGTTCGGTAACTATCCCGGCCTGTGCGTCAGGGCTAGTCTCACCCTGTCACCAAAAAACGGTGACTCGGACGTGCAAGTCCGGTCCAGGTGCACAATCGTAGATGGCTATTCATCGAGCGTTTTTTTATGCTCGCGAATCGTTATGGCGGCTGTGCGTCGGAGACCTTCGGGTCTGCCGGGTTCCTGGACCGGTCTTGCACACCAACGCACAGCTGCCACCTCTTTCGAAGCGCAAGCGAAACGGTGTCAGCTCCTTAGTTCCAGGGAGATACACCAATGTTCAAGGCCACACCAAATCCACCAGAAGACCCAGCAACATCCCCCTACGAATCCCCCGATTCGAAAAAACTCCACGAAGCTGCCGAACGCGCCCTAGACCACCACCTCGGCACGCCCCCACCCAAAATCCACTTGGCCGACGCCCGCAAAGGCCAACTCTTCATCGTCGCCCCCGGCGTCGACACCGACAGCCTCCTGGCCAACGCCTCTGAAGACATCGCCTCCATCAAAGCCATCGCCGGCGACCTCGCCTTCGAAATCGAAGGCTCCCGCCGCAACGTCGCCCTGGCCATTTACCGCATGGCCGAAGGCGCCCAACTGCTGATCGACCGCGCCATGGATAACCTCGACCCACCGAACCCAACGGAGTACCGGGTCAAGATGTAGTTGATCGTTAGTTGATCGTTCCCACGCTCTGCGTGGGAATGCCGCCCCGGACGCTCCGCGTCCGCTTTGGCGCGTGACGCAGAGCGTCACAGGATGCATTCCCACGCGGGAGCGTGGGAACGATCATCACAGGCCTACACTCATTTGAAACATCTGCCGACTACGCGGGTCCATTCTGGCTGCTAGGCTGATTTCAGGCCTTCCTCGACAGAACCTTGCCCATGTTCGCGCGATTGCTGTTTTTCTGTGGTCTGTTCATGGCCTCCACCTCGGCTGTGGCCATCACTATTTACAAATCCACGAGCGTGACGGGTGTGGTCTCCTACAGTGACCGTCCCTCCCATGGCGCACGGATCTTTGTGTTCCGCGACCGCATGGAAGAGCACCTTGAGCGCCAGGTACTTCTGGATATCAAGAAGCAGAGGGACACGCACAGTGTGTTTGTGCGCAACGATTTGTATGCGCCGGTAGAGGTCGAGCTGAGTTTCACCGGGCTGAAGAATGTCAGTGGTGCACCGGCACAAGCGATCCGTCGGGTGTTGCCGGCGCGCAGCACTATGCGTCTGGCGTTGCTCACGGCGATTACGCCCGGCAAGCCGCTGGCCTATACCCCGACGTTCAACTATTCCCTGGGCAACCCCACAGATACCACGCTGGCCTATCGGTATCCGCTGCCGTGGCGTGGCGGACCGTTCCACCTGACTCAGGGCCCTAATGGCCGATACAGCCATTTTGGGGTCAAGAACCGCTATGCCATGGACATCGCGATGCCTGAAGGCACGCCGATCATCGCGGCGCGTGGCGGGATGGTGGTGAAGACCGAAAACAACCAGAGCGGACGCGGCACCGACCCGTCGGGCAATTTCGTGCGGGTGTTGCACGATGACGGAACGATGGGCGTGTACCTGCACCTCAAGCGCGGCTCGGTGTGTGTACGGGAAGGTCAGCGGGTGGCGGTCGGTAGTGCGCTGGGGTTATCGGGCAATACCGGCAACAGCAGCGGACCGCATCTGCACTTCGTGGTGCAGCGCAATAGCGGGTTGGGGTTGGTGTCGATTCCGTACCAGTTCAACCAGCCGGTGGGCAGCTTGCCGAACTTTGCGCTCGGCAAACAATAGTCCAGGTCACTGCGATCAACCGTGGCGAGGGGGCTTGCCCCCGTTGGACGGCGAAGCCGTCCTGAAATCAATGAATGCGGCGTGTCGGGAAAAATGCGGTTGCAGGGTTTGGGGCCGCTACGCGACCCAACGGGGCGATGCGGCGCTCCGACAGGCCCCCTCGCCACAAAAGCACCTCTCCTGGACGTAGCGATGCTTAATCGAGCATCAGCACCTTGGCCAAAATGATCTTCGGGCCTTTCATCTTTTTGATGATGATCCGCAAACCTTCGACTTCCAGTACTTCTTCCTCTTCCGGCACCCGTTTCAGGGTTTCGTAGACCAGCCCGGCGAGGGTTTCCGCTTCGACGTGGTCCAGATCGATGCCCAGCAGGCGTTCGACCTTGAACAGCGGTGTGTCACCGCGCACCAGCAATTTGCCCGGCTGATAAGCGAGGATCCCGCGTTCGGCCTTGCGGTGCTCGTCCTGGATATCGCCGACCAGCACTTCCAGTACGTCTTCCATGGTCAGGTAGCCGATGATGTTGCCGTCAGCCTCTTCAACCACGGCGAAGTGCGAACCACCCTTGCGGAACTGCTCCAGTAGCTGCGACAGCGGCATGTGCCGCGATACGCGTTCCAGCGGGCGGGTCAGCTCGGCCAGGTTGAACGACTCGGGAATGTGGTCCAGCGCTGCCAGCTCCAGCAGCAGGTCCTTGATGTGCAGCAGGCCGACGAACTCCTGGCGTTCGCTGTCGTACACCGGGTAGCGGCTGAATTTGTGACGACGGAACAGCGCGAGGATCTCCTTGAGCGGCGCGTTGAACTCCAGCGTCACCAGGTCTTCCCGGGAGTTGGCCCAGTCGACCACTTCCAGCTCGCCCATTTCCACGGCCGAGGCGAGTACGCGCATGCCTTGGTCGCTCGGGTCCTGGCCACGGCTGGAGTGCAGGATCAGTTTCAGTTCTTCACGGCTGTAATGGTGCTCATGATGAGGGCCGGGTTCACCTTGGCCAGCGATCCGCAGAATCGTGTTGGCGCTGGCATTAAGCAGGTAAATGGCCGGGTACATCGCCCAGTAGAACAGGTACAGCGGCACCGCCGTCCACAGCGACAGCAACTCGGGTTTGCGGATGGCCCAGGATTTGGGGGCCAGTTCGCCGACCACGATGTGCAGATACGAAATGATAAAGAAGGCGGTGAAGAACGACACACCCTTGACCACTTCCGGCGAGTTGACGCCGACCGCGCTCAGCAACGGTTCGAGAATGTGCGCGAACGCCGGTTCACCGACCCAGCCAAGGCCCAGGGAGGCGAGGGTGATACCCAATTGGCAGGCGGACAGGTAGGCGTCGAGCTGGCTGTGTACGGTGCGCAGGATGTGCCCGCGCCAGCCGTTTTTCTCAGCAATGGCCTCGACCCGGGTCGAGCGCAGTTTGACCATGGCAAACTCCGCCGCAACGAAGAAGCCGTTGAGCAAAACCAGGATCAGTGCAAAAAGAATCATGCCGAAATCGGCGAAGAGTGAAGCGAGGGTCAAGCCAGGGGAAGGGTCCATGATGGAGTTTTGCGGGTTCCGTATATTCGAAAAGAAGGGGGATTGCCGAGCCTGAAAGGCAGGCCCAAGTCAGCCAATGTAGCGGCTGACAGGGCGATTGCCTAGTGTTCAGTCAACGTTCGCGCTAGTCGGTCAGCGAGCTGACCCGCGATTTTGTCACCTGTGCCGGCGCGAAATGGCAGGTGAACGTGCTGCCGTGACCCAGCACACTGCTGATCTCCATTCGCGCGCGATGACGTAACAAAACGTGTTTGACGATGGCCAGGCCCAGCCCGGTGCCACCGGTATTGGAATTGCGGCTGGAGTCGACGCGGTAGAAGCGCTCGGTCAGGCGCGGCAGGTGTTTGTTGTCGATGCCGATTCCCGAGTCCTGCACGCTGAGGTGTGCGCCTTGCTCGTCGCCCCACCAGCGGATGCGGATGTTGCCACCGTCCGGGGTGTATTTGACGGCATTGAACACCAGGTTCGAGAACGCGCTGCGCAACTCGGCTTCACTGCCCTTGAGCATAATCGACGGATCGGCTTCCAGGGTGATGTGCTGGTTGCGCTGCCCGGACAGCGCCTGAGCGTCACTCTTGATCGATTGCAGCAGACTGTCGATCGGCACCGGCTGGTTGTCCGACGGGTAATCGGTGGCTTCGAGCTTGGCCAACAGCAGCAAGTCGTTGAGCAGCGTCTGCATGCGTCCGCCCTGTTGCTGCATTTGCTGCAACGCTCGGCTCCAGCGCGGATTCACCTCTTCGACGTTATCGAGCAGGGTTTCCAGGTAGCCGCAGATCACCGTCAACGGCGTGCGCAGTTCGTGGGAGACGTTGGCGATGAAGTCTTTGCGCATTTGCTCAAGCTGATGAATGCGGGTGACGTCGCGCACCAGCATCAAGTGTTCGTTGTTGCCGTAACGGGTGATGTACAGCTGAATCCGCATCCGGTCATTGGTTGGCGAAGGGATTTCCAGCGGTTCGGCGTAGTTGTCCTGCTCGAAGTATTCCTTGAAACGCGGGTGACGCACCAGGTTGGTCACCGGCTGACCGCTGTCCTGCGGGGTCTTGAGGCCCAGCAGGGTTTCAGCGGCGCGGTTCCACCATTCCAGGTTGCCGTCGCTGTCGAGCATGATCACGGCGTCTTTCAATGCTGCGGTGGACTCCTGAACCCGGTCGATCACCGCTTGCAGGCGTCCGCGCACGCGTTGATCGCGCCGTTGCAGGTGGTAGATGCTGTCGAACACTTCACCCCACAAGCCGTAGCCATCGGGTGGTGGTTCGTCGGGTTTTTGCAGGCGTAGCCACTCGTGCAGGCGCAGCAATTGCTTGAGGGTCCAGGCCAGGTAAATTCCCAGGCCTGCGGCCAGGCTCCAGCCGTATGCGCCTGTAATCAGGCCGATCACCAGGCAGCCGGTGACCAGTAACAGCATGTGGCGGATCAGAGTGCCATGCCAGTTTTGGTTCACTTAAACTTGCGTCCTTGTCAGCGTGTCGAGCAGGTAAGGGCCGGCTCAGGCCTTGGTGGAAAACCGGTAGCCGGTGCCACGCACGGTTTGTACCAGATTCTCGTAGGCATCACCGAGTGCTTTGCGCAATCGACGGATGTGCACGTCGACGGTGCGCTCTTCGACATACACATTGCCGCCCCAGACCTGATCGAGCAATTGCCCGCGGGTGTAGGCGCGTTCCTGATGGGTCATGAAAAATTGCAGCAAGCGGTATTCGGTCGGGCCCATCTCGGCGGGTTTGCCGTCGATGGTCACGCGGTGGCTGATCGGGTCCAGCAGCAGGCCGCCAACTTCGATCGGTGCTTCGCCGTCGGTAGGGCCGGCACGACGCAGCACGGCTTTCAGGCGCGCAACCAGCTCGCGTGGCGAAAACGGCTTGGTAATGTAGTCATCGGCGCCGACTTCCAGGCCCTGGATCTTGTTGTCCTCTTCGCCCTTGGCGGTGAGCATGATGATCGGGATGTCCCCGGTCAGTTCATCGCGCTTGAGACGGCGGGCCAGCTCGATGCCTGAAGTGCCGGGAAGCATCCAGTCGAGCAGGATCAGGTCCGGTTTACGGTCGACGATAATGGCGTGAGCCTGCTGGGAGTTTTCGGCCTCCAGGCAGTCATAGCCGGCCATTTCCAACGCAACGGCGATCATTTCGCGAATGGGCGCTTCGTCGTCGACGATCAGAATGCTCCTGCCAACCATGCCTTAATCCTCTTGTCATTTAACTGTCTTGCGCCGCATTAGATAACGGAATTATTGCAGTCGTGTGACAGTATTTTAGTCGTGCGGCAAGCAGCGCAATCCTGAGCTACGCTTTAAA
The DNA here is from genome assembly GCF_003732175.1 of Pseudomonas brassicacearum. GTDB lineage: Bacteria > Pseudomonadota > Gammaproteobacteria > Pseudomonadales > Pseudomonadaceae > Aquipseudomonas > Aquipseudomonas brassicacearum_G. Next base: position 152,094 of record NZ_MOBI01000024.1, read on the forward strand.
TCCGGATCCTGACAACCACAAAGGAAGGTTTCTATGACTCACTACGCTCAATCGTTTAAAGCCCTGATGTTGGCCGCTGCCCTGGCATTACCGGCAATGGCCTTCGCCGCTGATCCGGCGATGGTAAAGAATGGCACGCTGGTCGATAGCAAGGGCATGACCTTGTATACCTTTGACAAGGATGCTGCTGGCAAGTCCATGTGCAATGACAAGTGCGCCGCCAACTGGCCGCCGCTCGCGGCTGCAAGCGGCGCCAAGTCCATGGGCGACTGGACGGTGATCAAACGCGACGACGGCAAGATGCAATGGGCCTACTACGGCAAGCCGCTGTACACCTTTGTGATGGACAAGAAGGCCGGTGACATGACCGGTGAAGGGAAAATGGATGGCACCTGGCACGTCGCCAAGCCTATGTAACCTGGTAAAAGATCGCAGCCTTCGGCAACTCCTGCACGCGACGCCCCGTAGGAGCTGCCGGAGGCTGCGATCTTTCAAACCGGTCAACGCAACGCGTAATCCAGCACGATCCCGACGAAAATCGCCAACCCGGCCCAATGATTATGCAGGAAGGCCCGGAAACACTTCAATCGGTCCCTGTCGCGGGTGTACCAGAACTCCCAGGCAAAGCACGCGGCCGCGGCCAGCAGCCCGAGGTGGAACCAGCCGCCCAGCTCGAATTTCGATCCGGCCAGCAGCAGGCACCCCAGGGCCAGGCCTTGCAGGGTGAGAATGATCACCCGATCGGCATCGCCAAACAGAATCGCCGTGGATTTCACCCCAATCTTCAAATCGTCGTCGCGGTCGGTCATCGCGTAATAGGTGTCATAACCCACGGTCCACAGCAGGTTGGCGATCCATAGCAACCAGGCGATGGCCGGCAGTTCACCGGTTTCGGCGGTGAATGCCATCGGCATGCCCCACGAGAACGCCGCGCCCAGTACCACTTGCGGATAATAGGTGTAGCGCTTCATGAACGGGTAAGTGGCGGCCAGCGCCAGACCGCCGAACGACAGCCAGACCGTGGCCGCGTTGGTGCACAGCACCAACAGGAAGCTCGCGCCCATCAGCAATGCGAAGAACACCAGTGCTTCTTTGGAGCTGATCTTGCCGCTGACCAACGGCCGTTGTTCGGTACGTTTCACGTGACCGTCGACTTTCCGGTCGGCCCAGTCATTGATCACGCAGCCACCTGCGCGGGTCAGCACCACGCCAAGGACGAAAATCGCAATGTTGGCCAATGACGGCGAGCCTTTGCCGGCAATCCACAGTGCCCACAGCGTTGGCCACAGCAGCAGGTAAATGCCGATTGGCTTGTCCATGCGCGTCAACTGGATGAAGTCCCAGGCGCGCGGGTTCACGCGATTCAATGACTTGAGCAGGCTTTGGTACATCAGCAGTTCTCCGTATTCGCGCCGGCAGCGCGCCACAGGGCTGGCAGGAATATTTCTGCAACCAGCACGCTCAGGTTCCCCCGGTCGAAACGCGAGCGCCGGCCCCACAGTTCCGGTGCTTGAGACTCACTCGGCAACCACTCGACGGGATAGTGACAAACCTCGATGGCGCGGCGCTGGAACGCCTGATCGCAAAACAACAGCTCGCCCAGGGAGCGGCTGCCCAACTCATCCATATTCAACCCGCCATCCTGCAACGAACTGCGTGCCGCCACACTGCGGGCAAACACCCAGGCTTCGCCATGACCGCGCAAATACACCTCGCGAACCCAGCCTTCGCTGCCTTCGGGCAATTCCAGTGCAGTGCATTCGTCTGCACGCAAAGGCTGCCAGCCTTCGAACAGCGGCGTCACGCTGAAGCCGTCATCCGACAAACGGGTCAGGCGGCGGGTGAGCGAGCCCTCATCGAATAGCCAGTCGAGGGTTTGCGCGTCGGGTAGTGGGGTCAGCTGGCTTTGTGGCAGCCAGAACAGAGCAGGGGCGAGGGGTTTTGAGTGCGGCACAGTGAGTCAGTATTGGCAGCAAATGAGGCGGCGAGCTTACCATGTCGGTCGGTGATATTGACTGATCAGACCGGGTAATGGCCGCGAACAGACTTGCATCTGTTGCGCCCGATCAGTACAAAACGCCTTGAGCCGGACGGCAGCCCCTTATCGGGTGACCATTCGCGCCAGTAAAAGCCTGAGAACCTGAGGAAACAAGTAATGAAAAAGTGGCAATGCGTGGTCTGTGGGCTGATCTACAACGAAGCCGACGGCTGGCCGGATGACGGCATCGCGGCCGGAACCTTGTGGCAGGACGTACCGGAAGACTGGCTGTGTCCAGACTGTGGCGTCGGCAAAATGGATTTCGAAATGATCGAAATCGCTGCCTGATCACAGATTTTCATGAATTGAAGAGGAGTAACGAATGAACGCACCTGTCGTGATCGTCGGCACTGGGCTGGCTGGCTACAACCTGGCCCGGGAGTTTCGCAAACTCGATGGCGAAACACCGCTGCTGCTGATTACCGCAGATGATGGACGCTCTTACTCCAAACCGATGCTCTCCACCGGTTTCGGCAAGAACAAGGACGCCGATGGCCTGAGCATGGCCGAGCCCGGCGCCATGGCCGAACAACTAAAAGCTGAAGTGCGGACCCACACGCGCATCAGCGGCATCGACCCGGGCCACAAACGCCTGTGGATCGGCGAAGAAGCCGTGGCCTATCGCGACCTGATCCTCGCCTGGGGCGCTGAAACCGTGCGCGTGCCGGTGCAGGGCGATGCGCCCGAGGCGATTTTCCCGATCAACGACCTCGAAGACTACGCGCGCTTTCGGGCGGCGGCTGCCGGCAAGCGTCGGGTGTTGTTGCTCGGCGCTGGCCTGATCGGCTGTGAGTTCGCCAACGACCTGATCCTCGGTGGTTATGAGGTGCAACTGGTCGCGCCGTGCGAACAAGTCATGCCGACGCTGCTTCACCCGGCGGCCGCCGCAGCCGTGCAGGCCGGGCTGGAAAGCCTGGGCGCGCAGTTCCACCTCGGCCCGGTACTCAATAGCTTGCAACGTACCGATGACGGGCTCGAAGGGCATTTGTCCGATGGCCAGGTGATCCCCTGCGACGTAGTGGTTTCCGCCATTGGCCTGCGCCCGCGCATCGATCTGGCGGCCGCTGCCGGTTTGCAGATCAACCGCGGTGTGGTCGTTGACCGTCATCTGAAGACCTCTCACGCCAATATCTACGCCTTGGGCGACTGCGCCGAGGTCGATGGGCTGAATTTGCTGTACGTGATGCCCCTGATGAGTTGTGCGCGTGCGCTGGCGCAAACCCTGGCCGGCAACCCGACGGCGGTCAGCTACGGTGCGATGCCGATTACCGTGAAAACACCGGTCTGCCCATTGGTGGTTTCCCCGCCACCACGGGGTTTTGAAGGTGTCTGGACCGTCGAAGGGCAGGGCGCCGACATCAAGGCGCTGTGCCGTGATGCCAGCGGAAAACTACTGGGTTACGCGCTCACCGGGGCGGCAGTGATGGAGAAACTGGCTCTAAACAAGGAGCTTCCGGCGCTTTTGGCGTAAATACCGGTCGTTCTGTCGGAATCATCCCGCTTTTGCCTCTACAAAGGTCGCCCCGAGACTGGCGCCGCTCGTAACCGCATGCCATCCTCACTCCGTCTGCCGCAGAGTAGAGCCTGCGGCGCCTTGGGCGCTGTTCCGGAAGAACAGCACGGACATAACAACAAAAAACCGTCAAAGAGGCTTCACTCATGCGTAAACCAGATCTCGCCGCAGCAATCGCTGAAAAGGCTGACCTCACCAAAGAACAGGCTAACCGCGTACTCAACGCCGTCCTCGAAGAAATCACCGGCGCTCTGCACCGTAAAGACAGCGTCACCCTGGTGGGCTTCGGTACTTTCCTGCAACGCCACCGTGGCGCTCGCACCGGCAAGAACCCGCAAACCGGTGAGCCAGTGAAAATCAAGGCCAGCAACACTGTTGCGTTCAAGCCGGGCAAGTCGTTGAAAGACAGCGTCAACCCGTAACAGGTAGCACCGTCTCGGGGCGGTAAAAAAATGGGCACGCCGACTGGGTCGGGTGCCCATTTTTTGTTTGCGCTGATTGGCGCATTTTAACGAATGCCTTCCACTGGTAGATCACGCTTGGTTTTTATAGGGGGAGAATGAGTGGTTAACGGTGTAGAAGCCTAGCTGTTCCGGTAGGCCGTTGAGGTCGTTGTGGTAGTAGCGGATTTTTTTGCTCATCGAGCTCATTGCCCGAGGCCATGATGGCCGTTATCTCGTCTGCCAGTTTAGGATTTTCATTGGCTAAGTCTTTCATATGATAGTTCTGCATTTATGGTAGACGTACGGCTTGATACTCGATCGCTATAAGTGGCGTCAGATTTATAACAGCCTACTCTAAGGTTTCCACTGCAGTCTCTCCTTCAACGGTTTGGACGGCCGTTCGATAAATGACCGTCCAACTGTCCCCTGACGATCTTTTAAGAATATGTTTTGAGCTAAACACGTATATGGTGTCGCCAAGTGAAATTTTTTCTTTTATATGCTGTGCTGAGGGCGAGACTAAAAATTGATGTAAGAAGACCATGGGTAGGCCCTGATGATACAACCAGGCTGGTTCGCCCACCCATACAGGTTTTTCATTCAAACACAGGAACTCATTTTCTAGACGTTCTGTTAACCATTTATTTTTATTTTTTGGGGCGCCTTGCTCGACGTATTCGTTGTAAAGGTTCCCTGCAAAATCTTCTGCACCTTCGGCTTCCATCGACGCGGATTGCTTTTCTGCGATCTCCATCGCAGCGCCCCAGAAAATGTGGAAATCGGTCAACCCGCTCATGTCCTCTCCTGTAAAGCTTGCTTTACCATTGTCCGGTGGTTTTTATAACGTTTACCAAGTCCCATCCTGTATGGCGGTACTTGTCCATTGACTCATGCCCCCAAGGTGTTGCTTTGGTCAGCCCTGCGGTTCGTGGCGAGGGAGCTTACTCCCGCTCGGCGGCGCAGCCGTCGTAAACCGGCTGATGCGGTTTACTTTTTGCCTACCCCCAGAATTTTATTTGCCAAAGCCAGATCAAATTGTTTGTTTCCAAATATTGATTTGGTTGCGAGGACTTTTTTGAAGACGTCTGAGTCCAGGCTCAGGTCATTTTTTTGCGCTGCAAATAATGCGGTTAGAAAGGGGTACGCATAGTTGTCAGGTTCAGCTAGTACGTCATCAATTAATGAGGGCGTACCAAGAATGCCGTTCTCTGCCTTTGATAAGTAAAATTTTATCAGACGTTCGTTTATTTTTTTGACTGTTGCGCTTACTTCATCAGGCGATGGGGTTCTAATGATGCCGCCCAGCTCGTCACCAAACTGTTTTGTTTCTTCCGATAATGAACTTTTCGACAAAAAAGATGAGTTCAATAGTCGGCTCTGATAGGGCGGTGATTTGTTTATGCAGAAGCTAAATGCCTCGCATGTATAAATCTCCAGGCCCGCATAGTAGCCGTCGGCCTTGGTCAAGTGTTGTATGTAAATCTCTCCGAGCTTTTCCTTGGAGATAAGTAGGCCAAGTTTGTTTTTGCTCGCTTTCAGGTCCAAGTGGGACGACGTTATCTTTTTTAGCTCCGCCAGTAATTCTACTTCCAAGCTTTTACGAGTTTCTATGCTCATTATGTTCACTTGTAGATTAAGAGATTGAAGGTTGCATTGTGCTGTGTGCCTTTCCCACCCAGCGGCACCCCCGGCTTTCCTTTGGTATCAACCTTGAAGGTACCCTGCGTGCCGGCTGAAGGTTTTATCGTGCCCCCTCCCAAATGTTGTGTGGTGTTGGCCGGCTTAGTCATGTCGAAGACTTTGGAGTCGGTTTGGTTGGGGGTCAACTTCCCGGTGCCGTGCTTCACTTCAAATACGTGCAGTTTTCCGTTTCGGTCTTTGGCCACGAAGTCAGCCCGAATACGTTTCCCATTGACCTTCATGGTGACTTCTTCAGCGACGACCTTAAACCCATTTCGCTTAAGGTCATGGATCGCCTTGGTTCGGCCTTTATTGCCACTGACTGCGCTTTTGCATGCCCATCCCCATGGGTCCATCCACGTCAGAGGGTTTGGCGCATATTGATAGAGGTTGATTCCCCCCACCAACCCAATCGGATCCGGCGTCGTAAACCGCCCCACATCCGGATCATAAAACCTGAACGTATTGAAATGCAGCCCCGTCTCCCGGTCCAGGTACTGTCCCTGGAATCGCAGGTTCTGCTCTTCAATGTAGTACGGCTCGCGCCCCTCTTCTAACGTGTTGCCCCACACCCGATAAGTCGCCTGCCAGACGTTGTGGCCGTCTGCCTCGGTGAGCTGTTCCGGCAGGCCGTTGAGGTCGTTGTGGTAGTAGCGGATTTTTTGCAGCGGGCCGGTGCCGTCGACGCGGGCCAGGGGGTCGTAACCTTCGTCTTCGTAGAGGTAGAGGCTGGTCTGCTGATGGTGATGTTCCTGCAACAGGCGCAGGCCGTCCCAGGTGAAGCGGGTTTCGCCCAGCGGGTAGCCGTGGGTGTCGTGCTCGGTTTTTTCGATGCGTCGGCCCAGCGGGTCGTAGGTCATCCTGACCACGCTGCCGTTTTCGTTGCGCACTTCAATCAATCGGCTCTCAGCGTCGTAACCGAAGCGCTGCAGGCCCCGTTTAGCGCTGCGTTTTTCGATCAGCCGACCAAACGCGTCATAGCGATAACGCTTGTCCTGATAGGTCAGCAGTTTGTTGTGCACCACCAGCCCGGCGCCGGGTTGTGGGCCGTCCAGCAGGTTGGCAGCGGCGTCGTAGGCGAAGGTTTCGCGCTGGCCGTGCAGGCTGTCCTGGCTGGCGATGATGCGGCCGGTGGCGTCGTAGTGCAGCAGTTGGCGGTGTTGCGCGGCGGGTTGCTGGTCGAGTTTGCCGATCAGGTTGTCGGCGGGGTCGTACTCGAAATGTTTCTGCACTGCGGCCGGCATCAGCGATGGCTGGTTGGTGTGACGGCGTTGGCGTGAGCGTAAACGCCCGCTACGGTCGTATTCGCTGCGGGTGCTGATTTGGCCCTGTGTGCGCAGCACTTCGCGGTGCAGGCGGTCGCGTTCGAAGTCGCTGATGACCTGGCCGTCGAGGTTGATCTGGTGCAGGTGGCCGCTGCCGTAGTACAGGCGATTGAGCCAGCGGCCATCAGGCAGTTGGGTCTGGATCAGGTTGCCGAGTTCGTCGTAGTGGTGGTGCAGATTGCCGGCCGTGCTTTGTTCTGCGAGCAACTGGCCGAGAGCGTCGTAGGCGAAGCTCAGGGTTTGTGCGTTGCCGTGGTGGTCGGTGAAGGTGACGGCGGTGAGCTGGTCCAGCGGGTCGTAGCTGTAGTCGGTGCGGCCATCGTCGGTGACTTTGGCGATCAGCCGGCCAACGGCGTCGCGTTCCAGTTGATGAACGATGGGAGCGGGGGGCGTCTCGGGGACCACGGCCAGGCCGTTGCCGTAAGGCGCCGGAACAGCCGTGACCGCCGCGACGTTATCCAGCAGGTCATAGGTGTAGCGTTTGGCGCTGCCATCCAGATCCTGTTGTTCGGTCAGCCGATCCCCTGCGTCCCAGGCAAACCGATAACTTTCGCCGTTCTCATTGGTCAGCGCTTGCAGCCGCCCGTAGCTGTCATACCCGAACTGCACCTGCCGGCCATGGGCGTCGGTGCGCTGGCGTACCTGGCCGCGACGGTTATGTTGATACAGGGTGGTATGCCCGGCCGGGTCGGTGTAGCCGATCAACTGGCCGGCGACATCGCGCTGATACTGCTCGGTGCGGCCGTCCGGCAACTGGCTGCTGATCAACCG
>NZ_MOBI01000025.1:0-20914 GCF_003732175.1 Pseudomonas brassicacearum
ACCCTGTCGAACGGCGCGGTGATCAACATCGAGGCTGGCAAAACCAGCGGTTCCGTGGTGGTCGACACCCCGGCCAATGACGTCTACAAGAACGGCAGCACGGTCAGCACCACCATCGAGAGCACCACCGGCGGCAACTTCGAGCAGTTGACCCCGAGCACAGCTCCGGCCGTTACGACGATCACCGATTCGATCGACAACACTGGCCTGACGCTCACCGCCAACAACACGATTACCGAAGGCGGGCAGATTACTTACACCGCGACCCTGACCAATCCGGCTGGCACCGCGATGAGCGTGACCCTGTCCAACGGCGCGGTGATCAACATCGAAGCCGGCAAGACCAGCGGTTCGGTGGTGGTCGACACCCCGGCGAATGACGTTTACAAAAACGGCAGCACCGTCAGCACCACCATCGAAAGCACCACCGGCGGCAACTTCGAGCAGCTGACCCCGAGCACCACGCCGGCGGTTACGACGATCACCGATTCGATCGACAACACCGGGCTGAGCCTGACGGCGAATGGTTCGGTGGTTGAAGGTGGCCAGATCACCTACACCGCAACGCTGAGCAATCCGGCCGGCACCGCGATGAGCGTCACCCTATCGAACGGCGCGGTGATCAACATCGAAGCCGGCAAGACTGCCGGTTCGGTGGTGGTCGACACCCCGGCCAATGACGTCTACAAGAACGGTAGCACCGTCAGCACCACCATCGAAAGCACCACTGGCGGTAACTTCGAACAGCTGACCCCGAGCACCACCCCGGCAGTCACGACGATTACCGATTCGATCGACAACACTGGCCTGACGCTCACCGCCAATAACAGCATTACCGAAGGCGGTCAGATCACTTACACCGCAACGCTGATTAATCCGGCTGGCACCGCGATGAGCGTGACCCTGTCCAACGGTGCCGTGATCAACATCGAAGCCGGTAAAACCACCGGCAGCGTGGTGGTCGACACCCCAGCCAACGACGTCTACAAAAACGGCAGCACCGTCAGCACCACCATCGAAAGCACCACCGGCGGCAACTTCGAGCAGCTGACCCCGAGCAGCACCCCGGCCGTTACGACCATCACCGATTCGATCGATAACACCGGCCTATCCCTGACGGCGACCAGTTCCGTGGCTGAAGGTGGTCACATCACCTACACCGCGACCCTGACCAACGCCGCCGGCACGCCAGTGACCGTGACCCTGAGCAACGGTGCCGTCATCAACATCGACGCCGGCAAAACCACCGGCACCGTAGTGGTCGATGCACCAAAAGACGACGTCTACCTCGACGCCGGCAAGGTCCAGGCAACGATTGCAACGGCGACCGGCGGCAACTTCGAAAACCTGGTCACCAGCAGCATGCCTGCGGTCACCAGTGTCACCGACACCATCAACACCTCGACGGTGAAACTGACCGCGACTGAATCGGCAGCAGAAGGCGGCGCCGTCACCTACACCGCCACCGTCTCGGCGCCAGTGACCGGTTCGGCAGTGATCGTGACGTTGGCCAACGGCCAGACCATCACCATCCCGGTCGGCCAGTCCAGCGGCACCGCGACCACCACGGCACCGAACGACGCGCTGGTCGGCCACACCCCGCTGACCAACGCCATTACCAATGTCAGTGGCGGTAACTACGAAAACCTGGTCGCCGACAAAACGCCGGTTAGCACCAACGTGACCGACACCGTCGACACCACCAACCTGACGCTGAGCGCGACCGGCTCGGTGGCTGAAGGTGGTCACATCACCTACACCGCCACCCTGACCAACGCCGCTGGCACGCCGGTGACCGTGACCCTGAGCAACGGCGCCGTCATCAACATCGACGCCGGGAAAACCACCGGCACCGTAGTGGTCGATGCACCAAAGGACGACGTCTACCTCGACGCCGGCAAGGTCCAGGCGACAATCGCCACCGCCACCGGCGGCAACTTCGAGAACCTGGTCAGCAGCAGCACACCTGCGGTCACCAGCGTCACCGACACCATCGACACCTCGACGGTGAAACTGACCGCGACTGAATCGGCAGCAGAAGGCGGCGCCGTCACCTACACCGCCACCGTCTCGGCGCCAGTGACCGGTTCGGCAGTGATCGTGACGTTGGCCAACGGCCAGACCATCACCATCCCGGTCGGCCAGTCCAGCGGCACCGCGACCACCACGGCACCGAACGACGCGCTGGTCGGCCACACCCCGCTGACCAACGCGATTACCAACGTCAGCGGTGGTAACTACGAAAACCTGGTCGCCGACAAAACGCCGGTCAGCACCAACGTGACCGACACCGTCGACACCACCAACCTGACGCTGAGCGCGACCGGCTCGGTGGCTGAAGGTGGTCACATCACCTACACCGCCACCCTGACCAACGCCGCTGGTACGCCAGTGACCGTGACCCTGAGCAACGGCGCCGTCATCAACATCGATGCCGGAAAAACCACCGGCACCGTAGTGGTCGATGCACCAAAAGACGACGTCTACCTCGACGCCGGCAAGGTCCAGGCGACGATCGCCACCGCCACCGGCGGCAACTTCGAGAACCTGGTCACCGATAAAACGGCTGCGGTCACCAACGTCACCGACACCATCGACACCTCGACGGTGAAACTGACCGCGACTGAATCGGCAGCAGAAGGCGGCACCGTCACCTACACCGCCACCGTCTCGGCGCCAGTCACCGGTTCGGCTGTGATCGTGACGTTGGCCAACGGCCAGACCATCACCATCCCGGTCGGCCAATCCAGCGGCACCGCGACCACCACGGCACCGAACGACGCGCTGGTCGGCCACACCCCGCTGACCAACGCGATTACCAACGTCAGCGGCGGCAACTACGAAAACCTGGTCGCCGACAAAACTCCGGTCAGCACCAATGTGACCGACACTGTCGACACCACCAACCTGACGCTGAGCGCGACCGGCTCGGTGCCTGAAGGTGGTCACATCACCTACACCGCCACCCTGACCAACGCCGCTGGTACGCCAGTGACCGTGACCCTGAGCAACGGCGCCGTCATCAACATTGACGCCGGCAAAACCACCGGCACCGTAGTGGTCGATGCACCAAAAGACGACGTCTACCTCGACGCCGGCAAGGTCCAGGCGACAATCGCCACCGCCACCGGCGGCAACTTCGAAAACCTGGTCACCGATAAAACGGCTGCCGTGACCAGCGTCACCGACACCCTCGATAAAACCGAAGTCAGCATCAGCGGCAGCAGTCAGGTCACCGAAGGCCAGACCGCCAGCTACACCGTGACCCTGACGCATCCGGCGCAAACCGATGTGACGCTGAAGATCGTCTACAGCGGCACCGCCACCGACGGCTCGGACTTTACCGGTGTGTACACGGTGAAAATCCCGGCGGGCGCCAGCAGCGCCAGCTTCAATATCGCGACCATCGACGACAAGATCACCGAACCCACCGAAAACATCGTGGTCAAGATCGACTCGGCCAGCGGTGGCAACTTCGAAAATCTGGTGGTCAGTAGCACCAATGGCAGCGTCAGCACGTCGATCATCGACAACGACGCTCCTCCCGTCATCGATCTGGACGCCAACAACTCCAGCGGCGCGACCGGTGCCAATTACAACGTCACCTTCACCGAAGGCACTACCGGTCCTGGCGTATCGATCGGCGATACAGACCTCACGATCACCGACCCGGACAGCACGATGCTGACCGGTGCCACCATCGTGTTGACCAACCGTCAGCCGGGCGACTTGCTCAACCTGGGCAACAGTGTCAACGGCATCAGCATCAACGCCAACAGCAAGGATGGTTCGATCACCCTGACGCTGTCCGGCAATGCAACGCTGGCCGACTACATGCAACAGATCAAAAACATCACCTTCACCAACAACAGTGAAGACCCGAGCACCACGCCGCGGACCATCACCGTGACGGTGACCGACGGCAGCAATTACTCCAACGTCGCCACCACCACCGTCAATGTGGTCGCGATCAACGATGCGCCAGTCGCCACCGGCGGTGCGGTCACCGGCACTGAAGACACGCCGCTGATCCTCGGCTGGTCGAACTTCGGTGTGAGCGATGTCGACAGTCCTGCCGCCAGCCTGGGCGTGAAAATCACCCAGCTGCCGGGCGACGGCAAGTTGCAGTACCTGGACGGTTCGACCTGGAAAGACGTGGCCAACAACCAGACTTTCAGCAAGGCCGACATCGATGCAGGCAAGTTGCGCTTCATGCCTGATGCCAACGAATCCGGCACCAATGGCTACAGCGGCACCGGCGTGGGCAACCAACAGGCGGATTACGCACAAATCCAGTTCCAGCCAACCGACGGCCAACTGCTGGGCAGCACCGGTACGGTGAAAGTCGATATCACTCCCGTCGCCGATGCGCCGACACTCAGCGTCGCCGACAACAGCGTGAACTCAACGGGCCTGATCAAGGAGGTCTGGACCGGTCTGGCGGGTCTTGGCACCAGCGGTAGCGGCGCGCCAGCTGAAACCCTGAAATCCGTGATCGATGCTGCCGGTACTCCAGACAGCAGCAGTACCGTGAACAACGTGCAGACTGACAGCAACGTTGCGGCCGGCACAGCGTCGAAAACTTCCGGCCTGATCTACCTAGAAGCCGGCAAGACCTACAGCTTCAGCGGTACCGGTGATGACAGTTTGCTGGTGGCCATCGGCGGTAAAAACGTGGCCGGTGCCACGTGGGGCGCGGGTGGCCAAATCTCCGGCTCGTTCACGCCGACCACCAGCGGCTACTACACCCTGGATATCTACCACCACAACCAGAGTGGCCCGGGCAGCTACGACGTCAACCTGTCGGTCAACGGCGCACCCGCCATCGACCTGAGCAGCGCCGGCGTGCCGATCTACACGGGTGTCACCGATCTGGTCAACGCCGGCGTGACGGTTTCCGACCTGCACGGCAGCAACGGTGACGGCTACTACGACGGCTACAAGCTCAACACCGGCGCCGAAGGCGGTAGTGTTCACCTGTCGAAAATCACCACCGCGCTGACCGACACCGACGGCTCCGAAAGCCTGAGCGTGAAAATCGGCGGTATGCCGGCCGGCTCGGTGCTGAGCGATGGCGCGGGGCATACCTTCACCGTGGCGACCACCGGTGAAGCAAATGTCACTGGCTGGAATCTCGGCAGCCTGACGCTCACCCCGCCACCGTACTTCAATGGCTCGATCAATCTGACAGTCACGTCGACTTCCACCGAATCCCTCGGTGGCTCGGCGCCAAGCACTGCGCAGATCCCGGTCACGGTCTACCCGGCGGTGTATAACGCGTCGGTCGCCACTTCAGGGGATGACAATTTCGCCGGTACTAACGGCAACGACATCATGATCGCCGACATCGGCGGGCTGACCGTGGTGCCAGGCACCAACTACAACATTGCGTTCATGGTCGACAGCTCGGGCAGCATGAGCGCCACCTCGATCAGCGCCGCCAAAGACTCACTGACGTCGGTATTCAACACCCTCAAGAACAGCCTGGGCGCCAGCACTTCGGGCACGGTGAATGTCTTCCTCGCGGACTTCGATACCCAGGTCAACAAACAGGTTGCGGTCAACCTGAACGACCCGAATGCCCTGACCCTGCTCAAGTCGGTGCTGGACTCGATGGCTTCCGGCGGCGGTACCAACTACGAAGACGTGTTCAAGACCACGGCCAACTTCTTCCAGAGCAGCATGGCCACCGGTAACAGCAACGCGACCAACCTGACGTTTTTCATTACCGACGGACAGCCAACGTTCTACCAGTCCGGCGAACAGACCAACCCGGCGTTGTACAGCGGTGGTGCGAAGCTGGACGACGTCGTCACGACCAGCAACTACACGTTGGGGAACACGTTCTCCAAGTACCTGGACAACACGCACTACCTCTCCATCGGCACCGATGGTTCGACGACGCTGCAGACCTATAGCGGCAATCGCTGGGTCAGCAAAGACCTGGGGATGCTCCATGCTCAAGGCGATGGCACCTATGAGTTGTCGAAACTGGCCGGTACCGGCTACAACACCGACGGCAGCACTTCCAGTAACTCCAACGACAGCTTCGCGTTGCTCGGCAAGTTGTCGCAGGTTGAGGCCATCGGCCTGAACAACGATGTCAGCCTCAGCGACCTGAAACCGTTCGACACCGACGGCAAACCACAAACCAACATCGATCCGGCCAACCTGGCCAACTCGATCATCGGTCACACTGAAGCGACCATGCCGGGCGCCGATACGGTCAGTGGCGGCGACGGCAATGACATCCTGTTCGGCGACCTGGTGAGCTTCAACGGCATTGCCGGTGAGGGCTACCAGGCCATGCAGGCCTTCGTGGCCCAGCAAACTGGCGTGGATACCAGCAAAGTCACCACCAGCAACGTGCACCAGTACATCACCGAGCACTACACCGCGTTCGATGTATCCGGCTCTCATGACGGTAATGACACGCTGCTGGGCGGTGCCGGTAACGACATCCTCTTCGGCCAGGGAGGCAACGACATCCTCGACGGCGGCAAGGGCAATGACATCCTGCTGGGTGGTACAGGTAACGACACGCTGATCGGCGGTCAGGGCAACGACATCCTGATTGGCGGATCGGGTGCCGACACCTTCGTCTGGAAGGCCGGCGACACTGGTAACGATGTGATCAAGGACTTCAAGGCCAGCGAAGGCGACCGGATCGACCTGCGTGATCTGTTGCAGGGCGAAAGCGGCAGCACCATCGACAATTTCCTGAAAATCAACACGGTTGAAGGTGTGTCGACGTTGCAGGTCAGCTCCGAAGGCAAACTCAACGCCGCCGGCGGCGTAGCCAATGCTGACGTGACGATCAAACTGGAAGGCAACAACTGGTCCGGTCAGAGCATCAATTCGCTGATCGCCGGTAGCGACCCGACCATCAAGATCGACCACAACAACACCTGATCAAGCCCCTGACGGCCGCTCGTAATGAGCGGCCGTCGGGTTGCTGTCAGTCGCCAGCGGGTGACGATTTCGTCGTGGCGCCGCATACTCGTACGCGTTGGCCTATGCTGCTGACAGCACGACGCGGGTTCATTCATGAGGGATTTTCGATGTTCTACGTGCAACGCGATGCGCAAGGCCAGTTGGTGCGCGTGGAAGCGACGGCTTACGCGGAGGCTACGGAAACGCTGCCCTCCGATCACCATGAAATCCAGGCCTGGTACGCCAACGAAGTGATGGAGACCAGCCTCAAGCAGCTCAAGCAAAGCGACCTGGAGATGATCCGGGTACTCGACGACCTGATTCAGGTGCTGACCAGCAAAGGGGTGATTCGCGTCACCGACCTGCCAGCGGCCGCGCAAGCCAAACTGATGGATCGGACCCAGGCCCGCGAAGCGCTGGGTGGTTTGAGTCACCTGATTAATGAAGATGAAAGCGGGTTGATCTGAGTTTCTGAACGTTTGTGTTTCAGGCGTGACTGTCGCGTTGAACACACCGACGCCATCGCGAGCCTGCTCGCGATGACTTATTCATTGGCAACTCATCCCTAAAGCCCTACTGCCAAGGCTTCGGTTCACCAAACAACTGCCCTTGCACGCCGTACACGCCCATCTCGCGAATCACCCGTAATTCCCCTTCGGTCTCCACTCGCTCGGCAATCAGCGGCAGATCGATACTGTGGGCGGCGCGCTGGATGGCTTCGATGAACAGACGCTTATCGCTTTCCTGATCAATGGCACGGATGTAACTGCCATCGATTTTCAGATAGGCCAACCCCAGCCGCGCCAGGTTGCCGATCATGCTGAAGCGGCCGCCAAAGCGCTGCAGGCTCAGGGAAAAGCCCAGCTCACGCAGACGACGGGTCAGTTGTTCGAGCACGGCCTGATCGGGTAATTGCTCTTCACCGATCTCCAGGGTCAAGCGTGGGCCCAGACTCGAATGCTCGCGCAGGATGTCGAAGACTTTGTTCAGCGCTTGCGGATCCGCCAGGGTGGCAGCGGACAGGTTCAGCGCCAACGAGTCTTCATGGCCGGCCATCTGCACCAACACCCGCTCCAGCATCAAACGGTCCAGCCGCGCGGTCCAGCCAAAACGCTCCAGCCACGGCAGGAAACGCCCGGCAGGGATGGTCTGGCCCTGCTCATCGAGCAAGCGCGAGAGCACTTTGTAATGCAGCACCAACTGCGTGTCCTGACTGGCCACGACCGGTTGGAAGTACAACTCGAATCGCTGCTGACTCAGTGCCCGATCGAGCAAGGTATGCCACGCATGGTGATCGTCGCCGACAATGGCCGCTGCGCTGTGATCCAGGCACGCCCAGTTCATCTCGCCCTCGACTTCCGCCTGTGACAACGCCTGATCCGCCAGGCTCAACACCGCCTGCGGCGTGTCGCCATGGGCAAACGGCGCCAAACCGATCGACGCCACCGACGCCACATCAGTCGCCCCGGTTGCGTGCAGACTGGCCAGCGCGCTGTCCAGGCTCTGCGCCAGTTGCAGCGCCTCTTCGCGCACCAGACCAGGCGCCAGCACGGCAAATTCACCACCGCGAATGCGCGTCACCAGGTTCTGGGTTTCCGGGAATCTGGCGCACTCACGCGACAATTGCTCACCGACCGCCCGCAGCAACTGGTCGGTGCGTTGACCGCCCAGACGCTGGTTCAAACCGGCCAGGTCCTTGACCCGCAACAGCAACAGATAACCCGAACTGGCCTGCTCCGGGTTGCTCACCCGGGCATTCAATTGCATCTCGAAATAACGCCGGTTAGCCAATCCCGTCAGGTTGTCCTGATAGGACTCGACCCGCAGTTTTTCACTGCGCTCAGCCTGCTCCTGAAACAACGCCTTGAGCTTCTCGACCATCTGGTTCATCGCCTGCACCACGCGCCGCAGTTCTGGGGTACGCGGCAGCTCGGGCAGGCTGAGAAACTCGCGACGGGCGATGGCGTGGGATTGCTTGACCATATAATCCAGCGGTTTCAATTGTCGACGCAGTAACAGTGCGCCCAGTACCGCACTTAACGCGCCGCAGATCAGCAACCATCCCAGACTGCCCAGAGCGCTCTGCCAGAGCTTGGCCACGGCGAACATCGGGTGGCTGATGACCTCGACCCTGGCCGCCTGTTCCCAGCCACGGCTGACCAGCGCATCACCGCCAGCAGGTTCCAGAGCGATCAATTTGACGAACCAGCCGGGTACGCTGCTGACTTCCGGAATACCACTGCGCTCGACGATGGCTTTGTCGGTTTTGAGGTCGACCACCCGAATACTCGCGTAATAACCGCTGTCGAAGATCGAGCTGACCATCAGCTCGACCATCGCCGGGTCGTCGATGTTCGGCGTCAGCGACAGCGCCAGCGCGGTCGCTGCGTCCTGCGCGTGGGAGCGCAACTGATTGACGTACTGGGTCCGCGAACTCTCCAGGCCGACCATGAAGCTGCCACTGAAGGCGACGACCAGGAACAGACAGATAGCGATCAACAGTTGTTTGAACAAAGACATCTAAGCGCGTGCTCCTAGTGAGTCGTCTCGACCGGAAATCCTTCGGCCTGCATTTTCTTCAACACATCCTGCCAACGGGACAGACGCTTGGTGTCACCGACTTTCTTGTTGCCCTTGGCACCCGGCAACCAAAGCCCTTCGGCATTGAAGGAATAGACCGGCAGCAAATCGGCGCGCTGGCTGGCCGGCTGGATCGCATCCATCAGGCTGTCGAGCACCAGCGGCATGGCGTCCGGGCTTGAATAGTAGGTCAAGACCATGTGCGCGCGATTCTGGCGCAGGGCCTTGACGTAAGTGATGCGCAATTTGTCACTGGAAACCCCAAGGTGGCGCAGGCTGAAATACTTGGCGATCGCGTAGTCCTCACAATCGCCAGCGCCTTTCCACAAGGCTTCGATCGGTGTCGCCCAGTAGTCCTCGACGTGCCACAGGTCGATGTCTTCCACGTAACGCATCTGCTTGTTGAAGAACAGGTTGACGACGTTGAGCTGTTCCAGCTCAGGGGTTTGCCTCTGTGTCGCCAGCAGGTGCTGCCAGGCATCGATTCGTTGCTTGCCTTCACCCAACGGCCCGTACAATGTTTCGGCCCGGCGGCTGATCAGCGAAAAATCCCAATCGGCATGCAGACCGCCCAGCAAGACGCCGGCTATCAGCAGTGCTGAACACAACCAGCGCAGGGGCCGAGGGAGAGCGAAACGTGCCTGCAATGCAGTGAGTCCAAAGGGCGGTTGGAAATCGATGGATGGTGAAGCCTTGATCGATAAAAGACAATGGCACGGTGCAATCACCGCGAGCACGCTAAACTTGAGAAAAGCGCAAGCAGTTGAAAAAAACGTAGCCAGTGATGCTCTGTTCGGTGGCAATGCCAGTGGCATAAAACTAACGGAAACTGATTTGTTTTGCCGGTTTGACAACCAGCCAGGCAGTCACTAGTGTGCATTGGATCCAATATTTTTCATATTAATCAGGGTGCGTTGTCGTGACACAGAAGCCCAACCCTTTAAGTACTATCCCGGTCAGCGGCCCAATCCCCGCTCACCTTGCGCGATCGGTGATCGAAGAAACCCTGCGCTCGGCGATTCTCGACGGCCGTTTGCCTTGCGGCACCGCGCTGCGCCAGCAAGACCTGGCCGACCTGTTCGGCGTCAGTCGCATGCCGGTGCGCGAAGCCTTGCGCCAGCTCGAGGCGCAATCACTGCTGCATGTTGTCGCACACAAAGGCGCGGTTGTCGCGCCATTGGTCGAAGGTGACGCCGCCGAAACCTATGCCCTGCGTATCCTGCTGGAGTCTGAGGCCCTGCGCCTGTCGATTCCGTTGCTCGACGACGAAGATTTTGCCGAGGCCGCGCGTTATATCGACGACCTCGAAACACAGACCGATTATGCCGAGATCGGCAGGCTTAACCGATTGTTCCACATGACGCTGTACCGCAAGGCGCCCAACCGCAGGCTCCTCAGCCTGGTAGAAGGCGGCCTGTGGGAAGAGGAACGCTTTCTGCGCTTCAACCTTGAAGCCATGGGGCTCGGCAAGCTGTCCCAGGAAGATCACCGTGACCTGCTGCGCGCTGCACAAGCCCGAGACATTGCGCTAACCGTGACAAAGCTTCAGAACCACCTGAACCGGGGTGTCGAGGTCATCACGCGTTACCTGAACAGCCTTGAACCTCAGGGCAAGAAATCATCGACGTGAATCGCACAAGGAAAGCCGTGCACACCCGGAACACTCCATGGCTGACTGTGATCAGCGCCAGCCAGACGACGGACGTCAGGCTGATCTGCTTCGGCGAAGCTGGGGCCGACCCCGAGCAGTTCCGCAGTTGGACTCAAGCACTGAGCGAGCACATTGAACTACTCGCGTTCAGGCTTCCCGGCCATGACAATCCGCAGAACCGGACTCGCTACGAACAATGGCCACCGCTGCTGGTCGACGCCTTTGCGGCGCTACAACCTTACTTGTCCGAACCCCATGCGCTGTTTGGCCATGGCCTGGGCGCAATTCTGGCCTACGAGCTGGCCAAGTTGAGCGAAACCCACTGCCCGGGGCAAACCCGGCACTTGTTCATTTCCGGTTGCCGCAGCCCGGATACCCGCCCCGCCTCTGCGCCACTGCACAGCCTGCCGAACATCCGGCACAGTTATGCACCCTCCAGCCCGGGCGCACTTCTCGATGCAACAGCCAGCGATCAACTCGCCGCCTTCGAAGCACTGATACACAGTGACTTGAAACTGCTCGAGTCCTGGGCCGACCCTTCCAGTCGCAGCCTGCACATCCCGATGACTGCTTTCTACGGCAGCGACGATCCGCTGGCCCCCCTCGAAAGCATGGTCAATTGGCGCGAGTTCACTCGCCGTGAATTCGAACTGATAGAAATGACCGGTAATCATTTTTTCACCACCACTCAGCGTCATCGTCTGCTGCAGATCATCAACACCCATCTGGGCCTGCTCAGCGAGTAAGCGCCTGACCTCTGTGCGATGCGGCACAGGCTCTCGAGAAGCGCTGACGACACCTATCCATTCTTCCCTCCTTGAAAACCCCCTGCTCCCCCTGAGCCAGTGATAGCAGTGCTGGCTTTTTGGGCTCACTCTTGGTTTGCCGACTAAAAAAGGACGAGCGGCGTGTAAATCTGCCTGCACAGCCCTCGCGTGATGGACGAACAAAAGGAGGCTTGCCAAAGGACGGGAAGAGATGGGGCCGTGCCCGCCTCCTGCCCACCACATCAAAAACCATTAACTTTCCAGCCACAAAGTTGCTCCGAGTGAGGCATTCACTCATTTAAATTCTGACTTATATAAGCCGGAAGGAACAACTTCACCCCAATAAAACTTAACCGAAAAGTTTTATCGAAACTTGTCACGCCCGAAAAAATACATTTGACAAATAATATAAAAAACACTTGCCCGCTACTTGTTTCATGTATTAATTTTTCTCCGCCGACAACTTCAAGTTCCAGCGTACTTGTCGGCACGGTCAATACCCAGAGGCTGTAACACTCACCCGCGGAGTTGACCGCCACGCACCATCAACAAACGCAACACCTTGCCTGACAAGGCCGCCAACGCCATGCACTGCATCAACATTTGTTTGAGGTACTTGTTCGCCTATTAAAAAGACCAGGCCGCACCGTGTTTGAACTCGCCTAATAAACCTCTGCCAATCGAACAACTTAACTCACAACTTATAGGCCTCTCATGAAACCCAACAAAGCACTTCTCGACCAAAAAAAAGCAGCACTGAGCGCTCACCCTATCTTTGCCGAGATTCATTCACTGTCGATACTTCAACGCTTTATGGAAACCCATGTATTTGCTGTATGGGACTTCATGTCACTGACCAAACGCCTGCAACAGGAACTCACGTGTGTGCAGCTGCCCTGGCTACCGCCCCAAGACCCTCAAGCGGCGCGCCTGATCAACGAAATCGTCCTTGGCGAAGAGTCCGATGACCGGCTCGATCACGGTCACTACAGCCATTTCGAGCTGTACCTGGACGCGATGCGCGAAATCGGCGCCAGCACGGCGGCCGTCGAGCGCTTCGTCGCCCTGCAAAAGGAAGGCGTGAGCTACGACGTCGCCCTGCAAAGCGTGGACGTCGACCCGGCCGCATCAAACTTCGTCCGGCACACCTTGCACACCGCGCTGTATGCGCCGGGGCACAGCGTTGCCGCGGCGTTTTTGCATGGCCGTGAAAGCGTCATTCCGCAGATGTTCCAACGCATTCTCGACGATTGGGGCATAGGCATCGAACAGGCGCCGACCTTTCGTTACTACCTGCAGCGGCACATCGAAGTCGACTCCGAAGACCACGGCCCCGCCGCCGAAACACTCCTGGCACGCTTGATCGATGGCGATCCGCAACGACAAGAAGACGTCTATGCGGCGGCCATCGCCGCCGTGGAAAGCCGTATCGCACTGTGGGACGGCTTGCGTCTGAGCATGTGTGAATCAGTCGCCGAGGTGAGCGCATGAACGCCGCCGACTACCAATCCTTCGCCGACGCCTGGGAAAACCGCGCGACTATCCGTACACGTCCGCGGCGCATGGTCGAAAACGACGACAAACTGATCTATCCCTTAAGCCGGCAACCGCTGGTACTGAGCGAAACCTTTGTCCGCGAATGCCCGGAACAGCGCGACTTCGCATTGGTGCAGACGCTCTACAAGTTCATCAACGACGTGGTGATTTTCGAAACCGAGATCGTCGACAAGACTGCCCGCAGCATCGCCAAGAATCGCTTCGCCGTGCCCTTCCCGTTCGCCTGTCGCTATGACGCCATGACCGTGGTGGTGGATGAGGATTACCACGCGCTAGTGGCGATGGACTTCATGCAGCAGACCGTGGCCATGACCGGCATCACGCCGATCGAACTGCCGCGTGAAATCGAGCTGAGCCGGGCAATTCCTGCAGCGTTGGCGCTGGCACCGGAACATCTGCGCAGCGCCGTGGAGCTAATCTGCGTGGCCATCGCGGAAAGCACCGTGACCAACGACGTCGCGGCATTCGCCAAGGACGACACGGTCAAGCAATCGATCAAGGGCCTGATGGCTGACCACTTGCTCGACGAAGGCCGCCACTCGGGGTTCTGGTCACGGCTGGTGCGGATCTATTGGCATTCGGCGAACGAAGAGGACCGCCAACTGATTGCGAAGATTCTGCCGGTATTCATCGCTCACTACCTGACTAACGACATTCAGAAATCGTTCGATTTCCGCTTGATCGAACACCTGCACATCAGCGATGCCGCCAAGACCGCACTCAAGAGCGAAGTGGCAGGCCTGGCCTTCCCGATCAATCGCCATCACCCGCTGGTCGCCAACATCGTGCGGTTTTTCCGCAGCAGTTCGCTGCTCGATTCACCGTGCGTGCAAGACGCCCTGAGCGACTACCTGATCTAGCCGAGGAGAACATCATGAGACGTCTCGACATTCTGCTCATCGGTCAAAGCCAGGCCTTGAATGAGCTGGCGCTGGAACTGGAACAACACGGTCATGCGCTGACGCGATTGAGCGACAGCCACGCCCTGAACGAACAAACGGTCGGTAACGCCGAGCTGCTGATCGAAGACGGCAGCCTGGCCATCCCGGCACAGAGTCTGCTCGACCTGGGCGAGTGTGCACAACTGAGCGTGCGCCTGGGCCTGGGACCTGAAGACGCCAACGGTCTGCCGCCTATCGATGTGCTGTGCCGCTGCATATCGAGCGGCGACCGGCGACTGATCGCTCGCGTCCCCGTCGCCGACGAAGCCTCTGGTAATGGCCAGGCACTGCGCCTGAAGGTCATCGCTGAAATGGTTGACCGCGTGGCGCTTGAGGTCAGCCGTTTTTCCCGCGATGCCGAGTACTTCACGCAAGCAGCAACGGCCACGCCCGGTCGTCATCAGCGTGAAGAAAGCGTGTTGACGCTGGAGAGTCTGGCCTATGCCCACCGGCTCAACCTCAACGCGCAACCGCAGCTGCTGCAACTCGGGCAAATCCCGATGATCGAGCGGCTCGAACAGAGCTTCAAAACCTTCCGCAAACGCCCGGCGCTGCACATTGCCGGCGAGGTGCTCAGCTATGGCGACTTGCACGCCCAAAGCCTGGCAATTCAGCAACGGCTGCTGCCATTGATCGAGCAGTACCGAGCGGTTGAGGGACCGGTGGTCGTGGGCATTTGCCTGCCAAAATCCAGTGCATTGTTCGCCGGCATTCTGGCGATCCTCGGCAGTGGCGCGGTGTACCTGCCACTCGAACCCAGCCATCCGCTGCAACGTCAGCAGTACATCCTGGAGAACGCTGGCGCCGTGCTGTTGTTGCACGATGGCCAGCACCCGCTGAGCAATGAGATGCCGGGGCTCGACATCAGTGGCATCGACGCCCGCGAGGCGAATCCCGGCTTGCCGCTGATGCGCCAGCGCCCCGGCAGCCAGGCGCCCTGCATGGCGCTCTACACGTCAGGCACCACCGGTCATCCCAAAGGTGTGTTGCTCAGTCAGAACAATCTCGGGCACTTCACCGCGTGGTACGCCGATTACGTCGGGCTGACGGAACAGAGTCGGATATTGCAGTTTTCATCGCTGAGTTTCGACTCCTCGTTGATCGATATTTTCCCGGCGCTGATCCAGGGCGCCGAGCTGATCGTACCGAACGACGACCAGCGTCGTGACCCGCTGCAACTGGTCGAGTTGATCCGTCATCATCAGCTCAGCCACGCGTTTCTTCCACCAGCGCTGCTGAGCATTCTGCCGCTGGATCAGTTGCGCGACCTTGCGCATGTGATGACCGGTGGCGACGTCTGCGAACCTCATGTGATCAGGCAGCTAACCCAGCAAGGCAAGCTCTACAACCTGTATGGCCCGACCGAAGCCACGGTGCTGATTACCGCCCGGCAACTGCAAATCGGTGACAGCAACCGCAGCCTCGGAGCGCCGATTGCCAACAGTCAGGTGCTGATCCTCGACGAAGACTTTCAGCCCGTGGTCGAGCAGACCGTCGGTGAGCTGTACATCGTCGGTCCGGGGGTGTGCCTGGGCTATTTGAACAACCCGCAGCAGACCGCCGAGCGCTACCTGCAATTGCCCTTGCCGGGCGGCCACAGCTTGCGTGCCTATCGCACCGGCGATATGGCGAAGTGGACCGCCGACGGCATCGAGCTCTGTGGACGACGAGACAATCAGGTGAAGATCCGCGGCTACCGGGTCGAGCCGGAGGAGATCGAGCGCTGCCTGCGCGACAGCCAGTTGTTCCGCCAGGTGGCCGTAGTGATCGACAGTCATCGACGGATTCTGGCGTTCCTCGCACAACCCCAGGAAGACCAGCCAGGCGCTGCACGCGAAGCGCTGAAAGTTCACGCCGTGCAGTTCTTGCCGGACTACATGCAGCCCATCGCCTGGACTGAATTGACGAACATGCCTTTCGCCAGCAACGGTAAAGTCGATCGCCGGGCGCTGCTGGCGATGCCGGTCAGTGTCCTCGAAAACCTTCAGCGCCGGTTACCGGAATCCGCCGACGAGGCACAACTGCTGGAGCTCTGGGCCGATCTGCTGGAGTTGCCGGCAGGCGACATTTCCACCGACGAAAGCTTCTTCAATCTGGGCGGGCACTCGATCCTGTTGTCGCGCATGTTGCTGCAATTGCGCGAGCAGTTCGGACGCAGTATCTCGATCAACCGCTTCATCGAAGTCCCGACCATCGCCAGGCTGGCCACGTTGGTCAGAGGTTCTGCCGGCGAAGAAGTGCTCAGCGAAAAAGCCCTGGCCGATGCCTTCCGCGAGCTCGATATTCAGCCCTTGCCGGTCAGCCGGATGGGCGATGTGCGCAAGGTCATCGTCACCGGTGCCAACAGCTTTGTCGGTGTGCATATCGTCGAGGCGCTGCTGGCCTGGGGTGCCAGCGAAGTCGCGTGCCTGGTGCGTGACGGTGCCGGGCAAAGCGCCGCGCAGCGCTTTGCCGAATCGCTGCGTGAGAACCGCCTGGAGCACCTGGACCTGACTCGGGTGCAGGTCTACGCAGCGGACATCACGCAACCGGCACTGGGCCTGACGCCAGAGGTGTATGAGCGACTGGATCGGGAGTTCGGCGCGTTGGTGCACAACGCCGCCAACGTCAACCACGTGCTCGATTACGAGTCGTTGGCCCGGGATAACGTCGAGCCGATTTTCGAGTGCCTGCGGCTCTGCGAAGGGCGCAGCAAGAAGATCTTCAATTTCGTCTCCACGCTGTCGGCCTCCAGCACCATCGACGCCGAGGGGCGAGTGCTCGAACAACCCGCAGCGCAGACCCCGCCGATCTACATCAAGAACGGCTACAACCTGTCCAAATGGGTCGGCGAACGGATCCTCGAACGCGCTCGCGAGCGTGGGGTGCGGGTCAACCTCTACCGGCCAGGCAACATCAGTTTCAACAGCCTCACCGGCGTCTGCCAGCCGCACAAGAACCGTCTGATGCTGATGCTCAAAGGCTCGATCCAGCTCGGCCAGGTGCCGGAGTTCGCGCTGAACTTCGACTTGATGCCGGTGGACTTCCTCGCTCGCTTCATCGCCTTTCACGCCAGCCGTTATCAGCCCGAACAGGCGGTGTTCAACCTGCACAACCCCGAACCGCTGAGCTGGGACGCCTATGTCGCTTCGTTCCGCGAGGCCGGCCGCGAGTTTCAAATGGTCAGCGTCGCCGACTGGCAACAGCAACTGGGTCGGGTCGACAGCGATAACGCGCTGTTTGGCGTGCTGGGTTTCTACCTCAACGGCTTCGAGGAGGACATCGGCGACATCTCGATGATCGGCCACGCCAATGCCCAGGCCGGTGTGCAGCAAATGGGCACGCACTACCCGCAAAAGTCTCCGGCGCTGCTGCGTCGCGGCTGCGACTACCTGAAAGAAATCAACTTCATCTGATTCACCACCCATAGAAATGGAGCAAGACCATGAGCACTCTGCAACCCGATACCCTGATCAAAAACCCGCACGGCTGCCACGTTGTGTCGTCGGTGGAAATACCCGCCGAGGCGTCGCGGGTCTGGGAAGTGGTCGGCAACTTCGCCGGCTTCGACAAGTTCATCCCGGCGCTGTCGCACATCGAGATGACCGGCGAGGGCGTGTCGTCGCTGCGCAAGAAGTTCTTCAAGGACGGGAATCTGGTCGTCGAGCAACTCAACTCCCGCGACGACCAGGCGCTGAGCATGACCTGGACTACCGTTTACAACACCTTGGGCGTGGGTCAGTTGTGGGCCGCCATGAGCGTCGAGCCCCTGAGCGCCGGCAAGTCGCGCGCAACCTGGACCATCATCGCCGAACCCGCCCAAGGCGGTGCGGAAGCGATGCCGGGGTTCAAGGACTTCGTGCAGGGGTTTGCCGATGACTCGATGAGCAATGCGCGCAATCTGTTTGCGTAGGGGATTTTCGCCATAAAAAAACGCGATGAGTCAGACCGACTTCATCGCGTTTTTTTGCATCCATGCAACGGTTTAAATCTTGAAGCTATCCACCAGTTGCTTCAGGCGGTTGGCCTGCTGCGACAAGGCATCGCAATCCTTCAATGTTCCGTTGAGGTTGGCCACGCCCTGCTGGTTCAGCAGGTTGATCTGATTGATGTCACCGTTCAGGGTTTCCACCACTGCCGTCTGCTCTTCCGTTGCGGCCGCAACCGACTGATTCATGCCGTCGATTTCGGTGATCCGCTGGGTCACGCTGATCAACCGCGCACCTGCCTGATTCGCTACTTCGACGCTTTCCTGACTGGATACCTGGCTGGCATTCATGGTCGATACCGCTTCACGCGAGCCGACCTGCAACGAGGTGATCATCTTGTGAATCTCCTCTGCCGACTCCTGAGTACGGTGGGCCAGGTTGCGCACTTCGTCCGCCACTACCGCGAAACCACGTCCGGCTTCACCCGCCCGCGCCGCTTCGATGGCCGCGTTGAGGGCCAGCAAGTTGGTCTGCTGCGAGATGCCTTTAATCACATCGAGGATGTGCCCGATGTTGTCGGTGCTGGCGTTCAGGGTTTCAATCTGGGTGCACGACAGGCTGATCTTTTGCGACAACTCGGTCATCGCCAGAATGGTTTGTTCCACCACCTGACGACCGTCGTCAGCCTGCTCACTGGCACCGCTGGCGTGTTGCGAAGCGTCCGCCGCGTTACGGGCGATCTCCTGAGTGGCTGCCCCCAGTTGGTTGATCGCTGCCGCCACGCTATTGGTCCGTGCACTTTGCTCATCGGAGCCGATGATCGAAGCATTCGACGACGCCATGACCCGTTGCGACAGGTCATGTACCTGGCGCGTGGCCGACGACACTTCGGAAATCGATGCGTGAATCCGCTCCACGAACTGGTTGAAGGCACCGCCCAATTCACCAAACTCGTCTTTGCTTTCCACCGACAGACGGCGAGTCAAATCGCCTTCGCCTTGAGCGATGTCCTGCATCGCACGGCCCATGGTGGTCAGTGGACGCATCAGCACTTGAATCAACAGGCTAAGAAGCACGGCAATTGCGGTCACCGCGATGAACATCGCAATCAGTGCCGACGTGCGGAATTTGCTCAGTGGCGCATAAGCCTTATCCCTATCGATCGTCAGGCCGATGTACCACTCAGCATTCGGCAAGCCAGTAACCGGGGTAAAGGACAGAATGCGCGCCTGTTTGTTCAGGAGCACTTCCTGATTGCCCTTCTCGATACGTACGTTCGAGCCCGGGTAGATGTCCTTGAGGTTCTTCATCACCTGGTCTTTGTCCGGGCTGACGATCACCTGGCCATCAGCACTGACCAGGAACGCATGACCGATACCGCCAAAGTCCACCGAGTTGATGATCTTCACCAGGGTTTCCAGACTCAGATCACCGCCGACGACGCCAAGCAGTTCACCGTTCTTCTTCACCGGCATGGCGATCGTAACCACCAGCCCACCAACAGCAGCCATGTAGGGTGGCGTGAGCATGGTTTTGTCGGCAGCTACGGCCTGCTTGTACCAAGGGCGCTGACGTGGATCGTAGCCATCGGGCATTTTGGCGTCAGGACGTTGGGTGAACACGCCATTGGACTGACCGACGTAGGTGAACTGAAAGTTCGAGGTGAAGGCCGGCTGGTCGACCAACCCGGCAAAGTCTGCGTTGGCACCTTGGTGCGCGACGTTCTGGGCGAGGTTTTCCAGTACCAGGATTCGCCCACTCAGCCAGTTCTGGACGCTGCTGGCCGTCAGATCGCCGGCTTGCTGGACGGAGGAGTCGAGGTTTTGCTGAATGGTATTGCGCTGCAGGTAGTCGTTGTACAAAGTGAACAACGCAAAAGCCAGAACCACTACGCCTGAAGCGGCCAAAAGGATTTTATGGCTGAACTTGAGATTCATTTCATGGGACTTCTTATGCAAGGAGTGGGGATGCGTTCCGGGTGCAACATTCCATGTGACGCCGTAGACCGTTCTAAGGCAGCTCTACTTTGGTGCACGCATGTCTCACCAGTCTTTCGGCACAGATCCGAGAAAACTTAGGCTTTTATGCAAAACGCACAGCTTTCCCTGCATGAACCCGCTAAATGGCGTGCTAGAGCTTTCAACCTACGCTTTTTTGATGACGCTTGATCAAGCGGCGTAGTCGCTCTGCGACAATCACCGTGCAAGGAGGGCGAGGCGCGTAGGCAAGGTCTTCGCGTGGAGCTTGAAGCTTTTAGCGGCCTCTGAAATGACAAAACCCCTGTCTGCGTAAGCAGACAGGGGTTTCGGAATTCAATCTTGACGATGACCTACTCTCACATGGGGAAACCCCACACTACCATCGGCGATGCATCGTTTCACTGCTGAGTTCGGGATGGGATCAGGTGGTTCCAATGCTCTATGGTCGTCAAGAAATTCTGTGACTAGCCCGTATGAAGCATACGTGCCAGCAAAATTGGTGACTTCTACTTAAAACAAAACCCCTACCTGCAGATGCAGATAGAGGTTTCGGAATTCAATCTTGACGATGACCTACTCTCACATGGGGAAACCCCAC
>NZ_MOBI01000026.1:0-3353 GCF_003732175.1 Pseudomonas brassicacearum
GGTATGGTCGAGGGCATCGCCCAGCCGGGCGGCCCAGAGTGCGTCAGACATGCGGGATGTTCATCCGACGCAAGCGTCTGGCCGCCGCGCAATCGTTGTGCTTGTTGCGCAATTGTATGCCTTCCATTGCACCGTTCTCCTTGTTGGTTACGGCATGCGCATCAGCGCGGTTCTCTCGTTTGTGAGAGCATCTATAGGCTGTACAAAATATTGTAGAACGAGGTCGAATTGTCTTTTATCAAGGAAAGGTCCTGGTCTATAGATGTTTTTTCGAATGACGATTTATTTATTGCCATTCGACGAGTAATTATTGCTTCCAGAAGTTTTCTGAACAGCACCTCATCATTGACGTGTTTTTTCAGCTTTAGAATTTCGTGAGGCTTGTTTTTCAGAATATAAAAGGAATAGTTCATCAAAATAATATTGGAGACAAACAGGTTTTCCGTTGATTGAAGGGGGTTGATCGTGTCGATCAAAATATGAAATATCTGTCTCTTGTTTTTAGCGTATGCCTGCAAAAATACATCGGGATACATGTATTCGCTATGGCGATCATTTAGCCTGAAACGGTAATTTGTGTCGTCGGGTTCGGTCAGTAATGTGACGAGGCTTGTTTGATAGTTTTTTAACGTGCTTAGCAATACATATTCTTTTCTGCTATCAAACTTGATCGCTTTGTAGATTAAGTCGATAACCTCCAAAAAAGCTATAGAGCCCCGGGTGTCAGTAGCCATCACCAGTTGATTATCCTTGATGCTGAACCGACGATACGCTTCGTCGTCAATACTCAATTCAAAAAGCAGGAACCTGAGCATATAGTTCCTGAGCTGTGCATCCGCGTCGAGAGAACTGTTCTTCAAACTGATTAACTGAGTCAGGAAGAAGAAAATAAAATAGTCTTTATTGGTTCGTTGACGGTTGTCGATTTCAAGCAGATAGCCAAAGCGGGACAGGACCAAGAGAAGGGCATAGCAGTCCGGCTCCGTGAAACCGTTTTTTGACATGGATTTTTCAAAGGCGCTTATGGAGAACAAATCGTGCCAGCGGCTGATGTAGAAGGTCGAACCGTTGTGTTTTCTAGCGGCGACAGACAGCAGTGAAGGCTCGTCTTCTTGGTAAAAAACAGCGCCCAGCTCTTTCGGATATGGACGGATGTTCAGGAAATTCTCAAGCTTGTATGAAAGGAGATTGAATATGTCCATTTAACGTTATCCGCATGTCTTCCACTTTCCGTTCGGGCCTTTTTTCTCGACACGAAACGATGTGATGGTTTTATTAAATTTATCTAATAACCGGAAACCGATTCCTCTGGCCTTGGGTTCATTCGTTTTGGACAGTACGCCATCTTTAAGCCCCGTCTCCTTATAGTCAACGGTAGAAATATCCTTGTGCTCGTTGAGCATGCTGACCCCTTCATTATTGACGGTGGCCACCACCCGATACTCTTCCTTGCCCGGATTGAATCCGGGGTTGCTGTCATGATTGACCCAGACCGCTTTCTCACCTCTGATATTCGGAACCAGTCCTCCTTTGCCGCCGTTAGCTGCCTTGGATGAGACAGTTTCGCTTTTGCCCATGTAACGAATAATCTCGTTTTCTTTTAATCCCAGCGGGTCAATCCAGGTGAATGGATTCGGTGAGTAGCGATAGAGGTTCAGGCTACCGGTAAGGCCCATCGGGTCGGGGGTGGTAAAGCGTCCTACATCCGGGTCATAAAAACGGAAGGTGTTGTAGTGCAGACCGGTTTCCCGATCTAGGTACTGCCCCTGAAACCGCAGGTTCTGTTCCTCGATGTAATACGATTCACGGACCTCATCAATCGTATTGCCCCACACCTGATAGTGCGCACGCCATAACGGATGACCGTCACTTTCCGTCAATGTTTGTGGCAGTCCATTGGGGTCGTTGTGGTAATAACGGACTTTTTGATTTTCATTGCTGCCGTCCACCCTGGCCAAAGGTTCATGCCCGCTGCCGGTGTAGAGATACAGGCTGGTCTGATTATTTTTATATTCTTTCAGTAGTTGCAGGCCGTCCCAGTCGAAACGCGTGCTGGCGATGAGATGCCCTTTGCTGTCGTGTTCGGTTTTTTCAATTCGTCGGCCCAACGGGTCATAGCGCATCCTGACCACGCTCTCTCCGTTGACTTTCTGCGTTCGAACTTCAATCAAACGATGATCGGTGTCGTAACTGAAACGCTGCAATCCATGCCGCCTGCTACGTTTTTCGATCATTCGCCCAAAGCCGTCGTAGCGATAGCGTTTATCCTGGTAAGTCATCAGTTGGTTATGCACAACTCGTCCAGCTGCAGCGGATGAGCCGTTGAGGAGATTGGCCGCCGCATCGAAGGAAAAGTTTTCATTCTGTCCCTGGCGACTTCCCTGGCTTGCAATGATCCGGCCTGTCGCGTCGTAGTGCAGCAGTTGGTGTTGTTGGCCTTGCGGCAGTCGTTCAAGACGCCCCACAAGAAGGTCGCCAGGATCAAACTCAAAGTGAATTTGCTCAGCGGCCGGCATCAACGATGGCTGGCTGGTATGCCGACGTTGGCGAGTACGTAGGCGACCGCTACGGTCATATTCGCTGCGGGTGCTGATCTGGCCTTGGGTGCGCAGCACTTCGCGGTGCAGGCGATCGTGCTCGAAGTCGCTGACTACATGGCCGTCGAGGTTGATCTGGTGCAGATGACCACTACCGTAGTACAGGCGATTGATCCAGCGGCCATCAGGCAGTTGGGTCTGGATCAGGTTGCCGAGTTCGTCGTAATGATGCTTGAGATGGCCTGTTGAACTCTGCTCTTCAATTAGATAGCCCAAAGCGTCATAAGCGAAGCCCAGTCGCTGCTCGGTGCCGTCGTTATCGATGACGACGGCCTCAATCAATTGATTCAAAGGGCTGTAGCTGTACCGGGACTGCCCGTCAGGGGTGATTCGTGTTGTCAGGCGGCCAATCGCATCGCGTTCCAGATGTTGGATGATGGTCTCTTCACTTGGCGCGTGATCATTTCGCGGTGCTGCGATGGTCTCCACTCGTTTTACATTGTCGAGAGCGTCGTACATATAACGTTTAACGCTGCCATCGAGGTTGTGTTGTTCGGTCAGCCGATCCCCTGCGTCCCAGGCAAACCGATAACTTTCGCCATTTTCGTTGGTCAGCGCTTGCAGTCGCCCATAGCTGTCGTACCCGAACTGCACCTGCCGGCCATGGGCGTCGGTGCGCTGACGCACCTGGCCGCGACGGTTGTGTTGATACAGGGTGGTATGCCCGGCCGGGTCGGTATAACCGGTCAACTGGCCGCTGACGTCGCGCTGATACTGCTCGGTGCGGCCGTCCGGCAACTGGCTGCTGATCAACCG
>NZ_MOBI01000027.1:0-154523 GCF_003732175.1 Pseudomonas brassicacearum
TGCGCCGGAAGTGGGGCGAATTATAGACTTCCAGAATCTGCCGTCAACACCTATTTTCATAAATCTGTCATATCAGTCAAAAAGCCCCGAAAACACGAAGGCCGGTCCACCGCTATATAGGGGTGGACCGGCCTTCTGCCCTTCTACTTACAAGCTAGGGAATGCGAACTGCGAGGCTTCATGGCTTGCACGTTGTGGCCAGCGCTGGGTAATCGCCTTGCGACGCGTGTAGAAACGCACACCATCCGGGCCATACGCATGCAGGTCACCAAACAGTGAACGCTTCCAGCCGCCAAAGCTGTGGTAAGCCACTGGGACCGGCAGCGGAACGTTAACCCCAACCATGCCGACTTCGATCTCGTCGCAGAACAACCGCGCCGCCTCACCATCACGCGTGAAGATGCAGGTGCCATTGCCATACTCGTGATCATTGATCAGTTGCATAGCGTCCTCCAGGCTGTTGACCCGAACGATGCACAGCACCGGACCGAAGATCTCCTCTTTATAGATGCGCATCTCTGGCGTGACGTTATCGAACAGGCAGCCCCCCAGGAAGAAGCCTTCCTCATGACCGGCAACGCTCAGACCACGCCCATCGACGACCAGGGAAGCGCCGGAGGAAACACCGTCTTCTATATAGCCACTGACTTTGTCGCGAGCCTGACCGGAAACCAGTGGCCCCATGTCCAGACCACACGAAGTGCCGGCACCGATTTTCAGCGCCTTGATTTGCGGAACCAGTTTGGCCACCAGCGCATCCGCAACCTGATCGCCAACGCACACGGCTACCGAGATCGCCATGCAACGCTCGCCACAAGAACCGTAAGCCGCGCCCATCAGTGCGCTGACTGCGTTATCCAGATCGGCATCCGGCATCAGCACCGCGTGATTCTTCGCCCCGCCCAGCGCCTGAACACGTTTACCGCGCTTGGTACCTTCGGCGTAGATGTATTCGGCAATCGGCGTCGAGCCGACAAAGCTCAGCGCCTTGACTTCAGGCGCTTCGATCAACGCATCGACCGCAGCCTTGTCACCGTGAACCACGCTCAACACGCCTTTCGGCAGGCCGGCTTCCAGCAGGAGCTGAGCGATCAACAACGTCGAGCTTGGATCACGCTCGGATGGTTTGAGAATGAAACAGTTACCGCAGACGATCGCCAGCGGATACATCCACAGCGGCACCATCGCCGGGAAGTTGAACGGGGTGATACCGGCCACTACGCCCAACGGCTGGAAGTCCGACCAGGCATCGATGTTCGGGCCGACATTACGGCTGTATTCGCCTTTGAGGATTTCCGGCGCCGCACAGGCGAACTCGACGTTCTCGATACCGCGCTTCAATTCACCCGCGGCGTCTTCCAGCGTCTTGCCGTGTTCTTCGCTGATCAGTTGAGCGATGCGCGCTTCGTTCTGCTCCAGCAATTGCTTGAAGCGAAACATCACCTGGGCGCGTTTGGCCGGTGGCGTGTTGCGCCAGGCCGGAAATGCAGCCTTGGCCGAGTCGATTGCGTTTTGAATGGTTTCACGGCTGGCCAACGGCACTTTATGGATTGGCTGACCGGTAGACGGGTTGAACACGTCAGCAGTGCGAGCGTTATCGGTCACCAGTTCGCCATTGATCAAATGCGGGATGAGGCTCATGCGGGGCTCCTGAAAAATTGTCCACAGACGCGCATCGCTGCGCGTCCATTGTTTGTTCTTATATAGAAGGGCTAATCAGTCGATCTTGTTCAGCACTTCGCCGACCGCATCGAACAGACGATCGAGATCCTGCGGCTTGCTGTTGAAGGTTGGGCCAAACTGCAGGGTGTCGCCGCCGAAGCGCACATAGAAACCCGCCTTCCACAACGCTATACCCGCCTCGAATGGACGCACGATGGCATCGCCGTCGCGCGCAGCGATCTGGATCGCACCGGCCAGGCCGTAGTTACGAATGTCGATGACATTCTTCGAACCTTTCAGACCGTGCAGCGCATTCTCGAAATGTGGCGCAACTTCAGCCACGCTCTGCACCAGGTTTTCCTTTTGCAGCAGGTCGAGTGCCGCGAGGCCGGCAGCGCAGGCCACCGGGTGCGCGGAATAGGTGTAACCGTGCGGGAATTCCACCGCGTATTCCGGCGTCGCCTGGTTCATGAAAGTCTGGTAGATCTCCGAACTGGCGATCACCGCGCCCATCGGGATGGCGCCGTTGGTAACTTGCTTGGCAATGCACATCAGGTCAGGAGTCACGCCGAAGCTGTCAGCACCGAACATCGAACCGGTACGACCGAAGCCGGTGATGACTTCGTCGAATACCAGCAGGATATTGTGCTGATCGCAGATTTCGCGCAGACGCTTCAGATAACCCTGAGGTGGAACCAGTACTCCGGCAGAACCGGCCAGTGGCTCGACGAACACCGCAGCGATGTTCGAGGCGTCGTGCAGTTCGATCAGTTTGAGCAGCTCTTCGGCCAGGGCGATACCGCCCTCTTTCGGCATGCCACGGGAATAGGCATTACTAGCCAGCAGAGTGTGCGGCAGGTGGTCGACGTCCATCATCGCCTGACCAAACAGCTTACGGTTGCCGTTCACGCCACCCAGGCTGGTGCCGGCGATGTTCACACCGTGGTAGCCACGGGCACGACCGATCATTTTGGTCTTGGTCGACTGACCTTTCAGACGCCAGTAAGCGCGGACCATCTTCACGGCTGTATCGGCGCACTCGGAACCGGAGTCAGTGAAGAACACGTGATTCAGATTGCCCGGGGTCAGCTCGGTGATTTTCTCGGCGAGCTGAAACGACAGCGGGTGACCATACTGAAAGCCCGGCGAGTAATCGAGGGTGCCCAACTGTTTGGCTACCGCTTCCTTGATTTCCTTGCGGGTATGCCCTGCGCCACAGGTCCACAGACCCGACAGCGAGTCGTAGACTTTACGGCCCTTGTCGTCGATCAGGTAGCTGCCTTCAGCGGCAACGATCAGACGCGGGTCGCGCTGGAAATTGCGGTTGGCGGTGTACGGCATCCAGTGGGCATCGAGCTTGAGTTGGCCGGCCAGGGAGACCGGGGCGTTTTCAGGCACGTTCATGAGCAAAAACCTCGCAGGGCAATAAGCGGCGTAGGGATTAACAGCGTTCTTGCAGCTAAGTTGCCACGACGATAAAGTCTGTGAAATCCAACTCTTCTAACCTTCAGTCAGCCAATCACTAAACTTTTGAGTAAAAAGCATGAGCAGCCGCCGACCCGACCCACTGGCGCAAGTCAGTGACTTTGATATCCGCCTGCTGCGGATCTTTCGCAGCGTGGTCGAGTGCGGCGGCTTCTCCGCAGCGGAAAGTGTGCTCGGGATTGGACGCTCGGCCATCAGCCAGCAAATGAGCGATCTTGAACAACGACTGGGTCTGCGCCTGTGCCAGCGTGGTCGAGCCGGGTTCTCGCTGACCGAAGAGGGCCGCGAGGTCTATCAATCGGCGTTGCAGCTATTAAGTGCGCTGGAAAGTTTTCGCACCGAGGTCAACGGACTGCATCAACACTTGCGCGGTGAATTGACCATCGGCCTGACCGACAACCTCGTCACCCTGCCCCACATGCGCATCACCCACGCACTGGCGCAGTTGAAAGAGCGTGGGCCGGACGTGCAGATTCAGATCCGCATGATTGCGCCCAATGAAGTCGAACAAGGCGTGCTCGACGGGCGCTTGCACGTCGGCGTGGTGCCACAGGCCAGCGCCTTGTCGGGTCTTGAGTATCAACCTCTGTACAGCGAGCGTTCGCTGCTTTACTGCGCGGTCGGCCATCCGCTGTTTTATGTCGACGATAAACAGCTGGACGATGAACGCCTGAATAGTCAGGACGCGATCGCCCCGACCTTCCGTTTACCGGCCGAGATCCAGGCGCACTATCAGGCGCTCAACTGCACCGCCAGCGCATCGGACCGCGAGGGCATGGCGTTTCTGATTCTGACCGGACGCTACATCGGTTACCTGCCAGACCACTACGCCAGCCTGTGGGTGCAGCAAGGTCGCTTGCGCGCGCTCAAACCCGACGCCCGTTTTTATGACCTGAGCCTGGCATCGGTCACACGCAAGGGGCGGCGCCCGCATTTGGTACTGGAAAGCTTTCTGGAAAGCCTTGCGGCGACTCGATAAACCGCATGAAAGGCCCAGCTTTGACGCTTTTATCGCAACAAGGCTTGTCGGATTCCTGTGGGTGCGCTATCAACGCACCGTGCACCCACTGACCCGCTCGGAACCGCCCATGACCTTTGAAGTCCCAGCCCACGCAGGTAAGCCTGCCAGCCGCATTCGTCAGAAGAACGAAG
Source organism: Pseudomonas brassicacearum (assembly GCF_003732175.1). Classification (GTDB taxonomy): domain Bacteria; phylum Pseudomonadota; class Gammaproteobacteria; order Pseudomonadales; family Pseudomonadaceae; genus Aquipseudomonas; species Aquipseudomonas brassicacearum_G. The sequence continues at coordinate 4,300 of NZ_MOBI01000027.1, forward strand.
AGGCGATCCTCAAAGCCGCCGAAATCGAATTCGCTCGTCACGGTTTCAAGGGCACCAGCATGAACACCATCGCGCAAAATGCCGGGCTGCCCAAGGCCAATCTGCACTACTACTTCACCAACAAGCTCGGGCTGTACATCGGGGTGTTGAGCAACATCATCCAGTTGTGGGACAGCACCTTCAACACCCTGACCTGTGACGACGACCCCGCCGAAGCGCTGACCCGCTACATACGCGCCAAAATGGAATTCTCCCGCCGCCAGCCGCAAGCCTCGCGGGTGTTCGCCATGGAAGTCATCAGCGGCGGTGAATGCCTGACCGAGTACTTCAACCAGGATTACCGCACCTGGTTCCAAGGTCGCGCAAACGTGTTTCAGGCCTGGATCGATGCCGGCAAGATGGACCCTGTAGACCCGGTGAACCTGATCTTCCTGTTATGGGGCAGCACCCAGCATTACGCTGATTTCGCCACGCAAATCTGCCGGGTCACCGGTCGTACCAAGCTGACCAAGCAAGACATGGAAGATGCCAGCAATAACCTGATCCGTATCATTCTTAAAGGCTGCGGCCTCACCCCAGCCATTTAAGACCTTCAGCCATGCCTTTTACCCTTGCAGGCGTTTGCGAATACCGTGAAGAGATTCGCAAAAGCCGCTTTATCGCCCTCGCGGCACCGATCACCAGTGCCGCCGAGGCGCAGATATTTATCGAGCAGCACAGCGACCTGAACGCCTCACACAATTGCTGGGCCTGGAAACTCGCCGATCAGTACCGCAGCAGTGACGACGGCGAACCGGGCGGCACTGCTGGCCGGCCGATACTCGCGGCGATCGAAGCGCAGGATTACGACCAGGTCGCAGTCGTGGTGATTCGCTGGTACGGCGGCATTCAACTGGGCACCGGCGGTCTCGCACGGGCCTACGGCGGCAGCGCCAATAAATGCCTGCAAGGCGCCGAACGGATTGCCCTGATCAGCCGGGTGCCGATCCGTTGTGCCTGTAGCTTCAGCGAGTTGGCGCTGGTCAAACTGCGCGTCGCGGAGCTAGGCGGGTTGGTGGCGGAAGAAACCTTCACCGCCAATGGTGTGGAACTGCAACTGGCCGTTGGTGAGACGCAGATCGAGACCTTGCAGCGTCAACTGGCGGATTTGAGCCGTGGGCGAATTTTGTTGCAACGTTGAAAACAGATCAAAAGATCGCAGCCTTTGGCAGCTCCGACAAGCGATCCTGTTTCGCCCGTAGCGCTGCGATCTTTTGGGGCATTGGCACCGTGCCAATATTTCCGACACTTGCCCACAACCGCTGTGCACCCGACTGTGGATAACCTGAGTACACAGCGCTGTAACCCTTCCACAACGTGGCTTTGCGGCCGCTGATCACTTTTCGTTCAATTGGCTATCCACAGGTTCAATTCCACCGCAAAACAAACAGTTAGAGCGGCATATCACCTTTAGAAGAAAGCCTTGCAGTGCTTATGCCCGGGTTTCTGGCTTGCGCACAAATACTGTGGAGCAACCTGTGGATAACCCGTTCATGGCTGGCGCAGTCGCATAGCCGGCACAGCCTGCAGCCACATGCTCATTTTTTAACCAGATTACCGGAAGCCAAAACTGCACCCAATCCTGCACCTCGCCCTGAAGTAGTGCCTGACCCCGAATCTAACTTCTGCATTTGATCGTCCAACGTCTGGGCTTTACGCTTGGTGAGATCGGTGAATTACGCCAGGAACTGCAACAACGGCTCGGACAACGTTGTCCATTGAACCCATGACCTTTTTTTCAAGGAAGCCACTCATGTCTACGGCAAAAACCGCACTGATCATCGGAGCCTCACGCGGCCTCGGCCTGGGGCTGGTGAAAACCCTGCTGGCCGACGGCTGGCAAGTCACCGCCACGGTGCGTAACCCACAGAACGCCGAAGCGTTGCAGGCACTGGGCAAGGTACGGATTGAAAAACTCGACATGGACGATCAGCAAGCGGTGATCGCCCTCAGCCAACAACTCAAAGGCCAGGTGTTCGACCTGTTGTTCGTCAACGCCGGAGTCAAAGGCCCGGAGGTGCAGACACCCGGTGGCGCGACGCTGGCCGAAGTGGGTCAATTGTTCTTCACCAACGCAGTGGCGCCAATCAATCTGGCCCAGCGCTTCGTCGGACAGATCCGCGAAGGCAGTGGTGTACTGGCGTTCATGAGTTCGGTGCTCGGCAGCGTGACGATGCCTGATGCGCCAGAACTGGCACTGTACAAAGCCAGCAAAGCGGCGCTGAACTCGATGACCAATAGTTTCGTCACACAGTTGGGTGAACAGAAACTGACCGTGCTGTCGCTGCATCCGGGCTGGGTGAAAACCGACATGGGCGGTGAAGGCGCGGATATCGATGTCGATACCAGCACCCGCGGGCTGGTTGATCAGGTGAACGCCTATGCCGGCAAGGGTGGGCATCATTTTGTGAATTACCGGGGTGAAACGATTCCCTGGTAAACACCACCCATCCCCCTGTGGGAGCGAGCCTGCTCGCGATGACGGCGTGTCAGTCGACGTGAATGGTGTATGACACACCGCTTTCGCGAGCAGGCTCGCTCCCACAGGTTATTCATCGTCCTGTCGGACCAGGCTTGCCCGAAAAGCGCTTTTGTTCGAAACTCTGCACTTCGTCCCCCGCGGCGACCCTGGATCAGCAGACAGGGCAACACTGAGCTGGCGAACCTGAACCCAACTTTCAGAGGAGCCGGCAAATGCCTGCGACCCGTATCTGGTTAAAAAATCCCCTCGCGATCTTCACGGCCAACGAACTCGATGCCCGTGGCGGCCTGGTGCTGCAAGACGGTTTGATCGTCGAAGTACTCAAGCAAGGCCAACAACCGGCGACACCCTGTGGACAAGTCTTCGATGCCCGCGAGCATGTGATCCTGCCGGGACTGATCAACACCCACCATCACTTCTATCAAACCCTGACCCGCGCCTGGGCACCGGTGGTCAATCAGCCCCTGTTCCCCTGGCTGAAAACGCTTTACCCGGTGTGGGCCCGACTGACCCCTGAAAAACTCGCGCTGGCGACCAAGGTAGCCCTGGCCGAATTGCTGCTGTCGGGCTGCACCACTGCCGCCGACCACCATTACCTGTTTCCCGAGGGGCTGGAAAACGCCATCGACGTGCAAGTCGAAAGCGTCCGTGAACTCGGTATGCGTGCCATGTTGACTCGTGGCTCAATGAGCCTCGGTGAAAAGGATGGAGGCCTGCCGCCCCAGCAAACCGTGCAGCAAGGCGAAGTGATTCTCGCCGACAGCCAGCGCCTGATCGCCGAGTACCACGAACGTGGCGAAGGCGCGCAAATCCAGATCGCCCTGGCACCCTGCTCGCCGTTCTCGGTCACGCCGCAAATCATGTCGGCCAGTGCCGAACTGGCGAATACGCTCGATGTGCGCCTGCACACCCACCTCGCCGAAACCCTCGACGAAGAAGACTTCTGCCTGCAACGCTTCGGCCTGCGCACCGTGGATTATCTGGACAGCGTTGGCTGGCTCGGTCCACGCACCTGGCTGGCACACGGCATTCACTTCAACCCCGACGAAATCGCCCGACTCGGCGCCGCGGGCACCGGCATCTGCCATTGCCCGAGTTCGAACATGCGCCTGGCATCAGGCATTTGCCCAACTCTTGAGCTGACGGCTGCCGGCGCACCGCTGGGCCTGGGGGTCGACGGTTCGGCATCCAACGATGCCTCGAACATGATCCTCGAAACCCGTCAGGCGCTGTACCTGCAACGGCTGCGTTATGGCGCAGAGAAAATCACCCCGGAGCTGGTGCTGGGCTGGGCCACCCAGGGTTCGGCGAAGCTGCTCGGTCGCAGCGACATCGGCGAACTCGCGGTAGGCAAGCAAGCCGACCTGGCGCTGTTCAAGCTCGATGAGCTGCGTTTCTCTGGCAGCCATGACCCGATCTCGGCATTGCTGTTGTGTGGTGCGGATCGTGCTGACAGGGTGATGATCGGCGGAAAATGGCGAGTGATCGACGGGCAAGTCGAAGGACTGGACCTCAAAGGCTTGATTGCCGATCACAGCCAGGCGGCACGGCAGTTGATCAGCGGCGTCTGACCGGACACCAGCTCTACAGCCCCAACACCGACAACATGATGAAGGTCGCAAACAGCACAAAGTGCGTCATCCCTTCGATGGCATTGGTTTCGCCATCGTTGAGGTTGATCGCGCTGACAATCAGGGTGATGAACACCATCACGGTCTGTACCGGGGTCATGGCCATCTGGAACGGCTGGCCGGTGTAAAGCGCCATGGCTTCCATCAGCGGTACCGTCAGAATCACCGTCGACAGCGATGCCCCTAACGCAATGTTCACCACCGATTGCATACGATTGGCCAGTGCGGCGCGTAACGCCGTGAGAATCTCCGGTGCAGCGGAAACCGCCGCCACTAGAATTGCCGTCAATACTGGCGGTGCGCCTGTCCCTTCCAGGCCCAGTGCCAGAGTTTTGGACATTACCTCAGCCAACGCACCGATCACCCCCACACCGAACGCCAACGTACCAATGGACAGCCCGAGACTGATCGGTTGCGGTGTTTCGGGCGGTTCTTTCTTGCGGCGTTTTTTCCGGGTAGCTATAACTGAAAAAGTAACTGTGGGGACCCACCTGCATCCGCAGAAACAGGGTGTACAGCACCACCATCGCACCGATGGTGAAGGCCGAATAAATTTTCCAGTCTGCCTCGGGAATGAACTCCGGCACCACCATCGAAACGCCCATGGCCGTGAGGATCATCACGCTATAGATGCGTGCCGAGTCATCGTTGTAAGACTGCTCACCATGCTTGAGGCCGCCCATCAGCGCGGCCAGTCCGAGGATACCGTTGATGTCGAGCATCACCGCTGAGTAGATGGTGTCGCGCACCAGAGTTGGCGACGCCTCATTGCTCATCATGATCGCCAGAATCACCACTTCCACCAACACCGCGGCCAGGGTCAGGATCATCGTGCCGTAGGGATCGCCGACTTTTTCCGCCAGCAACTCCGCGTGATGAGCGACGCGCATTGAGGCGCAGACAATAAAAGCGATCAGCACCAGGCCACCGATGAGTGCAATCACCTGACCGCTGTGCAACAACCACTGCCCCAGCGGATAGCCTGCGAACGCGGCGAGCAGGGCCAGCAACAGAAACGTTTCTTGCTTGAGGAATGCGAGCATGGCGGGCCTTTTTGCCGGATCACGCGAAACCTGGGCGATGAGAGAGTGATCTAACGCCAGGCTAATGGTTGGTTGAACGTTAGCGCACCAGGAGGTAGTTTGTTGAACCGACCGGTCAGGTTTTGCTAATTGTTTCTACAGGCATCTGTAGAATGCTCACCATCTGCACTCTGATGAGAAAAGAATATGTACGACTGGCTGAACGCCCTGCCCAAGGCAGAATTGCACCTGCACCTGGAAGGCTCGCTGGAGCCTGAGTTGCTGTTCGCCCTGGCCGAACGCAACAAGATCGCCCTGCCATGGAGCGACGTCGAAACCCTGCGCAAGGCCTATGCCTTCAACAACCTGCAAGAGTTCCTGGACTTGTATTACCGGGGCGCCGATGTGTTGCGCACCTCTCAGGATTTCTACGACCTGACCTGGGCCTACCTGTTGCGTTGCAAGGCGCAGAACGTGATTCACACCGAACCGTTCTTCGATCCGCAAACCCATACCGACCGTGGCGTGCCGTTCGAAGTGGTGCTTAACGGCATCGCCAGCGCGTTGAAAGACGGTGAACAGCAACTGGGCATCACCAGCGGTTTGATCCTCAGTTTCCTGCGTCACCTGAGCGAAGAAGAAGCCGAAAAAACCCTCGACCAGGCGCTGCCGTTCCGTGATGCGTTTGTCGCCGTCGGCCTGGACAGTTCAGAGATGGGCCACCCGCCGAGCAAGTTCCAGCGCGTGTTCGATCGTGCTCGTCATGAAGGTTTCCTGACCGTTGCTCACGCCGGTGAAGAGGGCCCACCGGAGTACATCTGGGAAGCCATCGACCTGCTGAAAATCAAGCGTATCGACCATGGCGTGCGTGCCATCGAAGACGAGCGCCTGATGCAGCGGATCATCGACGAGCAAATCCCGTTGACCGTTTGCCCGCTGTCCAACACCAAGCTGTGCGTGTTCGATGATATGTCACAGCACAACATCCTCGACATGCTTGAGCGTGGGGTGAAGGTTACGGTGAATTCGGATGACCCGGCGTACTTCGGCGGTTATGTCACCGAAAATTTCCATGCGCTGTATACCCATTTGGGCATGACCCAGGATCAGGCCAAGCGCCTGGCGCAGAACAGCCTGGATGCCAGACTGGTCAAACCGTAAGACTGCAGAAAATCTAATGTGGGAGCGGGCTTGCTCGCGAAGGGGCCATAACATCCAGCCTTGATGTTGAATGTCAGTCCGCTTTCGCGAGCAAGCCCGCTCCCACAGGTTCAGTGTTTAACCGACTTGCGCGGCTTCGCTCAACTCCTCCAGCGTCTTGCCCTGCGTTTCCATTCCGAACAGCCAGACCACGCCCGCGGCAATTGCGAAACACATCGCACCCAAGGCGAACACCCCGCCCTGCCCTGTTATCGGGAACACCAGCCCGGTGACCAATGGCCCGAGCAACGAGCCAACCCGGCCAATCGCCGAGGCAAACCCTGAACCGGTGGCTCGCGCCGAAGTGGGATAGAGCTCCGGGGTGTAGGTGTAGAGCACGGCCCACATGCCGAACAGGAAGAACTGCATCAGCAGGCCTGAACTGATCAACAGGCTGACATTGCCGCCAAACACCGCGCTCTGCCCATACAAAAACGCCATCACCCCACCACCGAGCAAGGTGATGATGCACACCGGCTTGCGCCCCCAACGTTCCACCAGCCAAGCCGCCATGAGAAAACCGGGAATCCCGCCAAGGGAAATCAGCACGGTGTAATACACCGACTGAGTCACCGCAAACCCTGACTGTTGCAGCAATGCACTGAGCCAGGAAGTCAGGCCATAGAAGCCAAGCAAGGCAAAAAACCAGACGCTCCAGATCATCATCGTGCGTTGGCGGTACAAAGGTGACCAGATTTCATTCAAGGCCGAAAGAAAGTGCCCCGGGCGACTCTCGATTCTGGGTAAACGAATCGGCTCCGGCAGATTGATCCGCCCCAGCGAGGCCCGCACCTTGTCTTCAATACGCTGCAAAACCCTATCCGCTGCCACATGGTGCCCGGCCTGTTCCAGCCAGCGTGGTGACTCGGGAATGAAGAAGCGGATCGCCAGGACAAACACCGCCGGCACCGCCAGCACCGCCAGCACCAGGAAGATGTCGCGCCAGCCAACCAGCGGTAACAGGAAGTAAGACAGCACGCCCGCCGCGACAAAACCCAGCGGCCAGAAACCGTCCATCAACGCGATATAGCGCCCGCGCCGTTTGGCCGGGATCAACTCGGACAACATCGATTGGGCAATCGGAAATTCCATGCCCATGCCGATCCCCAGAAGAACTCGAAACAGTGTCAGCATCTCGACGCTTTGCGCCGTAGAACAGAGGTAACTGGCGATGCCCCACAACACGATGCTCCACTGAAACACCGGTTTTCGCCCGAAGCGGTCGGCAAGCATCCCGGACAAAGACGCGCCAAGCACCATGCCGAAGAAGCTCGAACTGGCCAGCAGTCCAGCCTGCGCCGTGCTCAGAGCGAACTCGGCTTTGATCGACCCCAAGAGGAACGTCATCATTGCCAGGTCCATGGAGTCGAAGAAAAATGCCAGGGCAATGATGATGAAAATGATCCGGTGATAACCGCTGATGGGCAGTCGTTCCAGACGTTCTGCCGCGCTATAGCCCTGCGTTTCCATGCCCTATCCCCCATTCGATGATCCCCGAACCGAGTGTGCGGGATCGCCTGGGGTCACTATTGCTGGATACGACCTGGCCACAGCTCTGAGCGACGTCTGAAACCTCTGGCCACAGACGTCGATTTCAACTGCTGCTAGAGCGCCATTTCCAACTCGGCCTCTTTGGCGAACTGATCGATTTCACGCTGACCGGCCGCGGTGATCTGCAGAACACGCGTGTCGCTGGGCAGCTGCAACCAGCCAGACTGCATGAACAGCTGCAACACCGCCGCCCCCAGGGTTCCACCCAAGTGCGGTCGACGTTCACTCCAGTCAGGGCAGGCGCAGACTACGCGCGAGGTGCTGTGGGCCAGGGCCTGAATGAACACGCCGTGGGTTGCCAGCCGATTGGCGCCTTTGTGGGTCACGATGACACGCTTGTCCAGCTGTTCGATCCAGCCGGCATCGAGCATTCGCTGATACAGATCGGCTGCCAAGCTTCCCCCCAGATGGTCTTCACAGAGCCTGGCCCGAAGCAATGACGAAGGCGCTGTACGCACTTTCGTCGATGGGCTGGTGCGCTTGAGCAACTCTGGAACCTTGCCTGGCAAACTGGCCAGAGTGGCGCTGGCCAGCGCTTCAACCGCCGCACCGATTTCGGGAGCCGCAAGCCGGAAAAACCGCTTGCGCCCACGCTCCTCGACTTTCAACAGTCCACCGCTGGACAAGCGCCCCAGGTGCGCATTCGCCGATGACGGCGACAAGCCTGCCAGCAATGCCAACTCCTCGGATTGCCGTGCAGTACCGTCCATCAAGGCCCACATCATCGCGCTACGCTTAGGGTCTGCCAGCAACGTGGCTATCTGGCTGATGCAAGGTGCATGTTCCATGTATTCACTCCCTGTTGAATCATTTGTCTGCTGCTCTGGGACATCTTGACCAGTAATGTGCTGCCGGCCAAGGCGTGAAAACCGCCAAAAGCCGGGCGGTATAACCAACGGATGCGACGAACCTCTTCGAAAACCCCGACCGGGCTCAACAACGATCAGCACAGCGTCCAACCGCCTTGAGCGAGACATCGCAACGTCGCCGACAACGGTGCGACACCAGGCAGGCGCTAGTATATGCGCGATGATCTTCGGTTCCTGCCGGCCGGAAGCTTTTGGAGGTGATAGTTCCTGCCAGAATTTTCCCTATTTGCCTGCGACTACTCGCCCGCACCGATCATTGCTGGCAATTGAGCCGACAATTGGGCACATCGTGACTTGAGCATTTCACTCAGCAGGTTCACCGGCTTACTTAATTGAGCGCGATGGGCGCACAGCAAATTCAGCGGTGCGCGCTCGCAGAGCAGCGCCGGCATCAGCACTTTCAAGCGCCCGGCCAACACATCGCTGGCTACATCCAGCCAGGATTTGTAGGCAACTCCGGCACCGGCCACCGCCCACAGACGTACCACGTCTGCATCATCACTGAAGCGATCACCGCTGACGGTCAGGCTCATCTCCCGTTTACCATCATGAAAACTCCAGTGGTCGTGAACCCGGCTGCCCAGCATGTACAACAGGCAATTGTGCTGGGCCAGTTGCTCCAGCTGGCGCGGTTCACCATGCTGTGCGAGATACTCCGGGGAGGCACACAGCACACGACGGTTGTCCGGAGCGATCGGCAGCGCCACCAGGCTTGAGTCTTCCGGCTCCCCGTAGCGCAGGGCAATGTCCACCGGTTGGCGGAACAGGTCGGCAATCCGGTCCCCCAACAGCAGGCGTACCGTCAGTTTTGGATGCTCGCGCTGGAACTCGTCCAGCCACGGCAGCAGCAAATTGCGACCGAAGTCCGAAGGTGCCGACAGCTGCAATACGCCGCTGACCTGATTCTGTCCGCTGGCCAGCAAACGACGTCCTTCGTCCAGATTGCTCAGCGCCGCGCGGGCGTATTCTAAAAAGCCTTCACCCTCTGCGGTCAGACGCAGGCTGCGGGTCGACCGCGCCAGCAACCGTGCGCCCAATTGCTGCTCGATCCGCTTCAACGCGGCGCTGGCCACTGCCGCCGACAGGTCCATGACCCGCGCCGCCGCGGACAGACTGCCGAGGTCTGCGGCACGCACGAACAACTGCAAGTCATCGAAACGCAGCATCAACCCACCTGCATTATCAAAAAAATATTGAAAGAGACTGTTCTTTTAGCCGGTTTTATCTTCAAGAGAAATAACCAATCATCCATGCCATCGAATGCCCCGTGAGAATTCCCCCATGAAAGCCATTGCCTACTACCGTTCACTACCCATCAACGATCCAGAATCTCTGCAGGACATCGAACTGCCCGAACCGGTGGCCGGCAAACGGGATTTGCTGGTTGAAGTCAAAGCCATCTCGGTCAATCCGGTGGACACCAAGATTCGCCAGAATGTCGCGCCTGAAGATGGCGCGGCAAAAGTGCTGGGCTGGGATGTGGCCGGCGTGGTCAAGGCGGTAGGCAGCGACGTCAGTCTGTTCAAGCCCGGTGACAAGGTTTACTACGCAGGCTCCATCGCTCGCGCAGGCGGCAACAGCGAACTGCATGTGGTGGACGAGCGCATTGTCGGCCATATGCCAAAGACCCTGAGCTTCGCCGAAGCCGCCGCGCTACCGCTGACCGCGATCACCGCATGGGAGCTGTTGTTCGAACGCCTGCAAGTGCGCGAAGGCAAAACCGATCAAGGCCAAAGCCTGCTGATCGTCGGTGCCGCCGGTGGTGTAGGCTCGATCCTGACTCAACTGGCCAGCCAGCTCACCGCACTGAACGTCATCGGCACTGCCTCGCGCCCGCAGACCCAAAGCTGGGTACGCGAACTGGGCGCAGACCTGGTAATAGATCACAGCCAACCGCTGAGCGAAGAGCTCAAGCGCGCAGGCCACCCTCAGGTGACACACGTTGCCAGCCTGACCGAAACTGACCAGCACTTCGAACAACTGGTCGAAGCCCTCGCGCCTCAAGGCAAGCTTGCGCTGATCGATGATCCGAAGGCACTGGATGTCACCCGGCTCAAACGCAAGAGCCTGTCGTTACACTGGGAATTCATGTACACCCGCTCGCTGTTTGAAACCGCCGACATGCTCGAACAGCACAAGCTGCTGAACCGGGTGGCCGAACTGATCGACGCGGGTACATTGAAAACCACGGTCGGCGAACACTTCGGCACGATCAACGCGGCCAACCTGCGCCGTGCCCATGAATTGCTGGAAAGCGGCACGTCCAGGGGCAAGATCGTCCTCGAAGGGTTTTAACGTTTTATAGATCAAAAGATCGCAGGCTTCGCCAGCGCCTACCGGGGCATACCGCTCTCTGCAGGAGCCTGCGATCTTTTGCTTTTAAACCGTCAGTCCGAGGAATTGATCCGCGTCACAAATCCGATTTGATTCAGGTCTACAATCGAGCTTCCCGCAGTGCAGTCTTTTAGGTGAGGAAGTCAGCAATGAAGATCCTGATAAAAGAATTGGCAAAATCCCAGTGGCAGGTCCGCCTGGACAACCACGCGGTGAACTTCCGCAGTGAAGCCGAAGCCCGCGCTTTTACCTCGACCCTCGAGGCTCGCTTGCACGCTCCTCATCAACTCCCCGAACGCCAGCAACGAGCAACCGGCTGACTCAAGTCACGGCTTGCGCTGCCCGGGCAACTTGCAGCCGACGGGTGAGCATCGCGACGCTCACCACCAATATTCCGCACAGACTGATGACCATCGCCATCGGCATCGCTGTGCCGTCGTGCAGCACGCCGACCAACGCCGCCGCTCCTGCAGCAACACTGAACTGCAAGCAACCGAGCATCGCCGAAGCGCTGCCTGCGCGTGCGCCCTGTCCGCTCATGGCACACGCCGATGCATTGGGAATGATGCAACCCAGGCTTGCGATACAGATGAACAACGGGATCAGCAACGGCCATAAATGCTCGGTATGCAGTGAACTGACCGCCAGCAAGCTCAGGCCTGCCGCCAGATAAATCCATACGGTGCGCGCCAGCAAAAAGGCCGGGCCGCGTTTGGAGAGCAATCGGGCATTGACCTGCGCCACCAGAATGAAGCCCGCCGCGTTGGTGCCGAACAGCCAGCCGAAGTGCTCGGCCGGAACACCGTAGAGCTTGATGAATACGAAAGGCGAACCGGCGATGTAGGCAAACATCCCGGCAATCGCGATGCCGCCGGTCAGGGCATGGCCGAGGAAGATCCTGTCAGTGAGCAGACGACCGTACTGACGCAAAGCACCCGACAACGGCTGACGCGGCTGGTTGGCCGGCAAACTTTCCGGCAGGCCCACGGCAACCGCCAGGGCGGACAATGCGCTGAACACCGTCAAGGCGATAAAGATCGACTGCCAGCCATACAGGTTGACCAGCAGACCGCCGAGCATTGGCGCAAGAATCGGTGCCAGGCCCATCACCAGCATCAGCTGGGAAAAGACTTTCGCCGAACCCACTGCGTCGCACTTGTCGCTGACCACCGCGCGGGAAATCACCATCCCGGCACAACCGCCCAACGCCTGAAGGAAACGTGCCGCGATCAGCCACTCAAGGCTCGGCGCAAACGCGCACACCAACGATGCCAGAGTGAACAGACCGACGCCCACCAGCAATGGCATGCGTCTGCCGAAGCGATCGGCCACCGGGCCATAAGCCAACTGACCAATCGACAGACCCAGGAAATAAGCTGCCAGGGTCAACTGAACGTGCTTTTCGTCAGTGCCGAAAGCCACCGCCATGGCCGGGAAGGCTGGCAGATAGAAATCGATGGCCAGCGGCCCGAAAGCGCTCAGGGCGCCAAGAATCAGAATGGTACGGAGGTTCATCAGGCGTCCAGTTTTACGTCAGTCGGCAGCCCGACAGTCTAGCCGCGCCTGGACGCCTTGAACATTCCGATAGGTCGCTAACTATTAAAAAGGTTCAGGCCAGCGTGATCGCGTAGCCTTCTTCGCTGATCAGGCTGATCACCTGCTCTGCCGACAACGCGCTCTCGACACCGACTTCCTTCGCCGCGAGGTCGACCCGGACACTGGCCGCCGGATCCTTGGCGTGCAGCGCCTCGGTAATGGCCCGAACACAGTGACCGCACGACATTCCTTGAACGTTGAATGCTTGCATGAGACAGCTCCTTTGATGAGGTTTAGGGGGCGTTCTCAATCAGTTTCCCCACCGCGTTGTCGCCTTAAAGCGGGCCAGGCAAGGCGCAGGCCGCTGGGAATGGTTGCTCCCTTTCCAAGGCCTGCAACGCAGCCTGGCCCGCTTTAAGGCACAACCCGAAGGGCCGGGCCTGCTGTTTTGCAGGGCTGCGTTGCTCGAAGCTTATTTGGAATGACCAAACCACGCTTCTCGCGCCTTGCCCTGCAAAACAGCAGACCCGGCGCGGTGTGGAAACTGATTGAGAACGCCCCCTGAGCCAGTCTTGAGCTTGCCACGGTGGCAAGGTCAAGTTCTGCAGTGATCTGCCGGGCTGGCAATCGTCGCCGCGCTCGGCCAAGCTTCGCCATCAATGACTCAAAAGCAGGAGATGCAGCCATGCGCTGGTCAGCTTTCAGCCTATTCGGCATGCTCAGTCTTTTCGCCGCCGCGCCCTCGGTCAGCGCCGAAGACTATGGTGTGTTGATCATTTCTCGCGAGCGCCTGGAAGTCGCGACCTCGTGCGAGATTGGCGTGTACATCCAGGATCAGTTGTCGGCGCGGTTGTTCCAGGAACAAAGCACTTCGTTTAATTTGCCGCCGGGCAACTACTCCTTGCGGCTCAAACTGCTGCCCGGCCAGGCGCCAGGTTGCAGTGCCGGGATGCTGGCCCCGGGTTCGCAGAACATCACGTTGCGGGCGGGCGACCTGTTGAAATACCGCATCGCCATGAATCAGCAAGGGATGTACCTCAAGAAGGAAGCATTGGGCTACTGATTCACCCGTTTTCTGTGGGAGCGTGGCTTGCCCGCGATGCAGGCAACCCGGTGGTTCAGACCAAGCGCGTCATCGTTCATCGCGGGCAAACGGAACGCCGCCCGGCCGCTCCCACGGTTTTGTAGTGCCCTTGCGATGGCGCTTGACCTTGCCCGCATGGCAAGGTTGATCCTGTAGGTCATCTCTACAGGGAGTAAGACCGATGTCCGATTCCACCACCTTCGATCTGCCGATATCCGGCATGACCTGCGCCAGTTGCGCCGGACGTGTCGAGCGTGCGTTGAGCAAAGTTGTCGGTGCCGGTGCCGTCAGCGTCAACCTGGCCACCGAGCAAGCCCGCGTCCAGGCCCCCCGCGACAGTTTGCCGGCACTCATGGAAGCCGTGCAGCAAGCTGGATACAGCGTGCCCACACACAGCCTCGAATTGAGCATCGGCGGTATGACCTGCGCCTCGTGTGTCGGTCGGGTCGAACGTGCCTTGAATAAAATCGCCGGGGTGAACAGCATCAGTGTCAACCTGGCCAACGAACGCGCGCACCTCGAACTGCTCGGTCAGATCGATCCGCAGGTGTTGATCGATGCGGTCAGCAAGGCCGGTTACACCGCCAGCGTCTGGCAAGCCGAGCAATCCACCGATAACGATCAAGTGCAGCGTCTGCGCCGTGAGCGCTGGCGCCTGCTGCTGGCAATTGTGCTGGCCTTGCCACTGGTGCTGCCAATGCTGGTGCAGCCGTTCGGCCTGCACTGGATGCTCCCGGCCTGGGCGCAGTTTGCGTTGGCGACCCCAGTGCAATTCATCTTCGGTGCACGCTTTTATGTCGCCGCGTGGAAGGCTGTTCGCGCGGGCACTGGCAATATGGACCTGCTGGTGGCCCTGGGCACCAGCGCCGGTTATGGCTTGAGCATTTATCTGTGGGCCACCGTCAGCGCCGGCAGCATGCCGCATCTTTATTTCGAAGCTTCGGCGGTGGTGATTGCGCTGGTGTTGCTCGGCAAATACCTTGAGAGCCGCGCCAAACGTCAGACCGCCAGCGCCATTCGCGCTCTTGAAGCCTTGCGGCCGGAGCGAGCGATTCAGGTGATCGACGGTCGCGAACAGGACGTTGCCATCGGCGCGTTGCGCCTCGGTGACCTGGTGCTGGTCAAACCCGGTGAGCGCTTCCCGGTGGACGGTGAAGTCATCGAAGGCCAGAGCCATGCCGACGAAGCACTGATCAGCGGTGAAAGCCTGCCCGTGCCGAAACAACCCGGCGACAAAGTCACTGGCGGTGCGATCAACGGCGAAGGCCGGCTGCTGGTTCGGACTCAAGCGCTTGGCGCAGAAACCGTGTTGGCGCGAATTATCCGTCTGGTCGAAGACGCCCAGGCCGGCAAGGCACCGATTCAAAAGCTGGTGGATAAAGTCAGTCAGGTCTTCGTGCCGGCGGTGCTGGTAATCGCCCTGGCCACCCTGGTCGGCTGGTGGCTGTACGGCGCACCGCTGGAAACGGCGGTGATCAACGCGGTCGCTGTGCTGGTGATCGCCTGCCCTTGCGCCCTCGGCCTGGCAACACCAACCGCGATCATGGCCGGTACCGGCGTGGCCGCGCGCCACGGCATTCTGATCAAGGACGCCGAAGCACTGGAACGCGCCCATGAAGTCAGCGTGGTGGTGTTCGACAAGACCGGCACACTGACGTCCGGCACGCCGCGCATCGCTCACTTGAGTGCCATCGATGGCAACGAAGCGACCCTGCTGCAACAGGCCGGCGCCCTGCAACGTGGCAGCGAGCACCCACTGGCCAAAGCCGTGCTGGACGCCTGCGCCGAGCGTGACTTGCCGGTGGCTGATGTCAGCGACAGCCAGTCACTGACCGGTCGCGGCATTGCCGGCACGCTGGACGCTCGCCACTTGGCGCTGGGTAATCGCCGTCTGCTGGAAGAAAGCGGCTTGAGCGCCGGTCTCTTGAGCGACTCCGCGAATGCCTGGGAAGCCGAGGGTCGAACCTTGTCATGGTTGATCGAACAAAGCCCCGAGCCGCAGGTGCTCGGCCTGTTCGCCTTTGGCGACACCCTCAAGCCTGGCGCGCTGCAAGCGATTGAGGAATTGAACACGCAACACATCGGCAGTCACCTGCTGACGGGTGACAACCGTGGCAGCGCCCGAGTGGTTGCACAAGCACTGGGCATCAGCAACGTACACGCCGAAGTGCTGCCGGCTGAAAAAGCCTCGACCGTCACTGAGCTGAAAAAGACCGGCGTGGTGGCGATGGTCGGCGACGGCATCAACGACGCTCCGGCGCTGGCGGCAGCAGATATCGGCATCGCCATGGGCGGCGGCACCGACGTGGCGATGCACGCAGCAGGGATCACCTTGATGCGCGGCGACCCTCGCCTGGTGCCGGCGGCGCTGGAGATCAGCCGCAAAACCTATGCGAAGATCCGCCAGAACCTGTTCTGGGCCTTCGTCTACAACCTGATCGGAATTCCGCTGGCAGCCTTCGGCTTGCTCAACCCGGTGATCGCCGGTGCGGCGATGGCCTTGTCCAGCGTCAGCGTGGTGAGCAATGCTTTACTGCTCAAGACCTGGAAGCCGAAAGACCTGGAGGACGTTGAATGAACATCGGTCAAGCAGCCAGACACAGCGGCCTGAGCGCCAAGATGATTCGCTATTACGAGTCGATTGGCCTGCTCAAGGCAGCGCATCGCACTGACAGCGGCTACCGCGTCTATGGCGACGACGACCTGCACAGCCTGGCGTTCATCAAGCGTTCACGCGATCTCGGGTTTTCCCTGGAAGAGGTCGGCAAACTGCTAACCCTCTGGCAGGATCGCCAACGGGCCAGCGCCGACGTCAAGGCACTGGCCCGTCAGCACATCGACGAGCTGAACCAGAAAATCCGCGAACTCGGCCAGTTGCGCGACACCCTGCAGGATCTGGTGGAACATTGTCAGGGCGATCACCGCCCGGACTGCCCGATTCTCAAGGAACTGGCGTCGGGCTGCTGCGCCGAGCCCGCTCGCCCCTGATCGCCAACACCTTCAGCACCAGCAAGGAGCTGAGGGGGATCCCGTGAAACAGCAGCACCACCGCGCCGGGTGCCCACACGTTATAGAACGGCGCGGCGATCAACATGCCGACGCCGAACCCGGTCATTTGCAGCAAGGTCAGAAAGCTGAAAATCGGCAGGCGCAGGCTGTCCGGCTCACGCTGCAAGCGCGACATCAGCCCGACCTCGGAAAAGCCATCCCCCAGGCCCGCCGGCAACGCAAACAGCAGCAAGCCGTAGAGGCTCTGTTGCTGGAACATCAGGATGAAGCCGCTGGACATCAACAACACGCCGAAAAAGAATCGCCGCTCCAGGTTTGAGTTTTCCGACCCTGGCAAACGGCTGGCAATCCGCGCGCCGATCAACTTGCCACACGCCCACACCGCCAGCATCAGGCCCAGCGTAGTGCTGGCCGACTCGGGTGTCAGCAGTTTGGAAATAATCGGGAAACCCACATTGTGCGCGGCACTGCCGAGGGTGTCGGCCATCGCCAACGCGAGCATCGCAGCGATGACTGGCGAGCTGCGCAGGCCTTGGCGTAGCGCGCTCCATTCGTCACGTTTGTGGGTTGGCTCGGCATTCGGTGCAGGTCTGGAGAACCGTAACGGCACAATGAATAGTGCCGCCAACAGATAAGTGACGACGTTCAGTGCAAACACCGTTTCGAAGCCGAAACCAGCTACCAACAGCCCGGACACCAGACTCCCGCCAACCATCGCTGCGGACGACGCCGAAGTGATCCAGGCATTGGTCTTGAGCAGTTGCTCCCCGGCGATCATGTGCGGCAACTGACTGTTGAGGCCGATGGCGAACATCGAGTTACCGAGCCCCAGACCGAAAGCGATCACCGGTAATAACAGCACTTGCTGCGACACCGGCAATACCAGCAACAGGCCTAACAGCCCGGCACGCAGCAGGTCGAAGGCTATCAACGGTAAGCGCCCGCCCCAGCGGCGATAAAACGTCGTACCGATCAAACTGGCAAAAAACCCACCGGCCACGCGGCTGGCAAGAAAGATCCCGACGCTCATGGCGCTGTTGCCGAGCATATAAACGTAAGTGGCCAGCGCCACCATATTGAGAAACGCACCGAAGTCCGAGACCAGTCGCGCAGCGATGATCAGTTGGGCGTTGCGGGTGGACTGGTGGGGCGTGGGATCGGTGTTCACAATCGTCCTTGAGTGGGTAGCGTTCTGCCTCGGGCTTCCTTCGGATTCGCAGTCACCCACGCCATCCTCTCATCCCTGCTGCTGTCGATACTCGGTGGTGGTCATACCGGCATAGCCCCAGTTATCGGTGTCGATCTCTTCGATCACGATGTGGGTCAGGTCTGGCCGTTTCCCGAGGACTCGTTGCAGGGTATCGGTGATTTCGGCGATGACCTGGGCTTTCTGTTCCTTGGTGGCACCGTCGCGGGTAATACGCACGCTTACGAAAGGCATGATGGTTCTCCAGTCATGAAATGAAAAGCTATTCAACGCTTACCACTTGCCGCTGCGTATTCCATTTTCGACAGTCAATACCCGAGCGGTGATGGATTTGACGCAGATCAAGTAAAGCACCGCATGGCAGTGATCACACTGACGACTGCGACTGTCCGATCATCGAACACTTATTGCCGTCTTGCGAGGCTTGCCGCTCAGCTTCAATTGACCAAATTAACCAGCTGGTACAATTTATCTCCACAGGCGGGTCACCCTCTACCCACGCCCACAATAACAATGGAGAACGCCCTGATGTCCCCTATCGTTCTGGTGCTCAACGGCCCGAACCTGAACCTGCTCGGCAGCCGTGAGCCGGCGACGTATGGCCACGAAACCCTGGCCGACATCTCTGCCTTGTGCGGGCGCGCTGGCGAAGAATTCGGCCTGGCGGTGGAGTTTCGCCAGACCAACCACGAGGGCGAATTGCTCGACTGGATTCACTCGGCACGCGGTCGTTGTGCCGGAATCGTGATCAACCCGGCGGCCTGGACGCACACGTCGGTAGCGATCCGTGACGCGCTGATCGCCAGCGAGTTACCGGTGATCGAAGTACACCTGTCCAATGTGCATGCTCGCGAACCGTTCCGTCACCACTCGTTCGTGTCGGCCATCGCCACCGCAGTCCTCTGCGGATTCGGCAGCCACGGCTATCGCCTGGCGCTGGAGCATTTCAGTCAACGCTTGAAGGGATGAGCCACATGTCGCAGAACAACACAGTACTCGCAGGACTCATCGGCGCCGGTATCCAGGCGTCTCGAACCCCGGCGCTGCATGAGCGCGAGGGGGATGCCCAAGGCCTGCGCTACCTTTATCGGTTGATCGACCTAGATCAACTGAAACTCGACAGCGGCGCCCTCCCCGATCTGCTGATGTCGGCGGAACGGATGAACTTTACCGGTCTGAACATCACCTTTCCGTGCAAGCAGGCGATCATCCCGCTGCTTGACGAACTCTCACCGGAAGCCCGAGGCATCGGTGCAGTCAACACCGTGGTGCTCAAGGACGGAAAACGCATTGGGCACAACACCGACTGCCTCGGTTTCGCCGAAGGTTTTCGCCGTGGCTTGAAGGATGCTGCCCGCGAGCGCGTCGTCCAAATGGGCGCTGGTGGTGCGGGGGCTGCAGTGGCCCACGCACTGTTGAGCGAAGGCGTGCAGCAATTGAGTATTTTCGATGTGGACGTCAGCCGCGCGCAAAGCCTTGCGAATAACCTCAATCAGCATTTTGGCAGCGGCCGGGCCTGTGCCGGCAGCGATCTGCCGAGTGCGTTGGCGCAGGCCGATGGGCTGGTCAACACCACGCCGATGGGCATGGCCAAACTGCCCGGCATGCCAGTGCCGGTGGAGTTGCTGCGGGCTGAGTTGTGGGTTGCGGAGATTGTTTACTTTCCACTGGAAACCGAACTGCTACGCAACGCCCGTGCCTTGGGTTGCCGTACCCTGGATGGCGGCAACATGGCTGTGTTTCAGGCGGTAAAGGCCTTTGAGTTGTTCAGCGGCGTGGCGCCGGATGCGCAGCGGATGCTCGCGCACTTTCAAAGCATGAATGGTTGAACAGCATCGCAGGCAAGTTGATCGTTCCCACGCTCTGCGTGGGAATGCAGCCCGTGACGCTCTGCGTCACCATCAAGAACGGACGCGGAGCGTCCAGTGAGGCATTCCCACGCAGAGCGTGGGAACGATCTGCTTTCTGCAGACGGTGAGCTTCAGGCCTGCAAATAACGCAGTACTGACTCGCAGATCATCTCGCGATGACGCTGCTTGATCGCCTCATCCGGCAAGTCGATCTGAAAAATCTCGCCAAAGGTATGACGGTTCGACACCCGGTAAAAACAGAACGAACTGATCAGCAAATGCACGTCCAGCGGGTCCAGCCCGCTTCGGAATACGCCCTCCTCGGCACCACGCTGCAGAATCACGCCCAGCGAATCGAGGATCGTATTATTCATTGCCTTGATCGCTTCGGACTGCTTCACGTACTCGGCGTTGTGAATGTTCTCGATGCAGACGATGCGCACAAAATCGACGTTGCGGTCATGGTGATCGAAAGTGAACTCCACCAGCCGCCGGATCGCCTCGCGCGGTTCCAGCTCAGCCAGGTGCAGGCGACTTTCAGTGCTGCGGATGTCGCCGTAAAGCTTCTCCAGCACCTCGACGTAGAGCTGTTCCTTGCTACCGAAGTAGTAATAGATCATCCGTTTCGAGGTGTGGATACGCTCGGCGATCGCATCGACACGAGCACCGGACAGGCCCTGCTGGACGAACTCGACAATAGCTTCTTGAAGAATGTTCTCGCGGGTCTTTTCCGGGTTGTTCTTGCGACTCTTGCGCGGCTCGATCAAGGGTTCGTCGGGCGCGACGGTGAGTTCTGTGGTCATTCTCATTCCGGGCTCAAGGCCATCACTGCACAGCTGCCGATTATGGGCCGCACGCTGCAGTGAAGGAAGCTTCGCCACGGCCGTTTACCCCCTGCGTTTACCAATTCCCTACAACTTGGCGTGCCGCACACCCCCGCTGCGTGATTTCGCCATCGCCGCCAGGCGCACCGCGACGTTGGCCGCACCATATCCCGCATAACCGTTTTTGCGCTGGATAATTTCGAAGAAGAAGCGCCCCTCAAAGGGCTCGGTGTACACATGAAACAGCTCACCGCCCTGAGCGTCGCGGTCATACAGCACGTTGTAATAGGCGAGTTTGCTGAGGAACTCGTCATCGAAATCAAAGCGTGCAGCGAGGTCATCGTAATAATTGAGCGGGATGTCCAGCAGCGG
Source organism: Pseudomonas brassicacearum (assembly GCF_003732175.1). Lineage (GTDB taxonomy): Bacteria > Pseudomonadota > Gammaproteobacteria > Pseudomonadales > Pseudomonadaceae > Aquipseudomonas > Aquipseudomonas brassicacearum_G. Next base: position 25,310 of record NZ_MOBI01000027.1, read on the forward strand.
TACGCCGGCCTCTTTGGCGCGACTGACTTCAGCGAACATATCGTCGCAATCAAAAGCAATGTGATGCACACCGGAGCCGCGATAACTGGACAAGGCGTGAGAGATGGCGGTGTTGCGGTTCTCGGAAATGTTCAGCGGCAAACGGATCGAACTGCATCGGCTGCGCAGCGCGCGGCTTTTCACCAGGCCGTAAGGGTCAGGCAACACCACTTCATCGTCGGCTTCGAAATCCAGCAGGCTCTTGTAGAACAGCACCCAACTGTCGAGGCTGTCCGCCGGCAACGCCATCGCCATGTGGTCGATCCTTTTCAGTCCTCCACCGGCGGCGGCCGTCGGATGCAGCCGGAAGTCGGTGCCGTAGACATCGGTGTGTTCATCTACCAGATAAATCAGGCTGCCATCCGGCGCACGGACCGCCGCCAGTTCCAGTTCATTGGGGCCGACCAGCCCGCGATAGGGTTGCCCTTTGTACGCCACGGCTCGGGCCAGCGCACTGGCGCTGTCCTTGACCCGCACTGCGGTCGCGCACAATGACGGCCCGTGCGCTTCAAAAAAGCTGTGGGCAAACGAATAGGGTTCAGAGTTGAGGATCAGATTGATATCGCCCTGGCGCAGCAACGTGACGTTCTTGGAGCGGTGCTCACCGGCCTTGACGAAACCCAGTCGCTCCAGCCAATGCGAGAGTTTGGCGCCAAGACTTTCGTCCACCGCGAACTCGAGAAACTCGATGCCGTCGTACTCACTGGCCGGCGGTGTGGCAAACAAAATGTCGAGGTTCGGTGTTGGCGTCGCTTGTTGCTGCAAACGCGCTCGGGTCTTCTCCTCCAGATACAGCAAGGAGCGTAGGCCATCGGCGGCATTGGCCCGTGGTGGCGCGGCGCGGAATCCGTCGTTGAAAACTTCCAGTGACAGCGGCCCGGTGTAACCGCTCTGGATAATCGGCGCGAGAAAACCCGGCAGATCGAACTCGCCCTGTCCAGGGAAGCAACGAAAATGTCGGCTCCACTCCAGCACGTCCATCGCCAGGATCGGCGCGTCGGCCATTTGCACAAAGAAAATCTTCTCGCCGGGAATGTCCGCGATCGCCCGAGGATCCCCCTTGAGCGACAAGGTATGAAAGCTGTCCAACAACACGCCCAGACTCGAATGATCCGCCTGGCGGACGATGTTCCAGACCTGTTGATAAGTGTTCACATGCCGGCCCCAGGCCAGCGCCTCATAACCGATCCGCAAGCCACGAGCCCCGGCGCGCTCGGCCAGCAGTCGCAAGTCATCGACCAGAATCTGCTCATCGCCAACGCTGTCGGCCGAGGCATTGCTGCACACCAGCACCAGGTCGGTGCCCAGTTCCTGCATCAGGTCGAACTTGCGCTCGGCGCGTTCGAGGTTGCGCGGCAGACGGTCGCGGCGACAGCCTTCGAAATCACGAAAGGGTTGAAACAGGGTGATGGCGATGCCGAGGTCAGCGCACATCTGTTTGATTTCACGCGGGCTGCCGTCGTAGTACAGCAGGTCATTCTCGAAAATTTCCACCCCATCGAAACCCGCAGCGGCAATGGCTTCGAGTTTTTCCGGCAGGGTACCGCTCAAGGAAACGGTGGCAATGGAACGCTGCATGTTTCGACTCCCGGTGGTGGGCGGTTTTTTGTTAGAGATGTCGCAGGTTTTTCGTAGCGGTTGGCATAGCCAGCGGCCACGAGCGATCGCGTTTAACTTGAGGCAAATTATTGGCTGCACGAATGATCTGAGCAATTCAAAGTGTACCAACCGGTTAGTTTACTGTGCGATTATCGAACACAATGGCGGTTGGCGAATTGACGATTTTTCGCTCACTGCGCACCATCGACAGCACATCGAGTCCGGTCATCAACCACCGGTCGAAGTGACCAAAGACCCAGAACACACCATAAAAAATTCAAAAATCGGGTACACGCTCATGCTTGCATTCAACGCCTTGCTCCGTTGCTCTCTCCTTTCCCCGTGCCTGGCGCCTGACCGCCAACCGCCTTCGAACCTTTCTGGCGCCCGCGACCGAACCCGGCCCGCATGCTGAACACGCGCTTTGGTTGCCTCAGCCAACACTGAGCCAACACAAACACTCAGCCGATCAATCATTGTTTTCACCCTGCGCATCTGCGCACCCCGACGATTGATCACGCGCCCATGAAGTCCCGACGAGCCTTGCTTGTCAGTTATTGAACGGATGGCACAGATGATTCCTTCTCAGAGTTCTCACACGGAAAGCGCCCGCGTGGTCCCGGCCATGGGCGTCGCGACTGGCGGCATCGGCGACAAGATCCGCGGCGCCATGGCGGTCGGCAAAACCCGCTGGGGCATGCTGGCGCTGGTGTTTTTCGCCACCACCCTGAACTACATTGACCGCGCCGCGCTGGGCGTCATGCAGCCGATCCTGGCCAAGGAAATGAGCTGGACGGCGATGGATTACGCCAACATCAACTTCTGGTTCCAGGTCGGTTACGCCGTCGGCTTCGTGCTGCAAGGCCGGCTGATCGACCGGATCGGCGTGAAGCGCGTGTTCTTCTGCGCGGTGCTGCTCTGGAGCCTGGCGACCGGCGCCCATGGTCTGGCGACCTCGGCCCTGGGCTTTATGGTCTGCCGCTTTATTCTCGGGCTGACCGAAGCCGCCAACTACCCGGCCTGCGTGAAGACCACCCGACTGTGGTTCCCTGCCGGTGAGCGCGCCGTGGCCACTGGCATCTTCAATGCCGGGACCAACGTCGGCGCGATGTTCACGCCGATGCTGCTGCCGCTGATCCTCCACGCCTGGGGCTGGCAAGCCGCGTTCCTGTGCATGTCGGCACTGGGCGGGATCTGGCTGCTGTTCTGGGGCTTGAAGTACTTCAACCCGGAAGATCACCCGTCGGTGAAGCAATCGGAACTGGACTACATCCAACAGGAAGTCGAACCGGAACAGGCACGCGTGCCGTTCTCGCGGATCCTGCGGATGCGTGGCACCTGGGCCTTCGCCCTCGCCTACTCAATGACCGCGCCGGTGTTCTGGTTCTACCTGTACTGGCTGCCGCCGTTCCTCAACCAGCAATACAACCTGGGGATCAACGTCACGCAGATGGGTATCCCGCTGATCATCATCTATATGACGGCCGACTTCGGCAGTGTCGGCGGCGGCATTCTGTCCTCGTTCCTGATCGGCCGTGGGGTCAACCCGATCAAGGCCCGGTTAATGTCGATGCTGCTGTTCGCCTGCTGCATCATCGGCGTGATCATGGCCGCCGGCGCCAGCAACCTGTGGGTCGCGGTGTTTGCCATCTCGCTGGCCATCGGCGCGCACCAGGCCTGGACTGCGAACATCTGGAGCCTGGTGATGGACTACACGCCCAAGCACATGATGAGCACGGTGTTCGGTTTCGGCGGCATGTGCGCCGCCATTGGCGGGATGTTCATGACCCAGTTGGTCGGGCACATTCTGACCATCACCAATAACAACTACACCGTGCTGTTCACCATGATTCCGGCGATGTACTTCATTGCGCTGATCTGGCTGTACTTCATGGCACCGCGCAAGATTCCGAACCTCGAAGACTGACGCTTCCTCTTTCGCAGGCCTGGTTTCAGGCCTGCGTTTTTTTGTTTGCACGGTTGCCGATTTCGTCCCTCTTTTTTCCTTCCACGGAGCTCATACCATGTCTCTGGGTAACCTGAGCATCGCCAAACGTGCGCTGATCAGCTTCGGCCTAATCGCCCTGCTGGTGTTGTTGCAAGGACTGTTTGCCCTCAAGCAGGTGGCCGAAGTACGCGCCACCGGCCAGCACACCGAAAACGTCTCCCTGCCCAGCACACGCTACCTGGGGGAAATCCGCGACTACATTCTGAGCATTCGCGTGCTCAGCCTGCGCATGGCGCTCAACCGCGAGCCCAAAGTACTCGATGCCACTATCGCTCGCCTGCACCAGGTGGAAGGCTGGCTTGAGCAAACGCTGACCAAGTTCGCGCCCCTGGTCGACGACTACAACCGCCTGCAGTACGAAACCTTTGTCAGCACTGTAAAGAGCTACCGACAGGCGCTGGATCAATACGAAGAACTGTCCCGGCAAAACCGCAGCGAGGAAATGAGCGCGCTGCTCAACGGAAAAATCCAGGATTACTCGACCCAGACCGGCGATCAGTTCACCGAGCTGATGAACCTCACCGCCAGCGAAGTCAGTCAATCGGCCAGCCATGCCGACGGGCTTTACGCCCAGGTAAAAATGACCGTGATCGGCGCACTGATCGCTGTTGCCCTGCTGACCTCATGCCTGGCCTGGCTGCTGATCCGCAGCATCGTCATGCCCATCCGCCAGGCTGTGCGTGTAGCCGAGCAGGTCGCTGACGGTGACCTGAGTGCGCCGATCAAGAGCCAGGGGCCCGATGAAACCGCGCGCCTGCTCAGGGCCCTGGCCAGCATGCAGAACAGCTTGCGCGACACCCTGCAGTTGATCAGCGATACGTCGAACCAACTGAACGGTGCGGCGCAGCAGATGAGCCAGAACACCGGGCTGGACTCCAATCGCTTGCAACAGCAGCACAACGAAATCGAGCAGGCCGCCACGGCAGTCAACGAAATGACTGTCGCCGTCGAAGAAGTGGCGCGCAACGCGGTCTCGACCTCGGACACCACGCGCCAGTCGACAATAGAGGCCACTCAGGGGCAGGCGCGGGTTATCGAGACCCTCGATTCGATCCAGGCCATGAGTGCCGAAGTCGGCACCGCCCTGCAACAGGTTCAGACCTTGGCCGAACAATCTCGGGAAATCGGTAAAGTACTGGACGTCATCCGCGCCATCGCCGAACAAACCAACCTGCTGGCCCTCAACGCCGCCATCGAGGCCGCAAGAGCCGGGGAAGCCGGGCGCGGTTTTGCCGTGGTCGCCGATGAAGTGCGAGCCCTGGCCCATCGCACCCAGCAGTCGACGCGGGAAATCGAGCAGATGATCGCCCGGGTTCAGGGCGACACCGACAGTGTGGTGCTGTCGATGCACGGCAACAGCCAGCGTGTGGCCCAGACCTTGTCGATCGCCGAACAGGCCGGTGTGGCCCTGACGCAAATCACCTGCGCCATGGAGCAAATCCACGAGCGCAACCTGGTGATCGCCAGCGCCTCGGAAGAACAGGCACAAGTGGCCCGGGAGGTAGATCGCAACTTGCTGAACATCCGCGACCTGTCGCTGGCAAGCGCCGATGCGTCGACCCAGACTAGCGCCACCAGTCGGGAATTGTCGCAATTGGCGGCCGGTTTGCAGAACCTGGTGGTGCGTTTCAGGTTTTGAGCAAAATCAGCCTCTGCGCTGTTGCCAGGCTGCCGCCAGACCGCTGAGGCAAATGATCGCGATGCCGATCACCGTGGTCAGGCTTGGCGTGTGGGAAAACAGCAACCAACCCAGCAGTCCGGCAAACACGATCTGACAGTAACCAAAAGGTGCCAGCAGTGCCGGCGCCGCATGCCGAAACGCCTGAGTCAGCAGCAGATGAGCTGTCATCCCGCAGCCGCCCAGCGCCAGCATCAACAGACCGTGGGTAAAACTCGGCACTTGCCAGAACATCGGCACCAGCGCGCTCATGACCAGGGTGTTGCACAAACCGGCAAAGAAGTTGCTGGTGGTCGGGCTGTCGACCTCGCTGAGTTTGCGCGTCAGCAGTTGGTAAAAGCAGAAGAACAACGCCGAGCAGAACGGCAGCAACACCGCCGGGGTGAACAAATCACCGCCCGGGTGGACGATGATCAACACGCCGATAAACCCGCACATCACCGCCAGCCATTGCCCACGCGTCACCCGCTCACCGAGCAAGGGCACCGACAACGCAGTCACCAGCACCGGTGCAAGAAAGTTGACCGCCGTGGCTTCCGCCAAGGGAATGAACAACAAGCCCGTAGTGAACAACAAGCTGGTCCCGAGCAAGCACAATGCCCGCAGCAATTGCAGCAACGGCCGCTTGGTGCGCAGGACGCGCAAGCCGGATTGCGGCAGAAAAATCCCGGCCATCAGCAACGTGTGAACCAGATACCGCGCCCACACCACCATGATCACCGGATAGAAACCCGACAGGTATTTGGACAGAGCGTCGTGAGTGGAAAACAGAAAGGTCGCAACAACGATCAGCAGGATGCCTTTGAAGGGCTGATTGATACCGGAAAGCGGAGTGCTCGATACAGCCTGGGAATGCGGCTGGCCCATAGTCCCGGCACTGCTCAACCCGATGCGAAGTGGCGAACTCACAGTGCAATCCTCTGGTGATGATTGTCAGGACATCGAATTCCAATAATTTAGAACTTGATTCCAGTTTCTCACACAAGAAAACACCAATAGTGTTCGAACAGCGCACAGTTTCTACATGAAGATGGTGATCAGTTGAACAACTCCGACGCCTGACTCGCCGCCGACAACTCCTGGGCAAACTGCAACAACAGCGGCGCCAGTTCATGCAATCGAGACTCGGGCAGCCGCGCACTCGGTCCGGCGACACTGAGCACACCGACCACCCGCCCATTCACCGAATGGCGCACCACGGCGGCGATTGCCGAGGTGCCGACCGCCGAACTCTCCTGAACCCAGGCATAGCCGCGTTCGCGGGCCAGGCGCAGGCGTTCGAGCAATTCGATAGTGGAACGTGGCGCATTCGGTCCCAGGTCCGGCGGTACATCGGTGGCTTGGCGCTCCACCAGCGACAAGGCCTCTGCGTCGCTCATACTCGCTAGCCACGCATGGCCGGAGGCGGTGTAGAACAACGGTGCATCGCGGCCCATGTCCGGGTCATAACGCAAGCCCGAGCGCGCACCCTGGGACTTGGCGATCCAGGTCTGACGCTCGTGTTCAATCACCCCCAATCGCACCAACTCTCCGGTTTCCTGGGCCAACCGATCCAGCACCGGCTGGACGATATCCGCGCCGCTGCTCGACAGGTAACGAAAACTCATGGCAACCAGTTTGGTCGACAGGTGATACCGCAGGTTGTCCGGATTCTGCCGCACGTAACCCAACCGGATCAGCTCGGCGAGCAAGCGGTGAGTGGCACTTTTCGGGATTTCCAGCTGCTCGGCCAACACCTGCATCGGCAGGCCTCGCGGGTCGCTGGTAAGACTTTCCAGCACACTGAAGACGCGTTCGATTTGACTGCCGGCCATGGTGGGATTCCAGACGAAATTTGGCCGATTCTAGAAGACAAGCGGATGAATGCAAAATGTGGAACTGCGGTGTTCAGCCGTGACCGGCGAGGGAACCAAACAGCCCACGTGATGCCTGAAACGTTCGCCGAAGTTCGTCTGCCGCCATCGGTTTTGCAGGTGAATGCCATACTGCCTTTTATTCGGCATAGTCTGAGCATCAACCTGGCGCCTATCCCACTCACCAGCAACACTCATCACCACGCGTAAACAGAGGATTCCCACATGCTATGGAAAAAAGGCCGCCGCAGTGACAACGTGGTCGATGCACGCGGTGAGGATGCTGGCGCTGGTGGTGACGGCGATTTCGCCCACGGCACCTCAGCGCAACGGGTTCGCTGGTTCAAGACCGGCTTCGCCCAGGGCCAGGTCAGTCAATGCGACACCTTCGCGACGAAGAGCCTGTAAATGCGCGCGCGCTGGCTGCTGGTATTCGCACTGTTATTAGGCAGCGCCAACCTGCTGGCTGCCGAGCATGGGGTCAAGGTCATCAGCCCTGGTCGCCTGAACATGGGCGACTCCGAACTGGCGGTTGGCATAAGCCAGTCATCACCGCAAATCCAGCGTGTACTGATCGTGATTCACGGGCGCTTGCGCAACGCCGAAACCTACCGCCAGAGCGCGGAAAGAGCCGCCGAGCAGGCCGGACAAAGCGCAACCACCCTGGTGATCGCGCCGCAGTTTCTCAATGAGAGCGACAGCGCGCGCCATCAACTGCCTGACAGCCTGCTGCACTGGCACGGCAATGACTGGATGGCCGGCGAGTTGTCCATCGGGCCGAATCCACTGAGCTCCTTTGCGGTGCTCGACAAGATTCTGGAACGCCTGAGCGATCGCCAGCAGTTTCCAACCCTGAAAGAAATCGTCATCGCCGGCCACTCCGGTGGCGCACAAGTGGTGCAACGTTATGCACTGCTCGGCCACGATCAGCCAGCACTGCAAAGTGCAGGCGTCAGCGTGCGCTACGTGATCGCCAACCCGTCGTCGTATGCGTATTTCGATGCACAGCGGCCGGTGCCATTCGATGCCACGCGTTGCCCCGACTTCAATGACTGGAAGTACGGACTGCTGAAACTGCCGGACTACGCCAATGGGCAAACGGCGCAACAACTGGAGCAAGGTTACGTCCAGCGCAATATCACCTATTTGCTCGGTCAGCGAGACACCAACCCGCATCATCCGGCACTCGACAGAAGCTGCGCTGCCGAAACGCAAGGCGCGTATCGGCTGATTCGTGGGCATCGCTACTTTGACTACTTGCAGCAGCGTCATCCCGAAGGGTTGAATCAGCGGCTGATCGAGGTGCCCGGCGTCGGGCATAACGGGGACAAGATGTTCACCTCGCCCGAGGGGCAGAAGGCGTTGTTTCAGTAGTTGGAAGTATGTCGCCTGATATGACCCCATCGCGAGCAGGCTCGCTCCCACATTGATCGCATAACACCTGTGGGAGCGAGCCTGCTCGCGATAGCGGTTAACCAGACAACAAATATCTCAAGCCGACAACATCTGCCGTAGCTGCACACAATCCTGCGCATGCCAATCGGCCAATTCCGGCCATGGATTCTCCGGCATATTCACCAGCACCGTCCGTGCCCCGGCTGCGCGCCCGCAATCCAGGTCGAAGCGATAATCGCCGACCATCACCAGCTCGCTCGGCGCCACATCCCAGGCCTCGGCCAGTTTCAGCAGACCACCTGGATGCGGTTTGGGCGGTGCTTCATCTCGCCCCAGCACGTCCTCCACCGCAAAGCAGTCAGCCAGGCCGATCGCCTCAAGCGTGACATGGGCCAGCTCGCGCGCATTGCGGGTGAGAATGCCGAGCCGATAGCCGCGCCCGGCCAGCTCACGCACCAGTTCCACCGCACCGGGTGCCGGTTTGGAACCCAGCGCCAAGTCCCGTTCATGTTCCAGCAACCACGCGTGTTTCGCTGCGGCTTCATCGGCCGGCAGCGCTGCGAGGTGGGTGAGGATGTCGTGTTCAGCGGGAATCGCCAGCGCCTGGCGAATCGCCACGAAATCGTGCACGGCAACAGTCAGCGTGCCGTCCATGTCGAACACCCAATGCCGTACCTCCGAGAGACTCATGCCCAATCCTTGCGATGACGAATCAGGCCTTCCTGAGTGACCGACGCCACCAGTTTGCCGGCGCGGTTGAACACACTGCCGCGTGAGAAGCCGCGAGAATTGCCAGCCCATGGACTGTCCATGGCGTACAGCAACCAGTCATCGGCGCGCAGGTCGGCATGGAACCACAAGGCGTGATCGAGGCTGGCGACTTGCATGTCTTTCTGCCAGACCGACTTGCCGTGCGGCAACATCGATGTGGTCAGCAAACCGAAATCGGAGGCATACGCCAGCAGGTATTTATGCAGCGCTGGCGAGTCGGCCAACGCACCGTCGGCGCGAAACCAGACGTACTTGATCGGGTCGGCCGGTTGCGGGTTATACGGGTCTTTCTCAGTGACCGGGCGGACTTCGATCGGCTTGGGGCACAGCAGCTTTTCGCGCATGTGCTCGGGAATCAAATGCGCGCGCTGCTGGGTGATTTCCAGCTCCGACGGCAGGTTTTCCGGGCCGACCACTTGCGGCATCGCGGTCTGGTGTTCAAAGCCTTCTTCGTCGTACTGGAACGACGCGCTGCACGTGAAGATCGGGTTGCCCTTCTGGATCGCCGTCACGCGGCGGGTGCTGAAGCTCCCCCCATCGCGCACCCGATCCACCTGATAGACCACCGGCAAACCGGCATCGCCCGGACGCAGGAAATAACCGTGCATCGAATGCACATGGCGCGCTTCTTCAACCGTCTGGCTGGCCGCAGAAAGGGACTGGCCCAACACCTGGCCGCCGAACAGCTGACGAAAACCCAGGTCCTGACTGCGACCGCGAAACAGGTTTTCTTCGATCGGTTCCAGGGTCAGCAAGTCGACCAGATCATCCAACACATGGCTCATTCAGACTCTCCTCACACAGAGCATTGCCGCGCAGTCTTGGCTGCGGCGGTCGATTCAGATAGTGGCCAGGGCCAACCATGAGCCCATTGTAAACATCCCCGCCAGCTTATCCATGCAAGGTTTCCAACCATTGTTCGCGGGTAATGCGGTACAGCACATGGCGGCGCAGCGGATGATCAGTCGCCAATTTTGGGTGTTCGAAATCCGCTGCCGGGTCGTGATGCATGCCAATGGCTTGCATGACTTTCTGCGAAGGCAGGTTGGCTTCGGTGGTAAACGCCACGACTTCGTCCAGCGCCAAACGGTCAAAGCCGCATCGTAGAGCGGTCCAGGCCGCTTCACTGGCGTACCCCAGCCCCCAGTGCTCACGGGCCAGACGCCAGCCGATTTCGGTGGCCGGGGTGAAAGAAGCCTCGAAGCCGACCACCGCCAATCCGGTAAAACCGACGAACGCGCCGGTGTCCTTGCGCTCCAGCGCCCAGAGGCCGAAGCCATGTTCAGCGAAATGACCACGGATTCGCCCGATCAATGCCGCACTTTCCAGGCGGCTCAAGGGTGCCGGAAAGTAGCGCATGACCTGCGGGTCGGCGCACATCGCCGCAAACGCCGGCAAATCCTCATCGCGCCATTGGCGCATCAGCAGCCGCGCGCTCTCGAGTTGCAGTATCGGCTCCATCGTTCCCCCTCCGTTCCCCTGCAAACAAGTCTACATCGCTGGTAGGATCCTTCACTCATTCACTCCATGAAATCGCCATGTCGCTGCCGCTGATTTACCACGAAGACTACAGCCCCGAATTCCCGGCGGAACATCGCTTTCCCATGGACAAGTTTCGACTGCTACGCGATCACCTGGTGGACAGTGGCCTGACCGCCGATCACCAGTTACTGCGCCCGGAAATCTGCCCGACCGAGATTCTCGCCCTCGCCCATGACCCTGCGTACATTGAACGCTATATGAGCGGCGAGTTGTCCCGCGAAGACCAGCGGCGGCTCGGTCTGCCGTGGAACGAAGCGCTGGCCCGACGCACGGTGCGCGCAGTCGGCGGTTCATTGTTGGCCGCAGAGCTGGCGCTGGAACACGGCATGGCCTGCCATCTGGCCGGCGGCACGCATCACGCCCATTACGATCACCCGGCCGGTTTCTGCATCTTCAATGACCTGGCGGTGATCAGCCATTACCTGCTGGAAAGCGGCCGGGTCGGTCGGGTACTGATCTTCGATTGCGACGTGCACCAAGGCGATGGGACTGCACGCATACTGGAACATACCCCGGATGCGGTGACGGTTTCCCTTCATTGCGAAAAGAACTTTCCCGCACGCAAAGCCACAAGCGATTGGGACATTCCGCTACCCATGGGCATGGGCGATCAGGACTACTTGAACGTGGTCGATGACGCGCTGAATTACCTGCTGCCGCTCTATCAGCCCGACCTGGTGCTGTATGACGCCGGTGTCGATGTGCATAAAGACGACGCGCTGGGCTACCTGAAACTGAGCGATGAAGGCGTCGCCGCCCGCGACGAAAGCGTACTGCGCCATTGCCTGGGGCGCGACATTCCGGTGGTCGGAGTGATCGGCGGCGGCTACAGCAAGGACCGCAAGGCTCTGGCGCGACGCCATGGCATCCTCCATCACAGCGCACAACGGGTCTGGCAGTCATCAGGTTGTCACTGAGGTGTGGATGCTTTACCCACAATGCCTGTGGAACGGCCTGTGGATAACCTGAGCGAAAGGGCCTGCAGGCTATAGCGCGTATAGCCTGCAGCTCATTGACTGTTTTTTGATCAACCAAAAACACCCCCCGTAGGAGCTGCCGCTGGCTGCGATCTTTTGATCTTGAGCTCCCGCGACCGACGAAACGTCAAAAGATCGCAGGCTTCGCCAGCTCCTACGAACCGGCGCAGGGCTGCCAAGGGCTGCACTCCTGATAGAATGCCCGCCCTATTCCGCCGAACCGCAGCTCACGCCATGACCCAGCCCTCCGCCAACCGCCCTCACCACGTCGCCATCATCGGCGGCGGCCCTGCCGGCCTGATGGCCGCCGAGGTGCTGAGCCAGGCCGGGGTCAAGGTCGACCTGTACGACGGCATGCCCTCGGTGGGTCGCAAATTCCTGCTGGCCGGCGTCGGCGGCATGAACATTACCCATTCCGAAGCCTACCCGGCATTTCTGGCGCGATATGCCGAGCGCGCTCCGCACATTGCCCCGTTGCTGCGCGAATTCGGCGCCGAAGCCTTGTGCCAGTGGATTCATGGTTTGGGTATCGAAACGTTCATCGGCAGCTCGGGCCGTGTGTTTCCTACCGACATGAAGGCCGCCCCGCTACTGCGCGCCTGGCTCAAACGCCTGCGCGATGCCGGCGTCGTTATCCACACCCGCCATCGTTGGCTGGGCTGGAACGCCGATGGCAGCCTGCGTATCGATAGCCCTGACGGAGAGAAGGCGATCAGCGCCGATGCACTGTTATTGGCGCTGGGTGGCGGCAGTTGGTCCCGTTTGGGTTCGGATGGCGCCTGGATGCTGCCGCTGGAACAACGCGGAGTTGCCCTGGCGCCACTGCAACCGAGCAATTGTGGTTTCGAGGTGAAGGCCTGGAGCGAGCTGATGGTCAGCAAATTCGCCGGGGCCCCGCTGAAAAATATCGCCATCGGCCTCAACGATGATGTACCGCGACTCGGCGAATGCGTGATCACTGCGACCGGCATCGAAGGCAGTTTGATTTATGCGTTGTCGGCGCCGATCCGTGAAGCCATCAATCAGACCGGCTCGGCAACCATTCACCTCGACCTGCTGCCCGGCAGGCCTGTGGATAAAATCCAGTCGGCGCTGAGCAAACCTCGCGGTTCACGCTCCATGGCCAAACACTTGCACAGCCAGCTCGGCCTCGACGGAGTCAAAGCGGCACTGTTGCGCGAATTGACACCGGCCGAATGCTTCACTGACCCGCTTTTGCTGGCCAACGCGATCAAGGCCTTGCCCTTGACGCTGGTCAACACCCGCCCATTGGACGAAGCCATCAGCAGCGCCGGTGGCGTGACGTTCGAGGCAATGAATGAAAAGCTGATGCTCAAGCAACTGCCTGGCGTGTTCTGCGCAGGGGAAATGCTCGATTGGGAAGCGCCAACGGGCGGCTATCTACTGACCGCGTGTTTCGCCAGTGGGCGAGCAGCGGGGCTGGGGATGATGGAATGGCTGAAACACAGAAGCTGATCGTTCCCACGCTCTGCGTGGGAATGCAGCCCGTGACGCTCCGCGTCACTTCAAGAGCGGACGCAGAGCGTCCGGTGAAGCATTCCCACGCGGAGCGTGGGAACGATCGTCAAACTGTCTGCGTGGGAGCGATCATTGTCGGGGGGGCTTAAGGCTTACGCTTACGCGGCCCAGTATTGAACACCGGCACTTTTCGCACAGGCTTGATCGAAGGTTCCGGCGCTGAAGCATCACCGCTTTCCACCCACTTGCCGAGGTTGCGTTTGCCGCCACCGGAGACTTTGGGCTTCTTCGGCTTTTTCGGTTTCTTGACCACCTGACCGCTGGCATCGGTGTCCGGCACGCGGTGCTCAGGCTCGAAGTCTTGCTCCATATGACGGGTCAAAGTCTGACGCGTCAGCATCTCGATGGCCGACAGCTGATTCACTTCATCGGCACACACCAGCGAAATCGCCTCGCCGGTCGCGCCTGCACGGCCGGTGCGACCGATACGGTGGATGTAATCCTCGGCAACGATCGGCAGGTCGAAGTTCACCACCAGTGGCAAGTCCTCGATATCCAGACCACGGGCCGCGACGTCGGTGGCCACCAGAATCTGCACTTCGCTGGCCTTGAAACGGTCCAGTGCGCGCTGGCGTGTAGCTTGTGGTTTATCGCCGTGAATACCGTCGGCATTCACGCTCAGGCCCTGGAGTTTTTCCACCAACTGGTCAACGCCGTTGCGGGTCTTGGCAAACACCAGCACCTGCTTCCAGCGATTCTTGCGCAGCAAGTGGATGAACAACTCGGCCTTGCGCTTCTTGTCGACTGTGACCACCCATTGCTTGACCGTATTGGCGGCAACGTTACGCGGGCTGACTTCGATACTCAGCGGATCATTGAGCATTTTCCCGGCCAACTCGCGAATCGCATCGGAGAAGGTCGCGGAGAACAGCAGCGTCTGACGCTTTTTCGGCAGCGCCTTGTAAATGTTTGCCAGTTCTTCGGAGAAACCCAGATCCAGCATGCGGTCGGCTTCGTCCAGCACCAGGGTTTGCAACTGGTTGAACTTCAGCGCGTTCTGGCGGAACAGGTCCAGCAGGCGACCAGGCGTGGCGACCAGCAGGTCGACGCCTTTGCGCAGCTTCATCATTTGCGGGTTGATGCTGACACCGCCGTACACCGCGTAGGTGCTCAGCGGCAGGTTCTCGGCATACTGACGCACGCTTTCATGAACCTGCTCAGCCAGTTCGCGGGTTGGCACCAGGATCAGCGCGCGTACCGAGTTGCTGGTGACTTTCGGCCCTTCCATGGCCAGCAACTGCAACAGCGGCACGGCGAAACCGGCGGTCTTGCCGGTGCCGGTCTGGGCCGCAGCCATCAGGTCGCGACCGGCCAGCACCGCCGGAATGGCTTGCGTCTGCACCGGGGTCGGGGTCTGGTAACCGAGCGTCTCAAGGGCGCGCAGCAAGGGTTCGATCAGGCCAAGAGTGGCGAAAGTCATGGGAATACCGTAGGAAAAATCAGCGCGAGTGTGCAATGGCGCGCAGTTTACCCTAATTCACACGGGATTCTGTCGGCACCAGGACAGCAGGCCGCTGAGGAGCACGTCGCCACTGCGGCAGACTGATCAACACCACGGCACTGATGATCACCGCCATCGCCAAAGCTTCTTCAATACCGATGCTTTCTCCGGCAAAAACGATCCCCAACAATACCGCCACTGCCGGGTTGACGTAGGCATAACTGGTGGCCGCCGCCGGGCGGACGTTTTTCAGCAGGTACATATAGGCGTTGAAGGCAACGATCGAGCCGAACACCACTAGGTACATCATTGCGACCCACCCCTCGAGAGGCGGCAAGCTTTGCAGCTGTTCGCCAGTCAGCGCGCTGCCGATCAACAACACCACGCCGCCGACCAGCATTTGCGCCGCACTGGACATCGCGCCCTCAGGCAATGGCAAATGTTTGCTCCACACCGAACCAAACGCCCAGGCCGCCGCTGCACCAATCAGCAGCGCAGCCCCCAAAGGGCTCGACTGCAGATTGGAGCCCAGATTGAGCATGGCGATACCAATCAGCCCCAGCACGATCCCGGCCCACTCCAGACGGGTATTACGCGTGCCCCAGAAATACCCGCAGAGCAAGGTGAACAACGGCACTGTCGCCACCGCCAAGGCCGCAACACCAGAGGCCACGCCCGTGTGCTCGGCCATGCTGACCGCGCCGTTGCCAAAACTGAGCAACAAAATCCCGATCAGCCCCGCCGCCTTCCATTGCGGCCAAGTCGGTGCTGGCACACCGCGCCAGCGCAGGAAGGCGTACATCAGCGTCCCGCCGACAATAAAACGAATGCCGCCCAGCATCAGCGGCGGCCAGTACTGCACGCCGATGCGAATCACCAGGTAGGTCGATCCCCAGATCACGTATAACGCGAAAAAGGCACCCATCAGTGGTAATGGAAAACGGCGTAGGCCTGGCATGGGACGCTCGAAGGTAGGACAAGGAGAGCGTTATTTTAGAAAGCCGATGAACGGAACTTAAGTTACAAAACCTGTTTATAAGGCCAGTACACTTTTCAAAGATCGCAGGCTGCGATCTTTTGACTTTAAAAACCGCGATGGCGCTTGAGGTGTTCGTTGATCTTCGCCGCCGGTACTTTCTGCAAGCTGCACAGCAGATCATGCGACAACTCGCGCAAGCCGTGTTTCTGCCGCAGTTCTTGCGCCAGATGCGCGGTGAGGTTGGCGGCCATTTCGGCGTCGGCCATGGCCCGGTGAGCCTGGCCGGTGTGGGGCAATTGGGCGAAGGTGGTGAGGGTGCCGAGTTTGTGGTTCGGCGCGGCCGGCATCAGGCGCCGGGCGAGTAATAGCGAACAGGCAAAATTCTGCAAGCGTGTGCGCTTGATCCGCCCCAGCTCAAAGTCCCAGAACTTCTGATCAAAAGCGGCGTTGTGGGCCAGCAGCGGCGTGATACCGACGAATTCGTTGACCTCATTCATCACCTGCTCGGCCGAGGGTGCCGTGCGCAGCATGGCGTTGCTGATACCGGTCAGTTGCTCGATGAAGGCCGGGATGCGCACGCCGGCGTTCATCAGGCTTTGGTAACGGTCGACAATGCGCCCCTGTTCAAGAATCACCACGGCAATTTCCGTGGCCCGGCACGTGCTGCTCGGAGAGATTCCAGTGGTTTCAAAGTCAATGACGGCTATGCGTTCCAAACCTGTTCCTTGGGTTCAATAATCAGTTTTTAAGCAACAACGCGCCTTCGATCGGCACGTAACGGCTGGCCGCGCGAATCAGCGAATTGGCGGTGAGCCCCGGCACGCCATAGGCGACCGCTTCGACACCGTGCTTGGCGATGATCCGCTCCAGCAACATGTCGAAATCACCGTCCCCCGAGGCCAGCACCACTTCGTCGACGTGATCGGCGGCATCCATGATGTCGAGGGTGATGCCCACGTCCCAGTCGCCCTTGGCCGAGCCGTCGCTGCGCTGGATGTAGGGCTTGAGCTTCACAATGAAGCCGAGGTTGCGCAGGATCTGCTGGAATTGCTGTTGCTTGCTGTCGCCGCGATCGATGGCGTAGGCATAGGCCTCGACGATCTGCCCGCGCTGACTGACGTCAGCCCAGAGGGCGGCGTAGTTGAAATGACAACCGTAGGCCTGGCGCACGGTGTAATAGAGGTTTTGGACATCGGCGAACACCGCGATCTTCTTCACCGCAAATCCTCATGGCGCGCACAAGCGCAGGCGATTGATCAGACCCAAGGTCCGAAAAGTCGCCCAGTATGCCAGTCAGAAGGATTTTTCCGCGAATAATCAGTCCGGGGCACGACAAGGCCCCGGACGAATGGCGTATCAGACGAAGGAATCGTCGTCATCGCCAAACAACGATGTGTCGTCATCGTTGTAGTCGGTGTCGGCCAATCCGCCCTGGTCGTTGTTGCTCCAGGAGTCGTTGTTGGCCAGGCGCTCGTTGTCATTCACTTGAGCTGGTTCTTCCTTGATGACTTCAACGATTTGCTGCGGCTGCTGCTGGTTGCTGTGAAACAGGCTGCTGATGCCCTCTGCCAGCATCACGCCACCCGCTACGCCGGCTGCGGTTTTCAAGGCGCCACCGAGGAAGCTGCTGCCGGCTGCCGGAGCCTGTTGCTGAGGTGCCGCGTAGTTCTGTTGTGGTGCACCAAAGTTTTGCTGTGGGGCGCCAAAGCCCTGCTGTGGCGCGCCATAGTTTTGTGGCGGTGGCGCAGAAGGCCGCGCCGGTTCACGCCAGCCGCCGCTCGACGCTGGAGCGCTCTGGGCGGGTGCAGGCTGTGGATCACGGGAGCCGCCGAAGATGCTCGACAGGAAACCACCGCCGCTGTTGCTTGGCGCCGGTGCCGCGGCCTGGGCCCTGGCTTGTTGCAGTTCGGCTTGCAGCTGCTGAATTTGCTGGGTGAGCTGTTTGTTTTGCTCGTCGAGGCTCTTGATCGCCGCCTCTTGCACCAGAATCGCCTGAGTCATGAAATAGCCCGCTGCTGGCTGGCGGCTCAGGTGCTCCTTGATCCGCGCCTCGGCCAGAGCATCGCGCGGGGCTGAATCCGTTTCGGCCTGTTGCAGCCGTGAAAACAGTCCATCGATCAGGGTTTGTTCTTCGCTGTTCATGGCGACCTCATAGATTGCCGGAAAATCATGGCCCTTTTCCCTTATGGATAAGGTGCCCACTAGTTATGGGGCTGTTACTGATTGTTTCAATAGCCTTTACCGAACGTTTACGTTTGCTCGACTACCGGTCGCATCGGTTACAGTGTCGACATACTTTGTAATCAGCGAAAGCGACCGATGAATCCGTTAGACGTACTCCGCGACTCCTTGTATTTCTTCCAGCGCAACCTGGGCCGCATCGTGCCGCTGTGTCTGCCGTTGGTCGTGCTTGAAGCCTTGCTCCAGCAACTGGTCGACCACTCCCAGGGGCCAGGCGCCTTTCCCGGCTATAGCGTGATTGTCGGCTTGCTGGTCTATCCGCTGTACACCGCCGCGCTGATCCTGTTTCTCGATGCCCGCAGCCGTGGCGAATCGCCGCGCACCCTGGCCCTGTTGTCGGCGTCGGTCAGCCTCTGGCCGCGCTTTGCATTGCTGACGGCGGTCAACACCTTGCTGATTCTGGTGGGTTTGTCGCTGTATTTCCTGCCAGGCATATGGCTGATGGTGATGCTCGCCT
The DNA here is from genome assembly GCF_003732175.1 of Pseudomonas brassicacearum. Classification (GTDB taxonomy): domain Bacteria; phylum Pseudomonadota; class Gammaproteobacteria; order Pseudomonadales; family Pseudomonadaceae; genus Aquipseudomonas; species Aquipseudomonas brassicacearum_G. The sequence continues at coordinate 43,829 of NZ_MOBI01000027.1, forward strand.
TTGCCGAATACCTGCTGGTGCTGCGCAACATGCAACCACTGGAGGCCATCAGGGAAAGCATGCGCTTGGCCCGTGGCAATTTCCTGCGCATCCTGCTGTGCATTCTCTGCGTGATGGGCCCGTTGTGGTTGCTCAAGGGCGCGAGCATGGCCATTTATCCAGAGCCGCAGAACCCGGCACTGTCGCTGGTCATCGAGAGTGTCCATAGCTTTCTGCAACTGTTCACCAGCGTGGTGCTGTTTCGCCTCTTCATGTTGATCAGCGAGGCCCCCGACAAAACCGAAGGCAGCGCCTGACAGCTCTACCCTTGGGGTCAGGACTCACCTCGGTTATGCTCGGGCTCAACTTTGTAACGCCATAAGCCGAGCCATGACCCGTCTACTGCGCTACACCCTGCTGGGCCTGCTGATTCTCGTCAGCCTGCTGTTTTCCTTTCTCTACAGCCTGACCTGGCGCCCCGACGCCAAGGAAACACTCCCCGTCAGTTGCAGCACCAGCGCGCCTACGCTGGTGCCGGGGCAGGCCTTGAAGGTGATGACATGGAACGTCCAGTACCTGGCGGGTAAACGCTATGTCTTCTGGAATGACCTGGCTCAAGGCCCTGACGAAAGTCCGACCGCGGAAGACATGGCCTTCAGCCTCGATGAAGTGGCGCGGGTAATCCGCGATGAGCAGCCGGACCTAGTCCTGTTGCAGGAACTGGATGATGACGCCAAGGCCAGCGACTATCAGAACCAGCTCAAGTTGCTCCAGGAACGCCTGGCCGACCTCTACCCTTGCAGCACGCACGCCTTCGACTGGAAGGCCGACTTCGTTCCCGATCCGCATATTTTTGGCAGCGTTGGCCGGCAATTGGCGACCTTGAGCCGCTACCAGATCGAACACGCCGAACGCCTGCAGTTGCCTGAAGCGCCCATCAATTTCATCAGCCGTCAGTTCCAGCCAAAAAACGCCCTGTTGGTGAGTTACCTGCCGCTGCGCGATGGCGGACAAATGGCGGTGCTCAACACTCACCTTGATCGGGCGGTGCAACCTGATGAGACCCGGCAGGCGAAGGTGACGGCGGTTGCCAAGGTGCTCGACACGTATGAAGGCCACGGCACGCCATGGCTGATCGGTGGCGACTTCAACCTGTTGCCGCTGGGCCAGTATCAACGCCTCGCGCCCGAGCAACGCACGCCCTACTCCGCAGACAGCGCGCTGCATGTGCTGTGGGACAAGTACCCGATGATCCCGACCAACAACGAGGCCAGCGGTGTCGATCGGGACCAATGGCTGACCCATTACCCTAACGACCCCGGCCTCAACGGCCCGGACCGCACCGTCGACTACCTGTTCTACAGCCCACGGATCAAACGGGTCGAAGCGCAAGTGCGGCAGGACGATACGTTGCGCATCTCCGATCATTTGCCGCTGATTGCACGGTTTCTGCTGCCGACTGCCCCCTGAAGCAAATGAATACCCTGTGGCGAGGGGGCTTGCCCCCGCTCGGCTGCGAAGCAGTCGTAAATTCTGCGCATGCGGTGTGTCTGGCTGAATGGGTTAGCAGGTTTTAGGGCCGCTTCGCGATCCAACGGGGGCAAGCCCCCTCGCCACAGAATTGGTGCCAGCCTTTCCACACTACAAAGCCCGTCTACTTACGCGGCTTGGCCCGCGCCGTGGCCTCTGCCACCAACGGGTCATCTGGCCAGTAATGTTTCGGATAACGGCCCTTGAGGTCCTTCTTCACCTCGGCATAGGTGCTGCGCCAGAAGTTCGCCAGGTCCTGGGTGACCTGCACCGGCCGGCGCGCCGGTGACAGTAAATGCAGCTTGACCACCTGCCGGCCACCGGCAATGCGCGGGGTTTCGGCCAGGCCGAACAACTCCTGCAAACGCACCGCGAGAATCGGTGGCTGCTCGCTGTAATCCAGACGAATCGATGAGCCGGAAGGCACGCTCAAATGATGAGGCGCCTGTTCATCGAGGCGTTGTGGCAACGGCCACGGCAGCAGGTTATGCACAAAGCTCGACAGGTCCAGGCTGGCAAAATGGCTGAGTCGCGAAACCCGTCCCAGGTACGGCATCAACCAGTGTTCCAGACTGGCCAGCAACGCCGCATCACTGACGTCCGGCCACTCACTCTCGCCCTGCTTGCTCAAGTCCAGCTGACGCAACAATGCCACTCGTGCCTGCCACTGACGCAACTCCGGCGTCCACGGCAACAGCTCCAGCCCTTTGCGGCGCACCAGATTGACCAACGCCTGGCTGCGCGCGGTTTCATCAAGACCGGTCAACGGTTCGCGACTGAGCACCAACTCACCCACCTTGCGCTGACGCTCGGCCCGCAGCACGCCTTCGCGCTCGTCCCAATCGAGCTGATCGACGCAACGCACCTGCTCCGCCAACACCGAATCGAACAGCGCCGGATCAAAATCCGCTGCCAGATAAATCCGTTCTTCACGTTGCCCCTGACGACTGCCCAGATCGGCGATCACCAGCCAGGGTTGTTTCATCAGGCTGTCAGCCTCGGCGAACAAAGCCGCACGACCGTTGGCCAGCCGATACTCCGCCCCCCCGGCACGGCGCTGCTGGGCGACGCGGTCCGGATAGGCCAGCGCCAGCAATGCGCCGAGCCAACGCGGATGCTCTGGATCGCTGACCGGATTGATGGCTTTGCCACGCAGATAACCACGATATTGCCGGGCCAATTGCCGCGCCCGCTGCACACCACCCTGAGCGCCACGCGCAGCCCGTTCTTCGCCGGACAACAGCACCAGACGACTGTGCAAATCCGCTCCGGCACCGCGCAAAATATCCCGCTCACCGAGCAATGCAGCGACGTCGCAAGCCATGTTCGCCAGCCCCAACGCTTGCCCACGCAGTAACAGATGCGCGATACGCGGATGAGCCGGCAGTTCGGCCATGGCCTGCCCGTGGCGAGTGAGTTTCCAGTCTTCAGCGGACGCCCCCTGCACGGCGCCAAGGCGTTCGAGCAAATCCTGCGCCTGTGCATAAGCCGCCGCCGGAGGCACATCGAGCCAGATCAACTGCCCAGGCGACACGCCCCAACGCCCGAGCTGCAGGGCCAGCCCGGCAAGGTCGGCCGAGAGAATTTCCGGGCTGGCATAGGCCGCCAGTTGTTCGTGTTGATCCTGCGACCACAGCCGATAACACACGCCCGGTTCCAACCGTCCTGCGCGGCCGGCACGCTGGGTGGCGCTAGCACGGGAGATGCGCTGGGTGTCGAGGCGGGTCATGCCGCTGCCAGGGTCGAAACGCGGCACTCGTGCCAACCCGGCGTCGATGACCACCCGCACGCCGTTGATGGTCAGACTGGTTTCGGCGATGTTGGTGGCCAGCACCACTTTGCGTTGGCCGGGTGGCGCCGGATCGATGGCCGCACGTTGCGCCGTCAGATCAAGCTCGCCATGCAACGGGCAGAGCAACACCTCGGAACGCTCGCCCAAGGCATCCGCCAACTGCTGATGCACGCGACGGATTTCCGCTTGCCCGGGAAGGAACACCAACAGGCTGCCCGCTTCATCGTTCAAGGCATCGAGAATGGTTTGCACCACTCGTGGCTCGATGAATTCACCTGGCTGAAACTGCCGGCCCCAGCGCATCGTCACCGGGTACATGCGACCTTCGCTGCGCAGGATCGGTGCGTCATTCAGCAATCCGGCGAGGCGCTCGCCTTCAAGCGTCGCCGACATCAACAGGATCTTCAGCGGCTGCTCATCCCGAAACAACTCGCGGCCATTCAGGCTCAGGGCCAGCGCGAGGTCGGCATCGAGGCTACGCTCGTGGTATTCGTCGAAGATCAGCAGACCCACACCGTCCAGCGCCGGGTCCTCCTGCAAACGACGAGTGAGGATGCCTTCGGTGACGACTTCGATGCGCGTGTTCGGCCCAACCTTGCTGTCCAGGCGAATCCGGTATCCGACGGTTTCGCCGACTTTCTCGCCGAGCTCGCTGGCCAGCCGTTCGGCCGCCGCCCGCGCGGCCAGCCGACGCGGTTCAAGCATGAGAATGGTTTGCCCGGCCAACCATGGCTCATCCAACATCGCCAATGGCACGCGGGTGGTTTTACCGGCGCCGGGCGGTGCTTCGAGCACGGCTTCGTGGCGTGTCGCCAAGGCTTCACGCAGCGCGGGTAAAACTTCATCAATTGGCAAAAAGTTCATGCTGGCTCCAAAACAGATCGGCGAGTATAACGGCGAACTGCCTGGCGTTAATCACGGTCCTAATTCATACCGACGACGTTTCGTTTCATGTTTGCTCAGGAGATTTACCATGCGTACTCCATTTCGCCTGATTGGCGGTGTACTGGTTGCGACCCTGCTGACTCAAGTGACCGCTTGCGGTTCGATTTTCTACCCGGATCGCCGTGGCCAGATCGACGGCAAGATCGACCCGGCGATTGCCGCGCTCGATGCCGTGGGCCTGCTGTTCTATATCATCCCCGGCCTGATCGCGTTCGCCATAGACTTCACCACCGGCGCGATTTATTTCGAACCCGGCAAGACCGCACAAGTGGCGCCCGAGAAACTTCGGCAAGCCATCGATGCCGACGGCAAGGTCGATAACCACAAGTTGCAGGCCATTCTCGAAAGCGAACTGGGCCGCAGCTTCCCGCTGGATGATCCGCGCCTGATCCAGCACAAGGGCAGCGTTCAGCAACTGGCCATGCTCGGCCTGCAACCCGCCGCTTGATGCACAACACCGAGGAAACGCTCTACCTATGACCAGCAGCCCGGAACACGCTCGCCTGTTACGCCTCGCCACCCGCGCCTCTGTAGCGGTGGCGAGCACACTCATTGTCGCCAAGGCCATTGCCTGGTGGCTGAGCGGATCGGTGAGCATGCTCGCCGGGCTGACGGACTCGGCACTCGACGGCGTGACGTCGCTGCTCAATCTGTTGGCGGTGCATTACGCGTTGCGCCCGGCCGATGACGATCACCGCTACGGGCACGGCAAGGCGGAATCCTTGTCGGGCATGGCTCAGGCACTGTTCATCGGCGGCAGTGCGGTATTGATCGCGTATCAGGCATTCGAGCGCCTGCAACACCCGGAACCGGTGGGCGCGCCGTGGATCAGCATCGGCGTGATCATCTTTTCCCTGGTCCTGACCCTGGCGCTGCTGATGCTGCAACACCGGGTGATCCGCGAAACCGGCTCCAGCGCGGTGCGCGCCGACTCGCTGCATTACCGTTCCGACATGATGCTTAACGGCAGCATCCTGGTCGCGTTGGTACTGGCCGGTTTTGGCTGGCATCAGGTCGATGCCTGGTTCGGCCTGGGAATCGCCGTCTACATTTTGTGGAGTGCGATACAAATCGCCCGGGAAAGCTTTGCCGTGCTGATGGATGAAGAACTGCCGCCGGACGTCAGCCAGCACATGCTCGAACTGGCGTGCAGCGTGCCCGGTGTACTTGGCGCACATGACTTGCGCACACGGATCTCCGGCAGTCACTGGTTCGTGCAATTGCATCTGGAGTTGCCGGGGGAGCTGACGCTGTCAGTCGCGCACGGCATCAGCGATCAAGCAGCGGACGCCATTCACGCCGTTTACCCGCGAGCCGAAGTGCTGGTGCACGCCGACCCGCAGGAAGTGGTGAAAGCCGTCCAGAATCAGAAAGTGACCTGATAACCGCGTGAGACAAGGCAATTGCCCTCGGCCTGGCGGTAAGTCTGTACCACCTGTGGCGCCGGCTGATAGGTCACGGTCCGAGGATCAAACCCGCTCTGCTGGACCGCCCAACGATAACAATCGTAACCGTCCTGAGCGACCTGCTCCGGCGATTGCCCATTAGCCGGGTAAGCCACCACGTCATAACCATTGCTGGTCGGTTGCGGTGCCGGGTTGCCTACCGGCGGCTCAACCACGACATACTCCTGAGTACTTTCCTCGTAGGCGTAATACGCGCCTGCCGCCAGAAACATCAGCGCACCACCGATCCACACCTCCTGAGCGTAATCGGGCAGATACCTTACACGGATCCCGCGAGGCGGTTGGACCACCACGTAGCGCGGTCCTTGCGGACGATACCAATAACCACCGGAGTAGAAATAATCCTGCCCACGGTACGGTACACGGTCGTGGCGGTCCGGGAAGCGGTCGATCATTTGACCTGGTCGATACCGCGGACCATCACCCCAGCCATTGCCATGTCCTTCCGGACGTCCTGGCCAGCGACGCTCATCCCGATGCTCATCGCGACCACCGGCCTGCCAACGCTGGTTGTTATCGTTGCGTCGTGGAACATCCTGATAGTAACCGCGCTGTGGCTCCTGGGTCTGGCGAACAGTGTCCGGACGGCCCTGGATCGGCAGGTTGTTCACCGGCGCAGGTCGGCCCTGATTCTGACCGTTTTGTTCGAACTGGCGGCTGTTGTTGCCGCGAATGATTTCAGTCTGCGGACGTGACTGATTGATTTGGGGACGTGGCTGGCTGGGCTCAACGCGAGGTTGAATGTTTTGCGGGTGCTGCTGGATGTTTTCCACACGAGGCGGATTGTTTTCGGGGCGCGGTTGATTGTTCCCCGGCCGCCCCTCGCCACCACGCTCGTGCTGACCACCACCGTTATTGTGTTGCTGTTGCTGTTGCTGTTGCTGTTGCTGTTGCTGCTGTCTACGAAGGAGCTCCTCCCCACCCTGACCTTCTGCCAGCAATGGCGCGCTGACACTTGCACACAACACACCAACACCTGCCATACGCCAGATGCGCGACTTCATGCTATTCCTCACTACGGTGGTGACCTATACGTAAGACTGGTAAAGCACAGGCCGGTTCAGCAACAGGTTATCAGTCACGAGACTTATTTTGCAGGCCATAAAAGGCGTTTCGCGGGCAATAAAAAAGGGAGACCCGTCGGCCTCCCTTTGAGAACTTCGTCCGTGCTCGACGCTTTTGACGCCGGCTCACCTCACTCCGTCTTCTGGACAGTGTGTAGCCCGGGGGCCAACTCAGCTCCTGTGGGAGTGGTGGCCGCGGCTGGCCTGATTCGGCGGGCCGCTGTGGACTGTTTGTCCGGGCAGTGATTCTGGTGATAAGAATAGGCTTGAGCTGGCGACAGAGGATTGCGAAGATTGCTCAAATAAACATAACTTGCGCAATTTTTCATCACGGATAGATAATCTACCGCAATAGTTAAGACAAAGGCCTGACTCATGAGCAAACTCGACCGATACGACCTGAGCATTTTGGCGGAATTGCAGCGCGACGCGCGCATCTCCAATCAGGAGCTCGCCGAACGCATCGGCCTGTCGCCATCGCCTTGTTCGCGGCGGGTAAAGCAGCTTGAAGACGACGGCTACATCACCCGCCAGGTGGCCCTGCTCGACCGCAAGATGCTCGGCTTGAGCCTGACCGCCTACGTGTTGATCGGCATGGATCGGCACACGCCCGAGCGCTTCGAAAACTTCGAAGCCGCCATCCGCACCTTGCCGCAAGTGCTCGAATGCAGCCTGGTGACCGGGATGGACGCCGACTATCAACTCAAGGTGGTGGTGCCGGACATGGACCATTACCAGAAACTGCTGCTCGGCCACCTGACCCGCATCGAAGGCGTGACCAGCGTGCGCTCAAGCTTTGTGCTGAACCAGGTGCTCAACAGCACCGAGTTGCCGTTGACCCACCTGCGCAGCTAAGTACGCCATCGCGAGCAAGCTCGCTCCCACAGTTGATCTCGGATGCTCACAAATAATGTGTTCACTGAAGATCCAATGTGGGAGCGAGCCTGCTCGCGATGGGGCCCGCACAGGCGACGAATCACTGCGGTAGACCGACGTACGTCAATGCGCCGCCAATATCCATTGGCGTATACTTCCCCAGCCTTTTTTGCCCCGCCCGCGCTGGAGATAATCGATGGATCCTGCAGTATTTGAAGAGTGGATGATGACCGGTCTGGTGAGCATCCTGATCATTTTCATGGGTTTCATCGTCTGGGATCTGGCGAAAAAATCCAAGGCCGGACGCTTCGGCTCGTTCATCCTGTTCTTTGTGCTGGGCTTGGGCGTGGCCGCGTTCGTCATCAAAAGCGTGGTGATCGGCCTGATCGAATCCGGCACTCTATAAGCGCGCCGGCACTTCTTTCCACTGGCCCTGATCGAGACCTTCGATGGTCCAGTCGCCGATTCTCACCCGCACCAGACGCAGAGTCGGCAAGCCAACCGCAGCGGTCATGCGTCGCACCTGACGGTTACGCCCTTCACGAATCACCAATTCCAGCCAACTGGTCGGCACGCTTTTGCGAAAGCGCACCGGCGGGTTACGCGGCCATAGTGCAGGTTCTTCCAGCTGCCGCGCCTGCGCCGGCAAGGTCATGCCGTCATTCAACTCGACGCCCTCGCGCAAGTGCTGCAATTGCTCGGCGCTCGGCTCGCCTTCCACTTGTACCCAATAGGTCTTGGCCAACTTGTGTTTCGGATCTGCGATGCGTGCCTGAAGCTGGCCATCGTTGGTCAGCAGCAGCAAGCCTTCGCTGTCACGGTCCAGCCGTCCAGCCGGGTAGATCCCGGGAATCTCGATAAAGTCCTTGAGCGTCGCCCGCCCTTCTGCGTCGCTGAACTGCGTCAGCACATCGAAGGGTTTGTTGAACAGAATCAGCTTCGGCTCGGCCGGTGGTGCTTTGGCAACACGTCGCGGGGCTGAAGAGGATTGCGCAGGTTTCACGCCGGGGCGGCGGGAAGCGGGACGAGGAGGACGCGGCATGGAAAAAACAACATCTAACGGTCAGGGCTGCCAATGTTAGTGCCCCGACCGCTAAATGACCATGACAACAATCAGCGGAACGGCGGTTCGTCGAAGCTGCGCAGTTTGCGCGAGTGCAACGAGTTGAGCTCGGTGCGCAACAGATCCACCGCCGCGATGCCGATCTTCAAGTGCTGACTGACCGCACGCTCATAGAAGGCGTTAGCCGAACCCGGCAACTTGATTTCGCTGTGCAGCGGCTTGTCCGAAACACACAGCAAGGTGCCGTAAGGCACGCGCAAACGGTAGCCTTGCGCGGCGATGGTGCCGCTTTCCATGTCCACGGCAACCGCGCGAGACAGGTTGATCAACGGTCGCTCCTGAGCCCAGCGTAGTTCCCAGTTACGGTCGTCGTAGGTCAGCACGGTGCCAGTGCGCAGGCGTTTTTTCAGGTCATCGCCCTTTTCGCCGGTGACGTTGGCTGCCGCTTGCTGCAAGGCCATCTGCACTTCGGCCAGGGCCGGAATCGGAATGTTCGGCGGCACCACCCGGTCGAGAATCCCGTCGCGACGCATATAAGCGTGGGCCAGCACGTAATCACCAATGGTCTGCGACTGCCGCAGGCCGCCGCAGTGACCGATCATCAGCCAGCAATGCGGGCGCAATACAGCCAAATGGTCGGTGATGTTCTTGGCGTTGGACGGGCCCACGCCAATGTTCACCAGGGTTACGCCGTGACCGTCAGAGGCTTGCAGGTGATAGGCCGGCATCTGATAACGGTGCCAGACCACGCCTGCGGCAATGGCCGACGCTTCGCCGTGATCCATGCTCTTTTCAATGATCACGTTGCCCGGCAAGACCATGCGCACGAAGCGCGGATCGTTGCGCAGTTGCTCCAGACCATGAGTGATGAACTGGTCGACATAACGGTGGTAGTTGGTCAGCAGGATCCACGGCTGCACATGGCGCCAGTCGCTGCCGGTGTAGTGCACCAGACGGCGCAGGGAGAAATCCACTCGCGCTGCATCAAACAACGCCAATGGCAGCGGATCGGTGTTTTCCCAATCGTACAAACCATCGGCAATGCCGTCGGTGGCAGCCGACAAATCGGTGCTCGGGAACACTCGCGCCAGTACCGCCGCAGTGACGCCGGAGCCCGCCAGCTCATCGCCCTGCTCGACCACATACGGATACGGGATGTTCTGCTCACTGACGCCGACTTCCACCGTCACGGTGAAGTCGTGCATCAGCGGTACCAGTTGCTCCAGCAAATACTTACGGAAAGCCGCCGGATGGGTGACGGTGACGCTGTAGGTCCCCGGCAACTGGACCTTGGCGTAAGCCCGCGTGGTCTGTGGGACCTCACCCTGACAAAGGTAGGTCAGGCGTAATTCTGGATAACGAAACATCGCACGCTGCTCGGCGTCGGGCTCGATGCGATCCTTCAGATAACGCTTGAGCGCCTGACTCAACGCAGTAGTAGCCCGCTCGTGCAGAGCGGCAAGCCGATCGACGGCTTGTTCGGCGGTTTGAACGACAATAAAGGCTTCGGTCACGATCAGCTTCCTGTGTTCTGACTTGCAGACCTTCATCTTGCCTGCAACATCGCTTCACGGAAACCATTGCGTGTTGGCTATACACCATTGCTGATGCACTGAAATACCCTGTGGGAGCGAGCCTGCTCGCGATAGCGGTGTAACAGCCAGCATCAATGTTGAATGTTAATCCGTCATCGCGAGCAGGCTCGCTCCCACAAAGGTAGATGATGATCAGAAGCCTTGCGGGGTGGAACGCGCCACAATCGCTTCCACATCCAGACCACGCGGCAAGGTGCCGTAAACCCGGCCAGCCGTTCCCAACCGGCTGGCGATGAAGGCATCACTGACGGCGGCGTTGCCCGCTTCGAGCAGCAGCTTGGCTTGCAGGCCCAGGGCGATGTCTTCGGTCAGTTGTCGGGCGCGATACTGAATGTCATCGGTGTCCTTGAACGCCACCTGCAACTGACTGATGTGCGCGGCCAGACGCTTGTCGCCATGACCATCGCCCAGCTCGCTGAACAGCACATCGAGCACACCCGGCTCTTTCGACAGCGCTCGCAACACGTCAAGGCACTGAACGTTGCCGGAACCTTCCCACGTCGAGTTCACCGGAGCCTCACGGTACAGGCGCGGCAAGATGCTTTCTTCGACGTAACCTGCACCGCCCATGCATTCGGCGGCTTCGTTGATCATGGCCGGCGCACGTTTGCAGATCCAGTATTTGCCCACTGCCGTTACCAGTCGGGCGAATTTGGCCTCCTGAGTGTCATCAAGGTGATCCAGCGCCCGGCCCATACGCAGGCTCAAGGCCAGCGCGGCTTCGCTTTCGAGCGCCAGGTCGGCGAGCACGTTTTGCATCAACGGTTGTTCACTGAGCAATTTGCCGCCAACCTTCCGGTGGGCGCAGTGATGGCTGGCCTGGGTCAATGCCTGACGCATCAGGGCGCTGGAGCCGACCATGCAATCGAAGCGGGTCATGGCCACCATCTCGATGATGGTCGGCACGCCGCGGCCTTCTTCGCCGATCATCCACGCCAGCGCCCCGCGAAACTCGACTTCGCTGGAGGCATTGGACCAATTGCCGAGTTTGTTTTTCAGCCGCTGGATGTAGAACTGGTTGCGCGTGTCATCCGGGCGATGGCGTGGCAGCAGGAAACAGGTCAGGCCCTTGTCGGTTTGCGCCAGGGTCAGGAAAGCGTCGCACATCGGCGCCGAGCAGAACCATTTGTGCCCCACCAGCTCATACGCCTGGCCGGGGCCCGCAGCGCCGACCGGGTAAGCCTTGGTGGTGTTGGCCCGAACGTCGGTGCCGCCCTGTTTCTCGGTCATTGCCATGCCGATGGTGACGCCGGCCTTGTGGGCCATGCCGACATTGCGCGGGTCATAGTCGGTGGCGAGAATTTTCGGCAGCCATTGCTTCGCGATGTCCGGTTGCAGGCGCAACGCCGGGACGCTCGCGAAAGTCATGGTCAGCGGGCAGCCACTGCCGGCGTCGGCCTGGCTGTGCAGGTAGCTCATGGCCGCACGAGCAACGTGGGCACCCGATTGCGGATCGGTCCAGGGCAAGGAGGTCAAGCCGTGCTCGACGGCCGTACGCATGAGTTCATGGTAGGCCGGGTGAAACTCCACCAGATCGACGCGATGGCCGTAGCGATCATGGCTGGTGAAGACTGGTTTGTTCTGGTTGGCCAGGAACCCCGCTTCCATCAACAGACCACCGGCCAAAGCGCCATACGCATCGATGCGCGAGTCAGCCCAACCCGCCCCGAAACGCCGCGCCCACTCTTGCAACGGCAGGTCGATTCGGTAGAGGTTGGTCCCGTCCAGCGATGGCGGCTGGTTGGTGACTTCGTGGGTTTCGGCGAACTGATGCAGGTTCATGGCGGGGCCTCCTTGGGTCAGCTGAGACCTTCAGTTAAGCACCGCCTCCCCACCGAACAAAGTGGCATATCCGCCTAAATGTCGGCGCTTTCACCCTGTCTAGGGCAAAGCACCCGACGATAGAGTATCGCCTGCAACTCCTCGAATTTCACCGGTTTGCCGAGGTAATCGGTCAATCCCTGCTCAAGATCCAGGCCCTGTGCAGAGACCACCGCAGCCAGCACCGGCAACTCGGCATAACCGGGCAGTGCGCGGATCCGGCTGTCGAGCGACAGTCCGTCGAGCAGCGGCAACGGGCAGTCGATCAGCACTGCGTCGAACGATTCGCGACGCAGAAACTCCAGCGCCGCCTCACCGCTGTCGGCGCTGCGAACCCGATAGCCGAGCTTGAGCAACATGCCACGCACCACCAATTGATTAATGCTGTTGTCGTCGACCAGCAACACCGTGCAGTCCTGCGGCACGCGTAAACGGACACCACCGTGAACCTGACGCGATTGAGCGACAACCGGTTGCACAACATTCACCACGTCAAACTCGACATCAAGCTGAAAGCGGCTACCGCGTCCGGGCTCGGAACGATGAGTCAAACGTCCGCCAAGCAGCTCGACCAATTGCCGACAAATCGCCAGACCGACACCCAACCCACCGTATTCGCGCGTCATCGAGCCGTCGAGCTGGAAGAACCGCTGATACAGCGAGGTTTCACCCAGATCGGTGAAGCCGATGCCGGTGTCGATCACGGCAAAAGACAGCGCCAGACGCCCCTCCTCGGCAAACTTGCCGCTGACCCGCAAAGCCAGTCCACCCACCCGGGTGAACTTGATCGCGTTATCCAGCAAGCACTCCAGACCTTGCGCCAGCTTGGTGCTGTCACCGTGCAGACGGTCAGGTAGCCCGGGAGTCAGATCGACCTTGAAGTCCAGCGCCTTGCTTGCGGCATTAGCGGCAAACTGCTGCTGCAAGGTCTCAACCATCGCGCGCAAGCTAAACGTTTCGGGGTACACCTTGAGTCGGCCAGCCTGCAATTCAGTCAGGGTCAGAATGCCGTTGACCATGCGCATCATGTCCCGCGCCGAACCGGCAGCCGTTTGTTGATACTGCTCAAGCTCCGGATCGAGGTCGACGGTCTGCATCAATTCCAGTGAACCGATCACGCCATTCATAGGCGTGCGCAGTTCGTGGGTCAGCGTCGCGAGAAATTCATCCTTGAGCTGGTTACTGCGGGCCAGTTGCTGGTTCAACACTTCGAGCTTCTGCCCGGCGTCAAACAGCGTTTGCGCCTGCTGCTCGCGCATGGCGTTGATCCGGTCAGCCAGGGCCAGCGACAGCAGCGCAACTTCGATCGCGGAGCCGATCTGACTGGCATACATGGTCAGGAACACGTTGGGCAGATAGCCGAGCACCATCAGCGTGTTGACGATGCCGCCCAACAAAAATGCTGTCCAGGCAATGATGAAGTAACGCGCCACGCGCAAGCCACGCCACCAGGCGAAGACCCCGGCGGCGAAAATCACCACGATGAAGACCAGTGCCAATGTCGTCGCCAGGCGCAGAGCCAGTGCATAGCTGGTCATCAACGACAGACCGACTACCACCGCGCTGCAAGCAATCAGCACCAGCAGCAAACGATCGAGCCAGCGCGTGTGGCTGGCGGTTTGCAGGAAGCTGCGGGCGAACTGGCTGCCAAACAGCGCCGCCAAACCGATAAAGAACGGTGTCGCGGCGTTAGCCCACCACGGACTGTTCGGCCAGAAGTACTCGTCCGCAGCACCATTGACCGACAACTGATAGAGACCGAACGAGGCGATATAGACGATGTAATAGAGGTAACTGGTGTCACGCACGCTCAGGTAGATGAACAGGTTGTAGACCAGCATCCCGAGCAGTACGCCGTAAATCAGACCGAGCACATACAGGCGCAAGGGCAGGTCTTCCAGATAGGCGGTGCTCGACCAAAGGGTCAGTGGCGCCTGGATCGAACCCTCGCTTTGCAGGCGCAAGTACAGCGTTTCGCGCTGATCGGGAACGAAGTCCAGTTTGAACAGGTAGTTGTTTTGCCGGATCTGCCTACTGGAGAAAGGCAAGGTATCGCCGGTACGACTGGCCAATCGATATTCGCCGGTGCTGTCCGGCAGATAGAGGTCGATATGATCCATCGGCGGATAGGCCAACTCCAGCAGCCAGGTGCGTTGAGCGTCGGGGTTGTTCGGGCGGTAGTGCAGATCGACTTTCAACCAGAACACCGAATGCGAGTAACCGGCGTTCAGCGTGTCTTTGTCGTGGGTCTTGAAGTTGCCGGCCGCCGCTTGCGCGCGTACATCGGCGATGGATGCAGTGCCGGCGACATCTTCGTACACCTGCATGACTCGTCCCAAGGGGAGGCTTTGGGTGAGCTCATCAAAATCGGCTGCGGCCGCCGACATCGGCAAGCTCAACAGCAACATCAGCAAATAGCGCATAAAGCCCCAGCGTGGCCAGTCCGGTTGTGTCAGGAAGCCCCCCATTCCCTTTGAGTAGACGTAAAACCGGCATTACCTGTTATTGGTTTGGATCCACTCTAGCATAGCCGTTGATGGCCATTGAGCACCATTGGAAAATTTAGTCTAAAGGCTCTAGAGCGGGCGTTTCAGCGCAATCAATTGAGCTAGAGCGATTCGTTCGCCGCGAGAAAATCGTCCGAACGCGGCCCGAACCTTCGGCAACTCCTGCGGATTGGCTTTCATTCGCGACCTCTGTAGGAGCTGGCGAAGCCTGCGATCTTTTGATCTTCCAACAGGCAGCACTGACGAGCATGCACACCGAAAAAAGATGTTTGGTGGTAAGCTCGCGCACCATGAATATCTACAGCTCTCGCCCCGTTGTCCTCTGTCTCTCCGGCCACGACCCAAGTGGTGGCGCCGGCTTGCAGGCAGATATCGAAGCCCTGCTCGCTCAGGGTTGTCACGCTGCCCCGGCAGTTACTGCGCTGACCGTGCAAGACACGGTCAACGTCAGCGACTTCCGCGTTCTCGACCGTGAGTGGGTGCTGGCACAAGCCAACGCCGTGCTCAACGACTCGACGGTCGCGGCGGTCAAGCTGGGTATGCTCGGTTCACTGGAAATGGTCGACACCGTGGTCGAACTGCTTCAGGCGCATCCGCATTTGCCGGTGGTCTGTGACCCGGTGCTGCGCGCCGGCGGTGGTGGACGACTGGGCAAGGACGAGGTCGGCTACGCCATGCGCGAGCGCCTGCTGCCACTGGCGATCATCGCCACCCCTAACCTCCCGGAAGCACGCATCCTTGCCGAACTGCCCGAAGGCACGGCGGATGAATGCGCAGAGAAACTCCTGCCTTACGTCAAACACCTGCTGATCACCGGCGGTCATGGTGACGAACACGAAGTGCATAATCGCCTGTACAGCCGCGACGGCAGCCGCCACACCTACACCTGCCAGCGTCTGCCCGGCAGCTATCATGGTTCAGGCTGCACCTTGGCCAGCGCTCTGGCCGGACGTCTGGCCCAAGGCGAACACCTGGCCAGCGCGGTACAGTCGGCACTCAATTACACGTGGCGCACCCTGCGAGACGCCGAACAGCTGGGCAAAGGCCAGTTCGTGCCACGCCGTCTGCCGCTGGACTTTTGCTCGTAACGTCATGAGGCCTGCACGATGAGATTACGTGGCCTGTACGCCATTACCGACAGCCAACTGCTGGCCGGCAAGTTCCTGCCTTACGTGGAGGCTGCGCTGGACGGCGGCGTCACGCTGCTGCAGTACCGCGACAAAAGCAGCGACGAGGCCCGCCGACTGCGTGAGGCCGAGGCCTTGCATGACCTGTGCGGACGCTACAAGACCCAGCTGATCATCAATGACGACGCCGAACTGGCCGCGCGCCTGGGCGTCGGCGTACACCTGGGGCAGACCGATGGCCCGCTGACCCCGGCCCGTTCGCTGCTGGGTCGCCAGGCGATTATCGGTTCGACCTGCCACGCACAACTCGAACTCGCCGAACAAGCAGCAAAGGAAGGCGCCAGTTACGTCGCCTTCGGCCGCTTCTTCAATTCCAATACCAAGCCCGGCGCGCCGACATGCAGTCTCGAACTGCTCGACCAGGCCCGCAGCAAACTGCACCTGCCGATCTGCGCGATCGGCGGCATCACCCTCGACAACGCCGCCCCGCTGGTGGCCCACGGGGTTGATCTGCTGGCCGTGGTTCACGGGCTGTTTGGTGCCCAAGACACTCAAGAAGTGACGCGCCGTGCTCGCGCCTTCAACGACTTGTTCAAAGTTTAAGTATTCAATTACCGATTTTTGAGAGCCCAATCATGTCTCGTTCCGAAACCCTGTTTGCCAATGCCCAGAAACACATTCCCGGCGGTGTGAACTCGCCTGTTCGTGCCTTCAAGAGCGTCGGCGGCACGCCGTTGTTCTTCAAGCACGCCGAAGGCGCCTACGTGACGGACGAAGACGACAAGCGTTATGTCGATTACGTCGGCTCCTGGGGCCCGATGATTCTCGGCCACAGCCACCCGGACGTGCTCGACGCCGTGCGCAAGCAGCTTGACCACGGTCTGTCCTACGGCGCCCCGACCGAGATGGAAACCGAGATGGCCGACCTGGTCTGCTCGATCGTGCCGTCGATGGAAATGGTCCGCATGGTCAGCTCCGGCACCGAAGCGACCATGAGCGCCATTCGCCTGGCCCGCGGCTTCACCGGCCGCGACAGCATCATCAAGTTCGAAGGGTGCTACCACGGTCACTCCGACAGCCTGCTGGTGAAAGCCGGCTCCGGCCTGCTGACCCAAGGCGTGCCAAGTTCTGCCGGGGTTCCTGCCGCCTTCGCCAAACACACCCTGACGCTGCCATTCAACGACATCGACGCCGTTGAAAAAATGCTCGCCGAGGTTGGCCAGGAAGTGGCGTGCATCATCGTCGAGCCCGTGGCGGGCAACATGAACTGCGTGCCGCCAGCGCCAGGTTTCCTCGAAGGCCTGCGTACCTTGTGTGACAAACACGGCGTGGTGCTGATTTTCGACGAAGTGATGACCGGTTTCCGCGTCGCCCTCGGTGGTGCCCAGGCACACTACGGCGTGACCCCGGACCTGAGCACCTTCGGCAAGATCATCGGTGGCGGCATGCCGGTCGGCTGCTTCGGCGGCAAACGCGAAATCATGTCGCACATCGCACCACTGGGCCCGGTTTACCAGGCAGGCACCCTGTCGGGTAACCCACTGGCCATGGCCGCTGGCCTGACCACCCTGCGCCTGATCAGCCGCCCGGGCTTCCACGCCGAACTCAGCGAGTACACCAGTCGCCTGCTCGATGGCCTGCAACAGCGCGCCGACGCCGCTGGCATCCCGTTCGTGACCACCCAGGCCGGTGGCATGTTTGGCCTGTACTTCAGCGGCGCCGACGACATCGTGACCTTCGATGACGTGATGGCCAGCGATGCCAACCTGTTCAAGCGCTTCTTCCACCTGATGCTCGAAGGTGGCGTCTACCTGGCACCGAGCGCTTTCGAAGCCGGTTTCACCTCGATTGCTCACGGCGAAGCCGAGCTGAAGCTGACGCTGGACGCCGCTGAACGTGCATTCGCTGCGTTGAAGTAAGCGATAGACGCTGACGTCGACGATTGTCGGCGTCAGCTTTATCCCACATGCCTACGTTAATTTCTTACGCAACACCGATAATTCCGCAAAAAGCAGCAGATATAATCCCCGCGCGGCAGAAAAACGAGTAAAGACTTTGTAAGGTGGGTCCTGCTTATTTCATAATGCGCGCTTATTGGATCCCTCGACGGGTCCGCGCGCCCTTCAGAGGTAAGTCGATTCCCATGAACCGCACCGGCCGCGCCCTTGCACTGGGCTGCCTGTTGCTCCTTCAGCCCCTGCTCGCGCATGCACAAGCAGGCGGCAACTCGTTGTTGATCCCAGCGATGGGTCGTTGCACCCTCAATACCCAGCCTGAAGACCTGAAGGAGGCGCTCGCCGCCTGCCAGAAAGCGTCAGACGCCGGGGATGCGGAAGCGCAATACGAGTTGGGCGAGTTCTACTACGACGGCAAACGCGTGCCGCGCGACCTCAATCAAGCCCTGAGCTACTTCGAAAAAGCTTCGCTGCAAGGCCACGCTCAGGCGCAATTCAAACTCGGCATCATGTTCTTCCATGGCGAAGGCGTGCCGGCCAATAACGTTCAGGCGTATATCGTGCTGAAAATGGCCGCGGTCAACGGCGCAGAAGATGCGCTGGACACCGCCGACGAAGTCGCCGAGCACATGCAACGCAATGAACTGGAAGTCGCTACCCAGGTGCTGGGGCAAATTTTCCGTAAATACCTGATGGAACTGCAAAGCGCGGACGGGCGTACGCCTTTCTCACCTCTTCCTTAAGGTAGTCAGCTAGTTCCCACGCTCTGCGTGGGAATTCATCCAGTGACGCTCTGCGTCACCCGACGCAGAGCGTCGGCAGCGGCATTCCCACGCAGAGCGTGGGAACGATCACTCAATCAACTACTTCTCAGGCATCGGCATCGGAAACGGCATGACATTGCCGACCGCGCCACGGGCTTCGCTGATCTTCGGGGTGCCCATACGCTCGACTTCGTCGATGCGCACAATCGAATGCATCGGCACAAAACTGCGCACCACGCCCTCGAACTGAGCCTTGAGCTTCTCTTCGCTCGGATCGACGACCACTTGCGTGCGCTCGCCAAAGACGAACTCTTCCACTTCCAGAAAGCCCCACAGATCACTTTGATAGATCTGCTTGGCGTACATTTCGAACACCTGGCCCTGATTGAGGAAAATCACCTTGTAGATTGGAGCTTCACGTTTGGTCATGGTGGGCGAGCAACACATCGAGGGATAAAAATGAGGGCGCGAACTATAGCATAGCCGCTGGACGCACGACGGTAGGAACCTGGGGACTTGTTCCCTATAATGCACGGTTCTTTGAATCACGTGATGAACCCGTCCATGGCCAAGAAGCTTTATATCGAAACCCACGGTTGCCAGATGAACGAGTACGACAGCTCGCGCATGGTTGATCTGCTGGGCGAACATCAGGCCCTGGAAGTGACGGCGCGCGCCGAAGACGCAGACGTCATCCTGCTCAACACCTGCTCGATTCGCGAACGCGCCCAGGACCGGGTGTACTCCCAGCTTGGCCGCTGGCGCGAACTGAAGCTCGCCAACCCGGAAATGGTCATCGCCGTCGGCGGTTGCGTGGCCAGCCAGGAAGGCGCGGCAATCCGCGACCGTGCGCCCTATGTCGACGTGGTCTTCGGCCCGCAGACCCTGCACCGCCTACCGGAAATGATCGACGCCGCGCGCCTGACCAAACTGCCGCAAGTCGACGTCTCGTTCCCGGAAATCGAAAAATTCGACCACCTGCCAGAACCGCGCATCGATGGCCCAAGCGCCTATGTGTCGGTGATGGAAGGTTGCAGCAAGTACTGCACCTTCTGCGTAGTGCCCTATACCCGTGGCGAAGAAGTCAGCCGGCCGTTCGACGACGTGATCGCCGAGATCATTCACCTGGCCGAGAATGGCGTGCGTGAAGTCACCCTGCTGGGGCAGAACGTCAACGGCTATCGCGGCCTGACTCACGATGGGCGCCTGGCCGATCTGGCCGAACTGATCCGCGTGGTGGCGGCTGTCGATGGCATCGACCGCATCCGCTACACCACGTCGCACCCACTGGAGTTCTCCGACAGCCTGATCCAGGCCCACGCCGATGTACCGGAACTGGTCAAACACCTGCATTTGCCGGTGCAGTCGGGTTCGGACCGGATCCTTGCAGCCATGAAGCGCAACCACACGGCGCTCGAATACAAGTCGAAGCTGCGCAAGCTGCGGGCCGCAGTGCCGGGTATCTGCATCAGCTCGGACTTTATTGTCGGCTTCCCCGGCGAGACCGAAAAAGACTTCGAACAGACCATGAAGCTGATTGAAGACGTCGGCTTCGACTTCTCCTACTCGTTCGTCTACAGCCAGCGCCCGGGCACCCCGGCTGCCGACCTGGCCGACGAAACCCCGGAAGAGCTGAAAAAAGAGCGCCTGAACGCCCTGCAACATCGCCTCAACCAGCAAGGTTTCGAGATCAGCCGACAAATGGTCGGTTCGACCCAGCGGATCCTGGTGACCGATTACTCGAAAAAAGACCCGGGCGAACTGCAAGGCCGGACCGAGAATAATCGAATCGTAAACTTTCGCTGCGATAATCCGACCCTGATCGGCCAGTTCGCAGACGTGCACATCGACGCCGCACAGCCGCACTCGCTGCGTGGCTCGTTGATCCAATAACACCACATGCCACTGTGGGAGCGAGCCTGCTCGCGATGGCGCCAGGTCAGACGGCATAGATGTTGAATGTCAGACCGTCATCGCGAGCAGGCTCGCTCCCACAGGGTTGGTGTTTGACGCTGCGTTATTTAAGAGCTTTCGCACGTAGCTTGCTGGCGTTATCCTTGATTTATCTCCATTGCCCCAGGGCGGCTAAAAACAACCTTGAACGCACCCATAGAACCACATCGTTTCATCCTCGAGCCCTTTGAGGCTCATCGCTTCGCCAATCTGTGCGGGCAATTCGACGAGCATTTGCGCTTGATCGAACAGCGCCTGGCGATCGTGATCCGCAATCGCGGCAATCAGTTCGAATTGATCGGCGAACTCAAGCACACCACCTCTGCGGAAAACCTTCTGCGCCGCCTCTACCGTGAAACCAAGGCTAGCGAGCTGTCGCCAGACATGGTTCACCTGTTCCTGCAGGAATCGGCCGTGGAAGAAATGGACAACCATTCGCCCGCCGAACCCTCCGTCGCCCTGCGCACCAAAAAAGGCATGATTCGCCCTCGCGGCTTGAATCAGCAGCGCTACGTGAAGGAAATCCTCGCCAACGACATCAACTTCGGCATCGGCCCGGCCGGTACCGGCAAGACCTATCTGGCCGTTGCCTGCGCAGTCGATGCGCTGGAGCGCGAGCAAATCCGCCGCATCCTGCTGGTACGCCCGGCGGTCGAGGCAGGCGAGAAACTCGGCTTCCTGCCCGGCGACCTGTCTCAAAAAATCGACCCGTACCTGCGCCCGCTGTATGACGCGCTGTACGAAATGCTCGGTTTTGAATACGTCGCCAAGCTGATCGAGCGTCAGGTTATCGAAGTCGCGCCACTGGCTTACATGCGTGGCCGTACGCTGAACAACAGCTTCATCATCCTCGACGAAAGCCAGAACACCACCGTCGAACAGATGAAGATGTTCCTGACGCGGATCGGTTTCGGCTCGACGGCAGTCATCACCGGTGACATCACCCAGATCGACCTGCCAAAAGGCACCAAGTCCGGGCTGATTCATGTGATCGACGTGCTCAAGGAAGTACCGGGCATCAGTTTTACCCACTTCAAACCTAAAGACGTCGTGCGCCACCCGCTGGTGCAGCGCATTGTCGAAGCCTATGAGCGCTTCGAAAATCGCCTGATTGACGAACCTGCAACGCTTTCCGCCGAAAAGGGCAATCGCCACGATGCTTGAGCTTGATCTGCAACTGGCGACCGAAGCGCCTGCCCCCACCGAAGCCGAATTCCGGAAATGGTGCGAACTGGCCCTGCGTCAGCGCAGCGCCGACTCCGAGTTGACCATTCGCCTGGTCGACGAGGAAGAAGCTCGCGAGCTGAACTACACCTGGCGTCAAAAGGATTACGCAACTAACGTCCTGTCGTTCCCTGCCGACGTGCCCGATGAATTGCTGGACATCCCGTTGCTGGGTGATCTGGTGATCTGTGTCGCAGTGGTCGAGCGCGAAGCGGGCGAGCAAGGCAAGGATTTGAAGGCGCATTGGGCGCATCTGGTCATTCACGGCTGCTTGCATCTGCTTGGTTACGACCATATAGATGACGACGAAGCCGAGGAAATGGAAGCACTGGAACGAACGTTGCTTGCAGAACTGGGTCATCCTGACCCGTATGCAGACGACGAAACCGAAACATCCCCTATCGTGACAACAAAGGATTCAGAGTAATCGCTATGAGCGAAGATCGATCGAGCAACGGGCAAAAGTCCTGGCTGGGTAAGCTCACCCAGGCTTTTGCCCACGAGCCGAAAAACCGTCAGGAGCTACTGGAGCTTCTGCGTGATGCCCATCAGAACAAGTTGCTGGACAGCGAAGCGCTGGCCATCGTCGAGGGCGCCATTCAGGTCGCTGACCTGCAAGTACGCGACATCATGGTCCCGCGCTCGCAGATGGTCAGCATCAAGGCGACCCAGACACCCCGTGAATTCCTCCCGGCCGTGGTTGAGTCCGCGCACTCGCGTTATCCGGTAATCGGCGAGAGCCACGACGACGTCATGGGCGTGTTGCTGGCCAAGGATCTGCTGCCGCTGATCCTCAAGGAGAACGGCGACAGCTTCAACATCAAGGATTTGCTGCGTCCGGCCACTTTCGTGCCCGAGTCCAAGCGTCTGAACGTATTGCTGCGCGAGTTCCGCGCCAACCATAACCACATGGCCATCGTCATCGACGAATACGGCGGTGTGGCGGGCCTGGTGACCATCGAAGACGTGCTCGAGCAAATCGTCGGCGACATCGAAGACGAGCACGATGTCGAAGAAGACAGCTACATCAAGCCACTGCCAAGCGGCGACTTCCTGATCAAGGCCCTGACGCCGATCGAGAACTTCAACGAGTTCTTCGACAGCGAATTCTCCGACGACGAATTCGACACCGTTGGCGGCCTGGTGATGAGCGCGTTCGGGCACTTGCCAAAACGCAACGAAATTACTGAAATCGGCGCCTATCGCTTTCGCATCCTGAACGCCGACAGCCGTCGCATTCACTTGCTGCGCTTGACCCCTATAGCCCGCTAAGGACTTACATGCGTTGGATCACCCGCCCCGGCTGGCCCGGTAACCTGCTGGCCGTGGCGGCCGGTGCACTCACCACTCTGGCCTTGGCGCCATTCGATATCTGGCCGCTGGCATTGCTGGCGGTCGGTTTTTTCTATGCGGGCTTGCGTGAACTGACACCTCGTCAGGCGCTGGGTCGCGGCTGGTGTTTCGGTTTCGGCCTGTTTGGCGCCGGCACCAGCTGGATCTACTACAGCATCCACAACTTTGGTGGCGCTTCGATGCTGCTCGCCGGATTGCTGATGCTGGCGTTCACCGCCGCGATTGCCTGGTTCTTCGCCCTGCCCGCCTGGATCTGGGCGCGCTGGTTGCGCCGTAACGAAGCGCCATTGGCCGACGCCCTGGCATTCGCGGCGCTGTGGGTGGGGCAGGAAGCCTTCCGTGGCTGGTTCCTCACCGGTTTTCCATGGCTCTATTCCGGTTACAGCCAACTCGACGGTCCGCTCGCCGGATTGGCGCCATTGGGCGGCATGTGGCTGATTTCCTTCAGCCTGGCCCTGACCGCCGCGCTGGCGTACAACCTGCCACGCCTGATCAAGGCCGGACACAAAGGCTTTATCGTCGCCGGCCTGCTGTTGCTGGCTGCGCCTTGGGTCATCGGCCTGTCGTTCAAAGGCCACGCCTGGACCAGCCCTTCGGGCAATCCGCTGAGCGTCGCGGCGATTCAGGGCAACATCGAACAAAGCATGAAGTGGGACCCGGCGCAGCTCAACGCGCAACTGGCGCTGTACCGCGACATGAGCTTCACCTCCAAACGTGTCGACCTGCTGATCTGGCCGGAAACCGCGGTCCCGGTGCTCAAGGAGTCTGCCGAGGGCTACCTGAACATGATGGGCAGCTTCGCCGCCGAACGTAACTCGGCACTGATTACCGGCGTGCCGATTCGCCAGGAAGTGCATCACGAGAAGCGCTTCTACAATGGCATCACGGTGGTTGGCCAAGGCGATGGCACTTACCTCAAGCAGAAACTGGTGCCGTTTGGCGAATACGTACCGCTGCAAGAGTTACTGCGCGGCCTGATTGCTTTCTTCGATCTACCAATGTCGGATTTCGCCCGCGGCCCGACTGATCAACCGTTGTTGCAAGCCAAGGGTTATCAGATTGCACCGTTCATCTGTTACGAAGTGGTCTACCCGGAATTTGCTGCCAGCCTTTCGGCGCGCAGCGATTTGCTGCTGACCATCAGCAACGACACCTGGTTCGGCACCTCCATCGGCCCGCTACAACACCTGCAGATGGCACAGATGCGAGCGCTGGAAGCCGGGCGCTGGATGATTCGCGCGACCAACAACGGCGTCACCGGATTGATCGACCCCTTCGGCAAAATCACCGTGCAAATCCCGCAATTCGAACGCGGCATTCTCTATGGCGACGTGGTGCCGATGCACAACCTGACGCCTTACCTGCAATGGCGCTCGTGGCCACTACTCATCCTTTGTGTACTGCTGTTTGGCTGGGCATTGCTGGCCAGCCGGATCGCCAAGACGGTTTAAGCGCTGTTAAAAGATCGCAGCCTGCGGCAGCTCTACGGACTAATAGCAATCCACCGAGCTGCCGCAGGCTGCGATCTTTTTATCTTCAGCGATAAAAGATCGAATAGCCAATCTGCCCCACGGCCTCATTCAACAACTGACCCGATCGCCAGATCGATTTGAACGTCGGCATCCAGCCGCCCAACGGTTCGGCATTATCGGTGCCTAAAAAGCCCACCGGTGCCGGCACCACGGTCAACCCCGCGTGCTCGAAACTCCAGACGCTACGCGGCATGTGCCAGGCCTGCGTCACCACCACGACTCGCTTCAACCCCAAAGGCTCCAGCATTTCGGCGGTGAATTGAGCATTTTCCCACGTGGTGAGGCTGCGCCCTTCCTGCCAACGAACCGTGACACCAAAATCATCCTGCAACGAATCGGCCATCATCTTTGCTTCGGTCGGTGGCGTGCCATAGTGCAGGCCGCCACTGGTCAACACGGGGAGCCCCGATGCCTTGGCCAGTCGCGCGGCATAGCGCTCACGCTCCAGCGCCACACCCGTTGGCTGATCGGAACCCCAGGCAAGGTCACCGCGTTCGCGCCCCGCCCCCAGCACCACAATCACATCCGCGCGCTCGGCCAGAGTCGCCCATTCGCTGCGGGCCAGCGGTGCTTCACGCTCAAGGGCCTTCGCGCTCCACTGCACAACGACCGGCAAGCTCATCAACCAGAACCCACCAGCGCCCAAGGCAAAACACAGCCCCGCAAGGCGTGGTCTTGAGCGGCGCAACCACCAGGCAAGCGCAAGCAACAGAAAAAAAATACCGGGTGGCAGAAGCAGTTGTTTAACGAAATAACGAAAGGGCATCGGGCATCTCCAGAGATGCCCGAAGCCTAAGTGGGTTGAAGCAATGCGACAACTAAGATGGAAGGCCTTTTCTTCAAAAAGCCATCATGGGCGACTTCATGCGCCCGCTTGGGGCAACGAACATTTGCCTGATCACTTACTTCACCAGCAGGGACCGGACCTTTACCGCGTCTCTGCGAGACAGCTTGTCTTGTAACCAGATAATTTTTGCCGAACGGGGGACGTCCTTAGGCTTCACTGCTTCTGATAACAAGCATCCTTGCGCCTCACGCTCACTACGGTCCAGATAAGCCATGATCAGTTCGAACTCTGCGCGGCTCAACCCGCGAAGTTCCAGCTCCACCGGACGCTCATCGCGTAACCGGCCAGCTGTCCTTGCGGCATCCAGGGCCAGCCCCAGGCGCTCTATCAGTTTTTCGTACAACTGCGGCTTAGTTACTTTTCGTTGTGACTCAACCATCCCTCACCTCATTGAAGATAAGACTCACTCCCCATCTAGAGCTTAGCTTCGCTGAGAAAACCGTTCAGGTGCCGCGACCAACGGCCCTACACGTGTAATCAGGGTTTCCCTCGGTAGAGCGCGGTCATGTATGCTACGGCGCTTCCTGTAACTCCACTTCCAGCTCGACTGGGCATCGAAAACGCCACTTTTGGCGTCATCAGCGTCCAGCGTTGCATTGAAGAGGATTAGGCCACCCCTATTCAGTTCAAAAGTAGCCATGCACGAACAATACCAGCCCCGTGAAATCGAAGCCGCCGCCCAGTCGTTCTGGGACGAGCAAAAGTCCTTTGAAGTCAGTGAACAACCAGGCAAGGAGACTTTCTACTGCCTGTCGATGTTCCCTTACCCCAGCGGCAAGCTACACATGGGGCACGTGCGCAACTACACCATTGGCGACGTGATCTCCCGCTATCAGCGCATGCAAGGCAAAAACGTTCTGCAACCCATGGGTTGGGACGCTTTCGGCATGCCGGCGGAAAACGCCGCAATGAAGAACAACGTAGCGCCCGCCAAGTGGACCTACGAAAACATCGCCTACATGAAAACCCAGCTGCGCAGCCTGGGCCTGGCGGTCGACTGGTCGCGCGAAGTCACCACCTGCAAGCCGGATTACTACCGCTGGGAACAATGGCTGTTCACTCGCCTGTTCGAAAAAGGCGTGATCTACCGTAAAAACGGCACCGTGAACTGGGACCCGGTCGACCAGACCGTCCTGGCCAACGAACAGGTGATCGACGGTCGCGGCTGGCGCTCCGGCGCGCTGATCGAAAAACGCGAAATCCCGATGTACTATTTCAAGATCACCGCTTACGCGGATGAACTGCTGGAGAGTCTCGACGACCTGCCGGGCTGGCCTGAGCAAGTCAAAACCATGCAACGCAACTGGATTGGCAAATCCCGCGGCATGGAAGTGCAGTTCCCGTACAACGTCGACTCGATCGGCGAAACGGGCGCACTGAAAGTCTTCACCACCCGTCCGGACACCCTGATGGGCGCGACCTACGTTGCCGTGGCAGCCGAGCACCACCTGGCGGCCCTGGCCGCGCAGAACAACCCTGAGCTGCAAGCGTTCATCGCAGAATGCAAAGGCGGCAGCGTGGCCGAAGCCGACGTTGCCACCCAGGAGAAAAAAGGCCTGCCGACCGGCCTGTTCGTCGAGCACCCGCTGACCGGCGAAAAATTGCCGGTATGGGTCGCCAACTATGTGCTGATGCACTACGGCGACGGCGCGGTAATGGCGGTTCCGGCCCACGACGAGCGCGATTTCGAATTCGCCCACAAGTACAACCTGCCGGTTAAATCAGTAGTGCGTACCAGTTCCGGCGATAGCAACCCGACACCGTGGCAAGACGCCTATGGCGAACACGGCACGCTGATCAACTCCGGCGAGTTCGACGGGCTGGACTTCGCGGGCGCGTTCGACGCCATCGAAGTGGCCCTGATCAAGAAAAACCTCGGTGCCTCGCGCACCCAGTTCCGCCTGCGCGACTGGGGCATCAGCCGCCAGCGTTACTGGGGTTGCCCGATCCCGATCATCCACTGCGATACCTGCGGTGATGTGCCGGTGCCGGAAGATCAACTGCCTGTCGTGCTGCCGGAAGACGTCGTACCCGATGGCGCCGGTTCGCCATTGGCGCGCATGCCCGAGTTCTACGAATGCACGTGCCCGAAATGCGGTGCACCGGCCAAGCGTGAAACCGACACCATGGACACCTTCGTCGAGTCCTCGTGGTACTACGCCCGCTACGCCTCGCCGCACTATGAAGGTGGCCTGGTAGAAAAATCCGCGGCCGACCACTGGCTGCCGGTAGATCAATACATCGGCGGTATCGAACACGCGATCCTGCACCTGCTCTACGCGCGCTTCTTCCACAAGCTGATGCGCGACGAAGGCTTGGTGAGCTCCAACGAGCCGTTCAAGAACCTGCTGACCCAGGGCATGGTGATCGCCGAGACTTATTATCGTCGCGAAGCCAACGGTGCTTACACCTGGTTCAACCCGGCGGACGTAGTACTCGAGCGCGACAGCAAGGCCAAGGTCATTAGCGCCAAGTTGATCGCAGACGGCTTGCCGGTGGAAATCGGCGGCACCGAGAAGATGGCCAAGTCGAAGAACAACGGCGTCGACCCTCAGTCGATGATTGACCAGTTCGGCGCAGATACCTGCCGCTTGTTCATGATGTTCGCTTCGCCACCGGACATGAGCGCGGAATGGTCCGACTCCGGAGTAGAAGGTTCGCACCGCTTCCTCAAGCGCGTCTGGCGTCTGGCTCAAGCGCACGTCACTCAAGGCCTGCCGGGCAAACTGGACGTCGCCAGCCTGAACGACGAGCAGAAAGTCATTCGTCGCTCAATCCACCAGGCTATCAAACAGGCCAGCCACGACGTGGGCCAGAACCACAAATTCAACACCGCCATCGCCCAGGTGATGACGCTGATGAACGTGCTGGAAAAAGCCGCGCAAGGCACCGAACAGGACCGCGCGCTGATTCACGAAGGCCTGGAAACCGTGACCCTGCTGCTGGCCCCGATCA
Source organism: Pseudomonas brassicacearum (assembly GCF_003732175.1). GTDB lineage: Bacteria > Pseudomonadota > Gammaproteobacteria > Pseudomonadales > Pseudomonadaceae > Aquipseudomonas > Aquipseudomonas brassicacearum_G. The sequence goes on from NZ_MOBI01000027.1 coordinate 72,177, forward strand.
CTCCGCACATCAGCCATGAGCTGTGGCATCGACTGGGTCACGCCGACCCAGTGATCGATGCCGGCTGGCCGATTCTGGACGACAGCGCTCTGGTTCAAGACAGCCTGCAACTGGTGATTCAGGTCAACGGCAAGTTGCGCGGCCAGATCGAAATGCCGGCCAGTGCCAGCCGCGAAGAAGTCGAAGCCGCCGCACGGACCAATGAAAACGTGCTGCGTTTTGTCGACGGCCTGACTATTCGTAAAGTGATCGTAGTGCCCGGGAAACTGGTCAATATCGTCGCTAGCTAATTGGATCAGGCGCCAGGTCGTATACCTGGCGCCGAACAGAACCTTTCGGGTCGCATGCTCGGCCCACATGGTTTCAAGGGGAGCAACAAGATGATCAAACGCAATCTGCTGGTGATGGGGCTCGCCGTTCTGTTGAGCGCCTGCGGCTTCCAGCTGCGCGGTACCGGCACCGCCGAACTGGCGATCAGGGAACTCGACCTGAGCGCACGCAACTCATATGGCGAAACCGTGACGCTGATGCGCCAGGTGCTTGAAAGCAGCGGCGTCAAAGTCTATGCCGGCGCACCTTACAAGCTGGTATTCACCGATGAACAGGAAAGCCAGCGCAGCCTCAGCTACTCCGGCGGCGGCCATTCGGCCGAGTATGAGCTGACCAACGTGCTGAACTATCAAATCGTGGGCCACAACAAGCTGTCCCTGCTCGACGACAAACTGCAAGTGCAGAAGGTCTTCATGCACGATGGCAACAACATCACTGGCTCCGACCAGGAAGCTGCCGAAGTGCGCAAGGAAATGCGTCGCGACCTGGTGCAACGCATGATGCTGCGTCTGCAACAGCTCACCCCGGCTCAGCTTGATCAGTTGCAACAGACTGCCGATGACCGTGCCAAAGCGGAAGCCGACGCGCTGGAAGCAGCCCGTAAAGCTGAAGCGAACACTCCGCGTCAGTCACCTATGCAAGTGCCGACCGAGTAAGTCGTACGGGGCGCTCCGGCGCCCCGTTCGCCCTGTCTTATGAAACTAGCCCCCGCCCAGCTCGGCAAACACCTGCAAGGCGCCCTTGCGCCCGTTTACATCATCAGTGGCGATGACCCACTGTTGTGCCAGGAAGCCGCCGACGCCATCCGCTCTGCTGCCCGCCAGCAAGGTTTTGACGAACGCCAGGTGTTCAGCGCAGACGCCAGTTTCGACTGGGGTACGCTGCTGCAAGCCGGCGCCAGCATGTCGTTGTTCGCCGAAAAGCGCCTGCTGGAGTTGCGCTTGCCATCCGGCAAACCGGGCGACAAAGGTGCAGCAGCGCTGATGGAGTATTGCTCGCGTCCAGCCGAAGATACCTTGCTGCTGATCAGCCTGCCAAAACTCGACGCCAGCGCGCAAAAAACCAAGTGGGGCAAGGCGCTGGTCGAAGGCCCGCAGACCCAGTTCGTGCAGATCTGGCCGGTGGATGCCAACCAGTTGCCGCAGTGGATTCGTCAGCGTTTGTCCCAGGCTGGGCTCGCTGCCAGCCAGGACGCTGTCGAACTGATCGCAGCAAGGGTCGAAGGCAACCTGCTGGCGGCCGCCCAGGAAATCGAAAAGCTCAAGCTGATGGCCGAAGGTGGCCAGATCACGCTCGAAACAGTGCAAGCCGCAGTTGCCGACAGCGCGCGCTTCGATGTTTTCGGGTTGACCGATGCCATTCTTAATGGCGAAGCGGCGCATGCGTTACGCATGCTTGAAGGTTTGCGCGGCGAAGGCGTCGAACCACCGGTGATTCTTTGGGCGCTGGCCCGAGAGCTTCGGCTATTGGCCAACCTGTCGCTGCAATACAGTCAGGGTGTGCCGCTGGACAAGGCCTTCAGCCAGGCCCGACCGCCCGTCTGGGACAAGCGCAAACCCCTGATGAGTAAAGCCCTGCAACGCCATTCGGCGCAGCGCTGGGCGCAACTGCTGCTCGATGCCCAGCGGATCGACGCACAAATCAAAGGCCAGGCCGCCGGTTCGCCGTGGATGAGCCTGAGCCGCTTGTCGTTGTTGATGGCCGGCCAGCGCCTGGCATTGCCAGCGGAATAAAGATCACATACCTCTGTAGGAGCTGCCGCAGGCTGCGATTTTTTGATCTTGATTCTTGGCGGCCTGATATCCGCCACAATTAAAAGCAAAGTCAAAAGATCGCAGCCTTCGGCTGCTCCTACTGGACAGAACCCCAACTTCGGCCGATGATTTGCTCCGCGAAATCCACTCAACGAGAGAACCGCCCATGAGCAAACACAAGCGGCCCAACAAGGCCAAATCCATTGTCGCCCAGCCACTGTTCCGCAGCCGTCAGGAACAACCCGGCAAGGGCAAAGGCAGCTACCGCCGCGAAGCCTTCCAGTCTAAAAGCTGGGAGGCTTCTTACTTTCTGGCGGCATGAAGTTTCAACATCACCTCGCTCCCTCTCGGCATGATAAGGTCTGCACCTGATTCGTATTATCTGGACCTGTGCATGCCCCTTTGTCTTTCCCGTCGTTGGCACCTGCGCCAACTGATTGCTGCCTCCAGCCTTGTTTTGCTTGTCGCCTGCGCGGAAAAACCCACCGCTGCCGACGCGCAACCGCTTCAATCCGCCCCCGTTGCGACTGCCCCGGCCATCATTCCTCCGGTAGTGCCGACTGGCGACAATCTCGACATCCAGCCGACCCAGACCTTCGAGGAATGGGAAGCCGGTTTTCGCAAGGATGCCCTCGCTGCTGGTATCAGCCCGGATGTGTTCGACCGCGCCTTCGCCGGCATCACGCCGGACATGAGCGTGATCCGCGCCGACCGCAGCCAACCGGAGTTCACCCGCCCGGTGTGGGAATACCTCGATGGCGCGCTCTCCGCCGCGCGCGTGCGCAAAGGCCAGGCATTACTCAGCCAGTACGCCGAGACCTTGACCGCCATCGAGCAGCGTTATGGTGTTGATCGCCAGGCGCTCGTGGCAGTCTGGGGCATGGAAAGTAACTTCGGCAGTTTCCAGGGCGACAAATCGGTGATCCGCTCGCTGGCGACCCTGGCCTACGAAGGTCGGCGCCCAGGCTTTGCTCACGCCCAATTGCTGGCCGCGCTACAGATTCTGCAGCAGGGTGATATCACGCCCGAGAAGATGCTCGGTTCCTGGGCTGGCGCCATGGGCCAGACCCAATTCATCCCGACCACCTACCTCACCCACGCGGTCGATTTTGACGGCACCGGTCGCCGCGATATCTGGGACAGCCCGACCGACGCATTGGCCTCCACCGCCCATTACCTGCAAAGTTCCGGCTGGCAGAAAGGTCAGCCTTGGGGTTTCGAAGTGCAACTGGCGAGTGGTTTCGACTATTCGCTGGCTGACGGTGCGATTCGCAAAAGCGTCTCCGAGTGGATGCAAATGGGCATCAAACTGCCCAACGGCGGCGTCGTTCCACCCGGTTCCGAGCAACTGTCAGCCGCCCTGCTGCTGCCAGCCGGTTATCGTGGCCCGGCGTTCCTGATCCTCGACAACTTCCGCGCAGTCCTCAAGTACAACAATTCGTCGTCCTACGCATTGGCGGTGAACCTGTTGTCCGAACGCTTCAACGGGGCGGGCCTGATCAACGGTGAATGGCCAAAGGATGACCTGCCCTTGAGCCGTTCCGAGCGCATCGAGCTGCAGAATTTGCTGAGTGCCAGCAACTACGACGCGGGCAACGCCGACGGCATCATCGGCGCCAACACCCGCAAGGCCATTCGCAGCGCCCAGCAGTCGTTTGGCTGGCCGGCAGATGGTTACCCGACGCACAAGTTGCTGGAAGGCCTGCGTAACCGCTGATTGGCTCCTGCCCCAAAAAGCTTCGCGAGCAAGCCCGCCCCCACACTGGATCCCGGTGTACACAAATATTGTGTTCACTGAAGATCTGATGTGGGAGCGGGCTTGCTCGCGAAGGCGGCCTGCAAGACAGCGAAAGTCTAAGGTTTGATCACCACATCCTGCTCCAGCCACAACTCCTTGCTCCCCGCATCCAGCCTCACCAGCGCCCCCATGGGCAGTGTCAGGTTCGGGTCGCAATGGCCGCTGCGCCAACCGGCAAGCACCGGAATCCGCAATGGTTCGAAGGTTTGCTTGAGCAACTGCGCCAATGCATCGCTGTCCACGCCGGCCACATCCCCCACCAGCACACCGCGCAGCGTGTTCAGCTTGCCGGCCAGGCGCAGATGGGTCAGCAACCGGTCGATGCGATACAACGGCTCGTTGACGTCCTCGATGAACAGAATGATCCCGTCAGTATCGATTTCAAAAGGTGTGCCCAGGGTCGCGGCAATCATCGACAGATTACCGCCCAGCAAACGCCCGCGAGCGATGCCTGGCTCGATCATGCTCAATGGGTAGGCCACCGGGTGCGCCAACTGGCTCCCGGCGTTCAGCTGGCCTCTCAGCAGGCTGAACAGCGAAGACTCGGTAGGTTGTTGCTTGCTCCCCAGCAGGTCGGCGTTGAGCATCGGCCCGTGAAAGGTCACGAACCCCGCATAACGGCTGATGGCCAGGTGCAGCGCCGTAATGTCGCTATAGCCGACAAACGGCTTGGCATTGCGCCGCAGCAACTCGAAGTCGATCCGGTCCAGCAAGCGTGGGCTGCCGTAGCCTCCGCGCAGGCAGAGAATCGCATCAATGGCCGGATCGCCAAACGCCTCATGCAAATCCTTCAGGCGAACGTCGTCACTGCCGGCCAGGTAGCCGTCACTTTCCAGGACGCCCGGAAATATCCGCAGCGAATACCCGCGTGTACGCATCCATTGAAGGGCCCTTTCGGTATCCAAAGCTGCGGGACCCGCCGGCGCAATGACACCGATCAGCCCTTCAGCGGGTAACGCCGGGACTGGAGCATGCTCAGAAATAACGAGGGTCGAGCGAGTGGTCATCCGTGATTCTCCCTGTGTGAATGCTTCAGCACACAGTAGTCAGGAACGGGGACAAACAGAAGAGGTTCAGCTGTCCCGCAGGGTGCAGGAAAAAACCGAGTGTGACGTGGTACCGAGTAGCTTTTAAACAAAAATGCCCGCAAGGCGTGAGTCTTGCGGGCATTTCAGATCAGGACGACATCAACTCGGCCTTGACCAGTTTCGCCTGCTCGTCGGCGTGATACGAGGAACGTACCAACGGGCCGGAAGCAACGTTCTTGAAGCCCATCTTGTAACCTTCCTCGGCGAACCAGGCGAAGGTGTCCGGGTGCACGAAACGTTGCACCGGCAAGTGGCTGCGGGACGGTTGCAGGTATTGGCCCAGGGTCAGCATGTCGATGTCGTGTTCGCGCATGCGCTTCATGACTTCGATGACTTCTTCGTCGGTTTCGCCCAGACCCAGCATCAAGCCGGACTTGGTCGGAATGTGCGGCATCATCTGCTTGAACTTCTGCAGCAGGGTCAGCGACCACTGATAGTCCGAACCCGGACGCGCAGCCTTGTACAGGCGCGGTACGGTTTCCAGGTTGTGGTTGAACACATCTGGCGGCTCGGCGGCGGTGATTGCCAGCGCCACGTCCATCCGGCCACGGTAGTCCGGGACTAGAGTCTCGAGCTGCACGTTCGGCGACAGTTTGCGGATTTCGCGGATGCAGTCGGCGAAGTGCTGGGCACCGCCGTCACGCAGGTCATCGCGGTCTACCGAGGTGATCACCACGTACTTCAGTTTCAGGTCGGCGATGGCGATGGCCAGACTTTCCGGTTCGTTGACGTCCAGCGGCTTCGGACGACCGTGGCCAACGTCACAGAACGGGCAACGACGGGTGCAGATGTCGCCCATGATCATGAAGGTCGCGGTCCCACCGGAGAAGCATTCGCCAAGGTTCGGGCAGGAAGCTTCTTCGCAGACGCTGTGCAACTTGTGTTTGCGCAGCAGGGCCTTGATGCGGTCGACTTCCGGGGAAACCGGGATGCGCACGCGAATCCAGTCAGGCTTTTTCGGCAATTCAGTGGTCGGAATGATCTTCACCGGGATGCGCGCAACCTTTTCGGCGCCGCGCAGCTTTACGCCAGCTTCCACTTTGGCACGCGGGGCCGGGCGCTCGGTAACATCCAGCGTCGGGATCATGGTTTGCACAGCGTCTTGCGCAGTAGTCATATCAGTCGATTCCGCCCGTTAGGGTCGTCTGCTCAGCATAGTCGAGGTGTTTGACGAGCTGCGCACGCAGCCGGGCACTTACCTCGGCAAATTCAATCGGCCCGGTGTGATCGCGCAGCTGGGTCATGGCCAGCCCGGCGTATCCACAGGGGTTAATCCGGCGAAACGGCTCCAGGTCCATATCCACGTTCAAGGCCAGGCCATGAAAGGAGCAACCGTGGCGGATCCGCAGACCCAGAGAAGCAATTTTTGCACCGTTGACGTAGACGCCCGGTGCATCGGCCTTGGCCACGGCGGTGACGCCGTAACTGGCCAGCAGTTCGATCAGGCACTGTTCCATCCGGCTGACCAGGTCGCGCACGCCGAAACCCAGCTTGCGCACATCCAGCAGCAGGTACGCCACCAACTGACCCGGGCCGTGGTAAGTCACTTGACCGCCACGGTCAACCTGCACCACCGGAATATCGCCGGGAAGCAGCAGATGCTCAGCCTTGCCGGCCTGGCCCTGGGTGAATACTGGCGGGTGCTCGACCAGCCAGATCTCATCGGCGCGGTCACTGCCACGCTCGTTGGTAAACCGTTGCATGGCATGCCAGACCGGCTCGTAAGCCAGCTGGCCGAGCTCGCGAAAGCCCAGCGGCTCGGACATCACAGCACCATGTGCACGAAACCGGTAGCCCGCAACTCGCTGTTGATGTCGTACAGCTGTTCTTGACCGGTAGCGATGATGTGCAACTGGATGGTCGTGTACTTGCCATTGGTACTCTGGCGCTCGGCCAGGGTCTTGTGGTCTACGGTGGCGTGCTTCTCAAGGATCGCGATGATCTTGTCCTTGAAGCCCACGCCGGTATCGCCAATTACCTTGATCGGGTAATCCGCGCATGGGAATTCGATCTTTGGCGCATTTACTTCGGTGTCTGTCATGGCGTAACGGCCTCGTAAGCCGTGGCAACGGACATGGCCCCGCTCCGGATTGGAACGGGGCCATGCAGGTCCACACTAATTCAGTTGAACAAGCCGTAGAAGAATAGACGGATGCTATCCCACATGCGGCGGAAGATACCACCTTGGTCGACCGCGTCCAGAGCAATCAGATCAGCGCTGTGCACGACCTTGTCGTCCAGCTTCACTTCGACTTTACCAATCACGTCGCCCTTGGCAATCGGCGCGACCAGTTGCGGGTTCATGGTCATGCTGGCAGCGAGCTTTTTCAGCTGGCCTTTTGGCAGGGTCATGGTCAGGTCTTCAGCCAGGCCGGCTTTGACCTGGTTGGTGGTGCCCTTCCAGACTGGAGCCTGAGCCAGCTCGGCGCCTTTCTGATAGAAGGTCTGGGTTTCGAAGAAGCGGAAACCGTAGGTCAAAAGCTTCTGGGTTTCAGCGGCGCGAGCGCTTTCGCTGTTGGTGCCGAATACCACGGCGATCAGGCGCATGCCGTCACGTACCGCCGAGGACACCATGCAGTAGCCGGCTTCTTCGGTGTGACCGGTTTTCAGACCGTCAACGGTCTTGTCACGCCACAGCAGCAGGTTGCGGTTGGGCTGCTTGATACCGTTCCAGAAGAACTCTTTCTGCGAGTAGATCGCATAGTGAGCCGGGTCTTCGTGGATGATCGCACGTGCCAGGATGGCCATGTCGTGAGCCGTGGAATAGTGCTCAGGGTTTGGCAGACCGGTCGGGTTCATGAAGTGACTGTTGTTCATGCCCAGGTCGGCAACGGTCTTGTTCATGAGGTCGGCGAACGCGTCTTCGCTGCCGGCGATGTGCTCGGAGAGCGCGACGCTGGCGTCGTTACCCGACTGGATGATGATGCCGTGCAGCAGGTCGCTGACCGTGACCTGCGAGCCGACCTTGATGAACATCCGCGAACCGCCGGTGCGCCAGGCGTTCTCACTGACGGTCACCGGATCGTTTTCACCGATCTGGCCGCGACGGATTTCCAGGGTCGCAATGTACGCTGTCATCAGCTTGGTCAAGCTGGCTGGCGGCAGACGCTGGTCACCGTTGTTCTCGACCAGCACGTTGCCGCTGCTGGCGTCCATGAGCACATAGGATTTAGCGGCCAGTTGTGGTGGCGACGGCATCATCTCGACCGCAAAAGCAGCGGGTGAGAGGAGCAGCGGGACTAGCAGGCACAGGCGTTTGGCAAAGGTGGTGATGTTCATCCGTCTCTCGAAATCGCTAATGGAAACTGCCCTAAGGGCAAAACTAATCAGACAACCTGCTTGGCTCTCTACGAAAACTGCCCGCGCGTCGACCAGACTGCGTTGAAAACAGGCTCGCAATGCTCATTTAGGTCCCTAAACTCCGCTTGCTCGCCTGTTTTCGCCTTGCCTGATCGTCGCTCGGCGAGTTTTCGCACGGAGCCGACTACTGCGGGTTATCGCGTGTTCAGTTGTTCACTCTCTAACCCTTGCCGGGCTTTTATTGTTCAACGAGCCAACAACTCAGGTTCACCCCCCAAACCGCAAGCGAACCTTGAATCAGGAATTACTTATTCAGCCGTCACCAGGCTCGGCGAACCGAGATTGGCCAGGCGCACGCTGTTTTGCACTTGCGTGATTTCACCCTGCGAGCCGATTGGCCCCAGGCGAACCCGATGCAGTGTCTGTTGGTTGCGCACGATCGAGCTGATGAACACCGGAGCGCTCACCATCCCGCTCAACTTCGATCTCAGGAGTTCTGCAGCGTCCGGGTTGGCGAACGCGCCCACCTGCAGATACTGGCCAGAGGCTGGTACAGAAGCGTTTTTTTTTGCATCGAGCTGCACCGGCACAACGGCCGCGGCATGTTGCTGCGGCGGTGGCGTCCATTGCTCGACGGTGCCGGCCGAAGCGGTAATCACCGGTGCGCTATTTTGCGCGACTTGCGGCTCGTTGAGCATCAACGGCGCAGGTCGGCCTTTTGCCGCCCACCACTCTTGCGGGTCGATGCCTTCAACCTTGACCCGCGCAGTGCCAATCTCGGCATACCCGAGTTTCTTGGCCGCGGCGTAGGACAAGTCGATGATGCGATCCGAATAGAACGGCCCACGGTCATTGACCCGCAGGATCACGCTCTTGTTGTTGTCCAGGTTGGTCACCCGAACATAGCTGGGCAATGGCAGGGTCTTGTGTGCGGCACTCATGCCGTACAGGTCATACACTTCGCCGTTGGCGGTGTTCTGCCCGTGAAACTTGGTGCCGTACCAGGAGGCCGTGCCCGAAGCGACGTAGCGCTTGGAATCGGCCAGCGGAAAGTAGGTCTTGCCCAACACGGTATACGGGTTGGCCTTGTAAGGGCCGGTGTGCAGGGTCGGCGTAGCGTCGGGAATGCGCGAAATGTCCACATCCCACCATGGCGCACCGTCTTTGTGGGCACGGTTGATATCCAGCCCTGGTGTCGCGCGTACGGCGGTCGTGTATTTCTGTTGCGGCGCACGACTGGTCGAACAGCTGACCACGAGCAACGACAACGCGGCGAAAGCCACCAGCTTCAGGGGTTTGCGGATTGGCGATGCCAGCATTACTTGACGCCCCGTGCTTGGACCAGCATTTCAGACAACTGATGTACAGCCATGGCGTACATCACGCTGCGGTTATAACGCGTAATCGCGTAAAAATTCTTCAGGCCCATCCAGTATTCAGGGCCATTGTCACCTTCCAGCCTGAAAGCCGTGACCGGCATATCATCGCGCAGCGCATCATGACTCGACCAGCCCAACGCTCGCAACTCCCCGACGGTTTTCGTCGGCTCGATGCCGGTGGTCAAGCCGTCGTCGACCTGATCGCCGCGCACATCGGCCCGGCTGACCACCGGTTCGCCCGCTTCCCAGCCGTGACGCTTGAAATAGCTGGCAACACTGCCGATGGCATCAATCGGGTTGGTCCAGATATTGATGTGGCCATCACCGTCGAAGTCCACCGCATAGGCGCGAAAGCTGCTCGGCATGAACTGCGGCAAACCCATGGCGCCGGCGTACGAGCCTTTAAGCGTCAGCGGGTCAACCTGCTCTTCGCGGGCCAGCAGCAAAAACTCGCGCAATTCCTTACGAAAGAATTCTGCACGTGGAGGGTAGTCGAAACTGAGGGTCGACAACGCGTCGATCACCCGATAATTGCCGGTATTTCGGCCGAAAAAGGTTTCAACGCCGATGATCGCGACGATCACCTGGGCCGGAACGCCGTATTCCTGCTCGGCGCGGGCCAGTGCCGCTTCGTGCTGACGCCAGAAATCCACGCCCCGGGCGATCCGCGCATCGGTCAGGAACATCGGGCGATATTCCTTCCATTGCTTGATCCGCTCGGCCGGTCGGGAAATCGCGTCGAGAATCGATTGTTTGCGCTCGGCTTCGCGGAACACGCCCATCAGCTGTTCACCGGCAAAACCATAGTCGCGGGTCATTTCACCGACGAATTCGGCTACTTGGGGCGAGCCTTCATAATCGCCGGCCAGCGCTTCCTGCGCTGCACCAAGGATGCTTACCAGGCCGACCCACGGAGCGTATCGAGTCACCCAGCCACGCATTACTTGCATTGAAATCTTCACCTTATTCAAACCTGTGCGATCCACTTACGATGGGTATGGATCGACATCAAAACCCCAAACGCTGACAGCAGCGTCACCAGCGAAGTTCCGCCGTAGCTAATGAACGGCAACGGCACCCCCACCACCGGCAACAGGCCACTGACCATACCGATGTTGACGAAAACGTAAACAAAAAACGTCATGGTCAGGCTACCGGCGAGCAATTTGCCGAACAATGTCTGCGCCTGGGCGGTAATCACCAGCCCACGGCCAATCAACAGCAGGTAAATCAGCAGCAAGGCGCAAATGCCCACCAGACCGAACTCTTCGCCCATCACCGCAATGATGAAGTCGGTGTGGCTTTCCGGCAGAAAGTCCAGGTGCGACTGGGTGCCCAGCAGCCAGCCTTTGCCAAACACGCCGCCGGAACCGATGGCGGCCTTGGACTGAATGATGTTCCAGCCGGTGCCGAGCGGATCGCTCTCCGGGTCGAGGAAGGTCAGGATCCGCTGCTTCTGGTAGTCATGCATGATGAAGAACCACATCGCGACCGCCACCGGCACGGCTGCCGCGACCACGCTGAGGATCCAGCGCCAGCGCAGGCCACCCATGAACAGCACGAAAGCACCGCCCGCAAGGATCAGCAGCGACGTGCCGAGGTCCGGCTGACGCACGATCAGTATGAACGGCAACCCGATCAGGAACAGACTGACCCCGACATGCTTGAGTTGCGGTGGCAACGTGCGCTTGGACAGGTACCAGGCAATCGTCGCCGGCATCAGGATCTTCATGAACTCCGAGGGCTGGAAGCGAATCACCCCGGGAATGTTGATCCAGCGCGTCGCGCCCATGGCGTTGTGGCCCATCACGTCCACCACCACCAGCAAGATCACCCCGAGCACATAGCCCAGCGGCACCCAACGTGCCATGAAGCGCGGTTCGAACTGCGCGATGACGATCATCGACACCAGGCCGATCCCGAACGACGTCGCTTGTTTGGCCAGCAGGTCCCAGCTCTTGCCACTCGCCGAATACAGCACGAACAGGCTGCCGGCCGCGAGGATCAGCAGCAGGATCAGCAAGGGGCCGTCGATGTGCATGCGTTGCAACAGCGTCGCGCGGCGACGCATCACATCCTCACTGGAGAGGATGCGATCAAAATTACTCTTCACGGGCCGTAGCCTCCGCGCTGATAGGGCTGTCGTACTCGGGCTTGAGTCGGCCATCCGGGCCCAGGAGCCAGGCATCCATGACTTGCCGCACCACTGGCGCCGCGACACCGGAGCCGGACTCACCGTTCTCGACCATCACCGCCACGGTGATTTTCGGGTTGTCGGCCGGCGCAAAGGCGACGAACAAGGCGTGGTCGCGGTGGCGTTCCTGAACCTTGGAGCGGTCGTACTTCTCACCCTGTTTGATCGCGACCACCTGGGCGGTACCCGACTTGCCGGCAATCCGGTATTGCGAGCCGATCGCCGCTTTACGTGCGGTGCCGCGGGCACCGTGCATCACTTGCTGCATGCCGTGATTGACCTTGGTCCAGTCCGACACATCACGCAGAACGATGTCCGGCATCGGGTTCGGATCCTGCGGCTTCTGGCCTTCAATGGTTTTCGCCAGGTGCGGACGGTTCCACTTGCCCTTGTTGGCGACCAGCGCCGTGGCCTGGGCCAACTGCAACGGGGTGGACTGCATGTAGCCCTGGCCGATCCCCAGAATCAGCGTTTCACCCGGGAACCAGGCCTGACGTCGGGTCGCGCGTTTCCATTCGCGGGACGGCATCAGCCCCGGCGACTCTTCGAACATGTCCAGCGAGACCTTCTGGCCGATGCCGAACTTGCCCATATAGGCCGCCAACCGATCGATCCCCAGCTTGTGCGCCAGGTCGTAGAAGTAGGTGTCGTTGGAACGCATGATCGCCGTGTCCAGATCCACATAGCCGTCGCCGGTGCGGTTCCAGTTACGGTATTTGTGATCGTAGTTGGGCAGCATGTAGTAACCCGGGTCGAAAACCCGGGTCGAGGCTGTCACGACGCCAGAGTCCAGTCCGGCAATTGCCACGGCCGGCTTGATGGTCGAACCCGGCGGGTACAGACCGCGCAGCACGCGGTTGAACAGTGGTCGGTCGATCGAGTCACGCAACTCGGCGTAGGCCTTGAAGCTGATGCCGGTCACGAACAGGTTCGGGTCAAAACTCGGCTGACTGACCATTGCCAGCACTTCGCCAGTGTTCGGGTCCAGCGCCACCACCGCACCACGGCGCCCACCCAATGCGGCTTCCGCGGCTTCCTGCAGCTTGATGTCCAGGCTCAGGACGATGTCCTTGCCGGGGATCGGATCGGTACGCTTGAGCACCCGCAATACGCGGCCACGGGCGTTGGTCTCGACTTCTTCGTAACCGACCTGACCGTGCAATTCCGGCTCGTAGAAGCGCTCGATGCCGGTTTTGCCAATTTGATGGGTGCCGCTGTAAGCCACCGGATCCAGAGTTTTCAGCTCTTTCTCGTTGATCCGCCCCATATACCCGACCGAGTGCGCGAAATGTGGACCCTGCGGATAGTGACGTACCAACTGCGCAACCACTTCAACGCCCGGCAGGCGGAACTGATTCACCGCGATCCGGGCGATCTGCTCTTCCGTCAGCTCGAACAGGATCGGCACCGGCTCAAACGGCCGGCGCCCCTGCTTCATGCGTTTTTCGAAGACCGCCCGATCTTCAGGCGTCAGTTGCAGGACTTCAACGATCACATCGAGCACTTGCTTCCAGTCACCGGAGCGCTCGCGAGTCATGCTCAGGCTGAAGCTGGGCCGGTTGTCGGCCACCACCACGCCATTACGGTCATAGATCAACCCGCGAGTCGGCGGAATCGGCTGAACGTGAACGCGGTTGTTTTCCGACAGTGTCGAGTGGTACTCGTACTGAATCACTTGCAGGAAATACAGCCGCGCGATCAGCACGCCGATCAGCGTGACCACCGCAATTGCCCCGAACACGACCCGGCCGCGCACCAGACGGGCGTCTTTCTCGTGGTCCTTGATGCGGATCGGCTGAGACATGGGAGCGCTGAGCTACTTGTGGTAAGGGTGCCCGGACAGCACTGTCCAGGCGCGATACAACTGTTCACCGATCAGGATCCGCACCAGCGGGTGCGGCAGGGTCAGGGGCGACAGCGACCAGCGCTGATCAGCCCGCGCGCAGACTTCCGGCGCCAGCCCTTCGGGACCACCGACCATGAAGTTCACCGTACGCGAGTCCAGCCGCCAGCGGTCCAGTTCGACCGCCAGTTGCTCGGTACTCCAGGGCTTGCCGTGAACCTCGAGGGTGACGATGCGCTCATTCGGGCCGACCTTGGCCAGCATGGCTTCGCCTTCCTGGCGAATGAAGCGCGCCACGTCAGCGTTCTTGCCACGGGTGTTGAGCGGTATTTCCACCAGTTCCAGCGCCAGCTCGGAAGGAAGACGCTTGGCATATTCATGCCAGCCTTCCTCCACCCATTTGGGCATGCGTGAACCAACGGCGATCAGACGCAGTCGCACAGTGAACCCTTATTGCTGGTCTTTGTTGAGCTTGGTGAAATGCTCGTGACCGACTTCAGGGCTGTGGTGCTTGCCATCGGTAGCACGGCTCAGCTCGGCACCTTCCCACAGACGCTCCAGGTCGTAGAACTGGCGGGCCGAGGCGGTCATCATGTGTACGATGACATCGTCCATATCCAGCAGTACCCAGTCACTGTCGCCCTTGCCTTCTTCACCCAGCGGCTTGACGCCTTGGGCCTTGACCGCCTCGCGGACCTTATCCAGCATCGCGCCGATCTGACGGTTGGAAGTACCTGTAGCGATGATCATGAAGTCAGTGATGCTCTGCTTTTCACGAACGTCGATCACCAGAATGTCCTGGGCCTTGACGTCTTCCAGAGCCGCTACGGCGACCTTGACCAGCTCTTCGCCGACGAGTGCCGGGCCGGTTTCAGCCACTACTGGCAGCGGGGCGCTCTTGAACGAACCTTTGCGCTTTACTTTAGTTACGTCTTTGTCAGTCATATAAAACTCGTTTTGCTCGTATGTTCGGGCGCTTCAATACACGTTGTTGCCACGTGCCTCAAAGCACTCCTATTCAGTTCGACGCACGGTAAAGTCCGTGCGCATCGATATAGGCCAGGACCGCGTCGGGCACCAGGAAACGTACCGACTTACCGCTGGCCAGCAGTTGACGGATCTGGGTGGCGGATACCGCGAGCGGCGTCTGCCAGACGAATGCAATCTGTCCGCTCGACCCTTTGAGGGCCAGCGGGTCGCTCACCGAGCGCGCTGCCAGCAGGTTGCGCAAGGCATCCGGCGGTTCGCTGTCGGCATCCGGGCGTTGCAGCACCAGGATGTGGCAATGCTGGAGCAACTCTTCCCAGCGGTGCCAAGTGGGCAGGCCGCAAAATGCGTCCCAGCCCAAAAGTAGAAACAACTGGTCATCAGCGGCGAGTTCCGCACGCATCAGTTCCAGGGTGTCGATAGTGTAGGACGGCTTGTCGCGCTTGAGCTCGCGGTCATCCACTACCAACGGTGCTATACCGGCCACCGCGCACTCGACCATCGCCAGACGGTCCTGCGCCGAAACCTGTGGCGTATCCCGATGCGGCGGCCTGGCGCTGGGCGTCAGGCGCAACTCATCGAGAGCCAGTGATTCAGCCACTTCCAGTGCACTGCGCAAATGGCCGATGTGCACCGGATCGAAGGTCCCGCCCAGGACGCCAATGCGCCGAGGGCCGGTTTCACTGGCGGTCACTGCGGCGCTCTGGCCGAGATCGCCCAAGTCAGACCGGCTCCTGGCCGCGCAACTGGCCATCACCGACCACGATGTACTTCTCGCAGGTCAGACCTTCGAGGCCCACCGGGCCGCGGGCGTGCAGCTTATCAGTAGAAATGCCAATCTCGGCACCCAATCCGTATTCGAAGCCATCGGCAAAGCACGTCGGCGTGTTGATCATCACCGAGGCCGAGTCGACTTCAGCCACGAAACGCCGGGTTTCACCCAAGTGTTCGCTGACGATCGAGTCGGTGTGGTGCGAGCCGTAATGGTTGATGTGCTCGATCGCCTGGTCCAGGCCGTCGACTACCAGGATCGACAGAATCGGCGCCAGGTATTCGGTGCTCCAGTCTTCTTCAGTCGCAGCCACGACGTCGATGATCGCCCGGGTGCGTTCGCAACCGCGCAGTTCGACGCCTTTTTCGCGGAACTGTTCAGCCATCGCCGGCAGGAATTCCTTGGCGACCGCTTGATCGACCAACAGGGTTTCCATGGCGCCGCAGATGCCGTAGCGGTAAGTCTTGGCGTTGAACGCAATGCGCTGGGCCTTCGGCAACTCGGCGTGGGCACTGACATACACGTGACAGATGCCGTCCAGGTGCTTGATAACCGGCACGCGAGCGTCGCGACTGACCCGTTCGATCAGGCCCTTGCCGCCGCGCGGTACGATCACGTCGACGTACTCGGGCATGGTGATCAACGCACCAACGGCAGCACGGTCGGTGGTTTCGACCACTTGCACCACGGCCGCCGGCAAACCGGCTTCAGCCAGGCCGCGCTGAATGCAGGCGGCAATCGCACGGTTGGAATGAATGGCCTCGGAACCACCACGCAAGATGGTTGCGTTACCCGACTTCAGGCACAGGCTCGCGGCATCGATGGTCACGTTTGGCCGCGACTCATAGATGATCCCGACCACGCCCAGGGGTACGCGCATCTTGCCGACCTGAATACCCGACGGCCGGTAACTCATGTCGCGGATCGAGCCGACCGGGTCGGGCAGCGCCGCCACCTGACGCAAACCGACGATCATGCCGTCAATGCGTGCGGGGGTCAGGGCCAGACGTTCGAGCATGGCCGGCTCAAGCCCATTGGCCCGGCCTGCGGCCAGATCCAGCTCATTGGCGGCGGTCAACTCGGCGCGAGCGTTATCCAAAGCGTTGGCGGCAGCCAGCAGGGCGCGGTTTTTCTGCCCTGTACTGGCATGGCCGATCACGCGGGAAGCGTCGCGGGCAGCGCGACCCAAACGGGTCATGTAGTCAAGAACGGACTCAGTCATGGTCTCTGTGGTCTTGGCAAAGAGGAAAGCGGCAGATTATAGCTGTCGCGCGCTCCTACTAACAGCAGTGACGGGCGGATGGTCGAAATGGGCAGTGTTCAGCCTCGATTAAGTCCGCAGTTGTTATCATTCCGTCATATTTACCTGATCTCTTCGGCCGCCATGCCTATTTTGACCACAGAGAAGTTGCCAAAAGCCCTGCCCGACAGCTTTTTCAACCGTGATGCTCAGCTACTTGCCTGTGACTTGCTGGGTAAAGTGATCCGCCATCGCGTCGGCGACCTGTGGCTTTCGGCGCGGATTATCGAGACCGAAGCCTATTACTGCGAAGAAAAAGGCAGCCACGCCTCGCTCGGCTACACAGAAAAACGTAAGGCTTTGTTTCTGGATGGCGGCCACATCTATATGTATTACGCCCGTGGTGGCGATTCGCTGAACTTCAGCGCCCACGGGCCGGGCAATGCGGTGCTGATCAAGTCGGCTTACCCGTGGGTCGATGAATTCTCCGGACCGGCAAGCCTGGCGCAGATGCTGCTCAACAACCCCGACGCCAAGGGCCGACCGCGCCCCTCGCAAAAGCTCTGCGCCGGTCAGACCTTGCTGTGCAAGGCGCTGGGCCTGAAAGTACCGATCTGGGATGCCAAACGCTTCGATCATGAAATACTGTTTGTCGAAGACGTTGGCACACCACCCGTGCATGTCATCCAGACCACACGCCTGGGCATTCCCCACGGCCGCGACGAACACCTGATGTACCGCTTCGTCGACAGCGCTTACGCACCCTACTGCAGCCGGAACCCCCTGCGACGTGGCCAGGTCGAAAACCGCGACTATTTTCTGCTTCCCTGAATGGCTCTGCGGCTAGCAGCAAAAACACTCACTGTGGGAGCGAGCTCGCTCCCACAGTTCATTTGATGATCTGATGGAGTTGTATGTATGGGCCCATGGCTCGATAGCCTGACCGCCTGGTTGACGGTCAACCCGCAATGGCTGGCGGTGGCGGTATTCATAGTGGCCTGCATTGAGTGCCTGGCAATTGTCGGGTTAATCGTGCCCGGGATAGTGTTGCTGTTTGCTATCACGGCGCTGGCCGGCAGCGGCGCGCTGTCGCTGGGTGAAACGCTACTGCTGGGTCTCCTCGGCGGCTTGTTCGGCGATCTGCTGTCGTATTTCCTGGGCAGACACTTCCACCAGAACATTCGGCGCTTGCCGGGGTTGCGTCACCATCCGGAATGGATCAATGGCGCCGAAAACTATTTCCAGCGTTATGGCATCGCAAGCTTATTGGTCGGGCGCTTTATCGGCCCTTTGCGCCCGATGCTGCCAATGGTTGCCGGGATGTTCGACATGCCGTTCCTGCGTTTCTTCGCCGTCAGCTTACTGGCGGGGGCCGGCTGGTCGGTGGTCTATTTACTGCCGGGCTGGGCCACGGGCGCAGCGATTCGCCTGCCGCTGCCGGAAGGTTTCTGGCCTCAAGCCGGTCTGATAGCCGGTAGCATCGCGGTATTGGTGGGCCTGAGCATCAACAGCAGCTTGCGCGGTCATCGCCAGGCCACCGCACTGATTGCCGGCCTCAGCCTGCTGATACTCGGCGGGCTGTTTATCGGATACCCGCACCTGAGCGCCTTCGATCAGGGCTTGATGACGCTGGTTCAAGAACACCGCAGCCCGGTGCTGGATGAAGCCGCGGTAATGCTCACCCAGGTCGGCGATTTCAAAAACATGCTGGTGATCAGCGCGGCGCTGACGATCCTGCTACTGATTACACGCCAATGGCGGCACATGATCTTCGCGGGCTGCACGCTGCTGATCACCGCGCTGGTGAACACTGGCACCAAGAACCTGTTCGCCCGGTTGCGCCCGGAAGTACTGACCGACCCACTGACCAGCTACAGCATGCCCAGTGGTCATGCGTCGGGCTCGTTTGCGTTGTTCCTGACCCTCGCGGTGCTGGCCGGCCGAGGCCAACCGCAGCGCATGCGCCTGACCTGGTTGCTGCTTGGTTGCTTGCCGGCAGCCGCCATCGCCCTGTCGCGGGTTTATCTCGGCGCACACTGGCCAACCGATATAACCGCCGGCGCGATGCTGGCGGCTTGCGTGTGTGCTGCCAGCCTGGCCGTGACCCAGCGCCAGACACCCTTGAGCCCTATGCCGGCCAAGGTATGGTGGCGGGTGTTGCCTGTAATGCTGGCATTGTTCGGGTTCTTCGCGCTGTGGAATTTGCCTCATACACTGCTGCGGTATGCGTATTAGCAAAAACAAAAGATCGCAGCCTGCGGCAGCTCCTACAGGACGCACACCGAATCCATGTAGGAGCTGCCGCAGGCTGCGATCTTTTAGCGGGCGTCAGGCAAACAACTCACCCTGCAACTCGTCCAACAGCGCCTGAATCGCATCCAGGCGCTGCTGCGGGTTGTCGAGTTGCAGCAGTTCGATCTTGTCCACTTCAGAAAACGGCAACAGGTACGCCAATTGATTGGCCAGTGACTGTTGCCCAGCCGCATCGGTGCCCATGTTCAACGCTTCGACCATCGGGTGTTCGGCCAAGGCCTTGAGCAGTGCGACCAGGTCGGCGTCTTCGTCCTGTAGCGGTTGCTCCGGTTCGTCTTCCAGCCACTCGACGTCAGCGACGGTCAACTGATCGCGCTGAGTCTCGGTGCGCAGCACGTGGAAACGCCGCCCGCCCTGCACCCGGATACCCAGCAGACCATTATCCTGCTGCTTGAAATCGGTAATCAGCGCTTCGCATCCCACCAGCGCGTAGCCCTCCGGGGCGATGCCGACTTCTTCGCCATCGAGGATGCACACCACGCCGAAGCCGCCGCCCTGTTTCATGCAGCGGCTGATCATGTCCAGATAGCGCGCCTCAAAAATCTGCAAGTCGAGGATGCAGCCAGGAAACAGCACCGTGTTCAGCGGAAAAAGCGGCAAGCTCATAGACATTTCCTTACACCACCATCGACACCGCCAACGGCAGGAACACCGCCGTGGCCACGCCCATCAGACTCATCGCCAGCGCCGCGAAGGCGCCGCACTCTTCACTTTCCTGCATCGCCACCGCAGTCCCGACAGCGTGGGCGGTCATACCCAGCGCCATGCCGCGGGCTTCGGGGCTGTGCACACCAAGCCGGTTCAACAGACTCGGGCCGAAAATTGCGCCAATCACCCCGGTGATCAACACGAACACCGCCGCCAGCGCCGCCACTCCGCCAATCTGCTCGGCCACCAGCATGGCAATCGGCGAGGTGACCGATTTGGGCGCCATGGTCATCAGGATCATGTGCTCGGCGCCAAACCACCAACCCAGCAGCACGCCCATGCCGGTGGCAACCACACCGCCTATCACCAGCGTAGTAAATATCGGCCAGAACAGCTGCCGAATCCGCCGCAGGTTCAGGTAGAGCGGCACCGCCAGCGCAACGGTCGCCGGCCCCAGCAGAATGCTGAGGATCTCGGTGCTTTTGCGGTACTCGGCATACGTCAGCCCGCACGCGAGCAACACGCCGATAACCAGCAGCATCGATACCAGCACAGGCTGCAGGAAGATCCAGCGGGTTTTCTCGAACGCGGCCAACACCAGTTGATAGGCGCCCAACGTAACGCCGATACCGAACAACGGGTGATGAATCACTGCCGCCAGCGCACCCTGCCAGTCGAAGATCATCACGACTCCTCCGAGCGCACGGCGTGGCGCTTGATCAGCCGTTGCATCAAGACTCCGGCGAACGCCATGGACAGCAGCAGCGACAACACCAGTGCGCCAACGATGGCCCAGAAATCCGCCGCGATATCGGCGGCATATACCATCACGCCCACCGCTGGCGGCACCAGCAGCAAGGGCAAATAACGCAGCAGGCTGCCAGCCGCCAGGCTCAGGGGTTCAGCCACTTCGCCACGAATGACCAGGAACCCCAGCAGCAACAGCAGGCCGATAATAGGCCCTGGCAGCACTGGCAAAATCAAATGGTTGAGGGCCGTGCCGAGTAATTGAAACAGCACCAGCCAGGTCAGGCCGCGTAGCAACATCCGTCATCTCCAGCAAAACTCGCCCCCACAAGCGGGCTGGACATTATAAGCATGGCACCCGCTATGCATGGGTATTCGCCAAAGGTATGGAAACTTGACCAGACCTAATCGCCATGATGATCTAAGGTGGTTGTTCCGGGGCCAATCCCCCACCTGAAAAAACTATAAAACCGATGAACCCAAGGAGAGTCTCAATGCCCTATGTTCCCGTTGCAGAGCTCAAAGACTATGTCGGCAAGGAACTCGGACGTTCCGAATGGCTCACGATCGATCAGGACCGCATCAACCTGTTCGCTGAAGCTACAGGCGATTATCAGTTCATCCACGTTGACCCGGTAAAAGCCGCACAAACCCCGTTTGGCAGCACGATCGCCCACGGTTTCCTGTCACTGTCGTTGATCCCTAAACTGATGGAAGACATCCTGGTCCTGCCGCAAGGCTTGAAGATGGTCGTCAATTACGGCCTGGACAGCGTGCGTTTCATTCAACCGGTGAAGGTCGACTCCAGAGTCCGGCTCAAGGTCGAACTGAGCGACGTTACCGAAAAGAAACCTGGCCAATGGCTGCTCAAGGCCACCGCCACGCTGGAAATCGAAGGCCAGGAAAAACCGGCGTACATCGCTGAACCGCTGTCGCTGGCGTTCGTTTAACCCCCGCCGGATGCGAAGCGAACAGACCGCGTAAAAACGTAGCGAGCGAAGGAAAGACAAGGCGAAAAAAGGTGAGGACGCGGAGTTTACGTGCTGTAAATGAGCAGTCCGAACCTTTTTTCAACGCAGTATTTCCGAGCGCAGTAGTTTTTACGCGGTCGGAGTTCCTACTGTTTCGCACCGCGTCTCTATATATCAGACACATAGCTGCGGCATACTCCCTCGCCTAATTGCCCGGATCCCGCTATGCGCTCACTTGCACCCCTTGCCCTGACCCTGTTGCTCACCGCATGTGGTGATGGCGAATCGCTGTTGCCGCCCGACGCACGCCTGCCTGATGGCGGCCGCTATCGGGGCGACCTGGTCAATGGGTTGCTGCAAGGCCAGGGCCGGATCGACTACCCGAACGGCAGTTGGTACGCCGGTCAGTTCGACAAGGGCCAGTGGCACGGTCAGGGCGAATGGCACGGCAGCAACGGCGAAGTTTACCGCGGGGAATTCCAGCAGGGGCTGTTCCATGGCCAGGGCACGCTGACCACCAACGGCAGCAGCTACACCGGCGGCTTCAAACTCGGGCGGCGCGACGGTGAAGGCACCCTCAAAGAAGATGGCATGACCTACCGTGGCGAGTTCAAGGCCGATCAGTATTCCGGCCTCGGCCGTCTCGAGCTTGAAGACGGCAGCCAGTATCAGGGCCAGTTCACCAACGGCAAACCCAACGGTGAAGGCCAGCGTGGCGATGCCAGCGGCAACCAGTTCACCGGTACTTTTGTCGACGGTCAGCTGGAAGGCAACGGCACCTTCAGCAGTGCCGAGGGCGACAGCTACGTCGGCGGTTTCAAACAGAATCAGTTGAACGGCAAAGGCCGCTATGAGAATGCCGACGGCGACGTGTGGGTCGGCCAGTTCAAGGAAGGCGCGCTGAACGGAAAAGGCGAATTGATCGGCGCCGACAACAGCCACTACATCGGCCAATTCAGTGATTGGCGTTTTACCGGCCAAGGCCGTTTGAACCTGGCGGACGGCAGCTTCTACATCGGCGAGTTCGATAACGACAGCTATCAAGGGCACGGCACGCTGGTGCTGACGGATGGCACCGTGCAAAGCGGCGACTGGATCAATGGCCAGCGTGTACGCGATGCCAATGGCAAGTTGCTGCCAGACACCCTCGAGCTGGGGTTGCTGGCGCAAGGGCGCCTGCTCGAAGACGCGCTGGCCAATGTGCCCGCCTCGACCCCGGCGATCGAGTTGTACACCCTGACCGTCGGCGGCGACGGCAAGCAGAGCGTGTTTCTGCGCGAGTCCGATTACGTCAGCAACATGCTCGCCAGCCGCTTCGGCGCATACGGTCAGATCCGCCTGGTCAACCATCGCGACCACCTCGGCGACCGGCCGATGGCCACGCGCGAGAACCTGCGCCGCGCCGCCCTGACCCTGGCCGAACGCAGCGGGCCGGAAGACCTGGTGTTCATCTACCTGACCAGCCACGGCACCCACGAACACGAACTGGTGCTCGACCAACCGCGCATGGAGCTGGCCGATTTGCCGGCTGACGAATTGGCCGCCGTCCTCGCACCGCTGAAAAACCGCGACAAGATCATCGTGATTTCGGCCTGCTACTCCGGCGGTTTCATCCCGGCACTCAAAGACGAGCGCACACTGATCATGACCGCCTCGCGCGCCGACCGAGTGTCATTTGGCTGCTCGGAGGAAGCTGACTTCACTTACTTTGGCGACGCGTTGTTCGTTCAGGCGCTGAACCAGACCGACGATCTGGAGCAGGCGTTCAAACTGGCCAAGGCCACAGTCGCCGAGCGCGAACTGGCAGATAACTTCGAGGCATCGGAACCACAGATCTGGGCGCCTAAAGGGGTGTTGGCGCATTGGCAATTACTGCGCAAGCAGCAAGCACGCAAAGCACTACAAAGTGCCGCTTTAACCAGCAAGGAAGCAAAGAGCAACTAAGCTGAAACAGTATCAAGGGGGAAACACTATGTACTTGACGCCTCAGCATGTATTGCTCGCTGGAGCCACCGGCCTGACCGGTGAACACTTACTCGATCGGCTGCTCAACGAGCCGACCATCAGCCGCGTACTGGCACCGTCACGCCGACCACTGGCTGAACATCCTCATCTGGAAAATCCGGTTGGCGATCCGGCGGTGCTTCTCCCCCAACTCAGTGGCCGCGTCGACATTGCCTACTGCTGCCTGGGCACGACGATCAAACAGGCCGGCTCCGAACAAGCCTTTCGCGCAGTCGATCTGGACTTAGTGGTGGCGTTCGCCAAACGTGCACGGGAAATGGGCGCACGGCACTTGATCGTGATCAGCGCCCTGGGGGCTGATCGCAGATCCTCGATTTTCTACAACCGGGTCAAGGGCGAGATGGAATACGCATTGCGCGCACAGAACTGGCCGCAACTGACTATTTGCCGGCCGTCCCTGCTACTGGGTGATCGCCTTGAACCGCGACTCGCCGAACAGCTGGCGGGACCATTGTCCAAATTGATTCCCGGCAAATACCACGGCATCGAAGCCTGCCAACTGGCCCGCGCCATGTGGCGCCTGGCGCTGGAAGAACAGGATGGCTTGCGGATTGTCGAGTCGGATGAGTTGCGCAAGCTCGGCAAATAACCCCCCCTGATCGTTCCCACGCTCTGCGTGGGAATGCAGCCCGTGACACTCCGCGTCACATCCAGGAGCAGACGCAGAGCGTCCTTTGATGCATTCCCACGCAGAGCATGGGAACGATCGGTGAAAAAGGCTACAACCCGCCCGTCGCCTGAAACCCTACCCCTAGCACCGTCAACACCGACAGCGGCAACAGCAGCGTGTCGAGCAGCGCGCTGGCCGGCAGGTCGATGCCGGGGTAGCTCGGTGCTTCGGCGCCAAAACGATCCTTGGCACAACAACCGCCGTCCAGTGCATACAGATCAAGGCGCATTCCCGAATACACCACCGGTGCGCCGGGCTTGGCTGCGTCCAGCGTGCGTGCGGTGGCACAGCCACCCAATTGCAGGGCGAGCAGAAGACTCAATAGCTTATTCATCGCTGCTCAAATGGTGTTCACCCCAACGCGGCAGCATGTCTTGCGGGATGTTCAACAGATTGAGAATCCGCGCCACGACAAAGTCCACCAGATCATCGATGGTCTGCGGCTGGTGATAGAAGCCCGGCGAGGCCGGCAGAATGGTCACGCCCATGTTCGACAGCTTGAGCATGTTTTCCAGGTGAATACTGGAATACGGTGCCTCGCGTGGCACCAGAATCAACTGCCGACGCTCTTTCAAAGTCACGTCGGCGGCGCGCTCGATCAGGTTGTTACAGGCGCCTGTGGCAATCGCCGACAAGGTCCCGGTCGAACACGGCACCACCACCATCGCGGCCGGCGAGCCGGAGCCCGAGGCCACGGGCGACATCCAGTCTTCCTTGCCATACACCCGAATCTGCCCGGCAGCAGCGCCAGTGTATTCGGTGAGGAAGGCCTGCATCATCTGCGGTTTCGGCGGCAGCGTGACGTCGGTCTCGGTCGCCATCACCAATTGCGCCGCCTTGGAGATCAGGAAGTGCACCTCGCGGTCTTCGCGCACCAGGCAATCGAGCAGGCGCAAACCGTACTGGGCGCCGGAAGCGCCGGTCATGGCCAGCGTGATGCGATCCGGACCGTTACTCATTTAAGCGCCTCGGCCAATTTGCCGTGCAGGCCGCCGAAACCGCCGTTGCTCATGATCACCACGTGGGTGCCCGGTTTGGCCTGGCTCTTCACCTGCTCGATAATGCCATCCAGCGAATCGCAGACCATAGATGGCACGGTGCACAGCGCAGCAACGGCGGGCAAGTCCCAGCCAAGGTTGGCCGGTGCGTACCAGATCACCTGATCGGCATCGACCACGCTTTCCGGCAAACCGTCTCGGTGTGCGCCGAGCTTCATCGAGTTGGAACGCGGCTCGATGATCGCGATCAACGGTGCGTCGCCGATGCGTTTGCGCAGACCGTCAAGGGTGGTCGCAATGGCGGTCGGGTGGTGAGCGAAGTCGTCGTAGATGGTGACGCCGTGAACTTCAGCGACTTTTTCCATACGACGCTTGACGCTCTTGAACGCGCTCAACGCGGCGATACCCATCGCCGGAACCACACCCACATGCCGCGCGGCCGCCAGAGTGGCCAAGGCGTTGGCAACGTTGTGCTGGCCAGTCATGTCCCACTCGACCACGCCCTGGGCGACGCCTTCGAACATCACTTCAAACTTCGAGCCGTCTTCGCTGAGTAACTTGACCTGCCACTGCCCGCCTGCGCCGGTGGTTTGCACCGGGGTCCAGCAACCCATTTCGATCACGCGTTGCAACGCGGGTTCGGTAGTCGGGTGGATCACCAGGCCTTCGCTCGGGATGGTCCGCACCAGGTGGTGGAACTGTCGTTCGATGGCCGGCAGATCGGGGAAGATGTCGGCGTGATCGAACTCAAGGTTATTGAGGATCGCGGTACGCGGACGGTAGTGAACGAATTTCGAACGCTTGTCGAAGAAGGCGCTGTCGTATTCATCGGCTTCGATCACGAAGAACGGCGTTTCACCCAGACGCGCCGATACCGAGAAGTTCTGCGGCACACCGCCGATCAAAAAGCCCGGGCTCATGCCGGCGTGTTCCAGCACCCAGGCGAGCATGCTGCTGGTGGTGGTTTTACCGTGAGTGCCGGCAACTGCCAGCACCCAGCGACCTTGCAGCACGTGATCAGCCAGCCATTGCGGACCGGAGACATACGGCAGGCCTTTGTTCAATACGTATTCGACCGCCGGGTTGCCGCGCGACATCGCATTGCCGATCACCACCAGATCCGGGGCCGGATCGAGTTGGGCAGGATCATAGCCTTGCGTCAGCTCGATGCCCTGCGCCTGCAACTGAGTGCTCATCGGCGGGTAGACGTTGGCATCGGAGCCCGTCACATGATGGCCCAGTTCTTTGGCCAGAACCGCCATCGAACCCATGAAAGTGCCGCAAATACCCAGAATATGAATGTGCATAGTCAACCTCATAAAACATCGAGGCAGGTTAGCGTAGAGGGCCGAAAATCGCACTCTTTAGGTGATGGGCTGGCTTTGCTCTCTCGTTCCCACGCTCTGCGTGGGAACGATCAGTTACCGGGCGATGCCGTGTTTGCGCAGTTTTCTATAGAGGGTGTTGCGGCTGACACCCAGCTGTTCAGCGGTATGGGTCATGTGCCAACGCTGCTGCTCCAGCGCATTGAGTAACGCCAGGCGCTCGGCATCATCCAGCGGATATTCGGACACCTCTTGCGCCTGCGCTAACAGCGGAGCCGGTCGGGCCTGACGAATCATCACCGGCAAATCCTCAACCCCGATCCTTCCGTCATCGCACAATGCCGCCAGGGTCCGCAGCACATTGCGCAATTGCCGCACGTTACCTGGCCAGGCGAAGTCGAGCAGCGCCTGTCGCGCCGCAGGGTCAATCAGCACCGCCTCCCCGCCCGACTCTTCAGCCAGCAAAAAGTCCAGCAACTGCGACTTGTCGCTGCGTTCACGCAACGCCGGCAAGGCGACTTCCAGGCCATTGAGGCGGTAATACAAATCTTCGCGGAAACTGCCATCCTGCACCCGCTCGAGCAAATTCCGGTGAGTGGCACTGATGATCCGCACGTTGACCGGCAGCGGCTCACCACCGATCGGCACCACCTGCCGATCTTCCAGCACCCTTAATAGTCGGGTTTGCAACGCCAGCGGCATGTCACCGATTTCGTCGAGGAACAGCGTGCCGCCATCGGCCTGCTGCAACTTGCCGCGCATGCCTTCTTTGCGGGCGCCAGTAAAACTGCCGCCGCGATAGCCGAACAGTTCGCTCTCGATCAGGCTTTCCGGGATCGCCGCACAGTTGAGCGCGACGAAGGCCTTGTCGGCGCGCTGACTGGCCTGGTGCACGGCCTTGGCGAAGGCTTCTTTACCTGAGCCGGTTTCACCGTTGATCAACAGCGGCACATCACGCTCGAAGACCCGCAAGGCTTTGCGAAAATCAGCCTGCAGCCCTTCATCTCCCAGACAAATACCCGTAAGAACCGGGCGTTCGGCAATGACCGGCGGTTGCAGCACCGGGGTCGGCACGCTACGCGGCTGGCCGCGCAACAGCGCAAACAACACCCGCCCATCGCGGGTGCGCAGCGGCCAACTGGCGGCGGCATTGATGCTCGCGCGCCCCAGCAGCTCGTCCAGCGAACAATCGAAAAACGCCTCGACCGGCTTGCCCAGCAACCCGCCACGAATATGCCCCAGCAGGTTCAACGCGCTCTGATTGACCGCGCTGATCCGCCCTTCGCCGTCGAATGCCAGCAGCCCTTCACTGAACAGCCCGACCGACTCGGCCTGCAAGTGAAAGCGCAGCAGCCATTGATTGTCGAAGTAACGCAGGAAGTAGCAGCTCTCGATCATCTTCGCCGAGAGGTTGACCAGCGCCATGGTGTGGAACTGGCTCTGACGCGAGACATCGTGGCGCGCCGACGAAACGTCGAGCACCGCCAGCAGTTCGCCATGCGGGTCGAACACCGGGCTCGCAGAACAGGTCAGGCCGGTGTGGCGACCGCGAAAGTGTTCATCCTGGTGAATGGTCAGCGACTGCCGCTCCACCAGGCAGGTGCCGATGCCATTGGTGCCTTCGCAGGCTTCACTCCAGTCGGCACCAAGCCAGAGACCGGCACGCTCGAAAATCTTCCGTTCGGCAGGCGCCGTGACACAGTTGAGGATCACCCCGCGGGCGTCGGTCAACAGCACGGCGTGGCCGGCACCGGAAAGTTGTTGATGCAGGCTGGTCATTTCGCCACCGGCAATCTGCAGGACTTGCTGCAAGCGCTCGCGACTCTCCAGCACACGACCATGTTCAAGCACCGTCGGCGCCATGGTCAGGGCCGGGTCGAGGTGATAGTCCTCAAGACAACGCAGCCAGGAACGGGCGATGGACGGATCGCTGCCCGGCCCCTGCAAATGGGATTTGCCTTGGGTCACGGTCAAGACTTGCTGGGCATGGCGACTCAAATGGTTGCTGTGCATTTTTTATTATTCTCCCCGCTGTTGTGGCGAGGGGGCTTGCCCCCGTCGGGTCGCAAAGCGCCCCCAAAACTGCCACCGCGTTTCTTCAGGTCAATCGCATCCAACGGATGACGACTGCTTCGCAGCCGAACGGGGGCAAGCCCCCTCGCCACAATGACGCCCAGCATCCTCCAGCCTCGATTGCTTTGCAATGCTGGCCTGACCACCAAGTCACAGGCTGTGCCACAAGCGGTACAAACTGTCACAAGGCCTGTACCGCATCTGTCACAGGCCCTGTATCACCACCCCCTCTAAAAAGCCGTAAGCCCTTGATTTACCTGACCTGCAAAGCACTGGCCCGACCTTTGCTCTACGCTTCTCAAGCGCTTACTGCGCGTACTCCCTTATAAGCACAAAAGCCAAGGAGATACTCACCATGCGTTACGCTCACCCAGGTACTGAAGGCGCTATCGTTTCGTTCAAGAGTAAATACGGCAACTACATCGGCGGCGAATTCGTCGCGCCTGTCAAAGGTCAGTACTTCACCAATACCTCCCCGGTCAACGGTCAACCGATTGCCGAATTCCCCCGCTCCACGGCCGAAGACATCGAAAAAGCCCTGGACGCTGCCCACGCAGCCGCCGACGCCTGGGGCAGCACGTCTGCTCAGGCGCGCTCGCTGGTGCTGCTGAAAATCGCCGACCGCATCGAGCAAAACCTCGAAGTCCTGGCGATCACCGAAAGCTGGGACAACGGCAAAGCCGTGCGTGAAACCCTCAACGCCGACATCCCGCTGGCCGCTGACCACTTCCGCTACTTCGCCGGTTGCCTGCGCGCCCAGGAAGGCAGCGCCGCGGAAATCGACGGCAACACCGTGGCGTATCACATTCACGAACCGCTGGGCGTGGTCGGGCAGATCATCCCGTGGAACTTCCCGATCCTGATGGCCGCCTGGAAACTCGCCCCGGCACTGGCCGCCGGTAACTGCGTGGTGCTCAAGCCCGCCGAGCAAACCCCGTTGGGCATTACCGTCCTGCTGGAACTGATCGGTGACCTGCTGCCGCCCGGCGTGCTGAACGTCGTGCAAGGTTTCGGCAAAGAAGCCGGTGAAGCCCTGGCCACCAGCAAACGCATCGCCAAAATTGCCTTTACCGGCTCGACGCCGGTCGGCTCGCACATCATGAAATGCGCTGCCGAAAACATCATTCCGTCCACCGTGGAGCTGGGCGGAAAATCGCCGAACATCTTCTTCGCCGACATCATGCAAGCCGAACCGACCTTCATCGAGAAAGCCGCCGAAGGCCTGGTGCTGGCGTTCTTCAACCAGGGTGAAGTCTGCACCTGCCCGTCCCGCGCGCTGGTGCAAGAGTCGATCTACGACGACTTCATGAAAGTGGTGATGAAGAAGGTCCTGCAAATCAAACGTGGCGACCCGCTGGACACCGACACCATGGTCGGCGCCCAGGCGTCCGAGCAGCAATTCGACAAGATCCTCTCGTACCTGGAAATCGCCAAAGGCGAAGGTGCCGAGTTGCTGACCGGCGGCAAGGTGGAAAAACTCGAGGGCAACCTGGCGACCGGGTATTACATCCAGCCGACCCTGCTCAAGGGCACCAACAAAATGCGTGTGTTCCAGGAAGAAATCTTTGGCCCGGTGGTGAGCATCACCACCTTCAAGGACGAGGCCGAAGCCCTGGCGATTGCCAACGACACCGAGTTCGGCCTCGGCGCCGGTCTCTGGACCCGCGACATCAACCGCGCCTATCGCATGGGCCGGGCGATCAAGGCCGGTCGCGTCTGGACCAACTGCTACCACCTGTACCCGGCCCACGCCGCGTTCGGTGGTTACAAGAAGTCCGGTGTCGGCCGTGAAACTCACAAAATGATGCTCGACCACTACCAGCAAACCAAAAACCTGCTGGTGAGCTACGACATCAATCCGCTGGGCTTCTTCTAAAAACCGGGGGGCGACGCTGATATTTCGGCGTCGCCCTTCAAATAGCTATCGCGAGCAGGCTCGCTCCCACAGTGGTTCTCCAGCGTTCACAGAACCCTTGTGGGAGCGAGCCTGCTCGCGATGGCGTCCTAACTGACACACCGAATATCGCCCTGCCGCTCTGGCACGGGCTTTGCGTGCCCGTTCGACAGATTAACCGCTGCGTGAACAGCGTCGATCCACCCAAACCGCCACACCCGAAAGTCCAACAGATCAAACAATAAAAAACAGAGAGGACTTATGACTTCTTCAACAACGCTCAAACCCACACTCGGCACCTTGCATCTATGGGGCATTGCCGTCGGCTTGGTGATTTCCGGCGAATACTTCGGCTGGAGTTACGGCTGGGGCACCGCAGGCACCCTGGGGTTCCTCGTCACCGCGTTGATGGTGGCGACGATGTACACCTGCTTCATCTTCAGTTTCACCGAACTCACCACCGCAATTCCCCACGCTGGCGGGCCCTTTGCCTACAGCCGACGGGCCTTTGGCGAAAAAGGCGGCTTGATCGCCGGGATCGCCACGCTGATCGAATTCGTCTTTGCGCCACCAGCCATTGCGATGGCCATCGGCGCCTACCTGAACGTGCAATACCCGGATCTTGACCCGAAAATCGCCGCGGTCGGCGCCTATTTCGTGTTCATGGGCCTGAACATCCTGGGCGTCAGCATTGCCGCGACCTTCGAACTGGTGGTGACCGTTCTGGCGGTAGCCGAACTGCTGGTATTCATGGGCGTGGTTGCACCGGGCTTCAGCTTCAGCAATTTCGTGCTCAACGGCTGGTCCGGCTCCAATGAGTTCACGGTCGCCTCGATCCCCGGCATCTTTGCGGCGATCCCCTTCGCGATCTGGTTCTTCCTCGCCATCGAAGGCGCGGCCATGGCTGCCGAAGAAGCCAAGGACCCGAAACGCACCATCCCACGGGCCTACGTCAGCGGCATCCTGACCCTGGTGTTCCTGGCCATCGGCGTGATGGTGATGGCCGGCGGTGTGGGCGACTGGCGCCAACTGGCGAACATCAACGATCCACTGCCTCAGGCAATGAAAGCCGTGGTCGGCAACAACTCCAGCTGGATGCACATGCTGGTGTGGATTGGTCTGTTCGGTCTGGTGGCGAGCTTCCACGGGATCATCCTCGGCTACTCGCGACAGTTCTTCGCCCTCGCTCGCGCCGGCTACCTGCCTCGCGGCCTGGCCAAGCTCTCGCGTTTCCAGACCCCGCACCGGGCAATTCTGGCGGGTGGCGTGATCGGCATCGCGGCGATCTACAGCGATGGGCTGGTCAACCTGCAAGGCATGACCCTGACCGCCGCGATGATCACCATGTCGGTGTTCGGCGCTATCGTGATGTACATCATCAGCATGCTCAGCCTGTTCAAACTGCGCAAAACCGAGCCGAACCTGGAGCGTACCTTCCGCGCCCCGGGTTATCCGATCGTGCCGGGCATCGCGCTGTTCCTGGCAGTGGTCTGCCTGGTGGCGATGGCCTGGTTCAACACCTTGATCGGGATGATTTTCCTCGGTTTCATGGTGGCAGGCTTCATCTACTTCCAATTGACCGCCAAACAGCGCTTCGACGCCCCGGCGGACGCGATGCTCACGGGTATCTGAGTCGCACCGGCGCCGGGCGGTTTTCCCGGCGCCTGCATTTTTGAAGTGCACTGATACCCAGGCTCGCTCCCACAGGGGTTGGTCAGTGTTATCAAGACTTGTACACATCAAGAGGACACCGCTCATGGCTGCATTTGCCCATACCGTCGGCGCCCGGACTTACCGATTCGATGGCCTCAAGGAAGTCATGGCCAAGGCCAGCCCGGCACGCTCCGGGGATTTTCTGGCCGGCGTCGCCGCCCTGAACGATGGCGAGCGGGTCGCCGCGCAAATGACCTTGGCTGACATCCCGCTCAAGCATTTCCTGCAAGAAGTACTGATCCCCTACGAATCCGATGAAGTCACGCGGTTGATCATCGATACCCACGATGCACGCGCCTTTGAGACCGTCAGCCACCTGACCGTTGGCGGTTTTCGCGACTGGCTGCTCAGCGACGCGGCCGACGAGCAGAGCCTGCGGGCGCTAGCTCCTGGCCTGACCCCGGAAATGGCCGCTGCCGTGTCGAAGATCATGCGCGTGCAGGACCTGGTGCTGGTGGCGCAGAAGATCCGCGTGGTGACTCAATTTCGCGGCACCATGGGCCTGCGCGGGCGCCTGTCGACCCGCCTGCAACCCAACCACCCCACCGACGAACCCGCCGGGATTGCCGCGAGCATTCTCGACGGTCTGCTCTACGGAAATGGCGATGCGATGATCGGCATCAACCCGGCCACCGACAGCATCGCCTCGATCTGCGCCATGCTGGAAATGCTCGACGCGGTCATCCAGCGCTACGAAATCCCGACCCAAGCCTGCGTGCTGACCCACGTCACCACCTCCATCGAGGCGATCAACCGTGGCGTGCCGCTGGACCTGGTGTTCCAGTCGATCGCCGGCACCGAAGCGGCCAACGCCAGTTTCGGCATCAGCCTGAGCGTGCTGCAGGAAGGTTATGAAGCAGGCTTGAGCCTCAATCGCGGTACCCTGGGGCAAAACCTGATGTACTTCGAAACCGGCCAGGGCAGCGCGCTCTCGGCCAACGCCCATCACGGTATCGACCAACAAACCTGCGAAACCCGCGCCTACGCCGTGGCGCGGCACTTCAAGCCGTTTCTGGTGAACACAGTGGTCGGCTTCATTGGCCCGGAATACCTCTACAACGGCAAACAGATCATCCGCGCCGGTCTCGAAGACCACTTCTGCGGCAAGTTGCTGGGGGTGCCGATGGGGTGCGACATCTGCTACACCAACCACGCCGAAGCCGATCAGGACGATATGGACACCCTGCTGACGCTGCTGGGCGTGGCCGGGATCAACTTCATCATGGGCATCCCCGGCTCCGACGACATCATGCTCAACTACCAGACCACGTCGTTCCACGACGCGCTCTACGCGCGCCAGACCCTGGGGCTCAAACCTGCGCCGGAGTTCGAGGTGTGGCTGGCAAAAATGGGCATTTTCACCCAAGGTGACGGCAAGGTTCACTTCGGCAACAACCTGCCGCCGGCTTTCCGCCAAGCCATGGCGCAACTGGGATGAGTAATCTGCTGATGGATAAACCAACCGTCGATCCGCAAAACCCCTGGCTGGGACTGCGCCGTCTGACCCCGGCACGCATCGCCCTGGGTCGTACCGGCACCAGCATGCCGACCGGCGCGCAATTGGACTTCCAGTACGCCCACGCCGAGGCGCGCGATGCCGTGCACCTGCCCTTCGATCATGTCGGGCTCAGCCAGCAACTGGCCGAGCGCGGACGCGACAGTCTGCTGCTGCACAGCGCAGCCCGCGATCGCCACAGTTATCTGCAACGGCCAGACCTGGGGCGCAAGTTGAGTGATGTGTCCGCACAAACGCTGCGTGAATACGCGTTGGCCAACCCGGGCGGCGTTGATCTGGCGATAGTCGTGGCCGATGGCCTGTCGGCGCTGGCGGTGCATCGGCATACGTTGCCGTTTCTGGCGCGCATGGAAGAACAGACTCACGCCGAAGGCTGGTCATTGTCGCCAGTGATTCTGGTGGAACAGGGTCGCGTCGCCGTGGCTGACGAAATCGGCGAATTGCTGGGTGCAAAAATGGTCGTGATCCTGATCGGCGAACGCCCTGGACTCAGCTCGCCAGACAGTCTCGGCTTGTATTTCACCTATAATCCAAAGGTCGGCCTGACGGACGCCTATCGCAACTGTATTTCCAACGTCCGCCTTGAAGGTTTGAGCTATGGCATGGCGGCACACCGTTTGCTGTACTTGATGCGCGAGGCCTGTCGACGGCAGTTGTCGGGGGTTAACCTGAAAGACGAAGCCCAGGTCCAGACTATCGGGTCGAAAGATGACGCTGATATGAAAGGAAATTTCCTACTGAGTCTGCCGGATGCCTGACCCGTATTGGAATTGCGTTTTTGATCCGCTTTCAGGCAGAGTCGACGAACGGCTGCCCGAGCAGTGAACCGATTGCCGTCGTATCCACTGGAAACTGCCGCCCTATCTACTTGAAAGTTGAGGCCTAGCATGCGGATTACTCAAGCAACCCTCGAGCACCTGGACCTTCTGACGCCGTTGTTCGTCAAATACCGCGAGTTTTATGGCTCGTTGCCTTACCCGGACTCGTCCCGGGCCTTTCTGGAAAAGCGCCTGCGCCGCAAGGAGTCGGTGATCTATCTGGCCCTGCCCGATGATGACGACAACAAATTGCTGGGCTTTTGTCAGCTGTACCCAAGCTTTTCGTCCCTGTCGCTCAAGCGCGTGTGGATCCTCAACGACATCTACGTCGCCGAAGATGCCCGCCGCCAACTGGTTGCCGACAACCTGATGCGCACCGCAAAGAAAATGGCCAAGGAAACCCAGGCCGTGCGCATGCGCGTCTCGACCAGCAGCGACAACAAAATTGCGCAGAAAACCTACGAATCCATCGGTTTTCGCGAAGACACCGAGTTCAAGAACTACGTCTTGCCGATCAGTGAAGAGCTCTGAACCAGAGTCGGACACTGTGGGAGCGAACTTTTGTGGCGAGGGGGCTTGCCCCCGTTCGGCTGCGAAGCAGTCGTAAACCAGACAATGTTTTGTATCTGTCACACCGCGAGGAGCGCTTCGCACTCCAACGGGGGCAAGCCCCCTCGCCACAAGAACACAAGGACCTCCGCTAACCGCTGGTCCCCAAGAGCGCCCTTCGAAATCCCTCGCTACAAACTCGACACGCTTTTCACCTTTCAGTCCGTATAATCACGAACCTCACGGGCTGTAAGAAAAACTCCGCAGCCCTGTAGCCCAATTTTCCAAAATATTCGCACAGGCCTGCTGAGTCGGGTCGTTACCACAGGTGCCCACCATGGATTTCAACCCGATCGACCTAATCCTGCATCTCGATGTCTACCTCGACTTGCTGGTGACCAACTACGGGCCATGGATCTACGCCATCCTGTTCATGGTTATTTTCTGCGAAACCGGCCTGGTCGTGATGCCTTTCCTGCCGGGCGATTCGTTGTTGTTCATCGCCGGCGCTGTAGCGGCCGGTGGCGGCATGGACCCGGTGCTGCTCGGCGGCTTGCTGATGCTGGCGGCGATTCTCGGTGACAGTACCAACTACCTTGTCGGACGAACGGCGGGCGAAAAACTGTTCAGCAATCCGAATTCGAAGATCTTCCGTCGCGATTACCTGCAACAAACCCATGACTTCTACGACAAGCATGGCGGCAAGACCGTGACCCTGGCGCGCTTCCTGCCGATCATTCGGACCTTCGCACCGTTCGTCGCCGGCGTAGGCAAAATGCCTTACCCGCGCTTCTTCGCCTTCAGCGTGTTCGGCACCATCCTCTGGGTCGGCGGCCTGGTGACCCTGGGTTATTTCTTCGGTAACGTGCCGTTCATCAAGAAGAACCTGTCGTTGCTGGTAGTGGGCATCATCCTGCTGTCGCTGGTACCGATGATCATTGGGGTGATCCGCAATCGCCTGGCCAACGCGAGCTCCAAAGCCGAGTCACGCTGAGCGTCCATGTGGTTCCTCAACGCCTGGCGCCGCCAGCGCACGCTGGCCAAACACCCCGTTGCCGATGAAACCTGGCAGCGGGTGCGCCAACACCTGAGCTTTCTCGACGGCCTCAGCGAGGCCGAAGACCGCTGGCTGCGCGAAGCCGCCGTGCTCTTTCTGCAAGAAAAACACCTGAGCTGCCTGCCCGGCGTTGAACTGCACCAGGAGCAGCGCCTGTTGCTCGCCGCGCAGGCGCAATTACCGTTGCTGCACCTGGGCGATTTGAACTGGTATCAGGGTTTCCACGAAATCGTGCTCTACCCCGACGACTTCCTCAGCCCGCAGCGCCATCGCGATGCCAGCGGCGTCGAGCATGAATGGAACGGCGAGCACAGCGGCGAAGCCTGGCAACAGGGGCCGATCATTCTGGCCTGGCCGGGCGTGATGGCCAGCGGGGGCTGGGAAGGCTACAACCTGGTGATCCACGAACTGGCGCACAAACTCGACATGCTCAACGGCAATGCCAACGGCTTGCCGCCGCTGCACAGTGATATGCGCGTCAGCGACTGGGCGAAAGTCATGCAACACGCCTACGACGACCTTAATCGCCAACTGGATCGCCATCCGCACGCCAACACCGCCATCGACCCTTATGCTGCGGAAAACCCGGCCGAGTTCTTCGCCGTCACCAGCGAATACTTCTTCAGCGCCCCGGACTTGCTGCACGCAACTTATCCACAGGTCTATCAGCAACTGCAGCTGTTTTACCGCCAGGACCCGCTGGCCAGGCTTGAGCAACTGCAAGCCACACATCCGGGCTATCAGGCACACGACTAGCTTCCTGCCTGGGTCTATACGACCTCTGGTACATGGCGCAGACGACGGAATATGCCTATAATCGCCGCCACTTTTTGGTCAATCCGGCCAAGTCATTTGGCCACTTACGGGGGCACCGCCCAATGAGCTACAGCAAGATTCCGGCTGGCAAAGACCTGCCGAACGACATCTACGTCGCGATCGAGATTCCGGCCAACCACGCGCCGATCAAATACGAAATCGACAAAGACAGCGATTGCCTGTTCGTTGACCGTTTCATGGCCACCCCAATGTTCTACCCGGCCAACTACGGTTACATCCCGAACACCCTGGCAGACGACGGTGATCCCCTCGACGTGCTGGTCGTGACCCCTTACCCGGTTGCTCCAGGCTCGGTGATCCGCGCGCGTCCAGTCGGCATCCTGAACATGACCGACGACGGCGGCGGCGACGCTAAAGTCATCGCAGTTCCACACGACAAGCTGTCCCAGCTGTACGTCGACGTGAAGGAATACACCGACCTGCCACCGCTGCTGATTCAGCAGATCGAGCACTTCTTCGCGAACTACAAAGATCTCGAAAAAGGCAAATGGGTGAAGATCGAAGGTTGGGCCGACGCAGATGCCGCTCGCGCCGCGATCACCAAGTCGGTTGCTGCCTATAAAGGCTGAGACGGCATTGGCTGAACGCCACTGGCCTCTTGAAGAAACCCCGGTTATCCGGGGTTTTTTTATGAGCGTTAAAACATCAAGTTAAACAGGGCGTTTAATGAAACAAAAGTCTAACGTTTAGACATGTTTAATATGAACTAACAATATCCTGCACTACAGCAGAATATTCCCGCGAAAATTGATCCGGTTGTTTATTTAATCCGGCCACCCCGGCCCGTAAACTCCGTATTCATGAAAAAGCACAAATGCGGCCCACGCTTCAAAGCGCTCCTGAAAGAGGTGAACATCACCCCGACGGCATTCGCGGCTTTCTGCAACGTCGAGCCCCAGCACGTGAACAACTGGTACATCCGCGGCGTCCCCTATCCGCGCATGGACGAAATCGCCCGCCTGTTAAGCGTCAACAGCCTGTGGCTGCTCAATGGCGAAGGTCCCAGGCACCCAGGCGCGGGCCAACTGGCCGATCAGACCGGCAACGTTTTCGACGCGCAAGAAACACGCGGCGTGTACACCGTGAACATCGATTCGCTCGATGTAGAAATCCCGCTGTATAAAGAAGTCCCTATTACCGCTGGCGCCAGCGAAACCGAGGTCGTCGAAATCCCCGGCGAGTTCATCCGCCTGCCGCGAAGCCACCTCGAGAGCCTGGAGGTCGAACCGGCCCAAGCCATCTGCGTGCCCATGATCGGCGACAGCATGTCGGAGAAAATCGAAGATGGCTCGACCCTCGCCATCGACCGCAGCCTGACCCAGGTCGTCGACGGCCAGATCTACGCCCTCGAACACGCCGGCATGCTGCGCATCAAATACCTGCACCGCCTCCCCTCCGGCGCGCTGCGACTGCGCAGCCACAACAGCAGCGGCTACCCCGACGAAATCTTCAGCGCCAAACAGATCGAAGAACAAAACATCGAAATCCTCGGCTGGGTCTTCTGGTGGTCCACGCTGAACAAGCGACGGCCACCTGTACCATTTTGCTGACACCACACCGCCCTTTTAAGCAGCACAACGCTCTGGGCGGCACTTCAAGCTGGGAATTCCCCAAAAAAATCAGTATGCTGCGCCCCACATTTGCATCGCCCCGCCCTGTGCTGGTCCGATCGCACCGACAAGGCAGATGATTTTCTCGCCAAGTCCCACAGCCGGACGCAAGATCCGGGTGTACGTTTTGAAGGCTGGTACGGTTTACCAAAAATAAACCAAGCCCGTCCCCGAGAAGCCGGCCACAAGCCGGCTTTTTAATGCCTGAAATAATCCTGTCTCATAAGAGAATCCACCTGATTGCCTGGCTATTACGGGGACTTCAGGCATTCCCCTGTCCTATCGTGTTCAACGCCACTTGACCTCATCCGACGATGAAGTGGGGGGACAATAGGACGACAGGGGAAATCCAATAGGTAAGCCGAATCCGAAACAAGTCGAATACCTGACCGAACCCGGCACCTACGAAGTGGGTTTTACGGTGCAGACTCCAAAAAATGCCACAGGACATCGTCATTAAAGTCACGAATGACACTCTGGGCACCGGCTTCTCGAAGCTGCTGATCTTGCAACCCCGATAACACACCAAAGGTATGGATACCGGCCGCATAGGCTGACTGGACACCGGCCAGCGAGTCCTCGAAGGCGATGGCGTTGTCAGCGGTTACGCCCAGCAGCTCAAGAGCCGTCAGATAAGGCATCGGATGGGGCTTGCCGAGTTCGAGCTCACCGCCGATGACGATGGTATCGAAACGATCGACGATGTTCAGGCCCGTCAGCATGGCCATCGCATTTTCTCGCGGCGCGTTTGTCACCACCGCCGTGCGCAGGCCGAGCTGCTGTGCATGGTCGAGAATCCGTGACACTCCAGGTGTGGGGATTGTTTTACCCAGCTGGGCGCGGAACATCGCCTCTTTTTCCGCCGCCAACTCAGGGTATTTCGAAGCCGGCAGACCGGGAAACAGACCGCCAAAGATCATGTCATCGGGAAAACCCATGACGTTGGCCTTGTAGTAGGTGATGTCCATCGACCGATACCAGCGCGCCAACAATTGGTTATAGGCTTTCAAGTGCAGTTCATCGGTGTCGATGAGTGTACCGTCCAGGTCGAACAACAGTGCGGATAGGCCCATTGACCCTTACTCCTGTAAATTTACGGCCGTGTTGCCGGCAGACGAGGAGGAACGCAGCCCTCGCACCAACGGCAACATAAGAATGGGATAGACGATCAGCAGGCTGAAGGCCGCCTCGACCCCGATCCGCTCGGACAGCAGCCCCAGCAGGAACGGCGCCAGCAACAGCGCCACGCCAACCGCTTGCGACGCCTGGGTGCTGAGTACTGAACTCGCCTCAGGGGCGACTCTCATTGCAGAACCGAGGATCAGCGGGAAAAAATTGCCGAGACAGGCCCCCAGCAAGAACGTGAAGATCGCGGTGGCCGCCATCCCCCGGATGAAGAACAGCGCCAGCAGTGTTGCGATCGCCCCCAGTATCACACCGGTCAGCAGCACCAACGGCGTTACCCGGCGCAAGGCGTGACTGCTGGCCAGACGCCCACAAACGGTGCCGGCGAAATACACGCTCATCAACGTCGCGGCGACGGATGCCGTGATCTGCACATGGGCCTTCATGTATTCGGCGCCCCAGAAGCCAACGCCCCACTCGGCCGAAATCCCCAAAAGCACCAGGGCCCACAGGCTTGAGCGGGTCATTCGCGCAAGGCGCAAGGTGTCCGGGGAAATGGTCGGCCGCCCGCTCTGGGCAGGCGATTGTTCCGGGCGATGGATCTTCAGCGGTGCCGCGAACAGCAACAAGGCACACGCGCTGACGATCAGTGGAGCCGTGCGCCACGACAGCCCGAGGGCCGTAACCCCGCCCACCAGCAATGCCCCTCCCAACACGCAGAGACCAGCCACCACATGCGCCTCCACCAGTTTCGCGGCGGCATGCTGGCGATAGCGCACGCCGAGCATGGCCTGACCAACGGCCAATACCAGACCACCCGACAGCCCCATCAACACGCTGCCAGACAGCGTCATCGGTAAACCGTTGGCCACGGCAAACAGCCCGCTGGCCACGACAACGCAGCCTGTTGCGATACGCCCCATGCCGACCCGCAACGCCCGGCGCTCCAGCCAGCGATACGGAACACCGATCAATACCAGCCCCAAGGCATACGCCGCGAAGTGCAAGCCCGTCCAGCGCAGGTCCAGATCGAACTCGGCGCGCAGGAACGGCATGATCGGGCCAAGCATGCCTTGCTGGGCGCCAAACAGCCCGAACATCAGATAGATCGCCCACGGGCGCCGCTCAAGCCCTGCGTCTCGGGATGACGGGAGCGGCCTTGTCGATTCGTTGCGCGTCATCTCTGTCATTGATCGGCCGCCCCCTCGAAAAGCGAATGCCATCGCGCGCAACGGGCAACCTTGGCGCGACTGGCCTTGCCCGCATCCAGCGTTCGCAGATCGACCGCGGCCAGTCCAGCGCTCGATACACCGCCCACCACAACCTTGCCATAACGCCGGCTGATCGCTGCGGCGTCCGGTGAGAGCATCCAGGCCAGTGCTTGTACGGCCTGTGTCGTCAGGCGCGAGCCGGCTCGACAGCCGAAGACCTCGAACTCATAGCGACGCGTGTCGTCG
Organism: Pseudomonas brassicacearum; assembly: GCF_003732175.1. GTDB lineage: Bacteria > Pseudomonadota > Gammaproteobacteria > Pseudomonadales > Pseudomonadaceae > Aquipseudomonas > Aquipseudomonas brassicacearum_G. The sequence continues at coordinate 113,208 of NZ_MOBI01000027.1, forward strand.
GGTACGCACCAGCGCAACGACGGATGCTCCAGGGCAGCTCGGGTCGCGGCGGTCGAGACCGTGACACCGACCCACGCACGGCCTTCGAGCACGGCCTCGATCGGCGCCGTGGACGACCCGCTGATCGAAGGCCGCAGCCGGGCAATATCGGCAAGCATCTCCCACGCCCCATCGCCGTAATGTTCCAGGAGTGCACTCAGATGCAGATAACCGGCGCCCGATCGGGCCGGGTCCGGCAGCGCGATGCGTTGCGACCACGCCAACGTGTTGAGCGCTTCCCAGTTATGGGGTGGCGCCAGACCGTGTTCGGCAAGCACTCGCGGGTCGTAGCAGAATGCGGGCACGAAACCCGACGGGCTGAACCAGCGACGATCCGCGGCGACTGCCTCTGACGGCAACGCCGAACAATCGAGCTGTTCAAGTGGCTGCAACCGTGAGACGAGTGCCGGGTCGAGGAGCGCCGTCGCTGCGGTTCCCAGCAACAGATCCCAGGAGCCTGCCGTGTCGGTTTTCACGCGCTCGATCAGCTCTGCGGTTGACCAGCGTGTGAGGCGTACGGGCATACCGATATGGGAGGCAATGCCGTCGACGAACTCGGCGAGTTCGGCGTTTTCCATCGAGCTGATGGCGACAAGTTCAGTCATGCCCGGCCTCAATCCAGCAACCGGTGCAGTTTGGCGTACTGCAAGAGCATGATGGTCTTGCCATCGGTGATCTCCCCCGTCTCGATCATTGCCAATGCATCGTCGAGGGGCAATTCGAGCACTTCGATTTCCTCACCCTCCGCTTCAACGCCTCCGCCCTCGCCCAATTTGTCTTCGTCGAAATATTCCCCCACGAAGAAATACAGACGCTCGGTGACCGATCCCGGGCTCATGAACGCCTCGAAAACCTTGCGCACTTCTTCAATGCGATAACCGGTTTCCTCTTCGGTTTCCTTGCGGATACAGGTGTGCGGATCGTCGCGATCCAGTAGCCCCGCGCAGGTTTCGATGAGCATGCCATCGTGCTCATTGACGAACGCGGGAAAGCGAAACTGGCGGGTCAGGACCACGGTTTTTTTCAGCTTGCTGTAGAGCAGAATCGTCGCGCCGTTGCCCCGGTCATAGGTTTCCCGGGACATGTTGCGCCAGGTCCCGTCCCGCCCCAGGAAATCGTAGGTGGTCTTGCGCAGTACGTACCAGTTGTCCGACAGCACTTCGACTTGCTGGATACGTACCCGGTCCTTGGTGGCGATAGCCTGGTTCATGATCTTGCTCCCAGGTGAGTGGCGTTAGGGGCGACGGTGAGCAGGCGCGCGACCATCTCTGGATCACGCTGCTCGGGGGCAGTCATCACGGCGGTGTCCAATGCATGGTCGCACCCGCACGGGCAGGCACCGTGATGCTCGCCAAGCCGCGAGACCGCCTCGGTGACCAGGCGACGGGTCAGTGAGAAGGTGTCGGCCATCCGCTGGGCAACCAGCGTTGCGTTCACATCCTCGTGGGATTCATGCCAGCAATCGAAGTCGGTCGGGATGGCGATCATCGCGTAGCAAAGCTCCGCCTCGCGCGCCAGCTTGGCTTCGGGCATGGCCGTCATGCCAATCACCGTGCCGCCCCATTGACGATAGAGATTGGATTCGGCGCGAGTCGAAAACTGCGGCCCCTCCATCACCACGTAGGTACCGCCATTGCGCGCCTGCACATCGGCTGTTTCGGCACTGGCCGCCAGCACTGAACGCATACGCCCGCAGACGGGATCGCCGAACGGCACGTGGCCGACCAGGCCCGGGCCGAAGAAGGTCTTGTCGCGCTGGATCGTGCGATCGATGAATTGATCAATCAACACGAAGCTACCCGGTGGTGCATCGTGGGTCAGGCTGCCCACGGCACTGACCGACAACAGTTGCGTACAGCCAACGCTACGCAACGCGGCAATATTGGCGCGCACGTTGATGGATGCTGGCGGGATCGTGTGCCCGATCCCGTGGCGTTGCACGAACGCCACCGGTACACCATTGAGTGTGCCGAGGGTGACCGGGGATGACGGCTTGCCGAATACAGTTTCGCATTCGACCTGCTGCACGTCTGCCAAACCGGGCAATTGTTGAAGACCACTGCCACCAATGATGCCGATACGTTGAATTTGCCGGGATACTGTTGAATTAGTCACGCATTGCCTCTCGTCTTCAGGGTGGGCTCTTCTTGTCCGGCAATCACCAGACGCTCATACAATTCGGAAAGCGCGGTCGGTGCCCTGCCACGGCGCAGCAACAGGCCTTCACTGGCATTAGTGCTGTAGCGGGGCTCATGAATTTTCAGGTGCCGGTCGATCGCTGGCAGATAGTTCCAGCGCACGCCGGGGTACAGCGAGTGCGCGAGGTGGTAGGCATCGGAAGTCGGCGCGATGAACACACGGATCAACCATCCTGTCAGGCCGAAGTAATCGGTCGGCCTGCCTGCGAGGTATTCAAGATCGCGTCGATCTTTCGAAGCCCCCTCGATGAACCAGCGGTGTTCGGTGAGCAGCGATACCCAGGCGAACACCGGATACGACGTCAGCAACGGGACCAGCCAGCCAAATACCAGCCCTTTCCAGCCGCCCGCCCAATAGAGCAGCGCCGCGACGGCTATCACACACAAACACCGTACAACCGTCGTCAGCCGCGAGTGGTTCAACAGGCTGCTGCGCGCCATGGTGCTCAGGTTCACCCAGGCACCACGCGGTGTCAGTGGGTACAACAGCAGCGCGTAGAACCCACCGGGCGAGATCCCGGCCACATAACCACCGGCATGCACCCGTGCACGGTTGGGATCAAGCTTGGGGTGATTGGGGTTGCGATGATGTTCCAGAGTGTGGGTCTGGTGACGACTGCGCATGTCGCGTTTGAACGCCGGGAACTGATAGAAAATATTGCTCAACCACCATTGCCAGGCATGGTTGGGACACAACGCGAAATGCACAGCGTTGTGACCGAACTCTTGCAGCGCGCGCAGGCGCCCGCCACTCCAGAGCACCACCACCAGCCACATCAGCGGCGTTGAATAGATCGACGCAAGCAGAACCCCGGCAACGATATCCAGCCATGTCCAGACAAAGGGCAGCGGCGCGAACCATTCATCAAGTGGCCGGTAGTAATGCTCTTTGCGCCCGTCAATCCGTGGAACCAGCTTCAGCAAACGCAATATGCGCAGCTTGTCGCGGTAATAGAAGGCGACAACCGCGCGCAACGTCAGCGTCGTGGCAATCAGGCAAATCAAGACACTCTGCGATGTGGTCACGATCAGGCACTCCCCTGCACAATCGAGAGGGCGTCACGGGGTGCAAAGCGTTCGAGCAGATCGCCCAAGTCCTTGAACAAGGGTGCACCGCTGCGCCGCAGGCGGTCGCTATCCTGGTGGCCGGTCGATACCAGCACTGGCTGCCAGCCCACCGAGCGCGCCACGTCAACGTCATGCAGCGTGTCACCAACCAGTAGCGTTCGTGCGGGCGGCGAGCCAAGTTTTGTTTGCAGGATGGCGGCTTCGGCGGCCTTGCTGGTGGCCTGGTTGTGACTCAGGCCGACAACGTGCTCGAAACGGTCATGCAAGCCCTTGGCCTGAAGGGTCTGGACCAGTACATCGCAATGGGACGCCGACAGGATCGACACCCGGATGCCGGCACGCCCGGCCGCGTCGAGAAACTCGAATACACCCGGGTGCAGCGGGCAGTGGGCGACATTCGTGTCGAAATGCTCGAGGTATCGCTGAACGATCGTCGCGAACGGCACACGTTCGAGATCAAACCCGAGCGCCGCATAAAAATCGGCAATCGGGAAATCGAACTTGGCCCGGTATTGGCTGGCGGTAATGGGCGCGACATCAAACTGCTCACCGCAGCGATTGACCGCAAAGACGGCGAGATCGATATCGTCGATCAGGGTACCGTTCCAGTCGAACACCACGTGTTCGATACCAGAGAAATGCAGGAGATCGTCGATCATTGTCGAGTGTTCCCGGGAAGGATGGCATTGAGTGCGATGCGAGAGACAATCGCCGGCGAATAAAGCCGGTTGGGCTCCATCACCAGATTGGTCACACCGATTTGTGTTTCGAGCGCGCGACGATTGCTCGCCGACAGCTTTCCAAGCCCTGCGCCGTACCAATGGTGGAAGCGGGTGCGCCAGGTGCGTTTGCCGATGGTTTCCGGAAAGCGGAAATCCTCGGTCGTGGCCATGTTCCAGGCGCCATCGACCACGCCACACAACAAGCCTTGCAACTGACGGCAACTCAGCGACCGCGCCAGTACTTCGTCGAGACGGGCATCAATGCAATCGGCCTCAAGCGCACCGATCGTCATGCCCTGGCTGTACAGCGGGTTCATGCTGCTCAAGGCATCGCCCACCACCAGCAAACCGTCAGGCCAGTGCTCGATGCGGTCATAGTGGCTGCGGCGGCTGCCGGGCATCTTGAACGTAAAGACCTCCGACAACGGTTCGGCATCGCGAATGACCTCGTGGATATCCGGCACTGGCAGCGCGGCCAGCGCTTGCAGAAAATCGTCCGGGTCCTTGCCGGGAAAGTGGCCAAACCAGCCACCGGTCGTCACCATCCAGCGATTCCCCTCGATGGGGCTGATGACGCCCATCGAGCGCTGTGCCGGCGCGGTTGGAAGCACCAGCAGCACCTGCCATTGCTCAGCGAACGCAGGCAGGCGGCGATAGATGCGCGAGGCGTAGCCGAGTTCGGTCTTGACCACGCTGTTTTCCACGGTCCCGAAACCCGCCTCTTTCAGCCAGGAGGGCATGTGCGTGCCCCTGCCGCTGGCATCCACCAACAGATCACAGGACACGCTGCGCTCACGCGAACCGTCGTCGATGATCACGCCGCTCACGGCACGCTGGTCGCTGTCACCGGAAAACTCGATTCGGGTCACCCGCGTGCCCGAAAGGATGTCGACCCGCGGCACCGCCGCCAGACAACGGCGCAGCTGGTTATCGATCAGTCGCCGGCTGCAATAGTGGGCATAAATACCGCTGCGATAGCGGTTCTTCCAGCGCCCTCCCTGGTACCACTTCACGTCGTGCCCCAGGTCCGCCACCTGGGCGCCACTCTGCTCGAGTGCGCTCAGGATGCCGGGGAAAATCCGGTCGATGATCTGCTTGCCGCGCAACAGCAGCAAATGCACGTGATGCTCCTGGGGAACACTCTGGCGCGGACCGGTTTCGTCGTAGAAATCGCTTTTTTCGATCACCGTGACGCGCTCGAAACGACGAGCCAGCACCGCGGCCGTCAGGCAGCCGGTCACACTGCCGCCAATCACCACCGCATGGCGCGCGCGGGGCGCTGAGTCAGACAGGAGAGTAGTCATTGAGCACCTTGGCGATGTAATGCAGGTCGTCGTCCACCAGGTCAGGATGTAACGGCACCGTGGTCAGTGAGCGCAGCAACCTGGCAGCGTTGGGGCAATCGCGGTGGTACTGGGTCAGCAACGGCAACTGGTACAACGGCTGGTTGTCGTACTTGCCGATATCCGACTCGATGCCATGCCGTTGCTGGTAGTGCACCAACTGACGACCGTCATGCCCCACCGATTGCAGCAACAACGAATAGCCATTCACCTCACCCTCGGCGACCACCGGCAACTCGCGAAAGGCCGGGTTGTCGAGCAACCCGAGCAGCCGTTCGCGGTTACGCAAGCGTTGCGCAAGGTGCGCCCCGAGCTGACGTGAACGCGCCAGGCCGATTGCCGCCTGCAGGCCACCCAACTTCAGGTTGATGCCCAAGGTTTCGCCCGTCAGGTTGCCGAAGCGCGTGTAAGCCCGAATGCGCCTGGCCCGGTTATCGTCATCGGTCATGACGAAGCCGCCCTCACCGGTCGAGATAAACTTGCAGTCGTGGGTGCTGAAACAGCTGATGTCGCCATGCTGCGCAAGCCACGTGCCGCTCAACCGTGTCATGTGGGCATGGGCCAGATCCTGAATCAGCGGGATCCCGGCATCACGCAGAAATGCCCACGTTGCGTGCGAACGGATCGGATATCCCCACATCGGCACCTCGATGACCGCGCAGGTGCGCTCGCTGACACAGCGCTGCAGATCCTCCGGGTCAAGGCCAAAGCTGTCTGGCGCAACATCGCAAAAGACCGGTACAAGCCCCAGCGACAGAATCGGCAGCACCGTACAGATCGGGCCTGTCGGGGCGACGATGACTTCATCGCCCGGCCGGAAATCGACACCGGCCAGCGCTGCCGTCACCGATGCCGCGCCGGACGACACGGCAATCACATGCCGTACGCCGTACAACGCCGCGAGCGCCGTCTCGTATTCCTCGACAATCGACGATGTGCCGGTCAGGCCCGAGCACAGGGCTCGTTCAAGCTCGCGCAGATCGTCGAAAGTACCGTGAGTGCCCTTTTGCACGATGGTTCGCGGGTTCATGGTGACACCTTCATGCCGACCAGGTCCCACAGCGCATCGTCCGCGAAGACCCGATCCACCATGCGCCGGAAGTTGGGAAACATCTTCAGCTCTGCCGTCTCCTGACGACTGAAGAAGCGAGCGTGCTCGACCTCTCTGTCGTCCGGGCAGGTGCGCAGATGGGTGGCACACACGTAGATCAAATCCAGGTGGTAATGCGGCCCGCGCTTGTCATCGATGTATTCGCACAGCACCCGATATGGCTGGTGCAGCACAGTGACATCGGTCTCGACATCGGCGAGCGCCTCATCGCGCTCGCCGAGCAGTTCGGCACGGATGCCGGTCTCTTCGAAAATCTCCCTTAATACCGCCACGTCGGGGGTTTCGCCCTGTTCGATATGGCCGCCCGGGTATAACCAGACCCCAAGCTTGCGGTGATGCAGCAGCAACATCTTCCGGTCCGGGTTCAGTACGAACCCGGACGCGGTGAAGTGCCGATCCAATTGCGAGCGATCGAGTGCGTCAGTCATTCACGCAGCACCGTACTGATTGATGCGGTCGGCCATGTAGTCCAGCTCGGCGCGGGTAATGTCCGGATGAACCGGAATCGTCGTCATGCTTGCCAGCAGTGCTTCGGCGTTCGGGCACTCGTTGCGATAGTGGGTGAGCGCCGGGAACTCGTAGAGTGCCTTGCAACCGTAGCGCTTGATGTCGGACGGAATGCCGGCGTCATCGAGGTAGTCAATGAACGCGCGGTTGTCGGCGAAGTGCAGTTCAAGATTGAGGAAGTAATAGTTCGGCTCCCCCCCTGCGATGATTTTTTTCTCGCGAACCTTGCTGTGATCCAGCTTGCCCAGGAAGTAGGCCGCGTTTTCACGGCGCTGATCGATCTGCCCGGCCAGTGATGCCAGGCGGCTTTCGCCCAAGGCTGCCGGCAGCGCGGCGAGTTTGTAGTTAAGGCCGAAGTCTTTACCGTTCAGGTTCCCGAAACGGCTGTAATCCCGACTGCGCTGAGCCAGCGCATCGTCGTCGGTGAGAATGAAACCGCCCTCGCCGGTTGCCAGTGGTTTGCGCTCGTGAGTGCTGAAGCATGACAAGTCGCCGAACTGCGAAAGCGGACGGCCATGCAGAGTCGTACCGTGGGAATGGGCCAGGTCCAGGATCAGCTTGATTCCCAGCTCGTGGGTGAGCGTGCGCAGCTCGTCGACTTCGGTCGGGTAGCCCCACATCGGGATATCGATGATTGCGCGGGTGCGTGGTGTCATCCGCGCTTTGATAGACGCCGGGTCTGCGCCGAAGCCATGAGGACGGGTGTCGACGAAGACCGGATTGGCACCTGCCGCGATGATCGGGTAGATGGTGCACAGTGGGCAGCTCGGCGTCAGCAGCACGTCATCGCCAGGGCCTACGCCTGCCGCATAAATGGCCACGCTAAGCGCCGCACCGCCCGACGATACCGCGATTGCATGCCGTGCCTCGAACCAGGCGGCGAGTTTGCCTTCGTATTCCGCCACCACATCACTGGTGCCCGACAGCGGGCGTTCCAGGGTTTTTTTCATGGTCTGCAGATCGTCTGCATACACCGGGCGGTATTTATCAGACACCGTCAGTCGGGCGGTCGCGGCATTGGCAAGATTAGATGACATTGGAATCGACTCCGAAGTGGGCGTTGGACTTGACGGATTGTTCAGTACGCAGGGACAGCACAGGCGCCAGGTCGGACCGGGCAATGTCGGCGGCGCAAATCTTTTCGATGATCTTGTAGGTAGGTCGCAGGCTTTCGAAGCTCGCCTCATAGGACGAACGACTGCGCACGGCGTCGAAGAACTTCTCCAGCTCGCCAAAATAACCACTGCGCTCGTACCCGGAATCGAGTGGCCCGGGCTGCCACGCACCACGCCAGCGCTTGGCCGTACCGGTGGCGCTGGTGCCGTGCTCCGGCTCGTGCATGGTGATATTCCAGAGGTTGTTGAGTTCGACCATCATCGAATTCGAGCTGACGATCTTCATGTCGAATTCGAAGTACGGGAACATGGTTCCGCTCAAGAGGCTGACGGTGGCACCCGTGGAAAACTGCAGCTCCAGACTCACCAACAGCGAGTCATCGTGGCGCTGAACCCGCGACTCGATATCGCGCAGCTCGCCGCCGCCGAAGGTGACACCCAGGTCGATCGTGTGGATTGCCTGCGCCAGCAGGAAGGATCTCAGCGTCGAGTCCAGGCCCCAGAGCGGCGCCGTTGGCTTGCTTGCATAGTGATTGAGCTGGATATGCACAACCTTCCCGAATTGCTCGGTACGGGTCATGTCGCGCAGTTGACGCATGGGCTTGGCAAACTTGAAGTTCATCCCGACGCCTGTGACGACGTTCGAGCGGCGACTGGCCTCGATCAGGGTTTCCAGCTCCGCGAGGGTGAAGCAAGGCGGTTTTTCGACAAACACGTGGACGCCCTTGGCCATGGCCTTGAGCGCAAGATCGCGGTGTGCCTGAGGTGGGCATGCCATGACCACGGCATCGATCGAGTTGGACGCCAGCATCTCGTCGAAATCGTCCGTTATCGACACATGCGAGATGAAGCGATGAATCTGTCCGGCACGCGTGAGGTCGCTGTCACAGACCGCCACAATACGTATGTCCGGCATTTGTAGAAGTGTGGGCAACAGATTTTCTTGCATCTGTGCGCCGAGACCAACGATGCCAACTCTGAGTACAGTCATTACCATCTCCATCCTGGAAAATTGGGAACTGCTTCGTAAAATAGTTGGACGAACGCCTACGCAGATTCCGACCCGGAGGACTGTTTCGAAAAATCGAATGAATCTAGCGTTCGTTTTAAGCCGGGCAGAGGAGCCCTAAATCGGGGGATCGCTATGACCAAGATCACCACCGCTCAGCGCGTCAGGACGATCGCCTGATTTCGCTAAAGGTGTTTTCTGCAACGGATCGACACGATGAATATGCAGGCTGTCGCAAGAAGCAGGCATAAAGCCGCGGAGACGAGGTTTGAGGATGTCCGCAGACCCGGGGGGCAACGAGGTGTCATGACCCGAGTCGATTGCGCAGAAGGCAAAAGTCTTTAGAGGCCGGTCGCACATTCCATCGAAAAGGGAATGGTGCCTTTCTTGCGAGTAAGCATGCATGAGCGGAATCTTCCTTGAAGTACATCTTCGTTCATCCTTGACCTGCAGGTACTCAATCTCCGTGAGCACCTGAGAAAACACATCGTATAAACAATGTGTGGCTGTATGTGTAGATCACACTTCCAGATCCCGCCACAAATTTGCTTAGACTGAGTTTTTATATAAAGCTTATGAATGTTGGTATATAAGCGCCAGAACGGGTGGAGGGCATCGTGCTGGTCGACTGCGAGTCATCGTGGCGCAACCGGATTCGGTCTGCATGCCGGCATCACCAAGCGCAGGTGGACCGCTCCCGCGCCACCTCACGAGCCGTCCATTGACTGCCCTTCCCCAAAGCGCTCAATCTATCGGGCGCCTGAAGGGGCTCGGCGAATGCCCCACGCCTCGCCCAACCCCATCGAATCTGTAAGGACACAACCATGAGAAAGTGGCTTTCCCTGCTGTTCGCCGCCGCGGTTTTTCATCCCCCCGTTGCCTTCGCAGACTGCGCCAGCTCCCCCAAGCCCGTGGCCGAAGCGTTCTATAACGGGTACCTGCAAAGCTTCAGCGATGAAAAAGATCCGCTGACCGATGATAGTGCGCAGGTGAAGCAGTACGTTTCGGATGAGCTGATCGACAAGATCAAAAAGCAGATCGCCAGCCCGGACGGGCTGGAAGAGGACTATTTCATCAAGGCTCAAGACTACATGGAAGAATGGCTCACCCACATCAAGGTCAGTGAGCCACTCGTGCAGGGAGCCTCAGCCAGGGAGCAGGTGACATTGGGCAATACGCCCGATACAACCCAGATCGTTGATGTGCTGCTGGTCAAGAACAATGGCTGCTGGAAGATCAATGACGTGCTGTCCACAGCGGATCAGAGTGATTGAGTGATGGCCGACCGTTTCTTCTGAATCCCCAGGCGCACTGACGATCTACTGGACCATGAGCCGAATAGCCCCCACAATCGGCTCATCAAATGAGCCGAATAACCTCCTTATTCGGCTCACACTCATGAGCCCTTCCCCATGGACCATCCTCGTTGGATCTGGCAACAGCTCGATTGGCCGCACTTTCACTGGCAAGCCGCACGTTTGGCGCCGCTGGTGCGTGAGTGTGTGCAGGCGCAAGGTCGTCTGTCAGGAATGTCCAGTTCGGCGGGGGGAGCGCTCAGTGCGCAAAGTGAGCTGGACTCGCTGCTGCAGAACATCGTGACCTCATCCGCCATCGAAGGCGAACAGCTTAATGCAGGTTCGGTGCGCTCTTCGCTGGCCCGACGTCTGGGCCTGGAAGACGTAGGCGAAAGTCGCGTGAGCAAGCGCAGTGAAGGGTTGGCGGAGTTGATGCTGGACGCCACTCAGCATTTCGCCGAGCCGCTGAACCTTGAACGTCTGCTGCGCTGGCATAAGTGGTTGTTCCCTGCTCAGGAAGAGGACTTCAGTGCACGAAATATCCGTGTCGGCGCCTTGCGTGGAGATGAGCCGATGCAGGTGGTTTCCGGTCGCCTGGATAAGCCAACCGTTCATTTGGAGGCCCCTGCGCGGGACGGCTTGGAGCAGCAGTTGGATGCCTTCCTCGATTGGTTTGAAACCAGCCGCGCCGAAACGCAACTCGATCCGCTGCTCCGTGCTGGCATCGCGCACTTCTGGTTTGTGACCCTCCATCCGTTCGACGATGGCAACGGGCGTTTGACCCGTGCCCTCACTGACTTGGCGCTCGCTCAAGGCGAAAACCAGGCCATCCGTTTCTACGCCATGTCCGCCAGTATCCTGGATGATCGCGCCGGTTATTACCGGGTGCTGGAGACCTCTCAGAAAGCCACGCTTGATATCACCGAGTGGCTGGAGTGGTTTCTGCAAACACTATTGCGCAGCCTTCAACAGGCTATGGTTCGTATCGACCGCGTGCTCGGCAAGGCGCGTTTCTGGCAACAGCATCGAGAACATCCGCTGTCTTCAGAACAAGTCAAAGTACTCAATCGCTTGCTCGATGGCGGCGAGAACGGCTTTGAGAACGGCATCAGCGCCGCCCAGTATCAAGCCGTGGCAAAAGTATCCAAAGCCACCGCAACCCGACACTTGACGGAGTTGCTGGAGAAAGGCTGCCTGATGCGTTTGCCAGGAGGTGGTCGTAGTACTCGGTATCAGATCAGCTACCCTCCCCCTCACGGATAACTAAACGCCCGAACCAGCGTCAACTCCCCCACCGCCCGCATCGGCACGACAAACGTCTGCATCTTCTCGTCAGGCGTTCCCTCTTCTGTAATCACCGTCACCTGCGCTGTCGTCAGCGGCTGAACAGCATTCTCCTGGCCCTCCTCGCCACTGCGATACCCACCTCCAAAGTAATTCAGATACACCAGGTATTGCCCCTTGATCGGCGCCGGCATGGAAAAGATCTCCGGCCCGTATCCGGTGGTGACGTCGACATCCAGCGCCGCGCCATTGGGCGCCACGCGGTCGCCGTACCAGATGTGTGCGCCATCAGGGGTGATGAGGTGCAAATCCAGATCGGTGTTATCGGTGTCCCAGGACAGCAGGACCCGCAGCTTGGCCGGGGTCGCACCGCCGCTGAGGTGGAGGAATTGAGTGCGGTGGCGTTGTTGGCCGTCCGGGCTGCGGACTTCGACACTATTGCTGCCATTGGGGAATGAAAACGGGCGGTCGAAATGTCCGGCGGGGTCGAGTTTCAGCGGCATGCTGACGCCATTGACGATGAGTTTTCCGGGCTCGTTGCGCTTGGGAGTGGCTTTGATCTGACCGGTAATGCGAGCGGTGTTGGCCTGGCCCGCCGGGGTGTTGACCGAGGAGGCCGGGTAGTTGACGGTCTGACGGAAGTTTTCGCCTTCACCTTCGGAGGCACCGATGCGCCAGCCGCCGACAGGGGTGTCGAGTTTGACGGCATCGGCTGCCATCGCCATAGGCAACGCGGTCAAAGAGCAGAGGAACAGGATGACCTGTGGATAACGACGTTTCATGGCCTATTCCAGTAAAAGGTGGCGGGCGAGCCCTTCGATGTAGGTTTCGTCCTGGCCGTTGGGGTGTGCATCGAAGGCCAGGTGCAGGTATTCGTGAGTCAGGTCGAGGCGATCCTGTAGCGACAGCACGCCGCGCACATAAATGCGCTGGCGTTCGCGGTCGACATAAGGGTTACCGAAAGCAAGGCGGCAGACGGCAAAGGTGTTGACTTCGTTGTAGCCGACTTCACTTTCAAGGCGTTGGCGCCAGCCGCGGCGCTGCTTCTGCAGCCAGTCTTGTGCGGCGGGCAGGGCCTCGCAGGAGGCGACGGGATTGTCCCAACGGCTGAGGCTCGCGCGCGGGTAGGCGTGAAGCAGGATCGCGTCGTAGCGCTGGCCGGCGCTGGCTTGTTCGACGGCTTGCCGCCAGGAGAGTTTGTCTGTGCCGGGCTGATCGGAGTGGTAAGTGACGGTGCTGCCGGCGAGGACCAGGTCGCTGGTCCAGGCGGCAATGTTGCGCGAGTCCGCCGCGGCCGGGCGTGGGGCGACGCGCTGACGGCTGCTGCTGTCGTCGATGCTCAGGCAGTCACCGTTGCGCGTGGCGTTTTGCAGCAGGTAGGTGCGGATCGCGACAGCCAGGGCTTTGGCGGCTTCGGCGGGTTCGGGCCTGGCTTCGCGCTGGAGGACGCGAGCGACGTATTCTTCGCGGTCCAGGCGGGCGACCAGATTTTGTGAAGGGCCGTCCTTCAATAGAAACAGCTCGCCATCGCTGTGGATGTCGAGTTGGTTACCGTTGACGAACTCGACGCGGTAGTCGCCCTGCAAGGGGCCGGGGAGCGCCACGCGATCACCTGAGAGCACGCGCTGCAGTGGATAGCGGGAGAACAGGCTGACTTCGACGCATCGCCCCGCTTGCGCAGGCCAAGTGGACGGCAACGCGCTGGACAGCGCATCTGCGTAGTTGCGCAGGACCTTCTGGCTGGTGCCCCGCCCGCCGGCCCAGATCGGCGTTCCGTCCGCCAGCCATCCGGCGAACCCGCCCTGACGCGACAAAGGGTCCTGATCCCCCAGCCAGCTCCAGGTTTTCACTCGCAGGCGGCCACCGAGTTCACCCACGGCATTGCCATCAGCAGCGTTCAACACCACGTCCAGCAACACTCGACGGGCCTGATCCTGCGCCGGCATCAGCGCCAGGGCCTTTAACAACTCAGCCACCGAAACCCGGGTTTGCGGCTGCAACGACGGCAAATCCAGTAACCACTCCGGCGCCTGACGCGCCTGCCAATATTCCCGCCAACCGGCGTCAGTAATACCCAACCGCTGCGGTTCGAAATACAGTCCGCAGGATTTCGCCAACGCCTGATCCCGCCCAATGCTCCCGCCAGCGGTGCAGCAATACACTTCTTCCTTCGACTGCCCGCGACACTCATAAACCGGCTCACGAGCGCCGGTATCGACCAGCCACCCGTAAACGAACAGCTTCCACACACTCCCCAGCGGCGTCTGCAACGTCTGCGGCAACGGCTCGCGCGCCATTACCTGAGTCCGGCTCAACTGCAGCAACTCACCCTTCAAGGCCAGGCGCAGCGGCTCGTCCTGCGCCGTGGCCAGCGCAGGAATCAGACACAGCAGCCACCAGACCAGAGGCCGGATCATGTCATTTGACCGTGATCTGGCCGAGGGCCGGCTTCTGTTCCAGGGCCTGGTGCTGTGGCGCATAAACCTGGGTGAAGCGTACTGGCGGCAGGTTGAACTGACCTTTTTGCGAGAAACGCACCAGATGACGCAGGCGCAACTCACCGCTCAGGGCATCGACCGGAATCGCGTAGGCCAATTGTCCCGGTTCGAAACGGGCCTTTTCCAGCGCGCTCGGCTCGCTGCCGGCCTTGCCCACGAGCTTGATGCCCCAGGTCGTACGCTCTACATCCGCACCCGGTGGCAGCGGCACTTCGAGCATGCCGTAGCGCAGTGGCTTCGCGGCGTTGCTGGCGATGATCACTTCGTCCAGGTACAGGCTGTCACTGGACAATGGCTGGGTGCCGACCGCTTCCAGCTTGAAGCTGAAGGCTTCGTCACCCGGCACCAGCCGCGACAGGCGACGAGTGATGGTCACGGCCATCGGATCGAATGCCGGTTGCTTGCTCTGGAAGCTCAACGCAGCTCGCAGCGGACGCTCCTGGGCGCCGGTCAGGGACAACACGCCAGGCACTTGCGCACCTTGCCACTGCCAGTAGATTTCGCCAGTAGTGCCCTGCCCTTGCTTCCAGCCTTCACCCGGTGTCAATGCAACGGCGGGTGAAGCCTGTTCGATGCTGCGTTGCAACCAGGTCAGCGCCAAAGCACGCTCCAGGGTCGATTGCTGCGGCAACAGACGTTGCAACAACGCTGTCGCACGTGCCTGATCGAAAGGTTGCAGCGACAGGTTCAAGGCTTCGACAAACGGCTGGGAGCTGACGGTCAAACGTTGCCTGGCATCCGCCAGCTGCCGATTGAAAGCGTCCGGCAGATTGACCTTCGCCTGTACGGCCATCGATGCGGTCAGCACGCGAGCACTGGCCAGACCCAGCGCCGAGTCCGGATCGCTCATGACGATGCTGTCTTGCCCCTCGTCCATCAGGTTAGCGGCATTGCCCTCGCCCGCTTTCGCCAGGTCATCCATCAAACCGCTGAGCAACGTATTCACCGGCAATTGCATCTGCCTGGCGAACGACACAATCAGCGCTCGCTGCAACAGCGGCGTGTCCTTCGCCTGTTTTGCGTAGATCTCCAGCACCTGCTGCCAGTGCTCCGGCGGCAGACTCAGATCCAGCGCCTTGCTGGCGTACCAGTCGGCGTAATAGGCGTAAGCAGTGAGGAACGCATCCGGCTCGCCATCCTGGCCCCACCAGGTGAAGCACGCCGAAGGCCCGGCCATTTGCACCAGTCGCAGACGGCTGTTCTGCATGATCAGCCGCAAGCGGTCGCGAATCCGCGGGTTCGACGACAAGGTCGGGTAAGCGATGCTCAGCGGCAGCAAACGACTGGCGGTCTGCTCGACGCCACCGTACGGGTAGCTCAACAGGTCGTCGAGGGCCGAACGGAACAGCGCTTGCGGACTGTCATCCAGCCGCAGGCGGATATCGCTGGCATCCGCCGGCAGGGTCAGCGGTGTATCGCCGCCGACCACATCCAGACTTTGGCTTTGAGTCACTTGCCAACCTTCGCCGGTCGCGGTCAAGCGCACGGCCAGGGCGTCTGCGGTTTTACCATCCTGCACCAACTCGGCGGTCCACTCGCCACTGGCCAATGCGAAGGCGGGTAGCGCGATGTAGTTGATCCCGTTGTTCAGGGTCACCGGCACACGCTGATCAACGCCGCCGTAATGGGTTACCAGTTCAGCCTTGACCGGTTTATCGGACTGGCTGAAAGCGAACACCCCGAGATCCGGTTTATCGCCGATGCGGAATTTGCTGGGCCCGCTCCATTTCAGGTACAGCGGTTTGTCCGAGCGCACGAATTGCTTCTTCTGACCAACCTGACCGTCATCGGCAATGGCCCGGGCGGTGATGCGCCAGCGGGTCAGGGAGTCGGGCATCTTGAAGGTGAAGCGGGTCTTGCCGTTGGCGTCGGTCATCAACTCCGGCTGCCATGCCGCCGTGTCGACGTCTTCGCGGCGTGGTCGCTCCAGCACTTTCACTCCGCGCTCGCTACGGTTGGCCTTGCCTGGCGCGCCAGGGCTGCCCGGCAAGGCCACGTCGTAGCTGATGAACGACAGGCTGGCGCTGGTGCGCACGTTGTTGCGCCGTGGGTGGTAGAAGAACTGGTCGATGGTCGGTGCGACTTCCGGTTGCAACGCGTAAATCATTTCATCCACCACGCTGACCGTCAGGTGCGCCGGAACCGGCTTGCCGGCGAACCGGGTGGTCAGGTCCACCGACACAGTGTCGCCCGGCTGGTAGCTGTCCTTGTCGGTGGCGATGGTCACGTCGATCTGCGGCGCCACGACTTTGATGCCGATGTTCTGGAAGCTGTACTGGCCGCCCTTGGTGTAGAGCACGGAGAAGGTCAGGTTCGGGGCGAACGTGTCCTTTACCGGAATCCGCGCGCGGTACTGCGTGGGGCTGAGTTTTTCCATTTTCAGCCAGTCGCCGCCCTTGGACAGCAGCGCCGTGGCCTCCACTTTGTCGCGCTCCAGAGACAGCAGGGCATCGCTGACCGGCTCAGGGAACGTAATCAATGCCAGCGCTTCATCGCCCGCCTTGTACTCGGGTTTGTCGAGAACGATTTCCACAGTGCCTGGTACGGCTTTGACCCCGTCGCCGGTGACCGAATGGCCGGTGCCACCCAGCGCACGACCGTGGTCATCCTTCAACGTCAGGTTGTAGGTACCCGGGCGATCGAACGTCAGTGCAAAACCTTTATCCGCGGCCGCGAGTGTACCCTCGCCCTTGCTCTGGTCTTCCAGGCGCACCCAGCTGTAGGTGCTAGGGCTCAGCGCTTTGCCCTGCTCGCTGCCGCCCTCGTTGGCGTAGCTGAATGCAACCTTGTCGCCTACCGCACTGAAGCGCTGCGGCGCGCTCAAGCGGAAACTTGCGGCGCCGCGGTCGATGAGGATTTCCTTGGTGGTCTTGACCCGATACGCCGCGCCGTCGCTGGCGAACACCGTGAGCATGTAGCGACTCGGTTTCTCGGCGGCCGGCAGCTCGAGTGTGGCGTTGCCCTTGGCATCGGTGGTCAGTTCGGTGCTGGTCAGCTCCACCGGGAATTGCCCGAGGTATTGCAGCTCGTTGTCGACCATCGACAGTTGCTGGGCGCGCAGGCTCAGGCTCAACTTGGCGTTGGCCACGGGCTTGCCGTCCGGGTACAGCAGCACGAGGCTACCCTTAACCGGTTCGCCGGTGCGGTAATCCTGTTTGGCCAGATTCAGGGAAATCTCGAAGTGCGGCTTGATGTATTCAGCAACGCGAAAGGCACTGCTGTAGGCCTGATCTTTGTAGCTGAAGCGCAGCTCATAACCACCGGCCACAGCGTTTTCCGGCAACTGGAAACGGCCCTGGGTACCGGCCTTGGAATCCAGCTTCAACGCCAACGATTGCAGCGCGGTGCCGGTGGCATCAAGCACGCTGACGTTGACGTCGGCAGCCGCTGGCAGCACCGAATCCCGGGCGTTCTTGAACTCGCGACCAACGATTTTCAGCGACACCCAATCCCCCGGCCGATAGAGCGGACGGTCGGTGAATGCATAGAGTTTGGTGTCGTAGATCTCACTGTCGTAATAGAAGTTCTCGGAGACAAATACCCCGCCCTCTTCGTCTTCACCGATCACGAAGGAACGCTCCGGGCTGACGTGTTTCAGACGCAGTAAACCATCGGCATCCGTGGCGCCACTGCTCATGACACCCAGGCCATCGGTCCACAGCACATTGACCTTGGGCACTGAACTGCCTTCATGTTTGCGTGCGGCCCAGACCAGCAGTTCATCGCCAGCAATCTTGCTCACGGCCACGGTGTTGGAGACGAACACCATGGTGGTCGCACGGTACTTGCCGATCAGCGCCTCCACCAGATACAGCCCCGGCTTCAGGTTACCCAACGGGATGTAGACGTTACCCGGCGCGACACTGATGAACTCGCTGGAAGAGCCCGCCAGGTTCACCCCCGCAGGCGGCTGTATCGGCTTGGCCTCCCACAGCGGATAACGAAATTGGCTGACCACCGGCAAACCCGGAATCAAGGCAAATTGCGGCTGCGCGTCGTAAGGCGTTCGCGCGACGATGGCGGTGCCCATCTTCAGTTCCGGCACTTGCTCGGTGACCTGTTTGCGAGACTCGTAAGAAAACGCTCGCTGCATCACCCGACGGGATTTGCGATACCAGCTGTCCCACAGGTAGGCGAGGGTGTTCGACAGGCCTTCACCCTTGAACTGGCCGTCGCTGACCACGCGATGCAGGTTCTTCTGGCGCTTGAGGAAATCCAGCGGCTTGTCGATCCGATAGACCCGAATGTCCGCGCCGCCGTACGGCTCCATGCGGTACCGGCGATAGTCGCGGCCCGGCGCTTCGAGGCGAACCATCGCCTGTTCATCACTGGCAAAACTGCTGTCGGCCAACAGGAAAAAACTTTCACCGGCCACCGCCGTGTAGCCGCTGGGCTCGACGGAATCATCAGCATTGACCGTGGCCAAAGGGGCCAGCAAGGCCAATAACAGGGGCAGTCTTGAACAAATGCGCAACATGCGGGCACCGATCATTGGGAGAGAAAGTTCAGTCGATAGACGCCGATGAAGTTGGGGTTGGCTGCGTCGGGAATCCATCGGGTGTCCTTCCATGTCATGAGTTGCTGCAGGCTTGCGGAGCGCATGCCGTTGTCGGTAGGGGTGGTGGTGCCGGTGTGATAGGCGATGTAGCGGCCCATCCAGATCATCAGGTGCTGGTCGTCGCCCTGATCGAAAAACATCAGATCGCCAGGCCGGGCCTGGGCCAGGTCGCGGCCCACCAGACGGCTGTTGAACTGGATCAGCTTGATGGCGTTGACGTAAGGCCCGACCTTGCCACCGCCCTGCTGCCATTGCTGGGCGAGGCCGCGCTGGGCGTCGCTCAATTGCAGTTCCGGCGGCAGGTAGCGGTTGGACAGGCCATTGCTACGCAGCCATTTGTCATCGTGGACTTTCAGCGCTTCGTTGGCAGCGAAACGTACCAGCCCGGCGCAGTCCTGCTGATACCAGCGCGGGCTCGGGCCCTGGGTCAGTTGTTCCTGGGCGATGCGCACGAACCAGGCGCGAAAGACCTGGGATTGCTGCGGGTCAAGCGGCGCGGCTTCGCTGGCAAATGCCCGCGTGCCGAGCAGCAGCGCCAGCAGGCCAAGGCCTCGGATGAGTGCCGTCACAGGGCTTTCCACTCCAGCGGCAGCCATTGCCAGTGGCCATCGGGCTCGCTGCCTTTGGGCAACGTCAGGGCGTACTTGCCGTAGCCGCCGAGCGTGCGCAATTTCGGAATCAGGTAGGTTTGCGCGGCGTTGTAGAAAACCGGCTCCATGTCTTGCGGCAGGCTGTCGAGGGTTTCCCGCTGCATCAGCTGTGCCATGGAATCCGGGCCGAAGTAGAGCGGCGTCAGCTGATCTTTCGGCAACACGTCGGCCAGCGGCGGGAAACGTTTGTCGAGGGTACCGAGGGCTTTGTCCACCAGAGTGTCGTCGAGGGAGAACAACAGCGTCGAGCCGTGGCGCGCCAGGCTCACCCGTAGGAATGCCTTACCGGTGATTGCGTCAGGCTGCTCGGCTGCCTTGGCCGGGTATTGGCCAAAGTTGGAGCTGACCTGGCGCTGCCACCGATGGGTTTCGCCTTCCTGTTTCTCGACCACCGCAAAAGCGTGCTCGGCGACATTGTGTTCATAAGCGCCCACCATCGAGCCAAACAGCTTGCCCAGATCGCCGTCGAGCTTGGCGCTGTCCTTGTCATTCAGGCTGGCGACCAGCAACGGCGTGTACAGCCGTGAATCGGCGTACCAGCAGAGGCCGGCGGCACCGGCCACATGGTCGGTCAGGGCCTGGGCCACCGCTTCCTCGGCGCCGAGTTTCACCAGCAGCGGTTTTTGTTGTTCGGCGGCCAGCGGCAGGGCCACGCAGGCGCTGGCGCCCATGGGCATGGCTTGCCAGATCGGTTTGAAATCGAAGTCCGGCTGGTTTTCCAGCTCATCCATGGCCAGGAAACTGTGCCAGCCCTTGTCGTCCATGTCGAAACGCAGCCCGGCGAAGTTCGGGATGAAGCGCTGGTACCCCATGGCTAATACGCTGGAGTTGACCGAAAGGCGTTGTTTGACCTCCGGGGCTTTAGGTTGCAGGCCGAAGGCTTCGGGGAAGAGCTTTTCGCCACCCAGCAGTGCTTCCAGCGCCTGGGTCGAGACCATGCCGTGCTCGTCGGTCGGACCATGGCCCATGTCATACAGCTTGCGCGGGTTGGACAGCACCACCAGTTTGTCGCCGTGAGAAGCGAACACCAGAGCTTTGCTGGCGTTGTAGGTGAGTTGATAAACCGGCACCACATCGCCGGCGACGTTCATCTCACTGAGCTGGCTCAACTGCGAATCATCCAGCGCCACTTTAGCCAACGGCTCCAGCACCTTGGCCAGGCCACCGCGATCCATCACCAGCAGAAAGTCCTTCAGGCGACCATCCGCCCCACGCCATAGCGCCACGTCTGCTGGCTGATCGAATAGCTGTTCGATCAGGCTGTCCTGCAACTTGAGGTCATGTTCGTAAATGATCCGGCGCAGACTGCCGATCAATCCGAGGCGATCCGCATGGGCTTCGTAATAGAAGACGAAATCTTCGGTCAGGGTTTCCTTGAGAAATGGCACCGTCAGCAAGTCCTTGGGCAACTGGCTCAAGGAACGGGTTTCCAGTAGACCGTCCGGCCGGCTCATGCCCAGTTTGTCACTGGCCAGTTGCACCGGCGGCGCCTTGGGCTTGTGCATGAACCAGCCCAACCCGCCCGCCACGCCGACCACCAGGCACAGCCCGATCAGCAGCGCCGGCCAACGACGAGAGGTGCTGGCCGCAGGTGCGCCGACGGCCGGGGAATCGGCCGGTGAAATCGTGTTATCGCTCATGTTCACGCTCATGTTCCCAAAGCTCAGCAATTCATCCGTGATGCGGGATGTTCAATAGTTGAAAGTCTTGACCAGCAACAGATCACCGATAGCCCGCAAGGGCACGATGAACGTTTCGCGTTTTTCGTCGACGGTGTTTTCGTTGAGCACCAGATTGATCTGCGAGGTGATCACCTTGTTCTGGTTGCTCGACTCATCGAAGTTATAGCCGCCGCTGCCAAAGTTGCCCCAATAGTTCACGTAAACCAGATAGGTGCCATGCATCGGTGCGGTCATGGTGAACATTTCCGGGCCCGGGCCATCGACACCATCCGGGTCGAGGCCGCCGCCGTTGGTCAACGTCGTGTGGGCGAAAAACGCATGCTGGCCGTCGGGGGTAATGATGTGCAGATCGAGTTCGGCCTTCGGATCGTCCCAACCCAGCACCACGCGAATCCGCGCCGGGGTGCGCAGGTTATTCGCCTCATAGAACTGCACGCGCTTGAGCGACTTGCCTTCGGAGCTGCGGACTTCGACGCTGTTGGAACCGGCACCGAACGCATACGGGCGGGTGAAACGCCCGTTGTCATCGGTGTACAGATTCAGAGGATTGCCGTTGACCGCGAGGGTGTGAGGCCCGCGTAGCGTGCCAATGGCCTTGAGCTGGCCTTCGATCATTGTGCGATTGCGCTGCACGCCCCGATCGATGGGCGGTGTGGGATAGGCAACTTGAGGGTTTTCACTGCGGTCCAGCAGGCCGTTATAGCGCCAGCCACCCACCGGTTCCGACACTTCGGCCGTGGGCCCCGCCCAGGCAGCCGATGCGCAGATCAGTGTGATCAGCAGTGAAAGAAAACAACGCATGTGACGCCTCCTGCCATGCATAACGAAACCTTGCGCCCGATCCTCGGCGCGTTACAGATCAAAAAACTGTGTTTCGTCAGAAAGACCCGTGGTTATTGGGTCGTAGAAAGCGCGAAGGTTAGCGATATGGACGGTTTTTAACAATCAGATACAACTAAATTTGCGGTGAGAATCACGCCCGCTGCTGGACGACGGGCCGAATAGTGGATCGATCGTCAGCAGGTTCTGAGATCAACGTGGTTTTTACCCCGCAACGGCTGCGCCAAATGCCCCGCCCATTTGCCCCTCTCCCCCCTATCTGCTAGTGTCGCGCCGGTTTAACGTCTACCGGAAATCGCCGCCATGGCCCGCAAAAAAGCTGCACTGGATTTCGAACAATCCCTCGCCGACCTGCAAACGCTGGTCGAGCGCCTGGAGAACGGCGAGCTGTCGCTGGAAGACTCGTTGACCGCTTTCGAGCAAGGTATCGGTCTGACCCGTGATTGCCAGGCTGCGCTGGCGCAGGCCGAGCAGAAGGTTCAGGTGCTGCTTGAGCGCGATGGCGAGCTGACCGAGGCTCCCTTTGACGCGGAACAGCCAGAATGATCGCGGCGTATTCGGCCAGCAGTCAGGCCCGGGTCAACGCGGCGCTCGAAACCCTGTTCAACACGCCGAGCCCTGAACTCGCACGTTTATATGAAGCCATGCGCTACAGCGTGATGAATGGCGGCAAACGCGTTCGGCCGTTGCTGGCCTATGCGGCCTGCGAAGCGCTGGGCGGTGAGGCTGAGCAAGCCAACGGTGCGGCCTGTGCGGTGGAGTTGATCCACGCGTACTCGCTGGTGCACGACGATTTGCCGGCGATGGACGACGACGATCTGCGTCGCGGCCAACCGACCACGCATAAAAAATTCGACGAGGCCTGCGCGATTCTCGCCGGTGACGGCCTGCAAAGCCTGGCGTTCAGCGCTTTGCTCGACCCACGCCTGAATTCAGCCGACGCTGAAATCCGCCTGCAAATGGTCAGCGCCCTGGCGTTGGCGGCGGGCCCGGCCGGAATGGTCGGCGGTCAGGCCATCGACCTGGGGTCGGTCGGCTTGAAGCTTGATCAAAAAGCCCTCGAATACATGCACCGGCACAAGACTGGCGCGCTGATCGAAGCCAGCGTCAAGCTTGGCGCGCTGGCCAGTGGCCGCGCCGAGAAAGACCAACTGAAATCCTTGCAGACCTATGCACAGGCCATCGGCCTGGCGTTTCAGGTGCAGGACGACATTCTCGATGTCGAAAGCGATACCGAAACCCTCGGCAAGCGCCAGGGCGCCGATATTGCCCGTGATAAACCGACTTACCCGGCGCTGCTCGGCCTCGACGCGGCCAAGGCTTATGCCCTGGAACTGCGAGATCAGGCCCTGCACGCACTGCGACCGTTTGACGCGTCGGCCGAGCCGCTGCGTGATCTGGCGCGCTATATCGTCGAACGCCGCAACTGATCCGGCGCTCGTTGCCCACTGCAAATCGGCCAAGTTCCAAGCTCTGCGTGGGCAGCGTGCGATGCATCAGGTAAACTGCCGCCTCTTTTATACCTATAACGATTCGCCTGATGCCCACGACGTTTCATGAGATTCCCCGCAAGCGCCCGACCACGCCCCTGCTCGACCGTGCCAACACGCCGGACGGCCTGCGCCGGTTAGGCGAAGCCGAGCTGGAAACCCTGGCGAATGAGTTGCGCCTGGAATTGCTCTACACGGTCGGTCAGACCGGCGGGCATTTCGGTGCTGGCCTGGGTGTCATCGAGCTGACTATCGCGTTGCATTACGTTTTCGACACCCCGGACGACCGGCTGGTGTGGGACGTAGGTCATCAGGCCTATCCGCACAAGATCCTCACCGGTCGCCGCGAACGCATGGCCACACTGCGCCAGAAGGACGGCCTTGCGGCCTTCCCGCGTCGCTCCGAGAGCGAATACGACACCTTTGGCGTCGGCCACTCCAGCACCTCGATCAGCGCAGCGCTGGGCATGGCGATTGCCGCCCGCCTGCAAAACAGTGATCGCAAGGCGATCGCAGTGATCGGCGACGGCGCACTGACCGCCGGCATGGCGTTCGAAGCGCTGAACCACGCGCCGGAAGTCAACGCCAACATGCTGGTGATCCTCAACGACAATGACATGTCGATCTCGCGCAACGTTGGCGGGCTGTCGAATTACCTGGCGAAGATCCTTTCCAGCCGCACTTACGCCAGCATGCGTGAAGGCAGCAAAAAGGTCCTGTCGCGCCTGCCCGGCGCCTGGGAAATCGCCCGTCGTACCGAAGAATACGCAAAAGGCATGCTGGTACCCGGAACCCTGTTCGAAGAACTGGGCTGGAACTACATCGGCCCGATCGACGGCCATGACCTGCCCACCCTGATCGCCACCCTGCGCAACATGCGTGACCTCAAGGGCCCGCAGTTCCTGCACGTGGTGACCAAAAAAGGCAAAGGCTTCGCCCCGGCGGAAGTCGACCCGATCGGTTACCACGCGATCACCAAGCTCGAACCGCTGGACGCTCCTGCCGCCGCGCCGAAAAAAGCCGGTGGGCCGAAGTACTCCGGCGTATTTGGCGAGTGGCTGTGCGACATGGCCGCTGCTGACCCGCGCCTGGTCGGCATCACCCCGGCGATGAAAGAAGGCTCCGACCTGGTGGCCTTCAGCGAGCGCTTCCCGCTGCGCTACTTCGACGTGGCGATTGCCGAACAACACGCGGTCACTTTCGCGGCCGGCATGGCCTGCGAAGGCGCCAAACCGGTGGTGGCGATCTATTCGACGTTCCTGCAACGCGGTTACGACCAACTGATCCATGACGTCGCGGTGCAAAACCTCGACGTGCTGTTCGCCATCGACCGTGCAGGCCTGGTGGGCGAAGACGGCCCGACTCACGCCGGCAGTTTCGACCTGTCGTTCCTGCGGTGCATCCCCGGCATGGTGGTGATGACCCCGAGCGACGAAAACGAACTGCGCAAGATGCTCAGCACCGGCCATCTGTACAACGGCCCGGCGGCAGTGCGTTACCCACGCGGTACGGGCCCGAATGCCCCTATCGAAAAGAACCTCGAACCGATCGAAATCGGCAAAGGCGTGATTCGTCGCCAGGGCAGCACCGTCGCCCTGCTGGTGTTCGGCGTGCAATTGGCCGAAGCACTGAAAGTCGCTGAAAAACTCGATGCGACCGTGGTCGACATGCGCTTCGTCAAACCGCTCGATGAAGCGTTGGTACGCGAGATCGCCGGCAGCCACGAGTTGCTGGTGACCATCGAAGAAAACGCCATCATGGGCGGTGCCGGTGGCGCAGTCAGCGAGTTCCTCGCCCGCGAGAACATCCTCAAGTCGATGCTGCATCTAGGGCTGCCGGACGTCTACGTCGAGCACGCCAAGCCGGCGCAAATGCTCGCCGAATGTGGCCTGGATGAAGCCGGGATCGAAGAAGCCGTACGTCAGCGCTTACAGCTGCTGGGCCTCTAAACCCCAAACCTGCACATAACCCTGTGGGAGCGAGCCTGCTCGCGATAGCGGACTGACAGTCGACTCTAATGTTGACTGACACACCGTCATCGCGAGCAGGCTCGCTCCCACATTTGATTTATGTTCGCCCCAAACGCCACGGACTGCCCATGAAGCTCCCCCGCCCACCCCTTCAAGTCTGAACATACAAGCGGGCACCTCGGTCTCAACGGGTGGGCGCGATCAACCGGCACAACTTGGCTGTCGCTTCAATCATCTGCCCGCTCGGCCGCTCCAGGCCTTTATCCGCCACCAACAGCAATTGCCCTTGAGCCACTGCGGTCATCTGCGGCCAGGCTTTCCAGGCGTCGAGCTGTACCTGGCTGCTGGCGAGGATCACCTGGGGATTACGCGAAAGCACTGACTCCACACTGACCTGCGGCGCCGGCAAGGTCATGTCGGCGAACACGTTGCGCGCACCGCACACCTCAAGCGCATCGCTGATGATCTGCCCACCGCCCACGGTGTAGAGCGGCTGATCCCAGACCTGATAAAACACCCGAAGCGGTTCTTTGCGCTGATAGCGCTGGCGTAAATCGTCGAGCTGCTTGCGCAAATCAACCGCAAGCGTGCGCCCACGTTCGGGTCGGCCGAGCTGCTTGGCGATCGCTTCGATTTGGCGGGTCAGTTGTTTGAGGTTATGCGGTTCGGCGACGTAGGTCGGGATCCCCAATCGGCTCAGTTGCTCACGCTGCGCCGGGCCGACACTGCCAGGCCAGAGCAACAGCAAATCCGGTTTGAGACTGAGCACGCGCTCAATATCCAGCTGACCGTAACGGCCAACAGAAGGGATGGCGTTGAGTTCTGCGGGACGCTCGCCAGCATCGAGCACGCCCACCAGCAAGTCGGCCGAGCCCAGTTCAACGACGATTTCCGAGAGTGACGGCGCGAGGCTGACCACCCGCTCGACCGCGACCGCCGAGCCACTGAAGGCCAGCAGCAGAACCGCCAGCCAACGGCGCATCAGCCGAGTTGACGCGGAATACGGTAAAGGTAGAACAGCACCGCGGTCGACAACGCCAGCAGGACCAAAGGCACCGCTTCAAGACCGACGAACACCGCCAGAGCACCAACCCAGGCCGGTAAGGACGCGACAAGGAGTGCAATTCGGCGTTTAGCAGCCAAGGCAACCCAGGCAGCGGGTTCTTCCGGGGTATCGAGGGTTTTCTGGGTGGCGATCAAGGCGTGTTTGTAGCCGCCGAAAAACCGCAGGCTGACAAACATCGAGGCCATCCCGGCAATGAAAAACGGCATCGCCAGCACCGGCAAAAACGCCTCGCTTTGGCCGAATACGCCGTTGATCACCAACAGCGGCAGCAAGGCCAACGCCAGGTATTGCCACCAGTTGACGGACAGTCGCCGTCGGACCTGACCGCGAGTCACGCCCGGTCTGCCTCGCCCTGATGCTCGTTGCCCATCATATGGTCGAGCTTGCTGGCCTTGGTCGCCAGGTAGAGCTTGTTGTGCGGATTGTGACCAGTGTGCAGCGGCACGCGCTCGGCAACCACGATGCCCATGTCGGTCAAGGCTTTGACCTTGCGCGGGTTGTTGGTCATCAGGCGCAGGGATTTCACACCCAGGTGTTCAAGCATCGGCAGGCACATGGCGTAGTCGCGCTGGTCGGCAGCAAAGCCCAGACGCTCGTTGGCTTCAACGGTGTCGGCACCGCCATCTTGCAATTCATACGCGCGGATCTTGTTCAGCAGGCCAATGCCACGGCCTTCCTGACGCAGGTAAAGCAATACGCCACGACCTTCGCGGGCGATCGCCTGCAACGCCGCCTCAAGTTGCGAACCGCAGTCGCAACGCTGGCTGAACAAGGCATCGCCGGTCAGGCATTCGGAGTGCAACCGGCCGAGTACCGGGGCACCGTCGGCGACATCACCCAGGCTCAGTACGACGTGCTCGCGGCCAGTGGCCTCATCGAGAAAGCCATGCATGGTGAATTGCGCAAAAGGCGTGGGCAGCTTGGAAGCGGCGACAAAAACGACAGGCACCGGTGTGCTCCTGATCTGTATGTACTGGAGATTCGCAGAGGCGGCATTGTAACAGCAGGTTCCTGCTGACGCTTAGGCTGAATTATCGGCCATAACGATCAAAAAGTTTGATCACTGCCCTGCCGGCTTGGCACTCTCATCAAAGGGGTAAGGTTGTTTCCAGTGTTCGAAGATCGGTTTCAACTGGCCGGTTTTGACCAGCAACTCCATGCGTTTGTCGTACAGCGCCATCAGGGCACGGGCCCGTGGTGTATCGGCGAAACCAAGGTACAACGGCAGTTCGGTCAAGTGTGCGCGCCGATACAGGGACGGATCCTCAGCTTCTGCGAGCACTTCATTGACTTCCGTCAGCGCGTCGATATAGAAGTCCGCCCGAGCCTGTTTGAGCATCGGCAAAATTCCGGTGCGGCGTTCGATCTGGTTATAGCGGTGGATGTTCGGCAGGTAACTTTCGTAGCGATAGCCACGGACCCAGGCCAGTCGGTACGCCCCCAGAGTCTCCAGAGTCGGTGCCGGGTTGCTCGCAAGGCCCAGGGCATAAATATGATCGGAATCGAAATTCCAGTGGGGATACAGCACCTGTTCGGCCTCATTGGAATAGGAGCCCACCTGCGCGTCCACTTCACGACGCTGCACCAGCCCCACCGAACGGGTGTAAGGCACGGTGCGAATATCCAGTTTCACCCCGGCCGGCTCGAACACCGCGCGCAAAATGTCCCAGGCCAGCCCATGACCATCGGCGGCGGTGTAGTCATCCCAGTCCTCGCTGGCCAGATGAATCACGGCCGGTGTCGTCGGCACATCCGCCGCACGGGCGAGCGAACAGAACACCGCAAAAACCAGAACCCACAGCCAGCGTCCGACCATCCCCCAGCCCCTCAATCTATTCGTCCCTCAATCAGCCCATCAGGCGAAATACCGGACCAGCCCCTGCAGCGCCAACCAGGCGAACACGCCTGCCAGCACGTCGTCGAGCATGATCCCGACACCGCCATGCACATGTCGGTCGATCCAGCGAATCGGCCATGGCTTGAGAATGTCGAAGAAGCGGAACAGCAGGAACCCCGCCAATAGCCAGTACCAACCTGCCGGCACCAGCCACAGGGTGATCCACATCCCGACCATTTCGTCCCAGACGATGCCTTCGTGGTCGTGCACCCGCAAATCGTCGGCAACCTTGCCGCACAGCCAGAAGCCGAACAGCATCGTGATGCCGAGCATCAGCCAGTAACCCCAGTCTGGCAACATCTGCCATAACGGGATAAAGGGTAGCGCAACCAGCGAGCCCCAGGTGCCTGGCGCCTTGGGCAAGGTGCCCGAGCCGAAGCCGAACGCCAGGAAATGCCAGGGATTACGCCAGACCGATGGCGGCACGTGTTCTGCCGGGCCCTGTTTGGGATGATCTGTCACGGTGTCTCCCGAAAATGTTGATAACCCCGGGCTTGCGGGGTGATGTCCTGCCCGTTCGCGTCCAGCAGCGTCACGCCCTGCCCGGCCACAACCTGCCCGATAACGTGAATCGGCCAGCCGTCAGCGAGCAGTCCCGGTAATTGCGCGGGCGGCAGAGTGAACGCCAGCACGTAGTCGTCGCCGCCACTCAAGGCCGCCACGCGAGCCGCATTCTCACCGAGAAAGCTCACCAGTGCCGTGGACAGCGGCAGCTTTTCGCTTTCGATCAGCAAGCCGACAGCTGAGGCCTTGGCGATATGCCCGTAATCGGCGAGCAAACCGTCAGAGATATCCAGCGCCGAGGTGGCCTTGCCGCGCAATGCCAGACCCAATTCAAGCTGCGGCTGTGGTGACCAATAATGCGCCAACAACGGCCCGGCAACATCGGCGGGCGCGACTCGCTCACCCAACACCAACGACAATGCACCGGCGGCGTTGCCCAGTTCACCGCCCACGCACACCAGATCACCGGGTTGCGCACCGCTGCGGGTCAGCGCCTTGCCTGCCGGGACCCGACCGAACACGGTCATGGTCAGGCTCAACGGGCCGCGTGTGGTGTCGCCACCCACCAGCCGTACACCGCAGTGTTGCGCCATGGCGTTCAAACCACGGGCGAAGGCGTCCAGCCAATCGGCGGTTACCGTCGGCAAGGTCAAGGCAAGGGTAAAGGCAATGGGGGTGGCGCCCATGGCAGCCAGATCGCTGACCGCCACAGCCAGCGAACGCTGACCGAGCAGAAACGGGTCGCAAGGGTCTGCGAAATGCACACCGGCCACGAGTGTGTCGGTGGAAATTGCCAGCTGCTCCCCTGCGGGAACAGCGAGCAAGGCGCAGTCGTCGCCGATCCCCAGGGCAACGCCTTCACCGCCCTGCGCACAAGGCGCGGCGGCGAAATAGTTGCGGATCAGCTCAAACTCGCCCATTGGCAGCTGCTCAAGCGCAATTCAGCGCTTGAACGCCTTCACTTCAGCTTCACGCAGGCGCGGGGCCAGCTTGTCGAGTACACCGTTGACGAACTTGTGGCCATCGGTGGAACCGAAGACTTTAGCCAGCTCGATGCCTTCGTTGATCACCACGCGGTAAGGTACGTCGACACGCTTGAGCAGTTCCCAGGTGGACAGGCGCAGAACCGCCAGTTCAACCGGGTCCAGCTCTTCGATTTCGATGTCCAGGCATGGCTTGAGCGCGGTGTCGATCTCGGTGCGGTGTGCCGGAACCCCGTGGAGGATTTCGCGGAAGTACGCGGCATCGACATCGGTGAAATCGTTATCGACCCGGAACTGCGCTTCGATCTCGTTCAGCGATTGCTTGGCCATGTGCCATTGATACAGCGCCTGGGTCGCGAGCTGACGGGCTTCGCGACGCTTGACGCTTTTCGATGGTTTGCCAGCATCCGCAGGCTTTGGATCGCGCGGGTTGAAACGATCGCTTTCGTCGCTAATCACTTGGCCTCCAACTGCGCCAGCAGGCTGACCATTTCCAGAGCGGACAAGGCAGCTTCAGCACCTTTGTTACCGGCCTTGGTGCCGGAACGTTCGATGGCTTGCTCGATCGAGTCGACGGTCAGGACGCCGAAAGCGACCGGTACGCCGAATTCCATGGACACCTGGGCCAGGCCCTTGGTGCACTCGCCAGCCACGTATTCGAAGTGCGGAGTACCGCCACGAATGACCGCGCCCAGCGCGATGATTGCCGCGAACTCGCCCTTCTGAGCGACTTTCTGCGCAACCAGCGGGATTTCGAAGGCGCCAGGGGCACGGATGATGGTGATGTCGCTTTCGCTCACGCCATGGCGAACCAGGGCATCAACAGCACCGCTTACCAGGCTTTCAACAACGAAGCTGTTGAAGCGGCCAACAACCAAAGCGTAGCGGCCTTTGGGGGCAATGAAGGTACCTTCGATGGTCTTCAGGGTCATTCGACAAATCTCTTAAAGAGCCAGAGCGCGTTCAGTACGCGCTCTTTAGTGATATTTGAACCGCGAACAAGGGGGTGAAAAACACCGGCCGTTATTCGGAGGGCACGTATTCTACAACTTCCAGATCGAAACCGGATATCGCATTAAATTTCATTGGCGCACTCATCAGGCGCATTTTGCGTACACCCAGGTCACGCAAGATCTGCGAGCCGGCACCGACGATGCTGTAGGTAGTCGGTTTTTTCGGCTGCGCGTGATCGGCGGTTTCGCGGATATGCGCCAGCAACACATCGCCATCGAGCGGGTGACCGAGCAACAGCACCACACCGCTGCCAGCCTCGGCAACCGCGGCCATGGCGGCGCGCAGGCTCCAGCGGCCTGGCTGCTTGACCATCAACAGGTCACGCAGCGGGTCCATATTGTGCACGCGAACCAGGGTTGGTTCTTCGGCGCAAATGGTGCCCAGGGTCAGTGCCATGTGCACGTCGCCTTCCACTGAATCACGATAGGTCACCAGATTGAACTGGCCCAGTTCGCTGTCCAGCGGCTGCTCGGCAATCCGCTGAACGGTACGTTCATGGATCATCCGGTAGTGAATCAGGTCGGCGATGGTGCCGATCTTGATGTTGTGTTCGGCGGCGAAGGTTTCCAGCTCGGCGCGACGGGACATGGTGCCGTCGTCGTTCATCACTTCGCAGATCACCCCGCTCGGCTCGAAACCGGCCATGCGCGCCAGGTCGCAAGCCGCTTCGGTGTGGCCGGCACGGGCCAGGGTGCCGCCGGCCTGGGCCATCAGCGGGAAGATATGGCCGGGGCTGACGATGTCTTCGGCCTTGGCATCTTTGGCGGCAGCCGCTTGCACAGTGCGTGCACGGTCAGCCGCAGAGATACCGGTGGTGACGCCGACAGCGGCTTCGATGGACACGGTGAACTTGGTGCCGAAACCGGAGCCGTTGCGCGGCGCCATCAATGGCAGCTTTAGCAACTCGCAGCGCTCGCGGCTCATCGGCATACAGATCAGGCCACGAGCATGCTTGGCCATGAAGTTGATGTGTTCAGGCTGGCAGCACTCGGCGGCCATGATCAGGTCGCCTTCGTTCTCGCGGTCTTCGTCATCCATGAGGATGACCATCTTGCCTTGGCGGATGTCTTCAACCAGTTCTTCGATGCTATTGAGCGCCACGCGGCACCCCCTTGAGTCAGGATTTGAGGTAGCCGTTGGCGGCCAGAAAGCTTTCGGTAATGTTGCCCTTCGAGGGTTCTGCAGCCTTGTCACCCAGCAACAGACGCTCCAGGTAACGGGCCAGCAGATCGACCTCAAGGTTGACCCGGCGACCTGGCTGGTAAGACGCCATGATGGTTTCGCTCAGGGTGTGCGGAATGATCGTCAGCAAGAACTCGGCGCCGTCGACCGCGTTCACCGTCAGGCTGGTGCCGTCGACAGTGATCGAGCCTTTATGGGCGATGTATTTGGCCAGGTCTTTCGGTGCACGAATGCGGAACTCCACGGCACGGGCATTTTCGGTACGCGCAACCACTTCGCCGACACCGTCGACGTGACCGCTGACCAGGTGCCCACCGAGGCGGGTGGTCGGGGTCAGGGCTTTTTCCAGGTTGACCGGACTGCCGCTTTTCAGGTCATTCATGGCCGTGCAGTCGAGGGTTTCGCGACTGACGTCCGCTGCAAAGCCATTGCCCGGCAGTTCAACGGCTGTCAGGCAGACGCCGTTGACCGCGATGCTGTCGCCGAGCTTGACGTCGCTCAGGTCGAGCTTGCCGGTTTCTACGTGAACCCGCACATCACCACCTTTTGGGGTCAATGCACGGATGCTGCCGATGGATTCGATGATGCCGGTAAACATGGAGTCCTCCTCGAGAACAAAACCTTCGCTTGTGGCGCAGGCCGGGAATTATACGCTCGCTTGCGGCACGGGGACCGCGATGACTTGCCAGTCATCGCCGACAGCGCGAATTTCAGTAATTTTCAGTTGTGGCGCATCACTCATTTGCGCGAGTGGCCAGTCCAGCAATGGTCGCGCTGTGGAGCCGAGGAACTTGCCCGCGATGAAGATCTGGAATTCGTCCACCAACCCTTGCTGGGCAAACGCTCCGGCCAGACGCGGGCCAGCTTCCACCAGCACTTCGTTGACGCCACGGGCGGCGAGTTCGAGCAGCAGTTTGCGCAGGTCGACCTGGCCATCGTCGCCGGGCACGATCAGGCATTCAGGGCCGTTGGCGTATTGTTCCTCCACCGCGACGCAGGTCGCGACCAGCGCCGGGCCGGCCTTGAAGAACGGCGCGTCGAGCGGCACGCGCAGACGGCCATCGATCAGCACGCGAAGCGGCGGGCGGCTTATGGCGAGCGCAGTTTGCTCGGCATCCAGACCCAATTCATCGGCACGCACGGTCAAGCGCGCGTCATCGGCCAGCACCGTGTCGGCACCGGTCAACACGACGCTGGCCTGAGCCCGCAGACGCTGCACGGCCGAGCGGGCGGCGGGACCGGTGATCCATTGGCTTTCGCCGCTGGCCATGGCGGTGCGACCGTCGAGGCTCATCGCCAACTTGACCCGCACGAACGGCAAGCCGTGTTCCATGCGCTTGAGAAAACCTTCATTGAGCTTGCGCGCTTCGCCTTCGAGCACGCCGCTGCGGGTCTGAATGCCCGCCTGCTCCAGACGCTGCAAGCCGCGACCGGCAACCTCCGGGTTTGGATCCTGCATCGCCGCAACCACTCGTGCCAGGCCGGCGTTCACCAGCGCATCGGCGCACGGCGGCGTGCGGCCATGATGGCTGCAAGGTTCCAGCGTGACGTAGGCGGTGGCGCCCCGGGCGTTTTCGCCGGCG
This sequence comes from Pseudomonas brassicacearum, assembly GCF_003732175.1. Classification (GTDB taxonomy): domain Bacteria; phylum Pseudomonadota; class Gammaproteobacteria; order Pseudomonadales; family Pseudomonadaceae; genus Aquipseudomonas; species Aquipseudomonas brassicacearum_G. The sequence goes on from NZ_MOBI01000027.1 coordinate 146,816, forward strand.
GCGCGCAGGGCGTGGACTTCGGCATGCGGTTCGCCGGCGCGCACATGCCAGCCTTCGCCGACAATCTGCCCGTCACGCACGATCACGCAGCCCACCCGAGGGTTGGGATGGGTGGTGTAGTGACCTTTGCGCGCCAGTTCCAGCGCGCGCGCCATGTAATGGGCGTCGAGAATCGCTTGTTCTGAAGAAATCGTCATGGTTTGACCGGCTCACGGGCCAGGCGATCGATCTCTTCGCGGAACTCGTTGAGGTCCTGGAAGCGGCGATACACCGAAGCGAAACGAATGTAGGCGACTTCATCGAGCTTTTGCAGCTCGGCCATCACCAGTTCACCGACCACGAGGGATTTGACCTCGCGCTCGCCGGTCGCCCGCAGTTTGTGTTTGATATGGGCCAGCGCCGCTTCCAGGCGCTCGACGCTTACCGGGCGCTTCTCCAGCGCACGCTGCATGCCGGCACGAAGTTTTTCTTCGTCGAACGGCTGACGGCTGCCGTCGGTTTTGATCAGGCGCGGCAACACCAGTTCGGCGGTTTCGAACGTCGTGAAACGTTCGCCGCAGGCCAGACATTCGCGCCGGCGGCGCACCTGTTCGCCCTCGGCGACCAGACGCGAGTCGATGACCTTGGTGTCGTTGGCACCGCAGAAGGGACAGTGCATGGTGGCAGGCAACAAAAAAAGGGAGGGCCATGGTAGCGCATCCCACTGGCAAGACAAGCCATAGGGTTTGCGGTATATAGACGGGCTACACTGCCTGATCAATGGATTTCATTTTGCTGGAGCCGCAAATGCCGCTAAGACCGCTTGTTTTACTCAGTCTCATCGGCCTGTTGGTCGCGTGTAGCAGCGCACCCAAACCGGCGGCACCGACCCCGGGCCCTGCACCGCAGATGGCCCAGAAAAAGGCCCAGGCCTCGGCCGACCTCGGACCGCTGCCCGCGTATCAACGGGAATTGAGCGGCACCTTGCAGGGCGTGCCGGCCGGCGCCGAGGTTGAACTGGCGCTGCTGGTGATCGACGAACGCTCCCGGCCGCAGCAATTGCTCGCCAGCGCCAACCTGATCGGTAACAACAAGGCTCTGCCGTTCCATCTGCGATTCAATCCCGACTCGTTCCCGGCCGGTGCACGCGTCGAACTGCGGGGTCGCGCCAGCCAGTCCGGGCAGTTGATCCTGCACCTGCCGGCGCAACGCATCTTTGAGCCGAAGACCCAGGCCCTGGGCCAATTGCAGTTCCTCAAAGCGCCATGAATGCACCGCTCGACCTGCAACAGGCGTTAAGTGAACTGCTCGGCGATGCACAGCTGGTCCGGTGTCCGTTGCCTGAGACCACGCTGAAACTCTGGCTGATCGACGGCGACAACATGGACCGCGCCTTCAGCCCGGAAGAAACCCGGCGCATTCTGCACGAGCCACCGTACTGGAGCTTTTGCTGGGCCAGCGGCCTGGCGATGGCCTGTTACCTGGCGGAGCATCCGCAGTGGGTTGCCGGCAAGCGCGTGCTGGATTTCGGCGCCGGCTCCGGGGTGGCGGGGATTGCAGCGGCCAAGGCCGGAGCGCTGGAAGTGGTGGCCTGCGACCTTGATCCATTGGCGATTGCAGCCTGCCGGGCAAATGCCGAACTCAATGACGTCGAGCTCAGCTATTCGACAGACTTTTTTGCCGAGGCCGATCGTTTTGATCTGATTCTGGTGGCCGACGTGTTGTACGACCGGGCCAACCTGCCATTGCTCGATGAGTTTCTCAGCCGTGGCCGCGAGGCGTTGGTGGCGGATTCGCGAGTTCGGGATTTCCGTCATCCGTTGTATCAGCGACTGGAAATGCTTGAGGCGATGACATTGCCGGACCTGGCAGAACCGGAGGAGTTTCGGTATGTGAGCCTGTACCACGCTTCCCGGAGATGATCGTTCCCACGCTCTGCGTGGTAACGCGCAGCCCGGGACGCTCCGCGTCCCTTTGACGGCGTGACGCAGAGCGTCACAGGAGGCATTCCCACGCAGAGCGTGGGAACGATCAAAGGACTTACTGCCGCCCCCCACCAAGCCTTATAGTTGCCCCATTCACGTTTCTTCGAGATTCCCCATGAGTCAAGACACGCCGTATATCTTCGACGCCAGCACTGCCGATTTCGACCAGTCGGTGATCGAGAACTCGTTCCACAAGCCGGTGCTGGTGGATTTCTGGGCTGAATGGTGTGCGCCGTGCAAGGCGCTGATGCCGATGCTGCAAACCATCGCCGAGAGCTATCGGGGCGAGTTACTGCTGGCCAAGGTCAACTGCGACGTCGAGCCAGACATCGTTTCGCGCTTCGGTATTCGCAGCCTGCCGACAGTCGTGCTGTTCAAAGACGGTCAGCCGGTGGACGGTTTTGCCGGCGCGCAGCCTGAATCCGCTGTCCGCGCACTGCTTGAGCCGCACGTAAAAATGCCACCGCCGGCCGCTGCCGACCCGTTCGAACAGGCTCAGGCGCTGTTCGACGAAGGTCGTTTCGCGGATGCCGAAGCCACGCTGAAAGTGCTGCTGGGCGAGGACAATACCAACGCCCGTGCGCTGATCCTCTACGCGCGTTGCCTGACCGAACGTGGCGAACTGAGTGAAGCCCAGGCCGTGCTCGATGCGGTGAAAAGCGATGAACACAAAGCCGCACTGGCAGGCGCCAAAGCGCAGATCAAGTTTCTCGGCCAGGCCGCTGACTTGCCGGATGTCGCCGATCTGAAGTCCCGTCTGGCGCAAAACCCGCAGGACGATGAGGCCGTCTACCAGTTGGCGATCCAGCAACTGGCCCGCCAACAATACGAACCGGCACTGGACTCTCTGCTCAAGCTGTTCATCCGCAATCGCAGTTACAGCGAGGGGTTGCCGCACAAGACCCTGCTGCAAGTGTTCGAACTGCTGGGCAACGATCATCCGCTGGTGACCGTTTACCGCCGCAAGCTGTTTGCAGCACTCTACTAGGCCGGCTCGATCCAACTGTAGAGCGGCGTATCCCCGCCGCTCACGACCTTGACCTCTGCACTATGGCGCAATCGCACCAGCAGACGTTTGCCGGCGACGGTGTTGCCGGTCAAACCCTCCAGTTGCTCCAGCAAATCCGGCCCCGTCAGTTGGCCGGACTTGCGCAGCAGATCCTTGGCGAGCTGCCACAGCACCTCATCCTGATTGACCGGTTTGACCACCGGTTCGGCCACCGCAGCACCGCTTTCTGATTTGCTTACCTGCAACTGCACGCCAAGCCGCGCCCAATCCCCATCGTCCAATTCCAGGGTCAAATCCACCGGCCAATCGCCGATGCTTCCACGAATGCGCAACATTGGGGTTTCCTCAGATTTATGACGAACATGCTCCCACGCGTCTTGCGCAACGCCAAGCAGACAGTCAAACTCTCGCCACTCTTGTTATAAGATTACATAACAAAATCTTCATCTTCTTTCCCGGAGAGATTCCATGCGCCGTCTGTTACTCGCTTTGCCGTTTGCCCTGTTGCCGCTGGCTATCGCTCAGGCCGCTGAAGTTCATGATCACGAGCATGAACACGGCAGCCTGGGCGCCCACGAACATGGCGTCGGACGTTTGAATGCGGCACTGGACGGTCAGACGCTGGAACTGGAGCTGGAAAGCCCGGCGATGAACCTGGTGGGCTTCGAACACGTTGCCAGCACTGATGCAGACAAGGCCAAAGTCGCCGCCGCCCGTGCGCAGCTGGAAAAACCGCTGGTGCTGTTCAGTCTTCCGAAAGCGGCCAACTGCGTAGTCAGTCAGCAAGAACTGAAGAGTCCTCTGTTCGGTGACAAACCGGATACCGATGATCATGACGACGATGACGACCACGCGACCGACGGTAAAGGCCTCGCCGCCGAAGAACATCATCACGATCACAGCGAAATCCATGCACACTACCAATTCACCTGCGCCGCCCCTGGCGCGCTGAAGACCCTGGACTTGTCGCAAGTGTTCACGACCTTCCCCGCGACGCAGAAAATTCAGGTACAACTCATCAGCCCAAGCGGCCAGCAAGGGGTTGAAGTGACCTCGAAGGCTGCATCGCTGAAATTCTGATCCACCACACATCCCCCCTGTGGGAGCGAGCCTGCTCGCGATGAGTCCTGCGCACTCAACATTGATGCGACTGTAAGACCGCTATCGCGAGCAGGCTCGCTCCCACAGGTGATCAACACTCATGAAATCGGCGCTATGACCCAAGCACTCATCGAACTGTCAGACCTGGGCTTCAACTGGCCCGGTCATCCGCCTTTACTGGATATCCCGGCGTTTCGCCTGGAGCCCGGTGAAACGCTGTTTCTCAAAGGTCCCAGCGGCAGCGGCAAGACCACCCTGCTCGGCCTGCTCGGTGGTGTGCAGAAACCCAATCGCGGGAGCATTCGCCTGCTCGGCCAGGAGCTGACCGAGCTGTCGGCTGGCGCCCGCGATCACTTTCGGGTCGACCACACGGGCTACATCTTCCAGCAGTTCAACCTGCTGCCGTTTCTCTCGGTGCGCGAGAACGTCGAACTGCCGTGTCACTTCTCCAAGCTGCGCGCCAGCCGCGCGATTCAGCGCCACGGCAGCATTGACCAGGCGGCTGCGACCTTACTCGCGCATCTGGGGCTCAAGGATGAAAACATGCTCGGCCGCCGTGCCGATTCACTGTCCATCGGCCAACAACAGCGGGTTGCCGCTGCCCGTGCGCTGATCGGCCAGCCGGAACTGGTGATCGCCGACGAACCGACCTCGGCGCTGGATTACGACGCCCGCGAGGCATTTATCCGTCTGCTGTTCGCCGAGTGCCGCGAAGCCGGTTCCAGCCTGCTGTTCGTCAGTCACGATCAGAGCCTGGCGCCACTGTTCGATCGTCACCTGTCGCTGGCCGAACTCAATCGCGCCGCCACGCCGCTCGAGGTCTGAAATGTATTTGTTTCGTCTAGCCATGGCCAGCCTGGCTAACCGCCGCTTCACCGCAATCCTCACCGCGTTCGCCATCGCCCTGTCGGTCTGCCTGCTGTTGGCGGTGGAACGGGTACGCACCGAAGCCAAGAGCAGTTTCGCCAGCACCATCAGCGGCACCGACCTGATTGTCGGCGCGCGCTCAGGCTCGGTGAACTTGTTGCTGTACTCGGTGTTTCGCATTGGCAACGCCACCAACAACATCCGCTGGGACAGTTTCGAGCACTTCGCCAACAACCCGAAAGTGAAATGGGCGATCCCGATTTCCCTCGGTGACTCGCATCGCGGTTATCGAGTGATGGGTACCACCGATGCCTACTTCCAGCATTACCAATACGGCCATCAGCAAAACCTGCAACTGGCCAGCGGCCGGGCGTTTGCCACGGATCCGTTCGAAGTGGTGCTGGGTGCCGAAGTGGCCGATGCGCTGCATTACAAGCTCGGCGATAAACTGGTGCTGGCTCACGGCGTGGCGGTGATCAGCCTGGTCAAGCACGATGACAAACCGTTCACCGTGGTCGGCATCCTCAAACGCACCGGCACTCCGGTCGACCGCACGTTGCACATCAGCCTCGGCGGTATGGAGGCGATTCACATCGATTGGCACAACGGTGTGCCGGCTCAGGGCAGCGGTCGCATCAGCGCCGATCAGGCGCGCAACATGGACCTCACGCCGCAAGCCATCACCGCGTTCATGCTCGGCCTCAACAACAAGATTTCGACCTTCGCCGTGCAACGCGAAATCAATGAGTTCCGTGGCGAGCCAATGCTGGCGATCCTCCCGGGCGTCGCCTTGCAGGAACTCTGGAGCCTGATGGGCACCGCTGAAAAAGCGCTGTTCGTGGTGTCGCTGTTTGTGGTGCTGACCGGGTTGATCGGCATGCTCACGGCGATTCTCACCAGCCTCAACGAACGTCGCCGCGAGATGGCGATCCTGCGTTCGGTCGGTGCCCGGCCGTGGCACATTGCAACGCTGCTGGTGCTGGAAGCCTTTGCGTTGGCGCTGTCCGGGGTGGTTACGGGCCTGGTATTGCTATATGTGTGCATCGCTGCGGCTCAGGGTTACGTGCAATCGACCTATGGCTTGTACCTGCCGCTGGCCTGGCCAAGCGAGTATGAATGGACGCTGCTCGGTGGCATCCTGATCGCCGCGCTGCTGATGGGCAGCGTGCCGGCCTGGCGCGCCTATCGCCAATCGTTGGCCGATGGTCTGTCGATCCGTTTATGAGGACATTGAAGATGCTCCGCGCTCTGCCTGCCCTGTTGATGCTGGTCGCCCTGCCCCTGTGGGCGGCCGCACCGAAAGACCTGACCTGGGCGGAAATGATCCCGCCGGATGCACCGGCAGAAGTGCCGAACATGAAACCGCTGCACGACCTGTCGCAGATGAGCAGCGCGCTGTCCGCCGAGTCCGCACCGGCGGCCAAGCAAGACATGCCCAATGCGCCAGTGGTGAAAAACCTCGACGGCCAGAACATCCGCTTGCCGGGTTACATCGTGCCGCTGGAAGTCAGCGAGGAAGGTCGCACCACCGATTTTCTGCTGGTGCCGTATTTCGGCGCATGCATCCACGTGCCACCACCGCCGTCGAACCAGATCGTCCACGTCAAAAGCAAGGTTGGGGTGAAGCTCGACGAGCTCTATCAGCCTTACTGGATTGAAGGCGCATTGCAGGTCAAGGCGTCGACCAGCGAACTGGCGGATGCCGGGTATCAGATAGATGCGGACAAGATCTACGTGTACGAATTGCCGGAGTGAGTCCGGTAGTCATGTGTGATCTGGTAGATAGTCATCGCGAGCAGGCTCGCTCCCACAAGGACACCGCTGAACCTGTGGGAGCGAGCCTGCTCGCGAATGGCGGCACCGCTATAGCAAAGGATTCCCCCCGATTCAAACTCCATCACCCTTTCATTGAGCTGAGTCAAAAGTACTGTTCCTGACGCTTCGTACCATTGGAGATACATAATTTGAATCTTCCTTTGGAGCCCCCATGCACAAGTCATTGCTCAGCGCGTCCCTCATTGCGTTCGCGCTTGCAACCCCCTTCGCCCAGGCCCATGAAGCCGGTGACATCATTGTTCGGGCCGGTGCAATCACCGTAAACCCGACAGCCGGCAGTTCCAGCGTCAAGGTTGATCGCGGTCCATTGGCGGGTGCCGATCTGGGTGGCAAGGCGACCATGGACAGCAACACGCAGCTGGGCCTGAACTTCGCGTACATGCTCACCCCCGATATCGGCATCGAGCTGCTCGCCGCCTCGCCGTTCCAGCATGACGTGAACCTCAAAGGCACCTCCCTGGGCGCGGCCAACGGTAAGCTCGGCACCCTCAAACACCTGCCGCCGACCCTGAGCGTGGTTTACTACCCGCTCAACAACAAGTCTGCATTCCAGCCTTATGTGGGCGCCGGTATCAACTACACCTGGATCTACGACGAAAAGCTCAGTAACGAAGCGCAAGCCAACGGCTTCAGCAACTTCAAGACGAAAAACTCCTGGGGCCTCGCATGGCAGGTCGGTGCCGATTACATGCTGACCGACCACATCATGCTCAACGGCCAGGTGCGCTACATCGACATCGACACCACCGGCTACGTGGACAACAACGCAGTCGCCCCCGGCACCCGCGCCAAGGTCAACATCGACGTGGACCCGTGGATCTACATGGTGGGTCTGGGTTACAAGTTCTAAACCCGCTGCATAAAAAAGGCGCCTCGAAAGGCTAATGCCGATCAGTTAAGCCCTATTGCTTGACCTTTGGCCGCAAGAAAT
>NZ_MOBI01000028.1:0-311959 GCF_003732175.1 Pseudomonas brassicacearum
GAAACCCCAATTGCGAAAGCAGTTGGGGTTTTGTTTTGCCTGCGAGAAAGTGCTCATCGGCGGCACCAGCGTCCGACCGTCGTTTTGGCCGTCAAGGACAACCACTTGGGAAATTACCCCTAAAGTAGCCGCGCAGTTTTTGGTATGGTGCAGCTCGTTTTTTAATGGACTGATGTCGCGCGCAGGGAATGGCGTTTAACCCGGTCAAAGAGTTGCTGCAGAAATGCCCGAACCGATCCCGATCAAGGACCACGAAAAAGAAACGCGCCTGGTCAACAAACGGCTGTTGGCCTGCGCGCTGTTCGTGGTTGCAATTACCTGCGCGCTGGTTGTGCGCATGTACGTCCTGCAAGTGGTCGAGTTTGACTATCACTCGACGATCTCTGAAAACAACCGGGTGCATGTCCTGCCCATTACCCCGACTCGCGGTCTGATCTACGACCGCAACGGCGTACTACTGGCCGATAATCGGCCAAGCTACAACCTGATCATTACCCGCGAACGCGCAACCGATGTGAAAGGCGAGCTGGACTCGGTGGTCAGTCTGTTGCACTTGCCTGCTGAAGATCGCACGCTGTTTGACAAGGCGATGAAGCAGGCGCGCCATCCCTTTGTTCCGGTCACCTTGTTTTACGAACTGACCGAAGAGCAGATCGCGATACTGGCGGTGAACGAGTTCCGCCTGCCGGGAATCGACGTTGAGCCGCAGTTCGTGCGCAACTATCCGCTGGGTGCGCATTTCGCCCACTCTATCGGTTATGTCGGGCGTATCAACGAGAAAGAGTCCAAGGCACTGGATACCGTCGAGTACCGCGGTACCCAGTCGATCGGCAAGACCGGCATCGAAAAATTCTACGAGTCCGAGTTGCATGGTCATGTCGGCTATGAAGAGGTCGAAACCAACGCCCAGGGCCGGGTGCTGCGAGTGCTCAAGCACACTGATCCGATTCCTGGGAAAAACATCGTGCTCAGCCTCGATGTAAAGCTTCAGGAGGCGGCAGAAGAGGCACTGGGCGACCGTCGCGGTTCAGTGGTTGCTCTCGATCCTGCAACCGGTGAAGTGCTGGCAATGGTCAGCAAACCGAGTTTTGACCCGAACCTGTTCGTCACCGGCATCAGCTTCAAGGAATACGCGGCGCTGCATGACTCCATTGACCGCCCACTGTTCAACCGGGTCTTGCGCGGGTTGTATGCGCCAGGCTCGACGATCAAGCCGGAAGTGGCGATTGCCGGGCTCGACACCGGCGTGGTGACGGCGTCTACCAGGGTCTTCGATCCGGGTTACTACCAACTGCCGGACTTCGACCATAAATACCGTAACTGGAATCACAGCGGCGACGGTTGGGTCGACATGGACGCAGCGATCATGCGTTCCAACGACACCTATTTTTACGACCTCGCGCACAAACTCGGCATTGATCGTTTGCACGATTACATGGCGATGTTCGGCCTTGGCGAAAAAGTCTCGCTGGACATGTTCGAAGAGTCGGCCGGATTGATGCCGTCCCAGGCATGGAAGCGCGCTACTCGCCGTCAGCCGTGGTTCCCCGGTGAAACGGTGATCCTCGGGATTGGCCAGGGTTATATGCAAGTGACACCGCTACAACTGGCTCAGGCGACGGCACTGATCGCCAACAAAGGCGTGTGGAATCGACCGCATCTGGCCAAGACGATCGATGGCGTGCCACCGGTGGATGAGCATCCGATGCCGAACATCCTGCTGAAGAATCCACACGACTGGGAGCAGGTCAACCATGGCATGCAGATGGTTATGCACGATCCGCGCGGGATTGCCCGTGCGGCGGCCGTGGGGGCGCAATACCGGATTGCAGGCAAGAGCGGCACCGCACAAGTGGTGGCAATCAAACAGGGCGAGCGCTACGACCGCTTGAAGACCCGCGAGCGTAACCGCGACAACGCCTTGTTCGTCGGTTTCGCCCCGGCCGAACATCCGCAGATCGTGATCTCGGTGATGATCGAGAACGGTGAGGCCGGCGGTCGCGTGGCCGGCCCTGTGGTGCGGCAGATCATGGATGCGTGGCTGCTGGACAAGGACGGCCATCTAAAGCCGCAATACGCGAGCCCGAGCAAACCACCCAGCGATCCTCACGTTTAGCGCTGAAAGCTACAGCACCTGCTCATGCCTGCTGAGCAGGTGCTGGAAGCTTTCCAGGAACACTGTTTCAGCCGGAGTCATTTTCTGCTCGCGATTCCAGAGCAATCGAATATCCAGATCCACCACACCCTCATCAGGCGGCAAACGCCACAGCAACCCCTGCTCGACATCTCGCTGCACCAGGTGAACGGGTAAACAGCCGATCCCAAACCCTGCACAGATCAATCGTTGAATCTCTTCGAAGCTGGTCGATGATGCGACGATCTTGCCGGTAAAACCTTGCTGGTCGCGAAACAGTGTCAGCGGTGAAAGATTGCCGCCCAATTGATCACTGGTGAAGCTGACGAAGTGCTCGGTGGCGAGTTGTTCCAGCCTCAGATTCGCCTGCCCGAACAATCGATGGCGTTGGCCGCAAAAGTACCCATAACGTTCGCGAAACAGCACCCGTTGCTCCAGTCGCGGTTGCGGCAGTCGGGATAGGCCAACGCCGACCGTCGCAGTCTTTTGCAGCAGGGCACTGATGATGTTCGAACTGCCCATCACCTCGACTTCCAGTTCGACATTCGGATGGCTCTCATGGAAGTCCGCGAGGAACTTATCGTAGTGCGGGGACTGTATACCGCTGATGGTCAGGATCCGCACCTTGCCCACCACGTCATCGTGAGGACTCTCGATCACCGGCCCCAGGCGCGAAATATCACCATAGACATCGGCCGCGATACGCAGCACTTCTTCGCCGGTTTCGGTGAGGTCGAAACGCCGGCCGCTGCGGACAATCAGCACGCAGTCGAGTTGTTCTTCGAGACGCTTGAGTGCCTGGCTCACCGCCGATTGTGTGATGTGCAGGCGCGCAGCAGCGCGGCTCATGCTGCCTTCCTGGGCGATCACCAGATAGGTGCGCAACAGGTTCCAGTCGAGCCGGTCATTGAGAAAGCGTCGGCTGGATTGAGGGAGGGGTGAGGGCATAAAGAATCCTGCTATTAGTTAATCTAATAGTTAGGTTAAGAATTTGAAAATTGACTAATCCTAGCCCGGCCGCGATAAAGCCCACAAGCACACCGTGCTGTTGATACCCGGCGTCTGCACGTTGCCTATTCAAGGGCAGCCGGTCGCCATCACACAAAAAGAGGTGAGTTGGTGAATAAGCCTGAGCACATGAACACCATTGAATGGCAGGCCCGCTGCGAGTTGGCGGCCCTGTATCGGTTGGTCGCGCACTTTCGCATGACCGACCTGATCGACACCCACATCACATTGCGGATCCCAGGGCCCGAGCATCACTTCCTGATCAATCGCTACGGGGTGATCTTTGATCGCATGCGCGCCTCGGATCTGGTACGCATCGACCAGCAGGGCCGAATTGTCGATCCGGCGTACGCGGATCATCGGGTCAACACTGCGGGCTTCGTCATCCATTCTGCGATTCACATGGCGCGCCCCGATCTGAACTGCGTGATCCACACCCACACGGCGGCGGGCATGGCGGTGGCTGCGCAGAAGCGAGGCTTGCTACCGATCACTCAGCACGCGCTGAAGTTCTACGGCAAGCTGGCTTATCACGCCTACGAAGGCATCGCTTTGTCGCTGGACGAGCGCGAGCGGCTGATTGCCGACCTGGGACCGCACAACGCGATGATCCTGCGCAATCACGGACTGCTGGCGGGCGGCGCCAGTGTGGCCCACGCGTTCCAGGAAATTTACTTCCTGGAGCGTGCCTGCCAGGCGCAGGTACAGGCATTGGCGGGCGGGTGCGAGCTGAACTTTCCGTCGCCAGAGGTCTGTGTCCACACGGCTGAACAGTTCGAGCAGGACGATGCCGAGAACATCATCGAACTGGCCTGGTCTTCGGCATTGACCCTGATCGAATCGCAACGCGAATCCTATTGCTCATGAACACCGAGTCAGGCGCTCTACGGCACTTGCCAGTCTCTTGACGTTAACGTAAAGATGAGCGCTGGCGCCGATTTTCCATGGCGCAGGTTTTGCTTGAGGGAAGGGCCGTCCGAGGTATCGGGCAAACTTCCCTTTACTGCCATCTGAACCGGGTAGATATTTCCCCATGGCATGCGTGCTTCGTCGCATGTCTGGAAGTGACCCGGCCAGAGACTGGGCGGACCGATCCGGAGCGCTTGATGACTCTTATAAAAACAATAACGCCACAACTGCAACATGAAGCCCGGCTGGCCCGGGAGAAACTTCACCTTGAAGGCGAAGTCCCCAACGGGGTGTTGCGCGCTGAAATCGATGCCTCATGGCGGCGCAGCTTGAGCCATGGCGTGCACTTCAATGGCAAGCATGAGTTGGCGCTGGAATCGAGTGCGAGCCTCGAGGTGTTGCTGGCGAGCAATCGCTTGCTGATCGACGCCGCGATGCCGGCCATCGATTACCTGGCCGAGCGTCAGGGCAAGGAGGGGCTGATCATCCTCGCCAATTCCGAGGCGACCATTCTCGCGGTCGAAGGTCGCGCCGACCGCCTCAAGGGCAGCGGCCTGCAAGACATCACCCTGGGCGCCTGCTGGAGTGAAGCGGCACGCGGCACCAACGCCCTCGGCACTGCGCTGGTGGAAGCCCGGCCGACGCTGATCGACTGCGGCGAACATTATCTCGATCGTCTCAGCGATTTTTCCTGCAGTTCGGTACCAATTCATTGCCCCCAAGGCGACATCCTTGGCGTGCTCGACCTGACTCGTGAAGGCCCGTTGGGCCGGGCGCATGACAGCACCGCGTTGTTGGCGATGGCGGTCAGCCAGATTGAAAGCCGGGTGTTCAACGCAAGCTTCCCCGAACAGATCGTGCTGGCCTTTCATAGCCGTCGACAGTACCTCGAATCGCCCTGGCAGGGGTTGTTAGCGGTGAGCCTCGGCGGGCAGATTCTGGCGGTCAGCGCCCAGGCTTGTCAGTTGCTCAATGCCGAGCGACCAGCCTTGGTTGGCCACCGCTGCGAAGAGTTCCTAGGGGTTGATGGCCTGCAATTGCTGGCACGTCTGCAACAGGGCGGGATCGGCAGTCTGCAAACCGCCAAGGGCGAATTTTTCTACAAAACCCTCCGTGCGCCGCAGCGCTCGATCAATGTCGGTAGCACACCGCGCAGCGTCACCAAAAATCCAAAACCTCAACCCGATCTCGAATCCCTGGCCGGCAGCAATGCACGCTATGCGCGTGCGTTACGGATGGCCCGGCAAGGCCTGGCCAACGAGTTGCCGGTGTTGCTGCTGGGGGAAACCGGCACCGGCAAGGAAGTCATCGCCCGGGCACTGCACATGGCTGGCAGCCGTTGCAACAAACCCTTCGTGGCGGTCAATTGTGCGGCGATCCCCGAAGGCCTGATCGAGTCGGAATTGTTCGGCTACCGTGAGGGCGCGTTCACCGGCTCACGGCGTGGCGGAATGATCGGGCGCTTGCAACAGGCCCATGGCGGCACGTTGTTCCTCGATGAAATCGGCGACATGCCGCTGGCACTGCAAGCACGCCTGTTGCGGGTGTTGCAAGACCGCAAGGTGGCACCGCTGGGGGCGGGTGAAGAGCAAGACATTGATGTCGCGCTGATCTGCGCGACTCACCGCGACCTCAAGCGTCTGGTCGAGGACAAACACTTTCGCGAAGACCTGTTCTACCGGGTCAATGGCATCAGCGTGATGCTGCCGGCGCTACGTGAGCGCGATGATTTCAGTGAGTTGGTGAACCGTCTACTCGGCAAACTGGACGCCCCGACGGTCAAACTCAAGGACGACTTGAGCAGCCTACTCGCCGGTTACCACTGGCCGGGCAACATCCGCCAGTTGGAGATGGTGTTGCGTACCGTGCTGGCGATGCGCGAGCCCGGTGAAACCGTGCTGAGCCTGGAGCACTTGCCCGACAGCATGCTCGACGAGTTGAATGCCTGCGAGCGTTCAACCTGCGGCAGTATCCGCGAGAACGAACTGGAGTTGATCCGCCAGTCCCTCGATAATCATCACGGCAACGTTTCGGCGACGGCCGATGCGCTGGGCATCAGTCGAGCGACGCTGTATCGCAAGCTCAAACAGTTGCGCAACTGATGCGGCGCTTGATCGTCAGGCTGGTCGACAGTCACAACCCCCAGGCACTGGACGCCGCATTACAGTGGCTGTACGGCTTCGTGCGCCCGCATCGACTGGCGATTGTCGGGCTGCTCGGGTTGTCGGTGTGCGCCTCGCTGCTGGTGCTGGTGCAACCCTGGCTGACCAAGTTGCTGATCGACGATGGGCTGTTGGCGCACAACTTTTCCATGCTGGTGCTGATCGCCGGTTTGATGATTGTTGCCGGACTGCTCGGCACCGCATTGTCGGGGATCAATCGCTACCTGCACACGCGGTTGTCGGGGCGCATTCTGTTTGCCCTGCGCGACGACCTATATCGGCATTTGCAGACCTTGTCGCCGGGCTTCTACGGGCAACGGCGGATCGGCGACCTGATGTCGCGCCTCGACGGTGATGTGGCGGAGATCCAGCGCTTTGCCGTCGACTCGCTGTTCTCGGCGGTTTCCAGCGTCATCGGTCTGGTCTGCGCGGTGGCGATGTTGCTGACCCTGTCGTGGAAACTCTCGTTGCTGGCGTTGGTGTTGATCCCGCTGGATGTGCTCTGGCTGCGCTGGATGCGGCGCAAGGTCGAGCGTGATGTACGGCAATTGCGCGAGCGTTCGGCGGACATGTCCTCGTTCATGGTCGAAACCCTGCCGGTGATGAAGTTCATCCAGTCCGCCGGCCAGCAACAGCGTGAAGCACGGCGCCTCGAAACATTGGGGCAGGGCTACATGAGCCAGTTGCTGCGCCTGCAAGTTACCGAGTTTTTCACTCAGGCGGTGCCCGGCACACTGACTTCGTTATCGCGGGCCTGTGCGTTTTTGATTGGTGGTTATTGGGTGGTGCAGGGCACGTGGCAGCTCGGCGCGTTGATCGCATTTTCGACCTATCTGGGCATGGCGGTCGGACCCGTACAGAGCTTGCTCGGGTTGTACGTGGCGATTCAACGGATGACCGTCAGCCTCGGTCGGGTGATGGAACTGCGCGGTGAACAGCCGAGCGTCGTCACACCGGCCACGCCGCAGCCAATGCCGAGCTCTGGCGAGCTGTGTTTTGAGGCGGTGCACTTCAGCCATCCCGGGCGCCCGGTGACGTTACGCGGGATCGAAGCGCGTATTCCCTATGGTTTGAAAGTTGCCCTGAGCGGTGGCTCCGGGGTTGGCAAGTCGACGCTGATCGACCTGCTGCAACGGCATCATGACCCGCAGTCCGGTCGGGTGCTGCTGGACGGAGTCGACCTGCGCGAGCTTGCGCTGTTCGAGTTGCGTCGGCGGATCGCCGTGGTCAGCCAGGACATCGTGCTGTTTCGCGGCAGCCTGGCAGATAACCTCGCTTACGCGGTGCCGGACGCCAGTCATGAGGCAGTGGCCGAAGTGGCGCGGCTGGCGCAGCTCGACAGCCTCATCGCGTCTCTGCCCGAAGGCCTCGACAGTCCGTTGGGCGAGCGTGGTCAGCAGTTGTCCGGCGGGCAGAAACAGCGGATTGCCATCGCCCGTGCGCTGTTGCAGGATCCGCTGATTCTGGTGCTCGATGAAGCTACCTCGGCGGTCGATGAGGCCACTGAACGGGAAGTTATCGAGGCCATCGATCGACTGTTTGCCGGACGCACACGAATCCTGATCAGCCATCGCCCCTCGACCCTGGCCGATGCTGATCTGCGCTTTGAGTTGTTCGACGGCGTGCTGACGCAAGTTAAGGTGCTGCATGAAGCTTGAGCTAAGGATTGGCGTGGTCGACAGCGGACACTCCGTGGCACAACGCGGGCAGGTGAGCGCCGGACGACGGTTTTACCTGGTGGAGGACGGACTCGCCGAAGACGAGCTGCGTGACGATCCGCTCGGCCATGGCAGCGCGGTCGTCGAGGCAATCAGCCGGCGTGTAGCCTCTGCACGGTTTTGCGTAGCGCAAGTGTTCGACCAGCGCGGGGTCACCAGCGCCTTGCAGATTGCCACGGCGATCGATTGGCTGGTGGCGCAGGATGTGCGAGTCATCAACCTCAGCCTGGGCTTGCGTCAGGACCGCAGCTTGCTGCGTGAGGCCTGTTCGGCAGCATTGGCCCGTGGTGTTTTGCTGTGCGCCGCGAGCCCGGCGCAAGGCGAAGGCGTGTACCCGGCGAGTTACCCGCAGGTGTTGCGGGTGACTGGCGATGCCCGTTGTGGCGAACACGAGTGGTCGTGGCTCAACAGCCAGCAGGCCGACTTTGCCGCCTGTGTTCAGGGCATTTACCCAGGGCAATCCGGTGCCAGTCTCGGTTGCGCGGCGCTGACCGGGCATATCGCCAATTTCCTTGCCGGGCACCTCGACGCGAGCAATGCGCAGGTCCTTGAGTGGCTACAAGACAACGCCCGTTATCGCGGCCCCGAGCGGCGAGTCTGGCAATGAGCGCCATCCTGATTCTCGGCGCCGGACCTGCCGGTGCGGCAGTGGCGTTGGGTCTGCGCCGGCTGGGTTATGCGGTGACGCTGGTCAGCGACTGGCGACGATTTTCGGCGCTTGAAGGCGTTTCGCAACGGGTGCTCGAAGCTCTGCGCGGTGCTGGTTTGAATCAGGCACTGGCGGAGGCTGCGTTGCCGTCGCAGCGACAGGTATCGTGGAACGGCCAGCAGCATGCGCAAAACATCGAGTTTCTGCTGGATCGGCCGAGCTTTGATCGCGGTCTGCGTGAGGATTTGCGCCTGGCCGGTGTCGAGATGATCGAAGGCCGGGTGTTGGCGGTTCACTCCCAGACGTCGGGTCATCGGGTTGAGATCGAAGGTCATGCCGAGCTGAACAGCGAGTTTCTGGTGGAAGCCCGTGGTCGTCAGGCACCGGCGCTTGGCAAAGGCCTGCGCGGACCGGAGACGGTCAGCCTGCTCAACCGTTGGCAGGGCGCGTCAGGCAGCACCGCCAGCGCGGTGGAAAGTCTGCCGGACGGTTGGGCCTGGATGGCGCGGCGGGCCGACGGTCAATGTTATTGGCAGTTGACCGTGGACGTGGCCAGCGCCGGGTTGCCGGGCAAAGCGAAGTTGCTCGACTACTGTCGCCAGCGCCGCCAGGATTCGCCGTTGGCCATCGATTTTTTCGGCTCGCAGCCTGAAACTGACTTGCAACTGCACGCCCGCAGCAGCACGGCGATTCTCAATCCGCAGGTGTGCGGCGATAACTGGATTCGGGTTGGCGATGCGGCCATGGCGGTCGATCCGCTGTCAGGCAACGGCATCTTTCAATCCCTGTCCTCAGCCTTGCAGGCGCCGGTGGTGATCAATACCTTGCTGGATAAACCTGAGCGGGCGGCATTGGCCCAGCGCTTCCATCAACAACGGGTCGAGCAACTGTTCTTGCGCTTTGCGCGCATTGGTCGGGACTTTTATGCCGATGAACTGCGCTGGTCGGACCAACCGTTTTGGTGTGCGCGTCGACAGTGGCCGGATGCGGAGCTGGCTCATGCACCTGCAGATTTTTCGTCTCTGAGAATTGAGCGGGCGCCGGTACTCAAGGATGGATTTGTCGATGAGGCCGAGGTGGTGATCACGGCGGATCAGCCATTGGGGATCTGGCATGTGCAGGGGGTTGAGTTGGCACCCTTGCTGCGGCGATTGCAAACCGAGCCGGCTGACCAAGCGCTGGAAGGTTTGACGGTGGAGCAGGGGCGGATGGTGCGCGGGTGGCTATTGTCCCAAGGCTACAGACCCAAACCGAATTGATCGTTCCCACGCTCCCGCGTGGGAATGCATCCCGTGACGCTCCGCGTCACTTCTTGGAGCGGACGCAGAGCGTCCATGGCGGCATTCCCACGCAGAGCGTGGGAACGATCGATAAGGGTTGTTTTAGAGTTTGATCAACACCGACTTCAACTCGGTGTAATGTTCGATCGCCGCATACCCCATCTCCCGGCCCACGCCGGACATCTTGTAGCCGCCAAACGGCAACGCCGGGTCGAGGGCGCTGTGACAGTTGACCCAGACCGAACCGGATTTGATCCGTGGAATCATCCGGTGCACGGCCGCCAGGTCGTTGGACCAGATACTCGCGCCCAAGCCATACGGGCTGTCATTGGCCATGCGCAATGCATCGGCTTCGTCATCGAACGGAATCGCTACCAGCACCGGGCCGAAAATCTCTTCCTGAACCAGCGAGTGCTTTTGATCGACGTCGACTATCACCGTCGGTTTGACGAAGAACCCGGGGCCGAATTGCTCACCGCCACAGGCAATGGTCGCGCCGCTTTCACGGCCCATTTCAATGTAGTTGTACACCCGCTCCTGCTGGCGCGCCGAGATCAGCGGGCCCATGTCAATGCTCGGGTCCAGGCCATTGCCGAGCTTCATGGCATTGGCGATGCCGGCAATGTCGGCCACCACGTTGTCGAAGTGTTTGCGCTGCACATAGAGCCGCGAGCCTGCGCAGCAGACCTGGCCCTGGTTGAAGAAGATCGCACTGGCCGCCCCGGCGGCGGCACTGCCGAGGTTGGCGTCGGCCATGACGATGGTCGGCGATTTACCGCCCAGTTCCAGGGTGACCCGGGTCATGGAGTCCATGGCGATCTTGCCGATCTGCTTGCCGACGGCGGTGGAGCCGGTGAAGGTCAGTTTGTCCACCAGCGGGTTGTGGGTCAGCGCCGAACCTGCGGTGATGCCGGTGCCGGTGACCACGTTGAACACCCCGCTCGGGTAGCCGGCTTCCAGCACCAGCTCGGCGAGTTTCAATGCGGTCAGCGGCGTTTCATCCGCCGGTTTCAGTACCACGGTGCAACCGGTCGCCAAGGCCGGGCCGAGTTTCCAGCAGGCCAGCAGCAGCGGGAAGTTCCAGGCAACGATAGCGCCGACCACACCCACCGCTTCACGGCGGATAAAGCTGTGGAACTGATCATCGGGCATCAATGGCAGCGAGACTTCGACGCTGGAGCCTTCGATCTTGGTCGCCCATCCGGCCATGTAGCGCAGGAAGTCGATCGACAACTGCACGTCCATGACTTGCGCCACCGCCGCGCTTTTACCGTTGTTCAGGCATTCCAGCTGCGCGAGCAGTTCAGCGTCGCGTTCCATCAGGTCAGCGAGTTTCCACAACAGGTTTTGCCGCTCCCGAGGTCGGGTTCGGGTCCAGGCCGAATCATCGAACGCATGACGTGCGGCGAGCACGGCGCGATCAACATCGTCCGGCGTAGCCTTCGGGACAACGCACAGCACTTCGCCGGTTGCCGGGTTGTGCAAGGGCATGGTCTGGCCGTCGGCGGCCTCGACCCACTCGGCGCCGATCAGCATGCGCGGCGCACGTTGGATGAACGCCGAAACGGCAGGAAGCAGGTAAGGGAGTGGCATGGTAAGACCTCGTCTTGTTCGTGTGACGAGGTCTTTCGCAACGGTTGTGCCAGTTTGTCGAAGGGCTGTGTTTAGCGGGGTTCAGTGGCAGAAGCAGCAGAGAAGAGCACACCGAGCTGTTGCAAACTGAGACACGGATGAGACAGCTATAACCCTTGACGGCTCAACATACGATCAATCACCGCCCACAGCTGCGGATCATCAAAGTCCTCGATCACCAGATGCGCGCCCGCCGCCAACAGCGTCTCGCGGCGTTGGCTGGTTACCAGGCCCACGGTGAAAATCCCGGCGTTCACTGCCGCTGTCAGGCCGGGGATCGAGTCTTCGAATGCCAGGGTCACCTCGGCGCTGGCTTGCAAACGTTCGAGGCCGGTGAGGTAGGGCAGGGGATCGGGTTTGGCGCGGGGCAGTTCCTCGGCGACCACGATATGTTCGAAACGCTCACGCAGGCCCAGTGCTTCGAGCATGTGATCGGCATTGGCCCGTGGCGCGTTGGTCACCACGGCGATACCAATGTCTTGAGCCTTGGCGAAATCCAGTAACCGCACCAACCCGGCAATCGGTGTCAGTTGTGGCGACAGTTCACGGAAACGCACTTCCTTGCGTTCAGCGAATGCTTCGCGCTCGGCCACCGAGCGGTCCGGGAACAGGTAACGGCACATGTTGGCGTTGGCCTGACCACTGACGTGGGTTTCGAACTCGGCTTTGCTGAAGAACCGACCATCCTCCTCCAGCAACAGTTGTTGCAGCGCCAGCAGATGGAGCGCATCGGTATCGGTCAGGGTGCCGTCTAGGTCGAAGAGCAAAGCATTGAGCATGGCGCAGTTCCCGTAGCTGAAGCGGTTAAGCGGATAGCGGGTCATCGTATACGCAGGGCGTCATCTATGCTCGTCTCAGAGTGCAACAGTTGTCGCGAATTTAGACGCCGTTGATCTTTTTCGACGCTGATAAAAATCCGTTATTTATCGACAACTACTTGATTTTAAAGACTATTAATAAGCTGGCACGCTCCGTGTATTGCTCCTTCGCAGACGTTTCTCCTGCCTCCGTCAGCGACCGGTTCGCCGACGGCAGAGACCCTGAAAACGATCATTCAAAAAATAAGAAAGCACCGTGCGAGGTTCGACGTTGATGAAGAGAAAACTCCGATCAGGCATGAGCGCCAGTCTGCTGGCGCTCGCTGCGTGTGCCGCCCTGCATGCTCCACAAAGCATGGCGGCGCGTGACGCCCAAAGCATTCTCAAGGAAACCTGTCAGGGCTGTCACACCCCTGAAGCCGGCAATGCCTTGAGCCGTATCAGCCACCAGCGCAAAACGCCCGAAGGCTGGCTGATGAGCATTGCCCGGATGCAGACCATGCACGGTTTGCAGATCAGTGATGAGGACCGTCGCACCCTGGTCAAATACCTCGCCGATACCCAGGGCCTGGCACCGAGCGAAACCGATGGCGTGCGCTATGCGCTGGAGCGCCGGCTCAACACCGTCGAGCATTTCGATGATCAGACCAGCCAGATGTGTGGCCGCTGCCACTCCGGCGCGCGGATCGCCCTGCAACGGCGACCGGCCCAGGAGTGGGAACGTCTGGTGAACTTCCACCTCGGCCAATGGCCGTCCCTGGAATACCAGGCGCTGGCTCGCGACCGTGACTGGTTCGACATTGCCCGCAAAGACATGGTGCCGCTGTTGGCCAAGCGTTATCCGCTGGACAACCCGGCCTGGAAAAGCTGGCAGAAAACCGCTCCGAAAGCCGACGCGCTGGTGGGGAACTGGAGCTTCAGCGGCCGTTTGCCAGGCAAGGGTGAATTGTCCGGTGTGATGAACGTCAACGCCTCGGGCGCCGACCAGTTCAAGGTCGCGGTCAAAGGTCAATACGCCGATGGCAGCCCGTTCAATGGTGACGGTAGCGCGATCCTCTACAGTGGGTATGAATGGCGCGGCAACGTGACCATCGACGGCGTGGTCATGCGTCAGGTGTTTGCGGCCAAAGGCACTGAGCTGCAGGGCCGGATGTTCGAAGCCGAGCACGATGAACGCGGTCTCGACTTTATCGCCGCCAAACAAGGCTCCAGCCGTTTGCTGGCGGTGCAGCCGGGTTACCTCAAGGCCGGCAGCGAAACCGAGGTGATCCTGATCGGTAGCGGCCTGCAAGGCATGCCAAACTTCGGCAGCGGTGTCGAAGTGGCGCAAGTGCTGGAACAAAGTCCAGAACGCATCAAGGTCAGGCTCAAAGCCACCGCCGATGCCAAACCGGGCGCGCGCGAGGTCACGATTGGCAACTTGAAAGGCGCGACGCTGGCGGTCTACAGCCAGATCGACGAGGTCAAGGTGGTGCCGGAGTTTTCGGTAGCGCGGATCGGCGAGGGCGGCGGCTCGACGCCGAAAGTCCAGGGTCGTTTTGACGCCGAAGCCTGGGGTAAAGGCGCCGATGGCAAGCCGTATCGGATTGGTGTGGTCCCGGCGCAGTGGAAGGTCGAAGCCTTCGACGACCGCGCCAAGGAAGACCAGGACGTCAAGTTTGCCGGCACCATGCAGGCCGACAGCGGCGTGTTCACCCCGGGCGACGCCGGGCCGAACCCCGCGCGCAAAATGTCCACGAACAATGCTGGCAACCTCAAGGTGATCGCCGCCATCGACGACGCAGGGAAATCCCTGACCGGCGAGGGCCACATGATCGTCACCGTGCAACGCTGGAACAATCCACCCATTCCCTGATTTGAAAACGTGAGCTGGCTGACGTAACGGTTTCAGACACTTTGCAGGAATGACCGCAGGCCCCGCCAAGCGGGGTTTGCACAGGAGGTTGTAATGGGCGCCATTTTGAATCTGGTCGAGCGCAATCTGCACGAAGTGCACGTTGATGCCGACCGCATGCTGTTCCATATCCCCAGCAGTTCGCTGTTCGCCAGTGATGAGCTGACCGGCACCATCATCGATACCTTGCGTGGTCCCGGCTGTTCGTCGGAGGACTTGATCGAGCGCTTGGCGGCACGTTTCAACGGTGAAGAAATCACCGAAACCCTGCGCGAGTTGATCTCCCTGGAACTGGTCAGCGACGGCTCGCCGCTGACTCCGGACATCGGCACCAAACGGGTCGAACGCACGGCGATCAACACCGTGGTGCTCAACGTCAATACCGGCTGCAACCTGAGCTGCACCTATTGCTACAAGGAAGACCTCGACAAGCCGTCCGCCGGTAAAAAGATGGACGTCGACACCGCTGTCGCGTCAGTGGAAATGCTGCTGCGCGAATCCCCTGACGAAGAGCGTTTCACCGTGGTGTTCTTTGGTGGCGAGCCGTTGAGCAACCGCAAGCTGATCGAGTACATGGTCGATTATTGCGAGAAGCGTTTTCGCGAGGCCGGCAAGTTCGTCGAATTCGTCATGACCACCAACGCCACACTGCTCACCGAGGAAACGGTCGACTACCTGAATGCCCATCGCTTTGGTTTGTCAGTGAGCATCGACGGACCGAAAACCGTGCACGACCGCAACCGCATCACCGTGGGCGGGCAGGGCACCTATGACGTGGTTCGGCGTAAGGCCGAGATGCTGCTGTCGCGCTATAACAGCCGCCCGGTTGGCGCACGTGTGACCCTGACCACAGGCGTCACCGACGTCGAAACCATCTGGGATCACCTGTTCAACGAACTGGGGTTTGCCGAAGTCGGTTTTGCCCCGGTGACCTCGGGTGACATCAGCAGCTTCAACCTGTCCAGTGACGAACTGATCGAAGTCTTCGCCAACATGAAGAAACTCGGTCGGCGTTATCTGGAAGCAGCGCTGGAGCACCGCAACATCGGTTTCTCCAACCTGCACCAGCTGATCACCGATATCCACGAGGGCCACAAAAAAGCCCTGCCGTGTGGCGCCGGGCTGAAGATGCTGGCGGTGGATCACAAGGGGGAACTCAACCTCTGCCACCGTTTTACCGGCTCGTCATTGCCGACCTTCGGCAATGTTCACAGCGGCGTGAAACAGGTCGAGTTGAACGACTTCCTGTCCCAGCGCCTGGACCGGACCAACACCGGCTGCGAAGACTGCCAGATCCGCAACCTGTGCTCCGGCGGTTGCTACCACGAAAGCTACGCCCGTTATGGCGACCCGACTCATCCGACCTATCACTACTGCGAACTGATGCGTGACTGGGTCGACTTCGGTATCGAGGTCTACACCCGGATCATGGCTCACAACCCTGCGTTTATCAGCAGTTACATCACTCCGCGCAAGGCTCACTGATATGAAACATCTCAAGGCAATCAATAACAAAGCGCAGAAGCTCGATCAGGCCGCGGCCGAAAACCGTATCGAAGAAGTCGTGGCCATGAGTTCCGTCGCCGGCTGCGCCTCGACCACCGATCCGGGTTGGGAAATCGACGCCTTTGGCGGTGTGTCGTCGCTGTGCCAGCCGATGGAAGCTGACCTTTATGGCTGTTCCGACCCTTGCTGGTGGCCGGCCCAGGTGCCGGACATGATGAGCACCTACCCGGACTGGAACAAGGACGCCCAAGCGTCCAACGAGAGCTGGCGCAACCTCGGTACCGTGTTCCCAAAAGACAAGTAGCCCGAAAAAAATAGCGGAACAGAAGAAGGATTCCAGCATGCGACACATCAATGCCTGCGGCCTGGCCGCTTCCGCCCTCCTGAGTGTTTGTTCACTCAGTGTTCTGGCCGATGAAAACACTGTGCTTCAAAGTGGTCACGAGTACATGTTGACCACCAATTACCCGAACAACCTGAACGTCATCGACCTTAAAACCGACAGCCTGTACAAGACCTGCAAACTGCCGGGCGCCTTTGGCCCCGGCACCATTCAGTTATCGCCGGACCGCAAGACCGCCTACGTGCTGAACAACCACTACGCGGATATCTACGGTGTCGAACTCGACAGCTGCAAACAGGTGTTCCACGCCAGTATCACCCAGCAACCGGGGGAGAAAGCGCGTTCGATGTTCGCGTTCACCCTCAGTCACGACGGCAAGGAACTGTACGCCGTCGCTAACCCGACCTTGATGCTCAATGACCACTATGAAGTGCAGCCGCCACGGCTGGATGTCTACGCCACCGATGCCGGCATGAGCGCCAAACCGGTTCGCAGCTTCCCGGCACCGCGCCAGCTGACCATCATGCAAAGCGGTGATGACGGCACGCTGTATGTGGCGGGGGCGGACATCTACAAGGTCAACGTGAAAACCGGCAAGTTCGATGTGCTGATCCCCAGCCGCCACTGGAAACGTCCGAACTACAGCGCGCCGGACGTGCTCTACGTGTGGAACCAGCAGACGTATCGGCATGACTTCTCGCTGCTTTACACCACCGCTAAATTCAAGGACGAAAAACAGGACCCGGCCACTGCCGAAAACCTCTATGGCCTGTTCAGTATCGACCTGAAAACCGGCAAGACCGAAACCACCGATTTCGGCCCGCTGACCGAGATCTACTTCAGTGGCATGCGCTCGCCGAAAGACCCGAACCTGATGTTCGGCGTGCTCAATCGTCTGGCCAAGTACGACATCAAACAGAAGAAGCTGCTTCAGGCGACAAACCTGGATCACTCCTACTACTGCATTTCCTTCAACAAGGACGGCAGCAAGATCTACCTGGCCGGGACCTTCAATGACGTGGCGATCTTTGATGCCGACAGCCTGAAACAGATCGGCAGCATCAAAATGCCGGGCGGCGACATGGCGATCACCACGGCGCAGGTGTTTGTCCGGTAATCGCGGTGCCCGCGCGGACGCCATCGCGAGCAGGCTCGCTCCCACACTGGAACGGATGCACACAAAGTGTGTGTACGACCGAAATCCCATGTGGGAGCGGGCTTGCTCGCGAAGAGGCCCTTACAGACTATC
The DNA here is from genome assembly GCF_003732175.1 of Pseudomonas brassicacearum. GTDB lineage: Bacteria > Pseudomonadota > Gammaproteobacteria > Pseudomonadales > Pseudomonadaceae > Aquipseudomonas > Aquipseudomonas brassicacearum_G. The sequence continues at coordinate 17,303 of NZ_MOBI01000028.1, forward strand.
GAGTATCAAGCCCCGGGAACCGGGCAACTCAGGTCACCTTCCTGGCACTCGAGGTAAGTCTTGAACGCCTCGACACGTTTTAGCGTCAACCCGGCCATGCAGCTGCTGTAGATCATCGAGTAGGCACTACCGCCCGCCACCCCGGACGCCGAGAACTCGCACTCGGCATCGCGGAACGCTACCCAGGCGCGCTGTGCACCGACCAGCCGTTTTTTGCTCTCGACGTTGTCCTTCAAGCGGTCATTGATCTGCTTGTAGAGGGCGTTGAGCTGGGTATCGGCTTTCTTGTATTCCTTGGCGGCACACTCGTTCATCGTGCGTTGGTCGGCGGCGTTGGCGCAGTCGTCGGCGTGGGCGTGGGCGAAGGGCGCCATCAGCAGCGGTACAAGTGCCAGTAAAAAGCGTGGAGGCATGGAAAGCTCGCGTGGGTCTTCGAGGAGTTGAATAGGCTGATTGAAGTGCAGTCGCCACGCTTGTGCAACCTTGGCTGGTGGCCGCAGCCATCGACATCAGTCGTTCAGGTCTGACGGCGGTTGCCACTCGTCACACTCGGCAAGCCCTTCATAACCCAGCCATGGCACATCGTGAGATGTCCAAATGTGCGCCTGTGGCGTCATTCCCGGATCATCATCGAGCGTCCCCACCCGCACAATCACATGCGGCTGAGCCAAGCGCTCGGCCACCAGGTGCGAGCCGCACTGCGAGCAGAAGTGCCGCAGCTTGCCGGGCGAGGACTCGAAGGATGACAACTTATCCAAACCTTTGACCCAACGGAAATGCTCCCGCATGACCCCGGCCGTTGATGCGAACGCTGCCGCATGCGCCTTGCGACAGGTGTGGCAATGGCAGTGGCTGATCGGCATGTCGAGGCTGTCGAGTTCATAGGCGATGGCCTTGCACAGGCAACTGCCGTGGAGAGTTGGCATGGGATACTCCTTGTGTCCGTCTGTTCAGTCATTAAGTCGGGTGAGTGATGCCTGCAGCAATGCGTCAGCTATCCCCCTGATTTCATCGCACATATGCAGCTTCGCAAGCCAGTTCCTGGGGATTCCTTGAACACCATAAAATGCTCCGGCCAACTGCCCGACAATAGCGGCGGTAGTGTCAGCATCTTCACCCAGGTTGGCGGCTTGCAGAATGGCGTCTTCGAAGCTGTCGGTGTGATGAAAACACCACAGCGCCGCCTCTAGCGAGGCAACGCAGTAACCTGTACCAACGATCTCTGATTTTGGTTTGGCGAGATAGTTGCCACCGGCAATCGCGGCGACTTTTGGTTCTGAAAAGTGTGCGTGGCCCAGGTGCCGCAAGTCCGATTTCGACGCGCCCTGCAATGCTCTGCAAATCAATTCGGCGAACAACTGACAGCATTCGATGGCTTCTGGGGCCGCGTGAGTGGTTCTGGAGCTACTGCTGGAAAACACGTTGATCTGATTGATGTCAGGGAAATAGAAAAGCACCACTGGCGCCAATCGCATCAGCGAACCGTTACCTGCGGTGAACGGATCAGTCGATCCGGCAAATGGATTACCGGTTTCCTGATAATGAGTCAGGGCTTCGCGTACGGTCATGCCGATATCAAAGCAGTCTCCAGTCGAACTCAGGTAACCCCATTGCCACCAATTGAGATAACGCCCCATCTGGTCGGTGGCATCAAAACCGTTTTTTGTGAGCAGGCTTTCGGCCAGGCACAGAGCCATCGATGTGTCATCGGTCCACTGGCCCGGTTTCAGATTGAAGGGGCCGCCACCCACCATATCGGTGAGCACCGGGAACGACCCGCGTGGTTTGAACTCTACGCTTGTACCGACAGCGTCGCCGCAAGCCAGCCCCAGCAGGGTGCCGCGATAACGCTCCGAGAGGGTAGGGAACATGAAGCATCCTTGTTTTAAGCCAATTCTCTGCCGACGTTAGCATTTCCGGGCGTCATGGCAGGAAGGTAAAGCCTGTCATCATGTTTTATGCAACCAGAAAGTTGCACATTCAACCATCCGGGCCTAGTGTTCATCAAAGGAGGTGACCTATGCACTCATCAGATCGCATCGAAAGAAAGATCCTGCTCAAGGCTCCACGCTCCACCGTCTGGCGCGCCCTGGCCAATGCCGAATCCTTCGGCAAGTGGTTTGGTGTCGCGCTCGAGGGCAAACGCTTTGTTGCCGGTGAGCGAACCCGGGGACAAATCACTTATCCGGGCTATGAACATCTGGTCTGGGACGTGCAGGTGGCGCGGGTCGAGCCCGAGCGGGTGTTTGCGTTTCGCTGGCATCCGTATCCGGTGGACCCGGCCGTGGACTATTCGTCGGAGCCCACCACTCTGGTGCTGTTCGAGCTCGAGGACATGGAGGGCGGTACTTTGCTGAAGGTTGTCGAGTCCGGTTTCGATAACATTCCGGCAGAACGCCGTCTGAAAGCTTTCCGCATGAACAGTCGCGGTTGGGATGATCAAATGACCAACATCGAGACGTACCTTGCCACCCCCTGACGCTTCAACGCTGGATACGCCGTCGACCGCCACTGCGCTGGGCCGCTCGGCGCTGACCTTCGCCGCACTCGGCGATGAAACCCGGCTGCGGTTGATTGATGTGTTGTGCGGCGGCGGGGCGATGTCGATCGCGCAACTGACCGCTGGCACCGACATCAGCCGCCAGGCCGTGACCAAACACTTGCAGGTGCTGGCTGACGCCGGCCTGGTGCGTGACACCAAACGGGGGCGTGAACGCCGATGGGTATTCGAGCCGACGCAACTGGACGAGGCCCGCCGCTCGCTGGAAGTGATCAGCCGGCAGTGGGACCACGCGTTGGTGAATCTGAAAGCCTTTGTCGAACAATGAATTGCGAGCCGTATCTGACGCGAAACGCGCAACTCAGGTACTTGAGACCTGAGGTGTCTAAGGGTTTTCGGAAGTGCTGCAATGGCGAATGTCTTACACGAAGTAGTAGCTATGTCTCCTGTTTCAGATTGGATCCGAAGCGTAATCTACACCCATCAACTGAAGCGCAGGACGCGCTCAGGATCATGGATGATCGACCATTTGCAAGGATCGCAGCGACAGGATGTCGTCATGGTCTTGGAAACCCGCTTCGGCGGGTTTTTTTTTGCCTGCAGGAAATGGCCGTTTGGGGGCTTGACCTGACGCATAGCCAATGGCTTACGCACGGTCGATGGTATGTCGTCTTTTGCGCTTTTGGTTTCAGGCCTAATCTGACTCCATCAACTGCAGCGCAGGACGCGCTCAGGGTCATGGATGATCGACCATTTGCAAGGAATGCAGCGACAGGATGTCGTCATGGTCTTGGAAAACCCGCTTCGGCGGGTTTTTTTATGGGCGTTGTAAACGTCCGTCCCGGAGCACCATACCCGGCGCTTTGCGGCAGCGATTCAAATCCAGTTGATGAGCGCAGGCGAGGATGTCGCGCGCGGTCCGAGATCATTGATCTGGACGCGTAAATCCCGAAAAAACCGGCAATGAAAACATGAATCGCCAGCCGCGAATACAGGTGTGAACCTACCAAATCTGGTAGGTTTACATCGCTTCTGATCCGGGTAGAGTCTGTCATCACAAGACGGGGACAACTCCGACTCTAACACCACTCCTTATTTATTCCGTGCCCGCAAAGGGCCGGAAGAATTCGCGATTTCGAGTGGGCGTGTACCGGGTTATTAAAGTCAACTAATAAAGTGCACGGCCAGTGCGTTATTTCTCGTGTGGGTATTTCAGTTTTACGTTCATGACAGGCTCGATCTGGCAGTAATGGAATGCGGTGTGCCTGTCTTCAGGTTTTTAGTTGGCTGTTTATAAAAAAACATAACTGTCACATTACTTGAAAAAAGGTGGCGGTACTTTCGATGCGCTCAGGGTTTGGATCAGGAAGGTCAGTGGACTTATGAAAAGAGTGTTGGTAGTGCGTTATTCGCAAAGCGGGCAGTTGACTTCAGTGATTGAAAGTCTTATTGCGCCGCTGCGTGATGATCATGAAGTCAGTCTTCGGGAAGTTATATTAAAACCGGCCACGGCTTATCCTTTTCCCTGGCCGGTCACTCGCTTCTTCGATGTATTTCCCGAAACCGTTCAACTTGAACCCCCTGTTATAGACCCCTTGGGTCTTGATTATGAACAGCCTTTCGACCTGGTCATTCTGGCTTACCAGGTGTGGTATCTGTCGCCGTCGCCACTGATAACGGCGTTTTTGAAAAGTGCCGAGGGCAAGCGAGTGCTGGCGGGTCGCCCGGTGGTCACGGTCATTGCCTGCCGGAACATGTGGTTGATGGCCCAGGAAGCGGTCAAGGGCCTGCTGCAGGAAGCGGGTGCACACCTGCGCGACAACGTGGTGTTTACGGACCGCGCCAATACGTTCGCCACGCTGATCACCACCCCGCGCTGGATGTTTACCGGGCGGCGCGAGTCCTTTTTCGGGTTGCCCAGGGCCGGGGTCAGTGATGCCGATATTCAAGGGGCTTCGCGCTTTGGCGTGGCACTACGCAATGCACTTTATAACGATCAGGAAATACAGGATGCGCCCATGCTCAAAGGCTTGGGGGCTGCTGTTGTCAATCCTGGACTGATTCTCAGCGAGCGCGCGGCTCATCGGGGGTTCAGGTTCTGGTCTGGACTTATCTGCCGGTACGGTCAATACGGGCGTTGGCTAAGAACGTTGTTGTTGGGGGTGTTCATTGTCTACTTGATGCTCGTCATCATGACTGTTTTACCGATATCACTGGTGTTACGTCGTTTGCTGAGTCCCTTTATCCGGGCGCGTCTGGATCAATTGAAGCACTATTATGAACAGCCGTCCGGCTCGCAACTAAACCTTGAAACTGAAAGAGTAAAGCACTATGAATGATTCGTTTGCCTATATCACTAAGACATCCACGTTCATGCCGGGTGAGGCGGTGGATAACGATACTATGGAAAGCATTCTCGGTTATGTGGGTGGGCGTCCTTCCCGGTCGCGGCAAGTGGTACTGCGCAATAACGGTATTAAACAGCGTTACTATGTACTTGACCGGGAAACCGGTATTGCAAAGTTCACCAATGCCGACATCACCGCCTTGGCGGTCAAAGGCTTGGTGGGTGATGACTTTGCGCTGGATAACATCGAATGCTTGTCTACCGGCACCACTTTACCCGACCAACTCATGCCCAACCATGGCGTCATGGTGCACGGCGTATTGGGTAATAAACCTTGTGAAGTGGTGTCCACAGCGGGTATCTGCCTGGCAGGTCTGACTGCCTTGAAATACGCGTACCTGTCGGTACTCTCGGGCTCCACTCAGAATGCGGTTGCAACCGCTTCCGAGGTTCTTTCACCGGTATTGCATGCGCGCAATTTCGACAGTGAAAATGAAGCGTTGGTCGCCCAGTTGGCGGCTCGGCCAGAGATCGCGTTCGAGAAAGACTTCCTGCGCTGGATGCTGTCAGACGGTGCCGGTGCATTCCTCATCGAAAACAAACCACGGGCCAGCGGCACGTCGCTGCGAATCGACTGGGTCGACATCTTCTCCTACGCCGATCAGCTCCCGACCTGCATGTACGCCGGTGCGGAAAAGACCGACGGTGATGAGCTGACAGGCTGGAAACAGCTGAGCCCGGCGCAATGGGGCGAGCGCTCGACGTTCGCGATCAAGCAGGACGTGCGCCTGTTGAATGAAAACGTGGTGAATTACACCCTTGGCAAGCCGCTGCGCCAAGTCATGGCCAAGCGCAACCTCTCCCCGGAGGCCATTGACTGGTTCTTGCCGCACATGTCTTCGGAATACTTCCGTAAACCAATAGCGCAATGCCTGGAAGACAACGAGCTGGCGATTCCTCAGGAGCGTTGGTTCACCAATCTGGCAGAGCGAGGCAACACCGGGGCAGCCTCGATCTACATCATGATCCATGAGCTGATCGAGTCCGGGCGCCTGAGCAAAGGTCAGAAAATTCTGTGCTTCGTCCCGGAAAGCGGGCGGTTCTCAGGTGGTTTCATGCACCTGACAGTGATGTAAACGAAACCTACGGATCAATTGATGCAACACACCAGGGAATGGATATGGATACGATCGAACAACGGGTAAAAAAAGTAGTGGCCAGGGAATTGGGCGTTGACGAAGCGCGCGTTCAGAACACGAGCACTTTTGGCGAAGACCTGGAAGCAGACTCGCTGGCGAGGGTCGAACTGGTACTGGCGCTTGAAGCCGAGTTTGATATCACGATCCCGGATGACCAGGCCGATGGGTTGCAAAGCGTTCAGCTGAGCATCGATTACATCCGCCAGGCGTGTGAAAGCGCCGCCATGGCCTAAGTGGCAAGAAGAGGTGACCGACGTCTGGTTGGCTGGCCAGATAAGCGACGTCGGTTCACCTCTTCCTTCAATTCAGGCCGTAATACAAACCCGATCCAGACGCGCTGCCGCACGCTGGGTTATCTCGGTACGAAGCTTCAGCGATGGCGCGGAGCGGCGATTGGCTTCTTCCAGAACCTCACGCGGCGCGGTATCGGGGCTGCCCGAGTTGAAGGGCGGTGCGGGCGCGTATTCGAGTTGCAACTGCACCAATTGCGCAGTGTCTTTGTCATACAACTCAGCGGCCAGGGTCAGGGCAAAATCGATCCCCGCCGTGATCCCCCCACCGGTCAGCAGATTGCCGTCGCGTACCACCCGATCCCGAACCGGGATGGCGCCCAATAGGCTCAGCAATTCATGATAGGCCCAGTGGGTCGTCGCCCGTTTTCCCTTGAGCAATCCCGCCGCACCGAGCACCAATGCGCCGGTGCACACCGAGGTCACGTAGCGTGCCTGGGCGGCGTGTTTGCGAATAAACGCCAGGGTCTGTGGATCTTCCATCAACGGCCCGACGCCGCTGCCTCCGGGGATGCAAATCACATCCAGGTCGGGGCAGTCATCGAAGGTGATGGTCGGCTTTAGAACCAGACCGGTGCTTGCCGCCACGGGGACCAGGTCCTTCCAGATCAAATGCACCTTCACGTCCGGCAACGAGGCCAGCACATCGTAAGGTCCGGTCAGGTCAAGTTGCTGCACCTGTGGGAACAACAGAAAACCGATCTGCAACGTCATGACGCTATCTCCTTGGTCTGCGTGTTCACACCCTTATTGGGTGGACGGTTTGACTGTAGGCTCGTAGGATTTGGCGTATACGCCAATAAACCCTCGAATTAAGCCAATCATGCCGAACTCACCGAAAACCGTTCATGTGCTGGCCTTCGCCAATGTGCAATTGCTCGACGTCACCGGGCCATTGCAGGTGTTTGCCTCGGCCAATGACAGTGCCGCGCAGCGAGGATTACCGCCACCCTATGCGCCGATGGTTATTGCCGATGGTGGCGGGGCGGTGATGTCCTCGGCCGGCTTGGCGCTGCTGGCCGAACCGTTGCCGAGCGAACCTTCCGATACGCTGATCATTGCGGGCGGCTGGGGGGTTTACGCTGCGGCCGAAGACGCTGTGATGGTGGACTGGGTGCGTCAACAGGCTGCGGTTTCCCGGCGTGTGGCGTCGGTGTGTACTGGGGCGTTTTTACTGGCCGCCAGCGGCTGGCTCGACGGTCGTCGCGTGGTCACCCACTGGTCCCGCTGCGATCAGCTGGCGCAAAAACACCCGCAACTGCGGGTCGAGCTCAACCCGATCTTTATCAACGACGGCCCGGTCTGGACCTCGGCCGGGGTTACGGCCGGCATCGACCTGGCGTTGGCGCTGGTGGAAGCAGATCTCGGTCGCGGGATAGCTCTGGAAGTCGCCCGGCAACTGGTGGTGTTTCTCAAACGGCCGGGCGGCCAGTCGCAGTTCAGCGTGACCCTGGACCTGCAACAGCACGGCAATCGCTTTGATGAGTTGCACGCCTGGATCGCCGAAAACCTCAGCCTGGACCTCGGCATCCCGGCGCTGGCGCTGCAAGCGGGTATGAGCGAACGCAGTTTTATCCGACACTATCGCGCCGACACCGGCCAGACCCCGGCGCGGGCCATCGAACTGATCCGTGTCGAAACCGCACGACGATTGCTGAGTGACACCGGAGTGCCGATCAAACGAATCGCCGTGCAATGCGGATTCGGCAGCGAAGAAACCCTGCGCCGCAGTTTCCTGCGGGCCATGGGCGTGACCCCGCAGGCGTACCGCGAGCGGTTTTCGCGGGAGAGCGTTGCTGAGGAGGGTTGAGTCAGCCGACCCCCAGCTCCTGGGTTTCGATTTCCGACGGCTGGTTAAAGTATTTCGAGCGATCAGGGGTGAAGGTCACGAGCATTTTGGTGCGGGAGCAGGTTATCGATCGTTCCTGAGTCAGGTCGATGTCCAGGTCTTCACCGCGCAGGCCTTGCCATTGGGCGAGGTATTTGAGGGAGCCGAATTTATCGCGCTTCTTCAGGCTGCGGCTGACGCCACCTTTCCAGCCGAGTACCGGGAGTTCGCCGGCCAGGCAGCGTTTTGAGAGATCGGGGAATTTAGCGGCGCGTTCGCGGCCGACTTCCCAACATTTGATCAGGCCTTTGTCGTCGGCTTCCCACAGTTGATCCCGGGTCAGGCCCGAGCGGGGAGGTGCTTTGATGCTGCAGTGGATGCGATGGCTCATTCTGGTTCCTTGAATGCGGGTTTTTGTTGAACAGCTCCGCTGTACCCGTTGAGGGGGCGATGTTATGAGGCGGATGGCTGGCTTGCAACCGCATATTTCAGAGTGCGGCGAGGTGAGTTGTTTAGTGTTTGTAGGGGGCGGGGCTAATCATCATTAAACGCGTTTCGTCAGGTGGACCGTGTCTTCGTTCATCGCGGGCAAGCCTTGCTCCTACAGAAGCGGTGTTGACCGGGGAAATATCTGACGGGGTTTTAAGGTTGCGGCTAGGAAGAGCGCGGGACTAGTGTTTGCGGGTCGCTGCCAATTCAGCGGCCGGGTTTGGTCACCTGTTCAATGTCAGGCGCATGAGCGCCAACGTAAGCATGTCGGCGCTTTTTTCTGCACTTGTCGTTATGCTTCGCGGTGGGCTGTGCGCGGGGCACTTTCGAGTGCGCCGGGTGCCTGACTTCCCGGTTGACCAACCTGCGTACCGCCCACCACCCATCGTTTGGTCACGATGCTGGTGAGCTTCATGAACGTCAGGAGTTTTACCCATGGTCAAGATCACCCCCAATCCCCCCGAAAACCCCAGGGTTTCCCCTTACGATTCTCTCGATTCCAGCAAGCTGCATGAAGCCGCCGAGCGTGCGCTGGATTACCACTTACCGCCGTTCACCCAGCCAACGAAACTCGATACCCGGCCGGGCAAAATGTTTGTGGTCATTCCCGATGTCGATAACGAAACCCTGCTGGCCCACGCCAGCGAAACCCTGGCATCGGTGAACGTGTTGGCCAGCGATCTGGCCTTCGAACTGGAAGGTTCGCGGCGTCATGTGGCGTTGGCGATTCAGCAGATGGTGGTGCTGGGCGAGTTGCTGGTGAACCGGGCACTGGATAATTTCGATCCGTACGACTCCGACGCGTAGAGCACAAGCTGTGGCGAGGGGGCTTGCCCCCGTTGGGCTACGAAGTAGCCCAAAAACCTGCAATCGTGTTGTATCAGGCACACCGCGCTTACCGGGTCTGCGACTGCTGCGCAGCCGAACGGGGGCAAGCCCCCTCGCCACAAGGGACTGTCTGCTGCCAGATAGTCCGCGTCAGATCTCTCACCAGCACCTTACGGCTGCCAGTAACTCTTTTCCCCACTCAATTTCCGTTCGGCCAGCGATCTGGCCTTCGAACTGGAAGGTTCACGGCGTCATGTGGCGTTGGCGATTCAGCAGATGGTGGTGCTGGGCGAGTTATTGGTGAACCGGGCGCTGGATAATTTCGATCCATACGATTCGGACGCTTAGCGGGCCGCCTGTAGCGAGGGGGTTGCGTTGTGCGCCCCAAAAGATCGCAGGCTGCGATCTTTTCTCGTGAAGGTATGGACGGAGCGACACTGCTCAGCGGTGGCTGTGCGCGAGTTCTTTCCACCTGCGTACCCCGGCCGTCCCGACTTGCTCGAAGATCCGGCGAAACCAGACGCTGAAGGTTTCAGGGGCTGCCGCGATCTGTCCCGGAATCTCGGAGAGCTTCTGCCATTGCCAGCTGAGGGCTTCTTCGGGATTGGCAATCGGTGCCGTTCGGCAGATGCCGGCGAACACGTGGTCGTATTCATGCTCGATGAGCTGGTTCGACACACGTTCGTGGTAGAGCAGGGTGGAGACCGGCGTCAGTTTGCAGGTGAGCCCCATTTCTTCGCGAAGTCGGCGTTTGGCTGCGGCGCGGGTCCGTTCACCCTGGCGCGGATGTCCGCAGCAGGCGTTGGTCCAAAGACCTTGAGAGTGATATTTGCCCAAGGCGCGTTGTTGCAACAGCACACGGCCGTTGCCATCGAAAATGAAGATCGAGAAGGCTCGGTGTAAAAGCCCCTGTTGATGGACCTGCAACTTCGGTGCAGAGCCGATTTCACGATCATCTGGATCGACAAGTATCAAGATTTCTTCCATGGGAAAATTCCATTTTGTCTTCGCTACTGGGCGTTGTTGTGGGTTTTTCTACTTTTAGGCGTTGGTCGTGTTTGTGTGTTGATTAGGAATTTAGTTTGTTTTTTAGTATGTACAAGTATTTTGGTGTTTTTAGCTGGCGTTGTGGGTGGTTGTATTTTTATATTTGTTTTTTATGGTTTTTTTAAAAGAGCCTTTAGGTCTGTTGTTTTGTGGGCCGATTACGGATTGGGATGAATTGCTTTGCTCATGTCCCAGTCTCAAGCCCCAGTGTTTGGCGGCGCTCTGTCGGTTGATTAACGCAATGTTGATCAGGGCGCTTATAGGGTGGAGTCTGTTGATTTAGTTGGTCGGCTGGGACTGGGATGAAAAGTTTATGATGCGGCGTCTATTGATTATCGACTCAGCCGATTCCAGGTTGGACAGTGCGTTAGAGGTGGTTGCGTGTAATCCTGAAATATTCGTTGTGTTTGCGCTTAGTGCACATCGCAACATGGAAAGACTGTTTGCGCAGTGCTTGAGGTTCGAGCCGAAGTTAGTCATTGTCAGTGAGCCGTATCAAGCGCTCCAGCACCTTACGGTTGCCAGTAACTCTTTTCCCCACTCAACTTCCGCTCGAGAAAACTCGCTGCGCTGATCAGTGCCAGATGGGTCAGTGCTTGTGGCGTGTTGCCCAGGTGTCTGGCGTGGCTGTCGAACTCTTCGGCGTAGAGTCCCAGCGGGTTGGCGTAGCGCAGCAGTTGTTCGAACTCCAGATGGGCTTTTTCGACCATACCGGCGCGGGCCAGGCATTCGACGTACCAGAACGAGCAGGCGGCGAAAGCGCCCTCGATGCCGGCGAGGCCATCGATCTGGCTGTCGTTGTGGTAGCGGTACACCATGCCGTCGCGCACCAGGGTTTTCTGGATCGCTTGCAGGGTCGACAGCCAGCGCGGGTCCTTGGCGCTGACGAAGCGCACCAGCGGCATCAGCAGCATCGATCCGTCGAGTGCGGTGCCGCCGATGTGCTGGACGAAATGCCCGTGTTCGTCGCTCCAGAAGTTGTTCCAGATGTCGGCGTAGATCGCTTGGCGGGTTTGATCCCAGCGGGCGAACGGGGCGGGCAGCGAGCGTTTCGAAGCGAGACGGATGGCCCGGTCCAGCGCCACCCAGCACATCAGCCGTGAATGCAGGAAGTGATGCTGCTCGCCACGCATTTCCCAGATGCCGACATCCTCTTGCTGCCAGCTATCGCACACCTGATCGACCACCTTGATGGCATGTTGCCAACTCTCATGGGAAATAGCCTCACCGTACTTGTTGACCAGGTACACCGCGTCCATCAACTCGCCGAAAATATCCAGCTGAGCCTGCTCGTAGGCCTGATTGCCAATACGTACCGGTTTGGCGTTGCCGTGACCGGACAAGTGCGCGAGTTCGATTTCCGGCAGCTCCTGACGACCATCGATGGCATACAGGACGTTGAGCTTCATCGCATTGCCCTGGCAGTCGCTCATCCGGCCGTGCAACCAGCGCATGTAGGCGTTGGCTTCATCGACAAAGCCCAGGCGCATGAAGGCGTAGACGGTGAAGGAGGCATCGCGGATCCAGGTATAGCGATAGTCCCAGTTGCGCGCGCCGCCGGGTATTTCCGGCAGGCCGAAAGTCGCGGCGGCGAGGATCGCGCCGTGTTTGCGCGAGGTCAGCAGTTTCAGCGCCAGTGCCGAGCGGTTGACCATTTCGCGCCAGCGTCCGCGGTAATTGGATTGCCCGATCCAGTCGCGCCAGAACTTCAGCGTGCGTTGCAGGCACAGGTCGCTGTTTTCGTCCTTGAAGCGTGGGTCGTCGAGGGCGCCGAGGAGGAATTCGGCGCTCTGTCCCTGTTTGAGGCTGAACGTGGCGACGGCGGCGTCTTGTGCAATCTGCATCGGCTGATTGGCGCGCAGGCGTAAACCTGGCTGGTGAGCGGCTTCGAAGCAGATGTCTGCGCCGTCGGCCCGCGCCGTGGTTTGTGCTCGGGCGTAGTCATGGCGCACCGCGCAATGCAGATGGAAGGTGGCGTGGCCACTGACCAGCCGCACGCGCCGGATTAGCATGGACAGGTCATCGTCGCTGTCGCCGACGGGTAGCAGGTCGGTGATTTCCACCACGGCCTGTTCACTCAGCCAGCGGGTTTGCAGCACGTTGGTGTCGGGCAGGTAGATTTGCTCGCGTCGGGCATCGGGCAGGTCGGGTGCCAGTTGGAAAATTCCCGCATCCGGGGTGTCCAGTAATGAGCAGAAGATCGACGGGCTGTCGAATTCCGGCCAGCAGAAAAAGTCCACGCTGCCCTTGTCGTTGACCAACGCTGCGCTGCGCATGTCCCCGATGATGCCGTGGGCGTCGATAGCGCTTTGTCGCTCGTTGTAATGATCAGCCATTGCTGTGTCACTCCGGATAGAGGCATATGCCGCCATTGATGAACAGTGTGCTGCCGATGAGATGTGCCTATCAGCCAGCTTTCGACGGGCGGGCTTATCAGGTGACTGGCGCAAGGTGGCTTGAGTTCATGTTTGGTGGGCTTATTTGTGGTTTTTTACTACCTGGACGCTTTATGGCAAGTTGCACGCCTCAGCAGAGGATGGAACCCGATGGCAAATCCCTATCAAGCGCTATTCAACGCCCCTGGCAGCCGCGCCTTTGTGCTGGCGGGAATGGTCGCGCGCATGCCGATCTCGATGACCGGCATCGGCCTGATCACCATGCTCTCGCAGTTGCAGGGCGGTTACGCGTTGGCCGGGTCAGTGGCGGCGACCTTTGCCTTGGCCACGGCATTTTGCGCGCCGCAGGTGTCGCGCATGGTCGACCGTTTTGGTCAGGGCCGGGTGCTGCCGGTTTCGGCCTTGGTCGGCGGTTGCGCGTTGTTGCTGCTGTTGCTGTGTACACGATTGCAAGCGCCGAACTGGACACTGTTTGTGTTCGCCGCGCTGGCCGGTTGCATACCGAACATGTCGGCGATGGTCCGGGCGCGCTGGACCGAGCTGTATCGTGGTCAACCGCAGTTGCAAACCGCCTATGCGCTGGAATCGGTGCTGGATGAGGTGTGTTTTATTGTTGGACCGCCACTCTCGGTGGGGCTGTGTGTGGTGGTGTTTCCCGAGGCTGGGCCGTTGGTGGCGTTGCTGATGCTGGCGATCGGGGTGAGCGCGTTTGTGTTGCAGCGCAGCACCGAGCCGTCAGTGCATCCGCATGACGCCGATCAACCGGGCTCGATCATTGGTTCGGCGGATGTACGACTGTTGATGCTGTTGATGGGCGCCATGGGCACCATCGTCGGGGTGGTGGACGTGGTCAGCGTGGCCTTCGCGCAGCAACAGGGCCAGCCAGCAGCAGCGAGCATCGTGCTGTCGGTGTATGCCATCGGCTCGTGCCTGGCCGGGTTGGCGTTCGGCGCGTTGAAACCCAACGTGCCGTTGCCGCGTTTGTTTCTGTACGGCGGAGTGGCGACGGCGCTGACCACGCTGCCGTTGCTGCTGGCGGGGAACATTCTCGGGTTGTCGTTGGCAGTGTTTGTTGCCGGGCTGTTTTTCGCACCGACGTTGATTGTCGCCATGGGGTTGGTGGAGCGCATCGTGCCGCCGGCCAAACTCACGGAAGGCCTGACCTGGCTGATCACCGGCCTGAGCATCGGCGTGGCGATCGGCGCAGCCGGTTCCGGCTGGCTGGTGGATGCCTTCGGCGCGCGCAGCGGGTTCTGGCTGTCGATTGCGGCGGGGACGGTGGTGCTGGGTTCGGCCATCCAGAGTTATCGCCGACTCAGGTGAGCGTTAGCGCCCGCTGACTCAGATCCACAACCTGGCGCAGAACCTGTGGGAGCGTGGCTTGCCCGCGAAGCGAACACCGCGATTTTTCAGGCATTGCGCGTTATCGTTCATCGCGGGCAAGCCACGCTCCCACATGTACGGCGACTAATTTACGCCGTGTGTCATCCGTTCCCCTTACAGATAACTTGAGTGAGGGGAATGCGGTGACCCAACTGACACTGCTGTGCCTGCCCTATTCGGGAGCGAGCGCCATGGTCTACAGCCGCTGGCGGCGCAAGCTGCCGGAATGGTTGCAGGTCAAACCGGTGGAGTTGCCGGGGCGGGGTGCGCGTTTTGCCGAGCCGTTGCAGACCGACATGCGCGAACTGGCGCTGCAACTGGCCAGGGAACAACGCTCGTCCTTGAAGGCTCCTTATGCGCTGTTTGGTCATAGCCTCGGGGCCTTGCTGGCGTGTGAAATGGCCCATGCCTTTCGGGCGTTGGGCGCGCTGGAACCGGTGGCGCTGTTCGCGTCCGGAACAGCTGCGCCGACGATGCGCTCGGACTATGACCGGGGCTTTTCCGAGCCCAGGACCGACGCCCAACTGATCGAGCAATTGCGCGCCCTCAGTGGCACCCGCGAAGAAGTGTTGGGTAACGAAGAGCTGATGAGCCTGATGCTGCCGATCCTGCGGGCGGACTTTTTGCTGTGCGGGCGTTTTCAGCCTCTGGAGCGGCCACCGCTCAAGTGCCCGGTGCACGTGTTCGGTGGCAAGGCCGACCGGGCCAGCACCGAGCAATTGATCGGCTGGAGCCAGGAAACCCGGGGCAGTTTTTCGGTGGACATGCTGGCCGGCGGGCACTTCTTCATTCATGAACATGAAGCCAAAGTGCTGCGGGCGATCAAGAGCCATCTGGAGATACATCATCGGCGCCATGCGATGGTCGCCGTCGGTTAATCATCGTTTTTTATCAAAGATCGCAACCTCACGCAGGCTGCGATCTTTTGCGTTTTATCCCCCTCTCTGACAGCTGTTCTCATTCGCTAATTTTTCCGGTCTGCATTCGTTTTATAGGGACGACGTGCCTTTGTGCTTCCTGCCTATTGATCCGGATGCTTAGAAATGAATGCTGATGACGCCTTGAAACTCGCTTGCCGGTTTATCGGGTTACCCCTGGAGAAACGCCAGCTGTTTCTCGCGGCTTTGAACAAGGAGGGCGTGGATTTTTCCCGGTTGCCGATTCCTGCGGGTGTCGAGGCCGATGATCGGCAAACGCTGTCTTACGCGCAGCAGCGCATGTGGTTTCTCTGGCAACTGGACCCGCACAGCGGCGCCTACAATTTGCCGGGCGCAGTGCGGCTCAACGGGCGCTTGAATGCAGCAGCGGTCGAGCGGGCCTTTGCCAGTCTGGTGGCACGCCACGAAACCTTGCGCACGGTGTTCCGGCAGCAGGCCGATGAGCGCCTGCAACAAGTGGCGTTGACCGCGCCGCTGGTCATCGAGCAACTTGATCTCAGCGACTTGCCGAGCGCCTTGCGTGAACAGTCGGTGGTCGATGAAGCCGAGCAGCAAGCGCTGCTGCCGTTCGATCTGGCACACGGGCCGTTGCTGCGGGTCAAGCTGCTCACGCTCGATGCGCAAGAGCACGTCTTGTTGCTGACCTTGCACCACATCGTCTCCGATGGCTGGTCGATGAACGTATTGATCGACGAGTTCATCCGCTGCTACGACGCCCATGATTCGGGCGAATCGCCGCAATTGCCGGCGTTACCGATTCAGTACAGCGACTATGCGTTGTGGCAACGCCGCTGGCTGGAGGCGGGGGAGCAGGCGCGGCAGCTGGAGTACTGGCAGGCGTGCCTGGGCGATGAGCATCCGGTGCTGGAGTTGCCGACCGATCACTCGCGCCCGGCCATGCCGAGCTATCGCGGCACCCGCTATGAGTTCGCGGTGAGCAGCAAGTTGGCCGAGCAGCTGCGTAGCACTGCGCAACAACACAGCATCACCCTGTTCATGCTGTTGCTGGGCGCATTCAACGTGCTGCTGCATCGCTATACCGGGCAGAACGACATTCGGGTCGGCGTGCCGATTGCCAACCGCAACCGCTCGGAAATCGAAGGCCTGATTGGCTTCTTCGTCAACACCCAGGTGCTGCGCACCCAATTGGATGGCCAGACCCGCGTTGCCGATCTGCTGCGCGATATCAAGGACGCCGCGCTCGGCGCCCAGGCGCATCAGGACTTGCCGTTCGAGCGTCTGGTCGAAGCCTTGAAGCTGGAGCGCAGCCTGAGCCACACGCCGCTGTTCCAGGTGATGTACAACCACCAGCCGCAGGTCGCCGACATTTCCACGGTCACCACCGCGTCCGGTCTGCAGCTGAGTTCGATTGACTGGCAAAGCCGTACCACCCAGTTTGACCTGACTCTCGACACCTATGAGCAGGGCGGCACGTTGTGCGCCGCGCTGACCTACGCCAACGACCTGTTTGACGCGTCGACCATCGAGCGCATGGCGCAACACTGGACCCGGCTGTTGCAGGGGATCGTCAGCGATTCGCAGCAACGCATCAGTGCTCTGCCGCTACTCGACGCTGCCGAATACCAACGCATCGTGTATGACTGGAATCAGCCCGGCGCAGGCTTCGATCAGGCGCACTGCATTCATCAACTGATCGCGAAGCAGGCAGCGGCGATGCCTGAAGCGCTGGCGGTGACCTTCGGTGAAACCCGACTGACGTACGCGCAACTGGAGGCACGTGCCAACCCGTTGGCTCACCGATTGATCGCGCTGGGTGTTGGTCCGGAAGTGCGGGTCGGCGTGGCGATGCAGCGTTCTGACGATCTGCTGGTGGCCTTGCTGGCGGTGCTCAAGGCGGGTGGCGCCTACGTGCCGCTGGACCCGGATTACCCCGCCGAACGGCTTGCCTACATGCTTGAAGACAGCCGCGCCAAAGTGCTGCTGACCGAGGCGGCGGTGGCGGCCACGCTGCCACTCACCGACTCGACCCACGTGGTGTTGATGGAACAGGCCCGGCAGTGGCTCGGTGATTACCCGCGTAGTGCACCGGTCACTGCGGTCACCCCGGACAACCTGGCTTATGTGATTTACACCTCCGGTTCGACCGGTAAACCCAAGGGTGTGGCGATTGCTCATCGCAACGTGCTGGCGCTGATCGATTGGTCGCAGCAGCTCTATGGCCGCGAGGATATTCAAGGGGTACTGGCCTCGACGTCGGTGTGTTTCGACCTGTCGGTATGGGAGCTGTTCGTCACCCTGGCCGGCGGCGGCTCGCTGATCATTGCGCGCAATGCGCTGGAGTTGCCGCAGTTGCCGGCGCGCGACCAAGTGCGGTTGATCAATACGGTGCCGTCGGCGATTGCCGCGTTGCAGCGTGCCGGGCAGATTCCGCCGAGCGTGCGCATCATCAACCTGGCGGGTGAACCGCTGAAACAGAGCCTGGTGGAATCGCTGTACCAGCAGCCGACGGTCGAGCATGTCTACGACCTTTACGGGCCGTCGGAAGACACCACCTATTCGACCTGCACCCGTCGCGAGGCGGGCGCTAAAGCCAGCATCGGCCGGCCGATCCGGCATACCGCCAGCTACCTGCTCGATGCCGACCTGCAACCTGTGCCGCAAGGCGTATGTGCCGAGCTGTACCTGGCGGGCGCTGGCATCTCCCGCGGGTATCTGGCGCGCCCGGGCATGACCGCCGAAAAGTATCTGCCGAACCCGTTTGCCGGTCACGGAGAGCGCCTTTACCGCACAGGCGACCTGACCCGTTACCGGGCCGATGGCGTGCTCGAATACGTCGGGCGCATCGACCATCAAGTCAAGGTGCGTGGCTTTCGAATCGAACTGGGCGAAATCGAAGCGCGGCTGTTGCAGCAAGCCAGCGTGCGTGAAGTGGCAGTGCTGGCCCAGGAAGGCGCCAGCGGCCAGCAACTGGTCGCGTATATCGTGCCGAGTGTGCCGCCAGCCGATGCCGAGGCGCAGTCCGCAGTGCGCGAATCTCTCAAGAGCACGCTGCGCGACCATTTGCCGGACTACATGGTGCCGGCACACGTGGTGTTCCTTGTGCAGTTGCCGCTGACCCCTAACGGCAAACTCGACCGCAAGGCGCTGCCGACGGTTGACGCTTGCCAACCGTTGCGTGAGCACGTGGCCCCTCGCAGTGCGCTGGAGAAAAGCCTGGTGGCGATCTGGCAGGAGGTGCTGGCCGTCGACAACGTGGGTCTTGAAGACAACTTCTTTGAATTGGGCGGCGACTCGATCGTGTCCATGCAAGTGGTCAGCCGCGCCCGTCAGGCCGGGATCCTGCTGAGTCCCAAAGAGCTGTTTCAACACCAGACTATCCGCAGCCTCGCCCATGTGGCCCGTAGCGCCGAACAGAACCTGATCGGGCAAGGCCCGGCCACCGGCGCGGTAGCCCTGACGCCGGTGCAGCAGTGGTTTTTCGAACAGGCCATCCCCGAACGTCAGCACTGGAACCAGTCGCTGTTGCTGGTTGCGCGGCAGACGCTGGACGCCGAAGCGCTTGACCGCGCCCTGCATCAATTGCTCAACCATCACGACGGTTTGCGCCTGCGTTATCAGGCCACCGATGGCGCGTGGCAGCAGGCCTTTGCCGCACCCTCGAGCGTGTCGGTGCTGTGGCAGCGTCAGGCGCTGTCGCTGCACGAGATGACTGCCTTGTGCAATGAGGCCCAGCGCAGCCTCGACTTGAATAACGGCCCGCTGTTGCGCGCGTTGCTGGTCGACATGACCGACGGTACGCAGCGGCTGTTGCTGGTCATTCACCATCTGGTGGTGGACGGTGTGTCATGGCGGATCCTGCTGGAAGATTTGCAGCAGTTTTACCGTCAGCAGCGCGACGGTTTAGCGCTCAACGCATTGCCCCGGTCCAGCAGCTATCAAGCCTGGAGCGTGCGCTTGCAGGAACAGGTTCCAGCGTTTCTGAACACGCTGGATTACTGGACAACCCAGCTCAACGACGCGCCGATTGGCGAGCTGCCCTGCGACCGTGCAGACGGCGCACTGGAAAACCGCTTCGAGCAGAAAGTCGAACTCAAGCTCGATGCCGGACACACCCGCAAACTGCTGCAACAGGCCCCGGCGGCCTATCGCACCCAGGTCAACGACCTGCTGCTGACCGCCCTGGCGCGCAGCGTTTGCCGCTGGACCGGACAGGGCAGTGCGCTGATCCAGCTCGAAGGCCACGGCCGCGAAGACCTGTTCGATGACATCGACCTGACCCGTACGGTCGGCTGGTTCACCAGCCTGTTCCCGGTCAACCTGACACCGAGTGCCGAGCTGTCGACCTCGATCAAAACCATCAAGGAGCAACTGCGCGCCGTGCCGGACAAAGGCCTGGGTTATGGCGTGCTGCGTTACCTGGCCGGGCCGCAGGTTGGCGCGCAACTGGCGGCATTGCCGCAGCCGCGCATCACCTTTAACTACCTCGGCCAGTTCGACCGGCAATTCGATGAAGCCGCGCTGTTCGCGCCGTCCAGCGAAGGCTGCGGTGCAGCGCAGCATGAGCGTACGCCGCTGGGCAACTGGCTGACCGTGGAAGGCCAGGTCTACAACGGTGAGTTGTCCCTGAGCTGGGGCTTCAGTCGCGAGATGTTCGACAGCGCGACCATCCAGCGTCTGGCCGATGACTGCGCGGCGGAACTCAAGGCGCTGATCGAACACTGCTGCCTGACGCCAGCCGGTCAGGCCACCCCGTCGGACTTCCCGGTCGCGCGGATCACTCAGGCGCAACTCGATTCACTGCCGGTTGCAGCGCAACTGATCGAGGACATTTACCCATTGTCGCCCATGCAACAGGGCATGCTTTTTCACACCGTGCATGAGCCCGAGGCGGCGGCGTACATCAGCCAGTTGCGTCTGGATATCCAGGGCCTCGACGTGCAAAAGTTCAAAGAGGCCTGGCAGGCCGCGTTGAGCCGCCACGACATTTTGCGCAGTAGCGTTCATTGGCAAGGGCTGGAAACCGCGCATCAGGTGATCCAGCGCCAGGTCGAGTTGCCGTTGCAGGTGCTTGAGTCTGAGGTTACGGACCTTGATGCACGGGCGGATGCCGAGCGTGCGCAAGGCTTTGAACTGAACGCGGCGCCGTTGTTGCGCCTGCAACTGCTGCGCACGGGGGCGGATGCCTGGCACCTGATTTACACCAGCCACCACATTCTGATGGACGGCTGGAGCAATGCGCAGTTGCTCGCCGAAGTCATCCAGCACTATGCCGGGCAGTCGCTGAGCGCGGTGCCCGGCCAATACCGCGATTACCTGGCGTGGTTGCAGCAGCAATCGGTGACGGCGGGCGAGCGGTTCTGGAAAGACGCACTGGTCAAGCTTGAGGCGCCGACGCTGTTGGCTGAAGCGCTGCGTCCACCGGTCGGTACTCAGGGCTATTCGGCCCATCGACAGCTGTTCGATGAGGCTGCGACACAACGTCTGATCGAGTGCGCGCGCCAGCACAAAGTCACCCTCAACACGTTGTTCCAGGGCGCCTGGAGTCTGTTGCTGCAACGCTATACCGGCCAGGACTGCGTGGCGTTCGGTGCCACGGTCGCCGGGCGTTCGGCGCCATTGCCGGGCATCGAGCAGCAACTGGGGTTGTTCATCAACACCTTGCCGATCATTTGCACCGCCTCGCCGGGTCAACCGGTGAGCCAATGGCTGGGCGACTTGCAGGCCCTGAACCTGAGTCTGCGCGAGTACGAGCATGTGCCGCTCTACGACATTCAGACCTGGGCCGGCCAGCAGGGCACGGCGCTGTTCGACAGCCTGTTGGTGTTCGAAAACTTCCCGGTGGCCGAGGCCCTCAAGCAAGGTGCGCCAGCCGGACTGTCGTTTGGCGCACTGCATAACCATGAACGTACCCACTATCCGTTGACCCTGGGCATCGAGTTGGGCGCCTGCCTGAACCTTGAGTTCAGCTACGACGCGGCGCGCTTCAGCGCCGCTCAGGTCGCCGGGTTGAGTGCCAATGTGCAGCACTTGCTGGAGCAAATAGTTGCGCTGCCGGACGCGCATCTGGGCGCACTCGAGTTGCTCGACGAGGCGGGACGAAGCGCCGTGCTCAGCTTCAGCCAATCCGCCGCGCCCACGCTGAAAACCCGACTGTTTGCGCATCAGCAAATCGCTGTTCAAGCGGCCGCCACCCCAGCGGCGCTGGCCCTGCAGGTGGACGAACAGGTCCTGAGCTACGGCCAGCTGAACGGCCAGGCCAATCGCTTGGCGCATCGCTTGATGGCCGGCGGTGTCGCGCCAGGTCAACGGGTGGGGCTCGCTGTCCGCCGTGGTCCGCAGCTGTTGGTCAGCCTGCTGGCCGTGCTGAAAAGCGGTGCCGCGTACGTGCCACTGGATCCGGCCTACCCGGCGGAGCGTCTGAGGTACATGATCGACGACAGCCGTCTCGACCTGCTGCTGTGCGAGGACGGTTTGCTGGAGGCGTTGAGCCTGCCGGCGCAGCTCAACCGGCTGAGCCTGGGAGCGCTGGTTGCTGAACTGGTGAACTACCCCGACAGCGATCCGCTTTCCCATGTGCATAGCGAAGACCTGGCGTACGTCATTTACACCTCCGGTTCCACTGGCCAGCCCAAGGGCGTGGCGATCACTCACGGCGCCTTGCGCGAGTTCTGCCACAGCGCGGCCGACTATTCGGCACTGACCGCCGAGGACCGCGTGTTGCAGTTCGCAACCTTCAGCTTCGACGGCTTTGTCGAGCAGTGCTACCCGCCGCTGTGCGTGGGGGCTGCGCTGGTGATGCGCGGTGATGAACTGTGGGATGTTGATCGACTGACCCGCGAAATCGTCCGTCAGAACATAACCCTGGCCGACTTGCCGGCGGCCTATTGGTATTTGCTCGCCCGCGAGTGCGCGACGGGCGCGAAACGCACGCTGGGGAACTTGCGCCAGGTGCACGTGGGCGGCGAAGCGATGTCGGTCGAAGGCCTGCGGTTGTGGCACGCAGCCGGGCTTGGCGCGATCCGCTTGCTCAACACCTACGGGCCGACCGAGGCGACGGTGGTGTCCAGCGTGCATCAGTGCCGTTTGCCGGATGCCAGCGATGCGTTCGGCGTACCGATCGGTCGGGCAATTGCCGGGCGCGCGCTGTACGTGCTCGACGCGGCGGGTAATCTGCTGCCGTCCGGTGGCGTCGGCGAGCTGTGCATCGGTGCATCGACGTGCCTGGCTCAAGGTTATTTCGAGCGTCCGGGTCTGACCGCCGAACGCTTCCTGCCGGACCCGTTTGCCCGTGAGCCGGGGGCGCGTCTGTATCGCAGCGGCGACCTGGCCCGTTACAACGCGGCTGGCGAACTGGAATACGTCGGGCGTATCGACCATCAAGTGAAGATTCGCGGTTTTCGCGTTGAAATGGGTGAGATCGAAGCCTGCCTGCAAGCCATGGATCAGGTCCGCGAGGCGGCGGTGATTGCTCGGCATACGGCCAACGGCGCGCAATTGGTGGCCTATGTGGTGGCCAATGATTCGGCGCGGTTGCTGGCTGATGAGCGGGCTGCGGCGCAGTACTGCGAGCAACTCAAGGTCGCGCTGCGTCAGACCTTGCCTGAGTACATGGTGCCGGCGCATCTGGTGTTGCTGGCCGGTTTGCCGCTGAACAACAATGGCAAACTCGATCGCCAGGCATTGCCAGCGGCCGGGGCGGCTGATGTGCCGCGCACTTTCGTGGCGCCGCTTGCGGGCCTGGAGTCGCAGCTGGCAGCAATCTGGCAGGCGGTGTTGCAGGTCGAGCGGGTCGGTCGCGAGGATAACTTCTTCGAACTGGGCGGCCACTCGCTGCTGGTGCTTCAGGTGATCTCCCGGGCGCGTCAGCAATTGGACCTTGAGCTGTCGGTGAACAGCCTGTTTTCCGCCGCCACGCTGGCCGCTTTCGCCGCCAGTGCAGCCGGTGCCGCCGGTTCCGTGCGACCGCTGTTGCGCCCGGCGTCGGCCGATCAGTTGCCTGTCTTGTCTTATGCCCAGCAACGCCAATGGATCCTCTGGCAGCTCGACCCGCACAGCGCCGCCTACAACATTCCCGCCGCGCTGCGCCTTAACGGGCCATTGAACCTTGCGGCCCTGCGCGAGAGTTTCGTGCAACTGCAAAACCGCCATGAAACCCTGCGCACCACCTTCGAACAGGACGGTCAGCAGGCCCGTCCACGGGTGCATGCCGAGCTCGGCTTGCAGTGGCAGGAACGGCAGCTGGACGGTTCGTCGCAGGCGTCGATCGATCAGGCCGTGGCCGAGGAAATCGCCCGGCCGTTCGATTTGCGGCATGGTCCGTTGTGGCGGGTATTGCTGTTGCACGTCGCGCCCCAGGAGCAGGTGCTGGTGCTCACCGTTCATCACATCGCCGCCGACGGCTGGTCGATGCAAGTGATGGTCGATGAGTTCAGTGCGCTGTATCAGGCGCAGGTCGAAGGTCGCGCCGCCACGCTGGCGCCTTTGCCAGTGAGTTACATCGACTACGCCCGCTGGCAGCGTGACTGGCTGGAGGCCGGGGAGGGTGCGCGACAGCTGGCCTGGTGGCGCGATCAATTGGGTGAGCAGCACGCTCCGCTGCAATTGCCCAGCGAACTGATCCGTGGTGCGCGCCGCAGCGAGCGCGGTGCCAGCCTGGCGTTGAACATTGACCGCGCCTTGCTCAATGCTTTGCGCGATTGTGCTCAACAGCAACAGGTGACCTTGTTCATGCTGTTGCTGGCGAGCTTCCAGACCTTGCTGCACCGTCTGAGCGGGCAGTCGAACATTTGTGTCGGCGTGCCGAATGCCGGGCGTGCGCCATTGGAAACCGAAGGCCTGATCGGCTTCTTCATCAACACCCAAGTGATGCGCGCCGAGATCGACGGTCAGCAACCGTTCAGCGTATTGCTGCAACAGGTCAAACAGGCCGCGCTGGGGGCGCAGGCGCATCAGGATTTGCCGTTTGAGCAATTGGTCGACGCCTTGCAGCCCGAGCGCAGCCTGAGCCACAGCCCATTATTCCAGGTGTTGTTCAACCATCAGCAACAGCTGGGCGCCAGTCTCGAACGTGAGGTGTCGGGGGTGCGCATCGAGCGTATGCAGTGGCAGCAACAGACCACGCAATTCGATCTGGTGCTCGATACCCAGGAACAGGACCAAGGGTTGCAGGCGAGCCTGACCTACGCCACGGACGTGTACGACGCCGGCTCCATCGAGCGTCTGGCCGAGCAGTGGCTGAGTGTGTTGCGCGCGGTGGTTGAGGACCCGCAACAGCGGGTCGCCGAACTGCCGTTGTTGACACAGGCACAACGTGACGCACTGATCGGGCAATGGAACCCGGGGTTCCAGGCTCAACCGGCAACGCCGACCCTGCATCAGTTGTTCGAAGTTCAGGCGGCGCTGCAACCGGATGCCGTTGCGCTGGTGTACCGGGGTGAACGCCTGAGCTACGGCGCATTGAATGCCCAGGCAAACCGCTTGGCCAATCTGCTGCGTGAGCACGACGTGGGGCCTGAAGTGCGGGTCGGCATCGCCACCGAGCGGGCGATGCCTCTGGTGGTCGGGGTGCTGGCGATCCTCAAGGCCGGTGGGGCTTACGTGCCGCTGGACTCGCAGTACCCGAGCGAGCGCCTGAGCTACATGATCGACGACAGCGGCATCTCGCTGTTGCTGACCCAGGAGCATTTGCTCGACGGTTTACCGGCGCGCGAGGGGCTGACGCGGCTGAGTCTTGAGCGTTTGGCACTGGACGATTACCGCGCCGACAACCTGCCGCCGCTGGCCACTGCCGAGCAGCTGGCCTATGTGATTTACACCTCGGGCTCCACCGGTCGGCCCAAGGGCGCGTTGCTCAGTCACGGCAATGTCAGCCGTCTGCTCAGCGCCACGGCCCGCGAGTTTGCCTTCGATTCCCGGGATGTCTGGACGCTGTTTCACTCGTACGCCTTCGACTTTTCGGTGTGGGAGCTGTTTGGCTCGCTGTGCACCGGCGGGCGTCTGGTGATCGTGCCGTATTACCTCAGCCGTGAGCCGCAAGCCTTTCATCAACTGTTGTGCGATGAGGGCGTGACGGTGCTCAACCAGACGCCGAGTGCGTTCCGTCAACTGCTCCCGGTGGCCTGTGCCAGTGAGCGACCGCTGGCGCTGCGTCAGGTGATTTTTGGTGGCGAGGCGCTGGAGGTGGCCAGCCTGCGCCCATGGTTCGAACGCTTCGGTGATCGCCAACCGACCTTGGTCAACATGTATGGCATCACGGAAACCACGGTGCACGTGACCTATCGCGCGCTGAGCATGGCCGATCTTGAAGCGAAGGCGCAAAGCCCGATTGGCCTGCCAATCAGCGACCTGCGCTGGTACTTGCTCGACAGTCAGTTGCAACCGGTTCCCACAGGTGTCGCCGGTGAGTTGTACATCGCCGGGGCGGGTCTGGCGCGCGGCTATCACGGGCGCTTCGGGCTGACGGCCGAACGCTTTGTGCCGAGCCCGTTCGACGCCGCGCAGCGGCTGTACCGCAGCGGGGATCTGGCACGCCAGCGCGCCGACGGCAGCATCGATTACCTGGGGCGGATCGACCAGCAAGTGAAGATTCGCGGGTTCCGCATCGAGTTGGGGGAGATCGAGGCCGCGCTGCTGGCGCAACCGGGTGTGCGCGAGGCGGTGTTGAGCGTGTATTCGAGCGCCAGTGGGCCGCAGTTGTGTGCCTATCTGGTGGCCGAGCAGGCGCCGCTTGAGCCGATCGCCTGGCGCGATGAGCTACGTGCCGCGCTCAAGGTCGACCTGCCGGACTACATGCTGCCCAGCCATTGGTTGCTGCTTGATGCCTTGCCGTTGACCGGTAACGGCAAGCTCGACCGCAAGGCGCTGCCGCCCCCCGATGCACACGACTGGCAACGTCCGTTCGAAGCTCCTGAAGGTCAACTGGAACAGCAACTGGCGGCGATCTGGGCCAGCGTGCTCGGCGTGGCGCAGATCGGCCGGCGCGACAACTTTTTCGAACTCGGTGGGCATTCCCTGCTCGCCGCCCAAGCCAGTGCCCGCGTGGAACTGGAACTGGGTATCGAGCTGGGGCTGCGGGCCCTGTTCGAATCCAGCGACCTTCAGGCTTACGCCGCCCTGGCCGGGTTACAGGCTCCGACTGACAACGATGCACGTCTGGAGGCGCTTGAGTCGCTTCTCGACGAGATGGAGATCAACTGATGGAACACTCTACTGCCTGGCGTATCGCTACCCGTTTTGCCGGCCTTGCCGCAGACAAACGCCGCGAGTTTCTCGAGCGTATGCAAGAGCAGGGGGTCAGCTTCGGGCAATTACCGATTCCGCCTGCCGCGCAATTTCTGACGAGCCATGAGCTGTCGTACGCACAACAGCGTCAATGGTTCCTCTGGCAGCTCGATCCGCACAGTGCGGCTTATCACATTCCTGCTGTTTTGCAGTTGCACGGGCCGCTGAATATCGAGGCGCTGCAACACAGTTTCGATGTGTTGCTGGCGCGTCATCAGAGCTTGCGCAGCCGTTTCATCGAAGCCGATGGTCGAGTGTTGCTGGAGGTGGCGGCGGTCAGTCCATTGCCGATCCAGCGCCACGACCTGCGTAACGAGCCTGAGGCGCAGCGGATGGCCAGTGCCATGGCTGTGGTCGAGCACGAGATTGCCCGCCCGTTCGATTTGCAGCACGGCCCGCTGTTACGCGTCAGCCTGTTGCAGTTGGCGAGCGAGGAACATGTGCTGCTGCTGACCCTGCATCACATCGTCACCGATGGCTGGTCGATGGGCGTGTTGGTCGATGAGTTCTCGCAGCTCTATGCCGCGCATTGCCAGGGGCAGACCGCGCAACTGCCGGCGTTGCCGATCCAGTACAGCGACTACGCCGCCTGGCAACGCCGCTGGATGGAAGCCGGGGAACTGCAGCGGCAGTTGAACTGGTGGCGTGGCTACCTGGGCGATGAGCAACCGCTGCTTGAGCTGCCCACCGACCGCGCCCGTGCGGCACAACCGAGCCTGCGTGGCGCCCGCCTGGATTTTGCCCTCGACACCACGCTGGCTGCGGGGCTGATGAGCCTGGCGAAACAACGCGGGGTCACGCCGTTCATGTTGTTGCTGGCGAGCTTCCAGGCGCTGCTCTATCGCTACAGTGGCCAGACGGACCTGCGCATTGGCGTGCCGATTGCCAACCGTAATCGTAGCGAAACCCGTGGCTTGATCGGCTTCTTCGTCAACACCCAGGTGATGCGCGCCGAGCTCGACAGGCGCATGCCGTTCAGCCGACTGCTGGAGCAAACACGCGGTGCGGCGCTGGATGCCCAGGCCCATCAGGAGCTGCCGTTCGAACGGCTGGTGCAGGCGCTGCAAGGTGAGCGCAGCCTGAGCCATAGCCCGTTGTTCCAGGTGATGTTCAACCACCAGCAATCCCGGCCTGCGGCGTTAAACAGTCTGCTGGCCGGCCTGCGGGTGCAGAGCTTGAACGGGTCGGTGCACACCACCCAGTTCGACCTGCAACTGGACACCTTTGAGGAAGGCGAACAACTGGCTGCCAGCCTGACCTACGCCACGGATCTGTTTGATGCCGAGCGCATCGAGCGCCTGGCCCGGCACTGGCGAAATCTGCTGGCCGGTGTGCTGGCCAACCCCGATTGCAGCCTCGCCGAGCTGCCACTGCTGGATGCTGAAGAACGTCACGCGATCCTCGAAAACCTCAACGACACCTCGCAGGTCTATCCCGGTGAGGTCTGTGTTCAGCGCCATTTCGAGGCACACGCCGCGATGGTGGGTGAGGCCACGGCGCTGGTGTTCCAGGGCCAGACACTGAGCTATGCCGAGCTGAACCGACGGGCCAATCGCCTGGCCCACCACTTGCGCGCGCAAGGCGTCGGGCCGGAGGTGTTGGTGGGGATCGCCTGCGAGCGCTCGCTGGAAATGGTCATCGGACTGTTGGCGATCCTCAAGGCCGGGGGGGCCTATGTGCCGTTGGACCCGGAGTACCCGAGCGAACGTTTGGCCTACATGATCGACGACAGCGGCATCGCCTTGCTGTTGACCCAGGAACATCTGCTGGGCCCATTGCCGATCCCGGACGACTTGCAGTGTGTTTGCCTGAACGCCGATGCCGATTGGCTGAGCGCGTTGCCGGATCACGATTTGCCAAGCGTCGCGCTCGCGGAAAACCTCGCCTACGTGATCTACACCTCGGGTTCCACCGGTAAACCCAAAGGCGCGGGTAACCGTCATGTCGCCTTGCATAACCGCCTGGCGTGGATGCAGCAGGCTTATCGTTTGCTGCCCTCGGACCGGGTGCTGCAAAAGACCCCGTTCAGTTTCGATGTGTCGGTCTGGGAATTTTTCTGGCCCTTGATGCAAGGTGCAACCCTGGTAATTGCCGCACCCGGCGAGCACCGGGATCCGCAACGGCTGGCGGCGTTGATCGTCGAACAGGCAATCACCACGCTGCACTTTGTGCCTTCAATGCTCGCCGCGTTCATCGCTAGCGAGGAGGCGCTGGGCTGCACCTCGCTGCAACGAATCATCTGTAGCGGTGAAGCGCTGCCGGTCGAACTGGCGCGGCAAACCCTGCGCTGCCTGCCGCAGGCGGGCCTGTACAATTTGTATGGCCCGACTGAAGCGGCCATCGACGTGACCCACTGGACGTGCGTGGAGGAGGGGCGCGACAGCGTGCCGATCGGTCGGCCGATCGGCAATCTGCGCACCTGTATTCTCGACGACGAACTGCAACCGCTGCCGCTGGGCGCGGTGGGTGAGTTGTACCTGGGCGGGATCGGTCTGGCGCGCGGTTACCACGCACGGGCGGCGCTGACTGCCGAGCGGTTCGTGGTCGACCCGTTTGGCCGCGGCGAGCGGCTGTACCGTACCGGTGACCTGGCGCGTTACCGCGCCGACGGCGCCATCGACTACTGCGGGCGTATCGACCATCAGGTGAAAATTCGCGGTTTGCGTATCGAACTCGGCGAGATCGAAGCGCGCCTGCAAGCGCACGCCGGGGTGCAGGAAGCGCTAGTGCTGGCGCTGGACGTGTCGAGCGGCAAGCAATTGGTGGCGTATCTGGTGCCACAGGATCGGGCCTTGCTGGCGGCGGACGCCGAGCAGCAAACGGTCTGGCGTGAAAGCCTCAAACAGCATTTGCTCAGCAGTCTGCCGGACTACATGGTCCCGGCGCAGACTGTATTGCTGGCACAGATGCCCCTGAGCCCCAACGGCAAACTTGATCGCAAACGCTTGCCGGCACCGACCGCTCAGGCCAACCAGCGAGCGTTCGAAGCCCCGCACAGCGAACACGAGCGGCGGTTGGCGCAGATCTGGCAGCAAGTGCTGGGTGTCGAGCAGGTCGGGCGACAGGACAACTTCTTCGAACTGGGCGGTGACTCGATCATTTCGATTCAAGTGGTCAGCCGTGCCCGTCGTGCCGGCCTGAACCTGCAACCCCGCGACCTGTTTCAACAACCGACCTTGCAGGCGCTGGCGGCGGTGGCCAAACAACAGGCCGCGCCGCTGGCGCAGCAAGGTCCGGTAGACGGTGCGCAACGCCTGACGCCGATCCAGCGCTGGTTCTTCGATGAATCCATTCCCCAGCGTCAGCACTGGAATCAGGCGGTGTTGCTGGTGCCGCGCGAAACCCTCGAATTGCACCGTCTGCAAGGCGCGCTGCAACGCTTGCTGAGTCAGCACGACGCACTGCGTCTGCGCTTCAGTCAGGTGGATGGCCATTGGTCGGCGCGTTATGCGCCGCTCGATGCCGCGGCTGGCACCGACATGCTGTGGACGGCGCGGGTGGGCAGCAACGAGTCGCTGGCGGCGGTCTGCGAGGAGGCCCAGCGCAGCTTGAGCCTGCACGACGGGCCGTTGTTGCGGGTGGCACTGATTGCTCAGGCCGATGGCACGCAACGACTGCTGCTGGTGATCCATCACCTGGCGGTCGACGGCGTGTCGTGGCGCGTGTTGCTCGAGGATTTGCAGGCCGCTTATGCCGGTCACGACTTGCCACCCAAGACCAGCTCCTTCCAGGCCTGGGCCAATAAGCTGGAGACGTACGCGCACACTCGCGCTGCCAGCGATGAACTGGCGTGGTGGCAGCAACACCTGGCCGATAGCAGTGAGCAACTACCCACGGCCAGGGTCGGTGCGAGCCAGTCCGGTCGGCATCGTCAGTCGGTGAGCATCGGTCTTGACCGTGAACGCACCAGGCAACTGTTGCAACAGGTGCCGGCGGTCTATCGCACGCAGGTCAACGACCTGCTGTTGAGCGCATTGGCGCGCACGCTGAGTGCCTGGACCGGCCATGAGTCAGTGTTGATTCAGCTTGAAGGCCATGGCCGCGAAGCACTGTTCGAGGACATCGACCTGACCCGTACGGTCGGCTGGTTCTCCAGCCTGTTCCCGGTGCGATTGACCCCGAGCGCCGATCTGTCGGGTTCGATCAAGGCGATCAAGCAACAACTGCGCGAAGTGCCCGGCAAAGGCATGGGCTACGGCCTGCTGCGTTACCTGGGCACGCCGGCGGCGCAGGCGACGCTGGCGGCATTGCCGCAAGCCCGGGTTACGTTCAACTACCTGGGGCAGTTTGACCAGAGCTTTACCGACGACGGGTTGTTCACCCTGGCACACGAGTCCAGCGGCGCCGCGCAGTCCGAAGACGCGCCACTGCCGAACTGGCTATCCGTGGACGGTCAGGTTTATGGCGGTGAGCTGAAGCTGGAATGGACCTTCAGCCGCGAATGCTTCGACCGGGGTGAAATCGAAATGCTTGCGGCGCAGTTCCGTGACCAGTTGCTGGCGCTGATTGCGCATTGCCTGAGTAACGGCGCCGGTGGCGTGACGCCGGCCGACTTCCCGCTGGCGCGTCTGAGTCAGCAGCAACTTGACGAACTGCCGGTGGCGCCGGCGCAGATCGAAGACCTGTACCCGTTGTCCCCGATGCAAAGCGGTCTGCTGTTCCACAGCCTGTACGAGCCCATGGCCGGGTCGTACGTCAACCAGCTCAGCGTCGAAGTGCGCGGGCTTGATGCCCAGCGTCTGGGGTGTGCCTGGCAGGCGGTCCTCGACGCGCATCCGATCCTGCGCAGCAGCTTCCACTTCCCTCAGGGTTATGAAGCGCCGGTGCAGTTGGTTCATCGGCATCTGCAACTGCCGCTGACGTGCCTGGACTGGCGTGGTCGCGTGGATCAAGCGCAAGCCCTGACGCAATTGATCGACAGCGAGCGTCTGTTGCTCGATCCAGCCAAGGCACCGCTGATGCGCCTGACCCTGGTGCGCCTGGACGATGAACGTCAGCAACTGATTTACACCCATCATCACTTGTTGCTCGACGGCTGGAGCAATGCACTGCTGTTGGGTGAAGTGCTGCAACGCTATGCCGGCCAACAGGTGCAGGCCGCCACCGGGCGTTTTGCCGATTACATCGGCTGGCTGCAACGCCAGGACGCCGAGGCGGACGAAGCCTTCTGGCGCGAGCAGCTGAGTGCGCTGGACAGCCCGACACTGTTGGCCCAGAGCCTGGCCATCGGCGTAAGGGACGAGCAGCCGAACGCTGGGTTTGCCGACCATCATCAGCGCTTCGATGCCGTCACCAGCCAGCGTTTCAGCGACTTTGCCCGGCAGCACAAAGTGACC
This sequence comes from Pseudomonas brassicacearum, assembly GCF_003732175.1. GTDB lineage: Bacteria > Pseudomonadota > Gammaproteobacteria > Pseudomonadales > Pseudomonadaceae > Aquipseudomonas > Aquipseudomonas brassicacearum_G. The sequence continues at coordinate 49,125 of NZ_MOBI01000028.1, forward strand.
TTGAATACGCTGGTCCAGGGCGCCTGGGCGCTGTTGTTGCAACGCTACAGCGGGCAACGCAGCGTGGCGTTTGGCGCCACCGTGGCCGGGCGCCCCGTGGATTTACCAGGGGCCGAAAGCCAACTCGGGCTGTTCATCAACACCTTGCCGGTCATCAGCACCCCGGACATGGTCGAAACGGTCGAGCAGTGGCTGACGCGCTTGCAGGCGCAGAACCTGGAACTGCGTGAGCACGAGTTCACCGCGTTGAGCGATATCCAGCGCTGGGCCGGGCGCACGGGCGAAGCGCTGTTCGACAGCCTGGTGGTGTTCGAGAACTTCCCGATCAGCCAGGCCTTGCAACAGGGCGCGCCGTCCGGCTTGAGTTTCTCGCTGCCGCAGAACCACGAGCGCACCAACTTCCCGTTGACGCTGGCGGCCATCGCCGAGGGGCAACTGAGCCTGACCTGGAGCTACCAGTGCAGCCACTTCAGCGCCGCTGCGATTACGCGGATGAGTCAACATCTCGAGTGTTTGCTGCTGGCCATGGTTGCCGCGCCGCAGGCTGCACTGGGTGAGCTGGACCTGCTGACCGAAGCCGAGCGTACTCAGCAACTGCGGGAGTGGAACCCGGCGTTCGGCCCCCGCGAAAACCGCTTGTGCGTGCATCAATTGATCGAAGCCCAGGTGTTTGCCCGGCCCGAGGCCACGGCGTTGATCTTCGGCGAGCTGCAACTGAGCTACGCCGAACTCAATCGTCGCGCCAATCGCCTGGCCCATCGCCTGCGTGCAGTGGGCATTGGCCCGGAAGTTCGGGTCGGCCTGGCGGTGCAGCGTTCGCCAGAGATGGTCATCGGCCTGCTGGCGATCCTCAAGGCCGGCGGCGCCTACGTGCCGCTGGACCCGGCGTATCCGCCCGAGCGCTTGCGCTTTTTGATCGAGGACAGCGGCATCGCGCTGTTGCTCAGCCAGTCGTGGTTGCGTGACTCGCTACCGTTGCCCGAAGGTCTGCCGGTGCTGGAACTGGACCGCGAAGGGCTGGAGCGCTGGTCCGAGGCGAACCCTGAAAACCTGACGCATGCCGAAAACCTCGCGTACCTGATTTACACCTCCGGCTCCACCGGGCGCCCGAAAGGCGTCAGCGTGGCTCAGGGGCCGTTGGCCATGCATTGCCTGGCGATTGGCGAGCTGTACGGCATGACCCCGCAAGACCGCGAGCTGCAATTTGCTTCCATCAGCTTCGATGGCGCCCATGAACGCTGGCTGACGCCGCTGGTGTTCGGTTCAGCGCTGATGCCGCGTGACGATGAGTTGTGGAGCGTGGAACGCACCTGCGCCGAAATCGAACGCCATGGCATCACTATCGCCTGCTTTACCCCAAGCTACCTGTTGCAGATGGCCGACTACATCGGCGAGGCCGGGCGTGCGCTGCCGATTCGCTCGTACACCGTCGGCGGCGAGGGCATGCCCAAGCACGCGTTCGACGAGGTTCAGCGCGTCCTGCAACCGCCGCGCATCATCAACGGCTATGGCCCGACGGAGACGGTAATTACCCCGCTGATTTGGTGTGCTTACGCCGACACTCAATTCGATTCGGCGTTCTTGCCGATCGGTCGTCCGGTGGGCAACCGTAGTGCGTATGTGCTGGACAGCAGCCTGCAACCGTTGCCGGTGGGTGTGGCGGGTGAGTTGTACCTGGGCGGCGAAGGCATTGCCCGCGGTTATCATCAACGCCCGGACCTGAGCGCCGAGCGCTTCGTACCGGATCCATTCGTGGCTGGCGCGCGGCTGTACCGCAGCGGCGACCTGGCCTGTCTGCGCGATGACGGCGTGGTGCAATACCTGGGACGGATCGACCAGCAAGTGAAGATTCGCGGCTTCCGCATCGAATTGGGCGAGATCGAAGCCTGCCTGCTGGAGCACGAAGACGTGCGTGAATCCTTGGTCATCGACCGCGAAGGACCGGCCAGTCGGCAACTGGTGGGGTATGTGGTGCCACGTGATCCGCTGGCCGCTGAAGGGCAACTGCGTGACGCGTTGATGCAGCACCTGCGCAGCCGTTTGCCGGCGCACATGCTGCCGGCTCATCTGCTGTGCCTGGCCGCGTTGCCGCTGACGCCTAACGGCAAACTCGACCGCCAGGCCCTGCCGGCACCCGAGGCCAGCCGTGAGGGCCATGATCAGGTCGCGGCGGCGACACCTGCCGAGGCGTTGTTGGTGGAGATCTGGCAAGAGCTGTTGGGGTTGGCATCGGTCGGCGTCACGGAAAACTTTTTCGAACTGGGCGGTGACTCGATCATCTCGCTGCAAGCAGTGAGCCGTGCCGGTCAGCGTGGGTTGGCGTTCACGCCCAAGCAGTTGTTCGAGCAACAGACTATTCGTGCGTTGGCCGCGGTGGCCAGCAGCCGCGAACCGGCGTTGCTGGAGGTGCTGCGCACGCCAGCCTTTGCGCTGATTCCCGAGGTCGACCTTGGCGCCCGCGAAGGGCTGCAGGATTTGTATCCGTTGTCACCGATGCAGCAGGGCATGTTGTTCCACTGCCTTGATTCACCGGAGCTCAACCCGTACGTCAACCAGCTCAGCGTGGCAGTGGATGGCTTGCAGATCCCGCGCTTCCGGGCGGCCTGGCAGGCGCTGATCGAGCGGCATGAAGTGCTGCGTGCGGCGTTTCGCTGGCGTGACGGCCTGGCCGATCCGCTGCAGGCGGTGTTTGCCAGCGTCGAGTTGCCCATCGAAGAACTCGACTGGCGCGAGCGCAACGACACCGAGCAAGCGCTGATCAATCTGGCGGCCGCTGAGCAGGCCCGTGGTTTCGACCTGAGTTGCCCGCCGCTGATGCGCTTCATTCTGGTTCGTCTGGGGGCTGAGCGTTACCAGATGATCTGGATCTACCATCACTTGCTGCTCGACGGCTGGAGTGCCTCGCGCCTGCTGGGCGACATGCTGCGCCTGTACCACCATCAGTCGTTGCCGGCATTGAACGGGCGTTATGCCGACTACATCGGTTGGTTGAAACGCCAGGACGGCGCGCTGGCCGAAAGCTTCTGGCGTGAGCGTCTGGGCCTGCTTGAAGCCCCGACCATTCTGGCCAAGGCCTCGGGCGCCGGTGGTTCCGGGCACGGTGTGATGTACAGCAACCTTGACGCGAGCGCGACGCGCAAGCTGCACACCTTTGCCAAACGCCAACGCGTGACCCTCAACACCCTGGTGCAAGGCGCCTGGCTGCTGTTGTTGCAACGCCACAGCGGCCAGCGCAGCGTGGCGTTCGGCGCCACGGTGGCCGGGCGCCCGACGGGGCTGGTCGGGGCTGAGGACATGCTCGGGCTGTTCATCAATACGTTGCCGGTGATTCAGACGCTCGACCCGCAACAGCCACTGGGCGACTGGTTGCGCGCCTTGCAGGATTACAACCTGGCGGTGCGCGACTTCGAACACACGCCGTTGTCGGACATTCAGCGCTGGGCCGGGCAGGGTGGCCAGGGTTTGTTCGACAGCATCATCGTGTTCGAAAACCATCCGGTGGACCGTGCGTTGCAAGGGGGCGAAGAAGGTGAACTGCGCTTTGCCGAAGTCGGCAGCGGCGGGGTGACCAACTTCCCGATGGACCTGATGGTCAGCGCCAATGAAGAAGGGCTGGAAGTCGAGTACCTGTACCTGCGTGATCGCTTCAGCGACCTCGATGTCGAGCGAATCCGCGCGCAACTCGAAGGCTTGTTGGCGGTGTTGCCTGAGGATGCTGCGCGACCGCTTGGCACTATTGGCCTGCCCGAAGCACGCATCAGTCTGCCGCAGGTGACGCAGGACTCGGCTGATCTGCTGCACACCTTCAATCAGCACGTCAGCCGGCAACCGCAGAAAACTGCATTGTTGTGTGACGATCGAGAGCTGAGCTACGCCGACCTCGATGCACAGGCCGCTGCGCTGGCAGTGCAATTGATCGCTTGCGGTATGGGCCCGGAAAGCCTGGTGGCGGTGGCCTTGCCGCGCTCGGAACGGACCATCGTCGCCTTCCTTGCGGTGCTCAAGGCAGGCGCCGCCTACCTGCCACTGGACCTGGCCTACCCGGCCGAGCGCCTGGCCTACATGCTCAGCGATTCGGCGGCCAGCCTGTTGCTCTGTGACAGCGATCTGGGCAAGCGCCTGCCGCTGGCCGCCAGCCCGCCGCGCCTGCTGCTTGATCAAGCAGCAGACGCGGATGTCAGTCAGCCGGGCCTTGTCACCCAGCCGCTGCCGGGAAACCTGGCGTACCTGATTTACACCTCCGGCTCCACCGGGCAACCCAAGGGCGTGGCCGTGGCGCGAGGGCCGATTGCGCGGCATTGCCGTGGGATTATCGAGCTCTACGAACTGCAACCGCAAAGCCGCGAACTGCACTTCATGTCGTTTGCTTTCGACGGTGCCCAAGAGCGTTGGCTCAGTGTGTTGTTGGCGGGCGGCAGTCTGGTGATTCGCGATGACCACCTGTGGACCCCGGAGCAGACCCTCGAGGTCCTGCACCGCCACGGGGTGACCGTGGCCTGCTTCCCGCCGGCCTATCTGCAACAGATGGCCGAGGTCGCTGAACGGCTGGGCACTGCGCCGGCGGTTCAGGTGTATTGCTTTGGTGGTGACGCCGTGCCCGAGGCCAGCTTCGAGCAGGTCAAACGCGCACTGCGACCGCAAAGGCTGGTCAATGGCTACGGTCCGACGGAAACCGTGGTCACGCCGTTGCTCTGGCGTGCCGAAGCCGGCGAGCAGTGTGAAGCGGCCTATGCGCCGATTGGTCGCGGCGTGGCCGGGCGCGGTGTGTACGTGCTCGACGCCGACCTCAATCCATTGCCGGTAGGCGTGAGCGGCGAGTTGTATCTGGGCGGCGAATGTCTGGCGCGTGGTTATCACCAGCGTCCCGGCATGAGTGCCGAGCGCTTTGTGCCGGACCCGTTCGACGCCGGTGGCCGCATGTACCGCAGCGGTGACCTGGTGCGCCAGCGTGAATGCGGGCTGATCGACTACCTGGGACGTCTCGACCAGCAGGTGAAGATCCGTGGTTTCCGCATCGAGCTGGGCGAAATCGAGGCCCGTTTGCGTGCGTGCGTCGGTGTACAGGATGCCGCAGTGGTGGTGCACGACACGCTGACCGGTAAACAACTGGTCGGTTATGTGGTGGCCGCAGATGCGGCGGGTATGGACCGTCGACTCAAGGCTGAACTGCAAGCGCAGCTGCCGGATTACATGGTGCCAGCGCGGATCGTGCTGCTGGAGCGTTTCCCGTTGTCGGCCAATGGCAAGCTCGATCGCCGCGGGTTGCCGGAACCGGAATGGGCGGTGGGCGGTTACCGCGCGCCGCGCAATGAACTGGAGCAGGCATTGACGGCGATCTGGCAAGAGGTGTTGGGTGTGCCGCAGGTGGGCATCGACGACAACTTTTTCGAGCTCGGTGGCGACTCCTTGCAGGTGCTCAAAGTCATCTCGCGGGTGCGTAACCAGCCACAACTGGGCTTCGAGTTGAAGCTGCGCGACCTGATGCAGAAACCCTCCGTCGCCGAACTTTGCGGTTATGAACCGCCGCAATTGAACAGCGCTCCGGATCCGCTGCTGGCACTCAACAGCCGAATCACCGAAGTCCCTGCGTTGTTCTGTCTGCACGCCGGTTTCGGCACGGTATTCGACTACGAACCGCTGGCGCGGCGGCTGGAAGGTCAGCGCACGGTGTACGGCCTGCAATGCCGGATGCTGCTCGATCCGAACTGGCAGGACAGTTCGTTGCACGCCATGGCTCAGGCCTACGCCGAACGCATTCGCACGCAGCAGGCGAACGGTCCGTACCTGCTGCTGGGCTGGTCGCTGGGCGGTGCGCTGACGCAGTTGGTCGCCCATGAACTGGAAGCCCAGGGTCAGCAGGTCGCGTTTGCCGGCCTGGTCGACAGCTACGTGGCCGGGGTCGCCGAACCGGGTGATTGGCGTGAAGACCTGGCTGATTTCCTGAGATTTGTACTGGGGCTTCCGGTCGCCGAAGCGCAGGCCCTGATTGACCAAAACGCCGCTGCACTGGAGGAGCGCGAGGGCGCAGCACGGGTGATCGAAGCGGCCCTGCATCAGCCGCCGGATCAGCGCGGGCACGCCGCACTCGGGGCCACCGAATTGACGCAGATCTTCGCCACCGGCTCGCGCCTCAAGCAATTGGCGCTGGGCCAACGCGAGCTGCCGGCGACCCGGGTCGCCAGTCATCGCTGGTGGGTCGCGGGACGTGAAGCGGAGCGTGAGGTGTTCGCGGCGCAGGTTGGTAGCCAGGGCTCCGACCGCCTACTGACGGGCGGGCACTACGAGTTGCTGCGCACCGTTGATCTGCTCGATGAACTGCAAGCACTGCTCGAACGTCAGCTGGAAATCGCTTGAAAACCGCCGGGCCTGGCGCCCGGCCTTTGATCCCTATGTCTCTGGAAGGAACCGTTCATGGCCGTTTTGCCAGAACTTGAAGCTTTTCTCGAACTCGCCGAGTTCGGCCGTCTGACCGGCAAAAGTCGCCCGATGCACGAACTGACCCCACAACAGGCCCGCGCCGATTTCGAGGCGGCTTCCGGAGTGCTGGATACAGCGTTGGCAAGCATTGATTGCCAGACCCTGAACATCCGCGCCCGCGATGGCTGGAGCTTGCCGGCACGTTTGTACCGCAGCGCGCAATTGCCAGCGGGGCCACAACCGGTGGTGCTGTACTTTCATGGCGGTGGTTACGTGGTCGGCAGTCTGGATTCCCATGACGCCTTGTGTCGCCGGTTGGCGGCGCAAGGGCATTTCGCGCTGTTGACCGTCGACTATCGACTGGCGCCCGAGTGGCGTTTCCCGACGCCGGTACAGGATGCCTGCGACGCGGCCAACTGGATCGTCGGTGAAGGTGCCCGTCATGGCCTCGATGCTGCGCGTACGGCATTGGCCGGTGACAGTGTCGGCGCGACCCTGGCCACGGTGCTGTCGATCATCGCCGTGCGCGATCCGGCGGAACTGGCCTTGAAACCCAAGGCGCAGGCGCTGGTGTACCCAGTGACGGATGCAACGATCCGGCGTGCCTCTCACCGTGACTTTGCCGAAGGCTACTTGCTGGAAACCGCGACCCTGGACTGGTTCTACGGGCATTACGGGCGCACGCCCGAAGACCTTGCCGACTGGCGCTGTTCACCGTTGCTGGCTCAGGACCTGACAGGCCTGGCACCGGCGCTGGTGTATCTGGCCGGCTACGATCCTCTGCACGACGAAGGTCTGGCCTACGCCGAGCGCCTGCGTGCGGCCGGTAATGAACTGACGTTGCTGGAGCAGCCGGGCATGACCCACGACTTCCTGCGCATGGCCGGGTTGCTTGAGGAGGTGGAGGGCATTCATCAGGAAGTGGCGGGGTGGTTACGCGCACATTTGTCAGCCTGACGAGGATTTGGCTGATCCGAAAAACCCGCCATCCGGCGTAATGCTGGTCAGTTAAGAAAACTCAGCGCCTGAATGCTCTGTTCTGATCCGAAATCCACCCCTCACCCCAGCCCTCTCCCCACGGGGGAGAGGGGAAAGGGAGCAGATCTCCAGGCCTTTCAAGCCTGAGTTCGACTCGGACTTTCAGGTCGATGTAACTCGAAAGACCACCTCGGTCAGTCCCCTCGCCCCTTGGGGAGAGGGTTAGGGTGAGGGGGGGGCTTGAGCAGTGGCGAACAGCCTGAAGCATTCCTCGCAAAAGTGACGCTAACTGACCAGCATTACGCCAAATGGCGGGTTTTTAATCGTTTCAAACACAGCGTGGCGGACTCAAAAATCCCACTTGGTGGTGAGCATCAGGTTGCGTGGCTCGCCGTAGTAGGTGGTGTCGAAGTTGCCCAGGCCGCTGAGGTAGCGCTTGTCGAACACGTTGTTGGCATTGACGGTGAAGCTCAGGTGCTCGTTGTACTGATAGCGCGACATCAGGTCGACCAGGCTGTAGCCACCCTGTTTGATGCGGGTGTAGTCGCCCACGGTCGAGCTGAAGATCTTGCCATAGTAGCCGCTCTGCCAGCTGATACCGCCACCGACGGTGACCTTGTCCAGCATGCCTGGCAGGCGATAGGTGGTGAACATCCGGGCGACGTGTTCCGGTTTGGTGGTGGACAGCGGGTAGCCGAAGATGCGGTTGCCGTCGGCGTCGCGAGTGCGCGCGTAGGTGTAGCCGGCGGACAGGTTCCAGCCTTCCTGCAACTCACCGGCCAGTTCCAGCTCGATACCTTGGGTGGTGGCGCCGTCGATGGCTTTGTAGATGCCTTCGTTGGTCACGGGGTTGGTGCCGATCGACTCGGCGACATTTTCCTGTTCGATGCGAAACAACGCCAGGCTGGCGTTCAACTGGCCATCCAGGTACGCCGCCTTCAGACCGGTCTCGTAGCTTTTGCCTTCCACCGGTGGCAGGGTCGCACCGTTGGCGTCCTTGTAGATCTGCGGCTGGTAGATCGAGGTGTAGCTGGCATAAACCGAGTAAACGTCATCGAGGTCGTAGACCACACCGGCGTAAGGGGTGACGACCCCGTGCTCCTTGTAGCTGGCATGGGTGTTGGCCATGTTGCTGCCGGCGTTGTAGTCGTAGTCTTCGTTGTATTTGAAGGTGCTGACGCGGGTCCCGAGGATCAACGACAGATCGTCGGTAGGGCGGAACCGCGAGGCAAGGTAAACGCCGTTCTGGCTTTGGGTTCTTTCGTACTTGCCGTTGCGCGGGAAGTTCTGCTCGGGCAGCTTGCCGTTCCAGTCGAAAATGCTCCCGGGTACCTGGGCAAAGGCGCTGGTGTCAAAGGTGTCGCCGGTCTGCCGGGAATGGGAGGCCATCACACCAGCCACCAGTTCATGTTGGCGGCCCATCAGGGTGAACGGGCCAGAGAGGTTTACGTCGGCAGTGTTCTGCGTCCGATGACCTTCCCAGCGACCCCAGTACAGGAACATCCCTTTACCGGTGACCGGGTCGGGGTTGCCGCCGCTGGCCGAGGCCAGGCGCGTGTCGTGGTCGGTCAGCTTCTGGTTGAGACTGACCTTGAGTTTCCAGTCATTGGCCAGCGCTTGTTCCAGCGCGGTGAAATAGGTGATCGAGTCGAAGTCGCGGCGACTCCAGTCGGCCCCCGGGTTGAAGGAACGAGAAAAATTGGTGCGCGTGCCGTCGGAGAAATACACCGGGTTGCCGGTCCAGGACGAACCACGCGGGGTGACGCTCTGCTTGTCGATGCCGAAGGTCAGCAGGGTATCGGGCGTCACGTCGGCTTCAAGAATGCCGTAGAACACGTCTTTCTTTTGCGTGTAGTGGTCCAGGTACGATTTGCGATCCTGATACGCCCCCACGAACCGTCCGCGAACGGTACCGGTCTCGTTCAGCGAACCGGAGATATCGCCTTCGGTGCGGTAGTTGTCCCAGTAACCGGCGGTGCCGGTGATCGACGCCTTGAAGTCGCGGGTCGGTTTTTTGCGCACCAGGTTGACGGTGGCGGACGGGTCACCCGAGCCCGTCATCAGGCCGGTTGCGCCCTTGATGACTTCGACGCGGTCATAAGTGGCCATGTCGACGTGGGTCGCGCCTTCGTCGTAGACCCCGTCATAGATGGTGTTGACGCCGTCGTATTGATAGTTGGTGATGGCGAAGCCACGAGTCGCATATTCCTTGCGGTCGCTGTCGTAGGCCTGCTCCGAAACACCTGGGGTATTGCGCAGCACGTCGCCGATTTCCTGAACGCCATGATCGTCCATTTGCTGACGGGTAATCACGGTGACCGACTGCGGGGTTTCGCGCAGGGTCAGTGGCAGCTTGGTTGCCGTAGTGGTGGCGCCGGTTGTGTAGGAACCGGTGCCTTCGGTGGTCAACCCCAGTGCCTGGCCGGAAATGGTGGTGGCGCCCAGTTGCAGGCTTTGCCCGGAACCCGCCGATTCCAGGGTCACGCGGTTACCGTCGATCTGGAACGAAATACCGCTGCCTTGCAGCAGGGCCTTGAGCGCCTGCTCTGGCTCCAGCGAGCCGGATACCGCTTTGGACTTGATGCCGGCGACTTGATCCGGGTTGTAGAGGATTTGCAGGTTGGCCTGCTGGCCCAGTTCGTTCAACGCACTGGACAGAGACTGAACCGCAATGTTGACGTTCACAGGTGCAGCATTGGCCATCGAGCTCCCCAGCAAGGTGGCGGTCAGCAGGACGCTGGTCAACAACGTCCGGTGCAGCATCGGTCGCTGTACTGCCAGCGCGAGAGGTGTGCGGCTAAGAGTGGGTCGCATTACTTGCCTGTGCTCCTGAGAAGTGTGTGCAGAGTATTTGTTAATAAGAATTGTTATTAGACGCGTCGCGGGCGAAAAACCGGAAAACCGAGCTTCAATTCGGCGTCTTGTGTTGGGTTGCGGTGGTGTTCAGATCCCGCGCAAGGCGCTTGCCGCCTTGCGCGGGGGAAGGGCGATCAAGCGTTTGCGAGCTCGGTGACAACCTGCCCGGCGTGCATGCGCACCAGTTGATCGGCGACGTCGAAATAACGGTCGTCGTGAGAAATCACGATGATGGTCTTGCCCAGGCGTTTGAGGTCCGGCAGCAGTTCGGTATAGAAAATCCGCCGGAAGGTCGGGTCCTGGTCGGCGGCCCATTCGTCGAACACCAGCACCGGACGCTCCTCCAGCCACGCATTGACCAGCGCCAGGCGCTTGCGCTGTCCGGTGGACAAATCGGTGGTGCTGAACTGGCCGCCGTTGACGCTGACCTTATGGGCGATTTCCAGTCGTTCGAGGTATTGGTTGGCGTCCTCGGGAATCTGCTGATCGCCTTGCACCACGTCATCGAACAGGTAGTAGTCGGCAAACACCGTGGTGAACAGTTGGCGATAGTCGTCGCGATTGACCGCGTCAACGGCCACCCCGTTCACCCGGATTTCGCCCTGCTGCGGGGTGTAGAGCCCCAGCAGCAGTTTGATCAGCGTGGTCTTGCCGCAACCGTTTTCACCGACGATGAACACGATGTCGCCCTGTTTGACCTGCAGGTTCACCGGCCCCAACCGGAACGGCGTGCTGCCCTCGACGGCAGGGAAGCGGTAACTGACGTTCATCAGTTCAAGCGCATGCAGCGTCTGTGGCGTGCTGCCCTGATCGCTCAGCAGCAGATGCGGTTCGGGGGTGGAAAACTGTTCGGAGAGTTCGGCGATGCGCCGGAAAGCGATCTTCGCCCGGCTGACAATCGGCAAGGTGCTGATCAAATGCTCCAGTGGGCCTTTCATGTACAGCAACACCAGGACGAAGCCGCTCATCACTGTTTTGTCGGCGCTGGGCCAGAGGGTTTGCAGGGCCAGGGCCAAGCCGATGACCACGAAAAACAGCATCGAGCCGAAGGTCTTGGCAATCACGAAGGTGTTGATCGAACGCACCTGGGTGTTGCAGATGAACTCGGCAGTTGCCTTGATGCCCGAGACGAACATGCGCTGGCGACGGGGCCGATGGATGCGCAACTCCTTGGCACCTCCGGCGATTGCGTTGTAATGCTTTTGCAGTTCGTCTTCGGCTTCGCGCGCGGCCATGAAGCCCTGGATGCCACGGCTTTGCGCGAAGGCCTGGATGGCAATGCCGATCAGCACCGCTGCGGCCATGATCAGAAACATCGGCCACGACAACATGGCCAGATAGCCCATGCAACCCAGGGTCACGGTGACGGAAATCGCCAGCGGCGCGAAGGCGAAGGCGAAGTCGCTGATGGTGTCGACGTCATGGGTCAGCACCGGAATCAACCGATGGCTGCGGTAGCGTTCGATTTGCTCGATGGGCGCCGACAGGACTTTTTCGCCGAGCTGTTTGCGCAGTCGGGCAATGATGTGCTGACCCACGTAATTGGTGCCGATGTCCGAGCAGATCGAACTCAGCAGCGCCAGCACGCACAACCCGGCGAACAGCGCGACCACGCCTTGGGTCAGGCCGTTGTCGGAATGCAGGGCGTTGTTGATGGTGGCCAGCAGCACCGTCACGCTCAGGCCGCCGACCATGCCGAGCAGGATCGACCCGGCGACGATGAACCGAAAGGGTTTCAACAGGGCGAACAATTCAGCGATTGCGCCACGGGTAGGCTGGGTCATGAGCGGACAGTTCCTTGGGTCGTAAAGGCAGATACCCAGTAGAACGTCTGGTCGCAGGCTTAATTTAGAAGGCCGCCGACTGGCGGCCCGGCAGGCAGGGGATCAGTGCTTAAAGGTCACGCACGACCCGAAAGCCAATCCAGTCGCCGCGCTCTTTCGGGTACTGACTGTTGCGGTTGCCCGAACGGGAGAACACCGGCGCCTCGCCCCAGTCGTTGCCGCGAATCCGCACCGCTTCACAGTCGGGTTTCAGCCAGGCGCTGCCATCGGTGGGGGCGTCGACGTAGTCCGGGTGTTCGCAATCGGCCACCCACTCGTAGACGTTGCCGTGCATGTCGTACAGGCCAAAGGCGTTGGCCGGGTAGCTGCCGACCGGCGAACTGAAACTGTAACCGTCGGCCGGGCCGTAGGTGTTGGCGTGTTGGGCGATGCTGTAGCCCTTGCCTTCATCAAACGGGAAGGGGAACGGACCTTTGGAGCCGGCCCGTGCCGCGTATTCGCGCTGCGCTTCGCTGACCATGTGGTAGTTCTGGCCGGTTTTTTTCGACAGCCACGCGACGTAGTTTTTGACGTCGTCGAAATCCATGCACACCGCCGGCTGGCGTGGGGTCTGTGGGTAACGCGGTTTGCTGGCGATGCATTCACGGCCGGGACGTTCGTCGCCGTTGGCGATGATCACGCCGCTGTCCTTGACGTAAATGTCCCATTCGCCGGCGGTGATCTGAAAGCGGCTCATGGCGAAAGGCTTGGCGAAGGTGACGTCGTGCATCGGGCCTTCATCGGGCTCGCGACCGACTTCATCCTCCGGTGTTCCCATGGTGAAGGTGCCGGCCGGCAGCACGACCATTTCCGGGCAGTGCTTGCAGTCCTTGAACACCTTGCCCGGCTGCGCCGCTTCGGCGGCCAGTGGCAGCAGGCTGGTCAGGGCTAATACGAGGAGCGGCTTGAGCAGGGGGGCAGTGAGCCTGTCAGGGTTCATGAGTCATCTCGATCCAAGGAAAGGGGCTGGCGGCAGGCTCAAGTGTTCTTGTTGAGCAAGGTCATGAAGCGTTCGATTTCTGCCTCGTTGTTGAGCAGGCCGGGCGCGGTGCGGATCACCGGGCCGACGTCACGGTCGACCGCATCGCAGACCACGCGGTTTTCCATGAGGCGAGCGGCAATCGGGTCGCAGTCCTGGCCCTTGACCCGGAAGAAGCTGAAGCCGGCCGACATCTCGGCGCTGCGCGGTGTCACCAGTTCAATTTGCGGATGCTCCAGCAAACGGCTTTTCAGCTCGCTGTTGAGTTGATGGATGCGCGCTTGAACGTCGTGCTTGCCCAACTCCAGGTGCAACTTGAAGGCTTCATCCAGCGCCCAGCGATGTTCGAAGGCGTGATAGCCGCCGCTGGTCATGATGGTCGAGAAGGTTGTGGCTTCAGAGAACGTTGGAAGCGTCGGCGTGAGGTCCTTGAGCTCGGCGGAACGGGCGCAGATGATCCCGGTGCCCCGCGGGCCGAACATCCATTTGTGGGTGCCGGCAATAAAGAAGTCGCAGTGCATGTCAGGGAAGTCGAGGGCTTCGACGCCGAAACCGTGCACGCCATCGACCACGTAGAAGATTCGGTCCTGGTCGTCGCGCTGACGGTTGAACTCTTCCAGCAGCTTGCCGATTTCACCAATCGGCAGCTTCACGCCGCTGCCCGAATGCACCCAGGTCATGCCCAGCACTCGGGTTTCAGGGCGAATGCCGGCCTTGATCGAACTGAGCACTTCATCGACGGAAACTGCTTGGCTGTTTTCGAACAGCTTGAGCTTGCGCACGCGCGTGCCGTCCTTGCGCTGGCGGAACTCCAGCACGCTATTGGTCGAGTAGTGTTCGTGTTCGCTGGTGAGGATTTCCTGATCCGGGCGCACATGAATTCCACCGTAGATCACCGCCAGGCCTTCGGTGGTACTGCCGGTGAGGGCGATTTGCTCGGGTTTGGCTTGCAGGTAGTGGCCGGCCCAGACGCGAACTTCCTGCTCGCGTTTTTCGGTTTCGCCCAGGTCCCAGTCCATCGCGCGTCCGGGGTTGCGATCGAGGTTGGCGCGGTGCCTCTCGATGGCGTCGCGCACCGGTTTGGGGTGCGAGGTCACCAGGAAATTGGCGAAGTGCAGGTAGTCAGGATCTTGCGTGAACAACTGACGCAACTGCTGCCACTGGTCTTTGGGTTGCGGGCTGAATGCCGTGGCGACAGCCGCATGGGGCAGGGCGGCGCTCAGCGGCAGGCCGGCGGCGAGGATGCCGGCCTGTTTGAGGAATGAACGGCGATTGGTCATGAGCTCATTTCACTTGGTGAAGAAGGCGGGTCAGCGGCTGGCAACAGGCTTGGCGGCCTGTTGCACCTGGCCCCAGACCCGCAGGAAATTACCGCCCCAGAGCTTGGCGATATCGGCCTCGCTGTAGCCGCGCGAGATCAGCTCCGCGGTCACGTTGCGGCCTTCGCTGACGTCCTTCCAGCCGTGCAGGCCGCCGCCGTCATTGAAGTCGGAACTGATGCCGACGTGATCGATGCCGATCTTCTTCACCGCGTAATCAATCGCGTCGCCATAGTCCTTGAGGGTCGCCTTGGGCTCTTCTTCGACGATGGCGTAGAGCGCGCTGGCGTACTCGCCGAAGCGCTGTTCGGACCAGACGGTGATCACCGGGTCACCGGGCATCAGCGCCATTTCAAGGTTGGCCAAGGGTTGCAGGTCGAAGCGCGCCCGCAGCGCATTGAGTTTGTCGCGGCTGGCCTGGCTCAGCGGGCGGATGTAAGTCGGGAAGCCAACGATCTGTACCACACCGCCGCTGTTCTTGATCAGTTGCATTTCCTGGTCGCTGAGGTTGCGAGGGATATCCACCAGCGCCCGTGGCGCCGAGTGCGAGGCGACTATCGGCGTGCGGCTCAACTGGCTGACTTGCTGCAAAGCTTTGGTTGACATCTGCGAGACGTCGATGATCACCCCGAGGTCGTTGAGCCGCTGCACGGCCTGCTTGCCGATGTCCGACAGGCCGCCGAGGGCATCCGGCGAATCATTGAAAAACGGCAGTGGCCGCGACGAGTCGGCCCAGGCGTTGTTGCCGACATAACTGAAACCGAACATCCGCATGCCACGGGCGGCCCACAGATCCAGCTGGTGCAGGTCGTTGCCCAGCGGGTAGGCGTTGAGCATGCTGATGAAGATCGCAAACTTGCCTTCGCCGTGCAGTCGGCGGAAATCTTCGGGGGTGTAGGCAATTGCCACCTGATGGGGGAAATCGCGCACCAGGGTGCTGATGATCTTGTAGCGGATTTCCTGCTCGTTACGCGCTTCTTCGACAAAACCAGCGGTGGGGCGGTGCGGGGCATTGGCGCCATTCCAGATCTCTGGCCAGCCAAAGATTGTCAGCGCCGCGCCAGACAAGCGCCCGCGCCGGGCCTTGACCAGATCGAACTGCCCGCCGCCGTCCTTGTCGGCTTCATTGCCGGCGCTGCCAAAATCCAGCGGAATAGTGACGTGGCTGTCGAACGAGAGGATCCGCTCGTGCAATTCGTCGGCCTGTTTCAGCACCTTGACCGGGTAGCCGGGGTTGTCCTTGAACCCGTAATCCCAAGCCAGAAAAGCCGCACCAGCGGTCACGGCCAAGGCCAGGGGAAGGCCGATGAACAGGGCTTTTTTCGAACGTGGTTTTGTCATTGCCATCTCAGTCAGGTTCGCCGTCGAAGAGCGTTGCTATCTGGGAAGAACGAGTAACTGTCGGAGGAATTTAGGCGAATGTGCTGGCCTCTTCGCGAGCAGGCTCGCTCCCACCTTTGATCTCCGGGATCCACAAAATAGTGTGTTCACCGCAAATTCCCTGTGGGAGCGAGCCTGCTCGCGAAACTTTTAAATTTGTGCCGGCAACACTCGTCCTAGCTTGGATAAAGCCTGCTTCATGGCTGACACAGGTAGGGCAATGACGATTTCTCGACGAGGGTTCCTGGCAGGTTTGGCATTGACCGGCGCGGCGGTGCCTGCGGCGTTTTACGGGCATCGCGAATTCACCAGAAAGGATGAGACGATCACCCCGGGCGAAGCCTCGTTCGACGTCGCCGATCAGGCCGGTCAACGGCTGGCGGACACGCTGCGCGGTGTCTGGGAGATTCGTTTCGAAGGCACCCATGCCGGCCTCGAAGGCTTGCCGCTCACCGGGCTTGAAGTGTTTCTCGACGTCGCCCCGCGTGGCCGGGGCTTGCGCGGCTACCTCGACACCGCCGAACGCCTGCGCAGTGACAGTCCGGCGCGTTACCGGGTGCTCGGTGACCTGGCCAATGCCGAACCCCATGCCTTGCGCTGGCGCTTGATCGGTCACCCATCGGCTGATGGGGCCCCGGACTACGAATGTAGCCTGACCCTCGACGAAGTCTGGGGCGCGTTCGGCAATGCCGGCAGTGGCAGCCTCAGCGGGCGGATCCTGCGGCTGGACCGGGCGCTCGGGTTACCCGAACAGGACAACCGCTTCATCGCGGTCAAGCGCGTATTCCCCGAAGCCCGCGAGCGCATCGGCTTGCACCCGACCTTGCTGGCGTGGCTGATTTCCCCCGAGCACCGCTTGTTCCACCAGCTCTGGCATGCCTCGCGAGACAAATGGCACACCTTGTCTGAAGACAAGCGCAACGCCTTGCGCGGCATCGGCTGGCAACCTGGCCCACGGGATCAGGAGCGCGATGCCCGTGGGCCGCGCAAGGACCGCAATGGTTCGGGTATCGATTTTTTCTTCATGCACCGGCACATGCTCGGCACTGCGCGTTCAATGCAGGATTTGCCGTCATGGTCGAGCTTCCCGATGCCGCAGCCGGAGCTGGAACGCGACCGCCAGGGTTTTGCCCTCTACTACGATAACCACGACGGCTTTGCCTTGCCGCCGACCTGGCAGGCCGAAGACGATCACGAGTATTCGCAATGGGTCAGCGATATCAAGACCGCCGAGACCTATCACAGCAATTTCCAGGTCTGGGAGTCGCAATACCGCGACCCGCGTTACCTGTCGAAGCTGACCCTCGGCCAGTTCGGTTCGCAAGTCGAACTCGGTCTGCACGACTGGCTGCACATGCGCTGGGCCTCGGTGCCGCGTGACCCGTCCAACGGCGCGCCAGTACCGTTCGCCCGCGATCCGGCGGACTTCTCGGCGCGCTGGTATGCCGCCGAAAACGACTTTCTGGGTGACCCGTTTTCGTCCCATGTCAGCCCGATTTTCTGGCACTTCCACGGCTGGATCGATGATCGCCTCGAAGACTGGTTCCGAGCCCATGAACGTTTCCACCCCGGCGAACTGACCCGCCTGGAAGTCAACGGCGTACCGTGGTTCACGCCTGGGCGTTGGGTTGAAGCGGCTGATCCTTGGCTCGGTCCGATCACCCATGGTTGCAGCACCATCCCGGGGTTGCAGATCGGCAAGTCGGTGGAAATGGACCCGGAAACCATGAAGCTGGCGCTGCGCATTACTTTCAGCGACGACGAAAAGAAACTCGCCGACCTGTTCCGCAAAGTGCCGAGACGACCGTGGTATGCCCGGCATTTGAAGCCCAAAGAGGCGGTGACTGCAAGTCACTGATCGTTCCCCGTAGCAAGCTGGCGAACGCGTTTCTGTGGCGAGGGGGCTTGCCCCCGTTCGGTTGCGCAGCAGCCGCAAACCCGGTGAACGCGGTGTGCCTGACGAAACCCGATTGCAGGTTGTGGGGCCTGCTTCGCAGCCCAACGGGGGCAAGCCCCCTCGCCACAGGTTGGGTGTTCATCTCCTACCCAAGGCGTAGGAGCCACAGAAGTTTCCGACATGGTTTTCAGGTTGCCGGTGGGAAGGGGCGTGACTAGTCTTCGGTGGTCGCTGCCCATTCAGCGACCGGGCTTGGAAACCCGATGAGTAAACGGCGCATACATCAACGGAGCGTCATCATGCACAAAATCACCCCCGATTCCCCAGAAGCCTCAAGCACTTCCCCCTACGCCTCCACCGACTCCAGAAAACTCCACGACGCCGCCGAGCGAGCACTGGATCACCACCTCAAACCACCGTTCGACAAGGGCAATCTGCCCGACAAGCGTCCCTCCAACATCTTCGCGGTGATCCCCGATCTGGATAACGAAACCCTGCTGGCCCACTCCTCGGAAACCCTCGCGTCGTTGAATGTGCTGGCCAGCGATCTGGCGTTCGAGCTGGAAGGCACGCGCCGGCATGTGGCGTTGGCGATTCAGCAGATGGTTTCGTTGGGGGAATTGTTGGTGAATCGGGCACTGGATCATTACGATCAGCCGGAATAGCAGTAACACTGCACTACTGTGGGAGCGAGCTTGCTCGCGATGGCGGCATCACATTCAACATCTCAGTTGACTGTCAGTCCGCTATCGCGAGCAAGCGCGCTCCCACATTGGAACTTTGTTGATTCAAACCACGCGATCACTGGGTCACAACACCCGCCACCCCCCACCCAACGCCTTGTACAACGCAATGCTGGCCTGCACCCGCGACAGCCGCAGTTGCACATTCAGATCCTGGGCGGCATACAGCGTGCGTTGGGTGTCGAGCACCGTCAGCAAATCCTCGGCACCCGCCTGGTAGCGGCGTTGGGCGAGGTTGAAGGCGATGTGCGCCTGGTTCAGTTCTTCACTTTGCCACTGCCGTTGCTGGTCCAGGCCACGGATGCTGGTCAGGGCTTTTTCGACATCGGCGAAGCCATTGATGATGGCGCCGCGATAGGTTTCCAGCAGCTCTTGCCGACGAGCCGTGGCGCGGTCGCGTTCGGCACTAAGGCGACCGTTGTTGAAAATGGGCGCGACCAATCCGGCAGTCAGGTTGTAGAAGGGGCTGCGCATGATCTCGCTAAAAGTGTCGGCCCCCGAGCCGAGTTCGGCGCTCAACGTCACGGTCGGCAACATCGCCGCACGGGCAACCGTGACGTCAGCCTGAGCAGCGGCGAGTTGCGCTTCGGCACGGGCGATGTCCGGGCGGCGGCTGAGCAGGTCGCTGGGCAGGCCGGCGCCGATGCTCGGCCAGTTCAACTGATCGAAGCGCTGCACGCTTGGCGGCAACTCTTGCACCGGGAGGCCGAGGAGGGCGGCAAGACTGATGCGCGCTTCTTCTGCTTGCTGCTGAACCAACAGCAATTGGCGCTGTTGGGCGGCCACCAGGCTTTTTTGCTGGGCCAGCTCCAATGCGGTCGCAGAACCCGAGTCGAATCGGGTCTGCACCAGTTTCAACACGCTTTCGGCGTTGGCCAGGTTCAGTTCGGCAATCGTACTTTGTTCGCGCAGCGACAGGCTTTGCGCGTAGCTGTTGGCAACGCTGCTCAAGAGCGTCAATTCGACCGTGGCCTGATCGAACTCGCTGGCGCGCACGCCTTGCAGGGCGCTGTCGTGGGCCGCACGTTTGCCGCCCCAGAAGTCGATTTCATAACTGGCGCTGAGGTTGGCGTCGAAGTAATCCACGGCGTTGTTGTTGCTGTCGGCGTCGAGCTGGCTGTAGCCACTGCCGCGCAGCAGTTTCTGGCGATTGGCGTTCATCGAGGCTTTCACTTCCGGCAACAGCGGACCGCCTGCGATCACCGCCGAGGCTTGAGCCTGACGTACTCGCGCGACGGCGGCGGCCAGGTCGAAGCTGCCGATACGTGCCTGTTCGATCAGGCTATCGAGTTCGGAGCTGCCAAAGGTTGTCCACCAGTGCTGGCGGCTGTGCGCGGCGCTGCTGGTGTACGGCGATTGCCAGGTGCTCGGCGGCGTGATGCCGCTCTCCGGGCGTTGGGCCGGACTGCCGCAGGCGCTGAGCAACAGGCAGACGGACAACAGGTTCAAAGACGGCTTCATAGGTCGATCATTCACTGGTGAGGGCCGTGACCGGGTCGAGCCGGGCAGCTTTGCGGGCCGGCATGAAGCCGAAAATCACCCCGGTCATCAGGGCGCAGCCAAAGGCCCCGAGCACCGCGAGCAAGGAGAACGCCACGGCGACTTCGCTGAGCACCAGCACTCCGCCAATCAACAACGCCAGGGCGATGCCGGCGATACCACCAACCACCGAGAGCATCAGCGCTTCGGTGAGGAACTGGCGCAGGATGTCGCGCTGCCGGGCGCCGGTGGCCATGCGAATGCCGATCTCGCGGGTGCGTTCGCGCACGGTCATCAGCATGATGTTCATCACGCCGATACCACCCACCAGCAACGAAATCGCGGCAATCGAGCCAAGCATCAGCGACAGGGTGTTTTGCGTGCGCGCTTCGGCCTGAATCATCGCGGCGTTGTTGGTCAGCTCGTAGTCGTGCTTGCCGTTGTGCAGTTTGCGCATCAACTGGTCGATGGCCTGTTCGGTGTCCTTGACCTTGCGTGCGTCGGCCGCAGCGATCACCACGTATTCGGGATTGTGGCTGCCGAACAACCGGACGCTGGCGGCCGAGTAGGGCACGGCGATGCGGTCGTCGCTGTCCTGGTTGCCGCTGCTGGAGCCTTTTTCGGCGAGCACGCCGACCACTTGGAACGGCACGTTTTCGATCAGGATGTACTGACCGATCGGCTCGGCGACATCCTTGAGCAACTTGTCCCGAACCTTTTTGCCGATCACCGCCACAGCGGCGGCGTTGTCTTCGTCGGCCTGGGTGAAGTAACTGCCCTGGAGCACCGGCCAGTTGAAAATCGTCGGGAAGTTGGTGTCGTTGCCGCCCACGTAGCTGCTGTGGTCGACATTGCCAAAACGCACCCCGGCTTCCGCGCCGTTGACCGCCATGATGCGTTTGACCTGGGGCAGCGCCGAGAGGGCGGCGACGTCACTGAGGCTGACGATGCCCATGGGCGTGCGCGGGTTGGGCGAGTAGCCGCTGAGGTAAATGATGTTGGAGCCGAAGGCGCCCATTTGCGCCATGACCTGGCGTTTGCTGCCTTCGCCCACCGCCAGCATCACCACCACCGAGGCCACACCGATGATGATTCCGAGCAAGGTCAGGGCGGTGCGAAAGCGGTTGATCCACATCACCCGCCAGGCGGCATGCACCGCGTCGACCAGTTCGCCTTTCCAGGCGCCGGAGGCTTCGCTGCCTTCGCTCAGGCGCTGGCGCAGGTCGACCGCTTGCAAGGCACCGGGGTTGGCCGAGTGTTGGGCGTCGGGGGTGTCGGTTGCGCTGTCACTGATGATCAGCCCGTCGCGGATCTCGATGATGCGCTTGGCGCGGGCCGCCACTTCGCGGTCGTGGGTGATCAGAATCACCACGTGACCCTGGCTTGCCAGCTCGTCGAGCAGGCTCATAACCTCGGCGCCGCTGTGGCTGTCGAGGGCGCCGGTCGGTTCGTCGGCGAGAATGATGTGACCGCCGTTCATCAAGGCTCGGGCAATCGACACCCGTTGCTGTTGGCCGCCGGACAACTGATGCGGACGGTTGCCAGTGCGCTCGGCCAGCCCCAGCCGCTCCAGCAGGGCAGCCGCGCGGGCGTGGCGCTCGGCCGCCGGGGTGCCGGCGTAGATGGCCGGCATTTCGACGTTCTCTTGGGCCGAGCCCGACGCAATCAGGTGATAACCCTGGAACACAAAACCGAAGGCTTCACGGCGTAGCCAGGCCAGTTCGTCGCTGTCCAGTTGGGCGACGTTCTCGCCGGCAAAGCGGTACTCGCCCGACGTCGGACGGTCGAGGCAGCCGAGGATGTTCATCAGCGTCGACTTGCCGGAGCCGGACGCGCCGACAATCGCCACGAACTCGCCGGCGTGGATCGACAGGTCAATGCCGCGCAGCACGTGAACTTCAGGCGCGTCGCCACCGCCGTAGGATTTGCGGAGGTTGTTGAGGTCGATCAGCGGTGTGTGCATTCAGCCTCCGCTGCCATCAGCCGGGCCGATCAACAGGTGATCGCCCTCATGCAATCCGTCGAGGATCTGTACCCGCAGCCGATCGCTGATGCCGGTGCTGACCACGCGGGGCTGGATCTGGCCATTTTCAGCGACGACTCGCGCCGTTTGGCGGTCGGTTTGTGGGCCGGTTTGCAGCGCCGAGATCGGTGCGGTGAGCACGTTTTTCGCTGTGCTGGCGACAAAAAATACCTGGGTGGTCATTTCCGCCATCAACGCGTTGTCGCTGTTGTCGACGTCCAGCAACACGGTGTAGAGCACCACCCGGCCACTGCCGCTTTTGCTGCTGCTCGACGGGCTGCCACTGCCGCCGCCCTGAGCGGTTTGATCCAGCGGTTTGGGCGGCACCGGGAGGATCTGCCGAACCGAGCTTTGCCAGCGCCGCGCACCGCCGGCGAGAGTGGTGAAGTAGGCGTTCATGCCGGGTTTGACGTGGCCGATGTCGGCTTCCGAGACCTCCGCCCAGACGGTCATCGGTGACAGTTTGGCGATCCGCAGTATCAGCGGGGTTTGCTGTTGCGCGTTGAGGGTCTGGCCGGCGCGTGCGTCCAGCGCGACCACGGTGCCGGACATCGGCGCATAAATCCGGGTGTAACCGAGTTCGGCCTGATCGCTGCGCAAACTGGCTTCGGCCTGGCGGATTTGCGCCTGGAACATCTGGATGCGCGCCTCGGTGGCGCGTAATTCGGCGTGCGCAGTTTGCACGTCTTCTTCGCGGGTGGCGCCGCCTGCGGCAAGGTGTTGCTGGCGCTGGTATTTCTGCCGCGCCAGATCGTTTTGTGCGCGTTGCTCCTGAAGCTGGGCCTTGAGGTTGTCGATGGAAAACCGTCCGGCGTCCAGTTTGGCGTTTTGCGTCGAGGGGTCGATCTCCACCAGCAACTGGCCTTCCTTGACCACGTCGCCGACCTCGACATGAATCTTCTGGATCTGCCCCGAGGCCTGGGCGCCGACGTCGACGTAGCGTCGCGGTTGCAGGGTGCCGAGGGCGGTGACGCTGCTTTCGATGTCGCCACGGCTGACCTGGACCGTAGCGAACTTGTCCCGGCCAGGCGGGATGACCTGCCAGGCGGCCACGGCAATGAGGGGGATCAGACACAGTGCTACAAGCAGGGCGCGTCGGGACTGTCGGGGACGTTTCATGCAGGGTTCCGGCCAATGGAAGTCGGCCCGTCGTTCCGGGAACGGATAAATCCGGACCACCGTTGAACGCTGCCGGGGGGCCGACAGACACGGGGAGCTGTCCGTTAAACGAGGCCAGGGCGCAGGAATTTAAGCGTCGACACAAAGGTTTACAGCTGTCACTCGGCATTATTTGCAGGGCCGGGAATGCAACGCTTTAAATCTATATGAGAATTACTATAAATTACGTAGCTTCAAAACTGCCATTACCGTGCCGCCATCGTGGTTGACGGCGCCGGTAAGGTTCAAGGACAGGAACCGCCCTCGAAGCGGTCGGGAGTCATGTTGGAAAACTACTATCGCGAGCTGGTGTGTTTCATCAACGCCAGGCTGGGCAACCGTCAGGTGGCCGAAGATGTGGTGCATGACGCTTATGTGCGGGTACTGGAGCGCGCCAGCGATACCCCCATCGAGCAACCCCGCGCGTTCCTTTATCGCACCGCGCTGAACCTGGTGATCGACGGCCATCGGCGCAACGTCTCGCGTCAGGCCGAGTCGCTGGAGGTGCTCGACAGTGAAGAGCGCTACTTCACGCCATCGCCACAGACCAGCTTCGATCACGCGCAGCGCCTGGAACTGTTGCAACAGGCGCTGGCAGAGCTGGCGCCGCTGTGTCGCGAGAGCTTCTTGCTGCGCAAGCTTGAAGGCCTGTCGCACGCCGAGATCGCCGAGCGCCTGGGGATTTCCCGCAGCCTGGTGGAAAAGCACATCGTCAACGCCATGAAGCATTGCCGTGTGCGCATGCGCCAATGGGATGCCCATTGAGCCGTTGTATCTAAATTTTTTTTCATTGTCCTCGTTCCTACTCAACAGACGATCTGCTGTCCTGCCTTAGGCCAGCCAGGTCACACGGCTTACATCTCCCGGCTGCTCCGGGGGTTATCCAGAGGACACTGGAAATGACAAAGGCAAGTGCATCGCCCATCGTTCACGACCTGATTGGCGTCGGTTTCGGCCCGTCGAACCTGGCATTGGCCATTGCTCTGCAAGAGCGAGGGCAGAAGCAGGGCGAGCTGGACGTGCTGTTTCTCGACAAGCAGGCCGATTACCGCTGGCACGGCAATACCCTGGTGACTCAAAGCGAATTGCAGATTTCGTTCCTCAAGGATCTGGTGACGCTGCGCAACCCGACCAGCCGGTATTCGTTCGTCAATTACCTCAAGGCCCACGGCCGTCTGGTGGACTTCATCAACCTGGGCACCTTTTATCCGTGCCGCATGGAGTACAACGACTACCTGCGCTGGGTTGCCGGGCAATTCCCCGAGCAGAGCCGCTATGGCGAGGAAGTGCTGGCCATCGAGCCGGTGCTGCACAATCAGCAGGTCGAAGCGCTGCGGGTGATTTCCCGCGATAGCCAGGGCGACGAATTCGTCCGTACTACCCGTTCAGTGGTGGTCAGCGCTGGCGGTACGCCGCGGATTCCCGAGGCCTTCAAGGCACTCAAGGACGATGGCCGGGTGTTCCACCATTCGCAGTATCTGGAGCGTGTGGCGAAGCAGCCGTGTATCAACGGCCAGCCGATGAGCATTGCGATCATCGGCGGTGGGCAGAGTGCGGCGGAAGCCTTTATCGATTTGAACGACAGCTTCCCGTCGGTGCAGGTCGACATGATCCTGCGCGGCTCGGCGCTGAAGCCGGCGGATGACAGCCCGTTCGTTAACGAGGTGTTCTCGCCGGAGTTCACCGACCTGGTGTTCCAGCAAGTCAGCAGCGAGCGCGAGCGGCTGGTCAACGAGTACCACAACACCAACTATTCGGTGGTCGATATCGACTTGATCGAACGCATCTACGGGATTTTCTATCGGCAGAAGGTTTCCGGGATCGCCCGTCACACCTTCCGCACGCTGACGACTGTGGAAAAAGCCAGCGCAACCGAGCTGGGTGTCGAGTTGGTATTGCGTAACAACGCCACGGGTGAGTTGAGTGTTCGGCGTTACGACGCGGTGGTGTTGGCCACCGGTTACGAGCGTCAGCTGCACCGCAAGCTGCTGGCACCGCTGGAAGCGTACCTGGGGGATTTCGAGGTTGATCGCCATTACCGGCTGATCACCGATGAGCGCTGTAAGGTCGGCATTTATATGCAGGGCTTTTGTCAGGCCAGCCACGGGTTGAGCGACACCTTACTGTCGGTGCTGCCGATTCGTGCCGATGAGATTGCCGGTTCTTTGTACGAGCATGGCAAGCCGCGGGGTAACAGCCGTTCGGTGCTGGATTTGTTGTTCGCGGCGGCTAGCTGAGAGCGTTGGTGCCTGTAAGTCCGTCATCGCGAGCAAGCTCGCTCCCACATTGAATCATCGTCATGCACACATTCCGTGTTCACTGAAGATCAAATGTGGGACGGGCCGGGCGACGTTCGTTTGCTCGCGATAGGGCCCTCAAGAACGACACAAATGCGACAACCTGAACCCTTCCTGAAGAACTTCCGATTTCATCCAGTCGAAATTGTTTCAAGGTTTACTCTCCTGAACGTGCGGCGTAAGCTGCGCGCGTTTTCATCAATAGCGGAGACCCACGTGGGTACTTGTTCGAGTGACAGTAGTCGGCCGGTTACGGTAACCGGCATATTCTCGGCAAGATAACGCGCAGTTTCCTGTGCTGTTGTCTCGCCGCAAAGCGAGCAGCGGCATCCCGATTGTGGCCAGTCCTGGCCCGAGTCCCGACGTCCTCTCAACGACACTGAACAGCGTGTGATGCCGACCTTTGCGTCGTCATTGCAGCTTATCGACGCGCCTGTCTTTTTGACGGGCGGGCCGGATCCGCTTTGCCCGTTTGATGGCAAGGCGTGAGGTCGGCCGTACCTGCTCGTGGGTTTCCCGGCTGATCCTTGGGGGAACCGCCATGAAACTCACTCTGTTGAAAGAGTTCTTCGCAGGCTTTCTGCGGACCCGACACTTCGCCCGGCACTTCCGCCGACTGGCGCTGCTGGAAAGCTTCACCGACACGCCGGTCAACCGTGAGGTGCCGCCCACCCTGGCGCAAACCCTGGTGGCCGCCGCCAACAGCGACACCGGCAGTCTGCTGGAAAAACTCGGCAGCCACAGCGACGGCCTGAGCGACAGCGAGGCCGAGGCGCAGCGGGAGCAGTTCGGCCTCAACGAAGTCGAGCACGAGCAGCCATTGCCGTGGTGGACGCACCTGTGGCACTGCTACAAAAACCCGTTCAACCTGCTGTTGACCTTGCTGGCCGTGATCTCGTGGCTGACTGACGACCTGAAGGCCGCCACGGTGATTTTCTCGATGGTGGTGCTTTCGACCCTATTGCGCTTCTGGCAGGAGGCCAAGTCGAACAAGGCCGCCGATGCGCTCAAGGCGATGGTGAGTAACACCGCGACCGTGATGCGCCGTGACTTCAGCGCTGAGCCGGCGACCGTGTTTGGCAAACTCTATGGCGCGGCGGCCCGGGTCAAAGGTGCGCAGCGCATTGAACTGCCGATCAACCAACTGGTGCCGGGCGACCTGATCGTGCTCTCGGCCGGCGACATGATTCCCGCCGATTGCCGGGTGCTCAGTGCCAAGGACCTGTTCGTCAGCCAGGCGGCGATGACCGGTGAATCGATGCCGGTGGAAAAATTCCCGCGCCAGCAGGACAACGACACCAGTAACCCGCTGGACCTCGACAACATTCTGTTCATGGGCACCAACGTGGTGTCGGGCGCGGCCACTGCGGTGATTCTGACCACTGGCAACAACACCTATTTTGGTGCGCTGGCGCAACGTGTCGGCGCCACCGATCGCGTACCGACCTCATTTCAGACCGGCGTCAACAAAGTCAGCTGGTTGCTGATCCGTTTCATGTTCGTGATGGCGCCGCTGGTGCTGTTCATCAACGGTTTCACCAAGGGTGACTGGATGCAGGCGCTGCTGTTCGCGCTGTCCATCGCCGTCGGCCTGACGCCGGAAATGCTGCCGATGATCGTCACCTCGACCCTGGCCAAGGGCGCGGTGTTCCTGTCGCGCAAAAAAGTCATCGTCAAACGCCTTGATGCGATCCAGAACTTCGGCGCGATGGACGTGCTCTGTACCGACAAGACCGGCACCCTGACCCAGGACAAGATCTTCCTGGCGCGGCATGTCGACGTTTGGGGTAAAGAGTCCGAAGACGTCCTGGAAATGGCGTACCTGAACAGCTACTACCAGACCGGGCTGAAAAACCTGCTGGACGTGGCGGTGCTCGAACACGTTGAAATACAGCGTGAACTGAACGTCGGCAGCGCCTTTCGCAAGGTCGATGAAATCCCGTTCGACTTCAATCGCCGACGCATGTCGGTGGTGGTGGCCGAGCAGAACAAGCCCCATCTGTTGATCTGCAAAGGCGCGGTGGAAGAAGTGTTGGCAGTGTGCAAGCGCGTGCGTCACGGCGAGGCCGAGGAAGCGCTGACCGATGAACTGCTGGCACGGATTCGTCAGGTCACGGCCGAGCTCAACGAAGAAGGTTTGCGCGTTGTGGCGGTGGCCGCGCGGTCAATGCCGGCCGGGCGCGACACTTACAGTCTGGGTGATGAACAGGAACTGACGCTGATCGGTTACGTGGCCTTCCTCGATCCGCCGAAAGAAAGCACCGCACCTGCGCTCAAGGCCCTGGCTGCCCACGGTGTGGCAGTCAAGGTGTTGACCGGCGACAACGAGCTGGTAACCGCAAAAATCTGCCGCGAAGTTGGGCTGGAGCAACAAGGCCTGCTGATGGGCAATGACATTGAACGCATGAGCGACGCCGAGTTGGCGCTGGCGGTAGATACTACCAATGTCTTCGCCAAACTGACGCCGACACACAAGGAACGCATCGTTCGCCTGCTCAAGGCCAATGGGCACGTGGTCGGTTTCATGGGCGACGGCATCAACGACGCGCCAGCGCTGCGTACCGCCGACATCGGCATTTCGGTGGACAGCGCGGTGGACATCGCCAAGGAAGCGGCCGATATCATCCTGTTGGAAAAGAGCCTGATGGTGCTGGAGGAGGGCGTGCTGGAAGGCCGTCGGACCTTCGCCAACATGCTCAAGTACATCAAAATGACCGCCAGCTCGAACTTCGGCAACGTGTTCTCGGTGTTGGTGGCCAGTGCGTTTATCCCGTTCCTGCCGATGCTGCCGATGCACCTGCTGGTGCAGAACCTGCTGTATGACATTTCGCAGATCGCCATCCCGTTCGATAACGTCGATGACGAGATGCTGAAAAAACCACAACGCTGGCAGCCGGCCGATGTCGGACGCTTCATGATCTTCTTTGGCCCGATCAGTTCGGTGTTCGACCTGCTGACGTTCGCCTTGATGTGGTATGTGTTCGATGCCAACACCCCGGACCATCAAACCCTGTTCCAGTCGGGCTGGTTCGTGGTCGGGTTGCTGACCCAGACGCTGATCGTGCACATGATCCGCACGCCGAAAATTCCGTTCCTGCAAAGCCGTGCGGCCACGCCGTTGCTGGTGATGACCGGGATCATCATGACCGTAGGGATCTTCCTGCCGATGGGGCCGCTGGCGCATTACTTCAAACTGCAGGCGTTGCCATCACTGTACTTTGTGTTCCTGCCGCTGATCTTGCTGGCGTACATGGCACTGACCCAAGCGGTGAAAGGCTTCTACATTCGCCGGTTTGGCTGGCAATAAGCCGCCAGCCTCGCAGCCTGCGGCAGCTTCTACGGTGTGGTTCAAAAAAACTGAACCACAACACCGAAGGCTGCGATCTTTTCAAGACCAACGCATGTCCTTGACCCGGTTCATATTTTTTAATCTGCGCGAACGGTTGTAACTTCGTCTCAGATAGGTACAATGGCGCGGCTCGCCGTCAGGTGAGCGTCGTTATGGTGACCCCATCGGTCCCCCCGCAACGATTACCCGTGAACCTGGTCAGATCCGGAAGGAAGCAGCCACAGCGGGAACATTGTGTGCCGGGGTGTGGCTGGTGGGGTCGCCACCTTAACGTCAGGCCTTCATTCGCAAGGCTTGTATATTCTCAGAAAAATCCAGAATTTTTATCGCATTGATCTTTCCTGATCGATGCCTTGCTTCGTCAAAAATAACCTCGCCGTCATTCCGAAAGAGCAAATACCCGCAAGCGATGCCCGTCAGGATCGAGCGCCACGAAGGTGTAGCCGAAATCCAGTTCAATCGGCTCTTGGGCGATGCGCAGCCCCTGTGCGGTCCATGCGGCGTACAGCGTGTCGACCGTCTGTTCGTCGGCCACCGAGAATCCCAGTTCGCCGCCACCGCCCGCCGCTTCGGCCGCAGGTTCCACGGTGTGCTTGGACCACAGCCCAAGCTTTAGCCCTGAATCGAGAATGAACAGCGCGAAGGTCGGTTGTAGTTCAACTGGTGGTTTGTCGAGCAGGCGGCTGTAGAAGTTGGCGCTGGTGGCGGGGCTGTCGACGTACAGCAGCAGGTAGTGTTGGGCGTTCATGGCGACTCCGATGTCGTTGGCATTGATGGCTCAAGCCTAGACGGTCGGGCTGTCAGTTTCTGTCAGTAGTCGATAACAAAAGAGCAGGTATGCGTATCGACTTGATACACATACCTGCTCTTTTTTGTTTCTGGCTCTAAGGCTTGGACAAGGCCTGGTCTACCGCCGCGATCAGCTTTCCCAGATCCTTCGGGGTGGCTTTGTGTATGACACCGAACAAATACGCTCGCTGTTCGTCTTCGTCGCCAAGATCGGCAAAAAACGCTTTGAGCTTCACTCCCAGCACATCGGCAAGCATGAACAGGGCTTCCACGCTGGGGGTATAGGTGCCGGTTTCGAAGCGGCTGATGGTTTTGGGGTCAAAACCGGTTCTTTCACCGAGTTCAGCCTGAGTAAGCCCCGCCACCTTGCGATAGCGTCTTATGGCTGGACCCAAACTTGAAATTTGCATCGCTCAATTCCCATTTAGAATCAAGAACTTAACGATAGATTTTTGCATTAGACAACTGCATGATCCATCACCTTGCTTTGCAAAATGTGATGTATTTCGTAGAATCCCCGTTTCGTACAGGCATTTGGTGACCTGGCTTCATAAGTCCAGGCAATGTGAGACGGCCAGCATTGTGTTACCTCGCAGGGTGTGCGGAGGCGCTGCTGGCGACGCGAAATGCCGTTTCAATATTACCAGAGTCAGCGTTTCTGACATGTTTGTACGAGGCCTCTGAGCCTAGTTGATCTTCGTCTGTTCGGGGGCCATCAAATGCTGTTCATGGAGTTTTAACGTGCATCTGAATTTGCCGGCCCGCTCTATTGCAAGGATGTTGCCCAGGCAGCATCACGCGCTGCGACCCTCTGCGCAGTGCCGCATCCTTCAAAACATCTCTTCCGGGCGTTGTGCGCTGGTCGAGCGGTACAACCGCTAGCCACAGTGAGCCGGACTCATGGATGAGAAGTACCGAAGGGCCGTAGATGCAGCCGCCATTTTCTCCGAGACAGACCTGGCGGGGCGCATTACTTACGTCAACGATTTGTTTTGCGCAGTGTCTGGCCACAGCCGCGAGGAGTTGCTGGGGGTTAACCACCGCATCCTCAACTCGGGTCTGCATCCAGACGATTTCTTCACCACGATGTGGCGCACCGTTGCTTTGGGCAAAGTCTGGAAAGGCGAAATCTGCAACCGTGCCAAGGACGGTAGCCTGTACTGGATCGACAGCACCATGGTACCGATGCTGGATGAGTCGACCGGACGGGTCCATCGGTATCTGTCGATTTGCTTCGATATCAGTGAAAAGCGGCAGTTGCTGCACTCACTGCAATGGCGGGTCGGCCATGATGTCCTGACCGGGCTGCCCAATCGGGCGTATCTCTCCGATTTGCTCGAGCAGGCCCTGGATTATTCCCGCATCGAGAAGGTGCCGTTGGCGGTCTGCATGCTCGACCTCGACGGCTTCAAGGCGGTCAATGACGGCTATGGTCACGCCAGCGGCGACTTGTTGTTGGTTGAAGTAGCCAAGCGGCTACGCACCATCGTTCGAGGCGAAGATGTGGTGGCGCGGCTGGCCGGGGACGAGTTCGTGCTGATCTTGCGGTTTGTGCGCGATATGCCGGAATTGCGCGCGGCGCTGCATCGTGTGCTGGGGGCGATCTCTGCGCCGTATTCGATTCTGGGCAAGGACATCAATGTGTTTGCCAGCATCGGCGTCACGCTGTTCCCGGATGACAGCGAAGATGCGGAAACCCTGCTGCGCCACGCCGATCAGGCGATGTACGTGGCAAAGCAGAGCGGGCGTAACCGTTTTCACCTGTTTGATGTGGTGCGCGACCAAGAGGTCAAGGCCACTCACCAGACGGTTGCGCGGGTGCGTCAGGCCTTGCTCAACGATGAGCTGCGCCTGCATTTTCAGCCCAAGGTCAATATGCGCTGCGGTGCGGTGGTTGGTTTCGAGGCGTTGCTGCGCTGGGAGCACCCGCAGGATGGCCTGGTGCCGCCCAGGGAGTTTCTGCCGTTTGTCGAGGAGACGGACCTGATCGTCGATATTGGCGAGTGGGTGATGGAGCAGGTTCTGGCGCAGTTGTCGCGATGGCAAAAGAACGGTCAACGCTGGCCGGTCAGCGTCAACATCGCTGCCCGGCATTTTCAGCGGGCGGACTTTTTTGATCGGCTCAAGACCGTGCTTGCACGGCACGCCTGGGTCGCGCCCCAGTTGCTTGACCTGGAGATTGTCGAGTCGGTGGCGATCGAGAATATTCAGCACGTCAGCACCTGCCTGCAGGCCTGTCAGGCGCTGGGTGTGAGGTTCTCTCTGGGGGATTTTGGCACGGGTTATTCGTCTCTGAGCTATCTCAAGCGCCTGCACACGCAAACCATCAAGATCGATAAGTCATTTGTGCGCGACATACTGCATGATCGCGATGATCTGGCGTTGACCACCGCGGTGATCGGTCTTGCCCGGGCGTTTGGGCGAGAGGTGATCGCCGAGGGCCTGGAAAGCATCGAGCATGGCGAGTTGCTGTTGCGCCTGGGCTGCGAGGTGGCGCAGGGCTATTTCATTGCGCGGCCGATGCCGGCCAGCGAGGTGCCGGGCTGGGTCGAGGCCTTCGTCGCTCCGACCCGGTGGCAGGCACTGGACCAGGCGGTCTGAGGCTTATTGATCGGCCAGGGTCGGTTCGTTGGTTCCGGTGTAGAGCCTGATGATGTCGTCAATTTCCCCGGACATTTTCATCTTGAGCAGCGTTCGCAGAATCAACTGGACCGGTAGTTTTGGGTCGTTACGCACGTAGCAACCGACGTTTTGTTCCTGCAACACCGCGACTGCCCGTAATGGCCGGTCAGGCATCAGTTGCAGGTTGAACCTGTCCAGGGCCCATTGATTGCTGACGGCGTAGTGATTACGGCCGGCCGCCAGCTTTTTCAGCACGTGTTCCTGGTTGTGTGCGTCGTCGCGCTTGAGTTGGCCGCGATCAAAGAGTGGTTGCAGGGTTGGGTAGCTGTAGCCGAGTACGGTGCCGATTGGCTGCACAGAAAGGCTGGCGGGGACGACCGGGGCAGGCGCGCTTTGTGTACTGACCAGCAGGTCGCGCTGAAACCACAGCGGAACGCTCCAGAGATAGTCTGCGGACTGATTCGGCAACCAGGATTGCGCCGCGTAGCAGCGGATGTCGATTTCCCCGTGCTCCATGGCGCTTTGCACGCGTGCGCGGGCCAGCACGTGAAACTCGGCCGGCCGGCCCAGTTGTGTGGCCAGGCTGAGCATCACGTCGTACAGAATGCCCTGAGTCGGTTGGTTTTGCTCGATTTGCACCATGGGCATCGCCCAGCTGTCGGTGATTGCAAAGCGCAAGGGTGCAGGCGCGCTGGTAGCGCTGACGCTGATCAACAACAAAGCCCCCAAGGCTGAACGCATAAACTCTCCAGCAAAAAAACCGCCAGGAGCCGATTAAAACGCCCCCAAAGACCAGCTTAGCCAGATTAGCCGAGCACACCGGATGCAATTTTGGCCTTGCTCCGCTAGCATTACCCGCTTCCGCTTCCCAGTTGCGACGGTTTTCGATGAGTTATCAGGTTCTTGCACGTAAATGGCGTCCGCGCTCGTTCCGCGAAATGGTCGGCCAGACCCATGTGCTCAAGGCTCTGATCAATGCCTTGGACAGCCAGCGGCTGCACCACGCCTATCTTTTTACCGGTACCCGCGGTGTGGGCAAGACCACCATCGCGCGGATCATTGCCAAATGTCTGAACTGTGAGACAGGTATCACGTCGACGCCATGTGGCGAGTGCTCGGTGTGCCGCGAAATCGATGAAGGGCGCTTTGTCGACCTGATCGAGATCGACGCCGCGAGCCGGACCAAGGTCGAGGACACCCGTGAGCTGCTCGATAACGTGCAGTACGCGCCGAGCCGCGGGCGCTTCAAGGTCTACCTGATCGACGAAGTGCACATGCTCTCCAGCCATTCCTTCAATGCGCTGTTGAAAACCCTCGAAGAGCCGCCGCCCTACGTCAAGTTCATCCTGGCGACCACCGATCCGCAGAAACTTCCTGCAACGATTCTGTCGCGGTGCCTGCAGTTTTCTCTGAAAAACATGACGCCGGAGCGTGTGGTCGAGCATTTGACCCACGTGCTGAGTGTCGAGAATGTGCCGTTCGAAGACGATGCGCTGTGGCTGTTGGGTCGTGCTGCCGACGGTTCGATGCGCGATGCCATGAGCCTCACCGACCAGGCCATCGCCTTCGGTGAAGGCAAGGTCATGGCGGCTGACGTGCGGGCGATGCTCGGCACGCTCGATCACGGTCAGGTCTACGATGTCCTGCACGCGCTGCTCGATGGCGACGCCAAGGCATTGCTCGAAGCGGTGCGGCATCTGGCCGAGCAGGGGCCGGACTGGAATGGCGTGCTGTCGGAAATTCTTAACGTGCTGCACCGCGTCGCGATTGCCCAGGCCTTGCCTGAAGGTGTCGATAACGGTCATGGCGACCGCGATCGGGTGTTGGCGCTGGCTCAGGCCTTGCCGGCCGAAGACGTGCAGTTCTATTACCAGATGGGCTTGATTGGCCGCCGCGATTTGCCACTGGCGCCGGACCCGCGTGGTGGGTTCGAAATGGTCTTGCTGCGAATGCTTGCGTTCCGCCCGGCAGACACTGCAGACGCGCCGAGGCAGCCGCTAAAGCCAGTGGGGATCAGCCAGGCCACAGTTGATTCCGCAAACTCCGTGGCTGGCGCACCGCGTGTTGCGCCGGTAATCGCACCCGCTCCCGCTGTCGCTGCACCTGTCGCTGCGGCGCCGGTTCAGCCGGTTGCCGAGGTGGTTGCACCCGCACCGGCGCCTGCTGCTCCGGTGGTTGTGCCTGCGCCAGTGGTCGAGGTGGTGGCCGAGCCTGTGGCCATCGTCGAAGAAGTCGTCGACTTGCCCTGGAACGATCCGGTAGAGCCTGAGATCGTCCAGCAACCGGCTGTCGAGCCGGTGCTGGAGACGACTGCCGAGCAGCCTGACCTGACGCCAATGCCGACGCCGACTCCGGACAGCGTTGTACCCGATGCGCCGGAATGGGCGGCAGCGCCGATTCCCGAGCCGTCGGTGGCTGACATCGACGCCGCCACGCCGGGAATGGACCTGGATGACGAGCCGCCGCTGGACGAGGACTACATCGAGCCGGACATGGATTCGGCCTATAGTTACCTCGACGAGCTGGCCAGTGAGCACGCCGCAGAACCTGCGCCGGCCCCCGAACCTGAACCGGCTGCGATGCCGGCCACAGGGTTGGCATTGCAATGGCTGGAGCTGTTCGCGAAATTGCCGATTTCCGGCATGACCGGCAGCATCGCCGCCAACTGCACGCTGATCGCCGTCGATGGCGACCACTGGTTGCTGCACCTGGACCCGGCCCACAGCGCGCTGTTCAACGCGACTCAACAACGCCGGCTGAACGATGCGCTGAACCAGTATCACCAGCGCACCCTGACGGTGAGCATCGAGCTGATCAAGCCTGAGCAGGAAACCCCGGCCCAGGCGGCTTCGCGTCGACGTGCCGACCGCCAGCGCGAGGCTGAGGACTCGATCCACGGTGATCCGTTCATCCAGCAAATGATGCAACAGTTCGGCGCGGTGATCCGTAACGATACTATTGAACCTGTCGAGGCTCTGGTCAGCCAGGGCTAATAACTGAAGGTGTTCGGCCCGCTGGGCCGGGCGCTGTTTTGATCCAAGTACTTTTGAGGTGATTCCCATGATGAAAGGTGGCATGGCCGGCCTGATGAAGCAGGCGCAGCAGATGCAGGAAAAAATGGCCAAGATGCAGGAAGAACTGGCCAACGCCGAAGTCACCGGTAAAGCCGGTGGCGATATGGTCACCGTGGTGATGACCGGTCGTCACGACGTCAAGCGCGTGACTATCGATCCAAGCCTGGTGGAAGGCCTGAGCGAAGACGACAAGGAGATGCTGGAGGCCGTGTTCGCCGCCGCCGTCAACGACGCCGTCCGCAAGATCGAAGCCAACAGCCAGGACAAAATGTCCGGCATGACCGCAGGCATGCAACTGCCGCCGGGCATGAAACTGCCATTCTGATTCGCTGACGCGTCGGATGGTCTACAAAAATGCCAGGCACTCAAGCCTGGCATTTTTGTTTCTGTGACACACTGATCGTTCCCACGCAGGGCCAGGAACTGCCCCGTGGATGAGTATTTGACGCTGGCCAGAGGCGCGGGTATAAACCGCGTCTCGTTGATATGTCGGACGTTTCCCCCATGAGCTTCAGCCCTTTGATTCGCCAACTGATCGACGCCTTGCGAACCCTGCCCGGTGTCGGTCAGAAAACCGCCCAGCGCATGGCGCTGCAACTGCTCGAGCGTGATCGCAGCGGTGGCTCGCGGCTGGCGCTGGCCTTGAGTCAGGCCATGGAAGGGGTCGGCCATTGCCGACTGTGCCGCACACTGACCGAAGACGATCTGTGCCCGCAATGCGCGGACCCTCGCCGCGACGACACCTTACTGTGCGTGGTCGAAGGGCCGATGGATGTCTATGCCGTGGAGCAGACCGGGTTTCGCGGTCGCTACTTCGTGCTCAAGGGGCATTTGTCGCCACTCGACGGTCTGGGGCCGGAAGCTATCGGCATTCCGCAATTGCTGGCGCGGATCGAAGAGGCGGGGACGTTCACTGAAGTCATCCTGGCCACCAACCCGACGGTTGAAGGTGAAGCGACAGCGCACTACATCGCCCAGTTGCTCAGCAATAAAGGCCTGATCGCCTCGCGCATTGCCCATGGCGTGCCGTTGGGGGGCGAGCTTGAACTGGTGGATGGCGGGACATTGGCTCATTCGTTCGCCGGGCGTAAGCCGATCGTTCTGTAGCGCGTGAACTGACGTCATCGCGAGCAGGCTCGCTCCCACCTTGGACCGCATTCGCTAGGACAATTCGGTCAACTGTGGGAGCGAGCCTGCTCGCGATACGGACGACTCGGTCTCCCTGGCTTCCACAATTCTATTGAAAACCAAGCAAGCGCTCGGTAAGTTCGCTGAACCTTCAGTGGAGCTCGCCGATGCCTGCCTTTCAGGAATACTTCGACCCTGGCCATCAGTTGGTCCGCGACAGCGTACGACGTTTCGTCGAGCGCGAAATTCTTCCGGACATCGATCAGTGGGAGGAGGCCGAGGGCTTTCCTCGTGAGCTTTACCTCAAGGCCGGTGCAGCGGGCATTCTCGGGATTGGCTATCCCGAAGCGCTGGGTGGCAGCCACGAAGGTGATCTGTTCGCCAAGATCGCCGCCACTGAAGAGCTGATGCGCTGTGGTTCAGGCGGGCTGGTGGCGGGGCTGGGCTCGCTGGACATCGGCCTGCCACCGATCCTCAAATGGGCCAGACCCGAGGTGCGTGAGCGAGTGGTGCCGCAAGTCCTTTGCGGCGAAAA
Organism: Pseudomonas brassicacearum; assembly: GCF_003732175.1. GTDB lineage: Bacteria > Pseudomonadota > Gammaproteobacteria > Pseudomonadales > Pseudomonadaceae > Aquipseudomonas > Aquipseudomonas brassicacearum_G. Next base: position 85,971 of record NZ_MOBI01000028.1, read on the forward strand.
AATCAGCGCGTTGGCGGTCACCGAACCCGGCGGCGGCTCCGATGTGGCCAACCTGCAAACCCGTGCCATACGTGATGGTGACTACTACCGGGTCAGCGGCAGCAAAACCTTTATTACCAGTGGTGTTCGTGCGGATTTCCATACCGTTGCGGTGCGCACCGGTGAGCCGGGATTTGGCGGCATCAGCCTGCTGCTGATCGAGAAGGGCACGCCGGGATTCACCGTCGGTCGTCAGCTGAAAAAAATGGGCTGGTGGGCGTCGGATACCGCCGAGCTGTTTTTCGATGATTGCCGTGTGCCGGCGGGCAACCTGATCGGCGCCGAGAACATGGGCTTTGCCTGCATCATGGACAACTTTCAAAGCGAGCGCCTGGCGCTGGCATTGATGGCCAACATGACTGCGCAACTGGCGCTGGAAGAAAGCCTGAAATGGGCCCGGCAGCGCGAAGCGTTCGGCAAGCCGATTGGCAAGTTTCAGGTGCTCAAGCATCGCTTGGCGGAGATGGCCACGGCGCTGGAAGTCTCCCGGGAGTTCACCTATCGCCAGGCCGCGAAAATGGCGGCGGGGCAGAGCGTGATCAAGGAAATATCCATGGCCAAGAATGTTGCCACCGACACTGCCGATCGCATCACCAGCGACGCGGTGCAGATTCTCGGTGGGCTGGGTTACATGCGTGAAAGCCTGGTGGAGCGGCTGTACCGCGACAGCCGGATCCTGTCCATTGGAGGCGGTACGCGGGAAGTGATGAATGAAATCATCAGCAAGCAGATGGGGCTCTAGTTGGCTGATCTTGGCTGATCGTTCCCACGCTCCGCGTGGGAATGCAGCCCGGGACGCTCCGCGTCCCAACAGCGGACGCGGAGCGTCCATTGAGGCATTCCCACGCAGAGCATGGGAACGATCGTGAAAGGCTTATCTTTCGCTAAGTGAAAACTGTGTCAGGCAGAACGTCGGGATGCCCATGTCTTCCAGCCGCTGGGAGCCGCCCAGTTCCGGCAGGTCGATAATTGCCGCGGCTTCGAAAACCCGCGCGCCCATGCGCCGAATCAGGTTGGCCGCAGCGATCAGCGTACCGCCAGTGGCGATCAGGTCATCGAAGATCAGCACCGAGTCGCCTTCGCAGAGGCTGTCGGCGTGAACTTCAAGAAAAGCTTCGCCGTACTCGGTCTGATACCCCTCGGACAGTACGTCAGCCGGCAGTTTTCCTTGCTTGCGAAACAGCACCAGTGGCTTGTTCAACTGATAGGCGAGGATCGAGCCGATCAGGAAGCCGCGCGCATCCATGGCGCCGATGTGCGTGAAGTCAGCCTCGACATAGCGGTGCGCAAAGCTGTCCATCACCAGGCGCAGGGCCTTCGGGGACTGGAACAGCGGGGTGATGTCGCGAAAGATCACGCCCGGCTTTGGAAAATCGATCACGGGGCGGATCAGGGATTTGATGTCGAAGGAGTCGATGACCATCGTCGAGGTGTCCTGGCAGGCTACAAACGGCGAAGTATAACTGCGGCCGGGCAGGTTCGCTCAGCCGCAATCGCAACGTCAGCCTTCGATCGAGCCACCGGCCAGCGCACACAGCTGGATCGGGTCGAGGATGTGCACTTCCTTGCCTTCGGCGGCAATCAGCTCGTTCTGCTGGAAGCGCGTGAACACCCGGGACACTGTTTCCACTGCGAGGCCTAGATAGTTACCGATTTCGTTGCGCGACATGCTCAGGCGGAACTGGTTGGCAGAGAATCCGCGTGCGCGGAAACGCGCCGACAGGTTGACCAGGAACGTGGCGATACGCTCGTCAGCGGTCTTCTTCGAAAGCAGCAGCATCATCTGCTGGTCGTCACGAATCTCGCGGCTCATCACGCGCATCAATTGGCGGCGCAATTGCGGCAGTTGCAGGGCCAGTTCATCGAGGCGTTCGAAGGGGATTTCGCATACCGAGGTGGTTTCCAGCGCCTGCGCTGAAACCGGGTGACTCTCGGTGTCCATGCCCGACAGGCCGACGAGTTCGCTCGGCAGGTGGAAGCCAGTGATCTGCTCTTCGCCGCCATCGCTCAGGCTGAAGGTTTTCAACGCGCCGGAGCGTACTGCAAAAACGGAATCGAACTGGTCGCTCTGACGGAACAGAAACTCGCCTTTTTTCAGCGGGCGACCACGTTTGACGATATCGTCCAGCGCTTCCATGTCTTCCAGATTCAGCGAAAGTGGCAGGCAGAGGGGGGCCAGGCTGCAATCCTTGCAATGTGCCTGGCTGTGAGCGCGCAGTTTAACTGGCTCGGACATTTCTTAGATCCTTGTGGGAAAACACACATAAGACGTAAGGGTAACCTACGCAATGACGTCGAAGCCAGCCTGTGGTGTCTTAAATTACCCGAGAGAAACGTTGGCGATTTTGCTGTTCCAGGTACGCATCGAAGACCATGCACACCGAACGGACCAGTAATCTTCCGGCCGGAAGGACCACGATTTTTTCGCTGTCGAGTTCGATCAGGCCATCCTCGGCCATGGCCTGCAACTGCGGCCAGAGCTCGTTGAAGTAGCCGCGAAAATCGATGTTGAAGGCCAGCTCGATCTGGACGAATGCCAGACTGAACGTGCAGATCAATTGCTGAATCACTGCTCGCCGCAGACGGTCGTCCTGGTTGCACAGCAATCCGCGACTGGTGCCCGGTTGCGCGCTGGCCAGGGTATTTTGGTACTGACTCAGATCGCTGCTGTTCTGGCAGTACAAATCACCGATCTGGCTGATGGCCGACACGCCAAGACCGATCAGGTCGCAATGACCGTGGGTGGTGTAACCCTGGAAGTTGCGTTGTAGCGTCGACTCTTCCTGTGCGATGGCCAACTCATCATCCGGCAGGGCGAAATGGTCCATGCCGATGTAGCGATAACCGGCGGCGGTCAGTTGCTCGATGGTGCGCTGAAGCATGTTCAGCTTTTCGGCGGGGGCCGGCAGGTCGCTGCTGTTGATTCGTCGCTGTGGCATGAAGCGTTCGGGCAGGTGCGCATAGTTGAATACCGAGAGCCGATCCGGTTGCAGGTTGATGACTTCGTCCACGGTGCGGGCGAAACTCTCGGCGGTTTGCTTGGGCAGTCCGTAGATCAGGTCGATATTGATCGAGCGGAATTGCAAGGTGCGCGCCGCCTCGATCACCGCCCGGGTTTCCTCCAGGCTTTGCAGGCGATTGACCGCACGCTGTACAGCAGGGTCAAGGTCTTGCAGGCCGATGCTGACCCGGTTGAAACCCAACTCGCGCAGCAGGCCCATGGTTGACCAGTCGGCTTCGCGCGGGTCGATTTCGATGCCGTAATCGCCGGAGTCATCGTCCAGCAGATTGAAATGCTTGCGCAGTTGCGCCATCAACTGGCGCAGTTCGTCGTGACTGAGAAAGGTTGGAGTGCCGCCGCCGAAATGCAGCTGCTCGACTTTCTGGTTCGGGTCCAGGTGACAGGAGATCAGCTGGATTTCCTGTTCCAGGCGCTGCAAATAGGGCAGCGCGCGGCCGCGGTCCTTGGTGATGACTTTGTTGCAGGCGCAGTAGTAGCAGATGTTTGCGCAGAACGGCACGTGCACATACAGCGACAGTGGGCGCAGGGCCTTACGGCTTTCGCGTAGGGCATGAAACAGATCGAAAGTGCCGACCTGGCTGTTGAATTGCACCGCAGTCGGATACGAGGTGTAACGTGGTCCCGCCAGGTCGTAACGGCGGATCAGATCTGTGTCCCAACGAATGGCGTCGAGCATGCGGGCATTCCCCCGGATAGGCTGGCAGTGTTGGCGAGTCTAGGGGGTGCGGCGTTGGGGCATCTTGATTTGCATCAACGGTGGTTGGAAGCTGCGATCGCTTTTTGTGGCGAGGGGGCTTGTCGGAACGCCGCACCGCCCCGTTCGGCTGCGCAGCAGTCGTAAGGTCGTAGGCGGGGTGTCTCAGACGGAATACGGTTGCAGATTTTTGGGCCGCTTCGCAGCCCAGCGGGGGCAAGCCCCCTCGCCACAGTTTTAATGCCCCATCAACCAATGCTGATGCGGTCCCGGCAAGGTCCAGATACCAAACAGGATCACCAGCAAGCCGCCAGTCATACGCACGCTGCGTTTGCGCAGTAACGCCGTGACCCGTTCGGCCGCAAGGCCAGTCGCGAGCAGCACCGGCCAGGTGCCAAGGCCGAATGCGAGCATCAACAACGCGCTATCGATGGCGTTGCCTTGGCTCGCGGACCACAGCAGCGTGCTGTAGACCAGACCGCACGGCAACCAGCCCCAAAGCGCGCCGAGCAACAACGCCCGCGGCAGGCTCGACACCGGCAGTAAACGGTTGGCAACTGGCTGTATGTAGCGCCACAGGCCGCGACCCAGGCTTTCGATGCGGGTCAGGCCGCTCCACCAGCCGGCCAGGTACAGGCCCATGGCGATCAGCAACAAGCCGGCGAGGATCCGCATGAACATCGCTGCTGGGCTGTTGGCCACGGCCCATCCCGCCAGGCCGATCAGCAGGCCGGCAGCGGCGTAGCTGAGAATCCGCCCGAGGTTGTACGCCAGCAGTAGACGGAAACGCCGACTGCGTTGTTCCTTGGGAATCGCCAGGGTTAACGCACCCATCAACCCGCCACACATGCCCAGACAATGCCCGCCGCCGAGCAGGCCGAGGATCACCGCAGAAACCAGTAGTGGTGCCAACTCAAGCATGAGGCGGGGCCTTGTCGTTCGGTTTGGCCGGATCGGTTGGTGCGTGACCGCTGGCTTCGTCGACTGCTGCCTGATGGCTCGGGTCCTGGTCGTCGAACAGGATGCTGTGGGCCGGACCGTCGAGGTCGTCGTACTGACCGCTGTCGACCGCCCAGAAGAAAATGTAAATGGCGATGGCGACGATCAGCAGCGCTGCCGGGATCATCACATAAAGAGCTGGCATCTGGACTCCATGCCTGACCGGATCAAGCCGGTAGCGGGCGGGTGACTGGCGTGGCACTGGCGCTTGGCTGGCTCGGCATGCGAGTCAGGCGAAGTGCATTGAGCACCACGGTCAGCGAACTGATCGACATGCCGACCGCGGCCCACACCGGAGTGATCCAGCCGAGGGCGGCGAACGGTAACATGAGGCCATTGTACAGCCCGGCCCACAGCAGGTTCTCGATGATTACCCGACGTGTGCGCCGGGCCAGGCTGAAGGCTTGCACCAGGGCGTCGAGACGATTGGACAGGAGCACCGCGTCGGCGCTGGTTTTCGCCAGATCGGTGGCCGAGCCCATGGCCACGCTGATGTCGGCGGCGGCCAGCACCGGCACGTCGTTGACCCCGTCGCCGAGCATCAGCACCTTGCGACCTTGCTGGTGCAACTGCTTGAGCACCTGCAGCTTGTCATCCGGACGCAAGCCGCCCCGGAACTCGTCGATACCCAATTCGGCGGCGACACTGGCAACCATCGGCGAGCTGTCACCGGATAGCAGCAGCGTGCGCCAACCGCGTGCTTTGCACGCCGCGAGCAGCGCAGGCGCGTCGTTGCGCAGACGGTCGTCGAGCACGAACCAGGCCAGCGCGCCATGGCTGTCGCCAAGCAACAGCCATTGACCGGCTTCATCCGGGATTGCCGGCACAGCGCAGCCACTGAGTTCGCAAACAAACACCGGTTGACCGATACGCAGGCGCTGTTCGCCAACCCGGCCCTCAAGGCCCAATCCCGGGGTGCTGAGGATTTCTTCGGCGGCCAGCGGCGCTCGGCCAAAGGCACGGGCTATCGGGTGTTCGGAGCGGTTCTCCAGGGCGGCGGCGAGGCCCAGGCACTGATCGCTGTCGAGCGCGCCCAGTGCTCGAATCGAACGCAAGGCCAGGCGGCCTTCGGTGAGCGTGCCGGTCTTGTCGAAAATCACCGTGTCGATTTGATTCAGGCCTTCCAACACGTGGCCCCGGGTCAGCAGCAGGCCGAGTTTGTGCAAGGTGCCGGTGGCGGCGGTGAGCGCGGTCGGCGTGGCCAGTGACAAGGCGCAGGGGCAGGTTGCGACCAGCATCGCCAGCACGATCCAGAACGCACGGGATGCATCCAGCTCCCACCAGAGCAAACCGATGGCCGCAGCGGCAATCAACGACAGCAGCAGAAACCACTGCGCAGCGCGGTCGGCGATTTGTGCCAGGCGCGGTTTCTCGGCCTGGGCTCGATCAAGCAGGCGGACGATGGCCGAGAGGCGAGTGTCCTGTCCCAGCGCCAGCACTTCGACGGTCAGCGCGCCCTCGACATTCAGGGTGCCGGCAGTCACCGCATCGCCGAGTGTCCGAGGTTGCGGCAGGTACTCGCCGGTCAGCAGCGACTCATCGATGCTCGACTGGCCGTCGAGGATTTTGCCGTCGGCCGGGAGGATGGCGCCGGGGTGCACCAATACCTGGTCACCGAGACGCAACTCGCTGAGCAGGATGCGCTCGCTCTGGCCGTCCGCGCTCAGGCGCAGGCACGATGCGGGCAACAGGTTCACCAACTGCGCGGTGGCGGCGGCGGTGCGTTCACGGGCGCGGCGTTCCAGATAGCGGCCCGCCAATAGAAACAGCGCAAACATCCCGACTGCGTCGAAATACAGCTCGCCGACTCCGCTGATCGAGGTCCAGATCCCGGCAAGGTAGGCGCCGCCGATGGCCAGCGAAACGGAAACGTCCATGGTCAGGTGGCGGGTGCGCAGGTCGCGCATCGCACCTTTGAAAAAGGGCGCGCAGCTGTAGAACACAATCGGTGTCGTCAAGAACAGCGCTACCCAGCGCAAGATGGTGTGCAGCTCGGGGCTGAGGTCGATATTGAATTCCGGCCAGGTGGCCATGGTCGCCATCATCGCCTGGAACCACAGCAAGCCGGCGACCCCCAGTTGACGCAGGGCCAAACGGTTTTCGCTGGCCAGTTGTTCGCAGGCTTGGTCGGCCTGGTAGGGGTGGGCGGCATAACCGATGTGGCGCAGCTCGCTGAGCAACTGGCTCAACGGCAACTGGCTGTCGGCCCAGCGCACGTGCAAGCGATGGTTGGACAGGTTCAGTCGCGCCTCGGTCACGGCCGGCAGGCTGCGCAGGTGTTTCTCGATCAGCCAGCCGCAGGCCGCGCAGCTGATGCCTTCCATCAGCAAGGTGGTTTCAGCGAGTTCGCCTTCGTGGCGAACAAACGGTTGTTGCACGTCGGCGCGGTCATACAGCGCCAGTTCGTCCACCAGTTGCACCGGCAAGGCTTCAGGGTTGGCCGAAGCCTCGCTGCGATGACTGTAATAGTGCTCCAGCCCGCCCGCGACAATCGCCTCGGCCACGGCCTGACAACCCGGACAGCAGAGCTCGCGGGTTTCGCCGAGGATGACGGCGGTAAACCGGCTGCCGGAGGGAACGGGCAGGGCGCAGTGGTAGCAGGGGGTGGTCATGGGGTTTTCACAGGGCGTTATCCGATGATCGTTCCCACGCTCCGCGTGGGAATGCCTCCCCGGACGCTCCGCGTCCGCTTCGGCTGGGACGCGGAGCGTCCCTGGCTGCGTACCCACGCAGAGCGTGGGTACGATCAGTGATTGAGCTTGTTACTACTTGTCTTCCGCGGCTTGCAGCGGTTCGTCACCGAGCAGCAAATGCTTGTCGTGGCCGATCTGTTCTTCTTCGAACATGCGCCATACATGATCGTCCTGGCTGCCCAGCAGCTCGACGAAGCGCCGGCCTTCGATCTTGTCGGTCAACTGGCCGATATAACGGCCCGGTTCGGTCTCGCTGCGGGTCAGGGTGATCTTGCGGTCTTTTTCCGGCTGGGTCGGCGAGATCAGGTTCAGTTCCAGCGTCTTGGGCATGCTGTTGCCGGTCAGGCGCACGTCGACTTCACCGGTCACCTCATCCAGATGCACGTTGGCGCGCAACAGTAGGGTCTGGGCCAGCAACTCGCGGTCCAGCGAACGGTTGATGCCTTTGCCCGCCTCGTAATAATTGTCGTTAACCAGGTTGTCCGGGTTTTTGACGGCAATGGTCACCATGGACAAGGTCAGGGTCACCGAACAGGTCAGAATCCCGATGATGATCCATGGCCAGAGGTGCTTGTACCAAGGGCTGGTGGCAGTTGCTGCGGGCATGATGACTTCTCTCAACGAATTTGTGGGCCGATGAATCGGCTCTTGGCTTCAACGTGGACGCTGTTGTCGTCGGCATCCTTGAGGGTGAATTTCACCTCGTTGGTGCTCGACGGCAGTTGTTCCGGTGCACTCGACAGCTCGACCGGCATGCTGAAGATTTCGCCAGCAGCCACCTTGATCTCGCGCTTGCCTTGCAACTTGAGATCCGGCAGCCCGGAGGCTTCCAGCACGTAAGTGTGGTCGCGCTGATCCTTGTTCATGACTTTGAGGCTGTAGACGTTCTCGATCCGGCCTTCGGCGTTTTCGCGATACAGCACACGGTCCTTGCTGACATCGAAACCGACCAGCGAGCGCATGAAGAACGCGGTGATCAGCAAGCTGATCATGGCCAGCAACACCAGCGCGTAGCCGATCAGGCGCGGACGCAGTTTATGGGTTTTTTGCCCGGACAGGTTGTGCTCGGTGGTGTAGCTGATCAGCCCGCGCGGGTAGTCCATTTTGTCCATGATGCTGTCGCAGGCGTCGATGCAGGCGGCGCAACCGATGCATTCGATCTGCAAGCCGTCACGGATATCGATACCGGTCGGGCACACCTGAACGCACATGGTGCAGTCGATGCAGTCACCCAGGCCCTGGGCCTTGTAGTCGATGCCTTTCTTGCGTGGACCACGGGCTTCGCCGCGGCGCGGGTCGTAGGAAACGATCAGCGTGTCCTTGTCGAACATCACACTCTGGAAGCGCGCGTAAGGGCACATGTAGATGCACACTTGCTCGCGCAGCCAGCCGGCGTTGCCGTAGGTGGCGAGGGTGAAGAAGCCGACCCAGAAATACGACCAGCCATCGGCCTGGCCCATGAAGAAATCGATGGTCAGTTCACGAATCGGCGAAAAGTAGCCGACGAAGGTCATGCCGGTGACGAAGCCGATCAACAGCCACATCGCGTGTTTGCTGAACTTGCGCAGGAACTTGTTGGCGCTCATTGGCGCCTTGTCGAGCTTGATGCGCTGGTTGCGGTCGCCTTCGGTGACCTTCTCGCACCACATGAAAATCCAGGTCCAGACGCTCTGCGGGCAGGTATAGCCGCACCAGACACGCCCGGCGTACACGGTAATGAAGAACAGACCGAAGGCGCTGATGATCAACAAGCCGGACAGCAGAATGAAATCCTGCGGCCAGAAGGTTGCGCCGAAGATGAAGAACTTACGCTCTGGCAGATTCCACCAGACGGCTTGGTGGCCACCCCAGTTGAGCCAGACCGTGCCGAAATACAGCAGAAACAACGCGGCACCGCCGGTCATTCGCAGATTACGGAACAGGCCGGTGAAGGCGCGGGTGTAGATTTTTTCCCGAGAGGCGTAGAGGTCGACGCTGTTGTTCGCGTTCTTGGCAGGTGGGGTGACGTCGTGTACCGGAATCTGGTTGCTCATCTATTGCATCCCACGGCAGTGGAAAAATGCCCCGGTCAGTACGTGCCGACCGCGGTCAAAAAGAGGTGTTGCAGTGGCGCAATGATACGCCTGTAGCTCTAGCGCAAGGGTGCGACCTTTGGTCGCGTTGGGTAAAAATCGTGGATGGTGTAGCAAATGTAACAAATCATGATGCAGATCAATTGACTTGTTGAGTATAGCTGTCCGTCCGGCCAGGGTTGCTACCGCGCGCCCGCAAGGGGCGTACCGAGTCCGATTCCCTCATCTTCCGCCTTCCACTGCCTGATGTTCATTTGCGCGGGACTATATAGAACATTTTTTAGTGAGTGTTTTGAAGGGCGCGAGTGTCAGGAAGTGTTGGACATATCTACTGTTGATCTGCAGAGGCTGGTCGTTTGTTAATTGTCGGTGGGCGATATATTTTGCAGTTGCCGCTATGGAGTGGCTGTTAAATATCGATGGAAATGGATTTCTATGACTTTATATAAAGAGCGTGTGTGGCTGGTGTGTCTTGCATTGGCGTTGGTTATCCCTGTGGTCTATGGCGCCTCGTCGGCAGAGGCGCCGCGCCATATGGTGTTTGTATCGGATTCGCAATACCCCTGGACTGATCTCACGGATGATAATCTTCCGGACCCCAACAAAGAGGCTCGCTCAAAAGAGCTGATAGAGTTGCAGTACTCCGATATTTCAAGTTTCAGGAAGCTGAATGGCGGGGCATCCCGCATACCGGTGATGATTAACGGTGATATCACAGCCTTTGGTCATGGTGACGAACGTTCATACATGAAATCGGTTTTCGAGAATAAACTGGAGGGGCTATATGATTACGGGCTGGGTAATCATGACTATGCCAATAACGTGGGCGACTGTTTCCTGAATAACTGTGCGGCTGGCAGTGTCAACGACCTCAAGGATCGCTACTGGGGAAAAGTCGAATCCATGGACCTGGCGGCAAGAAGTTCAGGCTTGGGGAGTGTCTATTATGGCAGTCTCGCTTACTCGAAAAGTGCCGGTGATGTGCATGTGGTTCAATTGAATAATGAGCCGACCTATACCGTCAGTTTTACCTCCGGCAATCCACTTGCTCCGACAGCGTTTGAAATTACCCCTGCGCTTGACTGGCTGGAGGGGGATCTAAAGAGCGCTCGGGAGCAGGGCAAGGTCATTATTCTCACTATGCACAAGGTTTTCGATTGGAATGGTGATGACGAGCAGATATCCAGATTCAAACAGATGATCGAGAAGTACAAGGTGACCGCAGTCTTTGGTGGGCATGATCACTGGGGGGCGGGGACTTACTTCGATTGGGGTAAGCCAAAGTACTTTGGTGATGTGCCGGTATTTCTAAGCGGCTCTGCCTCTCAGCAAACCTATCTGATTGCCAGTTTTTCGAATGACCGGCAGTCTCTGGCGGTCAGCGTTGTTCGGAACAGTAACTGGCCAAGCCGAAAGGTCGATAAGGTCATCCCGATCTTGAAGTAGGCAAATGAGTGACGGAAATGAAAACGGCCCCGCCAGATCACTGGCGGGGCCGTTTTTTAGTGCGATCACGCGTTTGCCTTACTCGGCGTCAGCAGCTTTCTCACCGTGAGACAGGCTGTAGACGTAAGCGGCCAGCAGGTGAACCTTGTCGTTGCCTTGCAGCTGTTCTTGCGCAGGCATCTGGCCCTGACGGCCGTAACGGATGGTCTGCTGCAGTTGAGCGAAGCTCGAGCCGTAGATGAACGCTGCCGGGTGGGTCAGGTTAGGTGCGCCCATGGCTGGGGTACCTTTGCCTTCCGGGCCGTGGCAAGCCACGCAGTTGGCGGCGAAAATCTTCTGGCCGGCAACCGGGTCGGCCTTGGCGCCTTCCGGCAGCTTGCGGCCATCGAGGTTGGTCAGTACGAACGCGGCAACGTCGCTGACGCCTTGTTCGCCGATCACTTCACCCCAGGCTGGCATCATCGCGTGACGGCCGCCCATGATGGTGGTCTTGATGGTTTGTGGCTCGCCACCCCAACGCCAGTCTTCGTCGGTCAGGTTCGGGAAGCCGTAAGCGCCTTTGGCGTCGGAGCCATGGCAAACCGAGCAGTTGGAGGCGAACAGGCGGCCGCCCATCTTCAGGGCTTGCGGGTCCTTGGCAACTTCTTCAATTGGCATGGCCGCGAATTTGGCGAAGATCGGACCGAACTTGGCGTCCGATTTGGCCATTTCCTTTTCCCACTCGTGAACGCCGGTCCAGCCGGACTGGCCGTTGGCGAACGCGGTCTGCTTCTCGTTGTCGAGGTAGCCGTAACCCGGCAGCAGGCCTTTCCAGTTGCCCAGGCCCGGGTACAGCACCAGGTAACCAAGGGCAAAGATGATGGTCCCGACAAACAGCATGAACCACCATTTCGGCAGCGGGTTGTCGTATTCCTCGATCCCGTCGAAGGCGTGGCCAACCGTCTCATCCGTCTGCTCGGCGCGCTGGCCCTTGCGGGTCGACAGCAGCAGCCAGGTCAGGGCGAAGATGGTACCCAGACTGAGGACTGTGACGTACAGACTCCAGAACGTAGTCATTCTTTGTTACTCCTAGAAGCTTGCTCGACGTGCTTGATGGCTTCGGGATCATCCGCGAAAGGCAGCAAGGTCGCGTCTTCAAACTCCGATTTGCGCTTGGGGCTGAACACCCACAGCGCCAGACCGATAAAGGCAACCATCACGACAACGGTGCCCAGGCCACGAATCATCCCGATATCCATCTAAATCACCGTTTGCTTTTGATGATGGTGCCCAGGCCTTGCAGATAGGCCACCAGCGCGTCCATTTCGGTTTTGCCCTTCACGGCATCTTTTGCACCGGCGATGTCTTCGTCGGTGTAAGGAACGCCGAGGGTGCGCAAGACTTCCATTTTCTTCGCGGTGTCCTTGCCGTCGAGCTTGTTTTCCACGAGGAACGGGTAAGCCGGCATTTTCGACTCTGGGACCACGTTGCGCGGGTTGTACAAGTGCGCACGCTGCCAGTCATCGGAGTAACGACCGCCAACGCGGGCCAGGTCCGGGCCGGTACGCTTGGAACCCCACAGGAACGGGTGGTCCCAAACGCTTTCACCGGCTACCGAGTAGTGGCCATAGCGTTCGGTTTCAGCACGGAACGGACGGATCATCTGCGAGTGGCAGCCGACACAACCGTTGGCGATGAAAATGTCACGGCCTTCAAGTTCCAGCGCCGGGCGTGGCTTCATACCTTCAACCGGCTTGTTGGTCACGTCCTGAAAAAACAACGGGACGATCTGGGTCAGGCCGCCGATGCTGACGGCGATGACCATGAAGAAGGCCAGCAGGCCAATATTCTTCTCGACTGCTTCATGCTTCATCAGTGAGCTCCAACGACAGCGATCTGAGCGGCGGCTTCAGCATCTTCCGGATTCGAGGCGCGTACGGTGCGGAACACGTTGTACGCCATGAACAGCATGCCGCTGGCAAAGAACGCACCGCCAAGGGCGCGAACGATGAAACCAGGGTGGCTGGCTTGCAGGGCTTCGACGAAGGAGTAGGTGAGGGTGCCGTCATCGTTGATTGCACGCCACATCAGGCCCTGGGTGATGCCGTTGACCCACATCGAAGCGATGTAGAGCACGGTACCGATGGTCGCGAGCCAGAAGTGCGTGTTGATCAGGCCGATGCTGTGCATCTGCGCACGACCGAAGATTTTCGGGATCATGTGGTACAGCGCACCGATCGAAATCATCGCTACCCAGCCCAAGGCACCGGCGTGTACGTGGCCGATGGTCCAGTCAGTGTAGTGAGACAGCGAGTTGACGGTCTTGATGGCCATCATCGGGCCTTCGAAGGTCGACATGCCGTAGAACGCCAGGGACACGACCAGGAAACGCAGGATTGGGTCAGTACGCAGCTTATGCCAGGCGCCCGACAGGGTCATCATGCCGTTGATCATGCCGCCCCAGCTTGGTGCCAGCAGGATGATCGACATGGCCATGCCCAGCGACTGAGCCCAGTCCGGCAGTGCGGTGTAGTGCAGGTGGTGCGGGCCAGCCCAGATGTACAGGGTGATCAGTGCCCAGAAGTGCACGATCGACAGGCGATACGAATAGATTGGACGCTCGGCCTGTTTCGGCACGAAGTAGTACATCATCCCCAGAAAGCCGGTGGTCAGGAAGAAACCTACCGCGTTGTGGCCGTACCACCACTGGATCATGGCGTCAGTCGCACCGGCGTACGCCGAGTAGGACTTGAAGAAACTGACCGGCAAGGAGGCGTGGTTGACGATGTGCAGCATCGCCGTCACGACGATGAAAGCACCGTAGAACCAGTTACCGACATAGATGTGCTTGGTTTTGCGCTTGACGATGGTGCCGAAGAACACCAGGCCGTAGGTGACCCAGACGATAGCCAGCAGGATAGCCAGAGGCCATTCCAGTTCCGCGTATTCCTTGGTGGTGGTGTAACCCAGCGGCAAGGTAACGATCGCGCCGACGATCACCGCTTGCCAACCCCAGAAGTGGAAGGCGGCGAGGCTGTCGGAAATCAGTCGCGTTTGGCAGGTTCGCTGCACGACGTAATAGGAAGTGGCAAACAGTGCACAACCACCGAAGGCGAAAATCACCAGGTTGGTGTGCAACGGGCGTAGGCGTCCAAACGTCGTCCACGGCAGGCCGAAATTCAACTCCGGCCAGACCAGTTGTGAGGCGATGAAGACACCGAGCCCCATGCCAAGGATCCCCCAGACCACCGTCATGATGGCGAACTGGCGGACTACCTTATAGTTATAAGCAGTCGGACTGATTGCTGTGCTCATTCTAAGGTTCCACGGTTTAGGTGTTTTATTAGGGATAAAAATCGGTCGCAAGTATGGAGAAAGCGGGGGGTCATTGCAACGCGCCATGACCCGCGTCAATGCTTTCAAAAGCTGATTCTGCGGCCTTTCCATGCTCCGCGTAGGGACAAAATTGCCCATGGACAAAATGTCTCGGCGGACCAAAAAGGCGAGGGGGTCGGGTCAGGTGTAACTGGGTGTGTTCAAACGAGGCGGGCAGGTGACAGACGGCAATTTGCACGACAGCCGGTATCCACCAGCCTTTGCGGCCTGTCATCGAACAGATTCGTCGAACGCATCGTGTACGGTTGACCTTATGACCGGCTGTTGCCAGTCCGCTTCGAAGCAAGCGTAGACGCGAATCCACCGAACCGAAAGGCAGACCCATTGAGGGGTGCGACAATGCGTCGCAAAGGAGCAGGGAACTGCCGCATTCGGGTGAATGCAGCAGTTGGGCGGTGAAGATTTATTCGGTTTTGCTTTCAGCCTGCAAACGCTCGGCGTTCGGGCTGTGAGACAAGCTGTACACGTACGCGGCCAGCAGTTGCACCTTGTCGTTGCCGAGCAGTTCGTGCTGCGCCGGCATCTGACCCTGGCGACCATGGCGGATGGTCTGTTGCAGTTGCGTCAGGCTGGTGCCGTAGATGAAACCTGCCGGTTGCGTCAGGTTTGGCGCCCCCATCAGTTCCGTGCCCTGGCCGTTTGGACCGTGACAGGCTACGCAAGTGGTGCTGAACGTTTGCTGTCCGGCTTGCAGGTCAGCACCGCTGTCGGCTGGCAGCGGCAGGCCGGCGAGCTCGTGACGCACATAGGCCGCGACATTTTTCACCCCGGTCTCACCCAGTACTTCACCCCAGGCCGGCATGGCCGCCATGCGTCCGCCCATGATCGTGGTCTTGATGGTTTCGGCACTGCCGCCCCAACGCCAGATGTTGTCGGCGAGGTTGGGGAAACCAAACGCGCCCTTGGCATCCGAGCCGTGGCAGACCGCGCAGTTGGAGGCGAACAGGCGTCCGCCCATTTTCAGCGCTTGTGGATCCTTGGCGACCTCTTCCACAGGCATGGCCGCGAATTTGGCGAAGATCGGTCCGAACTTGGCGTCGGCCTTGGCCATTTCCCGGTCCCATTCCTTGGTCTGGGTCCAGCCGTCCTGATAGCCTGGCAGTACGCCTTTCCAGTTGCCCAGGCCCGGATAAAGAATCAGGTAGCCGACGGCAAACACCAGGGTCCCGGCGAACAGCATGAACCACCACTGCGGCAGCGGATTGTCGTACTCCTCGATGCCGTCGAAGCTGTGGCCCATGGTCTGGTCGACGCTGCCTTTGGTTTCGCCCTTGCGGGTGCCGATCAGCAGCCACGTCAGACCGATCAGGCTGCCAATGGTCAGTACGCAGATCCACGTACTCCAGAAGGTGGTCATGGCCGGGTACTCCTTGTTGCTGCGGGTTCTTTGGTGTCGGTGTTGTCGGGTTGCGGTTCATCGGCAAAGGGCAGCAGGCGCGCTTCGGCGAAATCCGGGCTGCGTTTACCGTTGAATACCCATAGCGTCAGTCCGACAAAGGCTATGAAGACGACGACGGTGCCCAGGCCGCGAATCATTCCGGTGCTCATTTCGCTCTCTATAAAAGACATGGGCATGGCTCACCTCTTGCTCTTGATCGCAGTGCCGAGCACTTGCAGGTAGGCGACCAGCGCGTCCATTTCGGTCTTGCCCTTGAGCGTTTCGGCGCTGCCTGCAATGTCTTCGTCGGTGTACGGAACGCCGAGGGTGCGCATGACCCGCAACTTGGTTTCGGTGTGGCTGCTGTCCAGCGCGTTGGCCACCAGCCATGGGTAGGCGGGCATCTTCGATTCCGGCACGACGTTGCGCGGGTTGTACAAATGCGCGCGGTGCCAGTCTTCCGAGTAGCGACCGCCGATCCGGGCCAGGTCCGGGCCGGTACGCTTGGAGCCCCACAGGAACGGATGATCCCAAACGCTTTCACCGGCCACCGAGTAGTGGCCGTAGCGCTCGGTTTCGGCGCGGAACGGGCGAATCATCTGCGAGTGGCATTGCACGCAACCTTCGCGGATGTAGATGTCGCGACCTTCGAGCTGCAGGGCGGTGTAAGGCTTCATGCCTTCGACCGGCTTGTTGGTGACGTCCTGGAAGAACAGCGGGACGATCTGGGTCAGGCCGCCGATGCTCACCGCGAAGACCATCAGCAGCAACAGCAGGCCGACGTTTTTCTCAATCGTTTCGTGTTTCATGGCGGACTCCTCAGGCCATCTGCGCCGCGGCGGCGGCTTCGGCTGGCTGTGCGGCACGCACGGTGCGCCAGGTGTTGTAAGCCATCAGCAGCATGCCGCTGAAGAAGATCGCGCCGCCCACCAGCCGCACGACGTAGCCTGGGTGGCTGGCCACCAGGGTTTCGACGAAGGAGTAGGTCAGCGTGCCGTCTTCGTTGACCGCACGCCACATCAGGCCCTGGGCGATGCCGTTGACCCACATCGAGGCGATGTAGAGCACGGTGCCGATGGTGGCGAGCCAAAAGTGCGCGTTGATCAGGCCGAGGCTGTGCATCTGCGTGCGGCCGAAGATTTTCGGGATCATGTGGTACAGCGCGCCGATCGAGATCATCGCCACCCAGCCGAGTGCGCCGGCGTGTACGTGGCCGATGGTCCAGTCGGTGTAGTGGGAGAGGGCGTTGACCGTTTTGATCGCCATCATCGGCCCTTCGAAGGTCGACATGCCGTAGAACGCCAGCGACACGACCAGGAAGCGCAGGATCGGGTCGCTGCGCAATTTATGCCAGGCGCCCGAGAGGGTCATCATGCCGTTGATCATCCCGCCCCAGCTCGGTGCGAGCAGGATCAGCGACATCACCATGCCCAGTGACTGCGCCCAGTCCGGCAGCGCGGTGTAGTGCAAGTGGTGCGGGCCGGCCCAGATGTACAGGGTGATCAGTGCCCAGAAGTGCACGATCGACAGGCGATAGGAGTACACCGGGCGTTCGGCCTGTTTCGGCACGAAGTAATACATCATTCCGAGGAAGCCTGCGGTGAGGAAGAAACCTACCGCGTTATGGCCGTACCACCACTGGACCATGGCATCGGTCGCACCGCCGTAGGCCGAGTAGGACTTGGTCCAGCTCACCGGCAGGGAGGCGTGGTTGACGATATGCAGGATGGCCACGGTGATGATGAACGCACCGAAGAACCAGTTACCGACGTAGATGTGCTTGGTCTTGCGCTTCATCACCGTGCCGAAGAAAACGACGCCGTAGGCGACCCAGACGATGGCGATCAAAATGGCGATCGGCCATTCCAGCTCGGCGTATTCCTTGGAAGTGGTGTAGCCCAGCGGCAGGCTGATGGCGGCCAGGACAATGACCAACTGCCAGCCCCAGAAGCAGAATGCGGCGATTTTCGGCGCGAACAGCTGCGTCTGGCAGGTACGTTGCACCGAATAGAAGGAGCTGGCGAACAGGGCGCAGCCGCCGAACGCGAAGATCACCGCGTTGGTGTGCAGCGGGCGCAAACGGCCGAAGCTGGTCCAGGGCAAATTGAAGTTGAGTTCAGGCCAGACCAATTGAGCCGCGAGAAAAACCCCGAGCCCCATGCCGACGATGCCCCACACCACCGTCATAATGGCGAATTGGCGGACCACCTTGTAGTTATAGGCGGTACTTAAAGAAGTGTTCATGGTTCCCCATCCACGGTTCAGCCGAAGTGAAAGCGTCCGCGCGAGGCGATGACGCTCCCTTCGCCTGGAGTTATAGGCAGATTAAAAGCGAGGCAAGCATGGACAAACAGCACAAGGCCAGTATTGACGGGGATCAATGGGTGCAGTGCGTGCAGGACCGCGGATGGCTGTGGGATGCCGCCTCGGTGCCGGCAGCGGCGACGCTGATTCTTGCCCACGGCGCCGGCGCACCGATGGACAGCGACTGGATGAACGACATCGCCGCACGCCTTGCCGGGCTTGGCGTCAACGTGTTGCGTTTCGAGTTTCCGTACATGGCGCAACGGCGCATCGACGGTGGCAAGCGTCCGCCGAATCCGACGCCCAAATTGCTCGAATGCTGGCGTGAAGTGCATGCCTTGGTGCGACGCCATGTCACTGGGCGCCTGGCCATCGGCGGCAAGTCCATGGGCGGACGCATGGCCAGTTTGCTGGCCGATGAGTTGGGCGCGGATGCGCTGGTGTGTCTGGGATATCCGTTTTACGCGGTGGGCAAACCGGAGAAGCCGCGAGTCGAGCATCTGGCCGGGCTCAAGACGCCGACGCTGATTGTGCAGGGGGAGAGGGATGCGTTGGGTAATCGCCAGGCGGTGGAAGGTTACGTGCTGTCGCCGAGTATCGAGGTGTTCTGGCTGGCGGCTGGCGATCATGATTTGAAGCCGTTGAAGGCGTCCGGGTTTACTCACGAGCAGCATTTGGCGGCTGCGGCGCAGAAGGTTGCTGAATTTCTTCTCTGATAATGATGGTGGCAGTTGCGGCCTCATCGCGAGCAGGCTCGCTCCCACAAGGATTTGCGCGCCACCACAATCCACTGTGGGAGCGAGCCTGCTCGCGATGGAGTCATGACAGACGACATCACTTTCAGATTGGCAATAAAAAACCCGGAAGTATTACCTCCCGGGCTTTTGTATTTGCCAGCAACGATCAGCGGTTAAACCGCTCCACCAGCGAATACTGGGTATTCGCGGTTTTGGTCAGCTCTTCACTCAGCAACGCCGAGTTCTGTGCCTGTTCCGAGGTCTGGTCAGCCAGTTGCGCAATGGTGCTGATGTTGCGGCTGATCTCTTCGGCTACTGCACTTTGCTCTTCGGTCGCGGCAGCGATTTGGGTGGTCATCTCGGTGATGTTGGCCACCGCTTCGCTGATACCCACCAGCGCCTGGTCGGCTTCCAGAACCCGCGCCACGCCTTCTTCAGCCTGACGGTGACCCGCTTCCATGGTTTGCACCGCGGTGCTGGCGGTCTGCTGGAGCTTGGCGATCAGGGTGTGAATCTGCCCGGTCGATTCGCTGGTGCGTTGCGCCAGTTGCCTTACTTCGTCGGCAACTACCGCAAAACCACGGCCCATCTCACCGGCGCGAGCCGCTTCGATGGCCGCGTTCAAGGCCAGCAGGTTGGTCTGGTCGGCAATGCCTTTGATCACGTCGACCACGCCGCCGATTTCGTCGCTGTCCTTGGCCAGTTGGGTCACGGTCAGACCGGTTTCACCGACCACCATCGACAGGCGCTGGATCGCGTCACGGGTTTCACCGGCGATGTCACGGCCACGACCGGTCAGGCGATTGGCTTCCTGGGTCGCGTCAGCGGTGCGTTGCACGTGGCTGGCGACTTCCTGGGTAGTGGCGGCCATCTGGTTGACGGCGGTCGCCACTTGCTCGGTCTCGACGCGCTGACGTTCCAGGCCCGTCGAGCTTTTGTGCGCCAGGGTGTCGGACTGTCGAGCTTGCTCGTTCAGGTGTTCGGCGGTGTCTTGCAGGCGAGTCAGGCAGGTTTTCAGACGGGCTTCCTGACTGAGGATCGACATTTCCAGGCGCGCTTGAGCGCCGCGGCTGTCAGTGTACATCTGCGCAATCAGCGGGTCGGATGTGGTCTGCTCGGCCAGGCGCAGCAAGCGCTTGAGGCCACGCTGTTGCCAGCTTAAACCCAGCAGGCCGAGCGGTACGGACAGCCCGGCGGCCAGCGCAAAACCCCACTGTGAGTTGAGCGTGGCGCCGATCATGAAACTCAACTGGCTGACCAGAATGAACGGCAACCAGTCCTGTAGCACCGGTAGCCATTTGTCTGTTTGAGGAATCGCCGACTTGCCCTGATTGATGCGTTGGTAAAGCGCTTCGGCACGGCGGATCTGTTCAGCGCTGGGCTTGACCCGCACCGACTCGTAACCGACCACCTGATTGCCGTCGAATACCGGTGTGACATAGGCGTTAACCCAGTAGTGATCACCGGTCTTGCAGCGATTCTTGACAATGCCCATCCATGGCAAGCCTTGTTTCAGTGTGCCCCACATGTGCGCGAAGACCGCAGACGGAACGTCGGGGTGACGGACCAGGTTGTGCGGTGCACGGATCAGCTCTTCACGAGAAAACCCGCTGATTTCGACGAAAGCGTCGTTGCAGTAGGTGATCACGCCTTTGGCATCGGTCGTGGAAATCAACCGTTGCTGAGCCGGGAAGGTCCGCTCGCGTTGTGTAATGGGCTGGTTATTACGCATGGCTTTTTCAATCCGCAAGGCTTTGAGAGGGTGTCGGCAGCGCCAGGAATAAATTGAAATTATTTTTCAATATTCAGCGCTGGCGCACATTCCTTGATCTTCAACCCGCCAGCATCGGGTAGGTAAAGAGACCAAAGTGCAGCAGATTCAAGCCAAAGTGCGTGGCGATGGCGGCCCCCAGCCCACCGAAACGGTACGCCAGCCCGTAACCGACCCCGGCAAGGCTCGCCAGCAGCACCCATTGCCAGCCAGCGCCGAGGTGCGCCAGACCGAACAACAATGTAGCGCCAAGCAGGGCGAGGTGTTCACCGTGGCGCAGGTGCTTCAGGCAGCGACTCAAACCGCCCTGGATGTAACCGCGAAACAGCGCCTCCTCGACCAGCGTCACCAGTAGCAGGTTGTTCAGCACCCAGAGCCAGGCTTGATCGGGCCACTTCGGCGCCCAACTGATCATGCCCAGCAGCAGCGCGCCACCCAGAGCAGTCAGCACGCTCAAGGTCAGTGCCGCGGCGGTGGCATAAAGTGAAAGGCGCAGGGAGCGGCGCCCGACAATCCACGGGCACACCAGCAACAGCCAGAAGCCAATCAGTGGTTTGTCCAGATTCAGGTACATGGAAAACGGTGCGGCATCAGCGCTGAAGCGTTCCGGGCCGATACCGCGACCGTTGTAGAAACCGGGAAGCCAGTGCATGGCCAGCGCCACCGCCAGGAAAACGAACAGGCCGTGACCCAGGACGCGGCCGACCTGGATCTGTGGTTGGCGAACGGCAAAACCGGCAAACACTAACAACCCGATGGAGATGGCCGCCAGCCAGCCGAGGTGGCTGTAGATCAGGGCCAGTGCGTAGCCGATGGAGAGGAGTGCCAGGTAGAGCCATGGCAGAGCAATCATGTTAAGTCCTTGTTCCCGGGATTTTGCAGTGTGACGTGATCCACTGTGGGAGCGAGCCTGCTCGCGATAGCGTACTGACAGTCGACATCAATGTTGAATGTAATTGCCTCATCGTCGGATCGCCGCCCGGAGCAGGCTCGCTCCCACAAGAAGCAGGTGCGATTAAAGGGACGTTCGCGAAGCAAACAAAAACACCGCCCAAAGGCGGTGTTTTTGTCAGTGCGACATTATGAAGCAATCAACTGCCGCAACACATAATGCAGTATCCCTCCCGCCTTGAAGTATTCCACTTCGTTCAACGTGTCGATCCGGCACAACACATCCACCTTCTCGCTGCTGCCGTCCTCGCGGGTGATCACCAGCGTCAGGTTCATTCGCGGCGTCAGTTCGACGCCCGTCAGCCCTTGAATATCGAGAGTCTCCTTGCCGGTCAGGTTCAGGCTCTTGCGGTTCTGGTCGAGCTTGAATTGCAGCGGCAGTACGCCCATGCCCACCAGGTTGGAGCGGTGAATCCGTTCGAAGCTCTCGGCAATCACCGCTTTGACGCCCAGCAGGTTGGTACCCTTGGCCGCCCAGTCACGGCTTGAGCCGGTGCCGTATTCTTGACCCGCAATCACCACCAGCGGAGTGCCCGCCGCTTGATAGCGCATGGCGGCATCGTAGATCGGCAGTTTTTCACCGGTCGGAATGTAGAGCGTATTACCGCCTTCTTCGCCGCCAAGCATTTCGTTGCGAATACGGATGTTGGCAAACGTGCCGCGCATCATCACTTCATGGTTACCGCGACGTGAGCCGTAAGAGTTGAAGTCTCGCGGTTCCACACCCTGTTCACGCAGGTAGCGTCCGGCCGGGCTATCGGACTTGATGTTGCCGGCGGGGGAGATGTGGTCGGTGGTCACCGAGTCGCCGAGCAGCGCCAGTACGCGTGCACCGCTGATGTCCTGAATCACCGGCAGGGGGCCGGAAATGTTGTCGAAGAATGGCGGATGCTGGATGTAGGTGGAATCCTTCTGCCAGACGTAGGTCGCCGCTTGTGGGACTTCGATGGCTTGCCACTGCGCGTCCCCGGCAAACACCTCGGCGTATTCCTTGTGGAACATCGCGGTGTCGACCTGCGCCACGGCGTCGGCGATTTCCTTGCTGCTCGGCCAGATGTCCCGCAGGTACACCGGTTTGCCATCCTTGCCTTCACCCAGCGACTCGCTGCTGATGTCCATGCGCACGCTGCCGGCCAAGGCATACGCGACGACCAACGGAGGGGAGGCCAGCCAGTTGGTTTTCACCAATGGGTGCACGCGACCTTCGAAGTTGCGGTTGCCGGACAGCACCGAGGCAACGGCCAGGTCGGAGCTCTGGATGGCTTTTTCAATCGGTTCCAGCAACGGCCCGGAGTTACCGATACAGGTGGTGCAGCCGTAGCCGACCAGAGAAAAGCCCAGTTCATCGAGGTATTGGGTCAGGCCAGCGGCCTTGTAGTAGTCGGTGACTACCTTGGAACCCGGCGCCAGAGAACTCTTCACCCAGGGTTTGCGCTTGAGGCCTTTCTCCACGGCTTTTTTGGCCACCAGCCCGGCAGCCATCATCACGCTTGGGTTGGAGGTGTTGGTGCAAGAGGTGATGGCGGCAATCACCACGGCACCGTTTTTCAGCCGATACGTCTGGCCCTCGTACTCGTAATCCGCCTCGCTCACGAGATCGGCATTGCCGACGGCGACGCCACCGCCACCTTCGCTTTCGAGGCGGCCTTCTTCCTTGCTGGTGGGGCGGGCGGGCTTGACTTGCAGGCCGAGGAAGTCAGTGAACGCCTGGGCGACATTCGGCAGCGCCACCCGGTCTTGCGGGCGTTTGGGGCCGGCGAGGCTGGCTTCGACGCTGTTCATGTCCAGCGCCAGGCTGTCAGTAAACACCGGCTCTTGGCCGGGCAGACGCCACAGGCCCTGGGTTTTGCAGTAGGCCTCGACCAGTTTCACCACGGCGGCGGGGCGACCGGACAGGCGCAGGTACTCCAGCGTCACGTCGTCCACCGGGAAAAAACCGCAGGTGGCGCCATATTCCGGGGCCATGTTGGCGATGGTCGCACGATCCGCCAACGGCAACTCGGCGAGGCCGTCGCCATAAAATTCGACGAATTTGCCGACCACGCCTTTCTTGCGCAGCATCTGGGTGACGGTCAGCACCAGGTCAGTGGCGGTAATACCTTCCTTGAGTTTGCCGGTGAGTTTGAAACCGATCACTTCCGGGATCAGCATCGACACCGGTTGGCCAAGCATCGCTGCTTCCGCTTCGATCCCGCCAACCCCCCAGCCGAGTACGCCGAGGCCGTTGATCATGGTGGTGTGGGAATCGGTGCCGACCAGCGTATCCGGGAAGGCATAGGTGCGGCCGTCCTCATCCTTGGTCCACACCGTGCGACCAAGGTATTCCAGGTTGACCTGGTGACAGATGCCCGTGCCCGGCGGCACGACGCTGAAGTTATCAAAGGCACTCTGGCCCCAGCGCAGAAAGGCATAACGCTCGCCATTACGCTGCATCTCGATGTCGACGTTCTGGGTGAAGGCCGTGCTGCTGGCGAATTTGTCGACCATCACCGAGTGGTCGATCACCAGGTCCACCGGCGACAGCGGATTGATTCGCTGCGGATCGCCGCCGGCCTTGGCCATGGCGGCGCGCATGGCCGCGAGGTCGACCACCGCCGGTACTCCAGTGAAGTCCTGCATCAACACGCGCGCGGGGCGGTACTGGATTTCCCGGTCGCTGCGCCGTTCTTTGAGCCAGGCGGCGAGGGCCTTGAGGTCGGCGCCGGTGACGGTTTTTTCGTCCTCCCAGCGCAGCAGGTTTTCCAGAAGCACTTTGAGCGACATCGGCAGCTTGTCGAGATCGCCCAAGGACTTTGCGGCTTCCGGAAGGCTAAAGTAATGGTAGGTCTTGTCGTCTATTTTCAGCGTTTTAAGGGTCTTCAGACTATCGAGGGACGGCATTGAAATGACTCCTTTGGGTCCGCACGGCTACGGACTGACGGGACGGACAGAGCCTTTAACCTAGCCCTGTTTGGCAAATCTGGCTAATAACCGGACTCTATGGACAAGTCCGGCGTTGCGAACTCGGCTATCATGCGCCGGTTTTCGTGACAGGCTTTGCTTCAACGCAAGTCTGGGCATCGCGCAGTGGTTGAATGTCTCGCCATCTGCCCAGGAGTAATAATGAACACCCTCTTTATGCATTGCCGGCCAGGCTTCGAAGGCGAAGTCTGTTCCGAGATTTCCGAACACGCCGCGCGGCTGAACGTGGCCGGTTATGCCAAGGCCAAAACCGCCAGTGCCTGCGCCGAGTTTGTCTGCACCGAAGAAGATGGCGCCGAGCGCCTGATGCGCGGCCAGCGTTTCGCCGAGCTGATTTTTCCGCGCCAATGGGCGCGCGGGATCTTCATCGATCTGCCGGAAACCGACCGCATCAGCGTGATCCTCGCTCATCTGGCGAGCTTCCCGACCTGCGGCAGTCTGTGGCTGGAAGTGGTTGATACCAACGACGGCAAAGAGCTGTCGAACTTCTGCAAGAAATTCGAAGGCCCGCTGCGCAAGGCGCTGACCGGCGCCGGCAAACTGGTGGAAGACGCCAACAAGCCGCGTTTGTTGCTGACCTTCAAAAGCGGCCGTGAAGTATTCGTAGGTCTGGCCGAGGCCAACAACTCGGCGATGTGGCCGATGGGCATTCCGCGGTTGAAGTTCCCGCGTGAAGCGCCAAGCCGTTCGACCCTGAAGCTGGAAGAAGCGTGGCACCACTTCATCCCGCGTGATCAGTGGGACGAGCGCCTGCACAGTGACATGACTGGCGTTGACCTGGGCGCTGCGCCTGGCGGCTGGACCTGGCAACTGGTCAACCGCGGCATGTTGGTGACTGCTATCGATAACGGCCCAATGGCTGAAAGCCTGATGGACACCGGGCTGGTTCAGCACTTGATGGCGGACGGTTTTACCTTCAAGCCCAAGCAACCGGTGGACTGGATGGTCTGCGACATCGTCGAGAAACCGGCGCGCAACGCGGCGATGCTGGAAGAGTGGATTGGCGAGGGGCATTGCCGCGAGGCGGTGGTCAACCTGAAGCTGCCGATGAAGCAACGTTATGCTGAAGTGAAGCGCTTGCTTGAGCGCATTGCAGAAGGCTTCAAGGCGCGTGGCATTCGGGTCGATATCGGCTGCAAACAGCTGTACCACGACCGGGAAGAAGTGACCTGCCATTTGCGCCGGCATGACATAAAGAAACCGAAAACCCGCTGATTCACCCGGCCCCATGTGGGAGCGAGCCTGCTCGCGATAGCGGTGTAACAATCAACATTGATATTGAATGTTATGGCCCTATCGCGAGCAGGCTCGCTCCCACAGATGTCACAGATGACCGAGCACCCGGTTTTGCGCGACAATGCCGGCCAGTTTCAGGAGTGAATCATGAGTGAAATGATTGATACGCCGGTAGACGGCACCCTCGACGCCACCGGCCTCAATTGCCCGGAGCCGGTGATGATGCTGCACCAGCACGTGCGCGACCTGCCGGCTGGCGGTCTGCTGAAGGTGATCGCCACCGACCCGTCGACCCGTCGCGATATCCCGAAGTTCTGCGTGTTTCTTGGCCATGAACTGGTCGAGCAACAGGAAGACGCCGGGACCTATCTGTACTGGATTCGCAAGAAGTCCGATTAACGGACCCGAAAAAAAGGCCTGCGTTTGCAGGCCTTCTTTTTACCGTCGGTTAACCCGCTGACTGATGCGGATTCGCTTGCGCGCACTGCGCGTCAGGCGGATCGACAGCATCAGCGCCGCGCAGCTCAGGCCTGCAATCAGACCTTGCCACAGCCCGCTCGGGCCGCTGGCCGGGCCGAACCAGTCGGTCAACCCCAGCACGTACCCCACCGGCAGGCCGATCCCCCAATAGGCGAACAACGTCAGGACCATGGTCGCCCGGGTGTCCTGGTAACCGCGCAGTGCGCCGGCACAGATCACTTGGATAGCATCGGAAAACTGGTACAGCGCGGCATAGACGATCAGCATCGAGGCGATCTGGATGACGGTCCTGTCGGCGGTGTAGATCGAGGCGACAGGTTCGCGCAGAAGCAGAATCAGGCTCGCCGAGAACGCGGCAAACACCAGCGCCGCGCCCAGGCCGACCTTCGCCGCGAAGCTCGCCTGATACGGGTTCCCGGCCCCCAGTGCCTGACCCACCCGTACGGTGACCGCCATCCCCAGGGAATAAGGAATCATGAACAGCAACGAGCTGATGTTCAGGGCGATCTGGTGCCCGGCCACGACGGTTGATCCGAGGCTGCCGATCAGCAGGGCGATGACCGCAAAGATGCTGGACTCGGCAAATACCGCGATACCGATCGGCAGGCCGATGCCGACCAAACGTTTGATCACCGCCCACTGCGGACGATCGAAACGCACCAGCACACGCGTGGGGGCATAGAAGGGCGCCCAGCGGGTCCAGCCGGCCATGCTCAGCGCCATGAACCACATGACGATGCCGCTGGCCCAGCCGCAACCGACACCGCCGAGGGCCGGCAGGCCGAAATGGCCATAGATCAGCGCGTAGTTCACTGGAATATTGAGCAATAAACCACCCAGGCCAATGACCATGCTTGGACGGGTGCGACCCATGGCATCGCTGTAGCAGCGCAGTACGTAGTAGAAGGCAATGCCGGGAAAGCCGAAGGCGATACCGTGCAAGTAGCCCATGCTCGGCTCAATCAGCTGCGGGTCGACTTTCATCCAGTGCAGGATCGGCTCGGCGCCAAGCAGCAGGCCACTGCCTATCAGTCCGACGCAGAGCGCCAGCCACAAGGCCTGGCGTGCCAGAGGCGCGATCTCGTCGTGCTGCTTTGCGCCAAAACGTTGGGCGATCTTGGGGGTGGTGGCCAGCAGAACCCCGGTCATCAGCAGGTAGATCGGAATCCAGATCGAATTACCCAGTGCGACCGCCGCCAGGTCCCGTGGGCTGACTCTGCCCGCCATCACTGCATCGACGAAACCCATGGCGGTGGTTGCCAGTTGCGCGATCATGATCGGCAGCGCCAGGCCAAGCAGGCTTTTAAGCTCCAGGCGAACCCGGGCCGGGCGGTTGAGGGAAGTAGCGGCGAGGCTGTCAGTCACGGAATTCACAGGCGAAGCGTCCAAAGGGGTTTGATGCGCAAGGCGGCGCATTCTACGCATTGACGCCGTAGTCAGGAAAATTCCTGTGTTGTGGATTTGTAAAGCTCATCCACCCTGCGGGAGCTGCGCTACACTGCCGATCCGCCAAAGGAGCCTGCCATGCTGATTGTTGCCGACGAAAATATCCCGCTGCTCGATGCGTTCTTTGAAGGTTTCGGTGAAATACGCCGCGTACCGGGACGCTCCATCGACCGTGCCACTGTCGAACAGGCCGATGTGCTACTGGTGCGGTCGGTGACCAACGTCGACCGCGACTTGCTCGAAGGCAGCAACGTGCGGTTTGTCGGCACCTGCACCATTGGTACGGATCACCTGGATCTGGATTACTTTCAGCAGGCCGGCATCACCTGGTCCCGCGCGCCGGGTTGCAATGCCCGGGGCGTGGTCGACTACGTGTTGGGCAGCCTGCTGACCCTGGCCGAAATCGAAGGCGTCGATCTGACCGAGCGCACTTACGGGGTGGTCGGTGCCGGTGAAGTCGGTGGTCGGCTGGTCAAGGTTCTGCAAGGTCTGGGCTGGAAAGTGCTGGTCTGCGATCCGCCGCGTCAGGCGGCCGAAGGGGGTGAATTCGTCAGCCTGGAGCAGATCATCGGGCAATGCGACGTTATCAGTTTGCACACCCCGTTGAGCAACAACGCCGAACATTCAACCTGGCACCTGTTTGACCAAAACCGCTTGAACCAGCTCAAACCTGGCGCCTGGCTGATCAATGCCAGCCGAGGTCCGGTGGTGGACAACACCGCGCTGCGTGAAGTGCTGCTTGCGCGCGAAGACCTGCAAGCGGTGCTCGACGTGTGGGAAGGCGAGCCGAGCGTCGATATCGGCTTGGCCGAGCTGTGTGTGATCGCTACCCCGCATATCGCCGGTTACAGCCTCGACGGCAAGCAGCGCGGGACCGCGCAGATCTATCAGGCGTTTTGCCAGTTCCTCGGGCAGCCGGCTCAGGTCTCCCTTGATCAGTTGTTGCCGGCACCGTGGCTGGCGCAAGTTCACTTGAACGCCAGTTGTGATCCGGCCTGGGCCTTGGCGATGGTCTGCCGTGGCGTGTACGACCCGCGCCGTGATGACGCGGATTTCCGCCGCAGCCTGGTGGTCAGCGGTGCCGAACAGCGCACGGCGTTTGACTTGCTGCGCAAGCATTACCCTGAGCGGCGCGAGATTGACGGGCTGAAGGTGCGCATTGAGGGTGAGTCGCCGGCATTGCGGCAAATGGTGGCGGCGCTTGGGGCGGTGGCTGTCTAGGGATCGAGTCGACCTCATCGCGAGCAAGCTCGCTCCCACAGTGGATTTTCGGTGTTCACAAAACCCTGTGGGAGCGAGCTTGCTCGCGATGAGTCCCTGACAGACGACATTACTCTCAAACGGGTAATAAAAAACCCGGCCAAGGGGCCGGGTCGGAAGACGTAAGGCTATGTATCAATCTTGCTTGGCAGGCTTGACCAACCGTTGTTCCAGTTCGCGGCACGCACTCTGGATCATGTCTTCAGTGATCGGCACTTCGCGCCCCTGGGCGTCAATAATGGCGCATCCCAGAGACTGGTGTGGCTGCGTGCGAATCACTTGAACTTTGTCATCGCTGCTATTTTGCAAGGACATGGCCTGTCTCCTCATCAGGTTGTGCATTTACTGTAGAACCACCAAATGACCAAGCTGTGACAACTCCCTACAGGGGACAAGGCGGCAGTACCAGTCCATCAGAAATAACCTCGGACTTCTAGCCGGACTTTAGACCGATAACATCTAGGCTCTATTGTCTGCGGTCATATTTAACCTGACTCATTGTGATTTACAGCGTTGCGGCGGATCGACCGGTGTAGGCTTGGCCGGGTTGATTCTTTCAGTTTGTGCTTTCGGATGATCCTGATGCTGTCTGCCCGTCACCGCCGCGCGATTCGCCTGGCCAGTCGTTTTGTTGCACCTTACCGTTGGCAGGCGCTCGGTGCCTTGCTGGCGCTGATTGTCACTGCCGGCATTACCTTGTCCATGGGGCAGGGCATTCGCCTGTTGGTGGACCAGGGCTTCATGACCCAGTCACCGCAGTTGCTCAACCAGTCCATCGGCGTGTTCATGTTGCTGGTGTTGGGCCTTGCGATCGGCACTTTTATGCGTTTTTACCTGGTGTCGTGGATCGGTGAGCGTTGCGTGGCCGATATCCGCCAACAGGTGTTCAATCATTTGATCTACCTGCATCCGGGGTTCTACGAGAACAACCGCAGCTCCGAGATCCAGTCGCGTCTGACGGCCGATACCACACTGCTGCAATCGGTGATCGGCTCGTCGCTGTCGCTGTTCCTGCGCAATTTGCTGATGGTCATCGGCGGAGTCGTGCTGCTGTTTATCACCAACCCGAAACTCACCAGCATTGTGGTGGTGACGCTGCCGTTGGTGATCGCACCGATTCTGATCTTCGGTCGCCGGGTTCGCCGCCTGTCGCGCTTGAGTCAGGATCGCATTGCCGACATCGGCAGCTATGTGTCGGAATCGCTCGGCCAGATCAAGACCGTGCAGGCCTATAACCATCAGGTGCAGGACGAACAACGCTTCGCCGTCACCGTGGAAGAGGCTTTCGATACCGCACGCAAACGTATCGTCCAGCGCGCCTGGCTGATAACCCTGGTGATCATGCTGGTGCTGGGGGCGGTCGCGGTGATGCTGTGGGTCGGCGGCATGGACGTGATGGCCGGGCGCATTTCCGCGGGTGAGCTGGCGGCCTTCGTGTTCTACAGCCTGATCGTCGGCAGTGCCTTTGGCACTTTGAGCGAAGTGATTGGCGAGCTGCAGCGGGCGGCCGGCGCGGCTGAACGAATTGCCGAGTTGCTGCGCTCGGAAAACATCATCCAGCCACCGGTCTCGGGGCAAGTGACATTGCCTGATCGAGTGCGTGGCGATTTGCTGCTCGAAGATCTACGTTTTTCCTACCCGTCACGGCCCGAAAGCTACGCTATCGATGGTTTGAGTCTGGCCATCAAGGCCGGCGAAACCCTCGCGCTGGTCGGACCTTCAGGGGCCGGCAAGTCGACGGTTTATGACCTGCTGTTGCGCTTTTACGATCCGATAGCGGGCCGCATCCTGCTCGATGGCGTGCCGCTGACCCAGCTTGATCCTATGGATTTGCGCCGTTGTTTCGCGCTGGTGTCGCAAAGCCCGGCGCTGTTCTTCGGCAGCATCGAAGAGAACATCCGCTATGGCAAACCCTCGGCAACCCTGGCCCAGGTCCAGGAAGCGGCGAAGATTGCCTACGCCCACGACTTCATCGAAAAAATGCCTGATGGCTACCAGACGCATCTGGGCGACGGCGGTCTCGGACTTTCCGGTGGTCAGCGTCAGCGCCTGGCCATCGCCCGGGCATTATTGGTGGATGCACCGATCCTGCTGCTGGACGAAGCCACCAGCGCCCTCGATGCGCAAAGTGAATACCTGATCCAGCAAGCGCTGCCCCGCTTGATGAGAAACCGCACGACGCTGGTCATCGCCCATCGCCTGGCCACGGTAAAAAACGCCGACCGGATCGCGGTGATGGACCAGGGAAAACTGGTAGCGGTGGGTACGCACCACGAACTGATCGCCAGCAATGCGCTGTATGCGCGGCTGGCGGCGTTGCAGTTTGTGGGCGCTGCCGAAGACGGCGAACCTTCGGCAGCGCCTACATAACCGGTATTACCGGTTATTGATCGTCGAAATACCGCTCATGCCAATCCACCAGCGGCTGCGGTGAGTTGAGCTTCTGGCCGTAGATCACCGAGTAGGAGAGCACGTTCTGTACGTACTGGCGGGTTTCGTCGAACGGGATGCTTTCGACCCAGACGTCGAAGCTCAGGTGGTTGGCACCGCTTAGCCACTGGCGAACACGGCCGGGGCCGGCGTTGTAGGCGGCGGTGGCGAGGACACGGTTGCCGTTGAACTGGCTGTGGACCTGACTCAGGTAGGCCGCGCCGAGCTGGATGTTTTTGTCCGGCTCCAGCACTTGCTGCGGCGAGGCCAGCGGAATACTGAACTTGCGCGCGGTTTCCTTGGCGGTGCCGGGCATCAACTGCATCAGACCGCTGGCGCCGACGCCGGAGCGGGCGTCGTCCATGAAGGCGCTTTCCTGGCGGGTAATGGCGAACACCCAGCTCGAATGCAGGCCGCGGACATTGGCTTCACGTACCAGAGTATCGCGGTGAGCCATCGGGAAACGAATGTCCAGGTCATCCCAGTACTGCGCCTGGCTGATGGTGCGGATCGCCGGGAAATACCATTTCAGGTCGTACGCCAGTTTTGCCTGGGCAACCATTTCGTCACGGCTAAAGTGACGGCTGACGTGATACCACTCGCGGCGCCCGTCGACGATCTGCCCCCGGGCAAGGAATTCCAGCGCCCGACGGATACCCGGTGTATTGCGAACCTTATTGATCAGCGCGGGGCTCAACATCAGCGGTTTGTTGATCAACGAGTAAGGCGATTGCGAACGGTCAGCGGCAAGGAACCCATAGAAGTCACGCTCACGGGCCAGACTCTTGTACAGGGTTTGCGCTTCCGGGTTTTGTGGTTGGGCCAGCTCCAGGCTTCGGGCCTTCCAGTAACGCCAGCGATTGGTAAGGGCCAAATCCTGTGGCAGACGGCGGGTCAACTGATAGGCGTCGTCCCAACGTGCCAGGCGCAACAGCAAGCGCAAACGCCATTCGGATACGGTGTTGTCGCGCAGCTCCGGGTCGTATTTGGTCATCACGTCTAGGGCGCGGCTGTCGAAGCGACGGGCCAGGGTCAGGCCGATTTCACGGGCGATAGCGACCTTTTCTGCGCTGGAAAAGTGCATGCTGGCGGCATAGCTGTCGAGCAGGGCCATCGCGCGGTCCGGATCCTGGCGGGCGAAGCGGCGCAGGCCAAGGCTGACAATGTCGGACATGGCTTCATCGGCCGGGGTGAAGCGCGAAGGCTGGTCAAGCATTTCGGGTCTTTGCGCGACGTCTACCAATAAACGTCCACGCGATGCCAGGGTGGTCATGTTGTTGATCAAACTGTTGGCCAGCGCGTAGTTGCGTGCGTGAGCGGCGAGTTTGAGGCGTTCCCAGCGTTTCTGTTCGGTCAGTTGACCCTCGGCGGCCCATTGCGCAAACAACGAGTCGCAGGTTTCAGGCTGGGATTTGCCGGTCAGCCAAAGCTTGTCAGCGTTGGCGTAACCTTCGGACTTGAGGTTGTGACCGATCTGGTATTGCGCATTCAGGCAGTCCAGTTCGGTGAAATTGAGCTTGGGGTCGTAGTATTTGACGAAGGTCGACCAGTCACCCCGTTCAGCCAGCCAGCGCAACCAGCGCAATTTCATCCAGTTGGCTTGCGGCAGGTCGCCGTGCTCGGCGAGGAATCTTTCGATTTCATCGTTGCTCGCGGTTTTCAGGCGCGCCGTCAACTCGTCATAGGCCAGATACGGCTCCAGCGGGTAATCGCTCAGCTCCTGGCTGTAGCGAAAATACGGGCCTGTATCGCCTTTGGCCAAGGCGCGCTTGGCTTCGTCGTAATACTGGCGTTGGGTAGACAAGTCCACCGCCTGGGCGGATTGAACGGCAGCGGCAGAAAGAATCAAACAGGATAAAAAACTGAAAAGGCGACTGCGCATGAGACGTCCGGGCAGAAAAAACACGACAAGTGCCTGCAAATGCCAGCACTGATTATTTATAGCTTAGCCTTTTGCCAGCAACCGGTGAAAGCTTTGCCGGCTCGTCGGTACAAGATCGCAACAATTGTTGTGCAGAGTGCTTCGACATTGAAAATGCCGGCCTTCTGACGTCGCAAGTCAGGTAGAATGCGCGCCCGGTTTTTGGAGAAGCTCATGACCCTGCTCAAATTCAGCGATGTGTCCCTTGCTTTCGGCGCTATGCCGTTGTTGGACAAGGTGTCCTGGCAGATCGCCCGTGGTGAGCGGGTGTGCATCATCGGCCGCAACGGCACTGGCAAATCCAGCATGATGAAGCTGGTCAAGGGCGATCAGAAGCCTGATGACGGCTCCGTCTGGCGCGCACCAGGCCTCAAGATCGGCGAATTACCGCAAGAACTGCCGGTGGCCGACGAGCGGACAGTGTTCGACGTGGTTGCCGAAGGCCTGGACGGTGTGGGCGAGCTGCTTGCGCAGTATCACCACCTGAGCCAGAACATCGTGACCGACGCTGATCTGGACAAACTGATGCACGTCCAGCACGACCTCGAAGCTCGCGATGGCTGGCGTTTGCAGCAATTGGTCGACAGCACCTTGAGCCGCCTGCAATTACCGGCTGACAAGACCCTCGCCGAATTGTCCGGGGGCTGGCGCCGTCGCGTCCTGCTGGCGCAGGCCCTGGTTTCCGAACCGGATCTGCTGCTGCTCGACGAACCGACCAACCACCTGGACATCGGTGCCATCGCTTGGCTCGAAGAGGCCTTGAAGGATTTCCAGGGCGCCGTGCTGTTCATCACGCACGACCGTTCTTTCCTGCAAAACCTGGCAACCCGCATCCTGGAACTGGATCGCGGCGGCCTGATCGACTGGAACGGCGACTACGCCAGCTTCCTCGTTCACAAGGAAGCCACGCTGGCCGCTGAAGAAACCGCCAACGCGTTGTTCGACAAGAAGCTGGCCCAGGAAGAAGTCTGGATCCGTCAGGGCATCAAGGCTCGTCGCACCCGTAACGAAGGTCGCGTTCGTGCCCTCAAGGCTCTGCGCGTCGAGCGTAGCGAGCGTCGTGAGCGGACCGGCAAGGCCAATATTCAGCTGGATACCGCTGACAAGTCCGGCAAGCAGGTGATGGTCCTCGAGAACGTCAGCTTCGCCCACCCGGATGGCCCGTTCCTGATCAAGGATTTCTCCATGGTCTTGCAGCGTGGCGACCGTATCGGTCTGCT
Source organism: Pseudomonas brassicacearum (assembly GCF_003732175.1). Taxonomy (GTDB): domain Bacteria; phylum Pseudomonadota; class Gammaproteobacteria; order Pseudomonadales; family Pseudomonadaceae; genus Aquipseudomonas; species Aquipseudomonas brassicacearum_G. The sequence goes on from NZ_MOBI01000028.1 coordinate 120,406, forward strand.
GGGCGCCAACGGTACTGGCAAAACCACCTTGCTGAAGTTGATGCTCAGCGGTTTGCAGCCGACCAGCGGTACGGTTGAAGAGGGCACTCGCATCGATGTGGCCTATTTCGACCAGCTGCGCCATCAGCTGGATCTGGAAAAGACCGTGATCGACAACGTCGCCGAAGGTCGCGACTTTATCGATATCGACGGGCAGAGCCGTCACGTACTGAGCTACCTCGGCGACTTCCTGTTCAGCCCGCAGCGTGCCCGCACGCCGGTCAAGGCATTGTCGGGTGGTGAGCGTGCGCGTTTGTTGCTGGCCAAGTTGTTCAGCAAGCCGGCTAACCTGCTGGTACTCGACGAACCGACCAACGACCTCGACGTGGAAACGCTCGAGCTGCTGGAAGAGGTCTTGCTGACCTTCAACGGCACCGTGCTGATGGTCAGCCACGACCGGGCATTCCTCGACAACGTGGTCACCAGTACCCTGGTCTTCGAAGGTGAAGGCAAGGTTCGTGAATACGTCGGTGGTTATCAGGACTGGCTGCGTCAGGGTGGCTCGCCGCGCCTGTTGGGCGTGACCGAGAGCAAATCCGGCAAGGCAGACCTGAACTCTGCGGTCGTCAGTGCGGCGCCTGCGCCAGTGGTCGCTCAAGAAGCGCCAGTGGCCAAGAAAAAGCTCAGCTACAAGCTGCAGCGTGAACTGGAAGCGCTGCCGGGCGATATCGACGCCAAGGAACAGCAAATCGCCGCGGTGCAAGCCGAAATGGCCGATGCTGCTTTCTATCAGCGTCCTGCTGCCGAAACCGCCAAGGTCATCGCGCAGCTTGAGCAACTGCAAGCGGAACTCGATGCACTGGTCGAGCGCTGGGCCGAGCTGGATGCCTGATTGATCCGTTGCTGATGTAAAAAAGCCCGACGTTCATCGCTGAACGTCGGGCTTTTCATATGCAATACGATCTAATGTGGGAGCTGGCTTGCCTGCGATGGCATCACCTCAGCCTTTGCATTGGCTGTAATGGCCCTATCGCGGGCAAGCCCGGCTCCCACACTGGATCTCCATTTGGACGTATTCAGCTTTTGATCAGGCGCACTGCCAGTACATCGCAAGGCGCACCATGCAGCACGTCATTGGCGGTGGAGCCCAGCAGCAGTGCGAGGCCGTGGCGGCCATGACTGCCCACGACGATCAGGTCGCACTCCTGTTCCTTGGCCATATGATGGATTTCCTGGCGTGGCTGGCCATAGGTCAAGTGGCTGTATTCTTTGGAAAGTTCAGGATATTTGTTGATCAGGCGCTCGAGGCGCTCCTTGGCCTGGTCGAATTGCTGTTGCTGCAATTGCGACAGGTCCATCGGCACGTCACCACCAAAGGCCATGGCCATCGGTTCGACAATATGAACCAGGGACAATTTGGCACCGTTGCTGACCGATAACTCGCGAGCACGGTGAATCACAGGATCGCACTCTTCGGTTAGATCTACGGCGACCAGAATATGGTGGTAGGGCATGAGGTGCTCCTCCTGAGGATTGCGATAACGGTAAGTATGGCTGGTTTCAAGCGGATCGGTTCCGACAGGGATCAATCTGCCCATCAAGATTCGGGAGTACAGATATGACGGTCTGGATAGTGGTGTCAATCCTCGCAGTGGTGCTGAGCCCGCTGGCATGGCTGCGGCCTTCGCGTAAACAGGGGGGGCAGATGGCCTTGCGCATGGAGGCGCGGCGTATTGGCCTGGCCATGCAGCTGGCGCCGCAGGAGTGGCCGCATTGGCTGGAGCCAGCGCCGCCCAGCCCGTGTGCGCAATATCATCGTCCGCGGCGGGGCAATCAGCCGGCGTGCTGGATTTATTGGCAAAGTGCACCGGGTGTGTGGGTCAATCAATGGCGAGAGGTTTGTCAGGATGAGTCGTTGCTGATTCATTTCCGGAAGTTGCCGGCCAACGTCTACAAGATTGAGGCCGACAAGCAAATGATCACGTTGTATTGGGGGGAGCGGGGCGAGGCCAGTGTTTTGAATGAGATCGATGCAGTGCTGAAGGCATTAGCCTGAAACGCAGCGCCTACACACAGGCAATAAAAAGCCCGACATCGTCATCGGGCTGGAGTGGCCAGGCAGGCCGGTAATTCGCTGAATCGTCACGCTGTCCGAGGCGTGGCGTTGATCTTGCGCTTGGCGTTCGCCATAAGCGCTTCTGTTTTTCGTTAAACGTCCCCGGCCAGCGTAGCTTGTATTTCGAGTTGCGCAGCTAATTAGGGCGACGTTTCTAAATATTGATTCTATGAATGGTTGAACATGCATCCGCGTGTTGCAGGTCTTCGTGGTACGGATATGACCGTAAAGTCGAGTTACAACCCGCATTTTGGGCGATTGACAATTGTCGGAAATTCCGTGAAGGTGGCGTACCCAAATCAAACGGGCGTATGAATTGAGCGTTTGTATTACAGACGGCTCCTACAGAATCCCGACTATCGCGTTGGCGGGTGTGCCTGGTGGGATGGCGTTAGCATCGACGGTAACGTCCATGCCGAGCCAGAACGTCAGCGTCCGACGTGTACTGTTCAGCTTCCATATCGTGGAGATCAGTTGATGATTTACGAAGGTAAAGCCATCACGGTTAAGGCTCTTGAAAGTGGCATCGTCGAATTGAAATTCGACCTCAAGGGTGAGTCCGTCAACAAGTTCAACCGTCTAACCCTGAACGAACTACGTTCGGCCGTAGACGCCATCAAGGCAGATGCGTCGGTCAAGGGTGTGATCGTCAGCAGTGGCAAGGACGTGTTCATCGTCGGTGCCGACATCACCGAATTTGTCGACAACTTCAAGCTGCCGGATGCAGAGCTGGTTGCTGGCAACCTCGAAGCCAACAAGATTTTCAGCGATTTCGAAGACCTCAATGTTCCAACCGTGGCCGCGATCAACGGCATCGCTTTGGGTGGCGGTCTGGAAATGTGCCTGGCGGCGGACTACCGCGTCATGTCCACCAAGGCCAAGATCGGTCTGCCGGAAGTCAAACTGGGCATCTACCCAGGCTTCGGTGGTACCGTTCGCCTGCCGCGCATCATCGGTGCCGACAACGCCATCGAGTGGATTGCCGCCGGTAAGGAAAACCGTCCGGAAGACGCGCTGAAAGTCGGCGCAGTCGATGCGGTGGTCGCTCCAGAGAAGCTGCAGGAAGCGGCCCTGGAACTGATCAAGCGCGCCATCTCCGGCGAGTTCGATTACAAGGCCAAGCGTCAGCCGAAGCTGGAAAAGCTCAAGCTGAACGCCATTGAGCAAATGATGGCTTTCGAAACCGCCAAAGGTTTCGTGGCCGGTCAGGCTGGCCCGAACTACCCGGCACCGGTTGAAGCGATCAAGACTATCCAGAAAGCCGCGAACTTCGGTCGCGACAAGGCTCTGGAAGTTGAAGCTGCCGGTTTCGTCAAGCTGGCCAAGACCTCTGCTGCGCAGAGCTTGATCGGTCTGTTCCTGAACGATCAGGAGCTGAAGAAAAAAGCCAAGGCCTACGACGAAATCGCCAAAGACGTGAAACAGGCTGCCGTACTCGGCGCCGGTATCATGGGTGGCGGTATCGCTTATCAGTCGGCGTCCAAAGGCACGCCTATCCTGATGAAGGACATCAACGAGCACGGTATCGAGCAGGGTCTGGCTGAAGCCGCGAAACTGCTGGTTGGTCGCGTTGAGAAAGGCCGCATGACCGCAGCCAAAATGGCCGAAGTGCTCAACGGCATTCGTCCAACCCTGTCCTACGGTGATTTCGGCCACGTCGACCTGGTGGTTGAAGCCGTTGTCGAGAACCCTAAGGTCAAGCAAGCGGTATTGGCCGAAGTCGAAGACAAGGTCAAAGAGGACACCATCCTCGCGTCGAACACCTCGACCATTTCCATCAGCCTGTTGGCCAAGGCCCTCAAGCGTCCGGAAAACTTTGTCGGCATGCACTTCTTCAACCCGGTGCACATGATGCCGCTGGTTGAGGTCATTCGTGGCGAGAAGTCCAGCGAGCTGGCTGTTGCCACCACCGTTGCCTATGCCAAGAAAATGGGCAAGAACCCGATCGTCGTCAACGACTGCCCGGGCTTCCTGGTCAACCGCGTTCTGTTCCCGTACTTCGGCGGTTTCGCCAAGTTGGTCAGCGCCGGTGTGGACTTCGTCCGTATCGACAAGATCATGGAAAAATTCGGCTGGCCAATGGGCCCGGCATACCTGATGGACGTGGTCGGTATCGACACCGGTCACCACGGTCGTGACGTGATGGCTGAAGGCTTCCCGGACCGCATGAAAGACGACCGTCGTTCGGCCGTTGACGTGCTCTACGAAGCCAAGCGCCTGGGCCAGAAGAACGGCAAGGGCTTCTACGCCTACGAGACCGACAAGCGCGGCAAGCAGAAGAAAGTAGCCGATCCGTCGGTACTCGAAGTGCTCAAGCCAATCGTCTTCGAACAGCGTGAAGTAACCGACGAAGACATCATCAACTGGATGATGATCCCGCTGTGCCTGGAAACCGTGCGTTGCCTTGAAGACGGCATCGTCGAAACCGCTGCCGAAGCCGACATGGGTCTGGTCTACGGTATTGGTTTCCCTCCATTCCGTGGCGGTGCACTGCGCTACATCGACGCAATCGGTGTTGCAGAGTTCGTTGCCCTGGCTGACCAGTACGCTGATTTGGGCGCGCTGTACCACCCGACCGAGAAGCTGCGCGAGATGGCCAAAAACGGCCAGAGCTTCTTCGGTTAAGCGCCCACACTAGAGCGAGAGTGAAATTATATGAGCTTGAATCCTAGAGACGTCGTGATTGTCGACTTCGGTCGTACTCCGATGGGCCGCTCCAAGGGCGGCATGCACCGCAACACCCGCGCCGAAGACATGTCGGCACACCTGATCAGCAAGTTGCTGGAACGCAATGTCAAAGTCGACCCGAACGAAGTCGAAGACGTGATCTGGGGCTGCGTCAACCAGACCCTGGAGCAGGGCTGGAACATCGCCCGCATGGCGTCCTTGATGACTCAGATCCCGCACACCGCTGCCGGCCAGACCGTCAGCCGCCTGTGTGGCTCGTCGATGAGCGCATTGCACACAGCAGCGCAAGCGATCATGACCGGTAATGGTGACGTGTTCGTGGTTGGCGGCGTCGAGCATATGGGTCACGTGAGCATGATGCACGGTGTCGATCCGAACCCGCACATGTCGCTGTACGCGGCGAAAGCCTCGGGCATGATGGGCCTGACCGCTGAAATGCTCGGCAAAATGCACGGCATTACCCGTGAGCAGCAGGATGCCTTCGGCGTGCGCTCCCACCAACTCGCCCATAAAGCGACGGTGGAAGGCAAGTTCAAAGACGAAATCATCCCGATGCAGGGTTACGACGAGAACGGTTTCTTGAAACTGTTCGACTACGACGAAACCATCCGTCCGGAAACTACCCTGGAAAGCCTGGCGGCGTTGAAGCCGGCGTTCAATCCAAAGGGTGGCACCGTGACAGCCGGTACTTCGTCGCAGATCACCGATGGTGCTTCGTGCATGATCGTGATGTCGGCGCAGCGTGCACAGGACCTGGGCATCCAGCCGATGGCGGTGATCCGCTCGATGGCAGTGGCAGGTGTGGACCCGGCGATCATGGGCTATGGTCCAGTACCGGCGACACAGAAAGCACTGAAGCGTGCAGGTCTGGGTATTGCCGATATCGACTTCTTCGAACTCAACGAAGCTTTCGCTGCACAGGCCCTGCCAGTGCTGAAAGATTTGAAAGTGCTCGACAAGATGAACGAGAAGGTTAACCTGCACGGCGGCGCGATCGCCCTGGGCCACCCATTCGGTTGCTCCGGTGCACGTATCTCCGGCACGCTGCTCAATGTAATGAAGCAGAATGGCGGCACCTTCGGTGTATCGACCATGTGCATTGGCCTCGGCCAGGGCATTGCCACCGTTTTCGAACGCGTTTAAGCGATTCGTCGACGGAAGCCGGGGCCAAGTGCCCCGGTTTTTGTTTTTCTGAAGATTTTTTTTGTTTTTTATTTCAAGTGATTTGAGTGAGGGCCAGACCATGCCGATACAACCAGGGCTCTACCAGCATTACAAAGGTCCGCAGTACCGCGTATTCAGTGTTGCGCGGCATTCCGAGACCGAAGAAGAAGTGGTCTTCTACCAAGCCCTGTATGGCGATTACGGCTTTTGGGTGCGTCCCTTGAGCATGTTCCTGGAGTCGGTCGAAGTTGACGGCGAACAGGTCCCACGCTTTGCTTTGGTGCAGGCCGAACCAAGCCTTTTTTCAAGGCCATAAGCTGAGAGCGCGCAGAACCCTGCGCTTGACCTCACCTTGTTGCCACTATATATAGCGGTGCCGCGTCAGGCGCCAACCGCCTTTCACTTCTAGAATTCAGGAATTTTCTGATCCATGGGCAAATCGCTGGTCATTGTGGAATCCCCGGCTAAGGCCAAGACCATCAACAAGTATCTGGGTAACCAATACGTGGTGAAGTCGAGTATCGGCCATATCCGAGACCTGCCCACCAGCGGTTCGGCTAGCGCCAGCAAAGAGCCTGCTGCCAAGCGCGGCAAGGCTGCTGCTGGTGAAGCGCCGGCGCTGTCGCCTAAAGAAAAGGCGCGCAAGCAACTGGTCTCGCGCATGGGTGTCGATCCCGATCATGGCTGGAAAGCCAAGTACGAGATCCTCCCGGGCAAGGAAAAGGTCATCGAAGAGCTGCGCCGGCTCGCCAAAGATGCTGACACCATCTATCTCGCAACCGACTTGGATCGCGAGGGGGAAGCCATTGCCTGGCACCTGCGCGAAGCCATCGGTGGTGATGACAGCCGCTACAAGCGCGTGGTGTTCAACGAAATCACCAAGAAGGCGATTCAGGAAGCCTTCTCCAAGCCGGGCGAGCTGGATATCGATCGAGTCAATGCTCAGCAGGCGCGTCGCTTCCTCGACCGTGTGGTGGGTTACATGGTTTCGCCGCTGCTGTGGGCCAAGATCGCTCGCGGTCTGTCTGCCGGCCGTGTGCAGTCGGTAGCCGTGAAGCTGGTGGTGGAGCGTGAGCGCGAAATTCGTGCGTTCAACCCGGAAGAGTATTGGGAAGTTCATGCTGACCTCGGCACTACCAAGGGCGCCAATGTGCGTTTTGAAGTGGCCCGTGAAAACGGCGAAGCCTTCAAGCCGCTCAACGAAGCCCAGGCCATGGCTGCGCTGGAGAAGCTCAAGGCTTCCAGCTACACCATCGCCAAGCGCGAAGACAAACCGACCAGCAGCAAGCCGTCGGCACCGTTCATCACGTCCACGCTGCAACAGGCTGCCAGTAACCGCCTGGGCTTCGGCGTGAAGAAAACCATGATGATGGCCCAGCGTCTGTACGAAGCTGGCTACATCACTTACATGCGTACCGACTCGACCAACCTCTCGGTTGATGCCGTGGCGATGGCGCGTACATATATTGAAGGTGAGTTCGGCGGCAAGTACCTGCCGGAAACACCGAACGTCTACAGCAGCAAGGAAGGCGCGCAAGAGGCTCACGAAGCGATTCGTCCTTCTGATGTGAATACCGATCCAAGCAAGCTGTCGGGCATGGAGCGTGACGCTGAGCGTCTCTACGAGCTGATCTGGCGCCAATTCGTCGCGTGCCAGATGCTGCCGGCAAAATACCTGTCGACTACCGTCAGCGTCGCCGCTAGCGGCTTCGAGCTGCGCGCCAAGGGCCGCATTCTGAAGTTCGACGGTTACACCCGCGTCATGCCGCAAATGGCCAAGCCTGGCGACGACGATGTGCTGCCGGACATGGTGCAAGGCGATGTGCTGAAGTTGATCAAGCTTGATCCAAGCCAGCACTTCACCAAGCCGCCGGCGCGTTACTCGGAAGCGAGCCTGGTTAAAGAAATGGAAAAACGCGGTATCGGTCGTCCTTCGACCTACGCGGCGATCATTTCGACTATCCAGGACCGCGGTTACGTCGCGCTGCACAACCGTCGTTTCTACTCGGAAAAGATGGGTGACATCGTCACCGAGCGTCTGTCCGAAAGCTTCTCGAACCTGATGGACTACGGCTTCACCGCCGGCATGGAAGAGAACCTCGATGACGTCGCCCAGGGCGAGCGTGACTGGAAAAACGTGCTGGACGAGTTCTACGGCGACTTCAAGAAGAAACTCGAAGTAGCCGAGAGTGCGGAAAACGGCATGCGTGCCAATCAGCCGGTCATGACCGACATCCCGTGCCTCACCTGCGGTCGTCCGATGCAGATTCGTACCGCATCGACCGGTGTGTTCCTTGGTTGTTCGGGTTATAGCCTGCCACCAAAAGAGCGCTGCAAAGCCACCGTCAACCTGGTGCCGGGCGATGAAATCGCTGCAGACGACGAGGGTGAGTCGGAGTCTTTGGTGCTGCGTGGCAAGCATCGCTGCCCGATCTGCAGCACCGCGATGGACGCTTACCTGCTGGATGAGAAGCGCAAGCTGCACATCTGCGGTAACAACCCGGATTGCGCAGGCTACGAGATCGAAGAAGGCAGCTATCGCATCAAGGGCTACGAAGGTCCGAGCCTGGAGTGCGATAAGTGCGGCAGCGAAATGCAGTTGAAGACTGGCCGTTTCGGCAAGTTCTTCGGTTGCACCAACGCGACCTGCAAAAACACCCGCAAACTGCTGAAGAGCGGTGACGCGGCGCCGCCGAAGATGGATCCGGTGAAGATGCCCGAGCTCAAGTGCGAGAAGGTCAACGACACCTACATTCTGCGTGATGGTGCTTCTGGCCTGTTCCTGGCGGCGAGCCAGTTCCCGAAAAACCGCGAGACCCGTGCTCCGCTGGTGATCGAGATCGTGCCGCACAAGGATGAGATCGATCCGAAGTACCACTTCCTCTGCGAAGCGCCGAAGAAGGATCCGGATGGTCTCCCGGCGGTGATCCGTTACAGCCGCAAGACCAAGGAGCAGTACGTGCAGACCGAGGTCGAAGGCAAGCCTACCGGTTGGAAGGCATTCTACGACGGTGGCAAGTGGGTGGTTGAAGACAAGCGCGTAGCCAAATAATCGGGCAATGCGATGCCAAAGGCCGCATGCGAACCCTCGGGTTTTCATGCGGCCTTTTGTTTTGTGCTTGCGGTCGGCTTGTCTGATCCATGACACTGTCAGACCCGCATTACGCGTCTTATTTCGTTGTGGAGACTGCCGTCATGGCCTTTGAGCTCTATACCCGTACCAATCAGAAAATTTACTTTGCCGGCCTGTCGCTTGAGGCGCTGGCCCGGGCGGAAGAGGGGCGGGCGATGAACTCCCTGGCGCTGATCCAGGCCGGGCGTGAGTCAGCGTTGTTTCACTTGTACGGCGCACTGCTGGGCTTGTGTCATGAGATTGCCGGTTTCTACCGTTTGCCTCAGGCCAATGCACCGCGAGCAGAATTGCTGCTGACTCGTGAAGTGCTCGAGACCATCGCTATTCCGGAAATGGCGGAGATGGTCGAGTTGGCGAATAACCCTGAAACCTGGCTGGCAAAGCTTTTGGCTGCCCATGCCGCGCTGTTTCAACCGCCACGCGTGCCGCACAAGCCCAAGGGCGACGTGACCCAGCCGCTGATCATGGCGGTTAACCTCGATGAAGAAGAGACGCCTCAAGAGTTGAGCCGAGAAGAGCTGGAGAGCTGGCGTCAGAACCTCAAGGATTTGGCGATTCGGTTTCGCGAAGGGTTGAATGAGTGCTGAATCTGCGCACGGAGCGCTGAGTGTTCAGTGATGGCCATGGATCAGGGATGATCTTTAGCATTGGTTTCGGTGACGTGCAGCCGGTCAAGATCCCGAGCGAAGCCGCGCTGATGACTATATAATCCCCGCCTTTCGTGGAGAACAGACCTTTATGCCAACGTCCTTTCTAGAAATTGTCGAACTGCCAGACGGCCGTATTGAGCTGCGCAGAGCTGAGGACGAGGGTTCTCTGGTGACTTTGAACTTCTCTGAAGACGCCAAAGCGTTCCTGCAGGGCCAGCACGTTGAAGTCGCCAAGGCGATGTTGAGCGTGGGTGTGCAGATGGCTGGGCGCTTGGTTGAAGGCGAATTCGACAAAGAAGAAGGGCCGCGGATTCTTCATTGATTCCGTTCATCGGCTTTTCGTAGGGCATCATTTCACATCGACGTTACAGATTGGCTTCTCTGTCCTGGAGAAGCCCTGCGCCTTTCAAGTGCACAGTGCGTGTCACTTAGCCCAGCCGAATATTCAGACTTTGAGCATCCCCGGTACGGGCGGCGCTGATCAGCTGTTGGCGTGCGCTGGAGCTCAACGGGTTCAGCCAACTTACAACGGTGTGACTGCGGCCCAGGCGCAGGGCTTCGCAAGCCAGTTGCTGGGCGCTTTGTGTTCCCCGTGGTTGCAGCAACAGAATGCGTTCGCGGTTCAGGCCGGCATCTCGCAGCCAGGCTTGAGTCAGGCTGGCAGGTGGAGCGATCAGCGTCAGCCAGCGAGCGTCCTTGTCCTGGCTCAACTCTCTGAGGATGGGGGCCAGAAGGTTCAGGCAGTTCCCTGCCGCACCACGCAATGACAGCTCACTGAACACTTCGGGTTCGGCGCTCCAGGGCGACTCGACCACGTCTTTGAGAATCGGCGCCAACGGCTGCGCCATGAACGCTTCAAACAGCGGAAGTTGTGTGTGCTGTGGTGTGTGAGGGAACTGCATAACGCCTCCTTTAGCGGCGAATGACGCCGACACTCAAGCCTTCAATCACCAGGTCCTGATCTTTCAGGTTCACTTCGATCGGGGCAAACTCGGGGTTTTCGGCAATCAGCCAGACCTTGCTGCCGTCGCGCTTGAAGCGCTTGACGGTCACTTCGTCGCCGATCCGCGCAACCACTATCTGGCCGTTACGGGCCTCGCGCGTGGTATGCACGGCGAGCAGGTCGCCGTCGAAAATCCCCACGTCCTTCATGCTCATGCCGTGAACGCGCAACAAATAGTCGGCGCGTGGATGGAAGAAAGAAGGATTGATGTTGCAGGATTCTTCGATGTGCTGTTGAGCGAGAATCGGAGCGCCGGCAGCAACCCGGCCAATGATCGGCAAGGTGGACTCGTCGGCCTTGGCTTCGAAGCCCGGGATGCGAATGCCGCGTGAGGCGCCGGGCGTCATTTCGATTGCACCCTTGCGCGCCAGTGCCTTGAGATGTTCTTCAGCGGCATTGGGTGACTTGAAGCCAAGCTCCAGGGCGATTTCTGCACGGGTCGGCGGATAGCCGTTGTCTTCGAGGCAACGTTTGATAAAAGCCAGAATCTCAGCTTGGCGTGGCGTCAGTTTTATCATGTCGATCGCTCTGTCTTTTTATACAGTGACTGGGATTATATACAGTGGAGTGGTCTTGGCAATCCTCCTTTTTTATCCGGCCGCTGGACGGTCGGTTTACAGATCGTCAGCTTGCTGCTTGTAGGACTGGCTACAGCTCCCGACTTGTATGGTTAAATAGCTGACCGACCGTTCGCAAAACGAACAGGCAGGCTTGACAATGCCCAGGCTGAAACGTATGTTTCAAACAAGTGTTTGTCAGGCGGAGTAGCCATGGCCCAGTCGGAAACCGTTGAACGCATTCTCGATGCTGCAGAGCAGCTGTTCGCGGAAAAAGGTTTTGCCGAAACTTCATTGCGGCTGATCACCAGCAAGGCTGGGGTCAACCTGGCGGCAGTGAATTATCATTTCGGCTCAAAGAAGGCCTTGATTCAGGCCGTCTTCTCGCGTTTTCTCGGGCCTTTCTGCATCAGCCTCGATCGTGAGCTGGAGCGCCGTCAGGCCAAGCCGGACAGCAAACCGAGCCTTGAAGAGTTGCTGGAAATCCTCGTCGAGCAAGCCCTCGTGGTGCAGCCACGCAGCGGCAATGATTTGTCTATCTTCATGCGCCTGTTGGGGCTGGCATTCAGCCAGAGCCAGGGGCACTTGCGGCGTTACCTGGAAGACATGTACGGCAAGGTATTCCGTCGTTACATGCTGTTGGTCAATGAAGCCGCACCGCGTATTCCGCCTATCGAACTGTTCTGGCGCGTGCACTTCATGCTCGGCGCAGCGGCGTTCAGCATGTCGGGGATCAAGGCCTTGCGCGCGATCGCCGAGACCGATTTCGGGGTGAACACCTCGATCGAGCAGGTGATGCGTCTGATGGTGCCGTTCCTGGCTGCTGGCATGCGCGCAGAAACCGGCGTCACCGACGAGGCCATGGCGTCGGCCCAGTTGCGTCCTCGCAGCAAATCGGCACCCGTCGCCGCCAAGGTTTAACGGCTCACGGGTGGGCGCGGCAGCTTACATCCGCTAAGCTAGCCGCCCATGCCGACTCTCGTTTCAGACCCGCTCGATTTCTCTTTTACCGACCACGTTCAGCCGGGCATCGCCCTTGGCGGCGAAGTCGTGTGTTTGCATCGGGCCGGGCTCTTCAAAGATGCGCCGCGCGCGCTTTTCGTTATCAAGGAATTTCTATGACTGCTGGCCTGCAAGGCTCGTTGATGGTGGACGTCGCCGGTACCTGGCTGACGGCCGAAGATCGCCAACTGTTGCGTCAGCCCGAAGTGGGTGGCCTGATTATTTTTGCGCGCAATATCGAGCATCCTCGTCAGGTTCGCGAGTTGAGTGCTTCGATCCGCGCGGTGCGTCCCGACCTGCTGTTGGCCGTAGACCAAGAGGGCGGTCGAGTGCAGCGCCTGCGTCAGGGTTTCGTGCGTCTGCCTGCCATGCGGGCGATTGCTGACAACCCGAACGCCGAATACCTGGCCGAGCAGTGCGGCTGGATCATGGCGACTGAAGTGCTGGCTGTCGGCCTCGATTTGAGCTTCGCCCCGGTGCTGGACCTCGACTACCAGCGCAGTGCCGTGGTCGGTACCCGTTCATTCGAAGGTGACCCGGAGCGTGCGGCCTTGCTGGCAGGCGCATTCATTCGCGGCATGAACAGCGCGGGCATGGCGGCGACCGGCAAGCACTTCCCAGGCCATGGCTGGGCAGAGGCCGATTCGCACGTCGCGATTCCGAATGACGAGCGCAGTCTCGAGCAAATCCGCGCGAAGGACCTCGTACCGTTCGCACGCTTGAGCAAGCAACTGGCGGCAGTGATGCCCGCCCATGTGATCTACCCGCAAGTTGACTCGCAGCCCGCCGGCTTCTCGCGCCGCTGGCTGCAGGACATCCTGCGCGGAGAATTGCAGTTTGACGGGGTAATCTTCAGCGACGATCTGTCGATGGCCGGTGCCCATGTGGTTGGCGACGCTGCCAGCCGGATCGAAGCGGCGCTGTCTGCCGGTTGCGACATGGGGCTGGTATGCAATGATCGCGCGGCCGCCGAACTGGCACTGAGTGCGGCTCAGCGCCTGAAGATCAAGCCGTCTGCACGCATTGCGCGGATGCGCAGCCAGTCGTTCGCCCGCACCGATTACCGGCAGGATCCGCGCTGGCTGACCGCCCTTGGCGCGCTCAAAGATGCCCAACTGATTGATTAAGGACTTTTTGCAATGACGGTTTACGCGATTATCGGTGGCACCGGCCTGACCCAGCTCGAAGGCTTGAGCATTCGCCAGTCATTGGCTCTGGAGACGCCGTACGGCGCGCCGTCGGCCGAGATCCAGATCGGTGAATACGCCGGGCGTGAAGTGCTGTTTCTCGCCCGTCACGGCCATCCGCACCGTTTTCCTCCGCATCAGGTGAATTACCGGGCCAACCTGTGGGCGTTGAAACAGGCGGGCGCGCAGGCGATTCTGGCGGTCAACGCGGTCGGCGGAATTCATGCCGCCATGGGCACCGGGCATTTCTGTGTGCCCCATCAGTTGATCGATTACACCAGCGGTCGCCAGCACACCTATTTTGCCGATGACCTGGAGCAGGTCACCCACATCGATTTCAGCTATCCCTACAGCGAGCCATTGCGTGAGCAGTTGATTGCCGCGTTGGCGGCTGAAGGCTGTGCCTACAGCAGTCACGGTGTATACGCCTGCACGCAAGGACCACGTCTGGAAACCGTTGCCGAGATCGTCCGTCTGGAGCGTGATGGCTGCGATATCGTCGGCATGACTGGTATGCCGGAAGCGGCATTGGCTCGCGAACTGGAGCTGGATTACGCGTGTCTGGCGCTGGTGGTGAACCCGGCGGCGGGCAAGTCGACGGCAGTGATTACCATGGCTGAAATCGAACAGGCGCTGCATGACGGGATGGGCAAGGTGAAGTCGACGTTGGCGCGGGTGTTGAAGGGCTGAGCATCTGTTACACCGAGTCGACCCTTTCGCGAGCAAGCCCGCTCCCACATTGGATTTGCGTTAGTCCGCAATAGTGGGCACCCCCATAAAACTAATGTGGGAGCGGGCTTGCTCGCGAAGGCGGTCTGCCTGCCGCCGCTAAATCTTCGATTTGTCCGGCAGCGGCGCAAACAACGCTTCAATATCGTCGCTCTGCAACTTCCAGTCCCCGGTCGAACGCCCATCCAGTACGCCGGCCGCCAGGTCGGATTTTTCCTTTTGCAGGTGCTGGATTTTCTCTTCGACGGTGCCGCGAGCAATCATCTTGTAAACGAACACCGGCTTCTCCTGGCCGATCCGGTAAGCGCGGTCGGTGGCCTGGTTTTCCGTCGCCGGGTTCCACCACGGATCATAGTGAATCACCGTGTCGGCTTCCGTCAGGTTCAGGCCAACGCCACCTGCTTTCAGGCTGATCAGGAAAATCTGACGCTTGCCGCTCTGGAAGTCTTTCACCGGCGTGCGTCGATCGCGGGTTTGTCCGGTCAGCAGTGCGTAAGCGATGCTGCGTTTATTCAGTTCGTCTTCGATCAGCGACAGCATCGAGGTGAACTGCGAAAACAGCAGGATTTTGCGGCCTTCTTCGAAGAGCTCCTCAAGCATCTCCATCAGGCTGTCGAGCTTGCCCGAGGTGCTGCCGCGGGTGGGCAGGGCGGCGTCATTGACCAGGCGCAGATCGCAGCACACCTGTCGCAGCTTGAGCAACGCTTCAAGAATGATGATCTGACTGCGCGCCACGCCTTTGCGGGTGATCTCGTCGCGGACTTTCTTGTCCATGGCCAGACGCATGGTTTCGTAAACGTCGCGCTGCGCCTCGTTGAGTTCGACCCAATGGACGATCTCGGTTTTCGGCGGCAGTTCGGTGGCGACCTGTTCCTTGGTTCGACGCAACAGGAACGGCTTGATCCGACCGTTCAGGTGTTGCAGTCGTACGTCGCTGGCGCGCTTTTCGATCGGTACGCGGTAATCGCGATTGAAGCTTTTCACGTCGCCCAGCCAGCCGGGCAGCAGGAAGTGAAACAGCGACCACAGCTCGCCCAGGTGATTTTCCAGTGGCGTGCCGCTGAGGCACAGGCGCTGGCGGGCATTGAGCTCTCGCGCCGCATGAGCGGCCTTGCTGTTGGGGTTCTTGATGTATTGCGCTTCGTCGAGCACCAGCACGTGCAATGGCTGCGCTGCCAGGCGTTCGACATCCTTGGGCAGCAGCGCATACGTGGTGAGGATCAGGTCGTATTCGGCCAAATGCTCAAAGTGTTTTTTACGTCCGGTGCCATACAGCGCCAGCACTTTGAGTTGTGGAGCAAAGTGCGCCGCTTCGTCGAGCCAGTTGGGAATCAGACTGGTGGGCATCACCACCATGCACGGCCGGTCCAGGCGGCCGGCGTTTTTCTCGGTCAGCACATGCGCCAGAGTCTGCAGGGTTTTGCCCAGGCCCATGTCGTCCGCAAGGATGCCGCCGACTTCCAGTTGCCGCAGCGACTGCATCCAGCTCAAGCCTTCAAGCTGATAAGGCCGTAATGTGGCGTTCAGCCCTTCGGGTGCCTCGGTCGTGTAATCCTTGATGTCACGCAGGCGCTGGGCAAAGGTGCGGATGTGCTCGCCACCTTCCCAGAGCAGGGGCATGTCTTCCAGCGGATTCAGGCGGGTGGCATCGGCGCTGCTCAGCCGCAACCGGGTTTCTCCGGGCTCTTGCAGGTAAAACTCGCCAAGGGTCGCCAGCACAGGCTTTAAACGACCGAGCGGCAGCGCGACCTGCAATGGGCCGTATTCGGAGTTCGGACGGTTCGGGATGTTCACCAGGATCAACTCATCGTCGCGGCGTCTGGCCAGGCGTTCCGGGTTGAGAATCTCGGTGTGCGAGCGCATCAGGTTCAGCAGGATCGGCAGCAGGCTAAGGCGCTCGCCATTGACGATAATCCCCAGCTCCAGATCAAACCAGTCGCGCTCCGGCGCCTCTTCGACCGTGGCGTACCAGTCATCGACCGCCGTCAGGTCAAAGCCGAAGTCTTCGTCAATCTGCAGTTCCCAGCCTTGGGTACGTAACTTGGGCAGCTCATTGAGGGTGAACGTCAGCCAGGCGCTGTCGTTGACCATCTCATAAAGTTCACCGGCGCTTTCCGGCAAGGCTTTGCTTTGGCGGGTCGCAACTCTGAATCCGAGGATTCGCAGCTGTTCCCGGTAGGCTTTTTCGGCGTCCGGCTGGCGTTTGATTCGTAGCGTTTGCTGTTCCTGTCGGATCAGGATGTCGGCATTTCTCTGCCCGCTGACGTATTCATCCAGATAGCGGAAAGACAGCGCAGCACGGTGCTGGATGTAGCGCTGCATTTTGCCGTTGCGTGGTTCGAAGGCGCTGAATTCAATGCTCGCCAGCCACAGACGCGGCACCGGTTGCACGTTGTCCACCAGTTGTTGCGGCAAAGGCGCGGGGCTACGGTTTTCGAGAACCGCCTGCAGTTTTTCCAGCAACTCGGCGTCTTTGGCGGCAGCGGGGTACTCAAGGGTTTCCTGGACTTTGAGCAGCACTGCAGCGCAATGCTTGCAGTTAACGCGCACCGGGCAACTGCACGTTGCCTCGACCAGTAACAGAGTGCCTTTGGTGGATTCGCGCAGTGTAATGGTCTGGCGGTAAACATTGCCGCCAGAGCCTTCGCAACTGGCGGTGATGGTGCTGTCGCCGGCCTCGACGATCCTGACGCGATTTTCCAGTGCGTAGCGGCGGCCACGCTCCAGGCTTTGTTCCTTGAATCGACTGACCCAGGAAGGGGCCAGGGGTTTGCTCAGGTTCGGGGGCATGGGGACTTCAATCAGTCCGGGAGAACGTCAGGGACTGGCGGACGCGCAGGTGCAGTCAGCGAAGTGATTTTGATCAGCAGCGCCAGGTGGCCGTTGTCGAGGTAGTTGAGCTGACCGTTTTTGGTGTGGCTTTGCTGCTTCAGGCGTTCGCTGGCGATAACCCGACCATAGGTATCGAACTGGTTGACCCAGAAGTTCGCGTCAACGTCGGTGAAGCGCCCGAGCTTCAGGTTCAGCGTGCCTTCGATCGGGAACTGGCCGAATTGCTCCTTGCCGTCGCTGATCGAGACTTTTCTCGCGTCCTCGCCAAGACTCTGTTGCCAGGATTTGTGCAGCAGCACCGTGTAATCGCTGCTGGTGCGCAGTTTTTCTGCTTCGGTATTGAGGCTTGGGGTGCGCAGGCTGTCGGCACTGACCGGTCGTGCACCGGCAGCCCAGTCTTCCGGCGCGGTGCGGCTGACAATGGCCGGTACGGCGTTCTGGCGGAAGAGGATCATTTCAACCTGATACAAGCTGTCGGCAAACGCCGTCGGAGCAACGAGGGTCAACAGCAGGGTCAATGAGCGAAACAGGCGCATGCGGCGTCCTTCAAGCAGTTTTTGGAGTGAGGCGCTCAAACAGCGCCTCCACTGTATTAAAGCGCTCTTCCGGGCGCTCCATCGGCACCATGAATTTGAACATCGTGGCGCCTTCGAATTTGTAGCGGTTGGGTTGGCCCTGGATCAGCTTGATCAGCACCAGCGGATCGACCGGCGTTTGTGCGCCGAACTCGATACGACCGCCTTGCGGGCCGCCGTCGACTTTCTTGATCCCCAGTTGCTCGGCCTGCAGTTTCAGCAAGGTCATGCGCACCAGGTTCTTGGTCGGTTCCGGCAGCAGGCCGAAGCGGTCGATCATCTCCACTTGCAGGTCTTTGAGGCCATCCTCGTCGGTCGCCGACGCGATACGTTTGTAGAGAATCAGGCGTGCGTGAACATCCGGCAGATAGTCTTCCGGGATCAGCGCCGGCAAGCGCAGATTGATTTCCGGACCACCTCCCAGCGGTTGATCGAGGTTTGGCTGCTCGCCCTTGCGGATGGATTTCACCGCGCGCTCGAGCATTTCCATGTACAGGGTGAAACCGACGGCCTGGATCTGCCCGCTCTGACCATCGCCCAGCAGTTCGCCGGCGCCACGGATTTCCAGGTCGTTGGTGGCCAGCACAAAGCCTGCGCCGAGGTCCTGGGTGTTGGCGATCGCTTCCAGGCGTTTTTCCGCGTCTGGCGTGATCTGTTGACGCGGCGGTGTCAGCAGGTAGGCGTAAGCCTGGTGGTGACTGCGACCGACGCGGCCACGCAATTGGTGCAGCTGGGCCAGGCCGAACTTGTCGGCACGCTCGATGATGATGGTGTTGGCGCTCGGCACGTCGATGCCGGTCTCGATGATGGTCGAGGCGATCAGCACGTTGAAGCGCTTGTGGTAGAAGTCGCTCATCACCTGTTCAAGCTCGCGCTCGCGCATCTGCCCGTGGCCGATGCCGATCCGTGCTTCCGGTACCAGTTCGGCGAGGTCGGCGGCACATTTCTCGATGGTTTTCACATCGTTGTGCAGGTAGTAGACCTGACCGCCACGCAGCAACTCACGGAGCAGGGCCTCTTTGACTGTGCTCTTGTTCTGTTCCATGACGAAGGTGCGTACCGACAAGCGTCGCGCTGGCGGCGTAGCGATGATCGACAGATCGCGCATGCCCGACACTGCCATGTTCAGCGTGCGTGGAATCGGCGTGGCGGTCAGGGTCAGGATGTCGACTTCACTGCGCAGGGCCTTGAGCTGTTCCTTCTGACGAACACCAAAGCGGTGTTCTTCGTCGATGATCACCAGCCCGAGGTTTTTGATCTTCACGTCGTCTTGCAACAGCTTGTGCGTGCCGATGACGATGTCGATCTTGCCTTCGGCGAGGTCGGCAACGGCGGCATTCACTTCCTTGGTCGACTTGAAGCGGCTCATCACTTCCACGGTCACTGGCCAGTCGGCGAAGCGGTCGCGGAAGCTGTTGTAGTGTTGCTGGGCGAGCAGGGTGGTCGGTACCAGAATCGCGACCTGACGGCCGCCGTGCACGGCAATGAATGCCGCGCGCATCGCCACTTCGGTCTTGCCGAAGCCGACGTCGCCGCAGACCAATCGGTCCATCGGTCTCGGCGCGAGCATATCTTCGCGCACCGCGTCGATGGTGGTTTGCTGGTCCGGGGTTTCTTCGAACGGGAAGCCGGCGCTGAAGGTTGCGTAATCGGCTTTCGGATCGGCGAAGGCATAACCTTCGCGAGCCGCGCGGCGAGCATAAATGTCGAGCAGTTCGGCGGCGACGTCACGCACCTGTTCGGCGGCTTTGCGTTTGGCTTTCTGCCAGGTTTCGGAGCCGAGGCGGTGCAGCGGCGCCAGAGCATCGTCGCTGCCGGTGTAACGGGCGATCAAATGCAGGTTGGCCACCGGCACATAAAGCTTGGCGCCTTCGGCGTACTCGAGGGTCAGGAACTCGGCGGCCTGGTTTTCGATTTCCAGGGTCGCGAGGCCCAGATAACGGCCAACGCCATGATCGATATGCACCACCGGTGCGCCTTCGCGCAGCTCGGTGAGGTTTTTGATCACGGCATCGTTATTGGCATCGGCGCGTTTCTCGCGACGACGGCGCTGCATCACTCGCTGACCGAACAACGGACTTTCAGCAATCAGTGCCAGGGCTGGATCGTCCAGCACCAGGCCTTCGTCCAGCGGTGCGATGGTGATCGCCAGACGCTCTTTGCCGGCGACGAAATCCGGCCAGCTGTCGACGGTTTTCGGTCGCAGCTTCAGGCGTTCCAGCAGTTCCAGCAGCACTTCGCGGCGACCGGCCGATTCGGCGGTAAACAGCACGCGACCGGAAAATCCATCAAGGAAATTCGACAGTGCTTCTAGCGGCTGGTTGGCCTTGGCTTCGATGGCCAGGTTCGGCAAAGGTTTGGCCGGAAAGCGCTCGCGCCCGACACCGGTTTCGACGTCTTGCTGGCTGGCAACCACGCGTGGCCAGCTCTTGAGGCGTGCGAAGCAGTCTTCTACCGGCAGGAACAGCTCAGCCGGCGGCAGCAATGGCCGGGATGGATCGACACGGCGCTCTTCATAGCGGTTGCGCACGTCGTTCCAGAAATTTTCCGCCGCCTGTTCGATGCCCGGCAGGGAAAACACCTGGGTGTCCTGCGGCAGGTAGTCGAACAGTGTGGAGGTTTCATCGAAGAACAGCGGCAGGTAGTACTCGATACCGGCCGGTGTAATACCGCTGCTCAGGTCCTGGAAGATCGGGCAGCGGCGGAAATCGACATCGAAGCGTTCACGAAAGCGTGCCTTGAAGCGGGTCACGGCTTCCTTTTGCAGCGGGAATTCTTTGGCGGGCAGCAGTCGGACCGATTCGACCTTGTCGATGGAGCGCTGGTTTTCCGGGTCGAAGGTACGCAGGGTCTCGATTTCGTCATCGAACAGGTCGATGCGGTAGGGCAGTTTGCTGCCCATCGGGAACAGGTCGATCAGTGCGCCGCGCACCGCGAATTCGCCGTGCTCATAAACCGTGTCGACGCAGCGATAGCCGCTGGCCTCCAGCCGCGTGCGCATTTGCTCGACGTCGAGCTTCTGGCCGATGTCCAGCACCAGGCTGCTGCCGAGCAGGAACTTGGTGGGGGCCAGGCGATGTAGGGCGGTGGTGATCGGCACTACCAAAACGCCGTGGCTCAGTTCAGGCAGCCGATACAGGCTGGCGATGCGCTGGGATATAATGTCCTGGTGCGGTGAAAACAGGTCGTACGGCAGGGTTTCCCAGTCCGGGAAATGCAGCACCGGCAAATCGGGGGCGAAGAAACTCAGCTCCTGTTCCAGCCGTTCGGCACTTTGGCTGTCGGCGGTCAGTAGCAGGGTAAAGCGCTTGGCAGCGCTGGCGGCCTCGGCGATGGCCAGGCTCAGGGCGGCACCGGGCAGGTTGCCCCAGTGCTGTTTACCTGCCGCGGCAGGGAGAAGCGGTAGACGCAGGACGGGCACGGAAGGTTGAGCTCCAGCGTTGCGACAAAGTCGGTAATTGTAGCGGGCGAAGGTGCCGGCTGTCAGTTGCAGACTACCGCCGACGAAAGGAAAAGCATGTTGCGATAGGCGTGCATTGCTCCGCAGACGACTCGGCGGCATAATGTAGCCCCTTTTTTCAGCCCCTACATGTGGAAGGTTCCCGTGACTCAGAAGCCCGACCAGTGTCTTGGTGAATGGATCGACCGTGAAGCACTCGCAGAAGCGATGATTCCGCTTATCGGTCAGCTTTACCGCAATAACAACGTGGTGAGCTCGATCTATGGCCGCAGCCTGATCAACCAGTCTGTCATCGCGATTCTCAAAGCTCACCGCTTTGCTCGCCATCGTCAGTCCGATGACGCCGAACTGTCCGTTCACGAAACATTCCCGCTGCTCAAAGCGATGAGCGAGCTCAAGCTCGGCGCCGCTTCGGTAGACCTGGGCAAGCTGGCGGTCAAGTTCAAGGCCGAAGGCAATGGCCGCACTGCCGAGCAGTTCGTCCGTGAAGAACTGGCCGACGTTGTAGGCCAGCAGAACGCTTCCGCACGCAAAGGCACTGACGTTGTACTGTACGGCTTCGGTCGTATCGGCCGTCTGCTGGCGCGCATCCTGATTGAAAAAACCGGCGGTGGCGATGGCCTGCGTCTGCGCGCCATCGTTGTGCGCAAAGGCGCTGAAAACGACCTGACCAAACGCGCCAGCCTGCTGCGTCGCGATTCGGTTCATGGTTCGTTCAATGGCACCATCACCATCGACGAAGCCAACAACACCATCACCGCCAACGGCAACCTGATCCAGGTTATCTACGCGAAGAACCCGACGGAAGTGGACTACACCCAGTACGGCATCAAAGATGCTCTGCTGGTGGACAACACCGGTGTGTGGCGTGACGCCGAAGGTCTGGGCCAGCACCTGGCCTGCCCGGGTATCGACCGCGTTGTTCTGACCGCACCTGGCAAAGGCAAGCTGAAGAACATCGTTCACGGCATCAACCACGGTGAAATCACCGCTGACGACAAGATCGTTTCCGCCGCCTCTTGCACCACCAACGCCATCGTGCCGGTGCTCAAGGCTGTGAACGACAAGTTCGGCATCATCAACGGTCACGTTGAAACGGTTCACTCGTACACCAACGACCAGAACCTGATCGACAACTTCCACAAAGGCGATCGCCGTGGTCGTAGCGCCGCGCTGAACATGGTAATCACCGAGACCGGTGCTGCTACCGCTGCTGCCAAGGCCCTGCCTGAGCTGGCCGGCAAGCTGACCGGTAACGCGATCCGTGTTCCAACGCCGAACGTGTCGATGGCAATCCTCAACCTGAACCTTGAGAAAGCCGCCACCCGTGAAGAGATGAACGAGTACCTGCGCTACATGGCGCTGCACTCCGATCTGCATAAGCAAATCGACTTCGTCAACTCGCAGGAAGTGGTTTCCACCGACTTCGTTGGCTCGCGCCACGCAGGTGTTGTGGACGCTGAAGCAACCATCACCCAAGACAACCGTGTTGTTCTGTACGTTTGGTACGACAACGAATTCGGTTACAGCTGCCAGGTGGTTCGCGTGATGGAAGACATGGCCGGTGTAAACCCGCCAGCATTCCCGCGCTAAGCCTTAGCCGCACACGAAAACGCCCTGACTTGTCGGGGCGTTTTTGTTTGTGTGGTTTGTCTGGCCGGCCTGCGGATTCGGCGAAATATTCTGTGATACATCGCTTCTGGAGCCTTTGTATCAAGGTGATAGGTTTGTCCGCGAATAAAATACTTGAGGATGATTTGAATGCGCTTTATCGCAAAGCCTTGCGCAGCATTGCTATTGCTGGCGACCACCGTCTCTTTCGGCAACCTCGCCATGGCAAATGCCAAGCGGTCGGATATCGACAGCATCGTGCAAGATGCCGCCCAAGCGGTCATGCAGCAGTACAACATTCCCGGCCTGGCCATTGCGGTGACCGCTAATGGCAAGCAGCAGTTCTACAACTTCGGCGTGGCCTCGAAGGAAACACAGCAGAAGGTCACGAGCGATACGCTGTTTGAAATCGGCTCGATCAGTAAAACCTTCACGGTCACCCTGGCGACCTACGCTGAGGTCAACGGTCAGCTTTCGCTCACTGACCACCCCGGCAAGTACCTGCCCGAGCTCGCGGGTAGCCCGTTCGATAAAGCGACGCTGATCAACCTGGCGACCCATACCGCAGGCGGCTTCCCCCTGCAGGTGCCTGATCAGGTACAGAACAACCAACAGCTGATGGACTACTTCAAGGCGTGGCAGCCGACGTATGCGCCGGGCGCTCAAAGAACCTATGCCAACCCCAGCATCGGGGCGCTGGGCATGATTACGGCGATCAGCATGAAAATGCCGTTCGCGGTGGCGCTGGAGCAGCGACTCTTCCCGGCACTCGGAATGCCCAACAGCTTCATCAACATCCCGGCGAGCAAGCTGTCGCTCTATGCTCAGGGTTACAACAAGCAAGATGTCCCGGTCCGGTTGAATTCCGGTGTGCTGGGTGACGAGGCCTACTCGGTAAAAACCAGCTCCACGGACCTGATTCGCTTTGTCGATGCCAATCTGGGCGTCGCGAAGGTAGAGGCAAAACTCGGGCGCGCACTGATGGAGACGCACAAGGGCTATTTTCAGGTAGGCCCGATGACTCAAGACTTGATCTGGGAGCAGTACGGCTATCCGGTGCAACTGAGTGCACTGCTTGAAGGCAACGCCGACAAGATGATTTACGACAGTCATGTCGTCACGGCATTAAACCCGCCCCTGGCGCCACAGGAGGCGGTCTGGGTCAACAAGACGGGCTCGACCGGCGGGTTCTCTGCTTATGTGGCCTTCGTCCCCGAGAAGAAGTTTGGCATTGTGGTGCTGGCCAACAAGAGCTACCCCAACGAACCCCGGGTGCGCCTGGCGCATCGGATCCTGAGTGAACTGGATTGCTGTTCGCTGGCGGAGGATTGAGTGGCGGCCGATGTGAACTCTCCAGCGTTTCCGCGCTGAGCCCTGGCTGCACATGAAAACGCCCCGACTTGTCGGGGCGTTTTCATGTGCAGCGGTTCATTATAAGGAGCAATTAGACATCATCTATTAAATTGGAAGTGTTCATGCGTCATCTGCTATGTCTGGTCAGTGCAATGTAGTTATACCGTTTTATTCTTGATGTGTGCCAGGTCAGAACACTGTAAAGATCGACATGTCATCGCTATAAAAATTCAATAATAAAAAAATCCTCAAATAAAATAAGCGTTTGCAATGGGAGGGTGTTGTTACTTGCTTTACATGGATCCAATACAGGGTGCGCTCAATAATTGACGCCATTTTATTGAATGCTTCGATGCTTGACAGCGATCGGTGCTGAAATTAGTGTCTCCCCCTGACAGCTCCGGCATTGGCCGGGGTTGGCCGGGGTTGGGTGACAGCAAATTGCCTGTACAGTCGGGCAAATAGTCACGGTAACTTTCACAACTTTGGCAGTGCTGCTTTAAAAGTAATGGCGTTTTAATGTGCGTCATGATGGCAACTAATACTCCAAAAAGACAGGGAACTTATTCCTGCTCACATCACACTGAATCTAAATAAACCGTGCTGGCTTTGTTGCTGTCCGGGGAGTTGATGATCCGCTTTCGTTGATCCTGCTTAATGTGTTTCGCGGTTGCGTTCTAATCGGGCATGACGGCTGCGCAGTGCTGACATATAGCCGTGTGTATTCATGGCTTATTGAGAGAATTAAACATGGCAGAAGAACGCTCAAGGTTTTTTTCATGGTCCCTGTTGCCGCGTCTGGTGGGCTTGGGTGTCCTGGTATTTATCATCTGGCTGTTGCTCTCGACGTTGCTGATGCCGCTGGTGTCGACATCGGCGACACGGGCAATTCTGAATGCGCCGGTCATTCTGCTGACGACACCCATCGAGGGGGTGGTGAATTCGCTTGAGGTCAAACCCGGCTCGACCTTTACCCAGGGTCAGAAGATTGCGGTGGTTGAAAACCCGCGGGCTAACCAGGAGACGTTGTTGACCCTGCAAACCCGGCGTTTGACCCTGGAGCAGGAGCTATCATCATCGGCCAGCCAGGCCGAGCACGACCAGCAGTATTACGACGAGTTGGAGAAAACCAGTCAGCGCTATCAATCGGCGTTTCATACTCGTCAGCTCTATGCACAACGCGCGCTGAAGGCCGAGAGCAGTGCCGCCGGCGCTCGCTTGACGGACGCACAGGAAACCCTCGATCGCAACCTCGAGTTGTTCACTCAAGGGGCGGTCAGTGGCGCGGTCGTCGCCTCCTCGAAAGCCAAGCTGGCCTCGTTACAAGGCGCGGCAGAGTCTGTCCGTTCACAGCTGCGAATCAATGACAGTGATGTCAGTGCGGCCAATAAGCAGGTCTACCTTGACCCTGATCAGTTGCGCATGTTCGACCTCGATGCGCAGATGACCACCCTGAAACTGAGCCTGGAAAATCAAGCCCGCAACCGCGAGACCTATCAACGCGAACTCGACAATCTCAACCACCTGATCGAAACCGAACAGAATCGGGTCAAGTTGACGGCTGGCTATGAGGTCACGGCGTATTCGTCCGGCACGGTTCAAGAGCTGCTGGCGCCCCAAGGGACGGTGGTGCAAGCCGGGTCGACCTTGCTGCGTGCCACCAACTGCAAAGAAAGCTATGTCGTCGCAGTGTTTCCCGAACGCATGGCCAGCAAGATTGATCACGACAGTGTCCTGACGGTGAGAATCCATGGCCTGGACGAACCGCTCAAGGCCAATGTCGTGCAGTTGTTATCCAGCACTAAGGATATTCGCCCTAACAGCTACAGCGTTCCTTTCCCGTATGCCGAGCAGAACTCGGTGTACGTCGTCGGTACTTTTGCCGATGACCTCACCGACAGCCAGCGCGCCATGACCTGCAATCCAGGGCTGTGGGCCAGCGCCGAGGTATCTCACTGATGAGTCCGCGCAACGTTGTGCAATGGCCGTGGCTGCCGGGCCTGATCGGGGTGATGCTGATGAGCAGCGGCGGATCTGCGCTGGCAACGCAAGCCAGGCCGCAACTGGCGGCGATGACGTGTGCAGCGCTGGATCACGCGGTGCAATCGCAAGCGGCGGGGCCGGTGTTGCTGGCCAGTTACCCGCCGCTGGACGGTCAGCCGGCTCCAATCCAGGCGTTGCGTGGGGTTGCGTTCACCTACGACAACGCCTTGGCCAGCATTGCCTTGTTTGCCTGTGGTAAAGCCGAGTCGGCGCGACGGATTGCCGATGCGCTGGCCTTCGCCACGACCCATGACCCGGAATATCAGGATGGACGCTTGCGCAACGCCTACGCTGCAGGCCCGGTGGGTTCGTCGTCGATGCACCTGCCGGGTTATTGGAGCGTAGAGCGCAATGCCTGGAATCAGGACGCCTATCAGGTCAGCAGTGCCACCGGCAATCAGGCCTGGGCCGCGTTGGCGTTGTTGGAGGCGTTGCGCCAGAGCGGTGATTCCTCCTACCTGGAGGCCGCTCGCAGGGTGTTGCAGTGGTCCGGGAAAAACACTTATGACGGACAGGTCCCCGCGGGTTTCAGCGGCGGTTACTACGGGTATTTCCCCAAGCAGATCCAGCAGACCTGGAAGTCCACCGAGCACAACGTCGACCTTGCGGCAGCCTGGTCGGCACTCAACACGGCTGCGCCCGACTCGGGCTCGGCGCACCAGGCGCAGATTGCCCGGCAATTCGTGTCGAATCAGTGGGACGCCGGGGAAGGGCGCTTTCTGATTGGCACCGGGAAGGATGGTCGAACCTCGGACCGCCAGCGTTCAGGACTGGACGCACAGATCTGGCCCTTGATCGCCTTGAGTGATCCTCCTGCGGACTGGCGGCGCGTCTTCACGTTTATCGATCAGGCGCACCGCTCGGGTGCCGGGTATGGCTTCAACCGCGACCCGGACGGTTTATGGACCGAGGGCACCGCGCAAGCCGCCGCCGTGGCGGGCTTGAGCGGTATGAAGGAAAAGGCGCAGCCGCTGTGGAATGTGTTGCTGGCCCAACAGGCCGGCAATGGCTGGCTGTTTGCAACACCCGCACCGCGTATCAGTACCGGGTTGGCGATCGGCCCGGACTCAACAACCAACGACTTTTTCTATTACCACCTGCCTCACTTGGGCGCTACAGCATGGGCCGCGATCGCTGCTACCGGCATCAACCCCTTTACCGGTTTTCAAGAGGCTGACTGACATGCAGGCACTGGACACGCTGCAACTTGTGCAAATCAATTTCTGGACCGTGGTCGCGGTGATTCTGTTCACCTGCCTGACTCACCGTGATCAATGGGCGGCACGTGCCGGTTTCGGAGCCTTGACCGCGCTGTTGTTGATCAATTACGTGGCCTGGCGGATTCGCGACACCTTGCCCGATGGACACGCAGGATTTGCCTCGATCTGGGCTTACGCGTTCCTGTTTTTCGAAATGTTGGCGATCGGCTACACGCTATTTTCGATCATCGTCCTGCTCTGTCGCTCGGATCACCACGCCAGTGCCGATGCCGGGGAGCAACGTTTGCGTGCCCAGGGCCCCTCGGTGCCGGCGGTGGATGTGTTCATCGCCACCTACAACGAAGGCCTCGAGATCCTGGAGAAAACCATCATCGCCGCCCAGGCGATCGACTACCCCAACGTGACCATCTGGGTGCTCGACGATACCCGCCGCGACTGGTTGCGCGACTATTGCGCCGAAGTCGGTGTGCAATACGCCCGACGTCCCGACAATTCCCACGCCAAGGCCGGTAATCTGAACAACGGCCTGCGTCTGTCGGCGGCCAGCAGCAATGCGCCATACATACTGGTGCTCGACGCCGACTTCGCCCCGCAGCAGCCGATCCTGATGCGCACCCTGGGATTGTTCGAAGATCCCAAGGTCGGCCTGGTGCAGACGCCGCAGTTCTATTACAACCCCGATCCGATTCAGCACAACCTCGGTTCATCCAACTGCTGGGTCGATGAGCAGCGAGTGTTCTTCGACGTCTACCAGCCGGCCAAGGATGGTTGGGATACCGCGTTTTGCGTGGGCACTTCGTTTGTTGTGCGGCGTGATCTGATCACTGAAATGGGTGGCTTTCCGACGGGTTCGGTCTGTGAAGACATCTACACCAGCTGCCGTCTGCAGCAAAAAGGCTACGTCACCCGCTGGTTGAATGAGCGACTGTCGATCGGTTTGTCCGCCGAGGGGTTGACCGAGTACATCAATCAGCGTGGGCGCTGGTGCCTGGGGACGATCCAGGTCGCGCTGCTCAAAGAGGGCCCCTTGCGCGGTCGTGGCTACTCACTCAATGAACGGTTGCACTTCGTGCATGGCTTGATGCACTGGTTCTCCAAGCCATTCATCCTGATGATGCTGGTGTCGCCGGTGTTGTATTGGTATTTCGGTATTGCCGGGTTCTACGCCCATCCGGCGGATTTCATGGCCTTCGGCATGCCGGCGTTGATTGCATTCTGGGGCTACGGGACGTGGGTCACTGACCGGCGTACCTTGCCGATTTTTACCGAGGTCACCCAAATCGTCGCCTCACTGGCGGTGACGGCGACGATCATCAGCGCCATGGTCCGGCCGTTCGGGCGACCCTTCAAGGTCACGGCAAAGGGCCTGGATCGTTCACGCACAACGGTCCACTGGAAGTTGTTCGGGTTCTTTTTTGCGCTGACGCTGTTCTCGCAAATAGGCGCTTACATCACCATCAGCAACGCGGCTGCGTTCGACGGCAATATGCTGTTCAACCTGTGCTGGACGGTGGTCGCGCTGATCTACAACCTGGCCACCCTGGTGGCGTGTGTTGACCGGCCGCGCTTGCACGGCGAAGAGCGCTTTCCTTTCGATAAGCCGAGTGGGTTGCGCTTCGCCGGCAAAACCCTGGCGGGCCAGCTGGTGGATATTTCGCTGAGTGGCGCCTCCATTTCCTGTGCCGTTGCGTCATTGATCAAGCCCGGGCTGCGGGGGCAGGTGTGGATCAATAAGCTCGGCTGGCTGGATATCGAGGTCATGCGTCATCACGGCGAGGACCGTTTGGGCTTGAAGTTCATCGACCTTGACGAAACGCTTCGGCGCCGGCTGATCGCGCGGCTGTTCAGTGAGGCGCCGGTCAACGTGGTCGGCAAGGCTGAGCCAGGCTTGGCTTTCGGCACCTTGTTGCGGCGTTCGTTGCTCGGCGAAAAGCGCACGGCACCGCGTTCGCGGCGGCCGGTCAAGGCGCCGTCCTACAGCTCACTGCCTGGATTACGCCCGATCAGCCTCCGTTCGCGTCAGCAACCACTGCCGCAAATCAGCGCCACCCGCTCAGGTCTTTGGGCTTTCCTTCTCACTCCGTTACGAGCCTTGCTCGGCCAACGCTTGTAGGTGCGCCTCATGAACAGACGCTTATCCACCTCATGTTTCATGTCGCTGTTATTGCTCGGCGGTTGTTCTCTGGAACCCAAATACGAGAAACCGGAGGCGCCGATCGATCAGCAATGGCCAGCCAGTTCGGCCAGTGACTGTTGCAGCGCCAAGCAGGCGTTCGACAAGGATTGGCACGGCTTCGTGCTCGATGACCGACTGCGCCAGTTGATCGACCTGTCCTTGAAGAACAATCGCAGCCTGCGTCAGTTCGAGGCGGGCGTCGAGGAGGCGAGGGCAGGGTACGCCGGTGCCGAATCCGGGCTGTTTCCCTCCATCGGACTCAACACCTACGCCGGCCGCAGCAAGTTTCCGTCACAGGTCAGGACGCAGGGAGGCGGCGTCAGTTCAGGCAGCACGGCCAACACCTTTCAGGCCGGCGGTGGCTTCACGTCTTACGAGTTGGACCTGTTCGGGCGCATCCGCAGTCAGCGAAACGCCGCAGGCGCACGCTTCGAGGCGACCGAGGCGGACTATCAAACGGCTCGCCTGGCGTTGATCGGTGAAGTGGCCAGCACCTGGCTTAGCCTCAAGGCCAATCAGAGTCTGCTCGACCTCGCACAGAACACCTACCAATCCCAGGACCACTACGGTCAGTTGTTGCACAAGAGTTACAACCTGGGCTCCAGTGCTCAAATCGATGTCCATCAGGCGGATGCGCAAACCAACACGGCGGCGGTTCAGATCAACACGTACCGCATGCAGGTGGCGCAGGACATGAATGCGCTGCGCGTGTTGGTCGGGCAGCCGGTGCCTGTTGGGTTGCTGCCCACTGGCGTGCTGGGGGAGCAGTTGGCAACCGCCGATGTGCCCGCCGGGTTACCGTCGTCACTGATTGCGCGGCGGCCCGACATCATGGCGGCCGAAGCCTTGTTGCGAGCTACCAATGCGGACATCGGCGCAGCCCGCAGCGCGTACTTCCCGACTTTTTCGCTGACGTCGGCGGTGGGTGGCCTGACCGGTGACTTTTCGCGATTGTTGAGTGCGCCGGCCGAGTTCTGGTCGGTGGCGCTGGCGGGGTCGTTGACCCTGATCGACGGCGGTGCGCGAAAGGCGCAGGTGGACGCCAGCCATGCGCGGTTCAACGGGCAGACGGCAGCGTATGAAGCCACGGTGCAGAATGCTTTCCGCGAAGCCGCCAATGCCCTCAACGCCCGCCAGGAGATGCTCACCCAGGTCGACTATCAGAAGCGTCTGGTGGCGGATTATCAAGCAGCCTACCGGCAATCCCGATTGCGCTTCGAGGCGGGGATGGACAGCTACTTTTCGACGATGGACGCGCAGCGTTCGTTATTCGACGCCCAGCAGAAGCTGACGCAAATGGAGCTGGCGCGGGAGATCAATCAGGTGGACTTGTACAAGGCGTTGGGCGGGGGGTGGAGTCAGTCGGTGAAAATGGCGAATCGATGATGTGGGGTGTTTTCGCCGGCCTCTTCGCGAGCAGGCTCGCTCCCACATTCGGTTTGCGGTGTGATCACGATTGTGTGAACACCGCTGAACCTATGGGAGCGGGCTTGCTCGCGAAGGCGATTTAGCGGGCGCCGCCGACTACAGCAGCCTGCGCGGTGCGCAACTCATGCCGGTTGCCACGGAACAACACCAGCGTTGCGATCAGGCCAAGCACTGCCGCGCCGCTGAGCCAGATGCCCGGAGCAGCCTTGTTGTCCAGTACGTGGATCAGGTAAGTACAGGCGGCCGGAGTGAAGCCGCCAAAGGTCGCGGTCGCCAGGCTGTAAGCCAGGGAGAAACCGGTGGTGCGGACTTCAATCGGCATGATTTCGGTCAGGGCCACCACCATGGCGCCGTTGTACGAGCCATAGAGGAACGACAACCACAACTCGACGATCAGCAGATGGCTGAAGCTCGGGTTGGCGACCAACCAGGACAGTGCCGGGTAAGCCGTCAGGATCGCCAGAGTGGTCGCCGCCAGCAGCAGCGGTTTACGCCCGATCTTGTCGGACAGCGCACCCATTACCGGCAGCCAGAAGAAGTTCGACAGGCCGATGCACACGGTGACCAGCAACGCGTCGAAGTCCGACAGGTGCAGTTCGGCTTTACCGAACGTCGGGGTGTAGGCGGTAATCAAGTAGAACGACACGGTGGTCATGACCACCAGCGCCATGCCGGCCAGTACGATGCCGAAGTTCTGACTGATCGAACGGACGATGTCTCTCAGACTTGGGCGATGTTTACGCGCCTGGAATTCCGGGGTTTCTTCCAGCGAGCGGCGAATCATGAAAATCGCCGGCACGATCATGCAGCCGATCAGGAACGGCACGCGCCAGCCCCAATCACCCATTTGTTCCGGGCTCAGCCAGTGGTTGAGGCCCACACCCAGCAAACCGGCAAATACTACGGCTGCTTGTTGGCTCGCGGACTGCCAGCTGACAAAAAAGCCCTTGCGGCCAGGGGTAGCGATCTCGGCCAGGTAAACCGACACACCGCCCAGTTCCACGCCTGCGGAAAAACCTTGCAGCAAGCGGCCAAACAGTACGATCAGCGGCGCAGCGACGCCAAGGGTCGCATAACCCGGCACGCAGGCAATCAACACGGTCCCGGCCGCCATCAGCGCGAGGGTAATGATCAGGCCTTGGCGACGGCCGTGACGGTCGATGTAGGCGCCGAGAAAGATTGCACCGAGTGGGCGCATGAGGAAGCCGGCACCGAAGGTGGCCAGTGACAACATCAGGGAAGCGAAAGCGCTGTCGGCAGGGAAGAAGGTTTTGGCGATGGCCGTGGCATAGAAGCCGTAGACCATGAAGTCGAACATCTCTAGGAAGTTGCCGCTGACAACGCGAAATATCGCTTTGCCCTTGCCCGTAGTCGAGGCCATTTGATCTTACTCACTTTGGCTGTCTTATTAGAAATCCCTGGTCTTGAAACATCCTTACTGACGGGTCTGGTCTGTGCCGGTGCCTCGAGCAGTTTTGTAACGATATGTGTAACAAGAACGGTAGGCAACCAATAGTTAGCGTGCTGCTTAAACGTTATAGCCATTAGCCGGTTCGGGCATATGTCGCATAATGGCTGGCCTTGGCGTTCTGCCAGGGAATTCTTTGGGGGATGTGCGCGTTGTTGAACCGGCGATTGGGCGTTTTCGTGGTGCTTGTCGGCGCCTTGTCAGGCTGTGGTAATGGCGACAACCTGGAAAGCTTTGGTGGCCCGACCATGGGCAGCACGTATTCAGTCAAATACATCCGCCATCCGGGTACTCCTGGGCCAGTCGAGGTGCAGAAGCAGGTCGAGTCGATTCTGGCCGAGGTGGATCGGCAGCTGTCGACCTACCGCAGTGACTCCGACATCGAGCGATTCAATGGTTTGCCGGCCAATAGCTGTCAGCCAATGCCGGCGCCGGTCTTGCAGTTGGTCAAGGTTGGCGAACAACTGTCAGATACGAGCGACGGTTCCTACGACTTGACGGTGGAGCCACTGCTGAACCTTTGGGGGTTTGGTCCACAATCGCGCGATGAAAAAGTCCCCAGCGCCGAGGCCTTGGCTCAGGCCCGACAACGCGTTGGTTATGCGCATCTGCGGATTGAAGGCGATCAGTTATGCAAGGACGCGCCGGTCGAGGTTGACTTCGGCAGCATTGGTGCCGGGTACGCCGTCGACAGGATCGCTGCGAAGTTGCAGGAAATGGGTATCGACAGCTTCATCGCCGATGCCACGGGCGAACTCAAGGCCATCGGCAAGAAACTCGACGGGTCGCCCTGGAAGATTGCGCTGGAGGAACCGCGCGATGACCAGCAAGTTGTCGAGCGGGTGATCACGCTGGACGGCAACGGTGTTTCGACCTCAGGCGACTATCGCAATTATTTCATGCAGGATGGCCGGCGCTATTCCCACACGTTCGATGCCCGAACCGGCGCACCGATCACCCATACCCTGGCATCCGTCACGGTGATTCATCCTTCGACGCTGATGGCCGATGGCTTATCGACGCTGTTGCTGATTCTCGGCCCCGAGCGTGGTTGGGACTACGCCGAAAAGCATGACATCGGTGCATTTTTTGTAATTCGAACCGATACAGGCTTTGTCACGCGAACCAGTCAGGCTTTTGATCGCCTGAGCGCCGAAAAAGCCAAGTAAATAGGGTGTCATGGGCACTCATTGTTGGTGTTGTAGTGCAGGCAAAACTAGCCTACGACGCGACCAAGGGTTAATGTGCGCGGCGTTGACGCTTCTATAGACTGTGTCCGGGTTCTCGACTGACCCCAAATTGTTCCTTCATGCCGCAAGGCCGGCATGATTTAGCCGCAGGTACCAATGGGGTGCCGCGGCCTGTTCTGAGGAGTACGCATGGCTGTCTACAACTACGACGTGGTGGTGTTGGGTTCCGGCCCGGCGGGAGAAGGCGCGGCAATGAACGCCGCCAAAGCAGGGCGCAAAGTGGCGATGGTCGATAGTCGTCGCCAGGTCGGCGGCAACTGCACCCACCTTGGCACTATCCCGTCCAAGGCCTTGCGTCACTCGGTCCGGCAGATCATGCAGTTCAACACCAACCCGATGTTCCGGGCCATTGGTGAGCCGCGCTGGTTCTCGTTTCCGGACGTACTGAAAAGCGCAGAAAAAGTCATTGCCAAACAAGTTGCCTCGCGCACCGGTTACTACGCGCGCAATCGGGTCGACTTGTTCTTTGGCACCGGCAGCTTCGCTGACGAGCAAACCATCGAAGTGGTCTGCGCCAACGGCGTGGTCGAAACACTGGTGGCCAAGCACATCATCATCGCCACCGGTTCGCGTCCGTATCGCCCGGCCGACATCGATTTCCACCACCCGCGTATCTACGATAGCGACACCATCCTCAGCCTCGGCCACACCCCGCGCAAGCTCATTGTTTACGGCGCCGGCGTGATTGGTTGCGAATACGCGTCGATCTTCAGTGGTCTGGGTGTGCTGGTCGAGCTGGTGGACAACCGCGGTCAGTTGCTGAGTTTCCTCGACTCGGAAATCTCCCAGGCACTGAGCTACCACTTCAGTAACAACAACATCACCGTGCGCCACAACGAAGATTACGATCGCGTTGAAGGCGTGGACAACGGGGTGATCCTGCACCTCAAGTCCGGCAAGAAGATCAAGGCCGACGCCTTGCTCTGGTGCAACGGCCGTACCGGTAATACCGACGCGCTGGGCCTGGAAAACATCGGCGTGAAGGTCAACAGCCGTGGCCAGATCGAAGTTGACCAGAACTATCGCACCTGCATCCAGAACATCTACGGTGCAGGCGACGTGATTGGTTGGCCGAGCCTGGCCAGTGCCGCCCACGACCAGGGGCGTTCGGCCGCTGGCAGCATTGTCGATAACAACAGCTGGCGCTTCGTCAATGACGTACCGACCGGGATCTACACCATTCCGGAGATCAGCTCGATCGGCAAGAACGAGCAAGAGCTGACCCAGGCCAAAGTGCCGTACGAAGTCGGCAAGGCGTTCTTCAAGGGCATGGCGCGTGCGCAGATCGCCGGCGAGCCGCAAGGCATGCTGAAGATCCTGTTCCACCGCGAGACGCTGGAAGTGCTCGGCGTGCACTGCTTCGGTTATCAGGCATCGGAGATCGTCCACATCGGTCAGGCGATCATGAACCAGCCGGGCGAACAGAACACGTTGAAGTACTTCGTCAATACCACGTTCAACTACCCGACCATGGCCGAAGCCTATCGGGTAGCGGCCTACGATGGCCTCAACCGGCTTTTTTGAGCGGCTCCGGCCGGTGGCCTGAGCCGGCCGGGGAGACCGATTTCAGCAATTCTCGAGCGTGGCGCTGGCCAAACCGGGAAAGTCTGTAATCAGGCTGTCAACGCCGAAATCAGCGAGCCTGCGCATCAGCGCAGGTTCGTTGACTGTCCATACCGACACATGCAGACCTTGTCGCTGCGCCTTCTGCAGGCGTTCCGGCGTACACAGGGTCCAGTTCAGCGCAAGAATCTCACAGCCATAACTTTGCGCGACCTTCAGCGGGTCGAGCCAGGCATATTCGGCGACCAGTCCACGCGACACATCCGGAACCAGATCGACTGCGGCCTTCAGCACTTCGCGTGAGCTCGAGGTGATGGTGACCTTGTCCAGCACGCCAAACCGTTGCGCCATTTCGCGGATCGCCAACACCGTCGTCGCTGCGCGCATACGCGACGCGCTCTTGACCTCCAATTGCCAGTGCTCGAAATCGCACTTTTCGAACAGCTCTTCCAGCCGTGGAATCGGGCAGGGCTTGATCCAGCCCGGACCACCCTTGCGCGCATCGTAGGTCACCAGTTCTGTCGCCGTATGCTCGACCACCTTGCCGCGACGCTCGGTGGTGCGCTTGAGCGTCGGGTCGTGAATGACCATCAACTCGCCGTCCATGGACAGGTGCAGGTCCAGTTCACAGCGGCGTACGCCGTGCTTGAGGCATTCCTGGAAACTGCTCAGGGTGTTTTCCGGTGCTTCGCCTTTGGCGCCGCGGTGGCCGTAGATTAGGGTCACGGGTCTTCCTTAATTAATTGCCTGATTCGTTTTGCTCGCGTGCCAGGCGTCGCTCATGCGCCTGTCTCTGCAAGATATAGCGGGCCAGCAGCTGTCGTTGCGCATCGGTCAGGGCTTCGAACTCGGTGCCAATCTCGAAGGTACCGAAACTTTCCGGTTCACAGTGAGTGACCTTGGCCCGTAACAGCAGGCCCAGCGCTTGCGGCATCAACAACAGCTTGATCGCCAGATGGCTGCCGGTCGGGTAGGCGAGGTGGTGCTCGAACTCGATGCCGCCTTCCGACAGCACCACGGGCTGCGGCTCACCGAACTTGCCGAGCACGGTTTGTGCCACGACCTGGCTCAGCAGGTCGATGCGCTTGTTCATGACCTTCAGATAGTTGGCGGTGTTTCGATCCCGCTCACTGATCTGGCGCAGCAAGTGCTGCGACTCGAATTCGCTCAGGTGCAGTTCGCTGAGCAGGTTGAATAGCGGGGAAGCATCCTGCAACACTTCCTGACCTGCCGCTTCGGGGGCAGACAGGGGCCGAATTTCCAGTGCGATCGTGTCCTCGATACGGTAGTATTCGCGGCGATCTTCTTCATCTAATGTCGACATGGCGAACCCATGGTAGCGGCGGTGGTCTGAGTGTAAAGCTGGTTATCGACCCCCGCCACAAGGACGTTCCTTTTCCCTCCGAACAAGCCCCGACATGTTCAGACCTCTCTTCGTATTTATCGGCACGCGTTATACCCGTGCAAAGCGTCGCAATCATTTTGTGTCGTTTATTTCCCTGACTTCGATGATCGGACTCGCCCTCGGCGTGGTCGTGATGATTGTGGTGCTGTCGGTCATGAACGGCTTCGATCATGAGATGCGCACCCGCGTGCTGGGCATGGTGCCCCACGCGACCATCGAGTCCGGTGAGCCCATCAGCGACTGGCAAAGCCTGGCCGCCAAGGTCCAGCAGAACCCGCAGGTGGTGGCGGTTGCGCCGTTCACCCAGATGCAGGGTTTGCTGACCAACAACGGCCAGGTGCAGAAAGTCCTGCTCAATGCCGTCGACCCGGATCAGGAGCGCAAAGTCTCGATCATCGACAACTTCATGACGCAGGGCAAACTCGACGACTTGTCGCCGGGCAGCTTCGGCATCGTGATCGGCGACAAGGCCGCGACCAAACTCGGCGTGGGTCTCGGCGACAAGCTGACCTTCGTCGCCCCGGAGGTCACCGTGACCCCGGCCGGGATGTTCCCGCGGATGAAGCGCTTTACCGTGGTCGGCATTTTCCATGTCGGCGCCGGTGAGCTGGACGGCTACCTGGGGCTGACCAATCTGGATGACCTGGCGCGCCTGCATCGCTGGAAGCCGGATCAGGTCCAGGGCTTGCGGCTGAAGTTCGATGACTTGTTCCAGGCGCCTCGCACCGCATGGAACATCGCCCAGAACCTGGACGGAGACCATTACTACGCCCGTGACTGGACCCGCACCCACGGCAACCTGTATCAGGCGATCCGCATGGAAAAAGCCATGATCGGCCTGCTGTTGCTGCTGATCGTTGCGGTGGCCGCGTTCAACATCATTTCGACGCTGGTGATGGTGGTGAACGACAAGAAGGGCGACATCGCGATCCTGCGGACCCTCGGTTCCACGCCGGGCCAGATCATGGCGATCTTCATGGTCCAGGGCACGGTGATCGGTGTGGTCGGCACGGCAATCGGTGCCGTGGTCGGGATGTTTGCCGCACTGAATGTCAGCGCCGCGATTTCCGTCCTCGAAGGCCTGATCGGGCACAAATTCCTTAACGCCGACGTGTACTTCATCGACTACCTGCCGTCGCAACTGATGGCTGAAGACGTGTTGATGGTCTGCGGCGCGGCGTTGGTCCTGAGTTTCCTCGCCACCCTGTATCCAGCCTGGCGTGCTGCGCGCACCCAGCCTGCGGAGGCGCTACGTTATGAGTGATTTGGGTATGAGTACGAAAGCAGTCTTGAGTTGCCGCGATCTGGGTAAATCCTACGAGGAAGGCCCGGAGTCGGTGGTGGTGTTGTCCGGTTTGCAACTGGAGTTGCACCCGGGTGAGCGCGTGGCAATTGTCGGCACCTCCGGTTCCGGTAAAAGTACCTTGCTCAACCTGCTCGGCGGCCTTGATACGCCGACCAAAGGCAGTGTCTGGCTGGCCGGTGAAGAGCTGTCGGCGCTCAACGAAAAGGCCCGTGGCCTGCTGCGTAACCGCTCGCTGGGCTTTGTTTACCAGTTCCACCACCTGCTGCCCGAGTTCACCGCGCTGGAAAACGTCTGCATGCCGCTGTTGATTGGCCGCACCGCGATCCCGGAGGCCCGTCAGCGCGCCACGGCCTTGCTGGAGCGGGTAGG
Organism: Pseudomonas brassicacearum; assembly: GCF_003732175.1. Taxonomy (GTDB): domain Bacteria; phylum Pseudomonadota; class Gammaproteobacteria; order Pseudomonadales; family Pseudomonadaceae; genus Aquipseudomonas; species Aquipseudomonas brassicacearum_G. The sequence goes on from NZ_MOBI01000028.1 coordinate 158,673, forward strand.
GCTGGGCCATCGTCTGGAGCACAAACCGGCCGAACTGTCCGGTGGTGAACGTCAGCGCGTGGCCATCGCCCGTGCGCTGGTGAACAAGCCAGGGCTGGTGATGCTCGATGAGCCGACCGGTAACCTCGACTCCCATACCGCCCAGGGCATTCAGGACTTGATGCTGGAACTCAGCACCTCGATGCGCACCGCGTTCCTGGTGGTGACCCACGACATGAACCTGGCTCGCCAGATGGATCGCGTCCTGCACCTGCAGGAAGGTCGCCTGACGCCCATCTGATTGGCCGAAACCCGGCACGACTGAAAAGCGTGTCGGGTCTTTTATTTTTATACGGTGCCCCAGCGAATGTTCAGACCGTTATCGATCTTTATCGGCACGCGCTATACCCGCGCCAAGCGCCGCAATCGCTTTGTTTCGTTTATCTCGATGACCTCGATGATCGGCCTCGCCCTGGGCGTTCTGGCGATGATCGTGGTGTTGTCGGTGATGAACGGCTTCCAGCGCGAAATGAGCTCGCGCATCCTCGGCATGGTGCCCCACGCGACCATCGTTGGCGTCAAGCCGATCGATGATTGGCAGCCTGTCGCGGCCGCCGCGATGAAGAACCCTGAAGTGACCGCCGCCGTGCCGTTCACCGAGATGGAAGGCATGCTGTCCTACAAGGGCTCGATGCAGCCGATCCAGATCAGCGGCGTTGATCCGGCACAGGAAGGCAAAGTCTCCATCGTTGCCCAGCACATCGTGCAGGGTCGTCTGGAAGACCTGAAGCCGGGCGAGTTCGGGGTGGTGGTCGGTGAAATCACCGCACGTCGCTTCCGCTTGAACGTCGGCGACAAAATCACCCTGATCGTGCCGGAAGTCAGCACCGCACCGGGTGGCATCACGCCGCGCATGCAGCGGCTGAACGTGGTTGGCGTGTTCAAGGTCGGTGCGGAACTCGACGGCTCGATGGCGCTGATCCACGTTGCCGATGCGGCGCAAATGCAGCATTGGGAACCGAATCAGGTGCAAAGCGTGCGCCTGGCGGTGAAAGACCTGTACGCCGCACCCAAGGTCTCGTCAGACATTGCAGGCGGGCTGGGCGTCGACTTCAAGGCCGATGACTGGACTCACACCCAAGGCAGTCTGTTCAGCGCCATGAAAATGGAAAAAACCATGATCGGCCTGTTGCTGCTGATGATCGTGGCGGTCGCTGCGTTCAACATTATCGCCACCTTGATCATGGTGGTGAACGACAAGGGCGCGGACATCGCGATCCTGCGGACCATCGGCGCCACGCCTCGGCAGATCATGGCAATCTTCATGGTTCAGGGTACGGTGATCGGTGTCGTCGGCACGCTGATTGGCGGCGTCCTCGGGGTGATCGCAGCGTTGAACGTGAGTGAGATGGTGGGTTGGCTGGAGCGCGTGACTGGCCAGCATATCTTCAGTTCCGACGTGTACTTCGTCAGCAACTTGCCGTCGGAATTGCAGGGCGGTGACGTGCTGCTGATCTGCTCGGCGGGCTTCATCATGAGCTTCCTGGCCACGGTATACCCGGCCTGGCGCGCCGCGAAGATCGAACCGGCAACCGCGTTGCGCTATTCGTAAGTCCAGACACCGCATCTGATCGTTCCCACGCTCCGCGTGGGAACGCCTCTAGGGACGCTCTGCGTTCGGCTCTGGATGTGACGCGGAGCGTCACGGGCTGCATTCCCACGCAGAGCGTGGGAACGATCAGGTTCCGGCTGGCCTCAGACTCCCTTCGGCAACTCCATCAAAAACCGCGTCCACCCCTGGCCTGATTCGCAATGAATCGTCCCGCCATGGGCGCGGATGATCGACTGAGTAATCGCCAACCCCAACCCTGCATGCTCGCTACTGCCTTCATGGCGCGCCGGGTCTGCGCGGTAGAACCGGTCAAACAATCGCGGCAACACCTCTTCAGAAATCCCCTCGCCGCTGTTTTCAACACTCAGGCTCAAGCCCTTTGGCTCATCGACAATCCGCACCTGAACCTCACCGTTTGGCGGGGTGAAGCGCAGCGCGTTGTCCAGCAGATTGGAGAGGGCGCGGCGCAACATGCTGCGATCGCCATTGAGGCTGGCGTCGCCGAGACGGGTCAGCTTGACCCGTGCGTCCTCGGCCAGCGGTGCGAAAAACTCCAGCAACAGATCCACTTCCTCGGCCAGTTGCAGCGGTTCGCGTTTTGGCGTCAGCAAGCCGTGATCGGCCTTGGCCAGATACAGCATGTCGTTGACCAGTTGCGCCATCCATTGCAGCTCTTCGAGGTTGCTGTGCAGCGCCTCGCGGTAATCTTCCAGGTCGCGCGGGCGGGTGAGGGTGACCTGAGTGTGGGTCAGCAGGTTCGACAAAGGCGTGCGCAGCTCGTGGGCAATGTCGGCAGAGAAGGCTGAAAGCCGCTGGAACGAGTCGTCGAGACGGCCAAGCATGGCATTAAAAGTGTGGGCCAGCTCGGCAAGCTCGGTGGGCATTTGATCTTCGGGCAGGCGCTGGGTCAGCGAGCTGGCGGACACCCCGGCGGCCACTTCACTCATGCGCCGCAACGGCCGCAAACCACTGCGCGCCGCCCACGCACCGAGCAGCGCGGTGGCCAGCGCCGACAGGCCGACGGTCAGCCAGATCAAATGCTGCATGCGCTGTAAAAAGTGCTGATGGTGAGTGATGTCGAGCATCAGAATCAGCTGCGCGGAATCGGCCTTGCCCGGCTCCAGTGCGGCGCTGTAGACCCGATACGCCGTGCCGGCATTTTGCAGGCGGTGAATGCCGGACTGGCTTGGCAAGTCGTCGGGGAGGTTCGCTGCACTGTCAAACCATACGCGACCATTGGCGCCACGCACCCGCAATGCCAGGTCCGGCTGATGGCTCATTTCATCCTGCAATCGGGCTTTTCGTTCGCCGAACAACCGCGGGTCGTCGGCGCCGGCCAAGACACTGCGTAGGGCGATCAGCTTGCCGTCGAGCAATTGCTGGTCGAGTTCAATGAAGTGCGTCTCGCTGGCGCGGCTGAATAGTACGCCGGCAAACAACGAAACCACCGCCGTGCAGGCGGCAAACAGCAAGGCCAGACGACCGCTCAGGGATAGACGGCGCATCAGGCGGGACGCTCTTCAAGCACATAACCCATGCCGCGTACGGTATGAATCAACTTGTTCGGGAAGTCGTCGTCGATTTTCAGGCGTAGCCGGCGGATCGCTACTTCAATGACATTGGTGTCACTGTCGAAATTCATGTCCCAGACCTGAGAAGCGATCAGCGATTTGGGCAGCACTTCGCCCTGGCGGCGCAAGAGCAGTTCCAGCAGGGCGAATTCCTTCGCGGTCAGGTCGATGCGCTGGCCGCTGCGCTCGACCCGGCGGCGAATCAGGTCCAGCCGCAAGTCGGCCAGTTGCAGACTGGTTTCCTGCGGCGTCGCGCTGCCGCGACGTAACAGGCTGCGCACGCGGGCCAGCAATTCGGAAAAGGCGAAAGGCTTGACCAGGTAATCGTCGGCGCCCAGTTCCAGGCCATGAACCCGATCTTCCACGGCATCGCGGGCGGTGAGAAACAGCACCGGGATGTCCAGGCCGGCGTTACGTACCGCTTGCAGAATCTGCCAGCCGTCACGGCCGGGGAGCATCACGTCGAGAATCAGCAAGGCGTAATCGCCGGTCAGCGCCAGATGTTGGCCGGTGTTGCCGTCGGCCACCAGTTCGACGTTGAAACCGGCCTCGGTCAGGCCTTGGCGCAAGTAATGGCCGGTTTTCGGTTGGTCTTCGACGATCAGCAATTTCATGGGCAGCTCGAGGTCAATGGAACAGGTGCGTTATACCGTGGCAGGCGCTCATGCAGCGCAACCTTACAAAGTTGTAATCTGGCCGTCAGCTGGCTGGCAGCGGCACAACGGTAGAGTTTCCCACAGGCTGAACCTTATCTTGTTGGAGTGTGATCATGTTTTTGCGTCATCGATTGGTATTGGCAGGCTGTTTGTTGGCGTTGAGCTTTCCTGTGTGGGCGTCGCCGGCACAGACCTACGACTTCGGCACACCGGCCCCGGCGGCGAAGGCTACGCGCAGCGTCGAAATCGTGATGAGCGATATGTCGTTCACGCCTAAGACGCTGGACATCAAAGCCGGTGAGACGGTGCGTTTTGTGCTGATCAATAAAGGTCAGTTACTGCACGAGTTCAACCTGGGCGATGCGGCGATGCATGCTGCGCATCAACAGGAAATGCTGAAAATGCAGCAGAGCGGCATGCTCACCCCGACCACGATGAAAAGCGCTTCCATGGATCACGGCTCGATGGCGGGCATGGATCACAACTCGATGCCAGGTATGGATCACGGCGCAAGCATGAAGCACGATGATCCGAACAGCGTGCTGATTGAACCGGGCAAAACCGCCGAGTTGACCTGGACCTTCAAGAAGGCCGGCAACCTGGAATTCGCCTGCAACATCCCCGGCCACTATCAGGCGGGCATGGTCGGCAAATTGACTGTCAGTCAGTAAGCACTCAAAGGCGGGAGCAAAGGCTGATAGAATCCGCTGATTATTCAGTCAGGTTTCCGCCATGCATCCCGCAGCCGAACATTCGCCGCTGGGCAAATCCAGCGAATACATCGCCACGTACACGCCGTCCTTGCTGTTCCCGATCCCGCGCACCGCGAAATGGGCCGAGCTGGGCCTGACGGCGGAAACCCTGCCGTACAAGGGCGTGGATTTCTGGAACTGCTTCGAACTGTCCTGGCTGTTGCCATCGGGTAAGCCGGTGGTGGCCATCGGTGAATTCAGCATCCCGGCGGACTCGCCGAACATCATCGAGTCCAAATCGTTCAAGTTGTACCTGAACTCGCTGAACCAGACGCCGTTCGCCGATACCCAAAGCCTTGAAGCCACGCTGGTGAGCGATTTGTCGGCTGCTGCGGGCAAGCCGGTGGGCGTGCGTATTCGCAGTTTGAGCGAGGTCGAGGCTGAAGGCGTTGTAGCGCTGCCGGGCGTGTGCATCGATGATCTGGATATCAGCGTCAGCAACTATGAGCATCCGCGCCCGGAACTGCTGCGTTGTGACGATTCGCGCATCCTTGAAGAGAGCGTGCACAGCCATCTGCTCAAATCCAATTGCCCGGTCACCAGCCAGCCGGACTGGGGCAGTGTCGCGGTCGAGTACCGTGGCGCTGCGCTGGATCACGCGAGTCTGCTGGCCTATCTGGTGAGCTTCCGCCAGCATTCGGACTTCCACGAGCAGTGCGTAGAACGGATCTTCCTCGACCTGCAACGCTTGCTGAAACCGGAAAAACTGACCGTGTATGCGCGTTATGTGCGTCGCGGCGGGCTGGACATCAACCCGTATCGCAGCACTGAAGAAGTGCAATTGCCGAACCACCGTTTGGTCCGTCAGTAAGAAGAAGATCAAAAGATCGCAGCCTTCGGCAGCTCCTACGGGAAAATGCGTCTTGCGTAGGAGCTGCCGAAGGCTGCGATCTTGGCAATCTACCCGCCAGCCAATCACTCAACTGCCAAAAACTAAAAAGCCCCGCTATCGCTAGCGGGGCTTTTTTGCATTCGAGGGGGTCAGATCCCGATGTTGCCCAGGGTCTGCACGATGTTGCGCAAGGTCGCGGCCAACGCTGGGTGTTCCACTTCAAAGCGCTCTACGGCCAGGTTCACACCGTCGGCCAGGCTCGTGTCCTGAGTCGCAGTTTCCAGTTTTATCTCAGCCTCAATCTGCTCCATCAACTTATGCAGATCATCGCGCTCGGCTTCGGAGAGCGGCGGGTTCTGCTCCAGTTGCTCGCGCAGGGCGTTGAGCTGTTCTTGCAGTTCGCGGGCAGGCATGGCGTTCTTCCTTTTATCGATAGGCACTGGCATAGACCGCAGCGATGGGCCAAAGGTCTGCATCTGGCCTTTAGATTAATCCACTGGCGAGCGAAGTGCATGATCTTGATCAAGAACGGCCGATCAAGGCTTTTCACCCTTGCGTCGGCGTAGGCCGATGTCTGATAGGCAGGTGTCGAGTTCACCCAGATGATCGATCACCGAGTGCACGCCAAGGCCGAACAATTGCACGGTCGCCTTACCGCGTTTGAGTTCGCGTTCCTGCTGACTCAAGGCTTGCCACTCAATGGGCGTCATCCCGCAGAGCGAGCCGCAGGACGCCAGGCCGATGGTCCAGAGCCCGGCGTTGAGACCTGATTGCAGCAAGCGCGGTTCGCCGCTGACCAGCACGCAACCGTCCAGGCGATCAATGTTCAGCGCCATCAATGCTTGCCAGCACGCATCGGGGGACGGCCATTGCCCCATGTTCAGCGTGTGCGGGCTGGCGGTGATCCAGTCTGGCAGAGAAGTGGCCAGCGCGAGACTTTGCGCGTGCGGTAACTCGTCGAGCCAGGCACACGGAATACCTTGAAGTTGCAGACGGTTCAGCGCTTCCAGGGCGCCCGGTGTCAGGTGCGCTCGTTCAGCGATGTCGTTATTGTTCTGGCGGCTGCGGGCGCCGAAATCCACCAGGCAGCCGCTGAGGCCGAAGAGCACGGCGGTCGGGTTGGGAATGCTGTGGGGAAGGGCTTGAGCATGGGGCATTTCAACGTCCCTGAAATAATCTCAGAGATTAGGGAGGCCCCATGACAGTTGAGTGACATCAGGATGAATCGGCCGCACCAAGGCCGGTTCGCCGTAGGGTGTTTCCTGGGTGGCTGCCTAAAAATACTTATCCGTCTTATACTAGCGCGCTTATCGCCCGGGTATTGAGGCCCGCGCCAGTACGGTCCAAGGAGTTTTTTGCTATGCGCTGGAGCAATTGTCTAGTTCGACTATGTATGTGTGCCAGTGTGTTGCTGGTTCCGTTCGCTGCCCAGGCGGCGTCGGAAGATGACCCTTGGGAAAGCATTAACCGTCCGATCTACAAGTTCAACGATGTACTGGACACCTATGCCTTGAAGCCGATTGCGCAGGGCTATCAGTTCATTACGCCGACGTTTCTCTCGGACGGCATTCACAACATGTTCCGCAACATCGGTGACGTCGGCAACCTGGCCAACGACATCTTGCAGGCCAAGCCGCGCGCCGCTGGCGTCGATACGGCTCGCGTGCTGATGAACACCACCATCGGCCTGGCCGGGTTCTTCGATGTGGGCACCAAAATGGGCCTGCAACGCAACGACGAAGACTTTGGCCAGACCCTTGGCCATTGGGGCGTGCCTAGCGGTCCTTACGTGATGCTGCCGTTCTTCGGCCCGAGCACGGTGCGTGATGCGCCGTCCATATACGTCGATAGCTACGCCAAACCCTACCGCTACATGAACGACATTCCGGCGCGCAACATGGCGCTTGGTATGAGCGTGATCGACACCCGTGCCAGCCTGTTGTCGAGCGAGAAGCTGATCACCGGCGACAAATACATCTTCATTCGCAACGCTTACCTGCAGAACCGCGAATTCAAGGTCAAAGACGGCAAGGTGGAAGACGATTTTTAAATCGTCACCCGCGCAACAACAAGAAGGCGGCCATTTGGCCGCCTTCTTTGTTTGAGTTCGTGCTCAATTTATTTTCAGGATTGTAAGCCCAAGTTTCTGACCGCCAGCGTCCTGTTGAGTCACCCAGACCACTTCGGTCTCGGCTTCCAGGCCCTTGAGCGCCGCGTGCTCGGAATCGATGCGTACGTTCAGCTTGTCGCCCACCTGGAACGAACGGGCAGCCCGAACCTGCATACCGCTGCTGGAAAGGTCGATACAGACGGCTGGAATCAAATCGCCAGCGTGAATCAATGTGACATCCGCATCGACCCGCATGCGGATGTAGTCGCGCTTTTCACTGTAGTCACGATCGCTTTGGCTCATGGGCTCGATCCTTCCATTGTGTTGCGGTTTTGACTGTTCTTATAACTCCCGGTGATTTGCGATGTAAAGACGCCTGATGACCATCGGCGTGAGCTTGAAACGCCTCGCGGATGGGAGTACCGTCTGCGCCTTAGAAGGGCACCTCTGATGAACACGCTTGTAGGGCAAATGCTCGAAAGCGGTGCGACAGAGAGGCTAGAAAGCGAATCCAGTAGTGTGTGCCGGGCCGAATGCCCTGCCAGCTACGCCAACCTAATTCTGGCGCCGTTTGCCCACATGCAAAAAACCAGTGCCACGCTGCTGATAATCGATGACGACGAAGTAGTACGCGCGAGTCTCGCGGCCTATTTGGAAGACAGTGGGTTCAGCGTCCTTCAGGCCAGTAATGGCCAGCAGGGGCTTCAGGTATTCAAGAAAAGCCAACCCGACCTGGTGATCTGCGATCTGCGCATGCCGCAGATGGGCGGGCTCGAACTCATTCGTCAAATCACTGACCTTTCACCGCAAACGCCGGTGATCGTGGTGTCGGGTGCCGGCGTGATGAACGACGCCGTCGAGGCCTTGCGCCTGGGCGCCGCGGACTACCTGATCAAACCGCTGGAAGATCTGGCCGTGCTCGAGCACTCCGTGCGCCGGGCCCTGGATCGTGCGCGTCTGCTGCTGGAAAACCAGCGCTATCGGGTAAAACTCGAAACCGCCAACCGCGAACTCGAAGCCAGCCTGAACCTGTTGCAGGAAGACCAGAACGCCGGACGTCAGGTGCAGATGAACATGCTGCCGGTCAGTCCCTGGACGATCGACGAGTTTAAGTTCGCGCACCAGATCATCCCGTCTCTGTACCTGTCGGGCGACTTCGTTGACTACTTTCGGGTCGACGAGCGCCGGGTGGCGTTCTACCTGGCGGACGTTTCAGGCCATGGCGCTTCATCGGCATTCGTGACCGTGCTGCTGAAATTCATGACCACGCGCTTGCTGTTCGAATCCAAGCGCAACGGCACATTGCCGGAATTCACCCCTTCAGAGGTCCTTGGTCATATCAACCGAGGGCTGATCAGCTGTAAGCTGGGCAAACATGTCACGATGGTCGGTGGAGTCATCGACGAGGAGACGGGTTTGTTGACCTATAGCATCGGCGGACACCTGCCGTTGCCAGTGTTGTACACGCCAGACAGTGTGAGTTATCTCGAAGGGCGCGGCTTGCCGGTGGGCTTGTTCAATGAAGCCACCTACGAAGACCACGTTATCGAGCTGCCGCCGGTATTCAGCCTGACGCTGATGTCCGATGGCATTCTGGACCTTTTGCCAGAACCTACACTCAAAGAGAAAGAGGCTGCCTTACCTGAACGGGTAAGAACGGCGGGCGGCAGCCTGGATGGCTTGCGGCAGGTTTTTGGATTGGCCACGCTAGGGGAGATGCCGGATGATATCGCCCTGTTGGTGTTGAGCAGGAATCTTTAATGAGTACCGGTAGAATCCAGTTCGCCGAGCAGGACGGCACCTTCGTCCTGAAGTTCGTCGGTGAAGTTCGCCTGACCCTGTGTTCGGCGTTGGATGCGACTATTGAGCGGATCTTCAGCGCGTTGAATTTCAACGCGATCGTGATTGATCTGACCGAAACCCGCAGCATCGACAGCACCACGCTGGGCCTGTTGGCCAAGCTGTCGATCATGTCGCGGCAAAAGGTCGGCCTGCTGCCGACCGTCGTCACCACCCACGAAGACATCACGCGGTTGCTGGAGTCCATGGGCTTCGAGCAGGTGTTCAACATCGTTGACCGCCCGATTCCGTGCCCGGAATGCCTGACCGATCTGCCTGACCAGGATCAGTCCGAAGAAGTGGTGCGGATCAAGGTGCTGGAAGCGCACAAGATCCTCATGGGCCTGAACGACTCCAACCGCGAAGCATTCCATGACTTGGTGAACGCCCTGGAGCGTCACTGATCCGCTGAATCTGCGCCTTCTTCACCGGCCCCATCGCGAGCAGGCTCGCTCCCACACTAGTTTTGTGTCGATCACGCTACCTCGGTCACGCCACAAATCCCCTGTGGGAGCGAGCTTGCTCGCGATGGGGCCAGGCCTGCCACCCGTTGCTCTGGCGCGAAGCTCATACAATTCCCGCGGCCAAACCGCATAAAAAAGGGCGAACCTGTGAAGGTTCGCCCTTTTTGCGCTTGCCTGGATCAGATCAAATCAGATCAAATCACAGCTTGGCTTGCAGCAGCGCCTCAAGCTTTTCCTGGTCGCGAGCGAACTGACGAATACCTTCAGCCAGTTTCTCGGTCGCCATGGCGTCCTCGTTCGACGCCCAGCGGAACTGCGCTTCGGTCAGGCTCTGACGGGCTTCGCCAGCGTGGCCTGGCGCCAGTTTGCGTTCCAGCTTGCCGGTGTCGGCCGCCAGTTTCTCGATCAGGTCCGGGCTGATGGTCAGGCGATCACAGCCGGCCAGTTGCTCAATCTGATTCAGATTACGGAAGCTCGCACCCATGACCACAGTCTTGTAGTCATTGGCCTTGTAATAGTTGTAGATGCGCGTCACCGACTGCACGCCCGGATCATCGGCACCGGTGTAGTCGTTGCCGTTGGCCTTCTTGTACCAGTCGTAGATGCGGCCTACGAACGGCGAAATCAGGAACACCCCGGCCTCGGCACAGGCAACCGCCTGGGCGAAGGAAAACAGCAGCGTCAGGTTGGTCTGAATACCTTCGCGTTCCAGCTTCTCGGCAGCGCGGATGCCTTCCCAGGTGGACGCGATCTTGATCAGCACACGGTCGCGGCCAATGCCGGCCTTTTCGTACAGCTCGATCAGACGGTGCGCGCGCTTCAATACGGCGTCAGTGTCGAACGACAGGCGCGCATCCACTTCAGTGGAAATACGCCCCGGAATCACTTTCAGAATCTCTTGACCGACCGCGACCCCAAAACGGTCGCTGGCCAGGCCGACGTCGCCTTTGCAGTCGCTGACACAGGCGTTCAGCAAATCGGCGTAGGCAGGAATGGCCGCCGCTTTAAGCAGCAGGGAAGGGTTGGTGGTGGCATCCACCGGTTTAACGCGAGCGATTGCCTCGAAGTCGCCGGTATCGGCCACCACGGTGGTGATTTGTTTGAGTTGTTCCAGCTTGGAAGTCATGAGCGTGCTCTATCCTGTGGGTCTGTTGACATTACCCGAGCGCTGACAGCCACTCAAGGGCGCAAATGCGTAACAACGGCCTGGGCGGCAACAACCTGAGAACAGGCGTTTGAAAGGCCCGGCGCTATCCATTAAATACGATGCTGAAATGGCTTACAGGTTCAAACAACCTGACGGCCAGCGTGAGTCATTTGCAGTTGGCGACCACGAATAGCTGCGCAATGCGCGTCGGTAAAGGGGTTGATGAGATCAGAACCAGCCGTTGCCCGGCACGCGTCATGGCCATATAAAGTTTGCGTGCGTTCTGTTCAAGATCGTCGGCGGAAATCGACTCAGTCTGTACGGTATCTCTGAGCAGCTTCTCAAACCCCAGCAGAAACACCACGCTGGCTTCCAGTCCAGTTGCAGTGTCGACGCTGGAAACACGCAAATTGTCGAGAAGATCCCGCGCGGCGTCTTTACCGTTCAAATCCCAGACTTTAGGTGCGCCAAACCGCTCCTGCAACGCACCCATCAGCAGCTTCTTGTCGATGCTTTGACCGTGAATGACGAGCATGTTGGATAACGCAATCGCATGAGAGTCCAAATGCGCGGCTATTTCATTGCAGGCTTGTTCGATCGAGTCTTGCGGTGACGGGGAGGGCACCAGTAACGGGGCGATACCCGCTTCCATCCCTTCGAAGTCCGGTTGCAGGAAATCATCGGGGTCTGTCTGTGTGAATTCAGCCAATACCTGATTGGCTGCTCGCAAAATTGCCTGTGTGGTTCGATATGACTTGCGTAGCTTTTTGGTTTTGCCGGCGACATCCAGACCCACGCGTTTCCAGCTCAATCGACTCTTCAAAAAGCCCTGGTTGGGGTCTGCGCATAGAAACAGGCTCCCTTCGGATTTCTCGAGTGTGCGCTTGATCAACTGGAACCAGGTGGGGGCGAAGAATTGGGCTTCATCCACCAGAATATGATGATATGTGTCGAGTTTGTCCCATTGGTTTTTCAGGCACAGGTCGCGAGACAGCGAACTCCACAAGCGAAGCTGCTCTTTTCCAAGTCCGGTGATAACACGATTAAATAACGACCACACCTGAACCCGTTCCTCTTTACGTAAAGCAAAACCCTGACCCGCACGCTCGACCGCGAGGTAGCTGTCCTCGGATTCAATCAGGTTTTCATTAATAAAGTCGAACTCGTCCAACAGTTGATCATCGCTGGGCTTGAGCTCTGGGTAATCCTTGCGGTAATGCTTAATGAGCCCTGGTACCTTATTTTTGCTCTTGGGCATCAGGGGGGTGCGTTCGAATACATTCACCCACTGCTGGCGTATCCATGCCAGTGCAGTAACTATTGTCAGGTTGTTGGGGAGCTTTCCATGGGCCCGTTCCAGGCGATGTTTGAGGTCTTTAACCACGGGCACATTGTGGATCAGCATCAGCACCTGTTGTCCTGGAAACCGCTTCGCCAGAATCAGTGCACGATTCGCCGCAATCAGCGTCTTGCCACTGCCAGCGACACCGTTTACCAGGCGCACCGAAAAGTCGCTGGTCGTTTCCGTTTGTTCTTCAGGTAACTCCAAATCGAGTTTACTGGCCCACTCTTGCTGCGTATCCAGGAAATAGCGCGGGGTTTTTACTGAGTTGTCTCGAGCAAAATGCCGTCGAGTGGTGCAGATGCCTGGTATTTCAGCTTCCGGAAAGTAATACCCCAGCACATTCTGACTCGCTTCGTGGCTAAGTGGAGTGAGCAGTTTGGGCAGCACCTCGAGTCCACTTTCCAAAAAGGTTTTTTTCGACATCAGACGTATCCCGCGTTGAGCGCCATAATGCGTCCACAGCGATTTTGACTGATCGGAATCGCAATTCCACATCACCACCAGTTTGCCCATGTTTTGCTCGCCAAGGCGCTCGGAATCGTCAATAGCGTTTAGGGACAAGAGCAGGTTTATGAAATTCTGTTGCTGGCTGGCCCCAAACAGCTGGCCCGGGTCCAGTGCCTCAAAAGGTATTTCACAGAGCATCAGGGCCAGCCATCGATGTTCGGCCTGTTGCAGGAAAAAGTCAGGAGACTTGGGCTGATCAGTAATGCATTTGCGTACCACATAATCATCGTCGAGCTTCCTGAATAGGCGCTTGATCTGTACATGTGCACCGGTACTGCGGTTCCACTCCGGGATAAATATCGTCATACGTCAAATACCACTTTTCGACACTGGCTGATCAAATGGCGATACTGTTCCGCCCACTGTTGAGTGGTGTCGTTACTGCAAACGATACCCTGTGCCAGCTCTGGCCCGATGATGATGAGTTTGGTCATGGCGCGGGTAATAGAGACATTCAGACGTTCAGGCTGAAAGAAAAACTCCGCTACGGCGCCGATAAACACCTCGTCTCCGCTGGCCATAGAGAGAATGATCAGTTCACGCTCTTGCCCTTGCATGCGCTCCACCGTATCGGCAACCACCAGCTTGGCCGCGTCCCGACCAAAGCACTTGATCAGTAGATTTCTGATTGCGCGTCCTTGGGCCCGATAGGGCGACACAATGCCGATTTCATGTAACGGCAAGCCCAGTGCCTTTGCGGTCTGGCACAACTGCACGACTCGCTCGGCGTCTCGGAAATTGCGGTTTTTTGCGCCAGAGTCAGCAGTTGGAATGAACACTGCGCAAGCTTCTGGATCGAACACCTGTGCCAGTGGACCATTCAGATCAGAGCGTTGAAAACGTCGAAGTTTATTGCTGCCAGCCGCACGTAACCGATTGCCGTAATAGGCCTTGCTTGGCCACTCGGTCAGCCATTGGTTCATTCGGTAAGTGTCTTCGAGCATGACCGTGTGATCAGCATCCTGGGAGGTCAATCGCCCGAAAATCGACATTGATTCACCCGAGAGAATGGATCGCGACAACATGACCGGAGGCAATTGTTTCTGGTCACCGATAAAGATAAACCGTTTGGCTTTGCGCATAGCCATCAAGGCCAAGGGCAGCGTGATCTGGCTGGCCTCGTCGAAGATTACGGTGTCGAACGTGTAGTTTTCCAGGCGACTGCACGTAGCAAACGGTGTTGCCCCAATAACATAACCACTACCGTCCTTGGGCCAACGCTTCCAGTTGGCGGGGTCTTGTACCCAGTCCACTGCCTTGTCGAGGTCTTCGGGGCGGCCACCAACTTTGACAGTGGGCACATTGCGCCCGGCAATTTTGCTGAGTGCATTGTTGATGGCCATATGTGTATGGGATGTTACGAATACGCGCTCACCCCGGGCCACCAAAAGCTGCGCAATCAACGCCAGCGCGCGGGTCTTTCCAGTTCCCGGAGGCCCCTGAATACAGGCGACTTGTTCTGCTCCCAACGCAAGTCCAACGGCCTGCGCCTGACGTTCATTACAACCTTCATCCAAAGCAAACTTCTCAGCGTGATCCAGGTCGGCCTCGTTGAACGTGATGTCTGGTGAGTCGCCTAGCAACGGAACAATCACGTTATCGCCCTGGATGCTTGCGGCGATATCCTCCAGTGCCTTCACGTAATAGTGCGTCAGATCCATACCGTCGGGGTCGGCATAGCAAGCACCATCCTGGTACTGATCCCAGATGGTGGACGCCAGTTTTTGACTCAGCAGCCAGCGGCCATCTTCTTCGCGTTCGAACTTCATTCTTGCGCAAAGTACTTCACCGATCGCATGGCCCAAATGCAGACGCAGCATGTCGCCTTCACGAAACCGCGAATCACCTTCGTCGAGATAAGCCCACAGTTGTGTTGCTTCCCCGGCTTTTTCAAGTCGAGTGAAGCCTTGCGTCAAGCCCTTCGTCAGCTTTTGCTCCAGCGGGAGCAGCCATGTTTGCTGAAGTTGCAACGCATTGGCGTCGCGTTCAGCTTCGACAAAGGTGTGAAGTTCCTGGATAAGCGGATGCGGTCCTTGCATAGCGATAACTCGTCCTTAATCATCCATAACATAAGGGAATAGTGTTGCACGATGCGTAAGTATTGCGCGATAAAGCGTCAGATTGCCATCATGGTGAGTTTTTCCGCTATCCGTATTTCAAAAATTCGCCATGAAAAAAGGGGCTGCTTTGATTTCTTCGAGTAGAAATGAAAGTCCGCCCCTTTTCGCGACAGTATCGACCCACTTGAACTCTAACGCCCCTCCAGCAACTCCGCCGCCTGATCTAGCAACGCCAAAGGCTCTTTAGCCTTGTGAATATCCACCGACAACAACTGCCGAAACTTGCGCGCCCCCGGAAACCCGGTGCCCAAGCCCAACACATGCCGAGTGATATGGTGCATCGAACCGCCCGCATCCAGGTGCGCAGCGATATAAGGCCGCAATTGCGCCAACGCCTCGGCCCGCGAAATCACCGGTGCCGTGCTGCCGAATAGTTGCTGATCGACCTCAGCCATCACATAAGGATTGTGATACGCCTCACGGCCCAGCATCACGCCGTCAAAGGTCTGCAAATGCTCGTGACAGGCCTCCAGCGTCTTGATCCCGCCGTTGAGAATAATCTCCAGCTCCGGAAAGTCCGCCTTCAACTGCACCGCTACGTCATAGCGCAATGGTGGAATGTCCCGATTCTCCTTCGGCGACAACCCCTCCAGAATCGCGATCCGCGCATGCACGGTAAAACTGGTGCAGCCGGCATCCCGAACCGTCCCGACGAAATCACACAGCTCAGCGTAACTGTCCCGCCCATTGATCCCGATCCGATGCTTCACCGTCACCGGAATCGACACCGCATCGCGCATCGCCTTCACACACTCCGCCACCAACACCGGATGCGCCATCAGGCACGCACCAATCATATTGTTCTGCACCCGATCACTCGGACAGCCGACGTTGAGGTTTACCTCGTCGTAACCGTGCTCCTGCGCCATGCGCGCGCAGGCGGCCAGATCGGCTGGGACACTACCGCCCAGCTGCAAGGCCAGCGGGTGTTCGGCTTCGTTGTGACGCAGGAAGCGTTCGTGATCGCCGTTGAGCAGCGCGCCGGTGGTGACCATTTCTGTGTAGAGGAGCGCGTGCTTGGAGAGCAGGCGCAGGAAGAAACGGCAATGGCGGTCTGTCCAGTCCATCATAGGCGCAACGGAAAACCGCCGAGATAGCGCAGGGCTTGAGTTTACTGGGCTGGAGTGGGTGTTTGGTACCATTTGGCTCAACGTATTTATAGCGTGTTTTTAGGCGTTTTCAGGCGTTTTTTCGATGGCGCTGGTACAATGTACCAATCACTTTCGGAATTGTACCAGTCGACTATGGCAACGATCAGAGCACGAAAACGCACCGATGGCTCAGTCAGTTACACGGCACAGATACGCCTGTTTCGCGATGGAGCGCAAGTCTACCAAGAGAGCCAGACCTTCGCCCGGAAACAGGCGGCACAAGCGTGGGTGCGGCGACGTGAGGCAGAGCTAGATCAGCCGGGTGCGATTGAGCGGGCGAACCGCAAGGGCGTCACCGTACAGGACATGATCAAGCAGTACCTGGATGAAATGGAGAAAGTCCGGCCGTTGGGTAAAACCAAGGAAGCCACTCTAAATGCTATCGCGGCGACGGAGTTTGGCCAGACCGTTGATTCCGCCATCAACAGTCAGCGATTGGTAGATTTTGCACTATGGCGTATGAGCAAAGAGGGCGGCGGTGTCCAGCCGCAGACGGCCGGCAACGATCTGGCGCACCTTGGGGCTGTCCTATCGATTGCACGGCCAGCTTGGGGTTATGAGGTCGATATCCACGCGATGGCAGATGCTCGAAAGGTGTTGAGAAAGCTAGGTTACAACATGAAAAGCCGCGAGCGGGATCGGCGGCCGACCAAGGACGAGCTGGATAAGGTGCTGGAGCACTTTGTAGGTATTCAGCAACGTCGCCCTAGTTCGATCAACATGCTCAAAGTAACCGGCTTCGCGTTGTTCTCCACGCGTAGGCAAGACGAGATCGGCCGAATGCTTTGGGAGGACGTCGATGAAGAGCGTCAGCGGGTGATGGTGCGGGATATGAAGAACCCAGGCCAGAAGATTGGCAACGATGTTTGGTGTCACCTACCGGATGAAGCTTGGCGCATTCTGAGGAGCATGCCAAAGGAGCGTGCAGAGATCTTCCCCTACAACTCGTCATCGATCGCCACTGCCTGGGCAAAGGCGTGCAAGTTTCTGATGATTGAAGATCTGCACTTCCACGATCTGCGGCACGACGGCGTGAGTCGGTTATTTGAGATGGACTGGGATATCCCTCGAGTGGCCAGTGTTTCCGGGCATCGGGATTGGAATTCATTGCGTAGATACACCCATCTGCGCGGGCGAGGTGACCACTATGCCGAATGGCCGTGGTTAGAGAGGATCATTCAGGCGCCTGTGAAGCTGGGCGCCTGGGGCAAGCAGTAAGTTAACTAGCTCGGCGGAACCCGTTGAGCTGATTGCATTCCTTCACTGCTGCTGCGCGTTGCAGGTCTAGGTAGGCTGCCAAGTCAGTGATGTGGATGCCCTTGGCGCTTTTCTGGCTTGGCTCTAGGCGGGTGATAGGGATTTTAATTTGGCCGGCCATGACTTTGCGCTGAAACATCTCGGTGGTCAGGTGTGTGAAGTAGTCCTTGCACACCTGGTCCAGAGGGATAATTGCCCGACCGCTGTATTGGGCCATCAAGATAAAGGCGGTGTTCATGGGTTGATCTCCTTGGCACGCCGCTCAATGCCGTCGGCCTGGCGCTGCTTGCTGCATTTTCGGTGGTTACCATGTGCTCGCGATTTGTTGCATTGGTCGCAGATGGTTTGTAAATCGAGAGGCGGCATTTGCCCGCTGCGTATTCGGACTGTTCGGCGAAGGACTGTCATGCGGCCTCCGGTGCTACTTGCTTCAGGAGGGCGGCCATTTCGAGCGCTTGATCGCGGAGGGCGAGTGAATCGCGTTCGAGTTTTTTGCCTGTGCGGAATGCGCTGAATGTCTCTGCCGCAATTCTCAGTTGTTCGGCGATGGCCAGCAGAGTCTGGCGTTCTGGTTCCCCTAGTTTTGAGGCGGTCAATGCGTGCTCATAGTGGGAGTGCAGTTGCTTATGGTGGTCCTGCGCCTGATCAAGCAATCGCTTAAGGTCCTGGATCGTCCCTGAGCTATCTGATTGCTGAATGGCCTTGCCTTCGTCGATACCTTCGATGCGGCCATCGTTCAGGCCGCCGCGATAGCCTGCCCAATAGGTAAGGCCAACAAGTACGATCAGAACGATCAGTGCGCAAATCTGAATTGCTGTCATGTGCTGTGTACCTCGGTAAAGCCCGCCGTCAGGATTTTTGGTGAGAGGCTGGCGGCGGGGTGTTACTTGGGGATTAGTTACAGGGTGGCTTCGTACAGCGGTACTTCGCCGATTGCGCTCTGGATCTTCTGGCGAACGGCGTTGTAGGCCTCTTCAAGCACTTTGTCCGGGCGTACCAGTTCGAACCACATTTGCAGGCGGCCTTCCAGAATGCGGTAGCGGAAGCGGGCAGGGACGCAGAAAGCGTCACCACCGAGGAACGGTTTCACGGCGATGAAGAATTGTTCAGGGATGCGCAGTTGGCCTGCTTCGCCGGCACGTCCGTCGATTTCTTCGTTGTAGGTCAGTTGAACTTGGCCGTTGTCGAGGCGGGTGCCTTGGCGGAAGGTGATGTTTTTCTTGGCTTCCAGGGTGCGGCTGATTTCCAGCATATCGGCAGGGCTGGGGTCGTTTGCTTCGTTTGCGCGCTGGGTGATGTCCCTGACGTTCTCTTCGATGAACTCGGCGAACGTTGCTTGATCCATGCGCTTGCGGTCGTTCTCTTTCCAGCGGCCCCACTCAATGCTGGTCGGGCAGCGGTACGTGGCCACGTGGTCGCGCCAGGCAGGGGCGGCTGGCTGGTGGTAGTCGATGACTGCCAAGAAGGTTCGGCCTTCAGGGCCGTTGCAGAATACTGTGGTCGCGTCATCGGCGAAGCGGTTCACGTATGCAATGAAGGACTCGGCATCAAGCACGGTGAGTTTCTGGCGCGTGCGGGTAGGGTTCGGCAGCAGGTGCTCAAGGGAGTGGACACCCACGCCGTCAGGAAGCAAGGAAATGGGTGCTGCCAGCCCTTGATGATCAATCGGTTTGCCGATCGCCTGTGCGAGGGTGACCAGTTGTTGAATGGCTTGTTGCATTGGATGTGCTCCAGTGGATGATGCTGTGGTGAGAGGTTTTCGAAGCAGGCGTTACGGGCTGACGTGGCGCAGTTTTTCCGGTACCGGGTCTTCGCTGACTGTGCGCAACGGCAGGTCCTGTTGCCGTGGGTCGCGGCGGGTCAAGTTGCCCTCGGGGGTTAGGAAGAACAGCGATGTGCCGCGGGACAGGATCGGTTCCTTCGCTTTGACGTCGGCCTTGATGGTCATCTGGCCACTGCCGTCTGGCTTGTAGGTGAGCTTGATGGTCAGTTCACCGCCCTTGCCGGTCTGGCGGATGGCGTCGACGAGGCTGTGTTGGGTTTCGCTGAGTTCATCAAGTAAGCCTCCGGCCTCAATGTCCCGTAACGTGTCGATGAAGGGGCGAGCTTTGCTCATGTGCTGTGCCTCATTGAGTGGATGTTGTCTGCCCCTGGACGGCAGGGGCACCGTTGAATCAGGCTGCTTCCTGCGCCGCTTGGGCGTCGAGGAAGGCGGCCAGGTTGTGCAGGTACACCACTGGTTTAGTCCGGACTGACCTGTGCAGGTGTGTCACGACCAAAGCAATGCGGCCAGCCTTGATCTCACTCAGCAGGTAGCGGTCCGTGCGGATGTGCGAGAAGTACTGTTCCCGCACTGCCGTCAGAGACGGGCAGGGTGTGGCGAACTGCTTGCGAAGCTGGTCGAGGGTATTGCTCATGCAGCGACCTCCCCGAACCCCTCCGCAGGGGGCACCAACTTGAGGCGGATCAGTTCGGCGAGGCTTTCTTTGTTTTTGCCCATTCCGGCGGCGCAGACATTGCCTTTTGCATCAGCGACAACTGCGCCGAATGGATACTCGGGCGAGTTGGTCGGAGTGACATAGGCTATTTGGCCTTCTTGAATTACGTTGTTGACACAGCGAAAGACCTCGGCCAGTTCCACTGTGCGGCAAGGCATGCTGTCCAGCAGGTCAATCGCTTCGCTCGCGGCGCCGAGCAGAGTGGCGCGGCTGACCACGCCTGGGCTGTCCAGGTAGATGGGGATCAGTCTCAGGGCACCGAGGGCTTGGGTGTAGGCATTGAAGTAGTTGGTTTTCATGCGGCGTCCTTGTGCGTGATGGTGATGCCCAGCTTCTTGGCCAGCCATTGCACGCCGGCCTCGGTAACCATCACCACGGCGTAATGCTTGTAACGGTTGGTGGTCCCGATCTGGACGCTACGAGGGTCTGAAAACAGATTGCCGCCGCCACGGTGATGGCTGGCCAGGTCGCCGCTTTGCGTCAGCACGCGGAGCGCGCGCAGTTGCTCACGAAATTTCCGGGGTTTGAGGCCGAGCACTGCGGCGGTTTCGTCCAGGGTGCGGTTCATGGCGCTGTCCTCAGGCGCCTGCTGCACGGGCGTGCAGCGTGTCCACGATGTCGTTGACATTCGTGAACAATTCATCGAAGGAGCCATCGTTTTTCAGCCGCAAGTCGCCAAGAGCAATCTGGATTCCGTTTTCGCTGCTGTGCGGTTTTACGGGTGATGCCACCACGCGATCCATGTGAAGTACTACGCCGCCGCGCTTACGGATGAAGTCCGCTTCGTTGTTGAACCGAACGTCGCTGACGACGAAGCCGCGTGCGGTGTCGTGGGTGCGTGCCAGTAAATCGAGGTTCTGCGCGGCCAGTAGCAGCCACAGTTCAGGGTGCACGCTGTTGCGGCCCCACTCGGTGCCCAGGGACTGCATCAGTTCGCGAGGGGAGCGGCCCAGCCACGGGAGCGGCTGTTCTTTCTGTTCGCCTTCGAAGTCACACGGGCTCAGGTTGAGGATGTGCATCAGGCCATCGCGCAGCGGATCGGCAAAGGCGTAGGACTGGAACCCGTGATGGTTCACCAGGTGCTGGGCTGCGGTGTCTTTGCCGGATCGGGCGCGGCCCGCAAGGCCGATAAGAAGAGGCGTCATGCTGCGTCGCCTCCCCGTGGTCCGATGTCGTCAGTTGCGACAGGGCGGAGAGGAAGGGCGATAGCAGGACGACGGATATTGATGATGACTAGCAGTTCGGTGCGCTGTTGAATGGCTTCGACTGCGGTGGGGCTGGTGATCGCTGCTAGGTGCAGGTACACCGGGCAGCGGGTGTTGCTGTGCTGTGGGGTTTGCATGTCTCGTACTCTTTGGTGAGAGGGATACGGGACTAAAATTAGTGTTAGTGGTTTATTATGTCAATAGTGTTACTGATATTTACTGTTTTATTTATCCGCGAGCACAAAAAAGCCCGCAATTTGCGGGCTCCGTTCAGGTGGGGTTCAGGTGATATTTGTCAGAGGTCTACAATTTTTCGGCGGGCGCGTCCGTAAACCTTCCATTCCTCGGTGATCCTCAGTACCCGATCTGGCCAATCAGGATTAGTGGCGTACAGGTACGCCTCGCCGCCTTCTTCGCTCAATTGTTTAAGGCTGACCGCCTTATCGCTTGTCCGCTTAGCAACAACAAAGTCGCCAGACTTCCATGGCATATCTGGGTCGATCACTACCTTATCGCCAGGCTTGAAATCGGGCTCCATGCTTCTTCCTTCAACGCGCAGGATAAATGCGCGTGGGCCAGCAGGTCCGCCTGCTTCTACCCATTCCTCAGCATCGTCCGCTTGAAATCCTTCATCCGCCTTCAAAAAGGCTACAGCTTTTACATATCCGATCACAGGCAACAGCCTCCCCGCCGGTCCCATATCCGTGGTGTTCCGATGCCAGTCCCCAAAACCGGGGCTATTTATCATCGGAGCGTTATTTGCCGTCATCATCGTTTCTGCCAGCCGAGGGCTGACGCTCTCGGGGGCGAAACGTAACGCACGACTTAGGCTTAACAACGCGGGGAGATTCAGGGGGATCTTGCCTGTCATGTATTGACTGACAGCGCTTTGGCCCGACCAGCCACAGGCCTCGGCGACCTTCTCCTGATTCAGGCTTCGGTCTTCCGCTTTTCTAGCTCTGTAAATGCTTTTGAGCCGTGAGGCTTCTTCAGCAATGTAGGTCGGTTTATTCGTCATGTCGTCGATTCTAGAAGTAGCACTTATATTCGACAAAGAGTGTTAGTGTTTTTTTCTTGCTTGATTTTATGAGTCGAACTAATATTCTGCCCTGCATCCATTCCGAGGAATTGCGAATGACGGTTGAATATGGAACGCCTTTGCGTGAGTTCGCGAAGGGTAAGAGCCAGCTTGAAGTGGCTGGTGTCATCGGCGTGACCCAAAGCGCCGTCTCTCAAATGATTCTCTCTGGACGAGACATCCGAGTGGTCAGTAAAGCTGACGGGGGACTCGGGGCTGTTGAGATTCGTCCGGTTGGCAGTCGCCGAAAACCACTAGCAGCATAAAAAGGTGCCGAGCTGGGGCCTCTCACCAAAGAATCCCCCAGCCCGGCTACGACGATACACAGCACATGCACATCGGTCGTGGTCGTAGGATAGGTCGTACCTATTCGTATGGCTAGGCCGTAAACGGGGTATTTACGGTTATGAGTCGCACAGATCTTTTGCCGGACGCTGGTCCGGTCCTTTCTTTGCGCCATGCGCTTTATCGCGCTGGGCGTGATTATAGGGGTGGCATCACAGCCCTGGCTTTCGACATGGTCATGGATAACGACTCGCTTCAGAAAAAACTGAAGCTCGACGAAGAGCGCCGCTGGCTGACGCCGGACGAGCTGGAAGAGGTTATCCGGCTGACAGCCAGTCCGTTGCTGCTGGACGCTCTGATGCGTCCAGCCGGGGTGGTTTGGTACAAACCAGTTCCAGTGCCTGCAACTTCGGAAGCGCTGAAAGCTGTTGGTAATGTTTTGGGTGAGACTGCAGAGTTCGTATCGAGCATGCATGAAGCAGCCAGGGACAACGTCTGGGAGCTTCATGAGGTCCTCGCGTTGGAGAAGCACGGAGCTGATGTGATCCGCGAAATTCTCGGCATCATGGCGGGTGCCCGTCAGGCGATGGAGGATCGCAAAGATGGCTGACGATATCGATCGTGCTAATGACCAGGCTCAATATCTGCTCGACGTTGCTCTTCAGCGCAGTCGCCGTATCCCTTCAAGTCGCGTCAGCGCGCAATTCTGCGAAGACTGCGATGACCCTATCCCGTTGCTTCGACAGCAGACGATTCAGGGGTGCCAGACCTGTGTCAGTTGCCAGGGGTTGCGGGAGCGGCGCAGATGACTGATCACGACAACCGATTGCCTACTGCTGATTGGGCTCAGTTTTACATTGATACGTTTGGTTTGGCGCTGGTTCCGATTGAGCCTGGTCAGAAAGGCCCGAAAGGAATGGGTTGGAACAAGCCGGGTGGGTATTTCACCGATTCGGCGAAGGCTGCGGCGTTCTGGACAAAGAAGCCTGAGCACAATCTTGGTGTTGTGCTGGGCCCCAGCCGTATCTGTTCTCTGGACGTAGATGACGTGCAGTGGACGCGGCATGTTCTCTATGACCAGCTGGAAATTGATCTTGATGCGATGGCGTTGGCGTTTCCGACGGTGGTGGGCAACCCGGCGCGCTTTCGCATTATGTTCCGCGTCCCTGACGGTCTTGAACTGAGCCGTCATGCGCTGGCATGGCCCAACGAGAAAGATCCTGACGGATCGATACACAAGGCGCTGACCGCCAAGGCAAAAGCCGCGAAGGAAGCCGGTGATGCGGCGGGTGAAGCCGAGGCGCGGGCTGAGGCGGACGAATACCAGCGCATCACGGTGTTCGAGCTGCGCGGTGGGTTGGTGCAGGATGTATTGCCACCATCGATCCACCCGGGCACGGGTAAACCTTACACCTGGCGCACGCCGCCGAGTGTGAGTGATGGTTTGCCGGTGCTGACTCCGGAGTTGCTGTCCATCTGGAGCAATTGGGACATCTTCAAGCGCGATGCCGAGGCTGCGTGCCCGTGGGCGCCCAAGCCGAAAAAGCCGGTGGCCAAGGTCATCAAACGGGCACCGCCAGCGGCGGGCAAGCCGTCGGTGATCGATGAGTTCAATCTCTGCCACGACGTTGAAGAGCTGCTGCGTGCCCACGACTACATCAAGCGTGGCAGTAAGTGGCTATATCCACACAGCAGCACCGGGCTGCCGGGTGTGACGGTCAGCGACGACGGCAAGGTGTATTCGCACCATGGCGCCGATCCACTCGCGAACGGGCATCAGAACGATGCGTTCGAAGTGTTCTGTTTGCTGCAGCATGGCGGCGATCAGGCGCGGGCGGTGAAGGACGCGGCGCGGTTGCTGGGTATGCAGTATTCGTCGCGCCCGGATCCGCGTGATCTTCCCCCCACCCCATCTTGTGACCCGAGCGAGCCGAGCCAGGTCGATGACAGCGCGCCCAGCGAGGCCGCTACGGCTCCAGACGGGGGCGCGGGGGAGGCGCTGACGATTGACCAGGTGCTGCGTCGATTTGCGTTGGTTGAGGGCACAACGCATGTGTGGGACTGCGACCAGTCACGGGTGATGAAGAAGTCGGCTTTTGAGGCTCGAGTGGGCAAGCCGCTGGCCAAGGAGTGGTTGGACAATACGGAAAAACGGTTGATCTCTGATGATCATGTCCGCGATATCGAGCAGTCCCGACGCATGGCGGGAAAGAAGGGCGGTGCGCTGGGCATGCCGCCGACCGATCGTTACGTGTACATCGATGGGACCAAGGACGTTTGGGATCGAGAGAAGAAGCGGCGCATTGCCGAGGGCGCGGTGAAGATGGCGCTGGGCGACACCTACCCGCTGTGGCTGAACAGCAGTGAGCGGCGCACGGTGGATGTCGAGCACATCGTGTTTGACCCGACCATGACCAAAGATCCAGCGGTCTATATCAATACCTTTGATGGCCTGCCGCTGGAACCGCTCAGGGATGATGCCGCATGTGCCAACTTACGGTGGCTGATCTCGTTTCTATGCAACCACGATGAAAATGCAGCGCTCTGGTTGACTCGCTGGTTGGCGTTTCCGCTGCAGCACCTGGGCGCGAAGATGGATACCGCTGTGCTGATGCACTCCAGCATGGAGGGCTCGGGTAAGAGTCTGTTTTTCGCCGATACCATGGGTAAGTTGTACGGCCAGTACGCCGCGACAGTCGGACAGACCCAGTTGGAAAGCAATTTCAACGCCTGGCAAAGCCGGAAACTTTGGGCCGTGTTCGAAGAGGTGGTCAGCCGCGATCAGCGTTACAACCAGGTGGGCAAAATCAAGCATCTGGTGACGGGAAAAACGGTGCGGATGGAATCCAAGTTCATCAATGGCTGGGAGGAATCCAACCATATGAACGCGGTGTTCTTGAGTAACGAGATCATGCCGTGGCCGATCAGTGACAGCGACCGCCGGATGCTGGTGGTCTGGCCCTTGGAGACTTTGCCGGTGGAGCGCCAGAAAGCCATCGGCCAGGAATTGGAGCAGGGTGGTGTCGCAGCTCTTTATGGCTGGCTGTTGTCGGTTGATTTGGGCGACTTCAATCAGCGTACGCGTCCGCCATCCACTGACGCCCGTGAACGCCTGGTAGCCTTGAGTCGGGCCGGTTGGCAGACATTCCTGCATCTGTGGAAATACAGCGAGTTGGGTCAGGGGCTCTGGGGACCATGCCTATCCACTGACCTTTACTCGCTGTTCCTGGAGTGGTGTCAGCGCAACAAGGAACACGTAATGAGTCAGACGAAGTTCTCGCTGTTCATCAACTCCGAAGTGGAAAAAACGCGTTCGATACCTTGGACCGATGGCAGTAATCGCAAGTTTGGTGCGTTCTTCTTTCCGGTTGATCAGGATGCTTCCCTGCCCCCATCACTGAAGTCGGCCGAGCTGGGTGTAATGGTCGTCGCCTGGCGGGCAAGGGCGAAGCTGGCAGGTTGGAATGTGGACAGCTGGGACCACATTAAGGCGGCTGCCGCATGACTACGTCTAAAAGTGTGTTGGGTGTGTCGGGTGTGTGTCGGGTTGGTTTTGGCTACCCAACACAGTTTCAGTCCTTTATTTGCGCGGGTTTCCGGCTGTTGTGTTGGGTGTGTTGGGTTTGGCGTCGCGTGCGCGCATGCGTGACGTTATTTGCACTGAAAACAACGGTAAGACTTTTTTCTTATGCGAGGACAGAAAAACCCAACAAACCCAACACACTCAACTCAAAGTTAATAAGAGTATTGATTTTAAAGGGATTTATTTGTGTTGGGTTTGTGTTGGGTAATAGTTTTTTTGTGTCGGGTTCGGTTTTTCGGGGGGTAGGGCGATGATCGAGGCAATGGAAGTGCTGCTGAAGCACTGGGGCGAGCAACTTCGGAGTAATGGTGAGGTGGGGGGCATGGGTAGCCCGATGGCAACCATCATGCAGTGGGGCGGATGTGCACCGCGCGGCACTCCCGGATCTCGGATCATTATGGGTGCTGGTGCGGGGCCTGATGCAGTTGCTCAGGAAGTCGGTGCGGCTCTTTCCGAGATCGCTCGACAAGATGGGCGGGGAGAAAGGCTGCAACAGTTGGCAGTCTTGCGCTACGGCGACGACCCGGCGCCGACCTGGATTTCGCAAATGCATGAGCTGGGGTATGTGTCCAAGGCGAAGCAAACCTACTACGACCTTGTGCACAGTCTTCATGTGCGACTCTTTGAGGTGTTGGCTGAACGCAAAGATGCACGCAAATGGCTTACCGCTGGTCGGGGCGTTTTACCTCAAAGTCTCCTCAAAGTTGCGTCAAAGTTGCGTCGAGCCGGTTAACCGAAAATGCCCTCTTTTCGGTTCCGTACTCAGGGGGTAAAAAGTCACCACGATATGAATTCTGCGCCTCGGCGCTTCCCCCGAGCACGTGCTGTGCACCGTCCTGGCAAGCGCCTCGACACTGAAAACCCTGCCCTCCGGCGGGGTTTTCTTTTTGTGTTTGGCGCGCTCTTTCACTTGAGGCACAACATGACAAATGAGCAGCAAGCGCTGGCAGAGATGCCGATCTGGTTAGTGATCGTCCTGGCCTTGGTCGGTGGCGTATCCGGTGAAATGTGGCGAGCAGATAAAGACGGGGCGCGGGGCTGGGCATTGTTGCGGCGCCTGGCGCTTCGGTCCGGTGCCTGCATTGTCTGCGGGGTGTCGGCGATGATGCTGATGATCGGCGCGGGGATGACGATCTGGACGGCCGGCAGCTTGGGTTGCCTGACCGCGATGGCCGGCGCTGATGTCGCCATCGGGTTGTACGAGCGCTGGGCTGCCAAACGGTTGGGCGTCATTGAAATGCCCGCCGAATCTAATCGTTCTGAATAACTCTCACCAGCCACTCATTTAGCAGGTCTCCAGCAATGAATGAATCCAGGCAGCAGCAGATGCTTGCAGGGCAATCTTCCATCGCTCAAAAAATCTTTAGTTATGTACCCATTCAATCATGCTGGGCCGCTCGTGATATTCACGGCGCCGTCCTGGCGGCCAATGTCAGTGGCGCATCTGCCTATGCTATACGCCGCGCTCTTGGTGAGCTCAAAGATGCCGGGCTGATCAGGGAGCCAGTCGGCGGAAAGTTTCAGCGGGCTGTAGCCACACCCAAATCCAAGAAGGAGACAACCATGCCTCAGGTATCCAAGCAGTCCGTTGCATCGACCAAAACAACCGATGGCGCGCTGGACGTATTGGCAACCCTGTCGGGTGAAGTGGTGAGCCTGTCTGAGGAGTTCAGCAAGCGCATGAAGGCATTGGCTGGCCGCATCGAAGAGGTAGCCCTGTCGGTAGAGGCTGAGCGCGAAAGTAATGCTGAAGCCATCGTCAAAGCCAAGCGACTGCAAGAGGCGTTGCGAGAGTTTGCGTAAACCCCCGCCTTTGCGTTCCGGGGACGGCCTAGCTCTCGCGTGTCCTCGAAGTGCCACCCCGCAGGTGGCGGGCAGGGGTAGGCGCACCGGTTTGGGGCGCCGAAAACCGCCGGGGACCCTGGGGTTATTCGGAGGGTACGGGGTCGGAAACCCGCGGGAAAGTGTTAGCGGCAGGGTTGTCAGCTTACTGAAATTCAATCCATTGAAATTGAAAGGTTCCCATTGAAAAGCCGTTGAAAGGAGGGCTTATGACAGAACCAATGTACCTGTCAAAGAGCGCCTTCGCGGCTCGGATCGGCAGGGCGCCAAGCTACATCACCTGGTTGAAAAACAACGACCGGCTGGTGCTGACCGCCGATGGCAAACAGGTGGATGTGCTGGCCAGCGAAGCGTTGATTCGCGACACCGCTGACCCCTGCAAGACCGCCGTCGCTGATCGACACCACCAGGACCGGCTTCAGCGTGACGTTTACAGCCAGTTATCCAGTCAGGTCGAGCCGACTTCAACGGCTGCGCCGCCGCCCGCGATCACCCCTTCGGGGCAACTGCCCGATTTCCAGAAGGCCCGTGCACTGCGCGAACACAACCTGGCACAGCTCGCCGAGATCGAGTTGCACAAGGCCAAGGGCTCTCTGGTCGCCATGTCAGCGGTTAAGACCGGCGCCTACAACGCCGGTCGCATGCTGCGCGATCAGCTTTTTGGCATGCCTCCGCAGTTGGCCCCCGAACTGGCATCCATGACCGACCCTTGGGAAATTGAAAAGCACCTGACGGCGGCGATCCGCCGCTCGCTGGAAGACGCCGAACGCATGTCTTCAGCGGACCTTGAACACGCACTGACCACGAGTTAAGCCCATGCCCACAGAAATTCCTGACGGTGCAGAGGTGTACCGCGAGGCGTATTTCCGTGGGCTACGGCCCGACCCGGATGTCTGGATCGATCAGTGGGCCGATGAGTACATGCGGATTCCGCGTGACACCGGCGCCGCTGAGCCGGGCCAGTACCGCACCTCGCGCACGCCGTATGCCCGCGAGCCGATGCGCTGCCTGTCGCCGGCTCACCCTTGCAAGCGCGTGATCACCATGGTCGCGTCGCAACTGATGAAAACGCAGATCGGTCTGAACTGGATCGGCGGCCTGATGCACATGGCTCCGTCGAACATCCTGGCGCTGCTGCCAAGCCTCGGCCTGGCCAAACGGGTGTCGTCGCGGATCGGCAAAACGATCAAGGCCACGCCTGTACTGCGGGAGCGGGTGGCGGCCAACCGGTCGCGGGACTCGCGCAATACCATGGATACCAAGGAGTTCGAGGGCGGTACGTTGTACGTCACCACCGCCGGCTCGGCGGCCAACCTGTCGGAGTTATCGGCGCGCTACGTTTACGGCGACGAAATCGACCGGTGGGAAGTGGACATCGGCGAGGAGGGCGACCCCATCGAACTGGCGGAAACCCGTGGCAGTACCTTTGGCCGCAACGCCAAGTTCTACTTCTCCAGCTCGCCGACGATCAAGGGCGCCTCGCGGATCTCCGACCTGTTCGATGGTAGCGACCAGCGTCACTACTACGTGCCATGCCCGACTTGCGGGCACATGCAAATCCTTGAGTGGGAACGGCTGCACTACTCGAAGGACTTTAGCTTGGTGCATTACCAGTGCGCCGGACCTGAATGTGATGTGCTGATCGAGGAGTATCACAAGGGCGAAATGCTCGCCAACGGCGAATGGCGGGCGCACGCCGAAGGCGACGGCGAGACCGTTGGCTTCCACCTCAACGCGTTGTATTCGCCGTTGGGTTGGATGGACTGGAAGTCGCTGGCCAAGCAATTCGAGAAGGCGAAAAAGGCCCAGGCCAAAGGCGATCTTGAGCCCATGCAGGTGTTCTATAACACCCGTCTGGCGAAGGTTTGGGACGCGGCTCAAGAGCAAACCAAAGCCGACGTGCTGAGACAGCGGGCGCGGTTGGAAACCTTTACCCTCGGCTCACTGCCGGCGGCGGTGATGATGATCACCGGTGCCGTCGACGTTCAGGCCAATCGCCTGGAGTTCATGGCCATGGGCTGGGGGGCCGGTATGGAGCGCTGGGTCGTGGACTACCAAGTAGTCTCGGGCGATCCTGCAGACGAGCGCACCTGGGCGGCGCTGGATGAATTGCTCAAGGCTAAATATCGCCATCCGTGCGGTGTCGGTCTTGGCATTCTCGCGGTGGCCGTCGACTCCGGTGGTCACCACACCGATGAGGTCTACCAGTTCTGCCGCGTTCGTCGCTGGCGCAACGTGTTCGCCATCAAAGGTGCGAGCAAACCCGGTAAGCCGGTCATTGCTCAACGGCCGTCCATGGTCGACGTGACCTGGAAAGGCCAGACCGAACGCAACGGTGCTGAACTCTGGTTCGTGGGTACCGACACGGCGAAGGACTGGATCTACAACCGCTACCCGTTCGAATCCGGGCCGGGCGCGTTGCACTTTGCCAATGACCTGCCGGACGACTTCTTTGACCAGTGCGTCGCGGAGCGCAAGGTCGCCCGCTATGTACGGGGCCACAAGCGCATCGAATGGGTCAAGGGCAAGGCCGAGCGCAACGAAGCGCTCGACCTGATGGTGTATTGCCTGGCCATGGCGCATTACCTGGGCCTCAACCGCTACAAGGAACATGACTGGGAGCGCGTGCGTCAGTCCCTGGCGCAGTCCGGACTGTTCGACGAGGCCCTGGGCATCAAGCCTGTTCAAGGTGAACGGGTCGATGGTCCTGGTCCAGCAACACCTGCTCGGCAACCGGCTCCACCACCCGCTGTTCCGGTCGTGCAACCGCGCCCCGCAGCAACACCACCTCAACGCCGCAGCTCCACCAGCGGTTACCTTAAGAGACGCTGATATGTCATTTACCCAGAAGCACCTCGACGCGGTTGAGGCGGCCATCGCTCGCGGTGAAAAAACCGTGCGCTACACCGACCGCACCGTGGAGTACCGCACGGTCGATGAGCTGCTCAAGGCTCGCGAAGAAATTCGTTCGTCGCTGGTCAACGCTGCTGGACCGCGCTCGCGTGTGGTTCGGCTGTACCACGGGGGCAAAGGACTCTAATGGCCCGCCATTTCCCTACGCTAACCCGTAACGGATTCGTGTTGCCGTCGAACATCAAGGCCAGTTACGAAGGCGCCGGAGAGGGCCGCCGCTCCACTGGTTGGGATGCTCCCGACAACGGGATCAACAGCATCAACACCCCGGCACTGCGCAACCTGCGGTCGCGCTCCCGGGCAGCGGTTCGCAATGACCCGTATGCCTTCAACGTGATCGACAAGCGCGTCAGCAATTTGATCGGCACGGGCATCACCCCTCGGCCGACGACCGATGATGACGCTTTACGCAAGTTGCTGCAGGAGCTGTGGGGTGATTGGGTCGATGAGTCAGACGCCGATGATCGTACCGACTTCTACGGCCAGCAGGCTTTGGTGGCACGCACGGTTGAAACCTCGGGCGAGTGCTTTGTGCGGCTGCGACCGCGAAGCCCGGACGAGGGCTTGGCGGTTCCGCTGCAGCTCCAGATTCTGGCGCCGGAGTTCGTTCCGCATGACAAGTACGAGAGCACCAAAACCGGCAACACCATCCGCGCCGGGATCGAGTTCAACCCGGGCGGCAAGCGCGTGGCGTACTGGATGTACCTGTCGCATCCGCGCGATGCGGCGTCGCTGAACGCCGGCTACAACCAGTTGGTCCGCGTGCCGGCAGCCCAGGTGCTGCACATCTTCGAGCCGGTCGAACCCGGTCAGTTGCGTGGGGTGCCACGATTGTCGCCGGTGCTGAAGCGTCTGCGCAGCCTGGACAACTACGACGATGCCGTGTTGTTCCGCCAGGAGGTGGCCAACCTGTTTGCCGGCTTTATCAAACGGCCTACGCCGGAGTCTGGACCGGTACCCAGAGATCCGGTGACCGGCGCGCCGCTGAGCCTGGATCGTGATGGCTTCACGCCGATGGTCGCCCTTGAACCCGGCACTATGCAGGAGCTCGGGCCAGGAGAAGAGGTTGAGTTCTCCAAGCCCCCGGATGCAGGCAATAACTACCCGGATTTTATGCGGCAGCAACTGATGGCTGCAGCCGCAGGATCGGGCACGCCTTACGAGATCCTCACCGGCGACATGCGTGGGATCAACGACCGAGCGCTCCGTGTGGTGCTCAACGAGTTTCGGCGCCGCCTGGAGCAACTGCAATTCAGCGTATACGTCCACCAGCTCTGTCGCCCGGTGCGGGCTGCCTGGATGGACATGGCGGTGTTGTCGGGTGTCCTGGTACTAGACGACTACGCGCAGAAGCGCCGCGACTACCTGCGTACCCGCTGGGTGCCGCAAGGCTGGGCCTACATCCAGCCGGTGCAAGACGTTCAGGCGAGGCGGATGGAAGTACAGGCCGGGTTCGGCTCTCGCAGTGAAATGTGTCTGCGAACCGGCTACGACGCTGAAACGGTCGATGCGGAAAACGCCGCCGATCTGGCACGGGCTACAGCACTGGGCCTCAACTACAACACTCTCGACGCCGTCCAGCCAATCGACGACAAGGAGCAACCATGAGCAAAAGAGCGCAACCGCGCATTTACAACAGGGCTGGCCAGCGGGTGCAGGTGCAAGACAAAACCTGGTATGCCCTGCAAGCCAGCGGGGAGGCCGCCGAGCGAGTTTTCGAAGTCTTCGTTTACGGCGAGATCGGTGCCTGGGGCATTACCGCCAATCAGTTTGTGCAGGATCTGCGCGCCATGGACGACGGCGTCTCGCCGGTGATCGCGGCGTTCAACAGCATCGGCGGCGATTTGTTTGACGGGCTGGCCATGCACAACGCGCTGTCGCGTCTGGGCGAGCGCTGCACCGGCCGCATTGATGCTCTGGCGGCGAGTGCAGCCAGCGTGGCGGTGTGCGGTGCACATAAGGTGGTGATTGCAGCCAACGCCATGTTGATGATCCACAACCCATGGACCTATGCGGCTGGGGACGCCGAAGACTTCCGCAAGGTGGCCGACGTCCTTGATCAGACGATGGAGGCGATCATCGCAGCCTACAAGGCGAAGGCGCCGGATATCGATGAGGTCGAACTGCGGCGGCTGGTCGCCGCTGAAACCTGGCTCACCGCCAATGAGGCCGTGGCCCTGGGCCTGGCCGATGAAGTCGGCGACGGGATCAAGGTCAAGGCCTGCCTCGGCCAGGGTGCTGTGTTGCAGCGTTACCAGCACGCACCGGCTGAATTGCTGGCCCAACTCGACGAACCACCCGAAGCGGATCTGGAGCCAGAGCTGGAACCGGTCGATCCACCATTGGTGCCGCCGGTAGTCGATTCGGCCAAGTTGGCATTGATGATCACCCAGCGTTGCACGGCGGCGGGCATCAGCAATCTGGTCGAGCCGCTGCTCAGCTCGACCCAGCTCGAAAGCGAAGAGATTGTTCTGGCCGGCCTGGCCCGTGCCAAGGCGGTGAATGACCTTTGCGTGGCGGCACGCTTGCCGGAATTCAGTGCCGAGTATGTCGCGGCTGGCTTGGATGCTGCGGCGGTTCGGGCACGTCTGTTCGACAAGATCGTCACCAGTGGCAAAGGCTTTGAAATCGACAACAGTTTGCCGCTCGACAACGACCCTGCACCCAAGGTGCTGGCCAAACAACCTGATCCAACCTCGATCTGGGCTGCTCGACAAATCGCTCAGTCCGGAACTGCGCACGGCGCTAAAGGAGCAAGACAATGACCATCAAAAAAGAGCCGATCCACGCAGGTGAATTTCTCCTGTCCGAGGGCGCCGGGAACATTTCGCGGGAATCGATCAACGTTGCGGCAGGCCCGGCGCTGGAGCCCGGGCAGATCCTCGGTCTGGTCACGGCGACGGGCGAGTTCGCGCCGTACCACCCGACCGCCGAAGACGGCACCCAGACCGCCGTGGCGATTCTCTTCGGGCCTCTGGGGGCGTCGGACATCGTGCGCCGTGGTCGCGCTGTCGTGCGTTTGGCTGAAATCAGCGAAGCGCATCTGACCGGGCTGGATCTCGATGCCGAAAAGGCTCTGGCCACCCATTTCCTGATCGTTCGTTAAGACGCTCAGTCACGTTTACCCAGCCCGCCTTGAGCGGGTTTTTTCATTTCTGGAGAGTACCCATGGCCGAGATCGCCATTTTTGACGACGAAGCGTTTACCGTGACCGCGCTGACCGCTGCACTGAATGATCAACCTTACCTGCCGGGTCGCATCAGCGCCCTGGGCCTGTTCCGCGAGGAGGGCATCACCACCCTGACCGTACAGATCGAAAAGGACGGTGACACCCTGGCGCTGGTGCCGGCCGGTGAGCGGGGTGGCTCTGGTCTGGTGGTCGCGGCCAGCAAGCGCAACTTGATCCCGTTCAACACTGTGCACTTGCCGGAACGCTTCACCATCAAGGCCGACGAGATCCAGGGAATTCGCGCCTTCGGTACTCGCACCGAACTGCAGGCGGTGCAGGACGTGGTCAATACCCGACTGGCCAAAGCACGGCGTCAGTTGGACGCGACCCATGAGTTCCAGCGCATGGGCGCGCTCAATGGTTTGATTCTCGATGCCGATGGCCGGACACCGCTGTTGAATCTCTATGATCGCTTCGGTGTGGAGCGTCAGACGTTGTCCATGGGCTTGGCCGACAAGAGCACAGAGTTGCGGGTCCAGTGTGTTGAGGCGTTGGACATGCAGGAGGACGCGCTCGGCAGCGTGACTAGCACCGGTTCCCGCGCGTTCTGCGGCAAGCACTTCTGGAACAAATTGATCGTTCACCCCTCGGTCACCGAGACCTACCTCAACAGCCAGCAAGCGGCGTCCTTGCGCGGTGACGCTCGGGAGAGCTTCGAATTCGGTGGCATCATCTGGGAGCGCTATCGTGGAAAGGTAGCTGGTGTGTCTTTCGTCCATGACGACAAGGCGCTGCTGGTCCCTGAAGGTGTTCCTGATTTGTACATCTCGGTGTTCGCACCGGCCGACTACATGGAAACGGTCAACACGCAGGGTATCCCGTACTACAGCAAGATTGAACCGATGCAGTTCGGCAAGGGTATGGCCGGTGAAGCCCAGTCCAACCCGCTGCACCTGTGCACCCGTCCTCGGGCACAGATCCTGCTGGAGCTCTGATCGTGGGCTTTCGCGACCTGGTCGCCGAGGTCGATGCAGTGGTGTTCGAAACGTTGGGCGACACCGCACGGATCGAGGGTCGCGAAGAACCGGTGTTCGGAATGTTTGCCGCGCCCTGGCTGCAGCCGAAGTTCGGCAAGCTCAACACCGGGCTCCGTGAGCCTCGGTTCGAAATCCGCGTCAGCGATTCGCAAGGCCTGGAGCCGGGCCTATTGGTTCGTATCGATTTGCCTGTCTTGGATGGCGGTGGCGATTACGATCTGTTTCAGCTGGAGCCGAGCGGCGACGGCCTGGTCGCCTTGATCCTGAGGTTGCGTCCATGAGTGTCGGTAGCCATTTCAAACCCTCGGCCGGCGGCGGGATGATTTCTATCCAGTCCTCGGCCACGGACCTTCAGGCGTTTCAGGACTTTGCCAAGCTGGTGCCCAAGGCGGCTGCGACGGCGCACCGACGCGCGATCAACAAGACGTTGGGGTGGTTGCGCACGCACATCGCCCGGGCCGTCAGCCGACAGGAACGGATCGCTGTCGCGGCGGTGCGTCAACGGTTGCGCAGCTATCCGGTTTCCGGCGGGGCTTCGAGCGGCAAGCTGTGGTTTGGGCTCAATGCTATCGAGTCGAGCCGGATCGGCCGAGCACGGCAGACCGGCAGCGGCGTGTCGGTGGCGGGGCGGCGTTACCAGGGGGCGTTCCTGAAAAAGGTCTACGGCAACAAGCCCGACATCTGGATTCGTACCGCGAGCAAGCATTTCAATGCGGACGACTATCCCGATAGCACGGTGTCACCGGGTCGCGGGCCGAGCTCGGGGTGGGTTGCGGAAAATGGCAGTCGCTTTCCGTTAGCCAAGGCGAAAGTCTCTCTGGAGCAAGCTCGGCCGCACTTCGAAAGCTGGGTTCAAAAGGCGGATGAACGCCTGCTGGAGATCCTGAAACAGGAACTCAACTTTGAGTTGCAGAAGTACCTCAAGAGGATAGGCAATGTCTGACGAGCCTTTGAGCCTGGACCAGCTTTATCAGGCTGTTGAACAACATCTGACGACCCATCTGCCAGGCGTGCGGGCTGTGACGGTATGGCCGAACATTTCGGACCGCGTTGCGTTGCCGGCGGTGTTTCTGGAGCTGGCCGAGATTGAGCCAGGTCCGGACATCGGCACGGGCGAAACAACATTGGTGTGCAAGTTCGAGGCGCGCATCATCGTTGACCCGATCAAGCCGCACCATCAACGGCATGCCGTGCAATTAGCGACCCAGCTCGCCGTGTTGCTGCGCGCACAGACGTGGGGGTTGTCGGTCGATCCCGCCGAGTTCGTACAAGCGCAGCAGGACTGGACCCAGCCGGCGCTGGATGGCTACACCGTCTGGCTGGTGGAATGGACTCAGCAGGTGTACCTCGGCCCCGAGGAATGGCCATGGCCTGATGAGCCGCCGGGCTCGTTGTTGTTTGGCTTTAACGGCGACCTCAAAGAGGGCTTTGTCCCGGCGGAGGACGTGTGAGCGGCTACGTAACCTCCCAGCACGACCGGATGCTTGCGGGGATGGTCAAGGATTGCTTTGTGGTGGCGGTCGATCTGGCCGCCTCCCCGCCGGTGTGTCGGGTTTCGGATGGCGAGTGGACTAGCGCCTGGGTGCGCTGGCACAGCATCGCCGCCGGCAAGGCCAGGCACTGGCGGGCGCCGTCCATGGGCGAGCAGGGGACTTTGGTCAGTGCCAGTGGTGATGTGTCACAAGGCACGTTTATCCCGGGCTTGTACGGTAATGCCGGCCCGCCGCCGGATAACCGCGACCATGTGGAAGTCTGGCGCTTTGATGATGGCGGCTCGCTCATCTACGACTGGCAGGCCAAGAGCTACTCCATCAACCTGCCCAGCGGTACGGTGACCATCAAAGTCGCCAGCACGGAGGTAGTCGTCACCGATAGCGCCGTTACCGTAACGACCGGGAATATCAATCTGAAAGCGGCAGTGGCCATCGACGGCGCCTTGCACGTCACGAAGGGCATCACCAGTGCCGGCGCGATCATAGACGCCGGTGGCAACAGCAACCACCACTCGCATTAATTTCAACTCACGACAGCCCGCCCAGTGCGGGCTTTTTCATGCCTGGAGAAACACATGGCCAAGATTGTCGACACGCTTGTCACCGACGAACAGGTGTCTGCATCACCGATGCGGGAACCGCTACTGCAAACGACACCGGAGCGTTTGAAGTTTCGCGACAAGGTCTATACGTCGCGGTTGCTGATCGTTCCCGACACTGACCGCACCCTGCCGGTGAACAAGGGGGTGGTAGAGGTACCGGTGTCCGATACCGACGCCGTCAAGTTCCTGAAAGCGAACGAAGAATTCGAACCGCTGAAGGAGTGATGTAGATGATCGGAATGGATCGTCACACCGGCCAGCCCATTTCCGGCATCGCGCACTTGCGGCAATCCGTTCCAGACATATTGGGTACGCCGTTGGGCAGCCGCCGGCATCGACCGGATTACGGCAGCCAGCTCCGGCGGTTTGTTGACTTGCCCGTTAACGAGGGTTGGAAAAGCGCCGTACAGGCTGAAGTCGCTCGCGCCTTGGGGCGTTGGGAGCCACGTTTGAAACTGGATCAGGTGCGCGTCCTTTCCGTTATCGGGGGGCAAATCAATCTGAAAATCGTCGGGGAGTACCTGGGCGACGGAGTCACGCTGGAGGTAGCCGTATGAGTATCGTGGATCTGTCGTCGTTGCCGGCGCCGACTGTGTTGGAGCCTCTGGACTTCGAAGAGGTTTATCAGGAAAAGCTGGGTGTTTTTCGCGGGTACATGGGCGGCAACTGGACCGCCGCGCTTGAAAGTGATCCGGTGGTAAAGGTGCTGGAGGTCGGCGCTTACATCAAAGTCGGCAACCGCGCCCGGGTCAATGACGCCGGCAAGGCGGTGCTACTGGCGCACGCCATACGCGGCGACCTCGATCACTTAGGGGCCAACGTCAATCTAAAACGGCTGGTCATTCAAGCCGAGGATCTGCTGGCGGTGCCGCCGGTGCCCGAGGTCAAGGAGGACGACGACCCGTTTCGTGAGCGTATCCAGTTGGCCTATGAAGGGCTGACCACGGCCGGCCCGCGTAACAGCTACATCCTGCATGCGCGTAACGCTTCGGGGTTGGTGGCAGATGCCACGGCTGAAAGCCCGGCGCCGTGTTACGTGACGGTCACGGTGCTGGGTTTGGACGGGGAAGGGGTGGCGCCACCGGAGTTGCTGGCCACAGTGGCCGCCGCGCTGAATGACGACGACGTGCGGCCGGTGTGTGATCGGGTGACGGTGCAGAGCGCCCAGGTGATCCGCTACCAAATCAACGCGATTCTGCACATGTCCAGCGCCGGCCCCGAAGCGGATGCCAGTTTGGCCGAGGCGAAAAGTCGATTGGCTGCGTGGATCAATCCGCGTAAACGGCTGGGCGTTGAGGTCGCGCGGTCCGGCGTCGACGCTCAGTTGCACGTTGCCGGCGTATCTCGGGTTGAACTGGTCGGATGGCAGGACCTGGCCCCGACCAAGGCGCAGGCGGCGTTCTGCACGGACTACACCGTGAAGCTGGCGGGCTGATATGAAAAGCCTACTGCCGATCAACAGCACGCAGCTGGAACGGGCCATGGAGGCCGCGTTTTTCGAGAAAACGATTGTCCCGCTACGCGATCTCTACAACGCCGATACCTGCCCGGTGCATTTACTGCCGCATCTGGCGTGGGCCTGGTCAGTGGATCGCTGGGACTACCGATGGACCGAGGCGACCAAGCGCGCCGCCATCAAAGCCTCTTATTTCATCCATGCCCACAAGGGGACCATTGGCGCGCTGCGCCGTGTGGTCGAGCCCCTGGGCTACCTGATCGAGATTATCGAGTGGTTCAAGACGGTGCCGGAAGGCATCCCGGGCACCTTCGCGCTAAAGGTCGGCGTTCTCGAAACCGGTATCACTGAGGAAATGTATCAGGAGCTTGAGCGCCTGATTGACGACGCTAAGCCCGTCACGCGGCACCTGACGGGGCTGGCGATCAGCCTCGAAACTCAAGGTGCTTTGAATATCAGTGTCGCCCTGTACGAAGGCGATGAAATCGACGTTTACCCGCCAGTAATGCGTGACATCGAGGTCACCGGGACTATCGGTGTGGTCGGACGCGAACACTCTATAGACACCCTGGACGTTTACTATGATTGATGCGAATTCGCAGTTTTTCGCGATCCTCACGAACGTGGGGATGGCCAAGCAGGCGAACGCCGATGCGCTCGGCATTCCCTGGAAGTTCACCGAAATGGGCGTAGGTGATGCCAACAACACCGACCCTATCCCCAGCGCCGCGCAAAAAAAGCTGATCAATGAGTGGCGTCGCCGTCCACTGAATCAGGTCCGGGTTGACCCGGTCAACCCGGCAGTGATCATCGCCGAGCAGATTATTCCGGCCGACGAGGGTGGGCACTGGATTCGCGAAATCGGTCTGTATGACGCGGACGGGGATCTGGTGGCGGTGGCCAACTGTGCGCCGAGCTTCAAGCCCGTGCTGTCGCAAGGCTCGGGCCGCACGCAAGTCGTGCGCATGAACTTCATCGTGGCCAGCACCGGGAACATCACGCTCAAGATCGATCCGGCGGTGGTGCTGGCAACCCGTGAATACGTCGATACTCGGATCATGGAGGAGCTGTACAAGCTCGACAATAAACAGTCGGTACGGGTGGCCACCACGGCCAACATAGCGCTGGCGGGCCTGTTGACCATTGACGGCGTTGCGTTGGCGGCCGGTGATCGGGTGCTGGTGAAAAGCCAGTCCGTCGCTAAGGACAACGGCCTGTATGTCGCGGCGTCTGGCGTGTGGACACGCGCGGCGGATGCCGACACCAATGCCGAAGTAACTTCAGCACTGCTGGTTTCGGTCGAGCAGGGCGCCACGCAGGCCGACACGAGTTGGCAGTTGGTCACGGATGGGGTGATTGTCCTGGGCGCCACGGCCCTGACTTTCCAGGACGTCACTCAGGGGTATGCGCCGATCAACTCCCCAGCCTTGCTGGGCGCTCCAACGGCCCCGACCCCGGCTCAGTTCGATAGCGGTACGAGGGTACAGACAACGGCCTTTGCAAAGCGAATGGGTGTGGAGTATTCGGGCTTCTCCCCGCTGACTGCCAGTACCGCGTTGGGGGCTTCAAGTGTTGGCGGGATTGTGGCTGCCGCATCCGCTACGCCGATCAACATCACGTTACCACCGACCGCCGGGGTTCCTGAGGGGGCTACGGTCGAGGTGGTTAACGCTGGCGGTGCGGGAGTAACTGTTCTGCCGTCAGGGTTGGACGTGTTGGCATCTCCAGTTGCGGGGGTGATCAATATCGTCTTGGGCATGGGGGATAACGCCGAGTTCGTTAAGGTGTCGGGCACCTGGCGCTTGCGTGGTGGGTCCATGGCCCTCAAGTATGCGGCTGTGATGGCCGGTGCAAACTGGACAACGCGGCCGCAGTTTGATAGCGGCAAGTCGCTCGCTACGACGGAGTTTGTTAAACGTTCCCTCGGGAGTTTTGGCGGAGGTGCCGGCGTTTCCGTAAGCCGGGTGTTGACCGGCGATGACATCGGCAAGCGACTGGAGTTGGCAGCGGGCGTCACGGTGACGTTGCCTGACTCTTCGTCTGTACCTGACGGGTCTGCGGTATTGATATCGGCAGGACCAGTGTCCACCACCTCGCGGGTGACTGTCGCCGCGGGGGATCAGTTGGCAATGAACAACATTTCCGTGGCAGTTCCTTACACGCTTTCCCCTGGAGGGGACTTTATAGCCATACGTGAGGCCAACGTGTGGCGCTGTCACTTCGGCAGCGAAACTCTACGAACGTCTCCACTCTTTGCCGCCTCGTTCGGCACGACGGGATATTCAAAGTCACCTAATGGGGATATCGAAATGTGGGGGTTGACGGGTGGGGCGGTGCCGGGGAACTTTGTGGGAATTACATTCCCATTTGCGTTCCCGAACGCGTGTCTGAATATCCAGCTGACCTACGTCGATTCAGGGACGCAGGCGCCTGCAACGCGCGGTGGCCCCGTACAGGTCGGTAACTTCACGAAGACGGGATTTAACTATTCCCACTCGGGCAGCAGTAGCGGCGCTCAACATTTCTGGCGCGCCAAAGGTAACTAGGGGGTATTTATGAATCATTTCTGTGCGGCTGATGGTGGGTTTTACAGCTTGGAGTTTCACGGCGTAATTCCAGTTGGCTGCGTTGAAGTCTCTGATGAGGGCTATCGGGCGTTACTGGCTGGCCAAGAGCAAGGTAAGCGGATAGTGGCCGGGGATGATGGCTTTCCAGTGCTGGTTGATCCACCGCCGCCCAGTGATGAGGCGTTGGCTGCTATCGAACGGGTTTGGCGGGATCAGCGCCTATCTGAAACGGATGGTGTTGTTTCGCGCCACCGCGATGAGTTGGAAGGTGGGGGCACTACAACGCTGACTCTTGAGCAGTACGCCGAATTGCAGACGTACCGAAGTGGCCTGCGCAACTGGCCGGAGGCGGGAGAGTTTCCGCTGATTGAGCATCGTCCGCCGGCGCCTCTTTGGTTGGTAGATCAGCTCCAATAAACGCCCCGCACTGACGGGGCGTTTTCTTTTCCGTTACGCGCAACACAAACACCTCTCACAGCCTCGCTTATGCGGGGCTTTTTCGTTTCTGGAGATTGAGCTTTATGAGTTTCTTTCACGGCGTTACGACCACCGATGTCAAGACTGGTGCGCGCACCATTTCGTTGCCGTCGTCTTCGATCATTGGGCTCTGCGACACCTTTACCCCGGGCGTTCTCGGTGGTGGCACCGCCAAGGCCGGCGAGCTGAAATTGATCACCACCGAGCGCGAAGCCATTGCCGCCTTCGGCGCCGATTCGGCGATCACCAAGGCCTGTAAGGCGATCTACAGCAAGGCAAAGGCGGTGATTGTCGCCATTGGCGTGCCCAAGCTGGAAGACGCCGCGCTGCAAACCTCGGCGATCATTGGCGGGGTGTTGGCATCAGGGCAGCGTACCGGCCTACAGGCCTTGCTCGATGGCAAAAGCCTGTTCAACGCCCAGCCGCGGCTGTTGATCGCTCCGGGGCATACGGCGAAGCAGGCGGTGGCCACGGCGCTCGATAGCCTGGCGCAGAAGCTGCGGGCTATCGGCATCATCGACGGGCCTGGCACCACCGATGAGGCCGCCATGGCCTACGCCAAAAACTTTGGCAGCCGCAACCTGTACATGGTTGACCCCGGTGTTCAGTACTGGGACACCGACCTCAGCAAGACGGTCGACGCACCGGGCTCGGCCTGGGCGGCGGGCTTGTTCGCCTGGACCGATGCGGAATATGGCTTTTGGGCGTCGCCGTCGAACAAGGAGTTAACCGGCATCACTGGCACGACCCGCGCCGTCGAGTACTTGGACGGCGACGAGACGTGTCGGGCCAACCTGCTGAACAACGCGAATATCGCGACGATCATTCGCGACGATGGCTACCGCCTATGGGGTAACCGCACGCTGTCGAGCGATCCGAAATGGGCATTCGTCACCCGCGTTCGCACGCTGTTCATCCTCATGGATGCCGTGCAAGCCAGTCACAAGTGGGCCGTTGACCGCTCGATCACCAAGACTTACGTCAGTGATGTGACTAACGGTCTGAATGCGTTCATGCGCGACCTGAAAGCCCAGGGCGCGATTATCAACTTCGAAGTGTTCCCGGACGCCGAGCTGAACACGGAAAGCCAAATCGCCCAGGGCAAAGTCTATTGGCGCATTCGCTACACCGACGTGCCGCCGGCGGAAAACCCGAATTTCCTTTTCGAAGTCACCGATCAGTGGATGACCGAAGTTCTTGAAGCAGCCTAAGGGGCCTAGTCAATGATTCCTCAAACTTTGTTTAACACCAACCTGTTTGTCGACGGGGTGAACTTTGCCGGTGACGTGCCAAGCCTGACGCTGCCCAAGCTGACCACCAAGACTGACGAGTATCGAGCCGGTGGCATGGCCGGTGCCATCGAGATGGATCAGGGACTTGAAAAGATGGAGGCGTCCTTTGTCACCAAGGGCGTGCGTCGTGAGTCGCTGAAGCACTTCGGCCTGGCCGATGGTACGGCCTTCAATGCCACTTTCCGGGGTGCTTTCAAGGGGCAGAAGGGGGCGATTATTGCCGTTGTCGCCACCCTGCGCGGGCGCCTCAAAGAGGTCGACCTGGGCGACTGGAAGGCCGGCGACCCGGCAGAGATCAAGCACGCGATTGCGGTGACCTACTACAAGCTCGAAATCGACGGTCGCCTGATGTACGAAATCGACATGGTCGCCGGCGTTCAGGTGATCGACGGCAAAGACCAGCTCGCCGAAGTGCGCACCGCGCTCGGCCTCTAAGGGAATAGATCCAGATGACTCAAGTAAACGATAAAAAACTGCCGGAATGGCTGTCGATCACCCCTGAGCGCGCCGTCGTGACGCTCTCGCGCCCAAGTGATGCCAATGGGGTCAAGGTCGATACGTTGACCTTGCGAGCCCCGGCCGTACGCGAAGTGCGGGCGGCCGACCGGGCCTCGAATGGTGATGACGAGCAGCGCGAGCTGATGTTGTTCGCGGGCTTGGCCGAGGTGGGCCTCAAGGATCTGGAAGGCCTGAAGCTGGTGGACTATCGCCGTGTACAGGCGGCCTATTCGCGCCTGGCGCCTGATACCGACTACTCGACGTCGATGCCGGCGTGGCTGTCGGTCACCACCGATAACGTTATGGTCA
This sequence comes from Pseudomonas brassicacearum, assembly GCF_003732175.1. Lineage (GTDB taxonomy): Bacteria > Pseudomonadota > Gammaproteobacteria > Pseudomonadales > Pseudomonadaceae > Aquipseudomonas > Aquipseudomonas brassicacearum_G. The sequence goes on from NZ_MOBI01000028.1 coordinate 202,319, forward strand.
CGCTGTCGTGCCCGAGCGAAATCAACGGCGTGACGGTCGATAAGTTGGCCCTGCGTTCCCCAACCGTTCGCGACGTTCGTTCGGCGAATCGTGAGGCGGGCGGCGATGACGAGCAGCGCGAGCTGGTGTTGTTTGCCGAGCTGTCCGGTGCGCCTGTCGCGGATCTGGAGGGCCTGAAGCTGGTGGATTTCAACCGCTTGCAGGCCGGCTATTTTCGTATGGACCAAGACAACGGGGTTTGACCCCGGCGTCATAAAAATGGCCGCGAAACGTTTGGCGGCGGAAACCGGATTTTCCGCCGCCGAGATACTGTCGATGCCATTTGCCGAGATGGTGTGGTGGCTCACGGATTGAGCCGCTACCGGTAATGCTGTGCAACGGGGAGCCATGACATGGCGAACAAAATTGCCCTCGGGCTGGTGATCGGTGGCGCCGTCAGTTCGACGGTCGGCGCTGCGTTCAAAGACGTAACGGGGCGCATCAAGCGCCTCGAAGCGGAAGGCAACAAGGCACGCGTGCTGCAGCGCACGATTGGCGACACCATTCGCCTGCGCGATGAATGGAAAAAGGCCCACGACAGCGGTGCCGCCGGGGCGTCCAAATTGCTCAGTCGGTTGAACTCCAACCTCGACAGCTTGAAAAAACAGGGCGTCGAGGTCGGCCGGCTGGAGAAGGCCTATCGGTCCATGGGCCAGGCGGCCAACAAGGCTGAGTTTAAGGCCAAGGGGCATCAGCAGCTTGATGCCGGCAAGGCTGGCATGACAAAAGCGGTGGGTGCCGCTGTCGTTGGTGTGGGGGCTCTGGCGGTGCCGACGAAGGTCAGTGCGGACTTCGGTGCCATTGTTCGTGACATCGCGATCAAGGCCGGGATTGCCAACAAGCCACAAGAACAGGAGATGTCGCGCAAGATCATTGATACCTCGCGCGACACCGGCATGGCGCGCAACGACGTGGCCGACGTGGTCAACCAGTTGGTTGGCGCCGGTATGGAGTTGAGCAAGGCCCTGGAATACGCGCCCGTCGCGGCCAAGTTTGTCGTGGGGCAAGGGTCGAGCGGTGTCGATACGGCGAATATGATCAATGCCTTGGGGCAAAACGCCAAGATCACCGACGCCAAGCAGATGCAGCAGGCGCTGGAAGCGATTGCCTACCAAGGGCAGGCGGGCAGCTTTGAAGCGTCCGACATGGCCAAGTGGTTCCCTGAGCTGTTGGCGGAAATGGGCAAGAATGGGATCACCGGCATGGATGCGGTGACCCAGTTGGGCGCCATGCTGCAAGTGCAAATGAAGACGGCCGGCAGCTCGGACGAGGCGGCCAACAACCTCAAAAACTGGATGGGCAAAATCGGCTCGACCGACACCGTCCAGGCCTACAAAAAGGCCGGCATCGACTACAAGGGGTCGATGCAGACCGGGTTGCAAAACGGCATGTCCACGCTTGAAACCAGCATGGCGTTGGCTCAGAAGTACATTCAGGCCACCGATCCGAAACGCGCTGCGGCGATGGCCGAAGCGACGTCGAAAATCAGCAAGGAGGCGGACCCGGAGAAAGCCAAGGCCATGATGACCTCTCTGGAGGAGTCATTGCGCACCGGCGACCTGTTCGCCGACATGCAGGTTAAGGCGGCGCTTACAGCGTTCATGCAGAACAAGGCGCTGTACGCCCAGCTTAAAAACGATTCACGCGCGGCAACGGGCATCCTCGATAAAAACCTCAGCGAGCGACGTGAGTCGTCGTCGCAGAAGTGGGCCGAAATGGCTCAGTCGATGGATGACGCCATGCGTAGCGTAGGCGACGCGCTGCGCCCGGTCACGGATACCGTGGCCGTGACGCTGACTAACGTCACCAAGGGCATTACCGCGCTGTCTGACAGCTCGCCCAAGGTGGTGGCAGGGCTCGCCTCGGTTGGCGGCGGGTTGGTCGCACTCGCGGGCTTGTACAGTTCGTTCAAGATGGGCAAGGGCTTGTTCAATCTGGCACGCGGGTCGCTGGGCGGCAAGTCCGGCGCAGTGCAAAAGGTCTTCGTGACCAACTCCGAGGAAGGCGGCGGGGGCAAGGATGCCGAGCCCAAGGGCAAGGCCGGCAAAGCGTTGTCGCTGGTGGAAACCGGGCTCAAGGCGGTGGCGGCCTTCAAGGGTAAGTCTGTCGATGCCGAAGCAGGGGGCGAGGGCGACAAGAAGCCCGGCAAGCTCGACGTGGTTGCGACCGGGCTCAAGGTGGTTTCGCTGGCGCAGGAAGCGACCTCAGGGGGCGGTGAAGCAGGATCGGGGGGCGACGGTGTCAAGAAGGTGTTTGTCGTCAACGCGGGGGCCATGGGGGGCGCCGCTGAAGGGCCTGGAGAAACACGCCGGCGTGGTCGCGGTGCAAGGCGAACTGCTTCGCGGCGACGGGCCGGGTTGCCTCGGCCGGGTGGTTCTTCGCGCTCGCCTATTCCGGCGCCGCGTCCGCCGATTCCATCGGTGCCGGTGCCAGCCGGTGCGATGGCCAAGCTGGGAGGGGTCGTGCAAGCGGTCGGCAAGATCGGCAAAGCCGCCAAGATGATCCCCGGTGGTTCGCTGATGGATGCCGGTGCCATGGCATTCGAAACTTACCAGACGGCCAAAACCCAGGACGAAAAGGCTGAGGGTTATGGCGCGGCCGCCGGCAATCTGGCCGGCACCATGGCCGGGGCGGCGGCAGGGGCGGCCATTGGCTCGGTAGTGCCAATTATTGGTACCGCCATCGGCGGATTGGTTGGCGCCTATCTCGGCAGTAAGGGCGGCGAGGCGTTGGGCGGCTCCTTGAGCAAGTCGCTGTTTGGTGGCAAAGATGACAAGCCCGAAGAAAAGCCGGCGGCACCGATCACGCCGTTATTGATGGCGCCGCGCCCTGGTCCGGCGGTTCCCGGCTTGGCCACCATGGGCCAGTCCTTCAATGGGGCGAACAGTCCAGGAGCGTTGTTGATGGCTCAAGCGCCGGCCCCGCAAGGGCCAGTGCTGGGCGATGTCGCGCGTTCATTGGCCGTTCAGGCACCGGCCAAGCCGGCAGCCGTGGTGATCCAGTCCAAGGAGCCGGAGAAGCCTGTGCCGGCCAAAGTGGATCAGCAGTTTCAGTACTCGCTGAACATGCCGGTCACGGTGCAAGGGGATGTCAAAGACCCGCAACGCTTGGCTCAGGACCTGATGCCGCACATGCAGCGGATGATGGCGGATGCCGCGAAACAGAACGCCGCCAAGCTGTACGACGAACCCCACGTGTAAGGAGGCCTCATGGCTTATATGGAACAGTTGCAATCGGGCCTCAAGTACCTGGTGGAAGCGGGGGAAGCTGGCCGGCGCAGTGCGGACGGCATGCTGGGGCCGGTCAACGGTGCGATCAGCGAAATCACCGGCGCGGCGTCCGAGCTGGAAAATATCCCGTTTGTGGGGCCGGCTATCGGGGCCAAGCTTCAGCGGGTGATGCGCGGCGTAGATGCCGCTCAGGCCAAGGTCGGCCAAGCGGTGGCGGTGTACGGCCGTGCGACCCGGGCGGCCACTGAAGTACAGGAGCGGTTGGGCACGCTGAAAGAACAGGCGGGCAAGGCGGCGACGGCGATCAACAACATCGCCGGCAAGGTCAGCCCGTCGCTGGCCAACATCGTGCCCACCAGCTCCTTTGCCGTGGATGCAACGCCGGCGCCGGAAGCAGTGAAGCCGTTCCCGCACTTGCTGATCATCCAGCCTCGTGACCCCAAGTTGCAGCCCTACTATTTCAATCTGGACACGGCGGCTTTCGACGAGCTGAGCCGCTCGACCGAATTTCGCTGGGCTTCCCAGGAGCGGCTGTCGCGCCGTCCGGCGCAACAAGCCGTTGGAATGGGTGAGGAAAAGCTAACACTCAAAGGGACGATTTACCCGGGCTTCAAGGGTGGCCTCAAGCAGCTTGATACGTTGCGCACCATTGGCGCCAGGCTTCAGCCTCTGACCCTGACCACAGGCTATGGCGAGGTGATTGGGACCTGGTGCCTGAAGACCATCAACGAGGAGCAGGGCGCGCTATTGCACGGCGGGATTCCCCGTAAACAAGGGTTCACTTTGGAGTTTGTGCGCTATGGCGACGACATGCAGAACGTCTGATGGGGACATGCTCGATGTCATCTGTCACAACGCTTATGGCCATCTGAACGGCAGCACCGAGGCAGTGCTGGATGCCAATCAGGGGCTGGCGGACGAGCCCCAACCCTACCGCGCTGGGGTGGTGATCGTGTTGCCGGATTTGCCTAGCCCAACCGAGGAAGGGATTAGCTTGTGGGATTGACCTCGGACGGCACCAGCGCCGGCAGCCCGTTGCGTTACGCGTAACGACACTTTGTTTTTTGACCCGCCTTGTGCGGGCTTTTTTTTGGACAAAATCCATGACTCCCACTTTTCGAATCGTTGCCGATGGCGCTGATGTCACGGCGCTGATCAATGATCGGCTGTTGTTGCTGCGCACCTCTGACAAACCGGGCATGGACTCCGACGAGTTTGAGTTACGCATTGATGACCGTGACGGCCAGGTGCAGTTGCCTCGGCGTGGCAGCTCTATCGAGGTTTACTTGGGCTATGCCGAAACGTCTCTGGCGCGTCTGGGGCGTTACACCGTGGACACGGTCGAGGTGTCGGGTCCGCCGGACACCATCGTGATCAAGGGCAAGGCCAGCGACATGCGCGGCAGTGGCAAGACCATCCGCAGCGGAAGCTGGGAAAACGTGCCCCTGTCGAAGATCGTGGCCGACATCGCCGCGCGTAATGGCTGGCAGCCGGTGTGCCCGGTGACGACAAAGGTCGCCCGGGTGGATCAGCTCAGCGAGTCCGATTTTAATTTCATCACGCGCCTGGCCAAGCAATATGACTGCACGGCCAAGGTCGCCGACGGCAAGCTGTTGGTGATGCCGCGTCAAGGTGGCCAGACCGCCAGCGGCAAGGCGTTTGGCGCGATCACCCTGACGAAGAGCGACCTCAGTCGCTGGCAGTTCAGCCTGGGCGATCGCAACTCGCACAAGGCCGTGGCGACCAAACACCAGAACAAGAAGGACGGCAAGCTGGCGGTCGTCACCATTGACAACAACGACGCCCCGGCTGGCTTGCCGGCGGTGCATACCGATCGGCATATCTACCCGAACAAGACCGCCGCCGAGGCGGCCGCTAAGGCGCGTTTGTCGGCGTTCAACCGTTCGACCGCTGACGTTCGCCTGGAGATGCCCGGCCGGACGGACCTCTTTACCGAGCGGCCCATTAATGCCCAGGGGTTCAAGGTCGGCCTTGATGGCGAATACCTGGCGGATTCGGTCGAGCAGGTGGTCACCCAGGCCGGCTGGTCGACCACCGTCGAGTGCAATGCCGGCAAGCAAGGCAAATCCAAAGGCAAGAAAAAGAAAGACACGAAGCCGCTCAAGGTTATGAGCGTCCAGAAGTTGTAACGCATCCCATCGCCGCTTGAATGCGGTTTTTTTATGTCCGGAGTTTTTATGTCCATCACGGAACAACAACTACAACGCATCATGCCGAACGCCCGCCGCCAAGCGGGCGTTTTTGTTTCGGCCCTCAACGCGGCGATGCTCCGCCGGCAGATTAATACACCTCCGCGTCAGGCGGCGTTCCTGGCCCAGCTCGGTCATGAGTCGGGTCAGCTGCAGTACGTCCGCGAACTGGGCGGTGATCAGTACTTGAGCAAATACGATACCGGCAATCTGGCGGTAAAACTGGGCAATACCCCGGAGGCCGACGGAGATGGTCAGCGCTATCGCGGTCGCGGTCTGATCCAGATCACCGGCCGTAATAACTACCTGCGCTGCAGCCTGGCGCTGTTTGGCGATGAACGATTGCTGCGCACTCCGGAGTTATTGGAACTGCCGCAATGGGCTGCCGAGTCGGCCGCGTGGTTCTGGTGGGTACGTGAGCTGAATGCCCTGGCAGATCGGGGGGAGTTCGAGGCGATCACCCGAAAAATTAACGGCGGGCTCAACGGCCTGGCGGATCGGCTGGAGATGTGGGGGCGGGCGAGGGCGGTGCTATGCGTATCGTCGACCTGATCCCAGCGCCGTATCGGTTACTGGCCAGCGGCGCACTGCTGATGGTATTGGCCGGCGGATCTGCTGCGTTAGCGTGGCAGGTTCAGGACTGGCGCTACGGCCGGCAGCTGGAGCAACAAGCCCGCCTGCAGGCGGAAAGCCTCAATCAACAGACGCTGGCAGCGGCGACCCAGCAACAAGCTGAACAGGCCAAACGTCTGGCCCTGGAGCAGCGGCTGTCCGCCAGCGAACAAACCTATTACCGAGTCCTGAGCGATGCCCAACGTGATCAAGGTCGCCTGCGCGACCGCCTTGCCACTGCTGATCTGCGCTTGTCAGTCCTACTCGACGCCACCGATTCAGCCAGTGGTGCAGTGTCAGCCGCCACCTCAACCGGCGGCGTGGTTCATGGAGCCACAAGAGCCCAACTTGACCCAGCGCATGCTGAACGAATTATCGGCATCACCGATGCCGGCGACCAAGGACTGATAGCCTTGACTGCGTGCCAAAGCTATTTGCGAGAAATTTCTAGTACTCGCTAGTTTTACGACTGGCGAAAGCCCTCTCGTCTTCCTCATGATTTTCACGTAAAGCGCTTCCAATGTGAGGGGCTATGTCATTTCTCCAGCATGGAGTGAATTCGAAATTAGCCGACCCCGTGACTCTAAAAATGGTGTCGGCTAGTTCTCCGACCATGTTAAGAAAATCAATCATTATTGGGGTGTCACTATCGTCAGATGCAAGAAAATATAATGTGCTTGAGTTATCTGGAACGCTGGATAGTGTTTTTATTGTTTGAGTGCTGTTGGCTAGCATGAAAAAGTTGTGGGTTATTATTTTGTTGCAAAGGTCTAGTGTTTGATGTTCGATTAGTGTGGAGTGCCTTTCCAGGAAGATGACTATTGAGTTGTTGAGTTGTGAGAGTTGTTCTAAAAAATAAATTTCCCATGTTCGATTTGGATAAATTGGAGCTGTGCTTGATGCGTCTAGTGCGCGAACTTGAGCTGCTTGCAGTGATTTAATGTGTTTGCAGTGTGGTGTTTTTGAGTCTTCTCCTGGGGTGCGTGCTGTGGCTTTTATAATATTAAATATAAAGCTGCTGAATTGAGCTATAGGAATTACTAATGTGTTGAGTGCGATTCGGTTGAGCTGTTCTTGGTTCTTGTTTTCTTTGTAGGATATATAGAAATTTATTATGATTGCAGCTAGTGTTGTAGATAGAAGCGATGTTGCTAGGCTTAGTGCTATGTTTTTTTGGATCTCGTCTGTACTGGCGTGGTATGTGTAGAAAGTTATTAGTGTGAAAGCTGCAAGTAGGAGTATTGGTATCCAGTAGAGTTTTATGGTTTTGTTCATTTTCCATTCCCTGAATAAGGTTTCAGTTTCTCGTGACTTAATTTTGGCGCGTAATTTTACAAATTTTTAATATAAAAGGAGCGTCTGAAGTGAATGCGTCAACATCAACTTCAGACACCAAACTCGCAGAACCTCCCTGCAAGCCCAGCCGAGGCTCCTGCTCCGTGCACAAAGCTCGGAGAGCCTAGCACCTGTTTATCCATACAGCAAAGGTCTTGCGTTCAATGTCCACACCCATCATCCCTTGGATGGGCGGCAAACGCAGCCTGGCCGACCGCCTCATTCCGCTTTTCCCACCGCACGAATGCTACGTCGAAGTCTTTGCCGGCGGCGCAGCGCTCTACTTCATGCGACCCCAGGCCGCTTCCGTGGAAGTTCTCAACGACATCAACGGCGACCTGGTGACGCTGTATCGCGTCGTGCAGAACCATCTTGAAGAGTTCGTTCGCCAGTTCAAATGGGCGCTTAGCTCACGCCAGGTATTCGAGTGGCAGAAGATGACCCGCCCCGAAACCCTCACCGACATCCAGCGCGCCGCCCGGTTCTTCTACCTGCAGCACCATGCCTTTGCTGGCAAGGTCACCGGGCAAACCTTCGGTACCGCCACCACCGGCCCGGCCATCAACCTGCTGCGGATCGAAGAAAATCTATCGGCCGCCTGGCAACGTTTGTCGGGTACCTATGTCGAAAACCTGCCCTGGCTTGAATGCGTCGAACGCTACGACCGTGCCCACACCTTCCACTACATGGACCCGCCTTACTGGCAGACCGCCGGTTATGGGGTGGACTTTCCGTTCGAGAACTACGAGCGGATGGCCGACTTCATGCGGCGCTGCAAAGGTAAGGTGATGGTCAGCATCAACGATCACCCGGACATCAGACGGGTGTTCGAGGGCTTTCACTTCGAGACTCTGGACATTCGTTACAGCAACGCCAACCAAAGGCAGGGGAAGGCCGAGGTGAGTGGTGAACTGGTGATCATGAATTGGGACCCAGCAGGACTAGGTGGATTGTTCTAAAAAAGCGGAAAATCATTCGAGGTTTCTAATAAGGTTTAATTATATTTGGTGGTGCTGAAACTAGTGCGGGTGCGGGAACAAAAAGTGGGACGGATTCGAAAATTTTACGAATTTTTTCTGTTTCAAGTTTGTCCTCGCTCTCGCTATTTTTGTTATCTAAATATGAAAAGCTAACTTGATGTTTCATCATTGTTTGGTATTCCGGTGTGATAAATTTTTTGTCGAGTCTGTCCCAGTGTAGGAGTTGATAGATTAGTAGCCAGTATTTGTCTTGGTCATAGCCTGGTTGAAGTGTGCTCAGGAACGCTGCACTGCATCCATGATGATCCTCGAAATGCTCGATTAATAGTATTGCAGTGCAGTCTTCGGCTTGTATTATTGCCGCAATAACGTTTGGGTCTAGTGTTAAATTGTGTTTGTGTAAGTAGTAGAGTGGCCAGCACATTCCATCTGAGCGCCCAAGTTTAGCGTTTGTTGCGGCGATTTTGTTTAGGTGGAGTTCGTATTTTTTGGGGTCGACATTAGGCTGTTCAAGTAACTCTTCAAGCAGAGGGAGAAGATGAGGGTAAATGAATGATAGGTTGAGAAGGTAATGTATGACGGGTTCGTTTGCGGTGTTGTCTAGCCTTCCAAGTATCATTTTTACTGCGTATTTTATGATGCTGCCATCCGGTTCTTTTGAGTTTAGATGGACTGCCAGTTCGATATGTTTTATTGCTTCCAGAGCGCTGTGCTTGAAACTTAGTATTTCGTCGTCATGTTTGTTTAGGTAGCCGATTGGGCTTCTTGACTGTAGTTCGATCAGCCACTCGTTATGTATTGTGGCTGGTAGCTCTTTTATTGTGGTTTTTCGCGTATTGATTGTTAGTTTAAATTTTTTAAGCTGGCTCTCTAATGTGTTTAGGAACTCTAATGCTTTTTCATGCGTTTCGCAGTAGCAGGTGTAGTCATCAATGTAGCGTGTGTAGTCAAATTTTTTAGATAGACTCTCATCTATACGAGTTAATATAATTTCGGCGGCAAAATTTGAAATGGCAGGTCCAATTCCAATGCCTTGAGTCTCGCCTCGTCTTATATTGCGAAAGCCTTCATCTATCTGATTGTACCATTCCGCATTGCCGCGAAACTCTTTTGCATGCTCGAAGCCTACTAGCGCCCAAGGGATGGCATGCGTGTATATGCTGGGGAAGCAGTTGGAGATGTCCGTTTGGACTCTAAATTTTTTTCCGAAGCTATGATCTAAAAGTCTTTCGGATTTTTCAAGAGGATCTTCGTAATCCATTACTACTAGTTTACCGCTTTCATTTTTATGAGGCTTAATGAGGCTGTTTACATTGTTGTATATGTCCATTTTTAGATTGATTTGTTCTAAGCTGTTAGCGACAGTATTGCAAAGTTTGGAGTAGGGTAGGGGGTGAGGTATTGACAGTAGGCGCGTTGTAGAGTTGTGTCTTGTTAGGCTGAATTCAACTTGATCGTATTTCTGTTTTCTGTCTTTTGGAAAGTCAATGTAAGTAAGTTCTAAAGATACTTCGGGTGTGAATTTTTTGGAGTGTAGCGCAGGGGTGTATTCATTTTCTTTTTTTTGAGTTGGAAAATAACTCCACCGAGTTAGGGCCTCCAAAAGAAAATCCTTTGACATCTTATTGATCTGCTCCATTTCTCTCTAAATCCCTTGGTTAATTCTTGGTGTTACTAGTTTGGAGTTCGTGATAGTTTTCAAAAACTTAACTTCTAAATTATTTGAAAATTTCATTTCGCACAGTAAGTCGTTACTAATGGTTGGTACCGCACCGGTGTGATTCTGAAAGGCGTCAATCAACGACTAAGTCCCCATGCGCTCATATGTTCTAACGGAGACGATGCCGTCGGTCTTCGCATGAGTCCCGCTCTCGACGCGGGACGTAGGCTGCCACTCGGTGCCTGCTAGGCCGAGTTCAGTTGTGATGCTTTCAACGAGGGCTATATCACTTCCCATGACTTGCCTGTGACAATTCAGAGCGACTGTCATGTTGAATCGACGTAGATCATCGTTCTTGATGTCTGCGCGACCTGTTCTTCCCAATGATCCACTTGCGACGAGAGCGTACTTCGAGGTTAGCGGGACCAGAATCTGTGCATGAGGTGAGCCATAACCGATTGGTAGATTTCGAGTTGCAGTCGAAGTCGACATCAGCACGACAGGTGAGTCTGAAGTCAGGAAGCTGTGGCCATCGCCGGACGCGTGCAGAATCATCCAGTCTCGTTTTAATAGTTCTTCGGCCACAATGTGCCAGACTTTCAGCGAACGACCGCGTGCATATCCTTGGTCTACCTCGACATCATAGGACTCCTCGCGAGCCATTTTCGTGACATCTTGGGCTTGCTTCTGCAGCAAAGAATCATTTGCCTCATCCCCCTTAATTTTCTTGAGGAGTTCAAGGACCTGAGACTCGTCTGTCAGCGTTAGGCGAGATCGTGCTTTCACAAATCCCGCGTAAACGCTGCTCGCCTCCGCAATTGCCGCCGGTGTCCGAACAGCTGTAAGGCCCAGAAAGATCGCGAAGGTTTCGCGGTCTGCGGAGCTTAAGTGCTTGCCCTGCACGAGCGACTTCAGGATAGGGGCCGCAGCATTTTCGATGTGACCGAAAAATACCTCAAGGTCAAACCGCTTGCGGTCTTGATGGTCCTCAAAGGTGTACAGGTGGCCGACAACCGCTACATTCTTCGGTCGTTGCTTTCTGATCTCACCACTGGCCCGATCAAAGACTCCAAGCCATCCGGCCGAGGTAAAACCCTCTAAATAGAACTTTGGAACAAAGTGCTGTCGCTTTGGGCCATTGAGATGGGGCTTCGATTTAAGATTTTCGAATGTATCCATCGGATGATCGTCGTCCTGTCACCCCTAGGGTGGTAGTGGAGTACTCAGTATAGATGCTCAGGCTTTACGAACGGGATTATCGGGATGAACAAGAGTCTCGACCGCAATCACTAGCTTGTCCATGGGCCACCGCTTGTGCAAATAAATCGTTGAAGATGACACCGTATAAGGGGCCATCTCTTTGCCGGATGTCAGAATCGAGGGCTTGGCATAGTTACGATTCCCTTCGAGAAAATTCAAGCATAGCAGCGGCAGCACCTGCGACAGATACCTATTACAAGTTGCTTTGTTGCTACGCGTTGAACGGGTATAGGGATTTTGGTCCAGTCCGACTGGGCTTTTGTTGTTTACTGCGTCAAATCCTTGATTGCTTCGATCACTACAGGCCCTTGGTTCCTAACATTGCCTACAGCCCGGTCCACCTTGAACCACTCGAATACTTTTGTCGGCTCACCCTGCAACAACACCATCTGTTCGGCACGCTCTTTGGGCGTTGCCGGGTCCAGCCACTCCTGAGCTAGCTCCGGTTCAAGCACTACCGGCCGGCGGTCGTGAATATCCACCATGCCGCCAACGCTATCGGCGGTGATGATCACGAAGCCGTCGTGCTCGCCAGGCCCTTCGTCGCTGTCGGGAAATTGGCCGATGGCGGCACACAAGATCGGTGAGCCGTCCTGGCGCCTGATCAAGTAGGGCTGCTTCTTCGGTCCGCCTTCATCGACCCATTCAAACCAGTTGTCGATGGGCGTGATGGCACGGTGTGGCCAGATCGCCCGGAAGAATGCGCCGTGCGCGACTTTCTCGACCCGGGCATTGATCGGTGGAGCACGATCCTTCGCCCAGTGCGGCCGCCATCCCCAACGCACCCGATCAGCGTGCAGGGCGTCGCCTTCGAGGTGGAGCAGGGCGACCTGAGTCGATGGCGCGACGTTGTAACGCTCGAGCGGCTGATCGCCGACGGTGTTGACCAGAGCATTGGGCATGCTCAGCGCTGCAACGAAGTCATGGATGCCTCGGTATTGTGAAAGTCGTCCACACATTGGCGAGCCCTCCAGTAGAACCAGCAAGTTTAGTTGCCCGGGAGGCGGGTATATGGGGCGATTCCTGTGAGTTCGACAATACGGGCGTAGAGCTCGCTGATCACTCTGTCTTTCGCCGCCAGCTGCCAATTGCACTTGATTTCGATTGAGGTTTTGTCTCGCTTGGTATCTGACAGATTGGCTTGTGTGCGACTCAGCTCTGCCCTGAGGTGGTCGCGCTCTTTGGACACATCCGCGTGCATCTGCACCAGGCCGAAGATGTCCTCGCGGGCTTTGCGCAGTTGCAGGGTCAGCTCCTGGACTTCGTTTCCAGCATGCGGTTGTAGTGGGAGATAGTTTCCAGTTCGGTCGGGCATCCAAGCCAGTCGCTGGTGTCTTCGATGTCGAGAGGATTCACGGTAGGTGCCTTTACTGGCGACTGTTTGGATATACAGTAGTATGGGCGTGACGGTCGGGCGAGTGTGGGGTGACGAGCTGTAGGGTTTGGGGTGGTGTACGGTCGGTAGGACGCAGCGAGAAGGGGCGCTTTGCTGACGCCTCGGCAATCGAATGACCGTGTGTGGCTCATGGCTACCATTCAAGCCCTCATGCCAGAGCGGGTATCCTTCGCTCCCAGCAGTGACACGGAGCGCAGGGAGTACGGAGTATAAGCATCCGCATATCCCGCTAACGTCATTTTGCCCGGCCTCAGGCCGGAATTCCCAAGGACGAATCAAGGACGACGCATGATCTCTTCTGCCCGACTGGGCGATAAACACACCTGCCCATTGCCAGGGCACGGCACCACCCCTATTGCTTCTGCCAGCGCTGATACCAACATCAACTTCATGGGGGCTGCCCGCGTTGGTGACACCTGTGGTTGTGGTGCGGTGATTACGACAGGGTTCCCATCCATTCTGGTGAATGGCCGTCCCATGGCTCACTTGGGAAGCCCAACTAGTCACGGCGGAACCATCATCACCGGGTCAGGCGATGTTGGTGGTGGGTTCGTCTTTGGTGGTGGCGCCGGGGCTGCAATCATCAACTTCGCCAAGCTCGGGGCAATACGTCCGAACGGGACTGTGGATGATGAAAAGATGGCCACCCTGTTGGCTGATCCAAAGCTCACAGAAAAAGCCACTGCTGCGAATGCGTTGGTAGACCCCAATGCGCCGAAGAAGGCTGTACCGAAAAAGGCTGATCCGAAAGAAGCTGAGGCTAAAACACCGACTGCAGTTGCCTGCCCACATCCTGACCGGATGGCAGAGCTAGCGGCTTACATCGCAGGTGAAATGAACCGCAACATCAAGCACCCGTCAGTCGTGAAGATGAAGAAGCTCAACAGCTTCGATGCCGCTGCCGAATACGGCAAGTTTCAAAAGCTACCTTGGTACGCTCGTCTATCGCCCCCCAACTTTGAAGCCATGGCGCTTGGGAACAAAGGTGCAGCACTGGCATTGTGGACAGAGCGTGTTGGCCAGAACAGGCCATGGGATCACAAGCCCAAGATAGGCGAACAGTTCGGCGGAGCATGGCAGAAACAGGGTAAGTTTGATTACTTCTACGACATTTGGTCGAACGTCCACTACGGGTATGTGGGGATGGCAGGCGGTCTTTCCGAAGGCATCTTGCTGGATGGTGCAGGGGTCGAGCAGATTGCTTCAGACTCAATCCGCAAAGTTCAGAAGTGGAAAGAAAGACCGGGTCCGCACCGCTCAGCAGATATTGAAGGGATGCGTGCGTGGGATGATGTCGCTGATAGGACATCGATCTGCATCGGTGTGAAGCTGTATAAGCTGCACCCAAACGGAGGTATTACCGCGAAGATGGTCATGGACGAAGTGTTAGCAGTGAAGCCTGCAAGCTGGGGGGATGGCATCCGTGACCACGTTTGTAAGTAAGCCCAGATCTAGGTATGTCTGGCGTGGTCTGATCGTGCTGGCAGTCGGTCCCATTGCCTTCTGGTACTTCGCCACGCCACAAGTGAGTTTTCATTTCTCGAAGGATGGCCAAGGGCGGCTTGGCTACATCCTCAATGTCCAGCACGACATATCCAAAGGCGAGATTTACCCCGGTGAAGCAACTGGTGGCGCTGGTCACATTTTCCCGAGCAAGAAGTTTTTCATGGAGTTCGACTGGAACAACGCTGGCAAGTCGCACTGTGTCCGCGTCAAACCGAAATGGCCTGATACAGACATCTACATCGGGCCAAGCGGTGAGATTGATAGCCTCACCGATAGCCGCAGCATTGAGCCGTGTGGGCCATTTCCGACTGAGTGAGAGAGACCGATATTTTTCAGTCCCGGCCTGCATAGCTCTGCTTAGTTGGAAAAGGTTTAGGGCAAAATTAGGGCAGAATCGGGGCCGCAATAGACCGCAGCACGCCACGCGCCAAGGATGAAAACGCCGTGTTTGATGGCCTACAGCGGTCCACAGAGACACCTGAAGGGGTTCGAATCCCTAACTATACCCAGGTCATGACGACGACCGTTCTTCTAGCTGCGAACCCTGCACGATGACAGGGATCGGCCCCCCCCATGCTCTGCAGCATCCAGAAAGCGGGGCTCTGTACTGGCCATATTACTGATCACATGTTGCGAGTGGCTTCGTCCGCTTTAAGTACGAACTCCAGCCCGATGCCCACTTCCTTTAGCACCTCAGTAGCGCGATCAACAAGGAGTTCGCCTTGCTCTGAAAGCTCATACTTGCCCTGGATGCGGATGATGGGAGACTTGCCTAGAGCATCCGGAATCTCCGTGTAGATTTCACCGCTTTCGATAAAAGCGATGTACGCATTCAGTTTCTCTTGAAGCACCAGGAGGTGCTCGCCTTGTTCGGCTTTGTCAGCCCACCCGAGGTGGTCAGAGATACCGAGAACTATCTTGCTGTTGTCCCATTTTGGGATTCCCCACATATCAATGATTTTGGCGTCTGTTACTGACATGGCAGCTCCTTAAGTGTGTTGGTTTTACTTCGGTCGCAGGATGTCTACACGGGTAGGCGGGAGAACTGTGCCTCCGGGGAAGCCGGGCTTACCCTTGCCGACAATGGTCCCGCCACTCTCTTCAATTTCTGGAAACGCAATTTTCTGGTTTCGTGTTAATGGCGCTGTGTCAGAGGCTTTGCATTCGACGCACGCGATATCACCGTTTGCATCTCTACCGATCATGTCGAGACGGGTTCTGGTGCCGCTACCTGTTTTGATTGTTACCTGTTGCCCTGACTCCTCCATCTCCTCTGAAAAGTCACCGTAAGCCTTGTCCTCAAAAGCAGCGCCAGCAGCCTTATTTTTCTCCAGCTGCGTGCTGAGCACAATGTAGATTGGCTCAATGCCCGAGTCAGGGAACCAGATAATTGCATCTTGGAACTCTGGAGGATGCGCAGGATTCGCCAGCACCGTGTCAGATTGTGCTGTCGGCGGATACACCCAGACAGGTGGCAACTGTGGGGCGCCCTCTAGGGCAGGAATACCCAGCACACCGTCAGGACTTGCCGCTGGGGTCCAAGTGAGCCCAATTCCATTGCCGATGTCAGCAACAAATTTCTCGCCGACTTTCTCGCCCTTGATGACGGGGACATTTTCCCAATCCTTTTTGCCACCTGTGTAGAAGCCGTAAGCGTTAACGGAGCCATCCGGCAAGGTCTTCACGTTGACACGGACACGTGTACGGCCTGCATCGAGTGTTGCGTACTGATCGTTCGTGTAGAAGGCGCTATCTGGTGAAATGCTGGTGTTCGGAATTAGTAGTGCAATGGTGCCCACAGCAAAGCCAGCAGCTAAGCCTGATCTTTTCAGCAACCCCAGTGACAGCGATCCACCAAGACGTTCAGCAATTGCACTGCCAGTAGCAGACCCGCCCACCAGTTGCAGTGGGCTGCCTTCGGCTGTAATCGCAGCCCCAGTGGCAAGCACTGCCCACAACCCGTAGTCGGCCAGTTTCTCCACAGGCACAAACCCGGTTGGGTTCTTGTGATTGATTTCTCCGTCAGGCAGGTTGCAACTCTTGGCGAATACACAGCCAGCTGTTGATTGTGCGTCTTTCTTGGTGGAGGTCGCGCGCTGATCCTCATACGCCTGCTGTCGGCCTAGCATGTCGTCGTAGGATTTTTGTCTGGCGTCACGCTCTGCCAGTTCGGTGGCCGTCATATTTCGATAGGTGACGTGATGACCATCACCCGAGGGCGGGTTTTTAACTTGCGGTATATCCGTGTTGCGAGCCATGAGCGTCCTTGTTCGTCTTTAGGCGTCCCGGCCTGAGGCTGGGGCAGAATGACTTTTCCGTGTCATTTGCAGAGAGCGGATGGTAACCGCACTAGCATGGGAGTTTGAATGATGGCATTTTGCGCACCCGCTGCCGTCATTACGAAAGTTTGCTTCTGGCTGATTGCAATCGTCATCGCGGGTCGGGCAGGGGTGAGTGGCGAAGGGGTGATCATGAACTGGGCGCCATCAGCTTTGGGAGGGCTGTTCTGATGCAGCTGGCCGATGTTCAGGTTTATTGCGGAGAAGGGAGAGTCTCGTCGAAGCGCTGGTGTCTGTTTCGATTCGTTCGGGGTCTTAAAAAAACAGAAACAGACACAGTGCTTTTTTTCGTCTGGGTGGAAGGGTTTTCTATTGTGAATGAGTTTTAGGATTGGAGAGCACGGCACTGTCGACAAAGTTTGCCGGCGGAATTTGGTGAGGGCACCGTCCGGCTCGCGCAGCTTTCTGTATTGGTGGTACAAAAATGGTACGCATTGAATTTTCAGTGGCATTTAAGCCTTTATTTGCTGGGTGGTGCTGGAAAGTCAGTCCAATCCATCATCGGGGTGATGGAGACGTGGCGGGAGAGCGGTTGGGCGGTAGTTGGTGCGGCTGAATGGGACATGGGTATCTGAATAAGAGGAGTGAGAGACGGGGGAGGGAGTGGGAGGGCGCTAGGGGGCGTGATGCACCTGCGGCGACCACGTTTCTGACGTCGTGCTTCTTACCCGGCTTTCGTTAGGGATTAAATAAATCTGAGAATCATCTGGCCGGCCTCCCCACCTTTCGGAGGTGGCGCAAAATTCAAGGTGCGAACTTAGTCTTTTGCGGAGGAGGCCTGTAGTGATGAAATTCTGTGGCATAGACCTGCATTCGAACAACAGCGTTGTGGTGGTTACCGACGAAACGGACCGGATACTGGCCAGTCGACGTTGCCCCAATGAATTGACGCCAATCCTCTCGCTACTCGAGCCGCATCGTGCCGAACTGGTCGGTGTCATGGTTGAGTCGACGTACAACTGGTACTGGTTGGTCGATGGTCTCAAGGCGGCGGGCTTCGAAGTTAAACTGGCCAACCCCGTGGCGATGAAACGCTACGACGGTTTAAAGCATTCCGACGACAAGGATGATGCGGCTTTCCTGGCGCATTTGCTGCGGCTCGGGATTTTGCCGAGGGGCTATATCCACCCGCCGCAAGAACGGGCGCTGCGAGATTTAGCACGTAAGCGTATTCAACTGGTACGCAGTCGGACTCAGCACATTCTGGCCGTCGAAAACATCATGGCGCGTCAGTTTGGCCGCCGGTTGAGTTGCAATGACGTCAAAGGGCTGTCCGCCACCTCCGTGGACAGGCTGGGCCTGTCGACGGAGGTGGCGCTGGCGATGAAAGCCAATGTCGCCATCATCCAGGCGGTGCAGTCTCAGATTGATGTCCTCGAGGACCGATTGCTGCTGGAAGCCAGTCTGCACCCAGAGTTTTCCTTGTTGAAAACGATGCCCGGGATTGGCGAAGTTCTGGCCACGGTCATCATGCTGGAAACGGGAGATATCGAGCGCTTTGCCGGCGTTGGCAACTTCGCCTCTTATGCCCGATGCGTAAAGAGTGCGCATTACTCCAACGGCAAGAAAAAAGGCGAAGGCAACACCAAGAACGGCAACGCTTACTTGATCTGGGCCTTTATCGAAGCGGCCAATTTTGCTCGACGTTTCAGTGATGACGCCAAACGTTTTTTCGAAAAAAAGAAAGCCAAGACCAACGCCGTGGTCGCCACTAAAGCGTTGGCGCACAAACTGGCACGGGCGAGTTACCACATCCTGAAGGAGAAACAGCCTTTCGATGCCAAACGCTGTTTCGCCTGAAGGGCGAGTTAAGGTGACGGCTGGCCAACCAAAAAGGGACTGGGCGCGAACCACAAAATCTGAGTGGCGACCGGCTGTCACCGCCTGAGTGTGTTGTAACCGGGTCGTCTGCCAAGTGAGCCCGTCGGGACGGGACGTGCTTTGCACGAGCCACAGTTCTGTGACACGTTTTGGACACATTGGCGGCACCAACGTTTCTCTGGGGCAGGTCACTGCCAGGGTGGTGCAAGACGTATCGCTACCGCTTGATCCACATGGGTGTCAGGCACGACTCGGTCGTAGCCAGTGATGAGGAAACGGGTTCGACGGGTTCAACCAGTCAGGTTGCGTTAGAGGGATAACCCAGCAGTCAGAACTGCAGGGAAAGTAGGCTTTTAGCCTTGACTCGAGACCGGCTAATGGGTGTCCCCGTTTTTTCCTCGCCAAAATCCCACATACCCGCAGTCCGCAAGGGCCCGGATGACTGTTTCAAAGTCTTGGCTATCGTTGACAGCGAGCAGGTTAACGACGTTCTCAAGGACCACCCAGCGAGGTTGTGTTTCCTTGAGGATTCGTATGACTTCCCAAAACAAGCCGCTGCGTTCGCCGCGTAGTCCGCGGTTGTCTCGGTTGCTCTCCCGTTGTCCGGCGACGCTGATGTCCTGGCAGGGGGAGCCAGCGGTGAGGACGTCGACGGGGGGCAGGTTGTGGGCGCCGCATTGGCGCACGTCTTCAAATTGGCGTGCATGGGGAAATCGATCGGCAAGCACAGCCCGGTTGATGGGGTTGAGCTCAACTTGCCAGGCACTGCGGTAACCGGCGTTTTCAAATCCGACATCAAAGCCTCCTATACCTGCGAACAGGCTGCCAAGGGTGGGTTGCTGCATCCATGAACTCGTTGTTCTGGATGCTCGCGGCACGCTTGGGGGAGGCTCTGGGCCTTCAAGTGATTCAGTGTCCGGCAACGCGGGCACTTGATCTGTAATTCAATGAAGCCGCTGGCGGCGGCGAGTTTGCGGCAGCAGTGGCCGCAACGTATGTCTTGCATTCGTTTTCCCAAAGTTTGCGATTTACGTTATAGCCGTTGTTTCAATCGGTTCTAAAAAACTGTTATTTCTTACAGTTGGCAAGTGACGAGTAGGCGGTAAAGCTATCAAGGCGTTATTCAAAAATGAGGCTGGGAGATAAATATGATCACTGAAGTGACGTTCAGCAAGGTAACTCCAGAGGTTGATGAAAAACAAATCAAGAAGGATTTCGAAAAACAAATCAAAGCAGCAGGGCGGAAGATATCAGTATTAGATGTTGAGATTAATAGAGAAAAAAATACTGCGGTGGTTAAGTTTGAGGGCGGTCCTGCCACCACTGCTAGAGCAAAGTCTTCTTCAATACCTAAACAGGAACGTTTCAATGCAGATCGTCCTTTTGTGTACTTCGTGAACGCCGTGTCCAGCGATGGCAAGCTTTTGAGATTGTTTGATCAGTTAGAAGGCGGGAGGCAATAGTTCTGGCGCTTCTAGTGACGACTGGTAGAGGCCCCAGTCGTCTACTGGTTGACGTCAGGAAAAGAGGTGCCAAGTGGAATAACTCATAAGCGTTTCACAATCGGGTTTCTAGCATCAATAGGGGCTCATGGTGAGTGGTACTTACTTAGCAGCTAACTGGCTGATGTGACTGCAAAAAAATGAAAAAAGGCTGGCCTTGGTCTACGGTGATAGTTGCGAACACACACCCACAGAGCAAGGACCAGCCCGAGTGAATCGTAGACGTCAAATCGTCAGGCATCAACAGCAGCGCATTCGTCAACACGCCACCAACAGTAATGCTCACGCCTTCTTCAAGCTGCTCAGCGATCCAGAGCTTCTGCAACGCGTTGAGTCAACGATACCCAAACATCGTCAGCGGCTGTTCCCACCAGCCGAAACGCTGTCGATGTTTTTGGCCCAGGCGATGAATGCTGATCGCTCTTGCCAGAATGCGGTGAATGACTTGTCGATCAAGCGTTCCTGCGATGGTTTAAAGCCCAGCAGCGTTCATACCGGGGCTTATTGCAAAGCCCGAGCGCGGTTGCCAGTAGAGATGGTTTCGACTTTGTTGCGCTCCACCGGCACATCAATGAGCAACAAGGCACCGCCGTCATGGCGCTGGATGGGACGACCTGTGCGTCTTGTGGATGGCACCACGGTCACCCTGCCGGATACGCTGGCCAACCAAGAGGCGTATCCACAATCGCGTGGACAAACAGCCGGATTGGGCTTTCCCATCTGCCGTTTGGTGGGAATCATATGCCTCGCCAGCGGAGCAGTTCTAGACGCCTCGTTGGGGCGCTTTCGAGGCAAAGGCGGCGATGAGCAGACGCTGCTCAGAACAATGCTCGACACCTTGAATCGAGGTGACATTGTGTTGGGCGATGCCTACTACGCGACGTATTTTTTGTTGTGTGAACTGCAACGTCGTGGGGTCGATGGGGTGTTCGAGCAATATGGCGCACGACGACGTAGTACTGATTTTTCAACTGGGGAAATCGTTGGGGCCGGAAGATCATTTGGTTGAATTGAAAAAGCCCAGGCAGCGGCCTTCCTGGATGAGTCGGACCTATTACGACGATGCGCCAGAGACACTGACAGTACGTGAACTGAAAACCGGCGGAAAAATCCTGGTGACGACCTTGAGCTGCCCGCAGAAAGTACCGAAAGCAGCTCTCAAATCGCTGTATAAGGGCCTATGGCATGTTGAGCTGGATCTACGCAATCTCAAGACAACGTTGGGACTTGAAACGCTGAGCTGCAAGACACCTGGCATGGCCGTCAAAGAGTTATGGATTTATCTGCTGGCGCACAATCTGATTCGGATGATCATGGCCCAATCCGCTCTGTTAGCGGATTGTTTACCGCGAGAACTGAGCTTCAAACATAGTCTTCAGCTGTGCCTTGCGTTGAGGCAGTACGGGGCTGGCGAATACGGCGATGAGTTGTTGGATCTACTCGAGTTGATTGCCTGCAAACGTGTCGGAAACCGGCCTGGCAGGATAGAGCCCCGCGCTTTAAAACGAAGACCCAAGCCTTACCCCATGCTGATGCAAACACGTCGATCGGCAAGGGCTGAGGTACGGAGGAATGGGCACCCGAAGAAGGTTAAGTAAGTGCCATTCAAATCTGAGAATCATCTGGCCGGCCTCCCCACCTCCAGGAGGTGGCGCAAAATTCAAGGTGCGAACTTAGGCTTTTGCTGAGGAGGCCGTGATGAAATTCTGTGGCATAGACCTGCATTCGAACAACAGTGTTGTAGTGGTTACCGACGAAACGGACCGGATCCTGGTTAGTCGGCGCTGCCCCAACGAGCTGACGGTAATTCTCTTGCTACTGGAGCCGCACCGTGACGAACTGATTGGTATCGTGATCGAGTCCACCTACAACTGGTACTGGTTGGTCGACGGCCTCAAGGCTGCTGGCTTTGAGGTAAAACTGGCCAACCCCGTAGCGATGAAACGCTACGACGGTTTAAAGCATTCTGACGACAAGGATGATGCCGCGTTCCTGGCGCATCTGCTGCGACTGGGGATCCTGCCCACTGGCTACATTCATCCACCTGAAGAACGAGCGTTACGCGATCTGGCTCGAAAACGGATTCAATTGGTACGTACGAGAACCCAACACATCCTGGCCGTAGAAAACATCGCAGCGCGCCAGCTGGGCCATAGCCTGAGCTGTAATGAAATCAAAAGCCTGTCAGCCACATCCGTTGACAGCCTCGGTCTGCCAACGGATGTGGCTTTGGCGATGAAGGCCAATGTTGCCGTTGTCCAAGCACTGGAATCCCAAATCGCTGGACTGGAAGGTCGGTTGCTTCATCAGGTCAAATTACGGCCGGAGTTTTCCTTGCTGAAAACCATGCCGGGGATTGGTGAAATACTGGCAACAGTGATCATGTTGGAAACTGGCGACATCAACCGTTTTGCGGATGTAGGCAACTTCGCTTCCTATGCTCGATGCGTAAAAAGCGCACGCTACTCCAATGGTAAAAAGAAAGGAGAAGGCAACGCTAAAAACGGCAACGCCTACCTGATCTGGGCATTCATTGAAGCCGCCAATTTTGCACGGCGATTCAGTGAGGACGCCAAACGATTTTTCGAGAGAAAGAAAGCCAAAACCAATGGCGTGGTCGCTACCGCCGCACTGGCGCACAAACTGGCACGAGCGAGTTACCACATCTTGAAGGAGAAACAGCCTTTCGATGCCAAACGCTGTTTCGCCTGAAGGGCGAGTTAGGTGATGGTCGGCCAACCAAAAAGGGACTGGGCGCGAACCACGAAATCTGAGTAGCGACCGGCTGTCACCGCCTGAGTGTGTTGGAACCGGGTCGTCTGCCAAGTGAGCCCGCTGGGACTGGACGTGCATGGTGCACGAGCCACAGTTCTGTGACACGTTTTGGACACATTGGCGGCACCAACGTTTCTCTGGGGCAGTTCACTGCCAGGGCGATGCATGCAATACCGTTACCGCTTGATCCATATGGGTGTCAGGCACGACTCGGTCGCAGCCAATGATGAGAAAACGGGTTCGATCGGTTCAACCGATCAGGTTTAACGAAGGAAACACCCTGCCGTTAAAAAGCAGGGCGGGTCGGCTTTGGATCTTGACGTAGGACCCGCTAATGGGTGTCCCCTTTATTTGTCACATAGCAAGGCCCTGTTGCCCGAAGAGGGCAACAGGGCCTTCTTTTTTTGGGGCATTGAGTGCAATTTTGGGGGCCGGCCACGGTTTATAGCTGAGTAATTAAGCTGATGCCAAATTAATCGTGGTCTGTCCCCAAAAGTCAGTGATTTTATGGAAGGCAAATCCAGTTTTTACGTGCAATGGCATCTATGGTTGGAAAACTATACGATTTCATTTGTGGGTGCTTGGTTTTCGCAGATGCGATCATGTCACTTAAGGTTTTTTTATAGGCTGCTAAGACTTTGATAAAATCAAAAACGTTTTTTTCATCCAGTGCCTTTGTGGGAGAGTTTTGTATCTCTAACAAAATTCTTTGAAGGGCCCATTTTGGGATTTTATTTTGTAAGATGAAAAATAAGTTAATGGCGGTATAAAGCTCTTGGTTAATAGTGGGGATCGATTGAGCTGTTATGCTGGAATGTTTGTCGCTCTCTTCTTCTGGTCCGTTAGTCGATACTTGTGGCCCTGGCCCCGTTCCTGGAATTTGGATGTTTTGCATGGGGTTTATCAAATGCGGCATTTTTTGATTGAGTATCTTTAGGAAGCTCGCGGCGCAGCTTTTACCTACTGAAAATGTACCTTCATCCTTAGGGTTGGTCTTGTTTTTATAATGAAATATAGTGTGCTCATTCTCTAACTCTCCACAACATCCGTCAATGGTTGAACCAGGCATTAGCGCAATTCTTGAGATGACTTGTACATCATAAAGAGCACAGATGTTTTTCTTCTTGTCGTCGCCTTTGCAGTTCTCGGTTAGGTGCGCCATGTGTTGTTTTCCTGAAGTCAATATGTGTTTAAGTCAAGGTGGAAGCAGGAGCTGCAATTCAAGGGTGAATCACGATTTTTGGCTTGAGTGATTAAGCCTGTGCCAAATAAGTCGTGTTCTGTCCCCGATCTTCTTAAAATTTTATTATCTCCCTCCAGATGTAGCCGTAGCTATAACGTAGCCAGGCAACTTTCAGCTTGTCAAATACACGACGCAGCCAACTATTTTCTCGTGCCTGGAGTTCCTTTTCAATTTCACTTAATAGCCACTCATCCTTGAAGCCTGTCCAAATCGGAGGGACAGGTGTTTCAAGGTTGCTAAAACACACAGGTGCGACTTCTGAGTACAAAATGTCTTTCACTACTTTCAGGTCATAGCCCCGGATTCGTTCCGCGATATAGGCATAGTCGACAGCGCTATCTACAAATGCCTCTGCCAGTGCTATCTGAATACTCGCTCGTTCTGCTGAGGTCAGAATATGTCCCAATGGGCCAACTCCTTTAGCTCGTCGTCGAATGTATCGGCAGCGATTCCGCCCGCTATGCCACCGGCTACGCTACCGATGAGTACAACGGCTATAGCGCAGGCAGGCGCGCCTGGGCCACAAATAACCGATATGCCCAAGCCTGCAAGAAGGCTTCCCGCTGCGCCGCCGCCCAAGATGGTGGCTTGACGAGCCGTCTCTTTAGCCTTGTCGTCAGCGTTCAGTATTTGGTAGGTGGCCAGCACTGCCGTCATGATGATGCCGACCTTACCCATGACAGACATGATTTTGGTGCCAGAGGTGAACTTGGCATTGGCACTGCCGGACCGCTCTAGCGCTCTGTACAGGACTTCTTTTTGCTGTGTCTTAGAAAGTTGCTCGTAGTTCTTGTTGAACTGGGCTTGAGATTTTTCGTTCAGTACGTCGGCGTGTGTCTTACCAGCCTTTTTCTTTTTTTGTACGATGGCCAAGCCTTGCGCAGATGTAAGCTTGCGATGTTCGAACATGATTTTGTTGCGCATCTCATTGCTGAACTTTGTGCCGTCTTCAACGCTGATGTTGCCAGCTTTCACCTCAGCAAATATTTGCTGCGCCATTCGCCGAATGTTTTTCTCATAGCTCACACGGACCCGTTCGTCCTTGATGGCATCGATGGAAAAGCGACTTGCAGCTCCTTCCATACCCGCAACCGCCATCTCAAGGGGGGACTGGTAGAGCGTATGTTCACTTTTAACGATATAGCTTCCGGTTACCAGGTTCGGTTCCGTCACGAGAATATCCTTATCCCAAAATGTCTTTCAGTAGTCCGTCGATACCGGCGGTGGTGCAGGTGTTCTCGTGCTGGGCGAATGCCAAGGTATGGCATGCCTTTCCGGTGGGATTGGAGAATTTGACCGAGTTGTTTGAGTCGAATACCCCGGACATCGAAGACCCGTCGTCAAAGTGAGTCGTGCAGGCAAACCCTTCATAACTCTCTGCTGCAGGAATCTTAAAGCCGATCCAGTTCCCGTGGATGGTCATAGGCGTAGGCGGAGTGAACGGTGCCGGCGTATGTGAGTCACCGATAATCACCGTGCCCGAACCACCAATCACGATGTCACCATGGGTGCCAACACTGTCGACTAGAGCGGCATTTTTAACATTGATGAAAACCGTAGCGGATACGCCCGAGACTAAAGCGCTACCGCAGGTGCAAGTGTCGCCTTTAGTCGCGGCTGCAAGTCCGTCGAAGAACACGTCGGGAGACCCGGAGGCGATCGCTTTGGGGCCGTGCCCGGGCATGGGGCAACTGGTCGGGTCGGTGATGCGTGCGGCTGGCTTTGCCATGTTTGACCTCCTGTCAAAGAACTCCTTATGAAGATCGCGACCTTAACAGACTGAGAAGGGCAATGGGGGTGGCCCATATTCATACCTGAATACAGGTTTCGGAAATTTCCCGCATGTCTTGGCGTTCTTGGCCGACTTGTGAGAGGCGACTACCAAAAGTAGATTCCACGTGTCGCTGCAAATTCAGCGGCCGGATGTGGAAGTCCGTTCTATTGCTAAAGGAGCCCAAGCACCCATAAATGCTAAAGGAGCTTCACTCATGAAAAAGATCACCCCCAATCCCCCCGAAACCCCAGCCGTCTCCGACCCCACCACCCACGTCTTCACCATCGCCCCCAACATCGACACCGAAACCCTGCTAATCCACACCTCCGAAACCCTCGCGTCCCTCAACGCCATGACCACCGACCTGGCCTTCGAACTCAAAGGCTCACGCCGCCATGTGGCGTTGGCCATGCAGCAACTGGTGGTACTCAGCGAGTTGTTGGTGAACCGCGCCTTGGAGCACTTCGATACGCCGGACTTGGCGTCCGGGGTTTCGTCCGCTGCTCGTCACTGAGTGCTCGCGCTGGTTCATTCACTGGAGGTTTTGCCATGGCTCGATACATGCCGATCACCGGCATTGACTGCACAATTGCGTCGCTGCTGATTGACACCGAAGCGCCGGTCGATGTGCTGCACGACACGGCGGCGTACCGCATTCGCAGCGTGACGCAATTGCTGGAAACGCTTTCCCTGGGCGAGGGGCTTGGCCGTGATGCGTTGCTGTTGCAGGATTTCGCGCGGGTGTTGGCGATTCCGCTGCGCGATGGGTGTGATTTGATGGATGTGATCGGGCGGCGATTGCAGCGGTAAACGAAAAGGGGCGACCGCAACGGTCGCCCCTTGTTAATCATCGATCTGTTTATAAGGCTGTAGCGTATTGACGGGGCAGATTATTATTTTTTGAAGTGCCCCACTATATCTGTCTACTTGTTTTGAAAGTAACCGACAGTCAATCTACGCTCTCATTAGCCTCTTTTGTGGCCTGTTCTTTCTTCCGGTTTTTTAAATCTCTTCTGGCAGCCCATGCAAGGCCAATGATTGTAACGGTAACAAAGATGATGATTTGTTCAGTAGGCATTTGCTTTCCTTCATAAGGCATCCGTTGGAATAGCGACGTCCCTGAATTCGCATAAGGTTTGTCCATGCTAATCAACGAAAGGAATGCAGTTGTTAAGAATGTGTACCTCAGATGTAAAAGAGTGTGATCGGAGATGGGACGTGAATAGTTAAAGTGTTACAGAAGTTGTAGGAAGTGTGCAGGAGCGGCCATCGCGGTCGCTCCTTGTTTATTTCGAGGCTTTATATCGAACGCTGATTAACCCGCTTGCTCAATTCCTCTGCGCTTTCCTTGCGTTCCGAGTAGCGGTCGACGAGGTCGGGGCGGTCGCGTAGCAGGAGGGTGAATTTCACCAGTTCTTCCATCACGTCGACCACGCGGTCGTAGAGCGCGGAGGGTTTCATGCGGTTCTGCTCGTCGAACTCCATGAAGGCCTTCGGCACGGAGGACTGGTTGGGGATGGTGAACATGCGCATCCAGCGCCCCAGTACGCGCAGTTGGTTGACGGTGTTGAACGACTGCGAGCCGCCCGAGACCTGCATCACTGCCAGGGTTTTGCCTTGGGTCGGGCGTACGGCGCCCATCGCCAGCGGCACCCAGTCTATTTGCGCTTTGAACACGGCGGACATCGAGCCGTGGCGTTCCGGCGAGCACCACACCTGGCCTTCTGACCACTGCATCAACGTCAGCAGTTCCTGGACTTTCGGGTGGTCGCTGGGCGCGTCGTCCGGCAGCGGCAGGCCGGAGGGGTTGAAGATCTGCGTTTCGGCGCCGAAGTGCTCCAGCAACCGGGCCGCTTCTTCCACCAGCAGGCGGCTGAACGAGCGCGGGCGGGTCGAGCCGTAGAGCAGCAAAATGCGTGGCTTGGGGTTGTCGACCGCGGAGTGGTGCAAGGTGTCGGAAAGCAGTGTGTCGAGGTTTGGCAGTTGATCGCTCATGCGGCGCTCCAGGCTAAAGGGTGGCGATGCGCTCGAGTTCGCGCTGGAGTGCAGCGGCGTCGAGGCGTTCGAAGGGCAACTGGAGGAAGGTGCGGCAACGGGTTTCGATGGTGGCCAGCGTGGCGTTGAAGGCGGCGTTGATTTGCTCTTCGCTACCGCTGACGTCAGACGGGTCTTCAAGCCCCCAATGCGCTTTGAGCGCGGGGCCGAAATACACCGGGCAAGTTTCACTGGCGGCCTTGTCGCACACGGTGATGACGATGTCTGGCGGGCTGTCTGCAAAGGCGTCGTTGCCCTTGCTGCTCAAGCCGTCAGTGGCAACGCCGGCGGCCTGCAAGGTGGTCAGGCTACGCGGCAGGACCTGGCCTTTGGGAAAGCTGCCGGCGCTCACGGCTTCGAAACCTGCCGGGGCGAGGTGGTTGAACATGGCTTCGGACAGGATGCTGCGGCAGCTGTTGGCCGTGCACATGAACAGGACTTTCATCGATTTCTCCGTAGGGCGCCGGGCCGGGGGTATGAATATATGGTTTGGCGAATATACGGATTGTCGGATATCAGGTAAAGCGCGGTGAGTGACAGGGGTGGGGGCAGATTTCATGGCTGAAACGAAAATGGGCGACCGCAACGGGTCGCCCATTTTTTTGGGAATTGGCAGGGAAGGGGGACACGCCACGATGCATCCCCAAATGGCGCTCGGCTTTAGAGCGCCAGGCCTTCCTGTATCACCGAGAGAAAGTTGTCCTCATTGAGTTCGACCGGATCCTGTCGAGGTTGTCCGTTGCGCGGGATCGTCTGGATCTGCCAATGCGCTTCACCGTGTACGGTCTCGGTCCGGCGTAAATACCGCTCTTGGCCTTTGCAGAGGATATCGACACGGCCCATGCTGCCAATGACGAAGCGAGCGATGGGGTCGAGGGTGATGCTGTGGTGGTTGCCCTCGATCAACAGTTTGTCGATGGCATAGTTGAAAGTCTCGCCGGAGGGGAGGCTTTCGAAAACGTGTGTAGGGATGCGGCGAATGTTCAAGCCGACTTCGGTCAGTGGCTCCAGCCATGCTTCAAGCTGGTGGTACATCGCATAGACCTGTATCGGCCAATGCTCAATTGCCGTATCCGCGCAGGCTTCCGCGTCCGCACGGGTTTGTTGTTTCTGTTTCAGTTTTACAGCGAGCTCATCTGCCTTACTCATTTCGATTCCCTATCGTGATGTAAGTGTAGGCGTAGCGACTTCAAGGTACTTCACCTTGGCGGGTGATGACTAGTCGCAATCCGTCGCCATTAGCGGTTCGTTTTTTCGTTGATCATGTCCAGCAGAATCTCTTCCACCAGCGGCAGTTCGGTGAACCCGTCACTGGCCAGGAAGTGTCCGCCGTGCTCTAGCGCGTGGAAGTGCGCCTCCAGTATCTGGCTCAGTTTTTCAGTGTGGGTGAACGGCACAATCGTGTCGTCTTGCGCGGCGATGACGGAGCGTTGCGCCGACATCTGGATGATCTGATGCGAATCGAATCCCTGTTCAACGAATCCATTGAGGCTTGGCAGCACAGACAGCGTTTCTACGAAGCCTGAGAGCAACACCAGCCCACCCAATCGGGTCGATGCTGCTTGTTTAGCCAGGTGCGCAAGCAGGCTGATGCAGCCCAGGCTGTGGGCGACGAAATAGGTGTTTGGGTCGTGACGGGTGATGTGCTCGTCCAGGTAATGCGCCCACTCCTCGACGTTCGGTTGCAGGGGGCTGGGCATCTCCAGGATGTCGACCCGTATCCCTTGGGTTTCAAGGCGGTCTTTCAGCCAGGGAAACCAATGGGCCTGTGGGGAGGCGCGGTAGCCGTGGACGACATACACCTGAATATCGCCGGGGTTTGGGGGGCTTCGTTGATCAATAGAGAACATAAGGCAACCTCAAAAGCTATTGAGCATAGAAGCCTCGACGTGGATTCAGCAAGGTCGCCTCAGACAGTACTTGACCGGCCAATCACCAGAATGAGACAACCAGCCGATTTGCCCCAAAGGAGAGGGTTTATGAAAAAACTGTATGCACTGGTCGCGCTCTTTGCGCTGACGATTGGCAGCGTCGGCATGAGCGACGCTCGGTCCCATCGCGATAAGCAGCAGACCGAGTCGGTGGCGGGGGTGTTTGATTACTACCTGCTGACGCTGTCCTGGTCGCCGACGTTTTGCCTGACTCATCAGAACAACCCGCAATGCTCGGGCAAAGGCTACGGCTTTGTGCTCCACGGTCTATGGCCGCAGTACGCCAAGGGCGGTTGGCCGGAGTCGTGTCCGCCGATGGTGCCGTTGTCGCCAGCGGAGCAAAAACAAGGGCTGACGCTGTTTGTGACGCCAAAATTGCTTCAGCATGAATGGTCAAAACACGGCACGTGCAGCGGTCTTGGCGCCTCGGGTTATCTGGATATGGCGGACAAGGCGGTTGGCACGGTGAAAATCCCGGACAAGCTGAAGCCCTTGAGCACCGAGATTTACTTCCCGGCCCAGGAAATTGCGCAGATGTTCCGTCAGAGCAATCCAGGGATTCCAGAGAATGGTATCGCGATTGTCTGCAACGGACCCGAGTTGTCGGAAGTGCGCGTGTGCCTGGGTAAGGACTTGTCGTTCGGGGCTTGCGGCAAGGGCGTGAAGAGTCAGTGTCGGGCGGGTGATATTCGGGTTCCACCAATGCGTTGATTGGGATCGTTGTCGATTTATTGGCAAAAATGGGCGACCTCGGTCGCCCGTTTTTGTGTGTTCGTTGCCTTGTAAATGTGTTGCCTGTCGGTTCGTTATGCCGGCTCGTTCAGTGCCTGCACCGGCAAACCCATCGCCGCCAGGTCTTTGCGCAGTTGCGCTGCACTGGTGAACTGCAGCGCATTGAAGCCTTCCTGGCGTGCACCTGCGATGTTCGGCGCGTGATCATCGATAAACACCGCATGGTGACCTTCGAGCTGGTAGCGAGATTTCAGTAGCTGGAAGATCGCCGGGTCGGGCTTGATGAGACCTACTTCGCCGGACACCAGAATGCCCTCGAACGTGTGCAGAAAGGGAAAACGTTGAAGGGCAATCGGGAAGGTTTCGGCGGACCAGTTGGTCAGGGCCAGCAGGCGGACGCCTTTGGCGTGCAGTTCATCGAGGATCTGCACGCTCTCTTCCAGTACGCCGCCGAGTGTCTCTTCCCAGCGCTCGTGGTACGCACGAATCAGCGTCTCTTGTGACGGATGCCGCGCGATGGCCTCCTCGATTCCTTCCTGCCACGACCGGCCCGCGTCCTGGCGCTCGTTCCACTCGGGAGGGCAGACCTCGGAAAGAAAGGTCTCCATGGCCTGTACGTCATTGCCGAAGATTTTTCGGTAGAGGTTTCTTGGGTTCCAGCGAATCAGGACATTGCCGAGGTCGAACACTACGGTGTCGATGGTTGTCGGGTGGTTCAGCGTGCTCATGCTTTTCCTCCATGGATTGGCTTCTGTAGACGGTGATAGGGAGCTTCTGTTTTTACCGCATCCCAAACCGAATAACACCCTCTGTAAACAAACTGATCATCCATCTGAACGGCCCATACAACAGCGTGCTGCCGCCTTCGATTCGACCGGTATCGCGGTGGTTTTCCTCATCTTCCAGAATCGACTGGACCGTTTCATAGGCGGCCAGATCGTTCCGGCTTTCAAGGTAGGCGAGCTGGTTTTTTAGATGGCTCACCACGACTGACTCCACCGCCCAGGTGCAGGCCATGACGCCGCTTTTCCCGAGTAGCGCCGAGATAAAACCCATGAACCAGCCCCCGGCGCCGCAGAGCCAGTAGCTCTTGCACTTGATGCCGTTGCGGCGCTGTATCTCTTCCCAGAACCGGTTCATGTGACGTTTTTCGTCCTCCATGAAGCTTTCCAGAAGGGGCACGTAGTCCTTGCGCAGCAGCCGGGATACAAAGATCTGCGATCGGTAAATGTTGATAGCGCCGAATTCCCCGGCGTGGTTCACCTTGAGAATCTTTCTGGCGGTGTCCAGCGATGCAGAGCTGTCTTTATATTTCATCGGGCGTGGACATTCGCAGGGCAGTATTGGTGGGAGGCATTGACGTTTCAAAGGGCATCAACAAATGCGTTGAACATTACAGGAGAAAAGAAGAAGCGGGTTTATGACTCGCACCACAATTGCTCCTCATCACCCCTGTAGGCTAAGCTCCGCGGCATTAAGGGATCTGGGCTTTTGCTCATGCCTTACCCTTCAAGGATGACCCTTTTGCCTACCCCCATTCACGACCCTCATTACACCCCCGGCGGCCCGCTTAAACGCCTGCCGCTGCGCAAGGCTGCGATGATGTTTGTTGCGGCGGTTTGCCTGTGTTTGTGTGGTTTGCTTTACCTGCAACTGGAACAGTCCCGGCGCTACGATTTGTCGTTGGCTGAGGTGGCGTCGTCGAACCTGACGCGGGCGATGGCGCAGCAGGCGCAGGACACGTTTCTGAGCGCGGACCTGGTGATGACCAGCCTGGTCGACTGGATTGAGGCAGAGGGTTTTGGCGTGCTGCAGAACCCGCGGTTGCAACAGACCTTTGCGCGGCGGGTGCAGGCGCTTGAGCAGTTACACGGGCTGTTTCTGTTCGATAAAAACGGCCAGTGGGTGGTGACATCGTTTGATGACCTGCCGCGTCGCGAGGGGGTGGCGGATCGCGACTACTTCAAGTTCCATCAGCAGAATCCTACCTTGCTCGCGCACATCGGGCCGGCGATTCGTAGCCGGCAGAATGGCGAGTGGATCATTCCGATTTCCCGGCGGATAAACGACCAGCATGGCGAGTTCCAGGGCGTGCTGCTGGTGGGGATCAAGCTGTCGTACTTCGATCAGTTCTTCAAAAGCTTCAGCCTCGATGACAATGGCGTGATGTTTCTGGCGTTGTCGGACGGTACGCTGCTGGCCAGGCGACCGTTCGAGGAAGCGCGGATAGGCGAGTCGCTGGCGCATGGGGATATTTTCCAGAAGTACCTGCCCCATGCCAGTTTCGGCAATGGGATGATCCGTTCGGTAGTGGATAACGTGATCCGGCTGTATGGCTATCGTCAGTTGGACGCCTACCCGCTGGTGGTTGCCGCGGCGACCCCGAAGGAGACGATTCTTCGGGGCTGGTACGCCAACGCCTATCAATCCAGCGTCGTCGTTGCCCTGGTGGTGCTCGGTGTGGGTTTGTTCGGTTGGGTATTTGTGCTGCAGGTTCGCAATGGTGAGCTTATCGAGGCGGATTTGCGGACTGCGCAAGAGCAGCTGGAAGTGATCGCGACTCACGATAGCCTGACCGGGTTGGCAAATCGTCGGCTGTTCGAGCGGGCGCTGGACATCGAATTTGCACGGGGTGCGCGCCAACAGAGTTCGTTGAGCCTGATCATGCTCGATATCGATTTTTTCAAACGTTACAACGATGCCTACGGTCATGTGGCGGGGGATCAGTGCCTGGCGGAAGTGGCGCGCGCGGTAAACAGTTGTTGTCTGCGCAAATCCGACCTGGCGGTGCGTTATGGCGGTGAAGAGTTTGCGGTGCTGTTGCCCGACACTGACATTCACGGCGCCTTTACGATTGCCGAGCAGATCCGCCACAGTGTCAAGGACAAGCACATCATCCATTCAGGAGCGCCTTCGGGGCATCTGACGGTGAGCCTGGGCTGTTATGCGTTTGTGCCCAAAGACGGGGATAGCATCGAAGTGTTTATCGAACGGGCAGACGCGGCGTTGTATCAGGCGAAAAATTTTGGTCGAAACCGCACGGTGGTGGTGTCGATGGAAGGAAATCCTGAAGGGGTAGTGCATCCGGAAGTCTGATGAAGGGGCGGGGCGCGGTTGCACAGCGGATCCGTCTGTAATGTTTGTTTTTTACGAGGCACTGCATGAAGTATTCACCTTCGCGACGTTCATTGTTGAAGGCAGGTCTGACACTGCCATTGATCACACTGGTAGTTCCGGCCTGGGCTAACGCTTCAGCTGCGGATAAACCGCTGGCCGAGTTGTACAAGAAACTTGCCGAATTGGAGGACAGTGCGAAAGGTCGATTGGGCGTTGCTTTGATCAACACTGCCAATGGCCACGAGATTCAGTATCGGGGCGGTGAGCGTTTTCCGTTCTGCAGTACTTTCAAGTTGATGTTGGCCGCAGCGGTGTTGCACAAAAGCATGGCTGAGCCGGGGTTGCTGGAAAAGCATATTGCCTATGCTGAAGCCGACCTGCTGTCTTACGCCCCCATCGCCAAACAGAATCTGAAACAGGGCATGAGCGTTGCGCAGTTGTGCGCCGCCGCGTTGCAATACAGCGATAACACTGCCGCCAACTTGTTGATCAAGGAGTTAGGTGGAGTGGCAGCGGTTAACCTGTTTGTCAAAGGCCTGGGTGATCCGGCGTTCCGGCTTGATCGCCAGGAACCGGAGTTGAATACGGCGATTCCTGATGATCCGCGTGACACTACGACACCGGCAGCGATGGCCGCCAGCGTGCAGAAGGTGGTGCTGGGTGGCGCGTTGGCAACGCCGCAGCGCGAGCAGTTGGCGACCTGGCTCAAGGGCAATACCACCGGCGATGCGAGCATTCGGGCTGGCACACCGGCCGGGTGGATCGTCGGCGATAAAACCGGTAGCGGCGACTACGGCACCACAAACGATGCGGCGGTGCTTTGGCCACAGACAGGCGCACCCGTGGTGCTCGCGGTTTACTTCACCCAGCATCAAAAAGACGCAGAAGCGCGTCGTGATGTTCTGGCTACTGCCACCCGTTTGGTGATGGCGCACGTGTCCTGAGCAAGGAGTCATTGATGATTCAGGCTGAACTATCGGATGTTGACCTCTACCTGAAGCGCCTCGGTTATGACACGCCGCCGCCGGCCACGCTCGACACCCTTCGCGAGTTGCAGTCGCGTCATACCGCAACGTTTCCTTTTGAAACCCTGTCGACGATGCTGTGGGTTCCGGTGCCCATCGACTTGCCTTCGGTCGAGCGCAAAGTCCTGCACGAGGGGCGAGGCGGTTACTGTTACGAACTCAACAACATGTTCCTCGCCCTGCTTCAGCAGCTGGGGTTCGAAGCCCGAGGGATCACCGGGCGGGCGGTGCTGGGTGGCCCTGAGGACGCGTTGACCGCGCGTACTCACCGCTTGAGCCTGGTCACCCTGGACGGGGTTCGTTATATCTCGGATGTCGGCTTTGGCGGCATGGTACCCACGGCGCCACTGCGCCTCGATACTGAAGAGGAGCAACCGACGGGCCATGAACCGTATCGCATCGTTCGGCAGGACAGCAGCTACGCTTTGCGCGCGAAGGTCGCGGGCGAGTGGCGGCCGATGTATGTGTTCTATCTGCAGGCTCAGTCAGACATCGATTACCAGATCGGCAACTGGTATGTCTCGACCCACCCCGATTCTCCGTTTCGTGGGCAATTGAAAGTGGCGCGCACCGGGCCAGGGATGCGCCGCACGCTCAACAACGGCAGCTATACCATTCACCGGATGGGTCAGGAGAGCGAACGCCGGCAGCTCACAGATGCTGATGAAGTGATTGCGGTGCTGGAGCGCGAGTTCGACATTTGCGTGCCGCAGCATCCGCAGTTGAGGCAGGTGCTGACGCAGTTGGTCAGCTCAAGTGAAAGGCCAGACTGAGCACTGCGTGCGGTAAGCGCGCGTCAGGCACGGCTCAGTGTTCGAGTCGTTTTGGCTTTTGCCTTCGGGCTGTGCTCAGCTTCGAGCATCCGGTTGATTTCACTGGCTGCCGCACTCAACGTCAGCTCCAGTGATTTCATTTCAGCAGCGGTAATTCCCTTCTTCAGGTGTTTGATGCCTGCATCAATGGCGGAGGCAGGCGTCGGACCCTGACCTTTTGCGTTCAGCAAGGCTTGGCGCAAGGTGTTGTTGATCACGGTCTGATAGCCATATCCTGCACTCTCTGCGAGTTCGCGTGCTGCCTCTATCACGGCGTCGTCGAGCATGATGGTGATGCGGGTCTTGCCTTTGCTGGCAGCAACCGGCCCGCGTTTGGCACTGCTGAAATCGTATTCTTCTTTCATGGCTCAAGCTTCCAGGTATTGGCGGCGCTCATGGTGGGTAGCGATGCGAGCGGAAATGATTCGAACGAAGTTCGGATCGCGGTAGGTGTAGACAACCACTGGTACCCGGTCCAAAGCATCTTTACCCATAACGATCCACCGTTGCTCATCATGGTCGCTGTCCGGGAGCGTCAGGGCATTGTTGTCGTAGAACACCGGTTCTGTGTCGGCGAGACTGATGCCCTTGTGCTTCCTTTTGTTTGCAGCATTTTTTACTTCGTCGTACTGAATGTCGAACGTCTTCATTATGCATACTTTATATGCATAAAAAAGGCAGCGAGTGAGCCGTTGATCGCTGAAGAGACTTGAAGGTTAGTCGTCGTGGGGGAGAGACTGAGGGAAGAACTATTTCAAGATCTTGATGTGGCGCCGCAAATACTGGCCGGCAAACTGTATACAACTCTATAGACATTTGTCTTGAGTATTGAATACAGTGTGCGCATAACAAAAACCAGGGAACCCCCTCACGATGAAAACGCCCTCTGTTTCACACCAACGGCCTGAGGATGAAAACCTCGGGGTCGGCGCGAATATGGCTTACGGCCTGCAACACGTTCTGACCATGTATGGCGGTATCGTTGCGGTACCACTGATCATCGGCCAGGCGGCCGGGCTTTCTCCGGCAGACATCGGTCTGTTGATTGCGGCGTCACTGTTTGCGGGGGGCTTGGCGACATTACTGCAAACCCTCGGATTGCCATTTTTTGGCTGTCAGTTACCGCTGGTGCAGGGTGTTTCCTTCTCGGGCGTCGCAA
This sequence comes from Pseudomonas brassicacearum, assembly GCF_003732175.1. Taxonomy (GTDB): domain Bacteria; phylum Pseudomonadota; class Gammaproteobacteria; order Pseudomonadales; family Pseudomonadaceae; genus Aquipseudomonas; species Aquipseudomonas brassicacearum_G. The sequence continues at coordinate 238,811 of NZ_MOBI01000028.1, forward strand.
CCATGGTGGCGATTGTCAGCAGCGGCGGTGAGGGTGGTTTTCAGTCGATTCTGGGGGCGGTGGTCGCTGCCTCGTTGATTGGGCTGCTGATCACGCCGGTGTTTTCTCGAATTACCAAGTTTTTCCCGCCGTTGGTCACCGGCATCGTGATCACCACCATCGGCCTGACACTGATGCCGGTGGCAGCGCGCTGGGCCATGGGCGGTAACAGCCACGCCGAGAGCTTCGGCAGCATGGCGAACATCGGGCTGGCGGCATTGACGCTGGCACTGGTGCTGATGTTGAGCAAGATCGGCAGCGCCACGATCTCCCGCTTGTCGATTCTGTTGGCCATGGTGATCGGCACCGTGATTGCGGTGTTCCTTGGTATGGCCGACTTTTCGACGGTGACTCAAGGGCCGATGTTTGGCTTCCCGACACCGTTCCACTTCGGCATGCCGACCTTCCACTTCGCGGCGATCCTGTCGATGTGCATTGTGATCATGGTGACGCTGGTGGAAACCTCCGCGGACATCCTGGCGGTTGGTGAAATCATCGGCACCAAGGTTGATTCCAGGCGTCTGGGCAACGGTCTGCGGGCCGACATGCTGTCGAGCATGATCGCGCCGATCTTTGGCTCCTTCACCCAAAGTGCCTTTGCGCAGAACGTCGGGCTGGTGGCGGTGACCGGGATCAAGAGCCGCTACGTGGTGGCCACGGGCGGGGTGTTCCTGGTGGTGCTCGGGCTGTTGCCGGTGATGGGGCGAGTGATTGCCGCCGTGCCGACATCCGTCCTCGGCGGTGCCGGTATCGTGCTGTTTGGCACCGTGGCGGCGAGTGGTATTCGTACGCTGTCCAAGGTCGATTACCGCAACAACGTGAACCTGATCATCGTCGCTACTTCCATCGGTTTTGGCATGATCCCCATCGCCGCCCCCAACTTCTACGATCACTTCCCCAACTGGTTCGCAACCATCTTCCATTCCGGCATCAGCTCGTCGGCGATCATGGCGATCGCGCTCAACCTGACCTTCAACCACTTCACTGCCGGCAACTCGGACCAACAATCGGTCTTCGCTGCCGGTACCGAACGGACCTTGCGTTTCCAGGATCTGGCGGCGCTGCGTGAAGGGGATTACTTCAGTCACGGCAAGCTGCATGACTGCGATGGTAATGAAGTGCCGGTGGTGGTGGATTCGTCCCACGGCCCGACGGAGCATCATGCGGAGCATTCCAAAAGCAGTGAGCATGTCTGACGACACTGTGCAGAGCGGCGCCTGACCGACCTCACGCTCACAACCGATAAACAGAAGGGCAGAGGGGATTGCATCCCTTCTGCCCTTTTTGCATGGCATGTTCCGACTGACAGTCGACAACCTGCAGCGGCCTTGAGTCATTGCGCGACCCCAAGCGCTTGCCCACGCTGCGCCGCTTTATCGAGTTCGCCGGGGGCGCTAGGGGCGACCGGCCTCGCAGGCGATCAGCATCATTGCCGCCGAGAGCGTGTGGCCATCGGTGATCTGGCCGGCGGTGATCATTGCCATCAGTTCCTGGCGGGTGATGAACAAAAGATCATCCACCTCGCCATCGGTTTCGTCGGTGGCTTGTGTATCGAGGTAGACCTGGCACACCGCAACCGCACTGGCTATCAACGATGTGTTGCTGTGCAGCAAGCCCAGCTCCTTGACCTTCAGCGCCTGCCAGCCCGTCTCTTCCAGCAGCTCGCGGGCCGCCGCGTCGCTGGCGGATTCGCCCTCGTCGATGGCGCCTCGCGGGAATTCGATGGACATCCCGCCAATGGCCCGGCGCTTGAGGTTGACCAGCATCAACCGGCCGTCTTCCAGGGTCGGTACGGCCACCACGCCATTGATAGCCCGGGCTTCCTTGATGATGAAGTAGCCGTTCTCGCGGACCACTTTGAAGTATGGGGTTTGCAGCAGGCACTGGGATTCGGTGACGGGCTTCATGCGCGGTATTACTCCAGAAAGCAGCGATCGAAAAGGTAGAGATTGGCGGGTTTGAGGTTTTCTACCGTGGCTTGCGGGCGACCGCCGTCGCCGCTTTTTTTGCGCCCGGTCTCTTGCAGGTAGCCGGCCTCGATCATCTTCAGCAGGCGCTGGCGGATGCTGGTCTTGAGCACCGGTCGTTCAAGCACCAGGGAGAAAATGCTCACCGCTTCAGGCGCGCTGAACTCGTTGCCGAGGAACATCAGCGGCAGGCTGCTGTACAACGACTTGGAGAACAGGCGCTCCTGCACCGAGGCCACCAGGCTGTTGTGATCGAAGGGCAGTTTGGTCGAGGCTTCGGCCACGTCCTTGAGCGGGAAAAATCGTTGCTGTTCGGCCGGCTGGACCGCATCGCTGACGATGGCGAGGTAGAAGGTCGACGACGACCAGCAGCGCGGATCGCGGAACGCGTCGCCGACAGTACCGACCTGCTCAATCCAGGCCAGCGGCATGCCGACTTTTTTCGAGGCGCGCAGGCGCTCCACGGCATCGTTCAGTGTGAGGTCTTCGACCCCACCATTGACCACGATCCCTGGCAGCGCCCAATGACCGGCGAACGGTTCGGTTTCGCGTCGGTTCAGGAGGATTTCCAGCGCCTGGGTTTCCCGGCAGTAGCACAGCACACAAAGGTCGATGGTATGCAGGTAGGCGCTTGGATGGGGAGTGCGGTCTGGCATGTCAGCTTCCGTGGGCAGCGTAGAGGCCATAGTTTACCGGATCCATGCCGGGTGCCATCCAGTGGGTGGGTAGCGACTCGCCCAAGGCCAGCCGTTCGCGCAGCACCGTGCTGCGTACATGGATCTGTTCCTCGACGCAGATGATGGAAAAGCGCTCCAGCAACTCCGGGCCGCGATAGAAGGTTGGCAACAGGTCCGCCACATCCTGGCCGACCACCAGGGCAATCTGTTTACCGTCCATGGCCAGGCTGTCGGCGAGATGAGCGAGCAGGGTGTAGCTGTAGATCGGACCTTCGACGCCGCGCGCCACGATCTGTTCGACCCGGCTGGCACGCACTTCGGTGCAGCACAGCGGCTGTACGTGCTCGGCGATCGATTCCAGCCAGTTCAGGCGCAGTTCATAGTCGGCCATTCGTTTGCCGTAAGGGTGCCTGAAGCTGGGGGCCACCAGCAGACGCCTGGCCTGGCGTGAGGCCTCGATCATCACCTGGGCGTGCCCGGCGTGAGGAGGGTTGAAGGCGCCGCCATAGAGGGCTATTTCAAACATGGCTGATCTCCCTATTGGTACATGACGTGTACCTTATCACCGAATCCGTTCAGACGAAACCATCTCCAATTGCCCTCATGCATATAGAAAATAGGTGGGTTTCTTCGCGATAAAATATTTTCATGGCCGGGTGTTGCAATGAAAGTACATCACATGTACTTTTGATCCATGCAGAGGAGAGACCCAGCATGAGCAGCCAGACCCTGAAAACCGCTTCCTTCGATGTCGATGCGCAAAAGAGCTTCACGCCGTTGTGCCCTGATGAGCTGCCCGTGGCGGGCGGCGAGCAGATCGGCAGTGAACTGAACTTCATGGCCACCCTGGCCAGCCTGCGTGTCGGCAGCAAGGACGCTCATACGGCTCAGGCCCCGTGGGTGGTGGCCAAGCACTCGCAAATGTTCCAGTCGACCGGCCTCGAACACGCCGATATCACTTGGGTCAGTCACTGTGTCCCTGGCACCGAAGGCTTCACCCTGCTGGACGAATTGCCGACCCCATACGATTACGACTACTTCGTCTGGAAGGGTGTCGAGCCGGATCTGCACCCTTACGGCGCCTGCTACCACGACCTGCACGGCAAGCTCTCCACCGGCGTGATCGAGTACCTGAACAGTCAGGGTGTGAAGCAGGTCATCGTCGGCGGCCTGGCGCTGGATTTTTGCGTCAAGACCACCGCCCTGCAACTGGCCGCCGCCGGTTTCAAGGTGATCATCCACTTGCCGGCCTGCCGGGCCATCAGTGAGGAGGGCGCCACTCAAGCCATTCAAGACATGCAACAAGCGGGAGTCTCGGTCACCGCGACCCGCGAAGAAACCGCCAGTCTGGCAAGCGCATAAGGAAGAAAACATGGAAAGTGCATTCGATAGCAGCAACGGCGTCATCCAGAGTCTTCTGGATACCGATTACTACACCTTCACCATGATGCAGGCGGTGCTGCACCAGCACCCGAACGTCGACGTGGAATATCAGTTCATCGTGCGCTCGAAAGAGCGGCTCGGGCACTTGATCCCGGACATTCGTAATGAGCTGGAGAAGCTCGCTGGCCTGCAGTTGCGCGAGGGTGAGCAGCGGTTTCTGTTCAACAAGCGTTTCCGTGAGTACCTGACACCGGACTTTGAACAGTTCCTCGGTCTGTTTCGCTTCAACCTGCGCTACATCCACGTGTCGGAAGTCGACGGCCAACTGCACATCCGCGTCCGCGGTCCGATGTTGCACTGCATCATGTTCGAGCAGCCGGTGCTGGCGATGGTCAGTGAACTGCGCAACCGCGAGAAGTACCCGGAAGTCGAGCTGGCCGACGTTACCCGCAAGCTCTACCAGAAGTTCGAATGGCTGGAAAAAAACGCCAGCCGCGAAGAGCTCGCCGAGTTTCGGGTTTCGGATTTCTCCACCCGCCGGCGCCTGTCGTTCAGGGCTCAGCGCGAAGTGGTCAACGTCATGCGCAGTGACTTCCCCGGGGTGTTCGTCGGTACCAGCAACGCTCACCTGGCCTACGAGTTCGACCTGCCGCTGATCGGCACCATGGCCCACCAATGGCTAATGGTCCACCAACAACTCGGGCGGTTGCGCGAGAGCCAGAACGCCGCGTTGGAAAACTGGGTGCGCGAGTACCGTGGCAGGCTGGGGATCGCGCTCACCGACTGCATCAGCACCGATTTCTTCCTCAAGGATTTCGACCTGTACTTCGCCAAGCTCTATGACGGCCTGCGTCAGGATTCCGGTGACCCGATCGTCTGGGCCGACAAGGTGCTGGGGCGTTACAAGGAGCTGGGCATCGATCCAAGAACCAAGGACCTGATGTTCTCCGACGGTCTCAATTTCGAGAAGTGCCTGCCGATCCTGCGCCACGTGCGTGGCAAGGCCAGATTCGGTTTCGGCATGGGCACCAGCCTGGCCTGCGATGTCGAGGGTGTCGAGCCGTTGAGCATCGTCATGAAGCTGGTACGGGTGCATGGCGAGCCGGTGGTGAAGTTCTCCGACGACCCGATCAAGAACGTCTGTGAAGACGCCTCGTTCCTGCGGTACGCGGCCCAGGTATTTAACGTCAAACTGATCAATCCACAACTGGGAGCCTGATATGACGATGCAACAGCAAGAGCGCATCGCCCGGGAACTGGGCATCGACCGGCAACTCGCCCGGGGCGGCGAGGCCGCTGAAATCATCCGTCGTGTCGATTTCATTAAACAGGTGCTGCGCGAGTCGGGCTGCAGGGCCCTGGTGCTCGGTATCAGCGGCGGCGTCGACTCCTTGACCGCCGGCCGCCTGTGCCAGTTGGCGGTGGAGCAACTGCGCGCCGAGGATCATGAGGCGCGCTTTATCGCCGTGCGCCTGCCGTACAAGACCCAGGCCGATGAGCGTGACGCCCAGGCCTCCCTGGACTTCATCCAGCCGGACCTGATCACCACCAGCAACATCGCCGACTGTGTCGACGGCCTGATGGCCAATATCGCCATCGACGGTTTGCAGCCTTCAGCCGAACTCATCGACTTTGCCAAAGGCAACGTCAAGGCCCGGGCGCGGATGCTGGCGCAATACGCTATCGCCAACTTTTGCAACGGGTTAGTGGTCGGCACCGATCATGGTGCGGAAGCACTAATGGGTTTCTTCACCAAATTCGGCGACGGCGCCTGCGATCTGGCACCACTGTCCGGATTGATCAAAAGCCAGGTACGGTTGCTGGCCGACGCCCTGGGCGCACCGGCGCATCTAGTGCACAAGGCGCCGACCGCGGACCTGGAAGACCTGGCACCGGGCAAGTTGGATGAAGCGGCATATGGTTGCAGTTACGAGGAAATCGATGCGTATCTGATGGGCGAAACGGTGTCGCAGCAGGCGCAGCAGATTATCGAAAGCGCCTACATCAAAACCGCTCACAAACGCGAACTGCCTCGTGTCCCCCGGCCATAGGCGTTGAAGCTGCCGCAGGTTCGGGCCGCGTTCGGACGATCTTTTGATTTTCCATCAGCCACAAAAAAGCCCCTGAGTCTTTCGATTCAGGGGCTTTTTAATATTGCTGTCTGGCTCCACGACCTGGACTCGAACCAGGGACCCAGTGATTAACAGTCACTTGCTCTACCAACTGAGCTATCGCGGAATGCGCCGTATGTTACTGATTAAAAAGGACAAGTCAAGCGTGAATTGCACGAATGGCAGATTTTCAGGTGGGCGGTGATGATTTTGCAGGCGAGAAGGGCGTTGTCTGCCATTGGCGGTTACCAGAATCGTGGCAGAGGTCTACCATGGCCCCCCGGAAGTGGTTTCACGCGCTACCGGCCCTCAGCCGAAAAGGTACGCGTCATGACTCACCAATCACTGCTCACGTCGTCAATGCTGCGCGAGGTGTTCGTATGAGCATTGCTCAGATCAGCCTGCCAAAAGGCGTCGGGCCGCATGCCGAGAAGCTCTTCGATGCGATCACTCAGGCGAGCACCGCTGATGAGTTGAATCGCGCTGGCGGCAAGGCTGAAGGGTTTGTGCTGGGGCTGGAAAGCACCAAAGCGATCAAGAGCCAGGTCGCTGAATCGCTGTATGTGGCTTATGACGACGCCGCCAGTCAGCGTTCGACCGAACTGGCGGGCTGATCGACCTTAACCGCCGAAGGTGAAGGTGCCGAGCAAGAGCTTGGCATACAGCGACGTGGCGGCCAGTTGCACCAGCCACAGGGCCAGGCCGCCAAGAAATACGCCCAGGGCAACCTGCCACACCAGCCCGCTGCTGCGTTTGGTCTTCTGGTTGCGCGGCACGAAGTGATCCAGGTCTTCATCGCGGTCAGCGCGTAAATCATCGTTTTTCATGTCGGTTCTCTGAAGTATCGGAAATACGCAGTACGTGTGCAGTCTAGAGTGCTCGTTCGCAGTGTTGATAATTATCTGTTGTTCAACGAAAAGGGGAAGCCAAGCGGCTTCCCCTTTTCTGTTGCGCGTGTGGTTTAGATCACCTGAGCGATGGCCTTGGTCACCACGTCGATGTTGCTCTGGTTCAGCGTGGCAACGCAGATGCGGCCGGTGTCCAGGGCGTAAATGCCGAACTCGTTGCGCAGACGGGTCACTTGCTCAACCGTCAGGCCGGAGTACGAGAACATGCCGCGTTGACGACCGACGAAGCTGAAGTCCTGGTGAGGCGCGTTTTTCGCCAGCAGATCGACCATCTGCTGGCGCATGCCGCGAATGCGCAGACGCATTTCGGCCAGTTCCTGTTCCCATTGGGCGCGCAGTTCAGGGCTGTTCAACACGGCCGCAACGATCGCTGCACCGTGGGTCGGCGGGTTGGAGTAGTTGGTGCGGATTACGCGTTTGACTTGCGACAGCACGCGAGCGCTTTCTTCTTTCGATTCGCTGACGATCGACAGCGCGCCAACACGTTCGCCGTACAGCGAGAACGATTTGGAGAACGAGCTGGAAACGAAGAAGTTCAGGCCCGACTCAGCGAACAGGCGCACGGCAGCGGCGTCTTCGTCGATACCGTCGCCAAAGCCCTGATAGGCCATGTCGAGGAACGGCACGTGGTTTTTCGCCTTGATCACGTCCAGCACGTTGTTCCAGTCCGCCGGGCTCAGGTCGACGCCAGTCGGGTTGTGGCAGCAAGCGTGCAGCACAACGATGGAGCCAGCCGGCAGGGCATTCAGGTCTTCCAGCAGGCCGGCGCGGTTCACGTCGTGAGTCGCGGCGTCATAGTAGCGATAGTTCTGAACCGGGAAACCGGCGGTTTCGAACAGTGCGCGGTGGTTTTCCCAGCTTGGGTCGCTGATGGCAACGACGGCGTTCGGCAGCAGTTGCTTGAGGAAGTCAGCGCCGATTTTCAGTGCGCCGGTACCGCCGACGGACTGGGCGGTGACAACCCGGCCCGCTGCAAGCAGTGGCGAGTCTTTACCGAACAGCAGCTTCTGCACGGCCTGGTCGTAGGCTGCAATGCCGTCGATCGGCAGGTAGCCACGGGAAGCATGTTGAGCAGCACGAATCGTCTCGGCTTCGACAACGGCTCGCAGGAGTGGAATTCGCCCCTCCTCGTTGCAGTAAACACCGACCCCCAGGTTGACCTTATTGGTACGGGCGTCAGCGTTGAATGCTTCGTTGAGGCCCAGGATTGGATCGCGTGGTGCCATTTCGACAGCGGAGAAGAGGCTCATTATTGCGGCGGCTCTGAATGGAATGTGGAGGGACGTGTAGCGCTCCAGCCGAATGCACTAGAGCGGTGCACAAACGGGGAGCTAGTATAGAGGCCTACGCCGGGCGCGGCGACAGGCGTTTCCGCTTTTCGGGCAGGTTTTTTCGGATTATTTTTTGCTCGTTAGCCTTATTGTCACGTCAATGGCTTAGGGGTATGTAGGACGTTTGCCTTGAAACTAGAGGTATTCGGTACCACATCAACGGTTATCATGATTTTTCCCTGCGACATTCGTCGTGAGCGACCTTCACCGTTCTGGCGCGCCCGCCAGCGCCGGAGTGCGTCGCTCCTTGGAAACCAATAGGTACGATATGTCTGAATTCCAGCTAGTCACCCGCTTCGAGCCCGCCGGCGATCAGCCGGAAGCCATCCGTCTGATGGTCGAGGGCATCGAGGCCGGGCTGGCGCACCAGACGTTGCTTGGTGTGACCGGTTCGGGCAAGACCTTCAGTATCGCCAATGTGATCGCCCAGGTGCAGCGACCGACGCTGGTGCTGGCGCCGAACAAGACGCTGGCCGCGCAACTGTACGGTGAGTTCAAGGCATTCTTCCCGAACAACGCGGTGGAGTACTTCGTTTCCTACTACGACTACTACCAGCCCGAAGCCTACGTGCCGTCGTCGGACACCTTCATCGAGAAAGACGCCTCGATCAACGACCACATCGAGCAGATGCGTCTGTCGGCGACCAAAGCGTTGCTGGAGCGCAAGGACGCGATCATCGTCACCACGGTCTCGTGCATCTACGGTCTGGGCAGCCCGGAAACCTATCTGAAAATGGTGCTGCACGTCGATCGTGGCGACAAGCTCGATCAGCGCGCCTTGCTGCGCCGCTTGGCCGACCTGCAATACACCCGTAACGACATGGATTTTGCCCGCGCGACCTTCCGCGTGCGCGGCGACGTGATTGATATCCACCCGGCGGAATCCGATTTTGAAGCGATCCGTATTGAGCTCTTCGATGATGAAGTAGAGAAGATTTCCGCTTTCGATCCGCTCACCGGCGAAGTGATTCGCCAGCTGCCGCGTTTCACCTTTTATCCGAAGAGCCACTATGTAACGCCGCGAGAAACCCTGCTGGGGGCTATCGAAGGGATCAAGGTCGAGCTGCAGGAGCGTCTGGAATACCTACGCTCCAACAATAAACTGGTGGAAGCCCAACGGCTGGAGCAACGCACCCGTTTTGACCTCGAGATGATTCTGGAGCTGGGTTACTGCAACGGTATCGAAAACTATTCTCGCTACCTCTCGGGCCGAGAGTCCGGTGAGCCGCCACCCACCTTGTTTGACTATCTGCCAGCCGATGCCTTGCTGGTGATCGACGAATCCCACGTCAGCGTGCCGCAGGTTGGCGCGATGTATAAGGGTGACCGTTCGCGTAAAGAGACATTGGTCGAATACGGTTTCCGGCTGCCCTCGGCACTGGACAACCGGCCGATGCGTTTCGATGAATGGGAAAGCATCAGCCCGCAGACGATCTTCGTCTCGGCGACCCCGGGCAACTACGAGGCGGAACACGCCGGTCGAGTGATCGAGCAGCTGGTGCGGCCGACCGGTCTGGTCGATCCGCAAATCGAGATTCGTCCGGCGCTGACTCAGGTCGACGACTTGCTGTCGGAAATCACCAAGCGTGTGGCGCTGGAGGAGCGGGTGCTGGTCACTACGTTGACCAAGCGCATGTCCGAAGACTTGACCGACTACCTCGCGGACCACGGTGTGCGGGTACGTTATCTGCACTCGGATATTGATACCGTGGAGCGGGTCGAGATTATCCGTGACTTGCGCCTGGGTACCTTTGATGTGTTGGTGGGGATCAACCTGCTGCGTGAAGGCCTGGACATGCCGGAAGTGTCGCTGGTGGCGATTCTTGATGCCGACAAGGAGGGCTTCCTGCGTTCCGAGCGTTCGCTGATCCAGACCATCGGTCGTGCGGCGCGGAACCTCAATGGCCGGGCGATTCTGTATGCCGACCGGATCACCGGGTCGATGGAGCGGGCGATTGGCGAGACTGAGCGTCGTCGCGACAAACAAATCGCCTTCAACCTGGCCAATGGCATCACCCCTAAAGGCGTATTCAAGGACGTTGCCGACATCATGGAAGGCGCCGTCGTGCCGGGTTCGCGCAGCAAGAAGCGCAAAGGCATGGCCAAGGCTGCCGAGGAAAGTGCCCGGTACGAAAACGAGCTGCGTTCGCCGAGCGAAATCGCCAAGCGCATTCGTCAGCTGGAAGAGAAGATGTACCAGCTCGCCCGCGACCTGGAGTTCGAAGCCGCCGCACAGACACGCGACGAAATCACCAAGATGCGCGAGCGGTTGTTGACCGTCTGAGTTTTGCAGTGGCTGGACTTGATCGTTCCCACGCTCTGCGTGGGAATGCCGCCCCGGACGCTCCGCGTCCGCTGTGACGCAGAGCGTCACTGGATGCATTACCACGCGGAGCGTGGGAACGATCAGCAGCGACTAGTGGGCTTCGCCAGCCTTCAACCCGGGCGGCAACGCCTTGGTCAGCAGGATCGCCAGCATGCTCACCCCCAGCGCAATCCCGACAAAGTGAAACGCATCGTTGTAGGCCATGATCAAGGCTTGTTGATGGGTGATCTCGCTGAGTTTGCCCAGCGCGGCCATTTCGCTGCCAAATCGATCGGTCATGCTCGCCATGCGCTCGGCCACCTGCGGGTTGGTTGGCACGATCGACTCGCGTAAATAGTCGAAGTAGGTCTTGGTTCGCGCATCCAGCAGGGTGGCGAGCAGGGCGATGCCAATCGCGCCGCCGAGGTTGCGCAGAATGTTGAACAGGCTCGAAGCGGAGCCTGCATCCTGCGGCAGGATGTAGGCGGTGGCGATCAGCGAAATGGTCACCATGATCAACGGCTGGCCCAGTGCGCGGACGAGCTGGATCTGATTGAACTGCGGTCCGGCGAAGTCGGGGTTGAGCGCGCCCGAAAGAATGCTCGCCAAGCCAAACAGGCCAAAACCGAGGGTGCACAGCCACTTCGGCGAAACGAACTTCATCAGTTTCGGCACCAGCGGAATCAGGAACAGCTGCGGCACGCCCATCCACATGATCACTTCGCCGATCTGCAAGGCGTTGTAGTTCTGGATCTGCGCCAGGTACAGCGGCAGCAGATAAATCGAGCCGTACAGCCCTACACCCATGCCCAGGCTGGAAATACTCGATAAGCCAAAGTTGCGGTTGCGCAAGATGCCCAGATTGATCAGCGGATTGGGTTTGGACACTTGCACGATCACAAAGGTGATCAGGCTCAACAGGGCGATGCAACCCAGCGTCACGATCAGGTTCGACTCCAGCCAGTCCTTGCGATGGCCTTCCTCAAGAAACACCTGCAAGCACCCGAGGCCAACCCCCAGCGTGAGAATGCCCGTGTAGTCGGTGCTTTTGAGCAGCTCCCAGTGGGCTTCTTTCTTCTCCAGGCCATACATGAGGCCGGCGATCATGATCAGCCCCGGCGGAATGTTGATGTAGAAGATGTACTTCCAGCCCCAGTTTTCCGTCAGCCAGCCGCCGAGGGTCGGGCCGATGGAGGGTGCGAAAGTCGCGGTCATGGCGAACATCGCCATGCCTTTGGCGCGATGGTGCTCGGGGAGTTTGATCAGCGTCAGGGTGAACGCCAGCGGGATCAGCGCGCCGCCGGTGAACCCCTGCAAGGCGCGGAACACGATCATGCTCTCCAGGCTCCAGGCCATCGAGCAGAGCAGGGAAGCGCCAAGAAAACCCAGTGAAACCCACACCGCCAGGCGTCGTGCCGAGAGCAGTTGCACCAGCCACGCGGTGAGCGGAATCATGATGATTTCCGCCACCAGGTACGAGGTGGAAATCCACGAGCCTTCCTCCAGGGTCGCTGACAGCGCGCCTTGGATGTCCTTGAGCGAGGCGTTGGTGATCTGGATGTCGAGCACCGCCATGAAGGCGCCGAGCATCACGCTCATCACCGCAATCCAGTCCCGTCGGGTCGGTTCGCCGACCGGGCGGATCAGTTGATCACCGGCCATCGCCAGGGTCTTTAATGTTGACTTTGACGGTGACCGACATGCCCGGGCGGATCTTGCCGTGCAGCGGATTGTCGGCAGCAAACGTCAGTTTCACCGGAATCCGTTGGACGACTTTGGTGAAGTTGCCGGTGGCATTGTCAGGCGGCAGCAGGCTGAACTGCGCACCCGAGGCAGCGAACAGGCTGTCGACCCGGGCTTCGATCGGTGTGTCGCTGTAGGCATCGAAGGTCAGTTCGGCTTTCTGGCCGGGCTGCATGTGACCAATCTGGGTTTCCTTGAAGTTGGCCTGAATCCAGATGTCCTGGTCCGGGACGATCGACAGCAGGTAAGCGCCAGCCTGCACGTATTGGCCATTGCGGGCTGCGCGTTGGCCGATCAGGCCGCTGATCGGTGCGTGAATTTCGCTGCGGGTCAGGTTCAGTTGGGCTTGTGCCAGATCAGCTTTGGCGTTGGCGATCTGGGCGTCCAGGCGCTTGATCTCGGCCGTCAAGGCGTTGACCTGTTGACGCTGGCCTTGGGCGTCAGCCTGGGCCTTGGCGACTTGCGAGTGAGCGATGCGGTTGTCGGCGGAGAGGGTGGTCACCCGTTCTTCCGAGACATAGCCCGGTTTGCGCAGGGTTTGCGCGCGGGACAAATCGATTTGCGAGCGGCCGAGGGTGGCCTGGCTGGCAGCGACCTGAGCTTCGCTGGCGGCGATCAGGCTGGCTTGCTGGGTCAGTTTGCTCTGGGCTTGCAGGCGCTCGGCTTCGCGAGTGGCGAGGGTCGCGTTGGCGCGGTCGACGGCGAGATGAAAGTCATCGCCTTCAAGTCGGATCAGCAGCTGGCCTTTTTCGACATGCTGGTTGTCCTGTACCAGCACTTCCTCAATGCGCGCGCCCAACTGGCTGGAGACACGGGTGATTTCACCCTGGACATAAGCGTTATCGGTGCTTTCGTAAAACCGTCCCTTGAAGAACCATTGAGCGAAGAAGCCTCCGGCAACCAGCAGGACGATCAGCAGGAAAGTAAACAGGCGACGCTTGAGTTGGGCAGGCATGAGCAGACTGTAGTCGAGAAAGTGTAAGGAGATTTATCAGTACTCGAATCTGTCATATAGCCGATAAGCGGTAAATGCCACTTATTGATAATCAGCCATTGAACGCTGCCGGAGCCTTTTGTAGCCCCAACGTTGGCTTAAATGCCCTGCTCACTGGAGCCGGGCGGGCAACGCCTGTTACCATTCGCCCTTTGTTTCATCTCCGCTTTTTATATTCTTTCGAGACATGCCATGACCACCGTCCGCACTCGCATCGCGCCATCGCCTACCGGCGATCCCCATGTCGGCACCGCTTACATCGCTTTGTTCAACTACTGCTTTGCCAAGCAGCATGGCGGTGAGTTCATCCTGCGGATTGAAGACACCGACCAATTGCGTTCGACCCGCGAGTCCGAACAGCAGATTTTCGATGCCTTGCGCTGGTTGGGCATCAACTGGAGCGAAGGCCCGGATGTGGGCGGCCCGCACGGTCCGTATCGCCAGAGCGAACGTGGCGACATCTACCAGAAGTACTGCCAGCAGCTGGTCGATCTGGGTCACGCGTTCCCGTGCTTCTGCACGAGCGACGAACTGGACCAGATGCGCGCCGAACAAATGGCCCGTGGCGAAACCCCGCGTTACGACGGCCGTGCGCTGTTGCTTTCCAAGGAAGAAGTGGCGCGCCGTCTGGCCGCTGGCGAGCCGCACGTCATCCGCATGAAGGTCCCGACCGAAGGCGTCTGCGTGGTGCCGGATATGCTCCGTGGCGATGTCGAGATCCCGTGGGATCGCATGGACATGCAAGTGTTGATGAAGACCGACGGTCTGCCGACCTACTTCCTCGCCAACGTGGTCGACGACCACCTGATGGGTATCACCCATGTATTGCGTGGCGAAGAGTGGCTGCCATCGGCGCCGAAGCTGATCCTGCTTTACGAATACTTCGGCTGGGAACAACCAGAACTGTGCTACATGCCGCTGCTGCGTAACCCGGACAAGAGCAAGCTGTCCAAGCGCAAGAACCCGACCTCGGTTACGTTCTATGAGCGCATGGGTTTCATGCCGGAAGCGATGCTCAACTACCTCGGTCGCATGGGCTGGTCGATGCCGGACGAGCGCGAGAAGTTCTCATTGCAGGAAATGGTCGACAATTTCGACCTCAAGCGCGTTTCCCTCGGCGGGCCGATTTTCGACATCGAGAAGCTGTCGTGGCTCAACGGCCAATGGCTGCGTGATCTGCCGGTGGAAGAGTTCGCCAGCCGTGTGCAGGCGTGGGCGCTGAACCCTGAATACATGATGAAGATCGCGCCGCACGTGCAGGGTCGGGTTGAAGCCTTCAGCCAGATTGCACCGTTGGCCGGATTCTTCTTCGCCGGTGGCGTGACCCCGGATGCCAAGCTGTTCGAATCCAAGAAGCTCTCGGGCGATCAGGTTCGCCAGTTGATGCAGTTGATCCTGTGGAAGCTCGAAAGCCTGCGTCAGTGGGAGAAGGACAGCATCACGGCGACCATTCAGGCGGTGGTCGAATCCCTGGAGCTGAAGCTGCGTGATGCCATGCCGCTGATGTTCGCGGCAATCACCGGCCAGGCCAGCTCGGTGTCGGTGCTGGATGCGATGGAAATCCTTGGCCCGGACCTGACGCGTTTCCGTCTGCGCCAGGCTATCGACTTGCTCGGTGGCGTGTCGAAGAAAGAAAACAAAGAGTGGGAAAAGCTCCTGGGCGCTATCGCCTGAGGTGTTTGACCCCGTGCAGGAGTCGCCGGAGGCTGCGATCTTTTGATCTCGCTCTTCGGCGCCACCCCCCATTTTTCGGGGGGAGGGCGGTAAGTGATTGTTATGGCGGCAAAAAATTTTGAAAATTGTTAAAAATAAGTTTGACAGCTTTCCGAAGCGCCATTAAGATTCGCCCCGTCCTCAGCGATGAGGGGCTATAGCTCAGCTGGGAGAGCGCTTGCATGGCATGCAAGAGGTCGACGGTTCGATCCCGTCTAGCTCCACCAATTTACACTTCAAGGCCTGGCCACACCGGTCTTGAAGCGATCAACACTATGCGTTGATCAGTTGTATAGAAGGGTTTGCGTCCCCTTCGTCTAGTGGCCTAGGACACCGCCCTTTCACGGCGGTAACAGGGGTTCGAGTCCCCTAGGGGACGCCAGTTTTACAGAAGTGATGTTGCAAGATGTCACTCCGCCGCGAGGCGAAAAATCCGGGGCTATAGCTCAGCTGGGAGAGCGCTTGCATGGCATGCAAGAGGTCGACGGTTCGATCCCGTCTAGCTCCACCAATTTTACAGTTCAAGGTCTGGCCACACCGGCCTTGAATCGATCAGTACTCAGCACTGATCAGTTGTATAGAAGGGTTTGCGTCCCCTTCGTCTAGTGGCCTAGGACACCGCCCTTTCACGGCGGTAACAGGGGTTCGAGTCCCCTAGGGGACGCCACGATTACCCGCTCTGCGGGATTTATAAGGGTCATTCAATTATTGAATGGCCCTTTTGTTTGTCTGGCGTTTGGCCAATCCTCTCTTTTCCCCCGCGCTGTTCTTCTGACCAACGGTCACATCAACGACTTGTGAAAAATTATTATGAGAATAATATTCTATTCGTAATATTCGGAGGCAACGATGAACGATAAAAAAGCTCAAACCCGTGAACGCATTCTCCAGGCCGCCAGCTCTGCGCTGATTCAGCGCGGCCCGGCAGAGCCTAGCGTGGGTGAAGTGATGGGGGCTGCGGGCCTTACCGTTGGCGGCTTCTACGCGCACTTCGAAAGCAAGGACGCCATGATGCTGGAGGCCTTCACGCAATTGCTCGGCCAGCGCCGGGCGATGATCGCCGAAATGGACGCCACGCTGACCGGCGAAGAACGCCGGGCGCTGGTCGCTGCGTTTTACCTGTCACGCAAACACCGTGATTCCACCGGGCACGCCTGCCCGATTCCGGCGTCGATAGGGGAGCTGGGGCGTCTGCCGGACGATTTCCGTCTGGCCTTGAATGAACACATCGAGCTGATGGTCGCGCAATTGGCCGCCAGCCCGGAAGACACCGACAAAGCGCTGGCTGACTTGGCGCTGATGGTCGGTGGTTTGGCCCTGGCGCGGGCGCTGGGTACCGGTGAGTTGTCCGATCGATTGCTGCGTGCCGCCAAGTCGGCGGTGCTATGACCTGAAGCGCAAGCCTTTGGAGATGAGCGATGAGCACGTTAAGTTGGGTTCGTGGCGTTAACGGCACCTTGGGCTGGGTTGCACCGCAATGGGTGGCGAGCAAGATGCGTTCGGTATTCATGACGCCGCGCGAGCTGCCTCCGCGTGATTGGGAAATGCCGCTGCTGGCGAAGTCCGAGCGGATCACCTTGCGCTTCGGCCTTTCAGCGTTGCGCTGGGGGCAGGGCCCGACAGTGCTGCTGATGCACGGCTGGGAAGGTCGGCCGACACAATTCGCCAGCCTGATCACGGCGCTGGTAGACGCCGGTTACACCGTGGTCGCGCTGGATGGTCCGGCTCACGGTCGCTCGCCTGGCCGCGAGGCCAACGTTGTGCTTTTTGCTCGGGCGATGCTCGAAGCGGCGGCGGAGCTACCACCTTTGCAAGCGGTCATCGGCCACTCCATGGGCGGCGCCAGTGCGATGCTTGCCGTTCAACTGGGGTTGCGTACTGAAACCCTGGTCAGTATCGCCGCACCGGCACGGATTCTCGCCGTGTTGCGCGGTTTTGCGCGCCACGTTCGCATGCCACCCAAGGCGCGTTCGGCGTTTATCCGCAAGGTCGAACGGGACGTGGGTATCCAGGCTTCACGACTCGACGTCGCCCACTATCAACTGGATATGCCAGGGCTGATCGTGCACGCCGAAGACGACGTCTTTGTCTCGGTCAATGAGTCGCAATTGATTCACGATGCCTGGTTCGACAGCCGCCTGTTGCGCCTGGAAGAGGGCGGTCATCAGCGGGTGCTGGCCGATCCCCGAGTGATCGAAGGCGTTCTGTCGTTGCTGTCCGGTCGTAGCTTGCAGGCGCGCCAATCGGCCTGATCATCCGTTACACTGCCCCGGTCGAGTAATCTGACCGGGAGTGGGGCATGGGCTGGGATCGGGCAACGCCGTTTATCATTGACCTGCAGGTTGCTGCCGAGGACATCGATGGGTTGGGGCACGCCAATAACGCGGTGTACGTCACCTGGCTCGAGCGTTGCGCCTGGCGCCACTCGCAGCGTCTAGGGCTGGACCTGACCGAATATCGGCGGCTGGATCGGGCGATGGCCGTGGTGCGCCATGAGATCGATTACCTGGCTGCCGCCTATGAAGGTGATGAGTTGCAGTTGGCGACCTGGATCGTCGACTGGGACCAGCGCCTGAAGATGACCCGGCACTTCCAGCTCAAACGCCCGAGCGATAACGCCACGCTGCTGCGGGCGCAAACCACGTTTGTCTGCATCGAGCTGTCCAGCGGCAAGCCCAAGCGTATGCCGGCGGAATTCATCGAAGGCTACGGCCCGGCATTACAAGTCGCACAAATCCAGTAAACTGCTGCACGTTTTTCGTTGAGTGTTTTCCATGCAAATTGCTTTGGCGCCCATGGAGGGGTTGGTCGACAACATCCTGCGGGACGTGTTGACCCGTGTTGGCGGTATCGATTGGTGCGTGACCGAGTTTATTCGGATCAACGATCAACTGCTCACGCCTGCCTATTTCCACAAATTCGGCCCTGAACTGCTGAACGGCGCCAAAACCGCTTCAGGCGTGCCGTTGCGCGTGCAATTGCTCGGCTCCGATCCGGTGTGCCTGGCAGAAAACGCGGCGCTGGCCTGTGAGCTGGGCTCGGAGGTGATCGACCTGAACTTCGGTTGCCCGGCCAAGACCGTGAACAAATCGCGCGGCGGTGCAGTACTGCTCAAAGAACCGGAGCTGCTCAACGAAATCGTCGAACATGTGCGCCGCGCAGTGCCGGCGCATATCCCGGTGACCGCCAAGATGCGTTTGGGTTTTGACAGCCCCGACGGCGCGCTGGTCTGTGCCACTGCGTTGGCTGAGGGCGGTGCTGCGCACATTGTGGTGCATGCACGGACCAAGACGGACGGCTACAAGCCGCCAGCGCATTGGGAATGGATCCCGCGGGTGCAGGAAGTGGTCAAGGTGCCGGTGTTCGCCAACGGCGATATCTGGAGCGTTGAAGACTGGCGCCGTTGCCGCGAAATCAGCGGCGTGGAAGACATCATGCTGGGTCGTGGCCTGGTGTCGCGCCCCGACCTGGCGCGGCAAATCGCAGCCGCACGGGCCGGTGAAGAGGTGGTCGAGATGACCTGGGCCGAGCTGTTGCCGCTGATCCAGGACTTCTGGCTGCAAGCCAAGGCGCAAATGACGCCGCGCCAGTCGCCGGGTCGCTTGAAGCAGTGGCTGGCGATGCTGACCCGCAATTATCCCGAAGCGGTGGAGCTGTTCACGGTCCTGCGTCGTGAGACCGAACTGGATCAAGTGTCGCGTTTACTGGGTGTTCAGGTCACTGAAGCGGCCTGACCTGCGCAACGGCCTGTTGAATATCGACCTGTTGCGCGTCGTACCGGAAGAAGCGAAAGCCAAACGCATCCCGATCAACGGGATGCAA
Organism: Pseudomonas brassicacearum; assembly: GCF_003732175.1. GTDB lineage: Bacteria > Pseudomonadota > Gammaproteobacteria > Pseudomonadales > Pseudomonadaceae > Aquipseudomonas > Aquipseudomonas brassicacearum_G. Next base: position 257,804 of record NZ_MOBI01000028.1, read on the forward strand.
AAACCGGCTCTGGAACACTGAGTCATCGCAATGAAGAAGGGCGCCACTGGCCAATGCCAGTCAGTTAAGGCACCAACCTGTGGGAGCGAGCCTGCTCGCGATGACGGCATAACATTCAACATCAATGTTGACTGACCCACCGCTATCGCGAGCAGGCTCGCTCCCACATGGATTGCGCTTAACTGACCGGCATTAGCGCCACTGGCGCCCTTTTTTGTGCCCGTCATTTCAGCAGTTTGAGGAAATCCTCCAGCGGCAGCGGCTGACTGTGCAGGTAGCCTTGATACAAGTGGCAGCCCAGCCCCTGCAAGAACTCGAGCTGTTCAGTGGTTTCGACACCTTCGGCAATCACCGTCAATTCAAGGCTGCGGGCCATGGCCACGATGGCGCGGATGATTTCCGCGTCGTTCGGATCGCTGGTCGCATCGCGGATGAACGACTGGTCGATCTTCAAGGTGTCCACCGGCAGGCGCTTGAGGTACGTCAGCGAGGAGTAGCCGGTGCCAAAGTCGTCCATGGCGAAGCTGACGCCAAGTTTCTTCAGGCGGCGCATCTTGCTGATGGTGTCGTCCAGGTTCTGAATCACGATGCCTTCGGTGACCTCCAGCTTGAGCAGCGAATACGGCAGTCCATGGCTGCTCAGGTTTTGTTCAATCCGTTCGACAAAGTCGTTCTGGCGAAATTGCCGTGGACTGATGTTCACACAAAGGCTGAAGTTCAGCGGATCGATCAGGCCTCTATCGATCAATTGCCTGAAGGCCTGACAGGTCTCATCGAGGATCCAGGCACCGACCTCAAGGATCAGCCCGCTGTCTTCCAGTACCTTGATGAATTCGCTGGGCGATTGCTCCCCCAGCCGCGGGTGGCGCCAGCGCAGCAAGGCTTCGGCGCCAATAATGCGACCGTCCAGGGCGTCCACCTGAGGCTGGTATTGCACGCTGAACTCGCCACGCGAAAGGGCCAGGCGCAGGTCGGTTTCCATCCGCAGGCGTTCACTGGCAGCTTTTTGCATGGTGTTGTGGAACATCTGCGTGGTATTGCGTCCCGAATCCTTGGCTCGGTACAGGGCAATGTCGGCACGCTTGAGCAGGTCGGTCGGGGTTGAACCGTGATCGGGAATCAAGGCCACGCCGATGCTCGGTGTGACTTGCAGGCGCTGACCGTCGAGGAACATCGGCTCGGACAACAGCTCGCGCAGTGTGTCGGCCAACTCGCGAACCTGTTCGCTGACCTCATTGCGCGTACCTTCCAGGCCGCTCAACAGCACCACAAACTCATCGCCACCCAGGCGCGCCACGGTGTCTTCCATGCGCACACTGGCTTCGAGGCGCGCAGTGATGATTTTCAGCACGGTGTCGCCCACCGGGTGACCGAGCGAGTCGTTGATGTGCTTGAAGTGGTCGAGATCGAGGAACAGCAAGGCGCCGCGCAGGTTGTGGCGTTTCAGCAGGGCGATCTGCTGGCTCAGGCGATCCATCAGCAGGGCGCGGTTGGGCAGGTTGGTCAGTGGGTCGTGGTAGGCGAGGTGACGGATCTGCGCTTCGGCATTTTTCAGCAGGCTGACGTCCCGGGCGGTCATCAGCAGGCAGGGGGTCTCGTTCAGGGTGATGGGCTCGATCGACACCTCGACCGTGAGAATTTCGCCGCGCTTGTTGCGGCCGATCATTTCCTGGTGATGCACACGGCCTTTGGCCTTCAGCGCGGCCAGCAGGTTTGAGCGTTGTTTTTCTTCAGCCCAGATGCCGATCTGATACACCGTTTTACCCACCACTTCGTCGGCGCTGTAGCCGGTCAAGCGGCAGAAGCCGTCGTTGACCTCCAGGTAGCGTCCGCTGTCGCGCTCGGTGATGGTGATGGCGTCGGGGCTGGAGTGAAACGCCTTGGCGAATTTCTCTTCACTGGCCTTCAGTGCAGCCTCGGAGCGCTGCTGCTGGGTGATGTCACGCAAGGTGGTGACAATGCACGGCTCGTTGCCGACGCTGATTTGTCGGCTGGATATCACGCACGTCAAGGGGTGCCCGTCCTTGTGGTGAGCGATGATCGCGACGTTGTTCAGCGCTTGTTCGCGAATCACCTGTTCGATGCGTTGCTGGCGCTTCCCCGAGGCGTCCCAGAGGCCGATCTCGTCGGCGCTGCGGTCGATGACATCGCTGGCACTCCAGCCGAAGGTCTGAGTGAAGGCCGAGTTGATCTCGATGAACTGGCCGGTGTCCTGGTGCGTCACGCAGATCGGGTCCGGACTGACCTGGAACAGGCTGGCGAATTTTTCTTCGGAGGTGATCAGGCGCTGCTCGCGCTCCACCTGGTCGGTGATGTCGAGCAACGTGCCGGCCATGCGCACGGGAACGCCGGACTCATCGCGATAGAGGCGTGCACGGCTTTCCAGATAGCGCGAGCTGCCGTCGGGCAATTGCACGCGGTAGGTCAATTGATAATTGCCGGCCGGGCCTTCGCGCAAACTGCGATAGGCGTTGCGCATGCTGTCGCGCTCATCGTCGGGCACGCCTTCGAAAAACGCATCGAAGGGCTCGTGAAAGGGGACCGGGTCCAGGCCATGCAACTGTGCGGCGCGGGCCGAGCCATAGAGCATGCCGCTGGGAATGTGCCAGTCCCAGGTGCCGAGTTGCGCCGAGTCGAGGGCCAGGTCCAGGCGCTCCTGACTGTCTTTGAGCGCTTGCTCGGCGAGTTTGCGTTCGCTGGTGTCGAGGAATGTGCTGAGCAGGTAGGGCTGGCCTTCGAGTTCAACCTTTTGCGCGCTGAGAATGCCATCGTGGACCTGGCCGTTGCTGGCGCGAAACTGCACCTCCATGCTGACCAGTTCGCCCTTGGCCTTGGTTGCCTTGACCAGTTTGGCGCGTTGTTCCGGGTTCACCCAAAGGCCCAGTTCCAGTGTCGTGCGGCCGATCACGCTGTGCACGGGCCAGCCAAACAGGCTTTCGAAGTATTGATTGGCTTCGCTGATCAGGCCGTCTTCCTGGCGGGTCAGCAGCACCATGTTCGGGCATAGATGAAATAGTGTTGCGAAACGTTTCTCAGAGCTGCTCAGGGCCTGTTCGCGCTGGCGTTGATGGGTGATCTCGCGGATCACCCCGATCATCCGTGGCCGGCCTTGTTTGTCCGGTATCAGGCTGCCGTTGATCTCCAGCCAGTGCAGGCTGCCGTCGGGCCAGCGGATCCGGTGATGCATCGCCTGTTCCAGCGGTGCGCCGGCCACCACGGCGTTAAAGGCCCGCAGGGTTTTGGCGCGATCCTCCACCGGCAACAGATCCAGGTATTCCAGGTCGGCCGGCAGTGGCTTTTTTGGGTCAAACCCGAACAGGGCTTGAGTCCCCCGCGACCAGCTGATCAGCCCGCGTTCAATGTCCCAGTACCAGGCGCCCAAGCGTGCACCGTTCAAGGCGGCGAGCAGTTGTGGCGCACTCTCCCAAATCTGCTCCGAGGTACGCGGGTCGAGCGCCTGAATGCGCGGCATTGGGGGCGTGCGTGAGCGAGTGTGGTCAGCAGATTTGGGCATGGGTAACAAGCCTTGGGCTGAATTGGTGTTTGGCGCTGGGATTTTCAACCTTAAAGGATTAGCACAACTTAGCCGTGAGTCCGTGGCAATTCGATTTGTGCGTCCAACAAGGCCATGAAAGCCCGTGCAGCATTCGACAGCGTCCGTTCGGTGTGCACGATATAGCCTAGCTGGCGAGTGAGTTGTATGCCCGGTAAAGGAATGCGTGCCACTTGATCGTCGAGCATGGTGCGCGGCAACACGCTCCAGGCCAGGCCAATGGAAACCATCATCTTGATAGTTTCCAGATAGTTAGTGCTCATCGCGATGTTCGGCGTCAGCCCCTGAGCTTCGAAAAGTCGTTGCACGATGTGGTGGGTAAAGGTGTTGCCGCCGGGGAAAACCGCCGGATGGCGGGCAATATCGGCCAGGCTGACCGCACCGTTACTGATCAGCGAGTGTTCGGGTGCCGCCACGAAGTCCAGTGGGTCGTCCCATACCGGCGTGGCCTTCACCAGCGTGTGTGGCTCGGGTGCCAGGGTAATCACCGCCAGTTCGGCGCGGCCGTGAAGAATTTCCTCGTAGGCGACTTCCGAATCGAGGAACTGAATATCCAGCGCGACCTCGGGGTAGCGCCGGGTGAACGCCCGCAACAAGGGCGGCAGGCGGTGCAGGCCAATGTGATGGCTGGTCGCCAGTGTCAGGCGGCCGGTCACTTCGCCGGTCAGGTTGGTCAGCGCCCGGCGGGTGTCATCCAGCACATTCAGAATCTGATAAGCGCGCGGCAACAGGGCGCGTCCGGCCTCGGTCAGGCTGACTTCGCGGCCCAGTCGATCAAACAGCCGCACCTTCAGTTGCTGCTCCAGCCCGGCGATGCGTTTGCTGATGGCAGGCTGGGTCAGGTGCAGTCGTTCGCCTGCACCGGAGAAGCTGCCTGTCTCGGCGATGGCTATAAAAGCATTGAGGTTGGCCAGGTCCATGGTCGTATTCCAGTTGGTTATCCAAAGCATAAAAAATATGAATTTGAGTTATTTAATGTAACCCCATAGGATCGACCTCACAAGCCAAGGGGTTATTGAATTGCTTCAAGCCCAGGGCATAGAAACAAGCTGATGAGGAAACGTCTGATGGCCGGCAAAACGCTCTACGACAAGCTCTGGGATTCGCATTTGGTCAAGCAGCGCGACGATGGTTCGGCGCTGATCTACATCGATCGTCACATCATTCACGAAGTGACCTCGCCGCAGGCCTTCGAAGGTCTGCGTCTGGCCGGGCGCAAGCCATGGCGCATCGATGCCAACATCGCGACCCCGGACCACAACGTACCGACGACTCCTGAGCGCAAGGGCGGCATTGCTGCCATTGCTGACGAAGTCTCGCGTTTGCAGGTTCAGACCCTCGATGACAACTGTGACGAATACGGCATCGTCGAATTCAAGATGAATGACGTGCGTCAAGGCATCGTCCACGTCATTGGCCCGGAGCAGGGCGCAACCTTGCCGGGCATGACCGTGGTCTGCGGTGACTCCCATACCTCGACCCACGGCGCTTTCGGCGCGTTGGCTCACGGTATCGGCACTTCCGAGGTCGAGCACGTGCTCGCCACCCAGTGCCTGGTCGCCAAGAAAATGAAGAACATGCTGGTCCGCGTTGAAGGCACCTTGCCGTTCGGCGTGACCGCCAAGGACATCGTTCTGGCTGTTATTGGCAAGATCGGCACTGCCGGCGGTAACGGCCACGCCATCGAGTTCGCCGGTAGCGCGATTCGTGATCTGTCGGTCGAAGGCCGCATGACCATCTGCAACATGTCCATCGAAGCCGGTGCGCGAGTTGGTTTGGTTGCCGCTGACGAAAAGACCGTTGCCTACGTCAAGGGTCGTCCGTTCGCACCGAAAGACGCTGAGTGGGACTTGGCTGTCGAAGCCTGGAAAGGCCTGGTTTCCGATGCGGACGCGAAGTTCGACACCATCGTTGAGCTCGATGCTGCGCAGATCAAGCCGCAAGTCAGCTGGGGCACGTCCCCGGAAATGGTTCTCGCCGTCGATCAGAACGTGCCGGACCCGGCTAAAGAGATGGATCTGGTCAAGCGCGACTCGATCGTCCGCGCCTTGAAATACATGGGTTTGACCGCCAATCAGGCGATCACCGACATTCAACTGGACCGCGTGTTCATTGGCTCCTGCACCAACTCGCGGATCGAAGATTTGCGCGCTGCGGCGGTGATCGCCAAGGGCCGCAAAGTGGCTTCGACCATCAAGCAAGCCATTGTGGTGCCGGGTTCGGGCCTGGTGAAGGCTCAAGCCGAAGCTGAAGGGCTGGACAAGATCTTCCTCGAGGCCGGTTTCGAATGGCGCGAGCCTGGTTGCTCGATGTGCCTGGCAATGAACCCGGACCGTTTGGAGTCCGGCGAGCATTGCGCATCGACCTCCAACCGTAACTTCGAAGGCCGTCAGGGCGCCGGTGGCCGTACGCACCTGGTGAGCCCGGCCATGGCCGCCGCCGCCGCTGTCAACGGTCGTTTCGTCGACGTCCGTGAATTGATCTGAAGGAGCGCAGCATGAAAGCTTTTACCCAGCACACTGGTCTTGTCGCGCCTTTGGATCGTGCCAACGTCGACACCGACCAAATCATTCCCAAGCAGTTCTTGAAGTCGATCAAGCGCACCGGTTTCGGTCCGAACCTGTTCGATGAGTGGCGTTACCTGGATGTCGGGCAACCGTATCAGGACAACTCCAAGCGTCCGCTGAACAAGGAGTTCGTGCTCAATGCCGAGCGTTATCAAGGTGCCAGCGTGTTGCTCGCCCGGGAAAACTTCGGCTGCGGTTCGAGTCGCGAGCACGCGCCATGGGCCCTGGAAGAGTACGGTTTCCGTAGCATCATCGCGCCGAGCTACGCCGACATCTTCTTCAACAACAGCTTCAAGAACGGCTTGCTGCCGATCATCCTGAGCGACGCTGAAGTCGACGAGTTGTTTGCGCAAGTGGAAGCCAATCCGGGTTACCAGTTGCAGATCGACTTGCAGGCCCAGACCGTGACCCGTCCTGACGGCAAGGTCCTGAGCTTTGAAATCGATGCTTTCCGCAAACATTGCCTGCTCAACGGTCTGGACGATATCGGCCTGACCTTGCAGGACGGCGATGCGATTGCCGCGTTCGAAGCCAAGCACCGCGCCAGCCAGCCATGGTTGTTCCGCGACGCGTGATTTTGAGTAAGGCGTAATGACGCCATCGCGAGCAGGCTCGCTCCCACAGGGGGTTGTGAACACTGGAGATCCAGTGTGGGAGCGGGCTTGCTCGCGAAGACGGCAGCCAGGACAACACAAGACTCACTCCTTAAGGAGGTCACCATGACCAGCACTGCCCAGCACAGCGACGTAGTACAAAAGCAATTCGGTGAACAGGCTGCCGCCTACCTGAGCAGCGCAGTACACGCCCAGGGCACCGAATTCGCACTGCTACAGGCCGAACTGGCGGGTCGCGGTGATGCAAGAGTGCTGGACCTGGGCTGTGGCGCCGGTCATGTGAGTTTTCATGTGGCTGCGCTGGTCAAGGAAGTGGTCGCCTATGACCTGTCGCAGCAGATGCTCGATGTGGTGGCTGGCGCCGCGGTTGATCGTGGTCTGAACAATGTGACCACGGTGCTCGGTGCGGCGGAGCGCCTGCCGTTTGCCGAGGGTGAATTTGATTTCGTCTTCAGCCGTTATTCGGCGCACCATTGGAGCGATCTCGGCCTGGCCCTGCGCGAAGTGCGTCGAGTGCTCAAGCCGGGTGGGGTAGCAGTATTTATTGATGTCTTGTCGCCGGGCAGTCCGTTGTTCGACACTTACCTGCAAAGTGTTGAAGTGCTGCGCGACACCAGCCACGTGCGTGATTATTCCGCCGGGGAGTGGTTGCGTCAGGTCAGCGAGGCGGGGTTGCATACCCGTAGCACCACGCGCCAGCGGTTGCGCCTGGAGTACAACTCCTGGGTCGAGCGCATGCGTACACCCCAAGCGTTGCGCGTGGCGATCCGCGAGTTGCAGCAGGCGATGGGCAATGAAGTTCGCGAGTATTTCGAGATAGAAGCCGATGGTTCGTTCAGCACCGATGTGCTGGTGCTGATGGCTGAACGATAAGCGCCGAGCGCTGGAATTTTTCCGGGCGCGCCCATGAGCGCGCCGACTGATGACATGAGGAACGCATGAGCAAGCAGATTCTGATTCTCCCAGGTGACGGTATTGGCCCGGAAATCATGACCGAAGCGGTCAAGGTGCTGGAACTGGCCAACGACAAGTTCGCACTGGACTTCGAGTTGAGCCACGACGTGATCGGCGGCGCAGCCATCGACAAGCACGGCGTACCGTTGGCCGACGAAACCCTGGCCCGCGCGCGTGCTGCCGATGCGGTGCTGCTGGGTGCGGTGGGTGGTCCGAAATGGGACACCATCGAGCGTGACATCCGTCCAGAACGCGGCTTGTTGAAGATTCGTGCGCAACTGGGCCTGTTCGGCAACCTGCGTCCGGCGATTCTGTACCCGCAACTGGCTGAAGCGTCGAGCCTGAAAGCGGAAATCGTCGCGGGCCTGGACATCCTGATCGTCCGTGAACTGACCGGCGGTATCTACTTCGGCGCGCCACGTGGCGTGCGTGAGTTGGAAAATGGCGAGCGTCAGGCTTACGACACCCTGCCATACAGCGAAAGCGAGATCCGCCGTATCGCCCGCGTCGGTTTCGACATGGCGCGTGTACGCGGCAAGAAGCTCTGCTCGGTCGACAAGGCCAACGTTCTGGCGTCCAGCCAGCTGTGGCGTGAAATCGTCGAGCAAGTGGCCAAGGACTACCCGGACGTCGAGCTGAGCCACATGTACGTCGACAACGCCGCCATGCAACTGGTGCGTGCACCGAAGCAGTTCGACGTGATCGTCACCGACAACCTGTTCGGCGATATCCTGTCCGACGAAGCCTCGATGCTCACCGGTTCCATCGGCATGTTGCCGTCGGCCTCGCTGGATGCCAACAATAAAGGCATGTACGAGCCGTGCCACGGTTCGGCGCCGGACATCGCAGGCAAAGGCATCGCCAACCCGTTGGCGACGATTCTGTCGGTGTCGATGATGCTGCGTTACAGCTTCAATCAGCTGGTGGCCGCTGACGCTATCGAAAAGGCTGTCAGCCTGGTATTGGACCAAGGGCTGCGCACAGGGGACATCTGGTCGCCGGGTTGCGCGAAAGTAGGTACGCAGGAAATGGGCGACGCAGTAGTCGCAGCGCTGCGGAATCTGTAATCTCTCTGGCCCCGCTTGTCGCTGATGCTGGCAAGCGAGCCCACTTTTTGTAAAAGGTGTAGTTGCGATGAAACGTGTAGGTCTGATCGGTTGGCGCGGTATGGTCGGTTCCGTGCTCATGCAGCGGATGCTGGAAGAGCAGGATTTCGATCTTATTGAGCCGGTGTTTTTCACCACTTCCAATGTCGGTGGCCAAGGCCCGTCCGTGGGTAAGGATATTGCTCCGCTCAAGGACGCTTACAGCATTGAAGAGCTGAAAACCCTCGACGTGATTCTGACCTGCCAGGGTGGCGACTACACCAGCGAAGTCTTCCCGAAACTGCGCGAAGCCGGCTGGCAGGGGTACTGGATCGACGCCGCTTCCAGCCTGCGCATGCAGGATGACGCGGTCATCGTTCTGGACCCGGTGAACCGCAAGGTCATCGACCAGCAACTCGACGCGGGCACCAAGAACTACATCGGCGGCAACTGCACCGTCAGCCTGATGCTGATGGGTTTGGGCGGTCTGTTCGAAGCCGGTCTGGTGGAGTGGATGAGCGCCATGACCTATCAGGCAGCCTCCGGTGGCGGCGCGCAGCACATGCGTGAACTGATCAAGCAAATGGGTGTGACCCACGCCGCTGTTGCCGATCAACTGGCCGATCCGGCCAGCGCCATCCTCGACATCGATCGTCGTGTCGCCGAAGCCATGCGCAGCGACGCGTACCCGACCGAAAACTTCGGCGTGCCATTGGCCGGCAGCCTGATCCCGTGGATCGACAAAGAGCTGCCGAACGGTCAGAGCCGCGAAGAGTGGAAGGCCCAGGCCGAGACCAACAAGATCCTCGGTCGCTTCAAGAACCCGATTCCGGTGGACGGCATCTGCGTACGTATCGGCGCCATGCGCTGCCACAGCCAGGCGCTGACCATCAAGCTGAACAAAGATGTGCCGATCGCCGATATCGAAGGGCTGATCAGCCAGCATAACCCTTGGGTCAAGCTGGTGCCGAACCAGCGCGAAATCAGTATGCAGGAGCTGAGCCCGACCAAGGTCACCGGCACCCTGAACGTACCGGTTGGCCGTCTGCGCAAGCTGAACATGGGGTCGCAGTTCGTCGGTGCTTTCACCGTTGGCGACCAACTGCTGTGGGGCGCGGCCGAACCGCTGCGTCGCATGCTGCGGATTCTGCTGGAGCGTTGATTCGCTGATGTAATGAATAAACCCGCATCTCGAAAGAGCTGCGGGTTTTTTTATGAGCATATGATCGTTGATAGTTCCCACGCTCCGCGTGGGAATTCAGCCCGGGACGCTCCGCGTCCCAACAGCGGACGCAGAGCGTCCATTGAGGCGTTCCCACGCAGAGCGTGGGAACGATCGGTGTTGTGACGAATTGCCTAGGCATCCGTCGACCGGTAAAGTGCCGCTCCCCCCGTTTCGCCTGAGGTAGATCCATGAGCCAGTCCTTTGATATCGCCGTCGTCGGCGCCACCGGTACTGTCGGCGAAACACTCGTCCAGATTCTTGAAGAGCGCGACTTCCCTGTAGCCGACCTGCACCTGCTGGCCAGCAGTGAGTCGGCAGGGCATTCGGTGCCGTTTCGTGGCAAGAACGTACGGGTGCGGGAAGTCGACGAATTTGATTTCAGCAAGGTCCAGCTGGTGTTCTTCGCCGCCGGCCCTGCGGTCACCCTGAGCTTTGCGCCGCGTGCCACGGCCGCCGGTTGCGCGCTGATCGATTTGTCCGGCGCCTTGCCAGCGGAACAAGCACCGCAGGTGGTGCCGGAAGCCAACAGCCAAGTGCTGGCCGGTTTGAAAAAGCCGTTTCAGGTGAGCAGTCCAAGTGCATCGGCCACCACCCTGGCCGTGGTGCTGGCGCCATTGCGCGAATTGCTCGACCTGCAGCGAGTGACCGTCACTGCCAGCCTGGCCGTTTCCGCGCAGGGCCGCGAAGCAGTTTCCGAGTTGGCACGGCAGACAGCAGAACTGCTGAATGTTCGCCCACTGGAACCGCGTTTCTTTGATCGGCAAATGGCCTTCAACCTGCTGGCACAAGTCGGCACCCCGGATGCTCAGGGCCATACGCTGCTGGAAAAACGCCTGGTTCGAGAGCTGCGCGAGGTCATGGCGCAGCCTTTATTAAAGATTTCTGTCACTTGCATTCAAGCCCCGGTGTTTTTCGGCGATAGCTTTAGCGTGACCTTGCAGTCAGCCAAGGCTGTCGACCTGGCGGCGGTGAATGCTGCGCTTGAGGCGGCGCCGGGTGTCGAGCTGGTCGAGGCGGGCGATTACCCGACGCCGGTAGGTGATGCGGTAGGGCAGGACGTGGTCTACGTCGGTCGGGTTCGCAGCGGTATCGACGACCCGGCGGAACTTAATGTGTGGCTGACGTCAGATAACGTACGCAAAGGCGCCGCACTCAATGCGGTGCAGGTGGCTGAGTTGTTGATAAAAGACCTTGTGTAAAAGATACTTGGCAACAATTTGCAAATTTATTCTAGTCGTACAGGCCGCAAGGCCTGAATGCTGGAGGCGAGCCGCCATCAGGGGCTTCCAAGGGCATCAGTGAAATAAGCGCGCGCAGAGACTCTTCGAGGCTGCGCGCAATGCCTTACGGCAGCGGTATCAACACCTTCTCGCTTGCCGAGGAAAGTTCAACAAAGGATGAGGCTATGGTTCAAGTTCGCAAACTGGTGTTAGCAATAGCGGCCGCCTCGGCGCTGTCCTCCGGTATGGCGCATGCCCTCGGGCTTGGGGAATTGACCCTGAAGTCGACCCTGAACCAGCCCCTGGTGGCAGAAATCGAATTGCTCGACGTCAAGGACCTCACCGCTGCCGAAGTGGTGCCGAGCCTGGCGTCGGCCGACGATTTTGCCAAGGCGGGGGTTGATCGTCAGGCGTTCCTCAATGACCTGACGTTCACGCCAGTGCTCAATGCCAACGGTAAAAGCATCCTGCGGGTGACTTCAAGTCAGCCACTCTCCGAGCCAATGGTGAAATTCCTGGTTCAGGTGATGTGGCCAAGCGGCCGACTGCTGCGCGACTACAGCGTGCTGCTCGATCCGTCCAAATTCTCGCCGCAGACGGCTGACGCTGCTGCACAACCCGCACCGGCTCAAGCGCCAGCGGTCAACGCACCAGTGACTGGCGCGAGCAAGCCTGTGCAGCACGTCACGACGCCGCGCGACACCTTGTGGGAAATTGCCGCGAAAGCGCGCAATGGCGGCTCGATCCAGCAAACCATGCTGGCGATTCAGGCGCTGAACCCGGACGCCTTTATCGATGGCAACATCAATCGGCTCAAAACCGGTCAGGTTCTGCGTCTGCCGGACGCTGCACAAAGCGCCAGCCTGCCGCAACCTAAAGCCATCGCCGAAGTCGCCGCGCAGAACACGGCCTGGCGTCAAGGGCGTCGCTCGGTTCACCGGGTGCAAGCGCAACAGCTTGATGCAACCAAGCGCGGGCATGATGTGGTCGCGCCGCAAGGCACTGCCAAGGACAAGCTGAGCCTGGTCTCGGCCGAGTCCGGCAAGAAAGGTGGTAAAGGCGCAGCGGGCGATAGCAAGGCCATCGGCAACAAGCTGGCGGTAGCCCAGGAAGGCCTCGATACGACCCGTCGCGACAATGCCGAGCTGAAAAGCCGCATAACTGACTTGCAGAGTCAGATGGACAAACTCCAGCGCTTGATCGAGCTGAAAAATAATCAATTGGCCAAGATGCAGGCAGAAGGCGCGGGGGCGGATTCTGCTGCTCAACCTTCGGCGGCGATGTCGGCTGATCTGGTTGCCCAGCCAGCGGCGGCGCCTGCAGCCGCGCTAGCCTCGGATGCAACGCCGGCCGCAGTGCCTGCCGAGGCGCCGATTCAGGCAGCTCCGGCAGCGAGTGACGAGCAAAAGTACAACGAACTGCTGACCAATCCGGTACTCCTGGGGCTGGTGGGTGGCGGTGCGGTGGTGGTGCTGTTGCTGCTGTTGTTGCTGGCGCGTCGGCGCAAGGCTCAACAGGAAGCCGAGAAGCACAAGCGCATGGCGAAGGCGCTGGCTGAAGAGTCGGACTTGACGCAAGACCTCGATCTGCCGGAAAGCAGCTTCGAGGGCCTTGAAGTGCCGGCGCCAGTCGTCAAACTTGCAACGCCTCCAGCTCCAGCTCCAGCTCCAGCTCCAGTCGTAGCGCCGGTGGTAGTGACACCGCCGATTGCCGCGCCATTGGTGGCGCCTGCGGCCGAGCGTTCGGATGACGTTCTGGCGCAAGCCCAGTCGCACATCAATGCCGGGCGTTTGAATCAGGCAGCCAGCCTGCTTGAAGACGGTATCAAGCAAGAGCCGCAACGCAGTGATCTGCGCTTGAAGCTGATGGAAGTCTACGGCCAGCAAGGCGATCGCAGTGCGTTCGTGGCGCAAGAGCGTCAGCTGGTTGCCAATGGCAAAAATCATGCTGACGTTGAACAGCTGAAAAGCCGCTTTCCGGCGATGGTTGCCGTGGCAGCTGTTGGCGGCATCGCCGCCGCAGCGGTTGCCGCCGAGCTGGATGCGCAGTACGTCAAGGACCTGCTGCACGAGGAGCCCAAGGCGCCGGAGCCTGAAGCTGCACCGGCCGATGATGACTTCGATAGTGCCTTCGATCTGAGTCTGGATGATCTGGAAGCAGCATCGCCAACGGTCGTTACGCCAGAGCCAGAGCCGGAGTCAGAGCCGGCGCTGGATCTGGAGGCTTTTCCGCTCGATGACGATCTGAGCTTCGAATCTGTTCTGCAACAGCAGACCGAAGCCAAGGACAGCCTGGATGATCTGTCGGATTTCGACCTTGATCTGGGCGGCGACGTGCCGGATTCGACGTTGGCCGACGACGAGTTCCTGCTCAACCTCGACGACGATCTGAAAGACCTGCCAGTGGTCGAGTCGCCTGCGGTCACCGAAGCGGCGCTTGATGATCTGGAGTTGCCGGCCGATTTCGATCTGTCGCTGGCGGATGAAATCGATGCTCACGCCAAGCCTGAGCCGGACGATTTCATGTCCGAGCTGGACGACGTCAATGCCGAGCTGGATCGTCTGTCCGGTAGCCTGGAGCACCCGCCTATCGCCGAACCAAGCTTCACCGCTGAAGATGCGGCGGCGGGGATGGAGATGGAGATGGGTGAGCCCGATTTCGATTTCCTCTCGGGCACCGACGAAGTCGCGACCAAGCTGGATCTCGCGCAGGCTTACATCGACATGGGTGACAACGACGGCGCACGGGACATCCTTGGTGAGGTGCTCAGCGAGGGTAATGACGGTCAGAAGAGCGAAGCCAAGGAAATGCTGACGCGTATGGCCTGATTGACCAGTAACGCATAACGAAAACGGCAGCCCATTGAGGCTGCCGTTTTTGTTTCAGGTCAGCAAGTCCTCATAAAACGGGGCTTCGGACTCCAGCATGCCGGGTTTTATCCGGCTTGCCGTTATGTGTTTATCTATATAGCGAAACTGCGGCGACGCGTGCAAATGTCAAATTGCTTATCGGGGCTCGAACAAAAAGCACCATGAACATGGCGTCCCGGCACTGCAGCCTTATAATGCCCGCCTTTGCGTAGATCAGCAGGCTGTCACTCCTTGGCAAATATAGATAACCCGGCCGCCGAAATGGCGGCCGACGGCTTTTTCCGGATCGCGTTGGGCGTTGAATACAAAGGCTCGCGCTATCGCGGCTGGCAGCGTCAGGCGTCCGGTGTGGCCACCGTGCAGCTAGCCCTCGAAACGGCCCTGTCGAAGGTCGCGGACTCGCCGGTGTCCTTGCACTGCGCGGGTCGCACCGACGCCGGCGTGCACGCCTGTGGCCAGGTGGTGCATTTCGATACCCAGGTCGACCGTTCATTGAAGGCCTGGGTCATGGGCGCTAACATCAACTTGCCCCACGACATCAGCGTTAGTTGGGCCAAGGTCATGCCGGCGCACTTTCATGCGCGTTTCAAGGCGATTGCCCGGCGTTATCGGTATGTGATCTACAACGATCAGATCCGTCCGGCGCACCTCAACGAAGAGGTCACCTGGAATCACCGGCCGCTGGACGTCCAGCGCATGGCCGACGCGGCGCAGCATCTGATCGGTACCCACGACTTCAGCGCTTTTCGCGCCGGACAGTGCCAGGCCAAGTCGCCGATCAAGGAAATCCATCACCTGCGCGTCACCCGGCACGGCAAGATGATCGTGCTGGATATCCGCGCCAGTGCGTTCCTGCATCACATGGTGCGCAACATCGCCGGTGTGCTGATGACCATCGGTGCCGGTGAGCGTCCGGTGGAATGGGCCAAAGAAGTGCTGGAAAGCCGGATCCGCCGTACGGGTGGCGTCACGGCTCATCCATTCGGGCTGTACCTGGTCCAGGTCGAGTATCGCGACGAGTTCGAGTTGCCCGAGCGTTACATCGGTCCGCACTTCCTGACCGGCTTCTCGGAACTTGACGGCTGACGCCCTCGAATGCATTTGCTACCATCCGGGACTTTCCCGGATTTGCCCTGAGGTTCAAACGACATGTCAGCCGTTCGCAGCAAAATTTGTGGGATTACCCGCATTGAAGATGCGTTGGCAGCAGTTGATGCCGGGGCGGACGCGATTGGTTTTGTGTTCTATGCCAAAAGCCCGCGAGCAGTGACGGTGCAGCAGGCCCGGGCGATCATCGCCGCGTTGCCACCATTCGTGACCACGGTGGGTTTGTTCGTCAATGCCAGCCGCTGCGAACTCGGTGAGATTCTCGACGCGGTGCCGCTGGACCTGTTGCAGTTCCACGGCGACGAAACCCCGGCCGATTGCGAGGGTTACCATCGGCCGTACATCAAGGCATTGCGAGTCAAGGCGGGCGACGACATCGCTGCCGGCTGCAATCTTTACGCTAAAGCCAGCGGCATTTTGCTCGATACCTATGTCGAAGGTGTTCCCGGCGGAACCGGCGAGGCCTTTGACTGGTCATTGATACCGCAAGGTTTGAGCAAGCCGATCATCCTTGCCGGTGGGCTGTCGGCGGCCAATGTGGCCGAGGCCATTGCCCGGGTTCACCCTTACGCGGTGGATGTCAGCGGTGGGGTAGAGCAGAGCAAGGGCATCAAGGATCACGCGAAGATTCGCGCGTTTATACAGGCAGTGCGCAGTAGCGTGTAGTTGATGTGACGGCTGGCAGTCTGCCGCCGTCCATTGCACTGTACGAAACAGGTGTACTGCATAAGGCAGGCATGGCTGAGGGTTGTTGGGTTGTACGAAGGTCAGTCTTGCTGACCCGGCCATCCATCGATCATCGCCGCACACATGAATTTAGCTCAAGGGCATACACGGGGCTGCGAACCAAAGCGTTCGGGCCGCTGGTACTGGAGAAAGAAAGCATGAGCAACTGGTTAGTAGACAAACTGATCCCTTCGATCATGCGTTCCGAGGTGAAGAAAAGCTCGGTGCCTGAAGGTCTGTGGCACAAGTGCCCGTCCTGCGAGGCGGTGCTGTATCGTCCGGAGCTGGAAAAGACCCTGGATGTTTGCCCCAAGTGCAACCATCACATGCGCATCGGCGCGCGTGCGCGGATCGATATTTTCCTGGATGCCGAAGGCCGTGCCGAACTGGGTGCTGACCTGGAGCCGGTTGACCGTCTGAAATTCCGCGACGGCAAGAAGTACAAGGATCGCCTGACCGCTGCGCAGAAGCAGACCGGTGAAAAAGACGCACTGATCTCCATGAGCGGTACCCTGCTGGGCATGCCGGTGGTGGTGTCGGCATTCGAATTCTCCTTCATGGGCGGTTCGATGGGCGCGATCGTCGGCGAGCGCTTCGTGCGTGCGGCCAACTACGCGCTGGAAAACCGTTGCCCGATGATCTGCTTCGCCGCTTCCGGCGGTGCACGGATGCAGGAAGCGTTGATCTCGCTGATGCAAATGGCCAAGACCTCTGCGGTACTGGCGCGTCTGCGCGAAGAAGGCATTCCGTTCATTTCCGTGCTGACCGACCCGGTCTACGGCGGTGTTTCCGCTAGCCTGGCGATGCTCGGCGACGTCATCGTCGGCGAACCGAAAGCCCTGATCGGCTTCGCCGGTCCGCGCGTTATCGAACAGACCGTGCGTGAAAAACTGCCGGAAGGCTTCCAGCGTAGCGAGTTCCTGCTGGAGCACGGCGCGATCGACATGATCATCGCGCGTCATGAATTGCGGCCGCGTCTGGGTAGCCTGCTGGCACAACTGATGGGTCTGCCGACGCCTGAATTCGTGGCTGCGCCAGTCGAGCCCATCGTGGTTCCGCCGGTGCCTGCAAACCTATGACCGAACGTACCCTTGGCGACTGGCTCGCCTACCTTGAGCAGTTGCATCCGTCAGCCATCGACATGGGGCTTGCGCGCTCGCAAGAGGTAGCGTCCCGGATGGGATTGGGCAAGCCGGCGCCTCGGGTGATCACGGTCACCGGCACCAATGGCAAAGGGTCTACCTGTGCGTTCGTGGCGTCATTGCTGCGGGCGCAAGGGCTCACGGTCGGTGTCTACAATTCTCCGCACCTGCTGCGTTACAACGAGCGGGTGCAGGTCAATGGCGTCGAAGCCACTGATGCGCAGTTGTGCGAAGCCTTTGCAGCAGTCGACGCCGGACGCGGTGAAATTTCCCTGACCTACTTTGAAGTGGGTACTCTGGCGGCGTTCTGGCTGTTTCAGCGTGCAGGTCTGGATGCGGTTGTGCTGGAAGTCGGCCTCGGCGGACGCCTGGATACCGTCAATCTGGTGGATGCCGATGTCGCACTGGTCACCAGCATTGGTGTTGACCACGCCGATTATCTCGGCAATACCCGCGAATCCGTTGCCTTCGAAAAGGCTGGCATCTTCCGTCAGGGCGCGCCTGCGCTCTGTGGTGACCTCAATCCGCCTCAACCTCTGCTGGATAAGGCGCGCGAACTCAATTGCCCGTTCTTCCTGCGGGGTCGTGATTTCGATTTGGGCGTTACCGAGCAGAACTGGCAGTGGCGGGGCGTCGATCCTCAAGGGCGTGCGATAGAGTTGCACGACTTGCCGCTGCTTGATTTGCCGATGGAAAACGCCGCGCTGGCGCTGCAGGCATATGCGCTGCTGGGTTTGCCATGGCAGGCTGAGCAAATTGTCGCTGCATTGAAGGCGACGAAAGTGGTCGGGCGTCTGGATCGCCGCCAGTTCAACTGGCACGGCAAGCGCCTGAACCTGATGCTTGATGTGGGTCATAACCCGCATGCGGCCGAGTATCTGGCCCAGCGTTTGGCTCGCCGACCCATAGCAGGTCGACGGTTGGCGGTATTTGGTTTGTTGGCTGACAAGGATCTCGATGGAGTTGTCGGCGAATTGAGTGGTAGTGTCCAGCATTGGGCTGTCGCCCCGCTAGATTCTGCGCGCGCACGTCCGGTTGCGGATTTGCAGGCTGCGTTGCAGAACCTTGGGGCGTCGGTAACATCCTATGCAAGTGTCGCGGATGCCCTGGAAGGGCAATGCGCGCTGGCAACGGCGGAAGATGAAATTCTGCTGTTCGGATCATTTTATTGTGTTGCCGAGGCCCTCGAATGGTTGGCTCGGCGCTCCACGGAGGAAGCTGCACATGGCTTTGCTGGATAACGCGTACAAGCAGCGGATGGTTGGGGCTCTGGTTCTGGTGGCATTGGCGGTGATTTTCTTGCCAATGCTGTTTTCCCGGGAAGATGAGCAGCGTCAGGTGGTGGTTCATGCCCCGGCTGCACCTCAAGCCCCGGCAATGCCGCAGGTACAGATCGAGCCCGTGGTGGTGCCGGAGCCGCAAGCGTTGCCGCAGGAGCCGGTTCCAGGCGATGATGAGATTGCTGCCGAGCAAGCACCTTCCAAGCCGGTTGCCCCCAGCGCTCCTATCGCGCCAGCGCCGGTTGTCGCCAAGCCGGTAGCGCCGGCTCCTGCGCCCAAGCCGACACCGGCTCCGGCTCCGGCGCAACCGGTCGCGGCGGCGCCGAGCAAGCCTGACACCAACCAGAGTCGCGTCGATGCCAATGGCCTGTCGGTCAGTTGGTCGGTGCAGTTGGCCAGCCTGTCGAGCCGTGAAAGCGCCGAAAGCTTGCAGAAAACCCTGCGCAGCCAGGGTTACAATGCCTATATCCGTACCGCCGATGGCAAGAACCGGGTGTTTGTCGGGCCGTTGATCGAGCGTGCAGAAGCCGATCGCCTGCGTGACCTGCTGGGTCGTCAGCAGAACCTCAAGGGCTTTGTCGTTCGCTTTCAGCCTGAACGCGGCTGACGCTAACTGACTGATTTCAAATGCACTTGCAATCGCAGCTTACCGACAGCCATGGGCTCTGCTAAAATGCGCCGCCTTATCCGTCTGTAGGCTGCACTGTGCCATTTACCTGGGTTGACTGGGCGATCGTCGCGATCGTCGCCATCTCCGCTTTGATCAGTCTGAGCCGCGGCTTCGTCAAGGAAGCCTTGTCGCTGCTGACCTGGATCATCGCAGGAGCCGTTGCCTGGATGTTCGGTGGCTCACTGTCCGAGTACCTCGCCGGATACATCGAAACACCGTCGGCTCGCGTGATCGCGGGCTGTGCCATCATCTTTGTCGCCACCTTAATAGTGGGCGCAATGATCAATTACCTTATCAGCGAACTGGTTCGTGTCACCGGCCTGTCCGGGACCGACCGTTTTCTTGGCATGGCCTTCGGCGCGGCGCGTGGCGCGCTGCTGGTGGTCACCGCCGTCGGGCTCTTGAGCCTGGGCCCGGTACAGCAGGATAAGTGGTGGCAGGAGTCAAGGCTCGTGCCACAATTTCTATTGGTTGCAGACTGGTCCAAAAACCTCATATTAGGGTGGAGCAGTCAGTGGCTGGCCAGCGGTATCAGCGTACCCGCTGACATACCGTTCAAGGAGCATCTCTTGCCGACGGCCAAAACGCCGCAGTGAGATGTGTTCAGTTCAGTTTCATTAAGTAGGGGTTGCGTCGCATGTGTGGCATCGTCGGTATCGTCGGTAAGTCGAACGTCAATCAGGCGCTGTATGACGCGCTAACCGTCCTCCAGCACCGCGGCCAGGACGCTGCCGGAATCGTGACCAGCCATGATGGCCGGTTATTCCTGCGCAAGGACAATGGTCTGGTTCGTGACGTGTTTCATCAGCGTCACATGCAGCGCCTGGTCGGTCACATGGGCATTGGCCATGTGCGTTATCCGACTGCAGGCAGCTCGACTTCGGCCGAAGCTCAACCGTTTTACGTCAACTCGCCGTATGGCATCACCCTGGCGCATAACGGCAACCTGACCAACGTTGAACAGCTGGCCAAGGAGATTTACGAATCTGACCTGCGCCACGTCAACACCAACTCCGATTCGGAAGTTCTGCTCAACGTGTTTGCTCACGAACTGGCCCAGCGTGGCAAGTTGCAGCCAACCGAAGAAGACGTGTTTGCGGCCGTCACTGACGTGCACAACCGTTGCGTGGGTGGTTACGCGGTCGTGGCCATGGTGACCGGTTATGGCATCGTCGGTTTCCGCGACCCGCACGGCATCCGTCCGATCGTCTTCGGTCAGCGTCATACCGACGAAGGCGTCGAATACATGATCGCCTCCGAAAGCGTTTCCCTGGACGTGCTCGGTTTCACCCTGATTCGCGACCTCGCGCCGGGCGAAGCGGTCTACATCACTGAAGACGGCAAGTTGCACACCCGTCAGTGTGCGACCAACCCATCGCTGACTCCGTGCATCTTCGAGCACGTCTACCTGGCGCGTCCGGATTCGATCATCGACGGCGTTTCGGTTTACAAGGCTCGCCTGCGCATGGGTGAGAAACTCGCCGAGAAGATCCTGCGCGAGCGTCCGGAGCATGACATCGACGTGGTCATCCCAATTCCGGACACCAGTCGCACCGCAGCCCTTGAGCTGGCGAACCACCTGGGCGTGAAGTTTCGCGAAGGCTTCGTGAAGAACCGCTACATCGGCCGGACCTTCATCATGCCGGGCCAGGCTGCACGGAAAAAATCCGTACGCCAGAAGCTCAACGCCATCGAACTGGAATTCCGCGGCAAGAACGTGATGCTGGTGGACGACTCGATCGTTCGCGGCACCACCTGCAAGCAGATCATCCAGATGGCTCGCGAAGCCGGCGCCAAAAACGTCTACTTCTGCTCGGCAGCGCCAGCCGTGCGTTACCCGAACGTATACGGCATCGACATGCCAAGCGCGCACGAGCTGATCGCTCACAATCGTACGACTCAGGACGTGGCTGATCTGATCGGCGCTGATTGGCTCATCTATCAGGACCTGCCTGACTTGATCGAAGCGGTCGGTGGCGGCAAGATCAAGATCGAGAACTTCGATTGCGCGGTATTCGACGGCAAGTACGTCACCGGTGACGTCGACGAGGCTTACCTGAACAAGATCGAGCAGGCGCGTAACGATGCCTCCAAGGTCAAGACGCAGGCAGTCAGTGCGATCATCGATCTTTACAACAACTGAGTTTCTACCGGCCCTGAGGGGCCGGTTTTGTATCTACCCATAAAGAACAAGGCAAGGAGTGACAGCATGAGTCAGGAGTGGGATGCCGGTCGGCTGGACAGCGACCTCGATGGCGTAGCGTTCGATACCCTGGCCGTACGCGCCGGTCAGCACCGTACGCCGGAAGGCGAACACGGTGATCCGATGTTCTTCACTTCAAGCTACGTGTTCCGTACCGCTGCCGATGCGGCGGCACGCTTCGCTGGTGAAGTGCCGGGCAACGTTTACTCGCGCTACACCAACCCGACCGTTCGCTCGTTCGAAGAGCGGATTGCTGCTCTTGAAGGTGCCGAGCAGGCCGTGGCAACGGCTACCGGCATGGCGGCGATCCTGGCGGTGGTGATGAGCCTGTGCAGTGCTGGCGATCATGTGCTGGTATCGCGCAGCGTGTTCGGCTCGACTATCAGCCTGTTCGAAAAGTACTTCAAGCGTTTTGGCATCGAAGTCGATTACGTGCCTCTGGCTGAACTGTCCGGCTGGGACGCGGCGATCAAGGCCAACACCAAATTGCTGTTCGTCGAATCGCCGTCCAATCCTTTGGCCGAGCTGGTGGATATCGCTGCGTTGTCGAAAATCGCTCACGCCAAGGGCGCGATGCTGGTGGTCGACAACTGCTTCTGCACGCCAGCCTTGCAGCAGCCGCTGAAGCTTGGCGCGGACGTGGTCGTGCATTCGGCAACCAAGTTCATCGACGGCCAGGGCCGTTGCATGGGCGGCGTAGTGGCTGGTCGCAGCGAGCAGATGAAAGAAATCGTCGGCTTCCTGCGTACCGCCGGGCCGACCTTGAGCCCGTTCAACGCCTGGATCTTCCTCAAGGGTCTGGAAACGTTGAACCTGCGCATGAAGGCGCATTGCGCCAATGCTCAGCAACTGGCCGAGTGGCTGGAGCAGCAGGGCGGCATCGAGAAAGTCCATTACGCCGGCCTCAAGAGCCATCCGCAGCATGAGTTGGCTCAGCGTCAGCAGAAGGGTTTTGGCGCCGTGGTGAGTTTCGAGGTCAAGGGTGGCAAAGACGGCGCCTGGCGCTTTATTGATGCCACGCGTTTGATTTCAATCACCGCCAACCTCGGTGACAGCAAGACCACCATTACCCATCCGAGCACCACCTCCCACGGTCGCCTGGCGCCGCAAGAGCGTGAGGCGGCCGGGATTCGCGACAGCCTGATCCGCATTGCGGTCGGCCTGGAAGATGTGGCTGACCTGCAAGCAGATCTGGCGCGCGGGCTGGCTGCCTTGTGATCGAGTTGTCCGCGCCTGCGAGTGGCGCTAATGGTCGGGTTGCACTGGTCACCGGTGCTGCCCGCGGCATAGGCCTGGGGATTGCCGCCTGGCTGGTCAGCGAAGGCTGGCAGGTGGTGCTGACCGATCTGGACCGTGCGCGCGGCTCGAAGGTTGCCAAGGTGCTGGGTGACAATGCCTGCTTCATCGGCATGGACGTGGCCGATGAACAGCAGGTGGCTCAGGGCGTCGCCGAGGTGCTTGGGCGGTTCGGTCGCATCGACGCGCTGGTGTGCAATGCAGCCGTCGCCGACCCGCACAACATCACATTGGAAAGCCTCGATCTGGCGTACTGGAATCGGGTGTTGGCGGTGAACCTCAGTGGGCCAATGTTGCTGGCCAAGCACTGTGCGCCTTACTTGCGTGCTCATAGCGGCGCCATCGTCAATCTGGCCTCGACCCGAGCGGCGCAGTCGGAGCCGGATACCGAGGCTTACGCGGCGAGCAAGGGCGGTTTGTTGGCATTGACTCACGCCTTGGCCATCAGTCTGGGGCCAGAGATTCGGGTCAATGCGGTCAGCCCCGGCTGGATCGATACGCGTGATCCAGCGACGCGGCGTGCCGAACCGCTGAGTGATGCAGATCATGCTCAGCATCCGGCGGGCAGGGTAGGGACCGTCGAGGATGTGGCGGCGATGGTGGCCTGGTTGCTGTCGAGGAATGCCGGGTTTGTCACGGGCCAGGAGTTTGTGGTCGACGGTGGCATGACCAAGAAAATGATTTATAGCGATTAACCGAGGTGCCGGGGCTGCAGTGGATGGGGCTTGAGGTTGAGGGTGTCGCTGATTGGCGCCCAGGAAGATGACATAAATTTGTCTTTTTCAGAAAAACTTCAAGCAGGCTATTGACTTAGCTTCGGTATCTGCGTAAATTTCGCGGCCTCAGAGAAGCAAAGGGTGATTAGCTCAGCTGGGAGAGCGTCTGCCTTACAAGCAGAATGTCGGCGGTTCGATCCCGTCATCACCCACCACTTCTTGAGAGTCTTGCGAAAGCAGGAAGGAAGCTGTAAAAAGCCTCCACCGACGCGCAGCGGTAGTTCAGTCGGTTAGAATACCGGCCTGTCACGCCGGGGGTCGCGGGTTCGAGTCCCGTCCGCTGCGCCATATTTTCCAGATCGGGTTTTCCCGGTTTGAGATTGAAAAGCTTACAGCTCTTCAATCCGACAAAGGTTCACACAGACGCAAGTCTGAGCGATACGCAGCGGTAGTTCAGTCGGTTAGAATACCGGCCTGTCACGCCGGGGGTCGCGGGTTCGAGTCCCGTCCGCTGCGCCATATCTGCTTCAAGGCCCACTGAACGCCTTGAAGCTACGAAGAAAGCCACTGGCTACTTCGAGTCGATAGCAAAGACCCTGGTCGAAAGACCGGGGTTTTTTGTTTCTGGAATTTGGTTTTCGCCATATCAAGGTGACGCTTGAGTTCACCTCCCAAAAAAACCGCCAATTGGCGGTTTTTTTGCGAGCGCGAAAAATCAGAAGTCGAACTTGTCTCGCAGGCCGTAATACCAGGCGCCTAGCGCCGCAAACGGTGTACGCAACAGCTGGCCGCCGGGGAAAGGGTAGTGCGGCAGGTCGGCAAAGGCATCAAAGCGCTCTGCCTGGCCGCGTAAGGCTTCGGCCAGGACTTTGCCTGCCAGGTGCGTGTAAGTCACGCCATGGCCGCTACAGCCCTGGGAGTAATAGATGTTGTCGCCCAGGCGTCCGACCTGCGGCAAGCGCGACAAGGTCAGCAGGAAATTGCCGGTCCAGGCGTAATCGATCTTCACATCCTTGAGCTGCGGGAAGGCCTTGAGCATCTTCGGTCGAATGATTGCTTCGATGTTCGCCGGATCCCGAGCGCCGTACACCACGCCGCCACCAAAGATCAGGCGCTTGTCGCCAGAAAGGCGATAGTAGTCGAGCAAGTAGTTACAGTCCTCGACGCAGTAATCCTGTGGCAACAGACTCTTCGCCAGCTCATCGCCCAAGGGTTCAGTGGTGATCACCTGGGTGCCGCACGGCATTGATTTGGCGGCCAGCTCTGGAACCAGATTGCCCAGGTAGGCATTGCCGGCGACGATGATGAACCTGGCCCTGACCTTGCCTTGAGGCGTATGCACTACCGGATTGGCGCCACGCTCGATGCGTACGGCCGGTGACTGCTCGTAAATGGTCCCGCCCAGCGACTCGACGGCCGCGGCTTCACCCAGTGCCAGGTTGAGCGGGTGGATGTGGCCGCCGCTCATGTCGAGCATGCCGCCCACGTATTGATCGCAGGCGACGACCTCGCGAATACGGCGCTTGTCCAGGAGTTCCAGCTGAGTGTGGCCGTAGCGCTCCCACAGGCGCTTCTGCGACTCCAGATGGCCCATTTGCTTGCTGGTGATGGCTGCAAACACGCCGCCGTCTTTCAGGTCGCACTGGATCTGGTATCTGGCCACGCGGTCGCGAATGATCTTGCCGCCTTCGAAGGCCATCTGCCCGAGCATTTGCGCTTGCTTGGGACCGACGCTACGTTCGATCACATCGATATCGCGGCTGTAGCTGTTGACGATCTGGCCACCGTTGCGACCCGACGCGCCGAAGCCGACTTTGGCTGCCTCCAGGACCGTCACCCGAAACCCACTCTCCAGCAGAAACAATGCGCTGGACAGGCCGGTATAGCCCGCTCCGATGACGCAGACATCAGTCTCTACATCATCCTGTAACGATGGGCGCGACGGGGCGGCGTTGGCCGACGCGGCGTAATAGGATTCCGGATAAGGGATGTTCGCCATCCTGCAACCTCTGTTTAATATATTTTACGAGTGCTCCGATCCTACCTGAGTTAAAAATCGACTGCCAGCTACCCGGAATCTGTTCTTTGCCGTACCAAAATTAAATATTTTGCATATTCATAGGGTTAGGTGAAAAAAAGGTGTTGACACCCCTCCGGAATTCCGTAGAATGCCGCCTCACAGCAGGCACGTAGCTCAGTTGGTTAGAGCACCACCTTGACATGGTGGGGGTCGTTGGTTCGAGTCCAATCGCGCCTACCAAACAAAATCCGCTCTGCTGGGCGGTCTAGAAGGGCCCACCGAAAGGTGGGCCCTTTTTTGTTGCTTCGCGATAGCGTCGATGGGAAACACAACGGAAAAGTAATAAGGAAATTACGTGCTACGCAAGCTCATCTTGATTTTGGCCATGTCACAACTGAGTGGCTGCGCCTGGCTTGGGGCCGTTACGAACCCTCCGTATGATTGCTATGACGGTGTCAAGGGTGAATACGTGTTCGCGCAGTTCATCGGTCCGTTTGTACTCATCGACTTACCATTCACTTTCGTGGCCGATACGGCTTCACTACCTTTTTGCTGGTACTGACCAATATGCGCCGCTGGCATCTTGGCGGGCGCTTGCAAATCTCTATAAGTTGCAGTTTACGCTGTCCGGCTCCATCTCGAGCGAGCGCGATGAGAGTGAATACTCTGATTCCTTTGAGGCGGTGCGGGCTGTTGTAGTTGCGCTTGGCGAGGAAGATCTTGCGGGCAGGCTTTTCGTCGACATCCCTGGATCAGTTCCTTTTGAGTTGATTGCCGACTTATTCGATCTGCTTGCCTGGCAAACAGATGACAACGGTGCGGCGATTACTCGCTCCGTTGAGAACTGGCTGCTTGATGGGCGCGATATCCGCAAAGTGCGCATTGCACTGAATCTTGAGGTCTATCCGTTTCGGCATGCGCATGAGATGTATCGAGTGCTTTCGGCACTGGGTGAGTCAACCCCTAAAGTCGCACATCGTTGTCAGGAGATGATTGCCTCTCGGAAGCCGGTCTCATAGGCTCGAGTATCGCTTCGATTGTTCGGTGCATAGGTGCAGCGGTGGGCTTATCGGGTATCTACAACATGCGGCGTACAGCCCTGTGCCTGGGTGATTTTTACGGCATGCCACATGAGGTCCGGCGCTCCTCATGGCCAAGGCTCGGAGTGCTAATTTTTGAATCTGTCTCGCGCCGCTTACTGGGTCATCCGCCAGTTCGGTCAACACCTCGACAGTATGGGGTATCCCGTCGTGGGCAGGCTTTCGTGCCTGTCTGTCGCCGGTCGGCAGTAGTGGCAGCGCGATTTTGTTCGCCTGACTTTCTCTCGCCCCACAGGTGTGGCCGGGGCTGACCTCCCAGCGAATCCTGAGACTCAAAAAAGCCCGCCCATGGCGAGCTTCATATTGCGGCTTGATAGATTCTGGAAGGGTGGAGTCGACCGTGGGTCTTGCTCCGCGCCTTGTGTGCAGCGGAGAGAACGAAAATGCGGAACACTTCGACGCCCCATTAACGGGCAAATTAGGTTTCGTCGCGGACCTGCATAAGTGCGAACCCCAGGAGATTTAGGCCTCGCCACAGGTTGGGGTTACTCGCGTTTTCGTCGTCCTGGGCGAGCCCAATGCCCCAGATGCTATCAACCGGACTTGCCTCAACTATGATGCGAGAACCGGTCTCCTTGAGGAAAGCGTTCAACTCCGGGTTTTGGGAGAACTTGGCTTGGTTGGCCCGGACGACAATTGCATATCTGTGTTGCAGCCAATCGTGATCGTTGAATCCGCGCACGTTGCGGCCAAGAGCTTTGGCTGCGTCGGGGGTTGGAGCTTGGAGCACTTGAGCACGAATTTCTTGATCGCCGAACAAGGCTGCCTTCTCTGCCATCATGAAATGTTCGGCAGTTGGGTAGCGTTGCCCCTCGACAATGAATTCGGCGTTGAACCACTGGCTAAAGCACGAAGATGTAATTCCACTCTTACTTCGCTGGTGTCCCCAGAAAAAGGTATATTTCAGCCCCTCTCCAGAATTGAAGCGGGAGCGGAGATCTTCTAGATACTTAGAATCGTGCAATGAGGCTTCCTCAGCAATTAGCATTTGACGTGAGAGGTTTACCACGACGCATCAAGGTAAATCTCGATTGTAGGGTTTACTTGCGCTTGGCTGCGTACCCGGCGCTGGAAAACTTAACTGATCAGGCATGAGTTAGCAGATGTGGATGGGCGATACAGTGGTGGGTGAGTTAATCCAGCCCCTTGCCTAGCGGCGGCTCACCCAGTCATTGAGTATGACGAGCTCAAGAATGACCATACACAGTGAAAAAACCACAAAGCCCAATGAGAACACCCGCTTTCTGCGCGGTGGAGTGTAGCCATTGAGGGCGTTGAGCCATGCCAAAATCATGTCAAGCAGTTCGCCCATGATGACTTCTCAGTCTTGGTGTTGATCGGAAGTGCGCGCTGGATCAGGCGACTCAGCGCGAAAACATTCCCCACCAAAACACATGCCCCAAGATCGCGATCTGTTGATCCTGGATCTCGGCGAAGCTGTAATCCTCGTCCGGATGCTCATCGCGGTTGAAGCTGCGCAAACGAATGCCGGTAGGGAGGCGGTAGACCTGCTTCACGCGCATCTGGCCATTGTGATTGATGGCGTACATGTCCCCATTCGTTCTACCTGGTGGCCATCTGTGCGTTTGGGGATTTCGCTACGGCAGTTCACGGGTATTACGTGAGCGCGTTCACCGTGATGATTCATGCCGGAGTGGTGGCTTATGCTTGGGCTCGGCGCGGGCATGGGTTTGAGGTGGCTGGGTAGGTCACGACACGTATCGCGAATCAGTAAAGGAGCGCTTGGTGGGCGGTGATCCGTCATCAACAAGAGCATGCCCACCGAGAGTGCTGGATCACAGCCTGTGACGATAGGCAGAGTTGTCGGGTTACTGACTTGTTAGTAAAGTCGCAGCGCCGAATTAGGACTTTTGTTAGTCGCTCTAATCCACCTGCGGATACAGCCCATGGCTCATTTGGATCACCTTGTTAACTACGTCAGTGCCATCCTGGGAGTTTCGTTGCCTCGCACCTCGCACCTTGCATCTTGAAAGCTCGAATCAAGAAACCTGGCTTGACCTGGGATGCACCGTCACCGCGGAGGAAAAAATCTATGCCTTTGATGACGGCACACTCATCAAACGGCTAGCGGAGCAGGATAATTTTCCCAGCGACGCAGTCTGCGCCGAATGCTGGATTTGCTATGAGGTCGTTCGCCAGCCGCTCGATAAAACGATTAGTCCTTGCCACATCAGCTTTAACAGTGAATGCCGGGAAGCCTATTGGTTGAAGTACTTCTCTGCTTAGCTGCCGACTCTCTATCAATACCCTGCAACGCCTAGCAAGGCGCGACACCGAGATTGGTGAGTAGATTTGGGCGCTTCGGGTGAGTCAGTCGGGAAGGGTAGGTGTGCCGCAGGTGAGTGTGGCACGCCAGGATGCTCGGCGTTCAGCTTGGCGCAAACAGAATTAGCTTCAGCTTTATCGTCGAACACTTCGTGCTCATTGGTGTCGTCGGGGGTTCTTCTTGTCGAAGATCCGGTAGCGCGTGCTCCCCTCTGTTGCGTGTACAAAGCCCAGCACTTTAAATCTCGGTTCCATGGTGATCACCTGTTGTGAATTGATCTTCACCACTACACGGCAACCCGCAACTATTTCAATCCTGCTTTAGCATTACCGAGAACACCCATGACAACCAAGCAACCCGACTGGGAGGCAATCGAATGCGCCTATCGGGAAATGTCGCAGCACATCACAACCATTCCGATCTCGGTCTTGTCGGTGATAAATGGGATCTCGCCTAGTACTTCGAAGCCGAAGCCCTCGTAGAAGCGCCTCGCACTGGCGTTGGTTTTTAGTACGTCGAGCCAAATGAAATGCTCTTTACGATCTTTGGCAAGTTGGTGGATGAATTGCAGAAGCTGTTTCCCGTAGCCTTTGCCTGCTTGGGTCTTGAGGAAGTAAATTTTTTGGAGCTCCGCCCCGGCCTTGCCGGTAATAGGCATTGGCTTCGACCAGTTAACCTTTGAGAACCCTACCGCTCTGTCGTCTTTATCGAGGGCTATGAGCCAACAGTGATGTGTGGGTGCCCCTATCGATTCCTGAAGCGCCAGGACTGAAAAGTCTTCACTCAAGAAATGCTGCATGCCTGAGGGGCTCCAGATGTCGGAGAAGTGGTCCTGATACGTCTCTATGCCGATATCACGAAGTGCGTGGATATCTTCAATGGTCGCCTCTCGAATTTTGATCACTGTCTCGCTCCTTGCGTTGAGTTGATCTCGACCAATACCTACAACGCGCCGGTATTTCAAGTATTAGGTAACCCATGGACAGGCCACACCCCCTGCGTTACACCTTCGGGTCAGTATTTGCCTTCGCAAATAACTGAGTTCGAAGCCTTTGAGGGGGTAGCATAAGAGTCGCAGGTGAGGCGAATACACTGGATTGAAAAGAGCCTTAAGACAGTACCGAGGGTGGCAGCATGACCCAGGTTCGGCGTTTCACAATCAACACCGCGGGCCGCGACTTTGCCGTGGGTGATATTCACGGCCATTTCACCAGGCTTCAGGCAGCACTCGATGCTGTCGGCTTCAACCCCGCAACCGATCGTCTGTTCAGTGTTGGCGATATGGTCGACCGTGGCCCCGAATCTACCGACGTTGACGTGTGGCTGGCCAAGCCATGGTTCTTTGCCGTGCAGGGCAATCATGAGCAAATGGCGGTCGATGCCCACTGGCTCAGTCATAACGGTCGGGCCATTTACATACACATGATCAACGGCGGTGCCTGGCTGTACGGTCTGTCCAGCGCTGAGCAGGCTTTCTATGTCGATCTGTTCGCCGAGCTGCCTATCGCAATTGAAGTAATGACGCCTATGGGGGCGGTGGGAATCGTGCATG
Source organism: Pseudomonas brassicacearum (assembly GCF_003732175.1). Taxonomy (GTDB): domain Bacteria; phylum Pseudomonadota; class Gammaproteobacteria; order Pseudomonadales; family Pseudomonadaceae; genus Aquipseudomonas; species Aquipseudomonas brassicacearum_G. Next base: position 287,991 of record NZ_MOBI01000028.1, read on the forward strand.
CCGATTGCCCATTCGATGATTGGGCGCAAATGCTTGGCGCCCTTGAGCGGGAGCAAGGCGCGATGCAGCGTAGTGTGCAAACTATCTGCCAGTGGTCGCGTTCTCGTATTACCAGCGAAAACGCTACTGGTGTCAGTGGCATCAGGGCCGTGATCGTCGGCCACACGGTGGTCCTTCAGCCTGCGGTGCTGGGCAACGTCTACCACATTGACACTGGCGGCTGGATGGGCGGTCATTTCACGCTGATTGATCTGGCTACTCTCGAGTGTATGCCGACGGTCAATCCAGAAATGTGCAGCCGGTGAGTGGTTTACGGAGCTCAGGAGGTTGTGTACTCGAGATACAGCCTTTCGAGAGCCTCCTGGTACTTGTCTCCCGTTAAAGACTTTTTCAGGGCTTCCACGACTTCGAGTGCTGAAGCTGCAGCCAGGGCTTCGTTATCTCCCCGGCTTGCGGCACGTAGTCGTGCTGCTGCAATGATCGCATCTTCAGTGGTTTGCATAGTGTTGCCCTCGAAGGACTCAGTCTCACTGATGCCGACAATCCACCACTAATTCTACCTCCGAGATATGCCATGACAACCAGGTCGCCTGACCGCGAGGCAATCGAGCGCGCCTGCCGATCGGGATTGCTCCCACGCTAAAGATGGCTTTGGCCTGCGTATGCGACAATTCATCCGTCCACCAAGTCATGGAGCGTATACACATGGTGCAACTACTTGCGATCTCAGGAAGCCTTCGCGCAGCCTCTTCAAACTCCGCGTTACTGCGTGCTGCCGAGCGGCTCAGTCCTGAAGGTATGTCGATCAGGCATTACCTTGAGGTGGGTCAATTACCTCATTTCGATCCGGATCTGGCTGACGATCCTCCGCAGATCGTCGCAGAGTTGCGTGGGTTTATTGCCGAGGCAGACGGCATTCTGATTTCGTGCCCTGAGTACGCTCGGGGAATTCCGGGGTCGTTCAAGAATGCACTGGATTGGCTCGTGGCCAGTCAGGACTTTCCCGGCAAGCCGGTAGCACTTTTCAACGCATCGCCGCGGGCGAGTCACGCCCAGGCGGCGCTAAGGCTGGTGTTGGAAACGATGTCCGCGATTATTGTCGAGCCCGCCTCGATAACAGTCGACTTGCTGGCTAAAGGAATGGATGAGGCAGACATCGCAGCGAGTCCGCAGATCAGTCAGCAAATCGTTTCGGCCTTGGGCGCACTCAAAAATCAAATTGAGGGTGGTCTTTCTGGAGTTGTTCCTGTTTGAAGTCGAATGTTTTTGGTTGATTGCCGATGCTCGGGATTGGCAGCCTGCCTGGAGCGAGCGTCGGTGGCTGGGGCGGCATGCGCCGACTACCGACTCAAGCGCGGCATGTGAGCGGTTCGAGCGTAAAATAGCTGGGTTACCTCATCAAAAGGAGCTGCATATGAACTCCGATCAAATGAATAGACGGACGGCTGGAGAAAGAGTCGTTTGGGATCAGTATTTTTGTGCTGCGCTGATAGCTGAAAGCAATCTCACCGCGCCGACGGTAGGGGGCCCGAAGTCGAGTCACGAAGAGTGGCAGAATCTATTGGTCGACAGGGCCAAAAATCTTGCTGACAAGATGATGGAACACCGGCAATAAACAGAGCCCAGCCATCGCGCTGGGCTCTTCGCATACGTTCGATAACAGCCATTGCGCAGGCGAAAAAAACCCGCAGGTGGGCGGGCTTTTGATCGATAGGGGCGTTGATCCTTCAACTCATATAAGTGTGCTCTGCGGCTCAAGCCCAATCAACTGAATGGCGACGAAACGCCGGAATAAAACAGAGTTGCGTGCCAGTTTGATCGTGGCCAACTGAAGGTGAGGGCAAGATGCTTGTTTGTATTGCCTGCGAAGCGAGGCGTTTTGGACTACTACTGACAGGCCGATTATTTTTCGTCTTGAATGGGGGGCAATTCGATGCTGGTTCACTGGTTTCTCGCCGCGGTCCATCTCTTGGCTTATGCCCTGGCGCTCTGGGGTGTTCTGACGCGTGGCATGGCTTTTCGTCGAGTGGGTGCGGAGGGTGCGGGGGCTCGCAGTGTTTTGCTGGCAGATAACTTTTGGGGAGTCTGCGCATTGATTCTTCTGGTTACCGGCGGGATCCGTGCCTTTGGCGGGTACGAAAAGGGGGCGGACTATTACCTGCATCAACCGCTGTTCCATCTGAAGATGACTTTATTCGTCATCATCCTGCTGCTTGAGATTGCACCGATGGTGACCTTGATCAAGTGGCGGATCGCTTTGCGTCGAGGCTCGCTGATTGATGTCGGGCGGGTCCGTCTCTTTGCGCGCATCAGTCATATCGAGGCACTGTTGATTATCTTGATGGTCGTGGCCGCGACAGGCATGGCGCGAGGTGTGACGTTTGGATAGTCGGCTAACGTTGCGCTATGGCTTGGTGCGTCCAGGCCGGCTGTGATGTTTTCACCAGGCTGAATCCGAATCGTCCGACAGTAAGGGACATGGCGATGTCGTTAGTATCAGCATCGCCGGCGGGGGGTGTCGGTGCTGCGTTGTTGTCATGGGGGAAGGAGGGGCGCGCAGAATCTTTAGCCAGCCGTTGCCGTGAGAGAAAAGGCTGGCTACTGATTGCTGACGGGTTCAGGGGGTTTCGCGCTTGTCCGGCGCAGTAAGGCCCGCCTGAATACGTTGGTAGATTTCTTCGCGATGCACCGCAACGTCTTTCGGGGCATTGATGCCGATTCTGACCTGCTGGCCGCTAACGCCCAGAATGGTGATGGTAATGTCATCACCGATGTTTATGCTTTCACCGACTTTGCGGGTGAGTATCAGCATGATCTTCTCCTTGATAGCTTTGTAGGGCACCTGACTCAGACAATGCAGATGTCGGTAGTACCTATAGATTAGTGCGAAGTGTCACGGTTTGGGTGCCTCTTTCTGACGTGCAGACGCTGCATTAATTCCCAAGGTGCGACTATACAGAGGCGAGAAACATCATTCTCGTTGTTTTGAGGCCTGTTTACTGGGTCGCGAAGCATTTTCGGGTGATAAAATCCCGGCTTTTGGCATTCAGAGGGGAAGGTTGTGCGCAAAATGGCGTTGGTGGTCGCAGTATTGGTATTGGCCGGATGTGGTCAGGAAAAGGCCGGGGAGTCGAAAAAACCTCAGGCGCCGGTTGTTTCTGCGCCCGCTGTGGCTGCTGCCTCGCAATGGGATGTTCTGGTTCAGGGCGAGACCGTGCAGGCGATCAGCGATCTCACTGGCTGGCTGATCGAACACAGTTTTGTTTCCTACGTGGTCACGCAAGACGGTAAGCAGCGCGTGCTGGTCGGGCCGTTCAACTCGAAGGCCGAAGCCGAGGCAAGGCAGGTCGAGCTGACCGCGGCACTGGCCAAGGCGAAGAAGATGAATATCGAATCAATGGTCATTGAGCACATCACGGCTCAGTAATTGACTCCACCTGATTAACCGCAAGCCTTCATGTTGACGGGGCCGACGAACTCATTGCCGCGCCCCATCACGCACGCGACGCGCTGATTGCGTTGGCGCTCCCAGCTTTGTGCCGGGTAAGTCTTGTTCCAGGCTTCGTAGAGTTGCCGATCCTGTTTGGACAGTCGCAAACCGTATTGCTTGCTCATGTAGAAATAAGTGCGAGCGATCATTCCGCGAATGGACGGGCGGGGCATGACCTTCCTGGCCTTGAAGTCGACCTGGGTCAGGCACGAACCGTATTGCCCTGATTGCACGGGGAGCCAGCCGAAGCTGAAATTGCTGCGGTCCCCGTTCACCTCGCCGATGCTTGGCACCAGGTTGTGCAAGTCGGCCTCGGCACGCTGATAGGTCGGGTCGTGACGTGTGCAGTTCTGGCGACCACCCTGTTGCCAGCACTGGCGTTGGTGACCGATTTGCCATGCCGGAACGATGTGCTCCCATTCGATGCGTGCGGCGCGTTTGGCGTTTTTACGTGGCACGTACCCGCAGGCTTTGAGGTCGACCCGATTGCCCGTGTATTTGCAGCCACAATAGAACTCTGTGGACTGTGGGGCGTAGAGTGTCCAGGCGACCTTTTTCGCTTCGTTGAAAGTGCGTGGCGCATCCGCCTGAGCACTGGCGACAACGAAGAGCAATAACAGCAAAGCAAAACAGCGAGCAATCATTGACTCAGTCTTCCTTCGGCACAACCCAGAAAATCTGCACGCCGCCATCGTCGCGATAAGCGAGGGTGACGTTGTCGTTCTCGGCGATTTCCTCGAGCAAGCGTTCCCATTCATCTACCGGCTCGTCGGGGAGGCGGAAGATCAGGGCGGCCTTGGCTTTTTGGGCGGTCGGGGAGTTGATGATTTTCTGAACGCGCAAACCGAGTCGTTCGTAAGAGCCTGGAGGGTTAGTCGCTGCTGAAGAGGTCGTGGCCACGGGGTAATCCTTATTAAGCTGTACGTGCATACAGTATTTAACTGTAGGCGATTTCGCAACTGCTTAAAGTTCAAGAAATTCCTCTGACAGCGAATTTTTCCGTTTGCTGTAAACCGATTGGTGATTATTCAGAAGTAATGGCAGGGGAGGCGGGAGGGTAGATCACTCGCCCGAGCGGGCGAGTGGGGGGGCAAGCGTCCGACCGGATCCGGTCGGACGCAATGAATCAGTACTCCCAGAACATCCGTTGCAACTCTTTGCTGTCCGACGTCTTGGTCAGTGCAACCATTGTCAGGATGCGGGCTTTTTGCGGGTTCAGGTCATGCGCAACGACCCAGTCATACTTGTCGTCTGGCTGTTCTGCGTTGCGCAACACAAACCCGCCGGCATTGACGTGGGAAGAACGAATGATCTGCACACCATCCTTGCGCAGTGCTTGCAAGGTTGGAACCAAACGCGAAGATACCGAGCCATTGCCGGTGCCGGCATGGATGATGGCTTTGGCGCCAGACTGGGCCAGGGCCTTGTAAGCAGTGCCGTCGACATTGCCATAGGAATAGGCGATTTCGACGTCAGGCAGGCTCTTGATGGTTTTGATGTTGAATTCCGAATCCATGGTGTGGCGCTTGGCTGGCAAGCGGAACCAATAGGATTTGCCTTCGATCACCATGCCCAATGGGCCCCATGGGCTTTTGAACGCTTCGGTCTTGAGGTTGATCATTTTGCTGACATCACGACCCGACTGAATTTCGTCGTTCATGGTGACCAGCACGCCTTTGCCACGAGCATCTTTGCTACCCGCTACGGCGACGGCGTTGTACAGGTTGAGCATGCCGTCAGCCGACATCGCGGTGCCTGGGCGCATCGAGCCGACAACGATGATTGGCTTGTCGGTTTTTTCCACCAGGTTCAGGAAGTAGGCGGTCTCTTCCAGGGTGTCGGTGCCGTGAGTAATAACGATGCCATCGACGTCTTTGCTGTCGGCCAGTTCGGCCACGCGGCGACCCAGTTGCAGCAGGTTTTCGTTGGTGATGCTCTCAGAGGCGATTTGCATCACTTGCTCGCCGCGAACATTGGCCAATTGGCTCAGTTCAGGGATGCCGGCGATCAACTGCTCGATCCCGACTTTTGCGGCCTGGTACGTAGCACTATTGGCTGAGCTGGCGCCAGCACCGGCAATCGTGCCACCTGTAGCGAGGACGACCACGTTTGCCAGTTTCTGTTGGGTTTCGACTTCTTTTGCTTGCAGTGCAGTCGGGAGGAGCAGCAGGAGGGCCAAAGCGCCCGGAATAAAGGTGTTGAAGGCAGATTTCATTGTTTTCTCTCTAGTAATGATGACGGTGCTGATGCAGGTTCATCTAGAAACACCCCAAGCAGATCTGTATGCCGGGGATACCCAGTAAGAGCAGGATCTGTACCAGTCATATCTTGGATTTAAAATTCTTTTAACCTTTTGATTTACATAGATTTATATCTTTTATGCGGTGGCGCTCGAGGCGATAGTCGTCCGGGTTTCCGAATATGTGCAATGGAAGCGTTCGGCTGTCCGAAATCTCCTACAGCGTAAACCTAGGATTTCCCACATTTTTGAATGGGAATTAGTGCTAAAGAAAACCGCTCAGGGGTCGATGATCCTTTCAGGATCATTTTTTGTGCAGGAGCTCATATGTCTATTTCAGTAGGTTTTCCAAACGCAGGCGGCATCACGATTGGCGGCAAATCGCTCGCTACGGTCAACGCATTGAGCGACGCGACGGCAGACGCCGTGACGCAACTGGCGGGTGGCAAGGAAGGTGACAGCAAGCAAGTCAGGACAGGTCCGGTAGGGCAAAGCCCCGAAGCGGAGACCAAAGCAGATGACGGTGGTAACCAAAGCATCACGGTGAAGATGCTGCTCAAACGCATGAAGGAACTGCAAGAGCAATTGCGCCAGCAACAACAGCAACTGGCTGCGGCCCAGGCCGCGTCATATCCGACGCCGGAAGCCAAGACCACCGCGGTCATGGCGATTCAGGGGCAAATCGCTCAAACCAACGGTGCGCTGATGGAGGTGAGCAGCAGCCTGGTCAAGGAGCTGGCCAAGGGTTCCAATAGCGGATCGGTGGTCAACACCACGGCATAATCGGCATTGCCGTTTTTTTCGCCAAGCAGACCACAAAACGGTTTTTTCTGACCGTTGACAAATGTCGACAGGGTTCGCATAGTTCGGTCTACGCAAACGTTTGCGCGACCCTGTCGACGGTTTGACTCCGTTGGTGCGGCGATCCTCGTTCCCGCGTACCAGAGCGCTGGTGAACGGATTTGAAGCGTATGCAGTGCAAGCGTTGCTCAGAATAATCATAAGATCGGAGTGAACTCATGAAGCTGCCATTCGCTGGACGTCTTCTCGCTGTCGCTATGCTGGCTGCCGCATCCGCCGCTTTGCCCCTCTCTTCGGCGTTCGCCGACACTGAAAAACCTAAAGTCGCGCTGGTCATGAAGTCCCTGGCCAACGAATTCTTCCTGACCATGGAGGATGGTGCCAAGGCTTACCAGAAAGAACATTCTGCCGAATTCGACCTGATCTCCAATGGCATCAAGGACGAAACGGACACGGCTGGTCAGACACGCATCGTCGAGCAAATGATCCTGGCCAAGGTCAATGCGCTGGTCATCGCACCAGCTGACTCCAAAGCGATGGTTCCGGTGATCAAGAAGGCCATCGATGCCGGTATCACCGTGATCAACATCGACAACCAGCTGGACCCGGCCGTCGTCAAAAGCAAGAACATGACCGTACCGTTCGTAGGCCCGGATAACCGCAAGGGAGCGCGTCTGGTCGGCGAGTACCTGGCTAAACAGCTGAAGGCCGGTGACGAAGTCGGCATCATCGAAGGTGTTTCCACCACCACCAACGCCCAGGCTCGCACCGCTGGCTTCAAGGACGCAATGGAAGCGGCGCAGATCAAGGTCGTCTCGTTGCAGTCCGGCGACTGGGAAATCGATAAAGGCAACAAGGTTGCCGCTTCGATACTCAGCGAGTACCCGCAAACCAAGGCCCTGCTGGCGGGTAACGACAGCATGGCGGTCGGTGCCGTTTCGGCGGTGCGCGCAGCAGGCAAGGCGGGCAAGGTGCAAGTGGTCGGTTACGACAACATCAACGCCATCAAACCAATGCTCAAGGATGGCCGCGTCCTGGCCACTGCCGACCAGTTTGCAGCCAAACAGGCGGTGTTCGGCATCGAGACTGCCCTGAAAATGCTCAAGGGCGAAAAGGTCGACAGCGGCACCAACGGCGTAATCGAAACTCCGGTTGAGCTGGTTACCAAGTAGTCATTCTGGCGACACAACGGCGCTCGCTCGCAAGGGCGAGCGCATGGAGATTTTTTTATGTCAGTTTGTGCCCCGAACGCGGTCCTTTCGGTCAGCGGTATCGGCAAGACGTATGCGCAACCGGTATTGACCGGCATTGACCTGACGCTGATGCGTGGTGAAGTGCTGGCGTTGACCGGTGAGAACGGTGCCGGCAAAAGCACGCTCTCGAAAATCATTGGCGGGCTGGTCACTCCGACCACCGGCCGGATGCAATTCCAGGGGCGCGATTACCGTCCTGGCAGCCGAACCCAGGCAGAAGAGCTGGGTATTCGCATGGTCATGCAGGAACTCAATCTGCTGCCGACCTTGTCCGTGGCAGAGAACCTGTTTCTCGACAACCTGCCGAGCAATGGCGGATGGATCAGTCGCAAGCAACTGCGCAGAGCGGCCATCGCCGCGATGGCTCAGGTCGGGCTCGATGCGATCGATCCGGACACGCTGGTCGGCGAGCTGGGGATCGGTCATCAGCAAATGGTCGAGATCGCGCGCAACCTGATCGGCGACTGCCATGTCCTGATTCTCGATGAGCCGACAGCGATGTTGACGGCTCGCGAAGTCGAGATGCTCTTTGAGCAAATCAGCCGCCTGCAAGCTCGTGGCGTGGCGATCATTTATATTTCCCATCGGCTGGAAGAGCTGGCGCGGGTTGCTCAGCGCATCGCGGTATTGCGTGACGGCAATCTGGTCTGCGTCGAACCGATGGCCAACTACAACAGCGAGCAACTGGTCAATCTGATGGTCGGCCGCGAATTGGGCGAACACATCGATCTCGGTCCACGACACATCGGCGCGCCGGCCCTGACCGTCAAAGGGTTGAGCCGTTCGGACAAGGTTCGCGATGTGTCTTTCGAGGTGCGCAGCGGCGAGATTTTCGGAGTTTCCGGTTTGATCGGGGCTGGGCGCACGGAGCTGCTGCGGCTGATCTTCGGTGCCGATGCGGCAGACAGTGGCACGGTCGCGCTTGGCTCGCCGGCGAAAGTGGTGAGCATTCGTTCGCCCGCCGATGCGGTCGGTCACGGCATTGCCCTGATCACCGAAGATCGCAAAGGCGAGGGGCTGCTGCTGACTCAGTCGATCAGCGCCAACATCGCCCTGGGCAATATGCCGGTGATCTCCAGTGCCGGCATTGTGAATACGGGTGACGAGATGGCGCTGGCGCAGCGTCAGATCGACGCGATGCACATTCGCAGCTCCAGTCCTGCGCAGCTGGTTTGCGAGTTGTCGGGCGGCAATCAGCAGAAGGTGGTGATTGGCCGCTGGCTTGAGCGTGAGTGTTCGGTGTTGTTGTTCGATGAGCCGACTCGCGGCATCGATGTCGGTGCCAAATTTGATATTTACGCATTGCTTGGCGAGTTGACGCGTCAGGGCAAGGCGCTGGTGGTGGTGTCCAGTGATCTGCGCGAGCTGATGTTGATCTGCGACCGTATTGGCGTGTTGTCGGCCGGACGCTTGATCGACACCTTCGAGCGCGACAGCTGGACTCAGGATGATTTGCTTGCCGCCGCTTTTGCCGGCTACCAAAAACGTGATGCGTTGCTCCATGAAGCGACGCCTAGGGATCTCCCATGATAACTGCACTGTCTGCTGGCAAACGTAGTAGCAATTTTTACGGCCTCGGTACCTATCTGGGCCTGGCTGGTGCCTTGCTGGCGATGATTGCGTTGTTCTCGGTCTTGAGCAGCCATTTCCTCTCTTATGACACCTTCAGCACACTGGCCAATCAGATCCCGGACCTGATGGTGCTGGCAGTCGGCATGACGTTCGTGTTGATCATCGGCGGCATCGACCTTTCGGTGGGTTCGGTGCTGGCCTTGGCGGGCTCGACTGTCAGCGTGGCGATCCTCGGCTGGGGCTGGAGTGTCTTGCCGGCAGCACTGCTGGGCATGGCCGCCGCAGCAGTGGCCGGGACCATCACCGGTTCGATCACCGTGGCCTGGCGCATTCCGTCGTTCATTGTTTCGCTGGGTGTGCTGGAGATGGCTCGCGGCGTTGCCTATCAGATGACCGGCTCGCGCACGGCCTATATCGGTGATGCCTTTGCCTGGCTGTCCAATCCGATCACCTTTGGTATTTCACCGTCATTCATTATCGCGTTACTGGTTATCTTCATTGCCCAGGCAGTGTTGACCCGTACCGTGTTCGGTCGCTACCTGATCGGTATCGGTACCAACGAGGAAGCTGTGCGTCTGGCGGGTATCAACCCAAAACCCTACAAGATCCTGGTATTCAGCCTGATGGGGTTGCTGGCGGGTATTGCCGCACTGTTCCAGATCTCGCGTCTGGAAGCGGCGGACCCGAATGCCGGTTCCGGTCTGGAGCTGCAAGTCATCGCTGCCGTGGTGATCGGTGGTACCAGCCTGATGGGCGGTCGCGGTTCGGTGATCAGCACCTTCTTCGGCGTCCTGATCATTTCTGTACTGGCTGCCGGACTGGCGCAAATCGGCGCGACCGAACCGACCAAACGCATCATTACCGGCGCGGTGATCGTGGTCGCGGTGGTGCTGGACACCTACCGCAGCCAACGTGCAAGTCGACGGAGCTGAATCATGGCAACGATCAAGGATGTAGCAGCGCTCGCGGGGATTTCCTACACCACGGTTTCCCACGTGGTGAACAAGACCCGGCCGGTCAGTGAAGAGGTTCGGCTCAAGGTCGAGGCTGCGATCAAAAGCCTGGATTACGTGCCCAGTGCCGTGGCGCGCTCGCTCAAAGCGAAAACCACCGCGACTATCGGTTTGCTGGTGCCCAACAGTCTCAACCCGTACTTCGCGGAATTGGCCCGTGGTATCGAGGATTACTGCGAGCGTAACGGTTATTGCGTGATCCTCTGCAACTCCGATGACAACCCGGACAAGCAGCGCAGTTACCTGCGTGTGCTGCTGGAAAAACGCATCGACGGGCTGATTGTCGCGTCCGCCGGCGGCGATAGCGGGTTGGCGCAAGGGCTGGCGGGCGTGCGCACGCCGATGGTGATCGTCGACCGTGGGTTGGAGGGACTCGATGCGGACATGGTGCGCATCGATCATGAATACGGTGCTTATCTTGCGACCCGGCATTTGCTCGAACTGGGCCATCGCGACATCGCCACTATTGGCGGCCCGGCACATACCAGTGTGGCGCAGATGCGTCTGGCAGGTTACTGCCGGGCCTTGAAAGAGGCAGGCGTCGAAGTGCCGGGAAAATGGATGCTCGAAAGTGACTTCACCAGCATTGGCGGTTACAACGCGGCGACAATGTTGCTGGAAAAGAATCCGCCCAGCGCAATTTTTGCCGGCAACGACATGATTGGTATCGGCGTACTGCGGGCCGCCGCCGAGCGCAATATCCGGGTGCCGAGCGAGCTTTCGGTCATCGGTTTCGACGATATCCAGATGAGCCGTTATGTATATCCGGCGCTGACCACCGTTGGCCAGTCGATCCTGCAGCTTGGCGAAATGGCTGCGGAGGTACTGTTGCGACGGATCGGGACACCTGAACTGGCGACCGATCAGCGGATCGTGAAGCCCAGCATTGTCATGCGAGAGTCGACCGCGCCGCCGGCCGGCGTATTCGACCAATACCGCTGAAGCGAATTGATGAGTAGGGATGTATGCCAGCAAAAGTAGTGGTTGTAGGCAGTCTGAACATGGACCTGGTGACCCGCGCCCAGCGGTTGCCGCATGCCGGAGAAACGCTGCATGGCGAGTCGTTTGCCACTGTGTCGGGCGGCAAGGGCGCTAATCAGGCGGTAGCGTCTGCCCGGCTGGGTGCGCAGGTGTCGATGATCGGCTGCGTGGGTGACGATGCTTATGGTGAGGAGTTGCGCGCAGCGCTGCTGGCAGAACAGATCGATTGTCAGGCGCTGACATCGGTCGGGGGCTCCAGCGGCGTGGCGCTGATCGTGGTCGATGACAACAGCCAGAATGCGATTGTTATCGTTGCGGGTGCCAACGGTCAGCTGACACCTGGCATGGTCGCGGGGTTTGATGCGGTGCTTGCGGCGGCCGACGTGATCATCTGTCAGCTGGAAGTGCCGATGCACACGGTTGGTTATGTTCTCAAGCGTGGTCGTGAGCTGGGCAAGACGGTGATCCTGAATCCGGCGCCGGCAACGAGCCCATTGCCGGCCGACTGGTATTCGTCAATCGATTATCTGATCCCCAATGAAAGCGAAGCTTCGGCCCTGAGTGGTTTGCCGGTGGATTCTTTGGAGAGCGCCGAGCTGGCCGCGAGCCGATTGATCGCCGCTGGTGCCGGTAAGGTCATCATCACGCTGGGCCCCCAGGGTTCATTGTTTGCCGACGGACAAAGTGTTACGCATTTTCCGGCGCCGAAGGTCAAGGCGGTCGACACTACCGCGGCCGGCGACACCTTTGTCGGCGGTTTTGCCGCGGCCTTGGCCTCAGGCAAAAGCGAAGTCGAGGCCATTCGTTTTGGTCAGGTCGCCGCCGCTTTATCGGTGACGCGGGCCGGTGCGCAACCCTCGATTCCTTCCTTGTCAGACGTACAGGCCTGCAAAGCATCATGAAAAAAACACCCTTGCTCAATATCGCGTTGTCGCGGCTGATTGCCTCTCTGGGTCATGGCGACATGCTGGTGATTGGCGATGCCGGTCTGCCGGTGCCGCCCGGCGTTGAGTTGATCGACCTGGCGTTGACCCCGGGCATTCCGGACTTCGTCAGTACCTTGCGCGTCGTACTCAGTGAAATGCAGGTGGAAAGCCATGTGCTGGCCGAAGAAATCCTGCTCAAGCAGCCGCCGACGCTGCAGGCGATCGACGAGCTGACGGCCAATGCCGCGATGGGTCAGCGGCGGTTGCTGAGTCATGAAGAATTTAAAGTCCTTAGCCGACAAGCGCGGGCGATTGTTCGTACGGGCGAATGTCAGCCGTACTGCAACATCGTGCTGGTCGCAGGGGTGACTTTCTAGTCCGCCATATCCCGATTCGATTTACCCACGCACAAGGAGTGCGCTATGCACCGCTATGCTCAACGACTGCATCACCTGATCCGGAGTCTGCTGCTTTTGTCCTTGCTCACCGCTACAGGCGCCCACGCGGCGGAAAAGATTGATCTGATCATCGACACCGATCCAGGTGCCGACGACGTGGTGGCGCTGCTGTTTGCCCTGGCATCGCCCGAAGAACTGAACATTCGCGCCCTGACTACCGTTGCCGGTAACGTGCGCCTGGACAAAACCTCGCGCAATGCACGGCTGGCCCGCGAGTGGGCAGGGCGTGAAGAGGTGCCGGTGTATGCGGGCGCTCCGAAACCGTTGATGCGCACGCCGATCTATGCCGAGAACATTCATGGCAAGGAAGGCCTGTCGGGTGTCACGGTGCACGAGCCGAAGAAAGGTCTGGCCAAAGGCGATGCGGTCAGTTACCTGATTGACACGTTGCGCGCGGCCAAGCCTCACAGCATCACTATCGCAATGCTCGGGCCGCAGACCAACCTGGCGTTGGCGCTGATTCAGGATCCGGAAATCACCCAGGGCATCAAGGAAGTGGTGATCATGGGGGGCGCGCACTTCAATGGCGGCAACATTACCCCGGTCGCTGAATTCAACCTGTTTGCTGACCCGCAGGCAGCTGAAGTCGTCCTCAAGAGCGGCGTCAAGCTGACCTATCTGCCGCTGGACGTCACCCACAAGATTCTGACCAGTGAAGCTCGCCTGAAGCAGATTGCTGCGCTGAACAACAACGCCAGCAAACTGGTGGGCGATATTCTCAACGAATACGTCAAAGGCGACATGGAGCACTACGGTATTCCTGGTGGCCCGGTGCATGACGCCACGGTGATCGCGTACCTGCTCAAGCCTGAACTGTTTACCGGTCGTGCGGTGAATGTGGTGGTCGATAGTCGCGAAGGGCCGACCTTTGGCCAGACCGTCGTTGACTGGTACGACGGCCTGAAAGCTCCGAAGAACGCGTTCTGGGTCACGAACGGCGATGCTCAGGGCTTCTTTGACTTGCTGACTGCGCGTCTCGCCCGTCTCAAGTAAATTATGTCCCCGCAGGTGCCAGCCTGCGGGGTTTTACTCCCTTTACGTGTGGGCGGCGCCCATATCGTCGATGGGGTACTTCTCGAATACCTGCTCGATGAACTGTTGAGCGGCTTTCGTGCCCAGGTCCTTGACCAACAGGTCTATGCCAATGATTGCCAGCTCTTCCGGGGTGCTGGGGCTGTAAGAGCTGTGGCCTTGGGGCCAGCTGACTTTGATATCGGCGTCGATGGTCACGGTGGTCATAAGTGTCTCGCGAGGTCGGGAAATCTGTCTGTTGAGTTAACCACCTTGCGCAGCTTTTGGCACTCCGACTTAGGCATGAACGGAGGGCTATGCGACACTTGGACTTTGTAGATTTCAAGGACAGTGCTGTGCAGATCGATTTGAATACCCCGGACGGCTTGACGCTTGAGGCTGTGCGCCAGCTGCTGGCGTCTGCCAGCGACGATACGCATACCCAGTTGCGGGTCAGCAAGTCAGGTATTGCCTACATTTCGTCAGGTGTTGTCGGCGGAACGGATATCGACGGGCTGCTGTTTCGCCTTGAGACGTGGGCCAAGGGCTCCGGGTATGTAGGCATGGTTGCCGCCAGTGATGAGGTCTGGGTCATGCAGATATTCAACGCATTGAAACAGAACTGGCCGAAACCACCCTTTGATTACATCGATATCTACTGAGCCTGCTCATATTCAGTCACGATTGCGCACTGAACAGCAGGGGATAGCTCAGGCAAACTTGCGTGTTTGACGGCTTTGAAGGCGGGGGATGGCACTGACCATGAAACCAAACGCCCAAACGGCTGTCGCACGAATTCAGTTCAACTATTGAAAAGGAGGCGTCATGCCTTGGAAGCTCGCGTCATTGGGTACTTTGCTGGCCGCTGTCATGTTGGCGGGTTGCAGCAGTACCTCCGAGTCGGCAAAAGACCCTGTGGTAGCCGGGGCCGGTAACGGTCGTTGTGAGGCAAAGGCTGCCGAATTCACCATTGGCAAAAAGGCTTCGCCAGAGTTGCTGGAACAGGCCCGCGTGCGTTCCGGGTCGCAGACTGCACGAGTCCTCAGGCCAAACGACATGATCACTCTGGAATACCGTTCGGATCGTTTGAACCTCAACACCGACGCCAACCTGGTGATTACCCGGGTCAACTGCGGCTAATCGCTTCAGGCTTTTGTTTCGCTCATAAAAAACCCCGTCACATGGACGGGGTTTTTTTAGTGCGCCAGGAAATTACTCTGGGCGAACTTGTGCAGCTTGCATACCCTTTTGGCCTTTCTCAGCCACGAAGGAAACGGTTTGGCCTTCTTTCAGGCTTTTGAAACCGTCGCTTTCGATAGCTTTGAAGTGTACGAACAGGTCGTCACCGCCACCTTGAGGAGTGATGAAGCCGAAGCCTTTTTCATCGTTGAACCATTTAACGGTGCCGGTTTGGCGATTAGACATGGTGTATCTCCAAGAAACATATATTTTCAGTAGTACTGTGCTGCTCAGGCCAACTGGGCACACCGGAGTATCATAGTCGAAATGTTCGATTTGGGAGCCCCCCGGACGTGCTGTTTGCCTTCGTATCGCCTGTTCTTTGTCGCTGTGTATGGCTGTAAGCCCCGGTTTAAAAGGCTTGCAGCCAAATACATGTCCTGTAAAAAAAGCTGTAAAAGCTGCGTAATTTGTCTGAAATAGTGGTTTTTCAGCTGTTTTCTACTCGCCAGGGCCGTTGTTTTTAGCCCTCCAGCGGCTTATTTCTTGACTCTGCATTCCTGAATGGCGTTCAGCGCCTTGGTGCGCAGCTCCGCACTCGGCTGTTTTGTCTTGCTCATCAGCTCGCTGATTTCGGCCGTTGTAAACTTCTCGTTGAGCTTGTCCGCGCCACAAGCGCAATGCAATTCGGCGGACTTCTGGTCGACGCTCTGACTGGCGGCGGAAACGCAATCCTTCATATAGCTTTCGCGAACCCCGGCAGGCCAGGCAGCCTGCGCGCTCAGCGGGAGCAGCATGATCAGTGGGGAAGCAAGGGCGATAAGGCGGATAAGACGCATAGCTGGAACTCCGTGAGGTCGATAATGTGTGGCGATTCTCAGCCTATTTGAGGTGGGCCGTACATCTCAAGTTCACTTTTTGATGCAAAAGCCCTGAATTCGGCGTTGGCCAAACAAGGTCGCGGCGACGACCGTTCATCTGTGCTAGGATCCAGCGCTCGGGTATTTTCAGGCTCTGGATGATCTGTTCTCCAGTAGCGGCCAATCCCCGAATAACCCTGATTTGATCTCCAGTCACTCTGGTTCGGTTCCCGGTTGGCCGCAAGGCTCCTGCCGCTGTAAGGCAGGCGTTCATTATAGAATGGCCTGGACTGAATCGCGTACTGGCTGCTCATCCCAACCCACGTGACCTTTGGTAGGGGTCACCACTAGGAGAGGAGGCGCCATGCCCACTATTACTCTTCCCGACGGCAGTCAACGTTCCTTCGATCATCCGGTTTCCGTAGCCGAGGTCGCCGCATCCATTGGTGCCGGTCTGGCCAAGGCCACCGTGGCCGGCAAGGTCAACGGCAAGCTGGTTGACGCCAGCGATGTCATCGACAGCGACGCGACCCTGCAAATCATCACGCCCAAGGATGAAGAGGGGGTGGAGATCATTCGCCACTCTTGCGCTCACCTGATTGGCCACGCGGTCAAGCAGCTGTACCCGACGGCGAAAATGGTGATCGGTCCGGTCATCGATGAAGGCTTCTATTACGACATCGCCTACGAGCGTCCTTTCACTCCGGACGACCTGGCGGCGATCGAACAGCGCATGCACCTGCTGATCGAAAAAGATTACGACGTTATCAAGAAAGTCACTCCGCGCGCCGAAGTGATCGACGTGTTCACCAGCCGCGGCGAAGACTACAAGCTGCGCCTGGTCGAGGACATGCCGAACGAGCAGGCCATGGGCCTGTACTATCACGAAGAATACGTCGACATGTGCCGCGGTCCGCACGTGCCGAACACCCGCTTCCTGAAATCCTTCAAGCTGACCAAGCTGTCCGGCGCCTACTGGCGCGGCGATGCCAAGAACGAGCAATTGCAGCGCGTTTACGGCACTGCCTGGGCTGACAAGAAGCAACTGGCGGCTTACATCCAGCGTATCGAAGAAGCCGAAAAGCGCGACCATCGCAAGATCGGCAAGCGTCTCGGCCTGTTCCATACCCAGGAAGAAGCGCCGGGCATGGTTTTCTGGCACCCGAACGGCTGGACCCTGTACCAGGTGCTCGAGCAGTACATGCGTAAGGTCCAGCGTGAAAACGGCTACCTGGAGATCAAGACTCCGCAGGTGGTTGACCGTAGCCTGTGGGAGAAATCCGGGCATTGGGCCAACTACGCCGAGAACATGTTCACCACGCAATCGGAAAGCCGCGACTACGCGATCAAGCCAATGAACTGCCCTTGCCACGTGCAAGTGTTCAACCAGGGCCTGAAAAGCTACCGCGAACTGCCAATGCGTCTGGCCGAGTTCGGTGCTTGTCACCGTAACGAGCCGTCCGGCGCGTTGCACGGCATCATGCGCGTGCGTGGGTTCACCCAGGACGATGCACACATCTTCTGCACCGAAGAGCAGATGCAGGCCGAATCCGCTGCGTTCATCAAGCTGACCATGGATGTCTACGCCGATTTTGGCTTTACAGACGTCGAAATGAAGCTGTCCACTCGTCCGGAAAAACGCGTCGGTTCCGATGAATTGTGGGATCGCGCAGAATCTGCGCTGGCCGCAGCCCTTGATAGTGCGGGCCTGGAATACGACCTGCAGCCAGGCGAGGGTGCTTTCTACGGTCCGAAAATCGAGTTTTCGCTAAAAGATTGCCTCGGTCGTGTCTGGCAATGTGGTACCTTGCAGCTCGATTTTAACCTGCCGATCCGTCTGGGAGCCGAATACGTCTCCGAAGACAACAGTCGCAAGCACCCGGTTATGTTGCACCGGGCGATCCTGGGTTCCTTCGAGCGTTTCGTCGGGATTCTGATCGAGCATTACGAGGGCGCGTTCCCTGCGTGGCTGGCTCCGACTCAGGCAGTGATCATGAATATCACTGATAAACAGGCAGATTTTGCCGCTGAAGTTGAAAAAACTCTCAATCAAAGCGGTTTTCGTGCCAAGTCTGACTTGAGAAATGAAAAGATCGGCTTTAAAATCCGCGAGCATACTTTGCTCAAGGTTCCCTATCTCTTGGTTATTGGAGATCGGGAAGTCGAGATGCAGACTGTCGCTGTGCGTACTCGTGAAGGTGCTGACCTGGGCTCGATGCCCGTCGCCCAGTTCGCTGAGTTCCTCGCGCAAGCGGTTTCCCGGCGTGGTCGCCCAGATTCGGAGTAATTATTATTAAGCGTGAAATGAGACAAGATAAACGAGCTGCACCGAAAGCCCCGATCAACGAGAATATCTCGGCACGCGAGGTTCGGTTAATTGGCGCTGACGGCGAGCAGATTGGCATCGTCTCGATTGATGAAGCGCTTCGTATTGCTGAAGAAGCCAAACTGGATCTGGTGGAAATTTCCGCCGACGCAATCCCACCGGTTTGCCGTGTGATGGATTACGGCAAATCGATCTTCGAAAAGAAGAAGCAGATTGCCGCAGCGAAAAAGAACCAGAAGCAGATTCAGGTAAAAGAAATCAAGTTTCGTCCAGGGACGGAGGAAGGGGATTACCAGGTAAAACTGCGCAACCTGGTACGTTTCCTGAGTGACGGGGACAGGGCCAAGGTATCTTTGCGATTCCGCGGCCGTGAGATGGCCCACCAGGAGCTGGGGATGGAACTCCTCAAGCGGGTTGAAGGTGACCTGCTCGAGTACGGTTCGGTCGAACAGCATCCTAAGATGGAAGGACGCCAGCTGATCATGGTCATCGCCCCGAAAAAGAAGAAGTAATCAACAGGGCACGGCAGGCCTTGCGATTATGTTTATCAACTGAATGCGGAGTATCCGAACATGCCAAAGATGAAAACTAAAAGTGGTGCTGCTAAGCGGTTTCTGAAAACTGCTAACGGTATCAAGCACAAGCACGCTTTCAAGAGCCACATCCTGACCAAAATGTCGACCAAGCGTAAGCGTCAACTGCGCGGTAGCAGCTTGCTGCATCCGTCTGACGTGGCAAAAGTCGAGCGCATGCTGCGCCTTCGTTAATTTTTGGTTAAGAATAGAGGAAGTAACTCATGGCTCGTGTAAAGCGTGGCGTCATTGCCCGTAAACGTCACAAAAAAATTCTGAAACTTGCTAAAGGCTACTACGGCGCTCGCTCGCGCGTATTCCGTGTTGCCAAGCAAGCGGTAATCAAGGCAGGCCAATACGCCTACCGTGACCGTCGTCAGAAAAAACGTCAGTTCCGCGCTCTGTGGATCGCTCGTATCAACGCTGGTGCACGTATCAACGGTCTGTCCTACAGCCGTTTCATCGCAGGCCTGAAAAAAGCGTCCATCGAGATCGACCGTAAGGTTCTGGCTGATCTGGCAGTGAACGAAAAAGCGGCGTTTGCTGCGATTGTCGAGAAAGCTAAAGCCACCTTGGCTTAAGTACCCCCGACAGTCACCCGGGCTCACCTTTGTGGGCTCAGGTGTTAAACGTCATAAATAGGGGAAGAGCCTTCAAGCTCTTCCCCTATTTTGTATCTGGAGTCTGTACATGGAAAACCTGGATGCGCTGGTCTCTCAAGCACTAGAGGCTGTGCAAAGCGCTGAAGATATCAATGCCCTGGAGCAAATCCGGGTTCACTACCTTGGCAAAAAGGGTGAATTGACTCAGGTGATGAAGACCCTGGGGAATTTGCCGGCAGAAGAGCGTCCGCAAGTCGGCGCCCTGATCAACGTTGCCAAGGAGCGTGTCACAGAGGTTCTCAAT
This sequence comes from Pseudomonas brassicacearum, assembly GCF_003732175.1. GTDB lineage: Bacteria > Pseudomonadota > Gammaproteobacteria > Pseudomonadales > Pseudomonadaceae > Aquipseudomonas > Aquipseudomonas brassicacearum_G. The sequence continues at coordinate 307,578 of NZ_MOBI01000028.1, forward strand.
GCGCGCAAGGCACTGTTTGAAGAGGCCGACCTGGCCGCCAAACTGTCCGCCGAGTCCATTGATGTGACCCTGCCTGGCCGTGGTCAGACCTCGGGTGGTCTGCATCCGGTTACTCGCACTCTGGAACGTATCGAACAGTTCTTCACCCATATCGGCTACGGCATCGCCGAAGGCCCTGAGGTCGAAGACGACTATCACAACTTCGAGGCGCTCAACATCCCAGGCCATCACCCGGCCCGGTCGATGCATGACACCTTCTATTTCAATGCCAACATGTTGCTGCGCACCCATACCTCGCCGGTACAGGTCCGCACCATGGAATCGAAACAGCCGCCGATCCGCATCGTCTGCCCAGGCCGTGTGTACCGCAGCGACTCCGATATCACCCACTCGCCGATGTTCCATCAGGTCGAAGGCCTGCTGGTCGATCGCGACATCAACTTCGCCGACCTGAAAGGGACCATCGAAGAGTTCCTGCGCGTGTTCTTCGAAAAAGAACTGGCAGTGCGTTTCCGCCCTTCGTACTTCCCGTTCACCGAGCCGTCCGCCGAAGTCGACATGGAATGCGTGATGTGCAGCGGTAAAGGCTGCCGCGTCTGCAAGCAGACTGGCTGGCTGGAAGTGATGGGCTGCGGCATGGTTCACCCGAACGTGTTGCGCATGTCCGGGATCGACCCGGAAGAGTTTTCGGGCTTTGCCTTCGGCATGGGCGTTGAACGTCTGGCCATGCTGCGTTACGGCGTGAACGACTTGCGTCTGTTCTTCGACAACGACTTGCGGTTCCTCGCGCAATTTCGCTAGTCGTAACGAATTCTTAGGAGAGCAGGATGAAATTCAGTGAACAATGGCTGCGCGGCTGGGTAAGCCCGCAGGTAAGTCGCGACGAGCTGGTTGCTCGTCTGTCGATGGCCGGTCTTGAGGTCGATAGCGTTACGCCGGCCGCCGGTGAATTCAGTGGCGTGGTGGTGGGCGAGGTGCTGAGCACCGAGCAGCACCCGGACGCCGACAAGCTGCGTGTTTGCCAGGTCAGCAATGGCGCGGAGACCTTCCAGGTAGTTTGCGGCGCGCCAAACGTGCGCCCGGGCCTGAAGATCCCGTTCGCCATGATCGGTGCCGAACTGCCAGGCGACTTCAAAATCAAGAAAGCCAAGCTGCGTGGCGTTGAGTCCAACGGCATGCTGTGCTCGCAAGCCGAATTGCAGATCGGTGAAGGCAACGACGGCCTGATGGAATTGCCGGCCGATGCGCCGGTCGGTCAGGACATTCGTGAATACCTGAGCCTGGACGACGCCAGCATCGAGGTCGACCTGACCCCGAACCGCGGCGACTGCCTGTCCCTGGCCGGTCTGGCCCGTGAAGTTGGTGCGCTCTATGCTGCCGAAGTCACACGCCCGGTCGTTGCCAGCGTTCCGGCCGCGCATGATGAAGTGCGTTCGGTTGAGGTTCTGGCACCCGCCGCTTGCCCGCGTTATCTGGGTCGCGTGATCCGTAACGTCGACCTGTCCAAGCCTACGCCGCTGTGGATGGTCGAGCGTCTGCGCCGCGCTGACGTGCGCAGCATCGACGCTGCCGTCGACATCACCAACTATGTGATGCTGGAACTGGGTCAACCACTGCACGCTTTCGATCTCGCCGAAATCAATGGCGGCATCCGCGTGCGTATGGCCGAAGAAGGCGAGAAGCTGGTGCTGCTCGACGGTCAGGAAGTCAGCCTGCGTAGCGATACGCTGGTGATTGCCGACCACTCCCGCGCCTTGGCGATTGCTGGTGTGATGGGTGGCGAGCACAGCGGTGTTTCCGCGACCACTCGCGATGTCTTCCTGGAAAGCGCTTTCTTCGATCAGATCGCCGTTGCTGGCAAGGCTCGTTCCTACGGCCTGCACACCGACGCCTCGCACCGCTACGAGCGTGGCGTGGACTGGCAACTGGCCCGTGAAGCCATGGAGCGCGCCACTGGCCTGCTGCTGGAAATTACCGGCGGCGAAGCTGGTCCGATCATCGAAACCGTCAGCGAGCAGCACCTGCCGTCGATTGCTCCGGTCACCCTGCGTGCCCAGCGCATCACCCAGATGCTGGGTATGGAAATGGATTCAGCCGAAGTCGAGCGTCTGCTCAGCGCTTTGGGCCTGAAGATTTCCGCGGACGGGGCAGGGCAGTGGCGCGTTGAAGTGCCAAGCCATCGCTTCGATATCAGCCTGGAAGTCGACCTGATCGAAGAGCTGGCCCGTCTGTACGGTTACAACCGTCTGCCGGTTCGTTACCCGCAAGCCCGTCTGGCACCGCAAGCCAAGGCTGAAGCGCGTAGCGATCTGCCTGAACTGCGCCGCCTGCTGGTGGCTCGTGGTTATCAGGAAGCGATCACCTACAGCTTCATCGATCCGAAGCAGTTCGAACTGTTCAACCCGGGTGTCGAGCCTCTGTTGCTGGCCAACCCGATCTCCAACGACATGGCTGCCATGCGTTCGTCTCTGTGGCCGGGTCTGGTCAAGGCGCTTCAGCACAACCTGAATCGTCAACAAGACCGCGTCCGTCTGTTCGAAAGCGGTCTGCGTTTCGTCGGTCAGCTGGAAGGCCTGAAGCAAGAGCCGATGCTGGCTGGTGTGGTCTGCGGCGGCCGTCTGCCGGAAGGCTGGGCCCAAGGTCGCGATACCGTGGACTTCTTCGACGTCAAAGCCGATGTGGAAGCGGTGCTGGGCTTTGCTGGCGCACTGGATTCGTTCACGTTTGTACCGGGCAGCCACCCTGCGTTGCACCCGGGTCAAACCGCGCGCATCGAGCGTGAGGGTCGCGTAGTCGGTTACATCGGCGCTATCCACCCTGAATTGTCGAAAACCCTCGGTCTCGACCGTCCGGTCTTCGTTTTCGAGCTGGTGCTGGCCGAAGTGGCGTTGGGCAAAATGCCTAAATTCAGCGAGTTGTCGCGCTTTCCTGAAGTGCGTCGTGACCTTGCGCTGCTGGCGGACAAAGACGTTGCAGCCAGTGCCGTACTGGACGTAATCCGTGAAAATGCAGGCGAATGGCTGACGGACCTCAGGCTATTTGACGTGTATCAGGGTAAAGGTATTGATCCGCATAGAAAAAGCCTTGCAGTTGGCTTGACCTGGCAGCATCCATCGCGCACTCTTAATGACGATGAGGTGAATACCACGACGCAAAACATCCTCACCTCGCTCGAACAAAGGTTGAACGCCACGTTAAGGAAGTGACGTATGGGGGCTTTGACGAAAGCTGAGATGGCGGAACGTCTGTATGAAGAGCTGGGCCTGAACAAGCGGGAGGCCAAGGAATTGGTCGAGCTGTTCTTTGAAGAAATCAGGCACGCTCTTGAAGACAACGAACAGGTGAAGTTGTCCGGTTTCGGCAACTTCGACCTTCGTGACAAACGCCAGCGGCCTGGCCGCAATCCGAAAACGGGAGAAGAAATCCCGATCACGGCTCGCCGTGTGGTCACCTTTCGTCCAGGGCAGAAGTTGAAGGCCCGAGTTGAGGCTTATGCTGGAACCAAGTCATAACGACGAGCTTCCCGTCATCCCAGGCAAACGCTACTTCACCATTGGTGAAGTCAGCGAGCTTTGTGCGGTAAAACCGCACGTGCTGCGCTACTGGGAGCAGGAGTTTCCTCAACTCAACCCCGTCAAGCGCCGCGGAAATCGCCGGTACTATCAGCGCCAGGATGTGCTGATGATCCGGCAGATCCGCGCGTTGCTCTACGACCAGGGGTTCACCATCGGCGGAGCGCGCCTGCGCCTTTCCGGCGATGAAGCCAAAGACGACACCACTCAATACAAACAAATGATCCGCCAGATGATTGCCGAACTCGAAGATGTTCTGGTGGTACTCAAGAAATAAATTCCTGCTTTTAAATACTTCCAGTTTTCAAAAGCTTGCGATATATTCTTGAGCGTTCCTCGAGATGAGGAACAGGTTTCACGCCTAGTCGGGGCGTAGCGCAGTCCGGTAGCGCACTAGCATGGGGTGCTAGGGGTCGAGTGTTCGAATCACTCCGTCCCGACCATATTTATCAGTAACTTAGCCGAACTCTAGCCAGTTCGGCTTTTTTACGCGTAGGGACATTTGCGGGAGATCATCCTGTTTTCCTGTGAGTTTACGCCGCTTTTGGCCCTTTTTCGCGCAGCCTTTGGCACCAGTCCTGTCTGATATTTTTCTTCTTTTCTCCGCTTTTTTGCATGTCAGATAGCCTTGCCAAACGCCCTGTTTCCGGGCGATTAGGGCGTTTTTCCTCACTCGCTCCGCAGCGCTAAACCCTGGAAGCTCAGTTCTGATTCTTCGTTCTTAAAGGTCACCATCCCAAATCAGCGAAACCGGCTGTGGACTTGCCCCTTCAAAACCGGACACCAACTCCCCGTTAAATTGCTGCTGCT